>NZ_OY761810.1:1200000-2400000 GCF_963664915.1 uncultured Caproiciproducens sp.
CATCGCCGGGTACGGTGACAGGTTCTTCCGTCAGCTCCTCCGTTACGCCGGGCAGTACGACCGTCACACTTAAAAAGGGTGATAAGGGGGACGAGGTACTTAAACTGCAAAACCGTTTGAAGGAGCTTGGTTATATGTTCGTAAAACCAAGCGGAGAATTTGCCGAAGGAACGGAGCAGAGCGTAAAGGACTTCCAGCTGCTCAACGGGCTGACGGTTACTGGCATTGCCGACCCGTCCACGCTTCAGCTGGTGTACTCGGCCAATCCTGTTAAACGCACGAATTGATTTTTTAATAATATTAAGGCCTTGTACATTTTATATGAAGTGTGCGGGGCCTTTATTCATAAACAGTTGACAACCGTGGAATATTCGTTATATTCTATAGATACAATACTATTGATGCAGGAAGGTGCTCCGCTTTGTCAGCGCAGAAATTCCGGAATACGGCGAATTTTTGCGGTAGGGCATCTTGAAGAGGTGAAAGAAATGGAAGATACGGCAATTGACATTCCCCAGCTCAAAAAATCCACGGGTAGGCTCAGCTCAAACACACTCAAGCTGATCGCCATTGCGGCGATGCTGATTGACCACATTGCGTGGGCGTTTGTGCCGACTCTTTCTCCGCTCGGTCAGGTCATGCATATTATTGGCAGGACGACCGCGCCCATCATGTGCTATTTTATTGCAGAAGGGTACTATCACACCCGCAGTGTGAAAAAATATGCGCTGCGGCTGTTCGTTTTCGCCGTTATTTCCTATCTTCCGTTTGTACTGTTTGAAACGCACGGACTCCCCACTGTACAGACTTTTTTGACTTTGAACGTCATCTACACGCTCTTTTTGGGCCTGCTTGCGCTGTGGGCATGGGATAAAATGGAGAATGCAGTACTGCGGGTTCTTGTCGTTATCGGGCTTTGTATTCTGGCCATGCCGGGCGACTGGATGTACTATGATGTACTGTGGGTGTTACTGTTCGGAATTTATCATGGGGATTTTAAAAAGCAAATGTGCTCGTTTACTGTCATTGCGCTGATAATGGCGGCAACTTCTTCCCTGCCGTATCTTATGATGAATCTCGCCGTTCAGAATCCCGCGACGGCCCCCGCTGTTTATGCGAGTTTGAAGCAGTTAGGCATTACGAGTGTTCCGCCGGTTTATTCCCAGTTTTTCCAGCTGGGTGTGTTCCTTGCGCTTCCCCTGCTTTCGCTTTACAACGGAAAACGCGGAGGCGGAAAATACGACAAATGGATCTTTTACATCTTTTATCCCACCCATCTGTTGATTATCGCTCTGCTGAGAATTTATGTGATTAAATAAAATCCGCCCTGTTACCATAAACGTAGCAGGGCGGATCGTTTTATCAGAAGATACTGCCGGCGCAGAGCAGTTTTTCAGGCAGATCGGCACGGTAATCGGGTGCTTTCGGGTCAAGGCTGTTGATGACGACACCGTGGCAGTTGTTTCCCGCCGTGGCGTGAATGTACCGGCTGTCACCGATGTACATGGCGACATGGCCCGGGAAAAACAGCAGGTCGCCTTCTTTTATATCGGTCAAAGCAATTTCGCGCATATCAAACTCCGGCAGAATGTGCGCGTCACGGTAAATCAGTACGCCGTTCAGCAGATAGGCCATGGAGCACAGCCCGCTGCAGTCGATGCCGAGCGGTGATTTTCCGCCCCAGCGGTACTGGGTGCCGAAATAGCTGAGCGCGGTGTTCACCAGCGCTTTGCGCAAGGCAGGTTCCTGCGCCTTATTCCACGAAGTGATGTAATCGCCGAGAAAAGCGCTCCAGATGAAGCCCTCGCGCCCGTCGCAGAAGCAAACGCGCTGCCAGCCGTCTTCCGGCTGTCCCACGGGGTTCAGCACGCCGCCGCGGGTGATTGATCCAACAAGGTGCCCCTGCACCTTCGGCACGTCCAGAACATCGGCGTAAGCCTGTAAAACGACTTTTTTCAGGGAGATGTTCCAGCTTTCAACCAAAGCCCCATCAAAGCAAAGCGTTTCTTCGTTTACCCAGCCCTCGTACCGGTAGTGCGTGCGGATGCGAACCCATGAACCTTGTTTTTCCAAGACCTCCACAGTCATGCCGCACAGCGCCTCGTCGGTCAGCTCGCTTTCGCGGGACGGCGACTCCATGAGCGGCGCAATCACACTTTTAATCAATGCATGTTCCATGTCAACCCTCTTTATAATAGTCGTAGACCGCTTTCGAAAGCCTTCCGATCAGTTTTTTGGACAGTTCGTTTTCTTCGGTGTCATCCATGGCGTCGGTTACAAAGCATCCGAAAAAGTATTCCCGGTTCGGAAGATAAAAAATACCGGCGTCGTGGTTCAGGTAATTAAGCCCGCCGGTTTTGTGCGCGGCGGTCAGACTTTCGTCCGCGATATACCGCAGAGCGCTGCCGAAATCACGCTGGCGCTTTAAGATGCGCAGCGTATAACCGCATAGCTCCGGCGTTAAAACAGAAGCATGATGTAAACAGGAGAATACGGCGAGCTGGTCTTCTGCGCTGGTGTAATTGTTGCGCCCCTGTTCAATTGCGTCCCAGTCGAGCATTTTGCGCTCGAGCACGGTCGATTTCAGTCCGAGTTTGCGGCAATAAGCGTTGATTGCGTCCATCCCTAAAAATTCAATCAGCACATTGGTGGCGGTATTGTCGCTGTTGATGATCATCCACGTGAAAAGCTCTTCCAGCGTGTAATCCCGAATGCCGCGGTCAAATATCTGCGTGTCATCCAGAATTTCTTTTGCGGGGACGGGAACTTTTTGGTCGGTTTTCAGCGTTCCGTTTTGCACCAGCTCAAGCGCCGTCAGCAGAATGGGCGTTTTTATTGTGCTGGCCGAAACGACTTTATCCCCGGCATGAAATGAAAGAAGCGTTTTGTTTTCGGTAAAGTCATAAACCAGAAGCGACACCTTCGCGTTGATGTCGTTTATCTCGTTTTCCGCGTAATCGCGCAGTTCATCGTATTTCATAGTATCAGTCCAATACGGTTATTTTTCCGGAAATAGAGTTCATCTCAATTCCTTTTCCGAGCGGCAGGGACATGCTCGGCAGGCTGTGACCGCAGACCACGTTCATAATCGCGGGTTTGTGCTCCGGCACGAGAAGTCCTTCAAACACCTGCCCCAGCGTCAGCGATTTTTCCGGATGCTCAGCGTTGCAGTCGGTAAAACCGCCAAGGATGATTCCGGCGCAGTCTTTGAATTTCCCCGCCATTTTCAGGTGGTTCAGCATGCCGTCTATGCGGTACGGCTCCTCACCCACGTCCTCAAGAAACAGAATCCTGTCCTTGGTGTTGATTTCATAGCAGGTTCCGAGCGAAGACGATACAAGCGACAGGTTTCCGCCGGTTAAAATTCCTTTTGCACATCCGCCGACAAGCGTTTTCATCGGCATATTGTCCGGATTATGCAGTTCACCCAGTTTTTCGCCGAACAGCACTTTTTTCAGGCTGTTCATGGTGTATTCATCCACGCCCCCGTACAGCTCCGTCGAGGGCATGGGGGTATGGTAAGTGACAAATCCGCATTGCTGGTTCAAAACAATATGCAGTGCGGTAATATCGCTGTATCCGCAGAAAAATTTCGGATGTCTGCGGATCATGTTCCAGTCGATCAGGTTCATCAGGCGCTGCGCGCCGTATCCGCCGCGGATACACAGAATCCCGTCAATTTCGCTGTCGGCGAACGCGGCGTTGATGTCGTCCGCGCGCAGCCGGTCGCTTCCGGCCAAATAACCGTTCGCCCTGCGGCAGCTTTCGAAAATAACGGGTCTTAGTCCAAGTTCTTCCACCGCCGTTACAGCCGGGCCGAAGCGTTCCGGCGAAACCGGGCCGGCCGGGGCGATCAGCGCGATGCGCGCGCCCTCGAACAATGGCTTTGGGGTCAACATGCTATCCCTCCAATGATTTTCGATATTCTTCAATTTCAGGTTCGTTTGCCAATACAAAATGACCCGGCTCAATTTCGCACCAAACCGGTTTGTTCACGGAATAGTCGTGCATTTCCGGATCATACACGATCAATTGCTTGTTTTTCTCCGCGGCCGGGTCAGGCAGCGGAATTGCCGAAAGAAGCGCGCGGGTGTAAGGATGCAGCGGGTGAGCAAACAACTGTTCCGTTTCAGCCAGCTCGACCAGCACCCCTTTGCGAATAACCGCGATGCGGTCGGAAATAAAACGCACCACCGAAAGGTCGTGAGCGATAAACAGATAGGTCAGACCGTGCTTTTTTTGCAGCTCAGAAAGCAGGTTCAGTACCTGTGCGCGGATGGAGACATCCAGCGCGCTGATCGGTTCGTCGGCAATGATGAAATCCGGCTGCATAATCAGCGCCCGCGCAATGCCGATACGCTGCCGTTGCCCGCCTGAAAATTCATGCGGAAACCGGCTGGCGAATTCGGGCAGCAGACCCACATCGGTCAGTGCCTTGTCGACTTCTTCCCGGCGCTGCGCTTCACTCAGATGCCTTCCGCTGTTGAAAAGGCCCTCCGAAACAATATAGTCCACTTTGGCGCGCTCATTCAGACTCGCCATCGGATCCTGAAAAATCATCTGAATCCGGCGTGTCAGTTCGCGGTCCAGTTCCTTTGAAATAGTTCCGTTTATTTTTTTGCCCTTGTAAAGAATATCGCCGCCGGCGGTCGGGTTAATGCGGATGATTGAGCGGCCGATGGTCGTTTTCCCCGAACCGGATTCACCCACAAGGCCGAAGGTTTCACCTTCGTAAATCGTGAAGCTTACACCGTTCACGGCGACAAATTTCTGTTTTCTTGTACCGAAAGTAACTTCAAGGTTTTTCACTTCGAGCAGCGGAGTTTTTTGCTCTGTCTCAGACATCTTCGTTCACCCCCTGGTGCAGTTTTGCAATAATCTCAGGCGGGTCCACTTTGGGCGAACGCGGGTCCAAAAGCCATGTGCGCGCCTTGTGGGTGGGGCTGATATCAAAGTACGGCGGGCGCTTGACAAAGTCAATTTTCAGTGCGCGGGGATTGCGCGGCGCGAATGCGTCCCCTTCAATGTGCGTGAACAGGTTCGGCGGGGCGCCTTTGATAGAATACAGGTTTTCGCCCTTGATGCCGAGCTGCGGCAGAGAGGAAAGTAAAGCCCAGGTGTAGGGGTGGCAGGGAACATAAAATACTTCTTCGCATTTCCCGATTTCAACAATGTCGCCCGCGTACATAACCGCAATGCGGTCCGCCACGTTGGCGACGACCCCGAGGTCATGCGTGATATAGATTGTAGTCAAATCATATTTCGTTTTTAAATCCTTAAGCAGTTTTAAAATCTGTGCCTGTATGGTTACGTCCAGCGCGGTGGTGGGTTCGTCGCAGATCAAAATTTTCGGCTTGCACGCAATAGCGATGGCGATGACCACACGCTGGCGCATTCCCCCGGAAAACTCATGGGGATACTGGTGAATTCGGTTTTCCGCGTCGGTGATGCCCACATCCTCTAAGATCGAAACCGCCGCCGCTTTCGCTTCGGCTCCTTTTAATCCCTGATGAAGTTCAATCGCCTCGCAGATCTGAAAGCCGATGGTTTTGAGCGGGTTCAGGCTGGTCATCGGGTCCTGCAGCACCATGGCAATTTCTTTGCCGCGTACCCCAAGCCATTCCTTTTCGGTCTTAAACTTGCTTAAGTCCTGACCTTTATAGAGAATTTCACCACTTGTAATGGCGCCGTTTGCGTCGAGAAGTCCCATAAACGTTTTGACCAGAACGGATTTTCCGGAACCGGATTCCCCCACGATGGCAAGGCTTTCACTTTTGTATAAATCAAGCGATATTCCGCGGATAGCGTGCAGAATCCGTCCGCGAAGGTCGAATTTCACTTCAAGGTTCCTTACGGATAAAACTACTTCCTGTTCCATGATTCAGCCTCCTTAAACATGATTTTTCGGGTCGGACGCGTCCGCAAACGCATTGCCGATGATATAAAATGAGATGGTGACCACGGAGAGCGCGATGGAGGGGAAGAACAGCTGGTACCGCAGCGCGGCGGAAGTCATCAGTACGCGTCCCTCATTGATGAGGTTGCCGAGCGACGGGATGCTGACCGGAAGTCCCAGACCGATGTAGGTGAGAAAAACCTCGTTGCCGATTGCCGCGGGGATCGCCAGCGCCATGCGCAGCATAATGACGGATACGAGATACGGCAGCAGATTTTTTAAGATAATACGGTATGTCGGCGTTCCAAGACAGCGGGAGGCCAGATTATAGTCCCGGTCGCGGATAATCAGAATCTGATTGCGGATAAAGCGCGCCATGTCAAGCCAGCCTGTCAGGCACATGGCAAACACAAGGGTTGAGATGCTCGGCCGCATGATATAGGAAAACAAAATCAAAACAACGGTTTGCGGGATATTGTCCAGAACGTTGTAAATTTCGGTGAACAGCCGGTCAAGTTTGCGCACGTACCCCCAGACAACGCCCATTAGAATGCCGAGAACGGCCTCGCTGAGCGCGACGGCGAAACCGATCAGCAGCGAGGTGCGCGTGCCGCTCCAGACGCGGCTCCACAAATCCTGACCGATGGAGTTTGTGCCGAACCAGTATTCCCCGCCGGGCTGAAGATTTCTCAGCTGCATACCGCTCGCATTGTTAAAAATTTCCGTGGCGGAGCGCTGACCCGGAATCATCGGCTGGAGAAACGTGAACAGAAGGATGACTCCCATTAAGATCAGAAGAGACAGGGCAACTTTGTTCTTTAGAAAAACCTGAAAGGTGGAGCGCCAGTAGGAATAGTCCGAGTAACCGGAGCGTTCGGCAGCTGCCTCATCGAAGCCAGCAAAGGTAAAAAGCTCGTCGTCGGACAAATTGCGGAAGGACTGATTGATGCTGTCTTCTACAGCAGCCGCTTTTTTATGCCGCAGAGCCATTATCGGGCACCTCCTTTTTTTACAAAGCTGATGCGCGGATCCATTAAGTTCATCAGCACATCGCCAAGAAGAAGACCGATAATACCGATTGCGGAGTAAATCAGAACCAGTGCCTGCACCATGTTGTTGTCCTGACGCTGAATCACATTGACCAGAAGACCGCCCATGCCCGGTACGGAATAGAGGGATTCAATGTAGATGGAACCGGCGATGGTGTAAAGCAGGGAGGTCGGAAGATACTGCACCATCGGTACAAAAGCGTTGCGAAACACATGGTTTTTCATGATGGACTTACTGTCCACGCCCTTTGCGCGCGCAAGCCTTATGTAGTCTTTGTTCAGTTCGTCAACCATATAGCGCCTGAGCCACATGGCGTAATAGGCGATGTTGCCGAGTGAAAGGGAAATGGTCGGAAGAATCCAGCTCAGCGGATTCGAGGCGCTGAAAAGAATCGGCAGGCCGAGCCAGTCGGTAAAATACAGCTGTACCAGAAGATAGTAAACAGCGGCGGGTACGGCTGTAATAAACACGATGAACGCGGTGCCGAATTTATCCCAGAATTTGCTCTTGCTCCTTGCCATGGCGGTGCCGAGCGGCAAGCCGAGCAGGAGGGCAATGATCATGGACGCAATTCCCATATAGATGGAAACCGGCGCCTTTGAAGTGATAATTTCAATGACCGGCACATTGGGGCGGTAAATCAGGGAATTGCCCAAGCTGCCGTGAAAAAGCTGAATAAAAAAGTTTTTGAGCTGAATGGGCAGCGGGTCGAGTAACCCCATACTCAACAGGGCGTTGTGAATCTGGTTTTTATCAAGTTTATCAAAGTTTTGAAAGTACCCTTCAATTGGCATCATTCTCATCAGGGAAAATACAATGGCGGTGATGATAAACAATGTGACGAGGGACTGTGCCAGCCGTTTGGCTGTGTACTTTAACATGGCAATGCTCCTTTGCGGCAAGATATGCGAATTGGCACTGCATGGAATGACAATTCGTATATCTTGATCAATTAGAAATACGAATAATGACTCCGCCGCGCATCAACGGAGTCATTATTCCTTCATTTTACGATCGCTTTATTTTTCTGCTTTTGCAAGCGCGGCCGCGCGCTCCTCGTTCCATTTCTTTTCTGTGGCATAGTATTCATCCATGCTCATGGGCTTTGCAAGCAGATGCTGACCCTTGTAGCGGAGGATGGAAACGCCGAACGGGGCGTACTGATAATCAAATTCGTTTCTCTTGGTCACCTGATATCCGTCGGTGTTCAGTCCGTAAGGAATGACAAACGCGTTGTTGATGAGGAACGATTCCGCTTTTGCAAACGCGTTGTAACGTTTGGTCAGGTCAAGGGATTCCCCGATGGCGGCGTTAAAAAGGTTGGTGTAGGTCTTGTTGCCGTCTGCGTCGGTGTAGCCCTGCACTTTTTCGGGCTTGTTGTACGAACCGCCGCCATCGCCGTTCGCGTCGTTTGGCTGGAACGGGTCGGTAAAGGTCTGCGGGTCGGCGTAGTCGGGGCCGAAATTGCACTTCATCAGCGCGTATTTGCCCGCGCGGCGGGTCGCGGAAAGGAATCCGGTCGACGGGCCGGCTTCCGGAATAATATCGATGTAATCCTTGCCGAGCAGGTTTTCGAGCTGCTGCTCAACCACCTGGCACTCCTTATCCCAGTTGGCGGTAGTCGGATTGTACGGCATCAGAATCTTGACCGGCAGGGTCGCTCCCGCCGCTTTCAGTTCTGTTTTTGCCTTTTCGGCGTACTTTTTGGCTTCGTCCGCCTGGAAGGAATCCCTTGCGGTAATCGCTTTCAGGTCGCCGATATTGGTGTAGTCCGTACCGTCAAGGTCAACAAGGGCGGGCGGCGTGACCGTGTTCAAAAGCTGTTTGTCCGGATTGTTCGGCTCTGCGACGGAAAGCGCTTTGATGCGGTCCAAGCCGTAGAAAATCGACTTGCGGAAGTTTTCGTTATTGACGGCCTTTGTCCAGTTGTCCGGCTGGTACTGTGCGTCGAACTCCGGATTGAAGTTGAAGGCGTAGAAATAGGAGTAGCACTGGCTGCGGCTCGGGCTGACCAGATCCTTGGTCGCGGGGTCCTTCAGCCACTGGTCGAGGATATCGGAGGAGATAAATGCCTGGTCAATTTCGCCGCGCTTATACATTTCCGGCGCGAGGGTGTTTTTTTCCTTATTATAGGTTTCTGTAATCGTGCTGATATAAACCTTATCCTTATCCCAGTATTGATCATTCTTAGTAAAAACATGGGATACCTGCGGTTCATAGGTGCTCAAAATATAAGCGCCGTTGTAAAGAAAACTGGTGTTGTCGGTACCGAAATTAGCACCCTTTTCCTTCAGAAAATCGCCGTTCGCCGGTAAAAAGCAGACGTAAACCAGCATGGAAAGAAAATAAGGGGTGGGTTTCTTCAATGTGTAAACCACGGTGCTGTCATCGGTTGCCTTCACGCCGACCTGTGAAAAGTCCGTGATCTTTTTGTTGTAGTAATCCTCGGCGTTTTTTACCACGCTGTAGAAGATGTTTGCGGTTTCGGATTTATACGTGTCGGTCAGAAGATACTGGGCGGCGTCCACAAAGTCCTGCGCCTTTACGTCGGCAACTTCTTTGCCGGTATTGTCCACCCACTTCACGCCTTTGCGCAGATGGAAGGTCCAGGTGAGCTGATCGTCACTGGTTTCCCATTTTTCCGCAAGACCGGGCTGTACGACGCCGTATTTGTCGTACTCAATCAGGCCGTCCACGCAGTTCGCCGCAACTTTCTGATCTTCCTGGTCGCCGGTGATCAGGTAGTTCAATGTTTTGTATTCATCGGAATACAGCTTGCGAAAATTCTCAGACGTGTCCGCGGCTTTTTGGCCGCACCCCGCCAGCGTGCCAAGCAGCATGGCAACACACAGCAGCATTGATAACAGCTTTTTCATTGTTTATCCTCTTTTCTCATAGTAATGTCCTCAAGTGATTATTATGATAAAAGTATGGCAAGCGTCCTATTTGCCATACTCTTTAAATGCGGGAACGGTTCGTATCCCGATGCCGGGAAGGTCGTTCATTACGATTCTGTTTTCCAGAAAATCCGGGCCGCCCTCGAACGGGTCAATTTTACACAGGGATGGGCCGTCCAAATCGGCGCGCGTAATAATGCCCTTTGCCGCGGCAAGGTGCGCCGCCGCGCTGACGGACAGCTTGCTTTCCAGCATACAGCCGATCATGCATTCCACACCGTAGGTTTCCGCAATGCCGCAAATCTTCAAAGCGTTGTAAATGCCGCCGGTTTTCATCAGTTTAATATTGATAAGGTCAGCCGCGCCCGTTCGGATGATTTCCACCGCGTCTTCGGTTGAAAATACGCTTTCGTCCGCTAAAATAGGCGTGGACACCGCTTTTGTCACGGCGCGCATTCCGTCAAGGTCATGCGCTTTTACCGGCTGTTCGCAAAGCTCAATGTCAAGCCCCTGGACCTCCATCGCCGTGAGAATGCGGATGGCTTCCTTGGCGGTCCAGCCCTGATTGGCGTCAACGCGGATTTTCACGTCTTTGCCGACCGCTTCGCGGATGGCTGCGATGCGCTCAATATCTTTCAGGCCTTCTTTGCCGACCTTGGTCTTTAAAATGCGGAAGCCGCGTTTCACAGCGGAAACGCTGTCCCGGACCATCTCATCGATCGGGTTGACGCTGATGGTCAAATCGGTTTCAAACTCTCTGCGGTACCCGCCCAAAAGCTGATAAAGCGGCGCGCCGTAACGTTTTCCGTACAGGTCGTAAAGCGCCATGTCCACACAGGCCTTGGCACTGGTATTCTTTTGTATGCAGGAGTGAAGTTTCTGCATGATGCCGTCCATGTTTTCGATTTCCATGCCCAGAATGGCCGGACGGATAAAATCGCGGATCGCACAGACAATGGAGCCTTTGGTGTCGCCGGTAATCACAGCGGTGGGCGGCGCTTCACCAAAGCCGGATTCACCGCTGTCGGACGTTATCCTTACGACGATATCCTCCACATTTTCCACTGTGCGCAGAGCGGTTTTAAAAGGGGTCGCCAGCGGCACAAAAATTTCGCCGAGTTCAATCTCTGTTATTTTCAAGCAGCTTCCTCCCAGCCGGTAATGCAATTTTATATATAGGAAAATTCATGCATCGATAAATATAATGAATTATAGCACCGTAAGGCTTTTTTGTAAAGGCAAAAACCTTAAGAAATGACGCCTTACAGGGCTGAAAATTCATTACATCTTTGTCATCAAAATTGCGGAGAAACGCCGTCATAGACCGGACTGCATGTCGTACAGCATTTTCGTAATATCCTGTATGGCCCTTTCAAAACGCGGCACGTCCGTCTCGTTTGAACAGAAGCACGCCACAAACGGCTGCGGAGCGAACACAATGCCCACATCATGGGTGATTCCGCCGTCTTCTCCGGTTTTATGCGCGATTTTCACTTTGCCCGTGAAGTGAAACGGCATTTTGCCGTTCAGTCGCTGGTTTTTTAATATGGAAATCATTTTATCCGACGCTTTTTGTGAAATCAGCCGGCCGCGGTACATTTGTTCAAGGAGAAAGCCGATTTCCTTTGCGCAGATGTAGTTTTCCTTGCCGGCCGCCGCCGCGTCCGCGTCAAAAAGCAGGCGGTTGAGGGTGGTGACATTCAGGCCGAGACCGCGCATCCGCTGATTGATCCGCTCCATGCCGAATTTCCGGATCAACAGGTTAGCGGCGGTATTGTCGCTTAAGATGATCATCAGGGTATATAAATCCTCTAAGGTTACCTCAAGGCCGGTGTGCATGTAGTTCAGCGCGCCGCAGGAAGGCAGTTTGTCCTGTGCCTGAATCCGGTAAAGCTCGTCTTTGTGCGCGGCGCCGGTTTCCAGCTGCGCAAAGACCTCGGTCAGAACCGCAAGTTTTATCACGCTCGCGGCCAGCATCGGTGCGGAAGAATTGTATTCCCATTCCTCATCCGTGATTAAATTCTTATAATAAAATCCTGCTTTTCCCGGAATTGCGCTCAAAATTTTAAGGATTTTTTCTTTCATAAATGATCGTTCTCCAACTCAATTTATTTCCATATATTATAACTGCTTTACCTGTTTGATACAAGAAAATTTTCTGTCAAAAACAGAAAGAGGGAACGATATGTTTAGATTGTCTGGGCACTTAACCGATGGGCTTATTTTTTAACAGTCGCTCTTCTTGCCAGTAAGTACGTAAGAAGAGTGAAAACGGCGGCGGAAAGAAACATACTGACAATTCCGATATACGGATTGTATCCGCCGGATATGCCCAGCGCCGCGTCTCTGAAGCTTTGAATAAAGGCCATAATCCGGCCCTGTAAAAAGAGGGTGTCAAGAAACGGGATTCCGTTCAGCACTACGGTAGGAACCGCAATCGATACAACAATTTTCTGCACCCGGCTCATCCGGTAATACAATGTTGTAATCAGCAGGCCCGCCATGGAACACAGGAAGTATAAGAATATAATCCATATAAAATTTTCAATCAGCATCTGCGGCGTAAGGGAGACTCCCTTGTAAAAGGCACTCGCGGAATACCCGAAGCGCAGCCCGTAAATTTCCAGGAATAGGGGGCGGAAGACTGCGATGTGCGACATGATAACCGAATTGACTGTATCCATAAAAGCAAATGCGGCGGATAAAATGCCGAGCGAAACCACCGTACTGCACAGCTGCGTTTTTCGCGAAATACCGTTTGCTGAAAAGAATTTGAAGTTATCTTTAAATGAATTCAGCCCCGTAATAAAGATCGTGATTGCCGATATTCCTTCAATTCCGCTGCTTGCCCCGACCGACACGGCAAAAAAACGGCTCGAAACAGCGATGAGGAGCATAAAAAGGTAGACGAAGAAATACATAATGACAAAGACATGACGGAAATGCCGCAACTGATATTTGATAGGAGCTTTAAGCTTCAACAGACTCATTTTCTTTCCTCCTGTGAATTGGTAAGCTGGATAAACAATTTTTGCAGGTTAAGCGTTCCAATTTCAAGTCCCTGCGGTGCGTCGGCATCGTGCTCCATGAGGTAAACAGTCTTTAAGCCGCCGAGGGTGTCGTAACCGAGCACCTGTTTTCCTTTTGTGAATTGATCCACCGCACCGGCCGGCCCGCTTACCGTACAGCCAAGCGACAGTACGTTCTGTACTTCATCGTCCAAAATGAGGCTTCCGTTCTTGATTACGACGACGTGGTCAATGATCCCGGCGACTTCTTCGATCAGATGGGTTGAAAGAATCAACGTGCGGGGATTGTCGCTGAAATTTAAAATGAGCTCTTTGTAGAACAGTTCACGGTGGTTTGCGTCAAGGCCGAGAACCGGTTCGTCAAAAATGACAATTTCTGTGCCGCAGGACAGTGCGACGATGATTTTGAAAATGGAAGCGTAGCCGGTTGAAAGATCCCTGATTTTTCGTTCCTGCCCCAATTCAAATTTTTTGCATAGAGAATCCGCGTACTCCGGGTCGAATTTCGGGTAAAATTCCGCACTCCAGCGAAAGGCTTCCTTTACCCGCATCCGTTCGGGATAAAGGTTCATTTCTGTCATGCAGTACATCTTGGAAAGTACTTCGTCGTTTTCAGCCACCCGCTTTCCGTCAAC
This sequence comes from uncultured Caproiciproducens sp., assembly GCF_963664915.1. Classification (NCBI taxonomy): domain Bacteria; kingdom Bacillati; phylum Bacillota; class Clostridia; order Eubacteriales; family Acutalibacteraceae; genus Caproiciproducens; species uncultured Caproiciproducens sp. Next base: position 1,213,508 of record NZ_OY761810.1, read on the forward strand.
CGTAATTTCACCGCTGTCCGGAAACATTTTGCCCGTTAGCAGGTTCAGCAGCGTTGTTTTCCCCGCACCATTGCGCCCAAGTAAGCCATAAATATGGTTCTCCTCCAAATCAATGGTTATATTTTTCAGAGCTGTCAAACCGCCGAAGGTTTTGGTTATGTTTCGCATCTTAATTTTGCTCATCGTTCCAGCACCTCTCTATCATTGAAAAAATTTCGTCCCTGCTCAAGTTCAGCTTTTTCGCCTCGCTGAAAAGGGAACGTACAAAGCTGTCGTAAAAAACTTCTTTGCGCTTGCCGAGAATGATCTTCTTTGCCCCGGGGGAAACAAACATCCCAAGGCCGCGCTTTTTGTAAAGAATGCCGCTGTCCGCCAGCAGGCTTACCCCTTTTAAAGCAGTCGCCGGATTGATTTTATAATTGACCGAGAATTCGGTCGTACTCGGGATCTGGCTGTCCTCTTCAAAAGCATCCGAAAGAATGGCGTCTTCAATTTTCTCCGCAATTTGAAGGTAGATCGGTTTTTCCTCCGCGAAAGTCATGATATCACCTCTTGGTTCTATAGTTAATTACTCATGCAACTAACTATAGAACGTATCCTTTATTCTGTCAAGTAATTTTTGAAATTATAAAATGATGTTCCGCAAAATTAAACGGCTATTCTTGCAGCATTCGCAAATAATAGCGCAAACGGAATTTGAAAAATGTTCGCTTCTGAAAATGAGGTTGCATTTCATCATTTTTCAATAATTTCCCCCTGTGCTTTGTCAAAAACAAACAATATCTCTTGCCATTTCTCCAGTGATTTTGCCAAAGCAGTAAAGAAATTTAATAGAAGTGAAAAGAAATTCATATGGATTTATTTTCGAATGGCAGTTATACTATCCAATAGAAAGATGCAAACGTCTTAAATTTTGTGCAATAGCACAATAAGCAAAGATTTTGCGAACATGCGAACAAAAGAAAAGAAAGTAGGGGATTTTTTAATGAAGAAAATAGTTGCATTGATTCTGGCCACATTAATGATGGCCTCAGCAGCAGTAGGCTGCTCCAGCACACCAACAGAAAGCAAAGCTGCTTCAGCAGCGGAGAGCAAAGCTGCCGAGAGCGCAGCCGCAAGTACAGTAGCCGCTTCCGATGTGAATGTCGGTGTCTGCATCTACAAATTCGATGATACTTTTATGACAGGCGTCCGCAACAACATGACTGCGCAGGCAGGAACACTGGGTGCGAAGCTTGACATAGTGGACTCACAGAACAAGCAGCCGACTCAGAACGAGCAGGTTGATACATTTATTACCAAGGGCGTTACCGCACTTGCAATTAATGCAGTTGACCGTACAGCGGCGGCTCCGTTAGTTGAAAAAGCAAAAGAAGCAAGCCTTCCGGTCGTGTTTTTAAACCGTGAGCCTGAAGCGGACGTCATGAAGAGCTACGACAAAGTTTGGTATGTAGGCGCGAAGGCTGAGCAGTCCGGAACAATGTCCGGCGAAATCATTGCCGATTATTTCAAAGCAAACCCGACTGCCGATAAGAACGGCGACAAGAAAATTCAGTACGTAATGCTGCAGGGCGAGCCTGGCCATCAGGATGCCACACTCCGCACACAGTATTCTGTAGAAGCAATTAAAAATGCAGGCTTCGAGCCGGTTAAACTGGCTGCGGATACAGCAATGTGGGATAAGGTTAAAGCTACCGATTTGATGAACACATTCATTTCCTCACAGGGCCTTGATAAAATCGAAGCCGTTCTTGCCAACAACGATGATATGGCTCTCGGCGCAATCGAAGCTTTGAAGGCACAGGGCTACAACAAAGGCGACAAAACAAAGTATATTCCGGTTGTCGGTGTTGACGCCACATCTCCCGCACTGGCCGCAATGGCTGACGGTTCCCTGCTGGGCACCGTTTTGAACGACGGCGAAAACCAGGGCAAAGCAACAGTCAACATCGCGGTTGCAGCTGCACAGGGCAAAGAAATTACAAAAGATACAGTCGGCTATGAAATCACAGAAGGCAAGTATGTTTGGATTCCTTATGTTAAGGTAACGGCAGAAAACTACAAACAATTCCAGAAATAATTTTAACTAATTCTCGGTTGAATTAGTAGTTTTAGGGGTTACTGTTCAACGGGGAATGCGAAAGCAAAGTGCTTTGCGTTCCCCGTTGATTTTAGCAAAAGGAGGAATGGTGTATGGGCGAATATGTGTTGGAAATGAAAAATATCACAAAGGTTTTCCCTGGCGTTAAAGCTTTGGACAACGTCAGTCTGCAGGTTCGGCCTGGCAGTGTTCATGCGCTGATGGGCGAGAACGGAGCCGGAAAATCGACCCTGATGAAATGTCTTTTCGGAATCTATCAGGAAGACGGCGGAGAGATCATTTTGGAGGGGCAACCGCAAAATATTACAAGTTCAAAGCAGGCGCTAGATTTGGGCGTTTCTATGATTCATCAGGAACTGCACCCCATTCGTTTCAGGCCGGTTATGGAAAATATCTGGCTCGGACGATTCCCGATGAGAGGGATTGCAGTCGATCGAAGGACCATGATTCGAAAAACCAAGGATCTTTTCAAAGAGATTGACCTCGATGTCAACCCGGAGGTACTTGCCGGCAGTTTGTCCGCTTCCAACCTTCAGCTGGTTGAGATCGCAAAAGCTGTCAGCTATAATTCAAAGATAATTATTATGGATGAGCCGACATCTTCCCTAACGGATAATGAAACGGAACATCTTTTTAAGATTATACGCCAGCTTCAGGGCAAGGGATGCGCAATCATTTATATCTCCCACAAGATGGAGGAAATTCTCAAAATTGCCGATGAAGTCACCATTATGCGCGACGGTCAGTACGTCGGCACATGGCCTTCCAATGAACTGACTACCGAACTGATTATCAACCGCATGGTCGGGCGCGACATGACGAACCGCTTCCCGCCGAGGGTGCACACCCCGGGCAGCGAAGTGGTTTACAAGGTGTCGGATTTATGTTCACCCATTCTAAAATCCTTTCAACATGTCAGTTTTGATTTACATAGGGGTGAAATTCTAGGGATCGGCGGACTGGTCGGCGCACAGCGCACGGAGTTGGTCGAAGCACTTTTCGGACTGCGGGCGATTGAGTCCGGCACAGTGGAAAAGGATGGCGAACAGTTCAGAGTCAAGTCCGTGCAGGATGCGAAAAAACACGGAATCGCACTTTTAACCGAGGAACGCCGCGCAACCGGTGTGTTTAGTATTCTTTCCGTTTTGGATAACACGGTTATTGCAAGTCAGAAGGATTATGCGAAAAGGGGCGTGCTCCAACAGGGCAGACGCCTGAAAGCCGCAAAAGAGGCCAACCAGCAGCTGAATGTAAAGACTCCCACGTTGGAAACGCTGATGCAGAATCTGTCGGGAGGAAACCAGCAGAAGGTTTTGATTGCACGATGGTTGCTTACGCACCCGGATATTCTGATTTTGGACGAACCAACCCGCGGAATCGACGTCGGTGCAAAATATGAAATTTATACAATTATGCTTGATTTGGTTAAGCAGGGAAAATCAATTATCATGATTTCGTCTGAAATGCCGGAGCTTCTGGGTATGTCTGACAGGGTCATGGTTATGTGCGAGGGAAAGGTTTCAGGAATGCTGAACCGTGATGAAGCAGATCAAATCGAGGTCATGCGTTTGGCGACGAAATTCGTCCAATAGAGTTTAAATTGAAAGTGAGGTTGCGTATGATGCAAGGAGAGAGAGTCATTCCCCGGCAAAAATTCGCGATGATTTACATAGTTGTTGGTGTGGTGCTGGCCGTGATTGGCGTGCTGCTGAAATTCGCGTTGTACACTAAAACAATGTATGATATGCCGTTGTTTCTCATCGGAATCGGTATTATCCTATGTATTTACGCCGGTATCCAGATGCTGAACTCCGAGCGTTTGGGTGAGGTTATATTTTCCAGGAAAACTGGAAAGATCTTTTTGACAAATAATGCGATTATTCTTGCGCTGTTGGTACTGGTTGTTGTCATCATCATTATTCAGCCCCGTTTCATGCAGATTAGGGTTTTGCTCGATATTATGACGCAGTCGTCCACAAGGCTGATTATCGCTCTGGGTATCTGCTTCACCCTGTTGATTGCGGGTACCGATCTTTCGGCAGGCCGAATGGTCGGTCTGGCGGCAGTTATTTCGACCTCTCTCATGCAGACGGCGGAATACAAGAACAGGTTTTACCCGAACCTGCCGCAAATTCCGGTAATAGTTGCAATTATCGCGGCCGTGGTGGCGTGTTTGCTGTTTGGCGTTTTGAACGGCTATCTGGTCGCCCGCTTTGACATGCATCCGTTTATCGCGACCTTAGCGGTACAGGTTATTATTTACGGCGCATGTTCGCTGTACTTTGACCTGCCTCCGAACAATTCCCAGCCAATCGGCGGAGTCCGCCCTGACTTTGTGATGCTTGGCCAGAAAAAGCTGTTTCAATCCTTTTTTGGAGGATTCTCCGTTTTAATTCCTATTGCGCTTTTTATCACACTGATCATCTGGTTTGTGCTGAACAAAACTGTTTTTGGTAAAAATGTTTACGCAATCGGCGGCAACCGTGAGGCAGCAATTGTTTCCGGTGTGAATGTGTTTGCTACAATCATGTTCATCTTTATTTTGGCCGGCGGCCTCTACGGTGTTGGCGGCGTGCTTGAAGCGGCGAGAACTGCGGGAGCTACCAATAACTACGGCAACGGCTATGAACTTGATGCTATCGCGGCCTGCGTGGTCGGCGGTGTTTCGCTCAACGGCGGTGTCGGCAAGATACGCGGTATTGTGACCGGCGTTTTAATCTTTACGGTTATTCAGTATGGCCTCCAGTTTATAAACGTAAGCCCGATGTGGCAGCAGATTATCAAGGGCATCATCATTGCCGTTGCTGTTGCGATCGACCTGTCGAAGTACAGGAAAAAATGATTTCTCCGTTTTACGTCTCATACTATTCCCGCAAACGGCCCGCGCAGCATTGCTGTGCGGGCCGTTTGCGCTTAGGCTATCCATTGCACATTCAGCACAGAAATGATACAATAGTAACAGTTTCAATTCGATTGGAGTGGAATTTTTATGGCACTTTACCGTGTCCTTCTTGTGGATGATGAAGAGGAAATACGAGAAGGCATTATTCGAAAAATAGATTGGGTTCGTTTGGGTTACACCATTGTGGGCGATGCGGAAAACGGGCTTGAAGCGCTGGAAAAAGCAGAGCATCTGCACCCGGACGTTGTGATGACGGACATTAAAATGCCGTTTATGGACGGCCTTGAGCTGGGGGAACGATTGCAGGTGGTCCTGCCTTCGGCAAAGCTGATTATTTTTTCAGGGTTCGACGATTTTGAATATGCCCAGAAAGCAATTAAAATTAATGTAGCCGAATATGTTTTAAAACCGATTAATGCAAATGAACTGACCGAAACATTAAAGAAGCTGAAGCAGCAGCTTGACAGGGAATTTGCGGAGAAACGCGATGTGGAGATGCTGCGGCGCAGTTATATGGACAGCCTTCCGGTCATGCGCGAGCAATTTCTGGTCGGTCTGATCGAGGGCCGTATTACCGAAGAGCGGCTGCGGGCGCAGGCACCGCTGTTTAAGGTTGATCTGGCGTCGGCGGACCGGTGGGCGGTGGCCCTTGTCCGCGCCGATTCCGCGCCAAAGGATGACGCGGCTCTTCATGGGGAGGAGGAACTGATTCCGATTTCCCTGAAATGTACCGTGGACGAGATTCTGGGGAATTACTGTGTGTTTAAGGGATTCCTTTATTCCGACTGCGTCGCGGTGATCGCAGAGCTGAAATCGGAAAGCGGTATTGTGCCGCTGATTAACGGCATGAATCAGGTGTGCAAATCTGCTGAGCGTGTGCTGGGGGTTAAGGTGATGGCCGGTGTGGGTACGATGTGCTCCCCCTTGACCGAAATTCGCCATTCTTACCGCGAGGCGCAGAACGCGCTGGATTACAGTGCCACCATGGGTGCCGGAAAAGCAATTTATATTGCGGATGTTGAACCTGAAACATCCGTGAAACTCCAATTTGACGAGCATGATGAACGTGAAATAACAAACGCGATAAAAATGGGCTCCGAACAGGATATTTCGAACCGTATTAATGCACTGTTCACGCGTTTTGAAACGTTGCTGCTCCCGCTCAGCCAATATCAGATTTATCTGATGGAAATGATGACTTCTCTGCTGAAGGTAATGCACGCATATGAACTGAGTACGCAGGAAATTTTCGGTGAGAATTTCAATTATGTCAATACCATTGCTTCTCTACATTCGCCTGTAGAGATGAAACAGTGGTGTACGGAATGCTGTGTCAAAATCAGTATGCTGATCAAGCGCGAGCGCGTGGACTCAACCAAGCTGCTCGCACAGAACGCCAAACAGTATATAGGGGCACATTATCAGAACGCCGAGCTTTCTGTGGAAAGCCTCTGTTCGTTTCTGCATGTCAGTTCCGCTTATTTTTCAACAATTTTCAAACGGGAGACCGGCATGAGCTTCGTCGGGTATCTGACGGAGGTGCGGCTTCAGGAAGCCGTCAACCTGCTGAACACCACAAGCGACAAAACGTATGTTATTGCCGGTAAGGTGGGCTATACCGAACCGAACTATTTCAGTTATGTATTTAAAAAGAAATTTGGCGTATCGCCTTCAAAATACAGGAACAATTAAGGCTAACTGCCGACACCTATTTGGCGCGGCAGGCGTGGAGTTGATAAAATGCGAAAAAAGGTAAAAGACTTTATCGATAAGATCACCCAGCTCCTGCAAAAGAAAAGTTTGCAGTTTACCATTTCCCTTACGTTTACCGCTGTTTCAGTCCTGGGAATGCTGATTGTGGGGGTTTCCCTTTCGATGCGCTTTATCAGTTCAAGTGAAAGAATGGTTTCAGAGGACAGCACGCGCATGGTGGATCAGGTAAATCTGAATCTGGACAACTATCTTCGCAACATGATGCGTATTTCCGATTCCATGTATTACCGCGTGATTAAGAATGCGGATCTGTCCACCGACAACATCAGCAACGATATGAGCCTGCTGTATGAGACGAATCGCGACCTGCTCATCAGCATCGGGGTGTTTTCCAATTCAGGAGAGGTAATCGCTGCCGAACCGCTCGCACAGTTGAAACCGTCCGCCAATGTAAGCGGTGAAAAATGGTTTAAAAATGCCGCGCTCAAAATTGAAAACTGCCATTTTTCAACCCCCCATGTGCAGAATTTGTTTGTTGACCCTGATAATAAATATCGATGGGTCGTTTCACTCAGCCGGTCGGTAGAGCTGACCAGCGCCGGCTCCATTACCCATGGCGTTTTACTTGTCGATATGAATTTCAGCGGAATTGAACAAATCTGCAAGAACGTCGATTTGGGCGAATCCGGGTACATCTATCTGATTGACGGGAACGGAGAAATCATTTATCATCCCCGTCAGCAGCTGATCTATTCCAATCTGATTCACGAAAATAATTTTGTCGCCGCGAAATACGACGACGGTAACCATAATGAGACCTTTGAGGGGCAGCAGCGGCTGATTACGGTGAAAACAGCGGGATACACCGGCTGGAAAATTATTGCGGTCTCTCCGACGCAGGACATCACTTCAAACTATCAGCAGATAAAGATGTTTGCTCTTTTCTTTATTTTCTTTGCGATCTTTCTGATGGTTTTTCTCAATATGTTCCTTTCCTCGCGTATTGCCAACCCGATTAAGGAGCTGGAGCTCTCTGTCAAGGATCTTGATAAGGGCAATCTGAGCGGGGTGGATATTTCTATATCGGGTTCCTATGAGGTTCAGCATTTGGGCAAGACAATACGGTCCATGGTGGACCAGCTCCACAGGCTGATGGACGACATTGTTGCGGAGCAGGAGTCCAAGAGAAAGAGTGAGCTGGACGCGCTTCAGTCCCAGATTAATCCGCATTTCCTTTACAACACGCTGGATTCCATTATCTGGATGATTGAAAATGAACGGTATGACGGTGCAGTCACAATGGTAACGGCACTGGCAAAGCTTTTCCGAATCAGCCTGTCGAAGGGAAAAAATATTATCACCGTGGCTGACGAGCTTGAACATGTCCGTAACTATCTGACCATTCAAAAGATGCGCTATAAAAATAAGTTCAGTTATGAAATTACGACCGAGCCAGAAACGCTCAGGTGCGCCACCATTAAACTGATTGTTCAGCCGCTGGTCGAAAATGCTATTTATCATGGGATGGAGTTTATGAGCGGTGACGGCGAAATCAAAATCAGCGCCTACAGCAAGGGAAATGATCTGTTTATTGATATCATCGATAACGGCCTCGGCATGCCGCAGGAGCAGGCGGATGCGCTGTTAAAGGAGGAATCCACTAAAGTTCGGGGAAAAGGCTCGGGCATCGGGCTGAAAAATGTACAGGAGCGGATTCAGCTTTATTTCGGCAGTGAATACGGCCTTGCCATTTACAGTGAGCCGGACGAGGGAACCACTGCCAGAATACATTTACCGATGAAAACGCTGGAAGAATCCGATGGAAACGAAGGAGGCGGTGTGAAATGACAAAAAATAAACTCTTGGTTTTCATTCTGATTTTTTGTGCGTTTCTGGGTTTATTTATGATCCTGTACAAGGATCAGATTTTTGAAAAGAAAAACAGTGATCCCTATGAGATCTCTGTGATCTGGCGCAGTAAAAGCACCGAAAGCAGCACCACCATCAAACAGGGAATCGATCAGGCGGCGAGGGATTTTAACGCAGAGGTCAGTTTTATTACGCTGTCGAGCGAGAATAATGCAGAGGAACAAATTTCACTGCTGCAGCGTGAAATCAAGAATGGTGCGGACGCCATTGTGATTGCTCCCGTCAACTCAACCGATCTGAAAGAACCGATTGAGAAAGCGCAGAAGGGTATCCCTGTTGTCGCTATGCAGTCAACCGTGAATATCATCAAAGATCTGCCGTCCATTTCGTGCGATAATCAGCAGCTTGGCAGTGCATTGGCAGGTACCATCTTAAAAAACAAAGGAAATCACCGCCGTATTGCCATCCTGCGCAACAGTATGGACTGCAGCAATATTCAGCAGCGGTACTTCGGCGTTCTTCAAGCGCTCAAGGCCAATAAAAATGAAATTGAATACTGGGAAATTCCTGATGATTCACAAGAGGCGTACGATACGGCGAAAGGAATGCTGCAAACCAGCATGGCCGACACACTGGTCGCACTGGACGCTTCAACACTGGAAGCCGCCGCAAAGGCCGAGAAAGATCTGCTGAAAACCGGTAGCTCTCAAGTGCAGATTTACGGAATAGGCAGAACGAATACGGTAGTCTCTCTGCTTGAAGAACAGGTGATCAATTCCATTGGCGTGGAAAACGAATACAATCTGGGATATCTCAGCATCCAAACCGCGGTAAACAAGATCAACAAAAAGCAGGATGAGAATCATACCAGCATTAATTTTGCAATTGTAAACCACGAAAATATGTACAACTCCGATAATCAAAGACTGCTTTTCCCGTTTGTAAGATGATGGAGGAAAAAAATGAAAAGCTTAACCAGAATCATGGCTTTGTTTTTGACTGTGTCAATGCTTCTTCCTCTGACCACTGCCTGTGACGCAGGCAGCGGAAGCGGAAAAGTCGAAACAATTAAAATCGGCATTTCGCTTTACCGCAAGGATGATACCTTTGTGGCAAGCCTTTGCACCTACCTTGAAAAGGTAGCCAAGCAAAAGGAAGCTGAATCAGGGAAAAAAATCGTAGTCAACATGGTGGACGGACAGTCCAGTCAGGCACTGCAAAATGATCAGGTAGACAACTTTATTTCACAGAATTATGACGTAATCTGTGTCAATATGGTTGACCGCACTGCGGCTGCGGTGATTGTGGACAAGGTGAAAGCGGCGAATATTCCGGTCATTTTTTTCAACAGGGAACCGGTCGAAGAGGATTTGCGCATGTGGGACCGGGCGTATTACGTCGGTGCGGATGCAGCCCAGTCCGGGCGGCTTCAGGGCGAAATTATCTCGGAAGCCTTTAAAAGCGACCGTGCGGCGATTGACAAAAACGGCGACGGGAAAATCCAGTATGTTATGCTCGAGGGCGAACAGGGGCATCAGGATGCGCTTTTAAGAACGGAATATTCCATCAAGGCGGTCACTGGGGAGGGTATTCAGGTTGAGAAGCTTGCCAATGACACCGCCAACTGGCAGCGCGCGCAGGGTTCGGCAAAAATGACGCAGTGGCTTGAAAAGTTCGGCGACAGAATAGAAGTAGTCTTTTGCAATAATGACGATATGGCGCTCGGTGCGATTGATGCCATTAAGGACAGCAAAAAGAAAGTCAAATTTGCCGTTGTGGGAATCGACGCGACGGAAAGCGGTTTGAACGCCATTAAAGACGGCAGCATGTTCGGCACGGTTTTTAACGACGCGCAGGGCCAGGCCAAAGCAATTTTTGATTTGGCCTACTCATTTCCCACGGGGGAGAATTCCACCAGCAAGCTGGACGTGCAGAACGGACATTATATCCGTGTTCCTTACCGCTCGGTTACAAAGAGCAATGCCGACGAAATCCTCAGCATACTGAAAGAATAACAATACCGTGCAAAAAGGCAGCGCCGAAAACTCGGCGCTGCCTTAAAGGGATATCATTATTTATTTTTGATGAAATTCCAGTTGTCGCGGCACATGTCGTCAAGGCTGTATTTGGCTTCCCAGCCGAGTTCCTTTTTCGCTTTCGAAACATCCGCGTAGCATTCGGCAATATCGCCCGCCCTGCGCGGGGCAATTTTATAAGTGACTGTTTTGCCGCTCGCTTTCTCAAAAGCGTGAACCACGTCGAGCACGCTGCTGCCTTTGCCGGTTCCAAGGTTGTAAGCCTGTGCGCCGTCAATCTGCGGCAGTTTCTCCAGTGCTTTCAAATGTCCGGCGGCAAGGTCGCACACATGGATGTAGTCGCGCACGCCGGTTCCGTCCGGTGTCGGGTAATCATCGCCGTAAATACTCAGGCAGTTGAGCTGGCCGATCGCAACCTTCATGATGTATGGCATCAGGTTGTTTGGAATTCCGTTCGGATTTTCTCCGATCAGGCCGCTTTCGTGTGCGCCGATCGGGTTAAAATAGCGCAGAAGAGCAACTTTCCATTTTTTATCTGCGAAGCAAAGATCCTTCAAAATGTTCTCAATCATCAGCTTGGTTGTTCCGTAGGGGTTCGTGGTGGAAAGAGGCATGTCTTCATTGAACGGCGCGGTGTTGTTCATGCCGTATACGGTGGCGGAGGAACTGAACACCAGATGGAACACATTATATTGCTTCATCAGCCGCAGAAGATTGATGGTACCGACCAGATTGTTGTGATAATACTCCAGCGGTTTTCCGACCGACTCGCCGACTGCTTTCAGTCCCGCGAAATGGATGACGGCGTCAATTTTGTTTTCCTTGAAAATCTTTTCAAATCCGTCGTAGTCAAGCGTGTCGCATTCATAAATCGGGAAGGTTTTATTGGTGAGTTTTTCCACTATTTTTAAAACATCGGGTGAGGAGTTGCAGTAGTTATCCATTACTACGATTTCACAGCCATTGTTTAAGAGTTCAATGCAGGTATGGGAACCGATGTATCCTGCGCCGCCGGTAACTAATACTCTCATTCTTTATTCTCCTTATAACATTTGTATGCCTCGCGGAGCTCCTGTGCGGTCTCCTCGGGACAGGTGGGATTACAGCTGGCCCATGCGCCTGTTTCACTTGAGGCGTTGAATTTCTGCTTTTCTGCGCTCCTCATCGGCGGGAAGAATTCAATGTGGAAATGAAATTCCTTTGAATAATCGCCCATGTTTACGGGAGCGTTATGCATGCACATCATATACGGGAACCGGTAATTGAACAGGCTGTCGAGCATTCCGACGGTGTCGCGGATGGTCAAACCGAGTGATGCTTTCTCTTTCTCGGTAAAATTTGTCATATATTCCGTATGACGATTCGAGATAATATACACGCCATAGGGATATTCACAATAAAACGGAAGAAACACCGTAAAATGTTCGCTGCGGAAAATGATGCGCTTGTCCGCTTGCAGCTCATTTTTGAGGATGTCGCAGAACAGGCACGTGTGCTTATCCTCATAATACTCTTTTGCCGCGCCGGTTTCAAGCTCCAACTTTTTTGGCAGAAATGGGTAGCCGTACATCTGACCGTGCGGATGAGGCATGGTAACGCCCACAACGTCTCCGCGGTTTTCAAACGGATACACATATTTTATTTTTTCGTCGGAGCGCATCCCGTCAAAGCGTTCGCACCATAAGTCCACAAGCTTCTTCATGTGTTCGTCGGAAAGTTCCGGCATGGTTACCGTGTGGCGGGGAGAATATAAAATGACCTCGCATTTTCCATAGCTTGGTCTGACTTGAAAGAAGTCGGTTGCAATGTCGTCCGGCTCGGGCGGGGTTTGTGACAGCGCGGGGAAGTCGTTGTCGTATTCCATTACGTCATAGTCCGGAACATTGCCGAAGCCGGGGCAGAACGGGCAGTAATCCTTGGGCATCTGCGGGCGGTCCTGCCTGTTTGAAGCAATCATAATCCAGTCCTTGATCAAGGGATGCCATCTTAGCTCAGCCATGAAAAGTCCTCCAAATATCTTATAAAATCTTTGTGCCGCCAACCGGCCGGATCGACAGTGTGTGGCAGCTCCCTGCGCCGAGCACCGCTTCCATTTTTTTCACGAACTCGTCGAGATAGTCCGCCGGCACAAACGACTGCACCGTTCCGGCAAATCCGCCGCCGTGCACACGGTACGCGCCGCCCCTGTCGCTTAAAAGCTTCTGGCAGAGCGCAAGCGTCAGCGAAACGCCCTGTTCCTGCACATGCGACGAAGAAAATACATTTTGAAGGTACATATAGGAGGAATAGCCGCTTTCAATGATCAGTTTTTTAAACCCGTCAAAATCATTGCTCTTTAAAGCCGCGACCTCTTTGGTCACTTTGTCGTTGTCCGCAAAATAATGGATTGCGCGCAGAACCGCACGGTCACCCGTCTTTTCACGTATTGCGGCGATATTCTGATAGAACGCCTCCTGTGAAACTTCGGAAAGCACTTCTTTGCCGAAGAATGCCGCCACCGATTTCATCTCGGCGGGTATCGCGGCATAGTCCGGCGTCAGGTCGGAATGGCTGCCCTTTGTGTCGATGATACACAGCGCGTAGCCGCATTCTGCAAAATTAAAATCAACTTTCTCAACAATGGGTTCCTCAAGATTCTTAAAATCGATAGTAACGAACCCGCCGACGGAGCTTGCCGCCTGATCCATCAGACCGCAGGGCTTACCGAAGTAGACGTTCTCCGCGTACTGGCCGATCTGCGCGATTTTGAGCGCGCTTTCTTTTCCGCCGCAGAATAAGTCGTTAACAATGGTGCCGATCAGCACTTCAAAAGCCGCCGACGAGGAAAGCCCGGAACCGGCAAGCACGTTTGAAGTGGTATAGGCGTCGAATCCTCCGACGTGATAGCCGAGCTGTGAGAATTTGCTGATAATTCCGCGCACGAGCGCGATGGAAGAGTTGGATTCCCTTTTCTTCAGGTCCAAATCCGCTGCGTCCAAAGCATCCATAGGATACCCTTCCGACTTGACCTGTACCCGGCTGTTTTCATTGATTGAGACAACGGCGATGATATCGAGGTTTACGCTCGCCGCAAGAACCCGGCCGCGCTGATGGTCGGTATGGTTGCCGCCCACTTCGGTTCTTCCCGGGGCGCTGAATATACTGATGTCCCGTCCCGTGCCGAACAGCTTTTCAAAATTTTCAACTGCAAGGAGCAGTCTTTTGCGGCAGTCCGCCGCTTTCCTGAAATCGCAGACATAAAGATAGGATAGGTTTTCATCGTATTTTCCCTGAGTAATCAATTCTTTTACTTTTGCAGACAGCATCGTGTTACCCCCTGTATCTTTCGTAAGGAAAAAATTAAATTATTATGCAGTATCCGACTATATTTTATTCTAATCATCGGCTGTTTGCAAGGACGATATACTCAATTTTATAGACTTATGTTGCATAATGAAGAAGCAGTAGCGGTGCGCCGGATTGCAGAAAAATATTTGATCAATTTTCTTATTCCATGCAAGATCGGTATGTTTTTATTCGTATTGTATATGAAGGGGGCGAAAAGGTGAAATCATCAATCGACACAGACAGCAGGATTCAGTCATGCCTGACAAATTATGCGGATATGGTCGTCCGCATCGCTTTTCAGAACGTAAAAAGCAGGCAGGAAGCCGAAGATATTGCGCAGGAGGTCTTTCTGCGGCTCTTTACGCTTGGTACCGACTTTAAAAGCGCGGCGCATGAAAAAGCGTGGATTATCCGGGTTACCGTTAACCTGTGCAAGGATTATCTAAAGTCTTCGTGGTTTAAAAAAAGAGCCGTGCTGGATGACAATATTCTTTCTCATGACAAAAACAGTGAGGTCTTGGACGCGGTGATGCGGCTGCCGGTTAAATACCGAAATGTTGTTTATCTCCATTACTACGAAGATATGAGCGTAACTGAAATCGCGTCTGTTTTACAGCAAAAGGAGAATACGGTCTCCTCATGGCTGCACAGGGCGCGAAAGCAGCTGAAGGAATCGCTGACAGGAGGTTTTGACGATGAATAAAGAAAACTATATTAACGAATTGGAGCAAATAAAAGCATCCGAGGAGTTTCAACAAAATACAGCGGCGCTGTTGAAAAATCCGCCGCAGGGCAAAGAACCGAAACATAAAAAGAAACCCCTGCGTTTTGTTCTGGTTCCCGCAATTGCGGTTGTGCTGGTCTGCGGTTTGTTTTTCAGCGGCGTACTGTTCCCGCTCAGTACGGTGAGCGCTTCCGAAAACCTGATGAACGGAATTACTGCAAATAAAATCGATGCTGACGATACAATCGGCGAAGACTTTATCCGTTTCGCACAGGATTTTTCCGTAAAACTGTTTCAAAAATCTGTCACAAAGGATAAAAACTCCCTTGTGTCGCCGGTGTCAGTCTATCTTGCGCTGGGCATGACGGCGAACGGCGCGGACGGTGAAACCTTAAAGCAGTTTGAACAGGTGCTTGGCGGCGGGATGAGCATTAGCGAGCTAAGCCGGAATTACTACAATTTTGCAAATCAGCTGAAATCCATTCAGAACGGAAAACTGCAAATTGCCAATTCCATTTGGTACCGCGACAAAAGCCTGACGGTGGAAAAGGGATTTCTGCAAAAAAATGCCGATTATTTCGGCGCGGGCGCGTTTCAGCTTGATTTTACCAAACGGTCCACGGTCAATAAAATAAACGGATGGGTCAAAGAAAACACCGGCGGTAAAATTGATAAAATGGTGGATAAAATCGACGACACGACCATGATGTACCTGATCAACACCCTTTATTTTGAAGCAAACTGGAGGGATGAATACCTGAAGCATAACATTAGCAGCAAAGACTTTCACACCGAGAAGGGGACGGTTTCCACTTTATTTATGTCTTCGGATGAAACTTATATTCATGATGAAAAATCCGCAGGAATGGTAAAGCCTTTTAAGGACACGCGATACGCTTTTGCCGCTATCCTGCCAAACGAGGGCGTCAGCTTGGACGGGTATATTCAGCAGATGACTGGAGAAGGTTTTTTTCAAATGATGAATTCAGCCAAAAGCGAAACCGCTGACTGCTGGTTACCTAAGTTTAAGTATGAATACATCACGGATTTGAACGACCCGCTGAAAGCGCTGGGTTTGACGGACGCCTTCGACTCCGACCGCGCGGACTTCCATTCCATGGGCAGTACGCCGGAAGGGGGGCTTTTTATCAGCGATGTGCTGCACAAGACTTTTATTCAGGTTGACGAAGCCGGTGCGAAAGCCGGAGCCGCCACTTCGGTGACAATGGCGTGCAGTTCCAGTGCGCCCGGAGCTGAAAAAAAGAAGGTCGTGTTTGATCGTCCCTTTGTGTATGCGATTATTGATACACAGACGAAACTGCCCGTCTTTATTGGCACGGTTAACAATCCGCAGGAATAAAATATTGATGTAAAAAGGCAGGAGACAATGAAAATTGTTGTCTCCTGCCGCTTTTTATTGGTGATGATCAGACTTTTGCGGGGTTTCACGAATTTTTAGCTCTGTTACGGCAAGTTGCCCTTCAATATAGTCATTTTCCCCTTTTTGCTGCGCTTTTACAAGAAGCTCGACAGCATCTGCCGTTTTTGCCGCAAGCTCAAAATACATTTTTTTGTAATTTGGCATTTTAATCCTCCTATATTAACTATATATAGTTAATATAACACAGACTTTTTAAAAGTCAACTATAAATAGGTAATTATTCTTGCAATTTACAGCTAAACTAAAATCAACTATATATAGTTAGGATGATTATATGACAATCGGTAAAGCGGTAGCTGACAGAATTGAAGAATTGTGCGGTGAAAAAGGAATTACACTCAATAAATTGGGGACGATTTCTGGGGTGACCCAATCGACATTGAACAATATTATCAGTGGGGTTAGTAAAAATCCGACGATTTCCACTATCAAAAAGGTTTGCGACGGCTTGGATATCGATATTATTCAGTTTTTCGACACGCCTGTGTTCCGCAATTTGGAACAGGAAATTAAGTGACTGCCTCCTGTGGAAGGCTTTGTTCCATGTTGTAAATTTATATAAGGAGGCATGTAAATTTCTTATAAGAACGAACGATATATTAAATGAAGCTTAAATAAGCGCAGTGAAAGGATTCGCTGCGTTCGGATTGTTAGGGAGTAAGACAATGGTTATTCAACATAATATCAGTGCGCTTTTTGCGCTGCGTCAGATTTCGATCAATCAGGCGCTGTGTAATAAAAGCATTATGAGGCTTTCTTCCGGTTACCGGATCAATTCCGCCGCGGATGACCCGGCCGGCCTTGCCGTTTCTGAAAAAATGCGCTCGCAGATACGGGGGCTGAAAGTTGCGCAGCAAAACACGCAGGACGGCATCAGTATGGTTCAGACTGCCGATGGGAATCTGAACGAAACGCAGTCCATCCTGCAAAGAATGATGGAGCTTGCGGTACAGTCCTCCAACGGAACCTATCAGAATGACACGGACAGAAAAAATTCCAGCAAGGAATTTGAGTCGCTGAAGCAGGAAATTGACCGCATTGCCAATACTACCGACTTTAACGGAACCAAACTGCTCAATGGCAGTCTGGCGGAAAAAACAGACCCTGCCGACCCATCCTTCGGGAAAGACGGCATAACGCTTCAGGTTGGCGCCGATAATTCGGCGGCCAGCAGTTATACCATTCATATTCCGAATATGAGCGCGAAAGGGCTTGGAGTTGACGGGGCCTCCATTGGCACACAGGAAGACGCGCAGAAAGCCATTGGTCTGATACAAAAAGGAATTGACGCCGTTTCCGGCGCGCGCGGCGGCTTGGGCGCTGAACAGAACAGCCTGGAACGTACGCTGAACAGCCTTGGCACGATGGAAGACAACCTGACGGCTGCCGAAAGCCGCATTCGCGATGTGGATATGGCAAAAGAAATGATGGAGCTGGCAAAGCACAATATTCTGGTACAGGCGGGAATGGCGATGCTTGCGCAGGCGAACCTACAGCCACAGAGCATTTTGAAGCTCCTCGATATGAAAATTTAATACTATAAAAATAAAAAGCTTCGGCCGGGATTTCTCCCTTCCGAAGCTTTCTTTATGGGTTACGGCCTTACGGAATTTTCCCAGTAGATATCTACTTTATCCCCGTCTGCAAGTATCTGCAGATACGCCGCGTCCTCTCCGTTTACGTGCAGGACAATATTGCCCTGCGGTTTGGATAAATCGATATCCACCAGATTGAGCATATCGATCAGGCAATAGGGTGTTTTATCCGGCTTCGCGTTCAGCGCGAGGGTCGCGCGGTTCAGGGTGATATGAGTGACTGCGGCAACTTGCGGCTCTTCATCAGTCTGCGCCTGTGCAAAAGGCGGCTCAAAAGCCAAAAGCGGTGCCGCCGAAACAGCGGGCGGAGCGTATTCGACCTGATCCTCCGCCGAGAGCGGATCATCAAGTCCGGCGGGCTGGCCGTTGATTAGAAAGGTCCGATTCTCATCTTCCCCGGCAAAACAGAGGAGCTCCCGCAGCGTATTGATTTGAAACGTTTGCACTTGGTCGCGTGCGGAGAGCGGCTGTTCCGGGTTGGCGGGCTGACCGTTGACCATCGCGCGGGTGCCGACGGTAAATTCGGAGCCATTTAAAAACACCCTGTGCGTCTTTTCAAAATGCACCACGTCTTCCAATGCGGGATGCGCGTTCGCTCCGGGAATTGCAGGCTCGAATTCAATGCTGTCTCCGGCTTTAATCATAGCGGCAATATTGCTTTCCGCACCGTTCAGCAGGATGCGCGCGGCGGTCGGATGCCCGCCGTATAAAATTTTATTTTCCCCGTTCAGTTCAACAATCATACTTTGGCCGGAACGGCTGATGAGTTGATTGTAGCTGTACCCGTTCATCAGCAGCACATCCAGAACGGAAAGCCTGCCGCTGCGGAACAGCTTTGCCCGGCTGCCGTTGAGGGTGATGGAAAAGCTGTCGTTAATCAGGTTGAGCGCCGCGGATACGGCAATTCCCAGCGGCGTTGCGTATTCCGGCCCGGTAATGTCTTCGTCCGACGCGGAGACATGAACCATAAAGTTGCTGCCGCCGATTGCCACACGGGTGAGCGGCAGATTGAGGTATTCCGATACACAGGCGCACATTCCGGGCAGCTTGCTGCCTCCCCCAACCAAGAAGACGGCGGAAGGGGGGCCTCCGTTGGCCTGTACAATTCTCAGCGAAATTTCTTCACAAAGGGAACGCATGACCGGCTCCGTTTTATTCCGGATTTCTTCCGGTGTAACCGTATGTTCAAATCCCAGAATATCCTTAAATACGATATTCCGTTCTCCGCTCATTTTTAGTTTGATATCTTCCGCTGATGCAAAATCAACAAGATAATCCTTCATAATCGATTCGGTAATCTCATCGCCAGCCACGGTCGCCATGGTGTAGCCAACGACGCCGCCGTCCTTTGACACGGCAATATCGGAGGTGCCCGCGCCGATATCGACCAGCGCCAGATTCAGCAGGCGCAGTTTCTGCGGGATGGCCGCGTTCATTGCGGCAATCGGCTCCAGCGTCAGGCTCGAAACTTCCAGTCCGGTCTTGTGCATGGTTGTGTACAGGCTGTCAACTACTTCGCGGGGCAAAAAGGTTGCAATCACTTCAACGCCGATGTTTTGCCCACGATGTTCCAAAAGGTTGGAGATGGGGTAGTTGTCCAGTGTGTACTGAATGATGGAATAACCGACGAGATAAAAAACGGACTGGTTTTCGTCGGTGGATTCCGGATTGAACTGCCGTTCAGCCGCTTCAATCGCGCCTGCTTCAAGGCGGCAGACAAGTTCTTCGTCAATGGTCTGCGACTGTTTCAGCGCAAGTTCATAGGAAGCTTTCTGTGTTTTCAGTGCGCGGCCGGCCGCGGCGACGCATACATGTTTGAGCGGATAGCCGATTCGTTTTTCGAGCCGGTCTTTGACAAGTTTCGCCACCCGGCTCACCTGCTCAATATCCTCGATCTGGCCGTCTATCATGGCCCGCTTCGGATGTTCAACCGTTTCAATCGCCGAAATACGCAGCTTTTCATTCTCCACGGTTCCTACAATACCAATGACGCTCCGCGTTCCGATATCCAGTGCGAATACGTAATCTTCCGGAGCTTTTCCGGTTTCCGCGCCTTCCGGCAAAAAATCAGGCTGTTCTTCAATTTGCATTTATTGTGGCCTCCGCTTCGCAGAAATTCTTTCCGTTTATGACGTTATTTTCCATTTAATTTTACTACAAATTGTCGATAAATGCAATCGGGACGATCATTTCTCAAACTACAGAAGCTTTTCAAGTTTTTTCCGATCGGTGATGGTAATGCCTCCGCGGAATAGGGAAACCATGCCCTCGCTCTGAAAATATTTCAGCATTCGGGTTATAACCTCACGCGCGGAACCCATATTCTTTGCGATAGTTTCGTGTGTCATATTGAGCGTGTCGGTACCGTCAATAGTGGACTGCTCAAGAAGAAAATTAGCCAGCCGCCGGTCAAAGCTCATAAAAAGCACTTGCTCCATCACCCACATCACGTCGGAAAAACGGGAGGAAATCAGCTGGCTGGTGAAGTTCGAAACAGCAAGAGAAGTCTGATTCAGTTCATTATACACCGCAGTCGGAATCAGCAGAATCCGGGTTTCCTGTTCCGCTTCAATATAAATGTCAAAGCTGATGTTTTTCAGCATGCAGGAGGCTGAGAAAATACAGATGTCCCGCTCAAGAAGGCGGTAGATAGTAATTTCTTTGCCCGTTTCCGAAAGGATAAAGGCGCGCAGATGCCCGCTCAAAACCATAATCAACCCCATGCAGTCCTGCGAACCGTCATGGAGCCGCTGCCCTTTCTCGTAAACAGAGGAGACAGCCGACTGCTCCAGCATGTTTTTCTGTCTTTCTGTCAGGCTGTTCCAGAAAGGAAAAGCTTCTTTCATAAATGCAAACTCTGTTTGTGTAACGGCCATCTTGTTGCCTCCCTGTCGGTTCATCAGCCTGATTGTTTTACAAACGGCTGAATATCCATATATGTTTATTATACTACAGAAAAACAAAAGAACAAAGCCCCGCATCAATTGATGCGGGGCTAAAAAACAGAGATTATTTTATTGCAGCATTCCAAGTATGGATTCTTTGCTTTTTGTACCGACAGAGGTATTTACAATTTTTCCGTCTTTCATGACAACCAAGGTCGGAATACTCATTACGCCGAACTGGGAAGCAAGTTCAGGCTGTTCATCCACGTTTATCTTGCCTACTTTTAAAGTATCGGAAGTCTCTTCCGCAATTTCATCCACAATCGGGGAAACCATGCGGCAGGGACCGCACCAGGGCGCCCAAAAGTCAATAAGTACCGTTTTATCTGAGTTTACGGCCTCCTGTGTGAAATTATCTTTTGTTAATGTTAAAACTGACATATCCATTCTCCTTTATCTATTATAACAATTGTTCTTTCTGATTGTAACATTATTATACGCTGGGAATTGTTTTTTTTCTGTGACTAAATCACACGGCACAGCTAAAATCTATTTTTTACGCTTGCGAACATACTGGATTGCGCTGGTCGCAGCCTTCGCACCGTCATAAACCGCCTTGGAAATTTGGAACATCCCTCCGGTGCAGTCGCCCGCCGCATAAAGGCCGGGAATATTTGTTTGCTTGTTTTCATCCACCACAATGCGGTTTCCCTCGGTTTCCGCGCCCATGGTTTTGGCAAAGTCCGCGCTTGAAGCCACGCCGATCGCGACAAACAAACCGCTGAGCGGCTGGGTGGAACCGTCACGGAAAGCGATGGACTCCAAAACAAGATCGCCGCGAAGGGATGCGATTTCCTTTTTGTTGACAGAAATTTGCTCCGGAAACTGGGCGGAGGGCTCATGGCCGTTGGTCAGCAGCGTTACCGAACCGACAAGGGGCAAAAGCTCGTTTGCCTCGTGCAGGGCGTAATCGCCGTCACCCAGCACAGCAACGGATTTTCCTCTGTAAAAAAACGCGTCGCAGACGGCGCAGTAGCTGACGCCTTTTCCCTCGAATTCACTCAGTCCCTCTATTTTGGGCGTTTTTCTGGAAGCGCCCGTTGCGAGGATGACACAAGGGACTCTGTATGTTTCCGATTTTGACTCAACGGTAAATTCACCGTCATAGCTGATACCCAGAACCTCGTCGCTGATGATTGATACGCCGAGCCTTTCAGCCTGGTTAATTCCGTTTTGGACCAGCTGTTCACCGGAAATAGGTGTCGGAAAACCATAGTAATTTTCTATTTCCCCTGCTTTTGACAAAGCGCCGCTGTCGCGTCCGATCACAATTGTGTTCAGCCCGGCCCGTGCCGTATAAGCTGCTGCGGATATTCCCGCGGGACCATTTCCTAAAATAATTACATCCGCCATCATTTCACCCTCTTTATGATTCTAAATTTAGTATATGCCGAGGTTTCAAATTATTCTGTGATATCATCACAGAATACAATTTATCTGTGTGATTTAGTCACAGAATAGTCTTTAAATTAATGATATCATAAATTCATAAAAAATGGCATCAATTATTTACAATATTCTAAAAAATATTATGCTGCTTTAGTTTGTGAAGAAATTGTCAAATTCGAAATAAAGAAAGGCGGATATTAGGATGAAAGTACTGATTGTGGGCGGTGTCGCCGGCGGAGCAGGTGCGGCAACAAGACTGCGCAGGCAAAGCGAGGAAGCTGAAATCATTTTGTTTGAAAAAGGGGAATACATCTCATACGCAAACTGCGGTCTTCCCTACTATATTGGAGGAACCATCAAGGACAAGGAAAAGCTGATTGTCACACAGCCGAAGCTTTTGCGTGACCGCTTCCGTGTGGATGTGCGCACGATGAGCGAGGTTGTGAAAATTGATCGGGAAAAAAAGACGGTAACCGTGCAAAATCACGCGGACGGCAGCACCTATGAGGAAAGCTACAATAAGCTGATTCTTTCTCCGGGCGCTGTGCCAAAACGTCCCAACCTGCCCGGAATTGACAGCGAAGGAATTTTCACGCTCCGTACGGTGCCGGACACCTATCAGATTGACGCATATATAAAGGAAAAGAACGCAAAAACAGCCGTAGTGGTCGGTGCGGGCTTTATCGGGGTCGAAATGGCCGAAAATCTGAAAGAACGCGGCCTTGACGTTACGATCGTCGAATTTTTGGATCAGGCAATTGCCTCGCTCGACCCCGAAATGGCGGCGATTCTGCATCGCCATCTCAGAGAAAACGGAATTAAATTACTGTTCGGTACAGGCGTGCAGGGCTTTGAAAAGACAGACGGTCTGAAGGTAAAGCTAAGCGGAGACAGAGAACTTCCGGCGGATGTCGTGATTTTAAGCATCGGTGTAGCGCCGGACAGCCGCCTTGCAAAACAGGCCGGACTGGAACTTGGCGTGGGCGGAAGTATTCAGGTCAACGATACCTTTGCCACCTCCGACCCGGATATCTTCGCAGTCGGCGACGCTATTTCCGTGCGCCAGCTTGTTACCGGAAGCGAAACCCTGATTCCTCTTGCCGGACCCGCCAACAAACAGGGCCGGCTTGCCGGAGAAAATGTACTCGGGCAAAGGGTGACAAAAGACAGCGGCGTGCAGGGCAGTGCGGTTTTGAAGGTGTTTGATATGACCGCCGCGTCCACGGGACTGAATGAAAAACAGCTCAAAGCACAGAAGATTGCTTATCAGAAGACGTATGTTCATCCGTCGAGCCACGCGGGATATTATCCCGACTCCACGCAGATGAGCATGAAACTGCTGTTTGCGCAGGACGGTAAAATCCTCGGCGCACAGGCGGTCGGATATGACGGCGTAGACAAACGCATTGATGTGCTTGCCACCGCGCTTCGTCTGGGCGGAACGGTGTTTGACCTTGAAAAATTGGAACTGTGCTATGCGCCGCCATACTCTTCCGCAAAAGATCCGGTTAACATGCTGGGTTTTACGGCGGCAAATATTCTGCGCGGCGATGTAAAAGTATTCCATTATGACGAAGCCGACGCGCTCGACCTTGAAAAAATCAGCCTGCTCGACGTGAGGACTCCCGACGAAATGAAAATGGGCACACTCAAAGGCGCGATGGGCATTCCCCTTGACGACCTGCGCGACCGCATGAGCGAACTGCCGAAGGGAAAACCGGTCTATGTGTTCTGTCAGGTGGGCTTGCGCGGCTATCTTGCCGCAAGGGTTTTGCAGCAGAACGGCTATGAGGTTTACAACCTCAGCGGCGGATACAAGACCTACATCACCGCCAAAGGGGACAGAGAAAATCCCACAGGCACCGATTGTGTGGGCGTAAAAAAAAACAATAACGGCGAAGCGGTAAAATCGGCGTGCTGTCAGGATGCGAAAATGATTGAAGTGGATGCCTGCGGCCTGCAATGCCCCGGCCCGATTATGAAAGCCTCGGAAGGAATCAAGAGTATCCGCGACGGCGAATGTCTGATCATCCGCGCGACCGATCCGGCGTTTGCTTCGGACATCAGCGTCTGGTGCGAGCGGACGGGAAATCTGCTGCTCGGAGTGCAGCGCGAGGGAGCCGCTTATATCGTAAAAATTCAGAAGGGTGCGCAGGCACCGGCTATTCCCGCACAGAGCGGAAACGACAAAAGCATGGTGGTGTTCAGCGGCGACCTCGACAAAGCGCTTGCGGCACTGATTATTGCCAACGGCGCCGCCTCCATGGGTAGGAAGGTAACCCTGTTTTTCACCTTCTGGGGGCTGAACATTCTTCGCAGAAACGAAAAAGTACACGTGAAAAAGAATTTCATTGAAACGATGTTCGGCGTCATGATGCCGCGCGGTACCAAAAAACTGGGACTTTCCAAAATGAATATGATGGGCATGGGCTCGAAAATGATCCGCGGGGTCATGAAAAGTAAAAACGTCACTTCGCTTGAGGAGCTTCTCCGCTCCGCTATGGACAGCGGGGTCAGAATTGTTGCCTGTCAGATGTCCATGGACATTATGGGCATTAAGCCGGAGGAATTGATCGACGGGGTTGAAATCGCCGGAGTGGCGACCTTCTTAGGCTCCGCGGAACAATCGGACACCAATTTGTTTATATAAAGATGCATTGGTATAAAAAAGCGCGCCGGATTGTCCGGCGCGCTTTCAAATTATAATTACTATTCTCTGACAATAAACGGGGTTAGTTCTTTCAATAGATCATCACAGGATTCACAATGGATGTTCGCGGTTAATGGTTTTGTAATATCCAGACTGAAAATTCCCATGATAGATTTCGCGTCAATGACATACCGGCCCGAAACCAGATCAACATCGTAAGGACAGCGCTCAACGATTTGAACGAATTCTTTTATATTTTCGATCGAACGAAGCAGCACAGCGATTGAAATCATGATGGCCACAACCTTTCTGACTTTTCTATTTATTTCAAAGTTCCAACAATAGTTTACCAATAAATTCAAAAAATTACAACCTTGCATCAAGCTGCGCAGCTGCTTTACAGAAAGTGGCAGATGCTGATGTCGTTTATTCATTGACAAAACCAACCCGCAGGTGTAGAATATACACAGAAAATTGAATAAAAAGGCAGGAGTTTTTGAGTAATGCTGAATTTACCGTACTTTATGTACTGGTAATTCCGTACTGCTCTTTTTTTTATGCTTTTAAATCAATATGTATTGGAAAGGGTGTTTTTTATGTATGATGTAGTAATTATAGGCTGCGGCGTGATTGGGGCGGCAACGGCCTATGAGCTTTCCCGTTACGATTTAAAGATCGCCGTGCTGGAAAAGGAAAACGATATAGCTGATGGTACAACCAAGGCCAACAGCGCAATTGTCCACGCGGGGTATGATCCGGAACCCGGCACGGCGATGGCTCACCTCAATGTTCGGGGGAACGCCATGATTGAAGAAATTGCAAAAAAACTGTCCGTGCATTATCAAAAATGCGGTTCTCTGGTTCTGGCGTTCAATGAAGACGATCTGCACGTAATCTATAGGCTCTACAGGCAGGGCGTGATAAACGGTGTGCCGGGCATCCGTGTTTTGAACACGCAGGAAACGCTTGCAATGGAGCCGAATCTTAGTACGGAAATTAAGGGCGCGCTGTACGCGCCGTCCGGCGCGATTGTCAGCCCGTGGGAGCTTTGCATCGCCATGGCGGATACTGCCAAGCGCAACGGCGTGGATTTTTTCCTCAACAGTAAGGTAGACCGGATTGAGCGGACAGGGACGGCTTATCGCCTGTACTGCGGCGATAAAATGTACGAGGCGGCCCGTATCGTCAATGCGGCCGGACTTCACTCCGATGATGTGCATAATTTGGTGGCGGCTAAACCGGAATTCCGGATTATTCCGAGCAAGGGGCAGTATTATCTGCTGGATAAAAGTCAGGGCAGTCTGGTCAGCACGGTGATTTTTCAGTGCCCGAGCAAAGTGGGAAAGGGCATCCTTGTTTCTCCCACCGTTCACGGAAATCTGATAGTCGGGCCCGACGCCGTTGAAAGCAAAGAGGACGACGATGTGTCCACCACTCAAAGCGGACTTGATTTTGTCAGGGAAATCGCCGTCAGGTCTGTGCCGGGCATCAACTTCCGGGACTCCATCCGCAATTTTGCGGGCGTTCGCGCGCAGAGCGAGCGTTCGGACTTTATCATCGAAGAATCCAAAACCGCAAAGGGATTTATCAATCTTGCGGGCATTAAATCGCCGGGTTTAACCAGCGCGCCTGCAATTGCGCTTGAATGCATTAAAATTTTAGAAAAAACGGGCGTTTATCTGAAGAAAAAAGAGAATTTCATCGATGAGAGAAACAAAGTGAACTTTAAGTCGCTGTCTCCGGATGAGAAAGAAGCGCTGATTGAGAAAAATCCGCTTTACGGGCGGGTGATCTGCCGCTGTGAGACCATCACGGAAGGTGAAATTGTGGATGCGATTCACAGCCCGATCACGCCGCGTTCCGTTGACGCGATCAAGAAAAGATGCAATGCCGGAATGGGACGCTGCCAGGGCGGCTTCTGCGGCCCGCGCGTGCAGGAGATTCTCGCGAGGGAACTGCACATTCCGCTTGAAGATGTGCTTTTGAATAAAGACGGCACTTTTATTCTGACTGGGGAAACCAAAAAGGGAGGAATACAGCAATGATCAGTGAAGCTTATGATTTAGTGGTAATCGGCGGCGGCCCTGCGGGGCTTGCAGCCGCTCTGGAGGGGTATTCCAACGGCGCCAAAAGCGTTCTGATTTTGGAACGCGACAAAGAGCTGGGCGGTATTCTCAACCAGTGCATTCATAACGGATTCGGACTGCATTACTTTAAAGAGGAACTGACCGGCCCCGAATATGCCCAACGGTTTGTGGAGATGCTGCGCGACACCAGCGTGCAGGTAAAGCTCGACACCATGGTGCTCGAAATTACGAAGGATAAGCAGATTCATTGCGTCAACAGCAAAGACGGATATTTGATTATCCAGGCGAGGGCAATCGTCCTTTCCATGGGATGCAGGGAAAGAACCCGCGGTGCAATCGGAATTCCGGGCGACCGTCCGGCGGGTATTTTTACTGCGGGAACCGCGCAGCGCTACGTCAATATGGAAGGGTATATGGTCGGAAAAAGAGTGATTATTCTCGGTTCCGGCGACATTGGGCTGATTATGGCGCGGCGCATGACGCTGGAGGGTGCGAAGGTGCTCGCCTGCGTGGAGCTGATGCCCTACTCAAACGGACTAAACAGGAACATTGTGCAGTGCCTGAAAGACTATGATATTCCGCTTTACCTTGCGCATACCATCACGGACATTCAGGGGAACGGCAGAGTGGAAAAAGTGGTGGTGTCCAAGGTGGATGATAATAAAAAACCCATTCCGGGAACAGAAATGACCTTCGACTGTGACACCATTCTGCTGTCCGTCGGGCTGATTCCGGAAAACGAACTGTCCAAATCAGCGGGACTTACCATGGACAGGCGCACCAGCGGGCCGGTTGTTTTTGAAAATATGGAGACCTCCGTGGACGGAATTTTTGCCTGCGGCAATGTGGTTCATGTTCATGACCTTGTGGATTTTGTAACAGCGGAAAGCCAGCGGGCGGGCCGTGCGGCGGGAAAATATATCGCCGAAGGGCAGCCGAAGCTCAAGAACTATATTGAAGTTAAAAACGGAAGCTGTGTCAATTACACCGTTCCGCAGAAAATCCGCACGCAAAATGTGGACAAGGCGGCCGAAATCTTCTTCCGTGTCAACAATGTTTATAAAGATGTCGTTATTAAGGTAACCGAAGGCGAAAATGAAATCGCACGGTTTAAAAGGGAACATATGGCGCCGGGCGAGATGGAGAAGATCTCCATTCCTAAGGCGTTTTTGGAAAATGCCGCGGGTGAACTGACCGTAGCGGTCGGAAAGGAGTGAGCAAAATGACTGAACTGATTTGTATTGTATGCCCCAAGGGCTGTCATTTAAAGGTGGACGAGCAGAATGATTACGCGGTAACCGGGAACGGCTGCAAAAGGGGTGAGGCTTACGGTAAAAAAGAACTGACCAATCCGACAAGGGTTGTTCCGTCCACTGTGAGGATCAACGGCGGTTCGCACCGCCGCCTGCCGGTAAAAACCAGCGACCCCATCCCCAAGGCAATGATTTTCGACGCGATGAAACTGCTGGATGCCGTTGAGGTGTCCTCTCCGGTGAAACGCGGCGAGGTGGTTTATAAAGATATTCTAGGAACCGGAATCGACTTTATTGCAACAAGGGATATGTAAAAACGATGCCCCGCGGCTAAGCCACGGGGCATCGCTTTTTAAGCGCTTATATGTTGTCCCATACATCCGTGCTGGTGGAGGAGATTGCGTCCGCGCCGGCGCCCAGGGCAGCCACTACGTCCTCTTTGTCGAACACCAGACCTCCGGCGATAATCGGAACATTCACCACTTTCTGAATGGCCTTCAGCACCTTGGGCATACATCCCGGCATAATTTCAATGCAGTCCGGGCTGCATATGGCAATCTGCTTTGCAACATTATGAAAGGACATGGAGTCTATCAGAAAGAAACGGTGCACCGTGTAAAGCCCCCTTGTGTTCGCGGCTTTAATCAGGGACGATTTTGTGCTGATAATGCCGTCCGCGCCGGTCGTTTCTTTAATAAAGTCAACTACGATTTCCTTGTTGGAGGCCCCGTCAATTAAATCGACATGGACAAAGGCATATTTTCCAGCCTGTTTGACCTGATGGACAATGTCCGCGATTGTGCAAAGATTTCCGTATAGGATAAACACAATATTGCAGCCGGAATGTACCACATTTTTTAAACCGTCATCATCCTTAATGGCCGCGATGATCGGATTGTCGCCGAGCAAATCCAAAATATCTTCTTTCATTTCGGCCTCCTGATGATCAGTAATCTGTATTTAACAAATAGTATACAGCAAAATTTGGAAAAAACAAAGCTGTTTTTATAGGATTTTTTAGATTTTTTCGGCCTTTGCAACCGCCTGTTTGTATACTGTATCATAAGCCGCGCCATGTTTTTGGGAGGCGCTTAGCACATCGGCATACTCCGGCTTATACTTCGTAATACCATGGCCGCTGCTGGTTTTTATGCGGATGGGACCGTAATCGGTCTCAACCGTGTAAAAGGAAGAAGTTAGGATGGTGCGCACGCAGCTGGTTTCGCGAACCCCCAGCGTTGTGGTGTGCAAAAGCATCAGACGGATCATTTTTTCTTTATCGTCGGGTCTGCACAGGCAGGTCAGCATGGTGGACGGACGGTTTTTCTTCATGAAAATCGGGGTGGAAAATACGTCCAAAGCGCCGCCTGCAAGAATCAGCTCAATCGCACAGCCGATTGCTTCCGGCGTCATGTCATCCAGATTACAGCTCAGCTCCGAAATTTCATCGTGGCAGCCGTCGCTTTCCGCCCAGAAAGCGCGCACACAGTTCGCTACCTCAAAATCCTTGGTACCCATGCCGCAGCCGATTTTATTGACCGACATCGGAGGCATGGGGCTGAAGCGTGATACAAAATGTTTCAGCAGCGCCGCGCCTGTCGGGGTACAGAGCTCCCCGCGGATTTCTCCGCCGTAGATGGGAATACCCCGTAAAATGTATGCGGTGGCGGGTGCGGGGATCGGCAGAATTCCATGGGCACAGCGCACAAAGCCGCTGCCGACATGAACCGGAGAAGCCGTAACGGAGTCCGGCGCCAAAAGGTGGAACAGCAGGCAGCAGCCGACTACATCCACAATGGCATCCAGCGAACCGACTTCATGAAAATGAATCTGTTCGACGGGGACTCCATGCACATGGGATTCCGCTTCGCCGATCAGTGAATAAACAGCGAGCGCGTCTGCTTTCACCTGCTCCGGAACCGGCAATTCCGCAATGAGAGTTTTCAGGTTTTCATAGCTTAAATGGCTGTGAGAATGATTTTCTGCATGCGCATGTTCGTGCTCGTGCTCGTGCTCGTGCTCATGGTCGTGGTCATGCTCGTGCTCATGTGGGTGCATATGATCGTGTTCATGCTCATGACTGTGGTAGTGAAGCTCACCGGGGTCTACATCCTCGCTGACTTCTTCCAATCCGTTTACAATCACATTAATGTGGCTTCCGTTAATGCCGCATTTCTGTGCGGGAACGCATTTTACCGACACGCCTTCAAGGCCAAGGGAATTCATCTGTTCCAGAAAGCGCTCCTTTTCGGGATAAAGCTCCAGCAGGGCGGCCATCAGCATATCTCCGGCGGCGCCCATGTTGCATTCGAGGTACAGCTTTTTCATTTTTTGTTCCCTCCCATGTGATTGATCATGCTGGCAAGATATCCGGCGCCGAAGCCGTTGTCGATATTCACCACGCTGACGCCGCTCGCGCAGGAGTTCAGCATGGAAAGCAGGGCGGAAAGGCCGTTGAAATTCGACCCGTAACCAATGCTGGTCGGTACGGCGATGACCGGGCAGTCCACAAGACCGCCGATGACGCTGGCAAGCGCGCCCTCCATGCCTGCCACGGCGATGATGACCTTTGCCTCCATCAGTATGTCCAGTTTGGAAAGCAGGCGGTGAAGGCCCGCAACGCCCACGTCGTAAAGGCGGGCTACCTTGTTGCCAAGCACTTCCGCAGTAATAGCCGCTTCCTCGGCAACCGGCATGTCGCTGGTGCCGCCGGTCGCAATTACAATGGTACCGCAGGCGGTAATTTCGTTTTTGCGGCCCACAATTCCGATTTTGGCCATGGGGTCATAAGTAAGGGGGATGCTCTCCTCCACCTTTTTTGCCGATTCGGGGGAAAGACGGGTGATCAGAATGTTTTCACCGCCGTGAGCCTGCATGGCGGAGGCGATGCCGATGATTTGCTCCGGGGTTTTCCCGCTTCCGAAAATCACTTCCGGAATACCCTGACGCAATTCTCTGTGCAGATCAATTTTTGCATATCCCAAATCCTCGTAAGGACTCATTTTCAGTTCCAAAACCGCTTCTTCAGGGGAAAGCTTTCCCTCTTTTACCTTTTGAAGAAGCGCAAGCGCTTTTTCCTGTTCCATATTGTAAACCTCTCTTTTTATACTCTGGGGGTTAAATCGAGCAATACCCCGTCAAAATAAGGGGAAAGAGCCTGTATCAGCTCGTTCTTCTTTTCAAAAGCCATTTGAAACTGCTTTTCCGGCAGCTGAATTTTTGCCGCGCCGTGAAAAAACCGAATTCTAAAATCGGTAAAACCCATGGTAAACATGATATTTTCTCCCTGTTCAACCTTTTTAAGCAGTTCCTCCGTAATTTTTGTACCGGTGGGAATCCTGGTGGCAAGACAGGCGTAGGAGGGCTTATCCGACGTAAACAGCCCCGCTTCTTTGGAGAGACTGCGAATTTCGGTTTTGGTTAAGCCGCATTCGCGCAAGGGGGAACTCACGCCCAGTTCTTCTAAAGCGCGCATACCCGGCCGGCCGTCAAAGCTGTCGGAAGCGTTCGTCCCGTCCATTAAAAGGGTACAGCCGTCTTTGGCGGCAAGTTTTCTAAGCTGTGTGAACAGCGTGGTTTTGCAGTAATAACACCGCAGGGGATCATTGGCCGCAACCTGCGGATTTTCCAAAGCGTCAAATTCAGCTACCGTGAAGGGGACTTTGAGCTGCTCCGTCAGCCGGCGCGCATCATCCAGCTCAAACTGCGGCTGAAAAGCCGATTTGATAAAATAAGCATGGACGTCGCATCCATACTGATTCGCCGCGTACAGCAGATAAGAGGAGTCCACTCCTCCGGAAAAGGCAAGCGCTGCGCGCGGATGCTGTGCAAAGAACATTTTCAAGTCCATTTTATAACTCCTTACAAAAACAATAAAAGCTCACAATACTGTGAGCCTTCTGGCAGAGTACGCAGCTGCTGCCGCGTGCTGAATATTCTTTAGATCACCCTGATTCGCATTTGTTAAACAGACATGCTTCTGCATATCAATATAATAAGTATATTACAATATAGGGAGAATTTTGTCAATGTTTCTGAGTTTTTAGGAATGTTTGATATTGGTTCTTTTCTTTATGGTTTCCGCGTGATAAGATATTCATTGACGGTACAAAGAATTTTATGCCATCATCTTTTTTACGGCAGCTTTTATATCAAGATATTATTGTAAGGCAATAGGCGGAGGATTTAAATGAGGATTATTGTTATAGACGGTCAGGGCGGCGGAATCGGCCGAAGCATCGTGGAGAAATTAAAGACAGAGATTCCTTCTGCTGAAATTATTGCAGTCGGTACCAATGCCCTTGCGACTGCGGCTATGCTGAAAGCGGGAGCCGATGCAGGCGCTACCGGTGAGAATGCTGTGATTTACAGCTGTTCAGACGCAGATATCATTGCTGGGCCAATCGGAATTATCCTTGCAAACGCAATGCTGGGGGAAATATCGCCCGCAATAGCCAGTGCCGTATCCGGCAGCAGGGCGGAAAAGGTGCTGGTACCTGTGCTGACCTGCCATGTGTTTATGGCGGGAGTAGAGGACAAACCAATGTCCAAGTATATTGAACTTGCGGTGGCGGCTGTTAAAAGGCTTTGCGGCGCATAGTACTGTGTATTTTCCGCCTGTTTCCATTGACTTCCGGTGCAGACGTGATATAATACTGTTTGGCTATACATCCGCCCGTAGCAAAGCTGGATATTGCAGCAGATTCCGATTCTGAAGGCCGGGGGTTCGAATCCCTCCGGGCGGGCCAAAATAAAAC
Organism: uncultured Caproiciproducens sp.; assembly: GCF_963664915.1. Lineage (NCBI taxonomy): Bacteria > Bacillati > Bacillota > Clostridia > Eubacteriales > Acutalibacteraceae > Caproiciproducens > uncultured Caproiciproducens sp. The sequence continues at coordinate 1,246,297 of NZ_OY761810.1, forward strand.
AGGCTAGAGTGAATCTGGTGGTGTCCCCGACCGGAGGGTGAGAACCCCCCGGCGCAGGCAGGGAGCAGCACCGGAAATCCTTTCCCGCAGGAAAACGAAGGGACTCGCGGAACGCGGGTTGGAAATGCACTGCCTTCGAATCCCTCCGGGCGGGCCAAAAAACACAGCAATCCCAAGTGAAATTTGAACCCTAAGAGGATCATCTGGTCCGGCACCGCCGCATAAGCGGAGGTGGACAAGCAAGAGGAGAGGTTTTTGTGAATGTTCTTGTAGTGGGGTGCGGCAGATTGGGTACACGTCTGGCAGAATTGCTTGACGAGCACGGTCATGATGTCGCCGTCATTGATTCCAACCCGGATGCATTTCGAAATTTGAACGAAGAGTTCAGCGGGATTACGGTTACCGGTATGCCCATGGACATGACAGTGCTTCAAAACGCCGGAGTTGAAAACTGCGATGCGGTTGCCGTGGTTACGCCCGATGATAATCTGAACATTACAGTGTCACAGATTGTGCGTGAATTTTTCGGTGTGAAGAATGTGGTTGCACGTATTTCAGACCCGGCCCGTGAAAATGTGTTTGAGCGATTCGGCCTTAAAACTGTTTGCCCGACCAACCTTGCCGGCGACGCCATTTTTACTGCGCTGACACAGCCGATTAGCTCGAAGAATATCTCCTTTGAAACTGCCACAGCTACCTTTCACTGCCGGGCTGTAGATAAGGCGCATGAAGGTATTCCTGCCGCCTCAGCGCCGAAGGACACCGGCGAAACCATATTTGGTGTTCTGCATAAAAACGGCACAATGGAACTTTTTTCGGCTGACCGCAGGATTATTCTGGCCGAGGGAGACAAAGTCGTATTTGCAAAGATCATTGACTGACTGATTAGGTCATGTTGAATTTGGGGGACATATATGAGGATAGTAATTGTTGGCGGCGGCAAGCTTGGGCATCAGATTGCCAGGAATATGCTTGAGAGAAAATATAATGTGAAACTAATTGAAAAAGATAAAATAAAATGTATGCGTCTTGCAAATGAACTTGACGCTGAAGTGATTTGCGGCGACGGTACGGAGATTGAAGTGCTTGAAGAAGCCGGCACGAAGAATGTCGACTGTTTTATTGCGGTTACAGGCAGCGATCAGGACAATTTGGTTGCTTCGCAGCTTGCCAGAAAAGAATTTAAAGCGGGAAAAGTAATTGCAAGGGCGAACGACCCCCGCAATCTGGCGGCTCTGCGCACATTGGGCGCGGATATCGCCGTCAGCAGCACGGAAATTATTACAAATCTGATTGAGCAGGAAGTTGACGTGTCAAAGATGCACCTGCTTGCGACACTTAACAAAGGGAAAGCCGGTATCTGCTCTATCACGCTTTCACGTGACACCGCGTTGGACGGCATCCAGTTGAGGGATATTACGCTTCCTCACGGCTCGCTGATAATTTCTGTTGTGCGCGGCGATTCCATGATGATTCCAAACGGATTTACCGTGATCCATGCGAATGACGAAATTGTCGCTGTCTGCGAGAATAAAAGCCAAAAGGAACTGATGAGAATCTTAGGCGTTCAAAAAGAATAAACTGCAAATTGATGGGGATCATCCGTTTGCATGTATACATAAAAATCCCACCGCTTAACTCGCGGTGGGATTTTTGCTGTATAAGGGGGGCTTATCAGCCTACAATCACTTTACCTTCAGGAAGGACAGAATCCGCGCAATGACGGCCTCTGCGAAGCGTCAGTGCAAGTCCAAGGGAAACCGGGCCCACTCGGCCAATGAACATGGTAAAAGTCACCGCAAGTCTGGAAATCCAGCTGAGGGTTGGCGTCACTCCCGCTGTCAAACCGACAGTGCCGAAGCCCGAGGTTGCCTCAAATAAGGCGTCGACGCCGTTGACGTTCGGATTGGCGGTCATAATAATGCCGGAAGTGATCAATACAACCATGGCAGCAACGGAAAGAATGGAAAGCGCACGGTATACCGTAAATTTATCTACCCGGCGTTTAAAAATGGTGGTTTCTTCATTTCCCCGCATTACGCTGACAACCGTAGCCAGCAGTACAACAAACGTAGTCGTTTTAATACCGCCGCCGGTACCTGCCGGGGACGCGCCGATGAACATCAGAACGACTGTTATAATTTTGGTAAAATCGTGCTCCTTCGCAATGTCGACCGTGGAAAAACCTGCGGTACGCGCGCTGATCGACTGGAAAAGAGAGGCATTCAGCTTTGTCCAAAAATCCATGCCTGAAAGGGTGTTGTTATTTTCGCAGATAAAAAACAGCACGGTTCCGGATACAATTAAAATAGCGGTCATCATTAAAACCAGTGTGGTGTGAAAATTCAGATGAACAGCTTTTCGCTTATGCCAACGCGGAAACAGCTGCGCGTAATAAATATCGCTGATCACGACAAAGCCGAGGCCGCCGATGACAATCAGCCCGCCAACCGTCAGACAAACCAGGGGGTCGCTCACATAGGGGATCAGACCTCCGTAATTCATAATAAAGCCGAGAATATCGAAACCGGCGTTACAGTAAGCGGAAACTGCTGTAAACACTGCGATCCATATGCCCCTTGCCCCAAACTGGGGTACAAAACGAAACATCAAGAGCACTGTACCGGTTAGTTCGCAGAAAAATGTAAAAAATAAAATAATTTTAATCAGATGCGTTATGTTGATGGTATCCCCGCTGGTGTTTTCCGTTGCGAGCTGTAAGTCGCGCAGGCCGATTTTACGGCGAACCAACATGGAAAACCCTGTGGTGAACGTGACAACGCCTAAACCGCCGACCTGAATCAGCACAAGAATAATAATCTGCCCCAGCACATTCCAGTGAGCCCATGTATCAAATACAACAAGACCGGTTACGCAGGTAGCCGATGTAGCGGTAAATAACGCATCAATAAACGCCGTCGGTGCTCCGCTGCGCGAAGAAACCGGCAGCGTTAGCAGAATTGCGCCCACAAGAATGACAATGACAAAGCTCACCACAATCAATCTGACAGGCAGCACATTTTTCAACCGTTTTTTTCCACAAAACTGTTCTTCCCCCATTAAAACCAACACTCCAAAATCAGTATATTTTTCTTCCCCTTTTTACTTTTTGCAAAGCTGCAGCGAGTGGAAGACCCAGACCGTAGCATATCACCAGTTCCCCTGCGCCGACCGACAGGGCCGCAGACCAAAATCCTGCCCACGAAAAACCGTCCGTAGACAGAACGGCAATTTCTAGACCAACAATCACCGCATTGAATAGAACAGGCGGCAGCGGAGCTAAAACAGGAACTTTTTTAATGCGGATGTTTCTGACCATTCTGGTAGAAATTGCCGCTAAAAGTGTCGCCAAAGTGCCAAAAACCATATCCGCCGCACCGTATCCGCTCCATATATTGGAAAGCAGACAACCGATTGCGAGCCCCGGAACAGCCGCTGGGGTAAATATTGGCAGAATGGTGAGCGCTTCGGAAAAACGAAATTGCACCGGACCATAAGCGAGGTTTGCCATAGCCGCCAAAAGGGTAAGTACCGTGTAAATAGCGGCAATCATAGCCCCCTGAGCCAAATACTGAGTGCGCTGAGACTGAGTTTTCATGATTAAATTCCTCCGTGTTTTTTTTAAGGTCAGGATTTTGCGACTGACCATCCCAAACATCATGTGCTCGGTAATTACCATACGATACTACAAAATAGTAATAAAAGCAACTCATTTCGGTAAAATAATTCAGCACTGAAGCCAGTATAATACAAGAGAGCCTGATGCCGAAGCAACAGACCCTCTGCCCAAACTATTTGTTCTCATCCCGATTGCTGCCATCGCCGGGTTCAGGGAATGTTTCAACCAGAATCTTTGAGATCCTCCGGTCCTCGACTTTCTGAACGGTCAGTGTAAGGTTTCTAATCTGCACGCTCGGATTTTCGTTCGGTTTTGGAATTCTGCCAAGCATTTCGACGACAAGGCCCGCAATCGTATCATAATCTCCCTCTGGAAGCTCAATGCCTACAAGATCGGAAATTTCATCAATGGAGGTACCACCGTCTACGGTGAATTTGTGATCGTCCACTTTATGTATTTCCTCTTCTTCGTGGTCGTACTCATCCTGAATGTTGCCGACAATGGATTCAAGCAAATCTTCCATTGTAATAATTCCCTCTGTTCCCCCGTACTCGTCGACAACAATCGCAATCTGCGTTCTCCATTCGGTCATTTCTGTGAAAAGCTGGCTGCACCGTTTGCTTTCAGGTACAAAATATGCTGGGCGCATCAAATCGGTGATTTTTGTTTTTCCGTCCAGTTCACAGCCTATATACTGGAGCAGATCCTTTACATAAATCACGCCGAGCACCTCATCCAGGTCCTCGCGGTAAACCGGAATTCTGGAATGTCCGTCCGCAATAGAAAGATTTACAACATCCTGTATGGTGGCAGTGTCCTCCACTGCGTCCACTTCGGTGCGGTGTGTCATGATTTCACTTGCGGTAATGTCATTGAAGTCGAAAATATTGGAGATCATGTCCTTGGCACTTTCGCCGATGACACCCTTTTCCTCGCCGGCGTCCACCATCATCAGAATTTCCTCTTCTGTCACGGTTTGCTCCGAGGCGTTTGGGTCAAAGCCCAGCATTTTCATAACAATGTTGGTTGAAAAAGATAAAAAAGAGATGAACGGCCTGAACACGGTGGAAGTGCCGTTTAAAATCCCGATAAATTTAAAAGACAGCTCCTCAGCGCGCTGCATGGCGATTTTTTTAGGAACCAGCTCGCCAAATACAAGAGAAAAATAGGATAACAGAACGGTAATCAGCACAGTAGAAATACCGTAGATCAAGCCTGTTGACAAGGGCAGGAAAGAAAGCAGAGCCGTCAGTTTTCCGGCGAAGCTCTGCGAAGCCGAAGCGGAAGTCAAAAATCCGCTCAGCGTAATGCCAACCTGGATGGTGGCAAGGAAACGGCTGGAATTTTCCGTTAGCTTAAGCACTTTGGCGGCTTTTTTATTGCCGTCCTCTGCCATTTTTCTAATCTTATTGTCGTTCAGGGTGATGATTGCGATTTCACTCGCGGCAAAAAAGGCGTTTACTAAAATGAGGGCCAGCAAAAGAAGTATGGATAAAAAGTCGTTTGATGGCTGTTCCCCAGCAACAGGCAGTGCGCTCAGCAAATGGAAAAATGAGCCGTCAGGTTCGGGAGACATTTAGTTTTCCCCTTTCGGAATAAAAATTTAGATATTAATATTGTATAGTATTACTGATACTAATGTCAAACAGCTTTTGGCGTATCTGTGCATTTGTGCGCACGAGCAAGACAAAGAAGCAGGGACATAGGTGGCTGAAGCCGCCTTACAGGGTGCAATCACCGCCAAAACGGACGAATTCAGAGTTAATTTTCCAAACATTTAAAAAGCTGTAAATTCTATGGTGTTTTATGCAAATTTTCTTTACATATCTTATAAAAGATGATAAAATTTAGACAAGGTACAGGTTGTAATTGTACCCAAAGAAATAGATTATCCTTAAAAGGAGGAAAATAATAATAATGGATTCAAGAAAGATGAAAACTATGGATGGCAATAACGCTGCCGCACATGTGTCTTATGCGTTTACAGATGTTGCTGCCATCTACCCCATCACCCCGTCATCTGTTATGGCTGATGAAACGGATAAGTACGCCGCAGCCGGCAGAAAAAATCTTTTTGGCAGAGAAGTTAAGGTAACCGAGATGCAGTCTGAAGCAGGCGCCGCAGGTGCGGTTCACGGCTCACTGGCAGCCGGCGCATTGACCACCACCTACACTGCGTCACAGGGACTTCTTCTGATGATTCCGAACATGTACAAGATGGCAGGCGAATTTCTTCCGAGTGTCATCCACTGTTCGGCACGTTCCCTTTCGACCCATGCTCTTTGCATTTTTGGCGATCATTCCGACATTTATGCATGCCGCCAGACCGGTTATGCAATGATGTGCTCCAACAGCCCGCAAGAGGTTATGGATCTTGGTGCAGTTGCCCACCTTTCCGCAATTAAGGGCCATATGCCGGTTCTTCACTTTTTCGACGGTTTCCGCACTTCCCATGAAGTACAGAAAATCCACATGTGGGATTATGCCGATTTGGGCGAAATGCTCGATTGGGATTCGGTTGAATCCTTCCGCCGCAATGCGATGAATCCTGAGCACCCGGTAACACGCGGCACCGCTCAGAATGACGACTTCTTCTTTCAGGCAAGTGAAGCCGGCAACAAGAATTACGATGAATTCCCAGAAACAGTTGTTGGTTATATGAATAAAATCAACGAAAAAATCGGCACCGACTATAAGCCCTTCAACTATTACGGCGCACCGGATGCTGAAAGAGTAATCATTGCGATGGGTTCTGTCTGTGAAGCAGCGGAAGAAGTTGTAGATTACCTGAACGCGGCAGGCGACAAAGTCGGCTTGATTAAAGTCAGACTTTACAGACCTTTCGTAGCAAAATACCTGCTTGACGTGATGCCGAAAACGGTTAAGAAAATTTCCGTACTCGACAGAACAAGAGAGCCCGGTTCTATCGGTGAACCTCTGTATCTGGATGTTCTGGCCGCTATTAACGGTACAGAATTTGGCGTTGTTCCTGTTTGTACCGGTCGTTACGGCCTTGGTTCCAAGGACACGACCCCGGGCCAGATTATCGCCGTATACCGCAACATGGAAACTGATGCGCCGAAGAAACGTTTCACCATCGGCATTAACGATGATGTCACCCACCTTTCCCTCGACGTAAAAGACAATACGGATACAACCCCGAAGGGCACGCATTCCTGCAAATTCTGGGGCCTTGGCGCCGACGGTACCGTCGGTGCAAACAAGAACTCCATTAAAATTATCGGCGACCATACCGACATGTATGCGCAAGGCTATTTCGCCTATGACTCCAAAAAGTCCGGCGGCCTGACCGTTTCCCATCTTCGTTTCGGCAGCAAACCGATCAAATCCACCTACTATATCAGCCAGGCTGATTTTGTTGCCTGCCATAAGCCATCCTATGTGGATGAGTATGACATGGTTCAGGATCTGAAAAAGGGCGGTAGCTTCCTTTTGAACTGCCAGTGGGATCTGGAAGAACTCGACAAGAGACTGCCAGGTAAGATGAAAAAATATATCGCGGACAACGATATCAATTTCTATACTATCGACGGTATTAAGCTTGGTAAAGAAATCGGCCTCGGCGGCCGTATCAATACCATTCTTCAATCCGCGTTCTTTAAAATTGCCAACATCATTCCTTCCGAGCAGGCTCTTCAGTACATGAAGGATGCCGCTCTGCACTCCTACGCAAAGAAGGGTCAGAAGATTGTTGACATGAACTACGCCGCAATTGAGCGCGGCGCAACCGATTTCGTCAAGGTACAGGTTCCGGAATCCTGGAAGAGCTGTACGGATGATTCCGCAGTGCACGCCTTTACCGACGGCAGACCGGAAACGCTTGACTATGTCAACAACGTAATGGTCCCCGCCAACAAATACAAGGGCAACCAGCTGCCTGTATCCGCCTTTATGAAGATGGCTGACGGTACTGTCCCGGCCGGCTCTTCCGCATACGAGAAGCGCGGCATTGCCATTGATATTCCTGAGTGGCACCCGGAAAATTGTATCCAGTGTACTTTCTGCTCCTATGTCTGCCCGCACGCTGTGATCCGTCCGGTTGCAATGACCGCGGAAGAAGCTGCCGCTGCACCGGCAAGCCAGAAGACCAAGGATATGACCGGTATGCCCGGCATGAAATATGCAATCACCATCTCCTCTTATGACTGCACCGGATGCGGCTCCTGCGCGTCTGTCTGCCCGGGAATGAAGGGTGCAAAAGCACTTGTCATGAAACCGATGGATACACAGCTTGAAAGCCAGAAGGGCTTTGATTATTGCCTTACCCTCGATGAGAAGCCGGAAGTAATTGAGAAGTTCAAGGCGTCTTCCATTAAGGGCAGCCAGTTCAAGCAGCCTCTGCTTGAGTTCTCCGGCGCATGTGCGGGCTGCGGTGAAACTCCGTATGCAAAGCTCGTCACACAGCTCTTTGGCGACAGAATGTATATTGCAAACGCAACAGGATGCTCCTCTATTTGGGGTGGTTCCGCGCCTGCAACACCGTACACTGTTAACAAAAAGGGTTACGGTCCTGCTTGGAACAGTTCCCTGTTTGAAGATAATGCGGAGTTCGGCCTCGGCATGACGCTTGCTCAGAACGCAATCCGCGGCAGACTTGCCGAGTATGTCGAAAACATAGAAGCTTCTGAAAAAGCATCCGCAGCACTGAAAGAAGCCTGCAAGAACTACCTTGCAACCGCTGAAGACAGCCATACCAACCGTGCTGCTTCCGACACTCTGATTACAGAGCTCGGCAAAGTGGCAACCGGCAGTGACGATGTTGCAAAGCTTGCTGCAAAGACCCTGAAAGATAAGGATTACCTCGCTAAGAAATCCATGTGGATCTTCGGCGGCGACGGCTGGGCATATGATATCGGTTTCGGCGGCGTTGACCATGTTATCGCTTCCGGCGAGAATGTCAACATCCTCGTATTCGATACCGAAGTATATTCCAACACAGGCGGGCAGGCTTCCAAGTCAACACCAATCGGTTCCGTTGCACAGTTCGCGGCAACCGGTAAGGCGACAAAGAAGAAAGATCTTCCTGCTATCGCAATGAGCTATGGCTATGTCTATGTTGCCCATATTGCAATGGGTGCGGACTACAACCAGACCATCAAAGCGATTACGGAAGCCGAAAGCTACAACGGTCCCTCCATTATCATTGCTTATGCTCCATGTATCAACCATGGTATTAAGGGCGGCATGAGCATTGCGCAGATGGAAGAGAAAAAGGCGGTTGAGGCCGGTTACTGGAGCAACTTCCGCTTTGATCCCCGTCTTGCGGCAGAAGGCAAGAATCCGTTCCATCTCGACAGCAAGGCTCCTACAGCCAGCTATCGTGACTTCATTATGGGCGAGGTTCGCTATAACTCTCTTACACGTGCGTTCCCTGAGCGCGCAGAGACTCTGTTCCAGAAGGCTGAAAAGAATGCCGTTGAGAATTACGAGCATCTTTCTAAGCTCTCCAATATGGAATAATCTTTCTTGAATCAGCAGGCCCCGCGCAGCGTTACGCTGCGCGGGGCCTTTTCATATGATTAGAGTCATGTATTTAAGGGAAAATATAGTGATAACAATTTTTTAATTAGAAGGATTTTTTTATAATTTATAAGATTAAAGCAATAAAACATTCACAATATATTGACTTGTGACTGGAGTATGATACAATATATAGTATCATACGAAATTAGGGGGAGAGACATGACTATTTCGCAAAACGCAATGACGGTCTTAAAAAAACGCTATTTGATAAAAGATGAAACTGGTGAAACCATTGAAACGGTAGAAGGGCTGTTTCACCGTGTAGCCGCTGCAATTGCATCACCGGACAAACTGCACGACCAGAACGCCGACTTAAAAAAGACGGAGGAGCTATTTTTTAATATGATGCAGGAGCTTGAATTCCTGCCGAATTCTCCGACCCTGATGAACGCCGGCCGTCCGCTCGGGCAACTTTCGGCGTGCTTTGTGCTGCCTGTGGAGGACAGCATGGAAGCGATTTTTGAAGCGATTAAGCAGGCCGCGCTGATCCACAAGTCCGGCGGCGGCACAGGCTTTTCGTTTTCCCGCCTTCGCCAGCAGGGCAGCACGGTCAATTCGACCGGCGGCGTTGCTTCCGGCCCGATCAGTTTCATGAAGGTGTTCAACATGGCGACGGAAGCCGTTAAACAGGGCGGAACACGGCGCGGGGCAAACATGGGGATTCTGCGCATCGACCATCCGGATATTATGGATTTTATCGACTGCAAAGCAAATAACGATGAAATCAATAACTTTAATATTTCTGTCGGCCTAACGGAAAAATTTATGGAAGCGGTGGAAAAAGACACCGACTACCACCTGATTGACCCTCACACAAAAATGGCCGTTTCCACACTGCACGCCCGCACGGTATTCGACCATATTGTAGATGCCGCCTGGCACAACGGAGAGCCGGGCATTATTTTTCTCGACCGCCTCAACCGGGACAATATCGTACCCTCACAGGGTGAAATTGAATCCACCAATCCCTGCGGCGAACAGCCGCTCCTGCCGTACGAATCCTGTAATCTCGGTTCGGTCAATCTTTTAAAGATGCTCAAAACAACGGATGAAACACAGGAAATCGACTGGGCGAAGCTGGAAAGTACAGTAAAAATCGCTGTGCATTTTCTGGATAATGTCATTGACGCCAATAAATATCCCCTGGAAAATATTGACCATGTCACCAAACAGACGCGAAAAATCGGGCTGGGCGTTATGGGCTGGGCCGACAGTCTGCTGAAAATGGGAATTCCTTATAACTCCGACGAGGCGATCACGCTCGGCGAAAAGGTTATGAAATTTATCACGGCATGCGGACGAGACGAAAGCGCGGTGCTTGCAAAAACACGCGGTGCGTTTCCGCTGTTTGCGGAAAGCACTTTTCCGCAGGATACGCCCCTGCGCAACGGCACGATTACCACCATTGCGCCAACCGGAACGCTCTCCATCATCGGGGACTGCTCGAGCGGCGTGGAGCCGGTCTTCGGCTATGTTTACATCCGTAATATTATGGATGGTACGGAAATGATCGAGGTCAATCCGATTTTAAAGGCCGAGCTGGAAAAGCGGGGTCTTTATTCCGACGAACTGATGAAACGCATTGCCAAGGAGGGAACGATTGCCCATATGGAAGAACTTCCGGAAGACCTGCGCCGGGTTTTTGTTTCCGCGCACGATATCAGCCCGGAATACCATATCCGCATGCAGGCGGCGTTCCAGAAGGGAACGGACAATGCGGTTTCCAAAACGGTAAACTTTTCAAAAGACGCCACACGGGAAGAGGTCGCCAGTGCGTATACGCTCGCATTTCATCTGGGCTGCAAGGGCGTGACCATTTACCGCGACGGCAGCCGTGCCGAGCAGGTGCTCAATATCGGGAAGGTAAAAAAAGAAGGCCCGCCTGCCGCAGAATCGGAAGAGCTTGGCCGGATTGTGCCGCGTCCGCGTCCGGATACGGTGATGGGAATTACGGAGCGGGTGAAAATCGGCTGTGGAAATTTATATATCACTGTCAATTATGATGATAAGGGAATCTGCGAAGTGTTTACCAATACCGGAAAAGCCGGCGGCTGCCCCTCCCAGTCCGAAGCAACGGCGCGTCTTGCGTCCATTGCACTGCGCAGCGGCATGGAGGTGGAAAGCATTGTCGATCAGCTCAAAGGTATCCGCTGCCCGTCCACCATCCGTCAGTCGGGCATGAAATGCACCTCCTGCCCGGATGCGATTGCAAAAGCCATTGAACGTGTTTACAAGCAGCAGATTCAACTGGGGAAATGGTCCGTGCCCGAGCAGGCGGACCCTGAGCCGGCAAAAAAAGCCGTGGATGACGCTCCCGGGAAAATGCATTTTTGCCCGGAGTGCGGCGCGAAGCTCGAACACGAGGGCGGCTGTGTGATGTGCCGCCAATGTGGGTATTCCCGGTGCGGCTGATGCTGTGAATCAAAATTCTATTCCCCGGCGGGCGGGAATATCCCTGTCGAAGGGATGCTTCACTTTTTTAATTTCCGAAACATAATCGGCGAGCTCCAAGACCTCTGGTTTTGGGCCGCGCCCAGTCAAAACAAGCTCCACATTTTGGGGCTTGTTTTTTATTAAGTCTGTCAGCATGCCGCCGTCAAGAAGGCCGCAGTTCACCGCGCCGAAAACCTCATCCAGAATCAGCAGGTCACAGTCCCCTGCGTTGACGGCGGAAACGGCTTTGCAGAACAGATTGCCGCAAAGTACCGCGGTCTCCTCCAGTTCGCGTTTCGTCATTTGAAAGGTAAATTTTACGCTTGCCGGGGCGGGAATCACCTCGAAATTTTTTAGCTGTCTTAGTACGATCAGTTCGCTCGAGCTGTTTCCTTTTAAAAACTGGACCATCAGAACCCGTTTTCCGCTTCCGCAGGCACGCACTCCAAGTCCGACAGCGGCAGTGGTTTTTCCTTTTCCGTCACCGCAGTAAACATGCGTCAGTCCGTTCATCTTGCACACTCCATCCGTAAAAAATATTTTCATAGGAACATCATAGCATATTTTGCCGCACATACATTATTAAAATGAATAAATGTTTAATATTCATTTGGCGCATTCATAATTTAGCCCAATTCACGTTACATATTTTTCTTAGAAATATCATAAAAATATAAACTAATAATCACATCCTTTTCACATAGCACTGGCATAATAACAATCACAGCAAGCAAATAACCGCTGAAAGGAAATGATTTTAATGTATAATCCATTTACAGATGGCGAAAAGAACAAAAATCTGACAAACCGGGATTTAAATAATGCAGGCACCGATTACAGAGGTACAAATCAAACCGAGTGGCAGGGGGATTCTTACCATTACAGCAAGCCGGCCAATGAAACACCGGTTTACAGTTGGGAACAACCGTCCATTCCCCAGCAGACTTCCGTAAGCTTTCAGGAACCGCGCAAGAAAAAGCGCGGCGGCAGAAAAATTTTTGTAAAAGTGTTGGCGGCGGTCATGTGCTGTCTGGTTATTTCGGCCGGCTCCATCACCGGGTTCGCCGCACTGGTTAACAACGGATATGTTAAACTCGGAAACACCAGTTCAAGCGACCCGGCATTCACTGTTACCAAGCTGGTCAACAGCGGCACAACCAATACCGCCGCGACTGCCGGTGAATTGACAAAACAGCAAATCGCTGAAAAAGTGGTGCCGTCGGTTGTGTGTATTCAAAACTATCAGCTGAGTCAGAGCACTAAATACACAATGGGCGGGAATGGTGCCAATACAACCGCTGCCGGGAACAGTAACGAAGACAGCGCGGTTGACCCGACAAGCGAAGGCTCCGGCATTATTGCCACCAGCGACGGCTACATCATTACCAACGCACACGTTGTTGACGGCGCGTCGACGATCAAGGTCATTTTATCCAACGGCACAAAATATGAGGCGAAGCTGATCGGCAGCGACAGCGTCACGGATCTTGCCGTTATCAAGATAGAGGCCACGGGCCTGACGGCGGCGGAATTCGGCTCCTCGGACGACCTGAAGGTTGCGGACACCGTTATGGCAATCGGCAACCCGGGCGGCTTGGAATTCAACTCAAGCGTTACCGTCGGATATATTTCGGCGCTGAACCGTGAACTCACAAACTCCGACACAGGGTATACCATGAAGGTCATTCAGACCGATGCTGCAATCAACCCGGGCAATTCCGGCGGCGCGCTGGTCAATATGTATGGTCAGGTGATCGGCATTAACTCTTCTAAAATTGTTGCGACCGGCTACGAAGGACTTGGCTTCTCCATTCCAATCAGTGTCGCACAGCCTGTCATCAGCGATCTGAAACAGTACGGTTATGTAAAGGACAGGGCGATGCTCGGCGTTTCCGGCCAATTTATTGACACAATGACTTCCCGCTTTTACAACCTGCCCGTCGGCATGTATGTCGGCTCCGTTACAAGCGACGCAGTCACCTCGGCCGGTATTAAAAAAGGCGACGTGATTACAAAAATCGACGGTAAGGATGTTACGAGCCAGAATGTGATTACCGGAATCATTACCGCAAAGAAACCGGGAGATACAGTCACATTGAATGTAACAAGCTCGCTGACGGGCGAGAGTTTTACCGCGACGGTAAAGCTAGCGCAGTCAACCGGTAAATAAATCTACAAGAAACTTTTTCATAAATATCCCCTTCTTTTATAAAAACGACGGAACCGATTTGGTTCCGCCGTTTTTATGTTTTATCAGATACGGTTCCCTTTGTGCGGGGCATCATAATCGTGTCCACACGCGCGGCCATGCGCTGCTGTGAGATGGTGTCGATCAACATCTTGTCGATGGAGTTTCCATTTCCCCCGACCAGCCCGAACAGCATTTTCGTCGCGGCTTCCACGCTGGGGTGTTCGTAAAACCGGATCAGCAGCTTTTCGCCGTAAAAAATAAATTTCATAACGCGTAAACTTGGGGTTTCAATATAGGAGACATACAGAATCATAACGGTACGGTCTTCTTCGTCGGTGGTGAGCTTTGCGGTTGCCCCGACAGTGTAAACATCGTTATTGAGTGAGACGTCGGCACGGCGCGGCACGCCGTCAAGTCCGGCGAGAATCACATTTTCATCGTTACCGTCATACAGCGTAATTTTGCATACATCAGGTTCAAATTCAAAGGAAACACGGGTAATACCCCCGGAAAAATTATTGGTGACACACTGTAAAATCAGCGGAAGGAGAGTGCCGTAGCTGCTTTCCAGACGATACTGCCGTTTGTCAATGCCTGCCGCCAGAATGGGCAACCTGTCGTTTTTTGCGCTGGGAAAGAACCGCTGAAAAAAACGGTAGACGGGATTGTATTTCTGAGGCTTTGGCGCCGTTTCACCAACCGCGTACAGATTTTCAAGTTTCTCCTGCAGCGCGCGCAGCGCACGGATATTTTTAGGAAGGGGATGGTCAAAAATATCCTGTGCATTGTCGCCAAAATATTTTTCAACCATTTCAGTGGATAAATCGGAAAAGAAATTCTGGCTTCCACTTGTGATTGCCACCACCATGTCATGTTGCGGCAGCATGATGACATATTGGCCGAATACGCCGTTGTACTGATAGGCGTCCTTTGCCCCAAAGTCCCACAGCTGATACCCGTAGCCGACCGCGCTGCCGTTTTCACGGGGGGGAGTCTGCACTTTGGTCGATTCCTGAATCCATTCTTCGGGAACCAGCTGCCGCGTTTCCCCGTCAACCGTCCAACGCCCGCCCTGCAAATACAACTGACCCAGCTTTGCCATGTCCGCAATGTGCAGATACAGTCCCCAGCCGCCTTTTTCAATTCCCAGCGGGCAGGTTTCCCAGGTGACGTTTTCAATTTCCATCGGGGCAAAAAGACGCGGAGTAAGGTACTCCACCAGTCCCGTGCCGGACTTTTTGCGCACGATTGCGCTCAGCAAATAGGAATTCATACTGTTGTAGATAAAGTCACTGCCGGGTTCAAAAATACAGTCCGATGCTAAGTAAGCCCTCACCCAGTCTTTTTCCACAAAAGAGCCTACTTCGTTAAACTTGATGCCGCTGGTCATATTCAGCAGATGCCGGATGGTAATATTGTTGATTCTGGGACTGCGGAACATTATACCCTTTTCAGGGAATATATCAATAATTTTTTCGTCAAGAGTAAGAAGTCCTTCCGCTATGGCGATCCCGACCGCCATGCCGGTTATGCTTTTGGAAAGGGAAAACATCATATGGGGATAGCTGGGGGAATAGGGTTTGAAACTGCCCTGCGCAATCAATTTTCCATGGCGCAGCAGCATGACGCTGTGAACACGGATTTGGCTGCAGGAATCAAGTTCTTCGAAAAACTGTTTAATGTATTCGCTGGAGATTCCTTCATCCTCCGGCGTAGAGGAAATAAGGCCGCCGATATCTGTTTTCGGGATATTCTTTTTTTTCTGCGGCTGAAAAGGATATGGCGTGATACGGCGCATATCCCCGCGGATAAATTTCACGACCAGGTCAACGGTCTTCATTTGGGACAATAGATCCATCATCGGTTTAACCCCCCGGATTAAAAGTATTCATTGAATTCTCAATTGTTTTTTCAAACGGTTCCCTTGGTTCAGCAGGGAATTCGCCGGTCAGGGCGAATTTCAATGCCAGCCTTTCGCAAGCGGGCAAAAGCATCAGCGAAAGTTCCTCCGGAATATCAGGCAGCACAGCGATAGCCTGATTCAGGCTTTCAATCAGGTACCCTGTTTTATCAGTACCGTTCAGACGCAGGACGCCTTTGGGCTCTCCGATTGGATTGACGGGAATATGTAGGGTTTTAAACAGCAGCGGCGCACAGTCCGGTCGTGTTTCGGTAGTGTCGCCAACGACAAAAACAATCGGAAGCGTGCGCAGCAGATGGAACATGGCCGGGTTCAGATCCGTTTTTTTGGCGCAGATTTTCACGTCTGAAATATTGATTTCAAAAAACCCTAAGGCTGTATCGATCTGCTTTTGGCACAGCAAAGTTCTGTGCGCAAGATAGAACACCAGTCCCGCGTTCATGTTTCTTCACCCCACGATAAAACATTCTTTTTGACGGCCTGTTCATAGGTGCCCGGCCAGACCGGCTTTTTACCGCCGTGTTTTTTGTACCAGCAGTCCGGGTACACCACTTTGCTGTTGTATGCCGCTTTGGAGACATCCACTTCACTGCTTTCCCCGTCACGCACTTTGCGCGCAACCACAACCTCACGGAAATCGGTGAACTCGTAGGAACAGGTCGAAAGCAGCACAATGCTGTCCTCTTCGTTAAAACTGACGCCGGTGTTGTAAATGGAGCGGATGCGCATTTGATAGACAAAATTAAGATAATCGCTGTCATTTTTAAAGTTGGTTTTCAAGTAATTAAATGGCTCGCCCTGCTCCGGCAGCGTGTTGGTCAGAAAAACCGAAATTACCTTCCACTGCGACTGGCTGTCAATCGTATCAAAGGTAAATGCGGGGGTACTTTTATAAAAATCCAGTGTTTTGTATTTATTGAGCTGTGTGAACATACGGCCCGAAATGAGCGAATGACCGTACAGCAGTACGCTGCGCGATTTTCCTTTTTCCACGGAACAGCGCGCATCCACAAACACGCTTCCGTATGTGGAATGGTTGCTGCGGTAGTCATGGGTCAGATAGAATTCTGGTTCTTTTGTACTTGCCTGTAAAACAGGCAGGTCGATGATTGTGTTGGGAACCTTGATCCAGCCTACAATGGAGGGGTTTACTTTTTGCAGTTCGAGAAATTTAATCAGCCGCCCCTGCGCGTCGCGTTCCGGCGGTGCGCTCGATACGGGCGCTTCGTCCCCCGAAGGGACGGGCGCGGCGCTTGACGAATAGTAAATATTTTTAATATCCTGCTGCTCCGTGTCGACGGCGGCCGGCAGGATAACGAAATCCCAAAACAGAAACAGAGCGCAGCCAAGAAAAACGCAGGCGGCAATCAGGCTGATGCTCTTTTGAATCTTCAGCTTTTTGCTGTCACCCTTCCAGGGAAGCAGCGAACGGTACAATGGAAGCTTTTTTTTTGTGCGGTCTCCGTCCTGCGGATTCATGCTGACACCCCCCCGGTTATATTTTTTTGGTATATGCGGCTTCTTCCAGTCCGCCAAGGCCGGTCAGGCAGCGGCGAACCATGTCCAGCGCGTTGGACACGGCAAGGCTGCGCAGATATTCGCGGCCTTTAGAAGCGCTGGTGCCCGGCATTTTGCGCACCCAGGTATGTTCTCCGTCGCAAAGTGAAATGTAAATCAGGCCGACAGGCTTCTCTTTCGTTCCGCCCTCCGGTCCCGCAATTCCGGTAATGCCGATTCCGAGCTCGCTGCCGGATTTTTCCCTGACACCCTCCGCCATGGCGCGTGCGGTCTGTTCACTGACGGCGCCGTACTGTTTGAGGGTAGCTTCGGGAACTCCGAGGAGAAGCGTTTTAATTTCATTGGCATAGGTCACTGCGCCCATCTGGAACACATTGCTTGCCCCCGCTATATCGGTGATTCGCTTGGAGAGCAGCCCGCCGGTACACGATTCCGCGGTGGCAAGCCGTAAGTGGCGCTTGCCCAGTTCCGTGACGACGACTTCTTCCAGACTTTCAACATCAATCCCATAAATAAATTCACTGAAACGCGATTGAAGCTCTTCCACAACGGGGGCGCACATCGCGGCGGCTTTTTCTTCGCTGTCCGCTCTTGCGGTAACGCGCACGAACATTTCGCCCTCTTTGGCGTAGGTCGCCGCCGTCGGATTGGCACAGTCGGTCAAATCTGATATTTTTTCAGCGACAAAACCTTCACCCAGACCAAAAATACGGATAATTTTTGAAACAATCACCGCTTTTTCGCCCTTCATCAGATAGGGGATAGCGGAATTCTTCAGCATGGGTATCAATTCGGACGGCGGGCCGGGCAGCATAATAATGATTTTGCCTGCGTCGGTTTCAAATCCGCAGCCCGGAGCAGTGCCGTGGTCGTTTTGAAACACAGTGCATCCTTCGGGGAGCATTGCCTGTTTCTCCTGTGTCTCACCAAGCACTCTGCCCTTAAAATAGTGAATGATTCTGTCCATGCTTTCCTGATGCAGCACAAGTTTTTTCCCAGCCGTCTGTGCAATGGTTTCTTTGGTCAAATCATCGCCGGTCGGCCCAAGTCCGCCCGTCGTAATGACAAGGTCGCTGCGCTGAAGCGCGCTTTCCAGCGCTTCTTTCAGACGGGGCACATTGTCGCCCACGGTACCGGCGAATAAAAGGTTGACACCGATGGTGGAAAGTTCACGTGCTACATAAGATGCGTCAGTGTTAATCGTATGACCGAGCAAAAGCTCGGTTCCAACAGAGATAATTTCAGCGTTCATAATTTCCTCCGTTCTGCTTTGGGACAATTTTGGTCAGCTTAACATTTTTAACACATTCTTCGATCAGCTCGTCGCAATTCAGCGCCTGTTCAGCCTCAAGAATTTCCGCCATTTGCGGCCTTGTGCGCGGATGCTTCGGTGTGAATACGGTACAGCAGTCTTCAAACGGTTCAATGGAGATATCAAAAGTATCGATTTTGCGGGACAGTTCAATAATTTCAATCTTATCCATTCCGATCAGCGGACGGAGCACCGGCATGTCGGACGCCTTGTCTGTGCACACAATCGCCTGTAGGGTCTGGCTTGCCACCTGACCAAGGCTTTCGCCGGTAATCAGTGCGGAGCAGTGTTCATTGTGCGCTATTTTTTCACTTACACGCATCATAAACCGGCGCATAATAATGGTAAAGAACTCTTCCGGACATTTTTCCATAATTTCTTCCTGTACTCTTGCAAAAGGCACGGTGAACATATTCATTCTGCCGGCGTATTCGCTTACGCGGGTCAGCAGGTCAACGACTTTTTGTTCCGCGCGTTCGCTTGTGTAGGGCGGGCTGGCAAAATGAATGGCGGTGAGCTCCAGCCCGCGCTTTGCCATCGTCCACGCGGCAACCGGACTGTCGATTCCGCCGCTGATGAGGATGGCGGCGTTTCCGCCGGTTCCGACCGGAATTCCGCCCGCGCCCCGCAGTGCCTGTCCGTGAACATAAGCTCCGAAATCGCGCACCTCCACCCGTACCGTGATGTCGGGCTTGTGTACGTCAACATGCAGATGTGGATACTGCTCCAGCAGATATTCGCCCACTTCCGCCGAGATCTCGGGTGATTTTAACGGGAAGATTTTATCGGCGCGCTTGGACTCCACTTTAAAGCTCTTGGCAGCCAGCAGTTCCGGTTTCAGGTATTCGGCCGACGCTTCAAGTATGGCGGGCATTTCTTTTTTAACAACGCACGCACGTGAAAACGCTGCGATTCCGAATATTTTGGAGACCTTCTCCACTGCGGTGTCCAAATCCGCTCCTTGATGCGGGGTGACATAAACGGTTGACTGGGCGGTTTTTACGTCAAAGCCGCCCAGATGATTCAGACGGCGCCGGATATTCCGAAGCAGTGCTGCCTCAAAAACATTTCGGTTTAGTCCCTTCAGAACCATTTCACCCAGTTTTATTAATATGATTTCATCCATTTGAATTCTCCTATTATGGTTTTTGGGTCAGTTTTGCAAGCCCTTCTTTTATTGCGTAAACCAAGTAGTCAACGTCCTCGGCGGTATTGTAACGGGAAAAGCTGAGACGCAGAGCGGAAGCGATCCGTTCATGGGGAAGTCCCATGGCGGTTAAAACGTGGCTTGCCTTTCCTTTGGAACACGCGGAGCCGGAGGAAACGTATATTTCTCTGCTGGAAAGGTAGTGCAGCATCGTTTCCGCGCGCACGCCGCCGGTGGAAAAATTAACGATATAGGGCAGCGCGTCGTCGGGCGAGTTGAGAATCACTCCGTCGATCTCACGCAGTCTTTCGCGGCAGTATGCGCTGAGATTTGCCATTGCCGCAAGCTGGGTGCCCGGGTCCGGCAGCGCGCCGACTGCGGCTCCAAACCCCGCAATCAGCGGGGCGCTCTCCGTTCCGGGGCGGATGTCTTTTTCCTGTCCGCCGCCGTATGTTCGCGGAACAATATGAACGCCTTTTCGCAGATAAAGCGCCCCCACGCCTTTCGGGCCGTGAATTTTGTGTGCGCTCATGCTCAGCAGGTCAATCTTTAGTCTGCCCGGTTTTACCGGCAGCTTACCGAAAGCCTGCACCGCGTCAACATGAAAAAGCGCGGGTGCTCTGACAGCGGCAATCGCTGCCGGCACCGCTTCGAGCGGTAAAATGCTGCCGACTTCATTGTTCACGAACATCATGCTTACTAAGACCGTTCGCGGTGTCACCGCGTGAAACACCTGCTCCGGACGGATTTTTCCGCTGATGTCCGGTTTTAAATAAGTGATGGAAAATCCTTCTTTTTCAAGCTGTTTCATTACATTCATAATGGAAGGATGCTCGATCATGGTGGTTACGATGTGATTCCCGCGTCTGCGCATTGCGTGCGCAGCGCCGAAAAGGGCAAGGTTGTTGCTTTCCGTGCCGCCGGAGGTAAAATAGATCTCCTCCTGCTGGACACCCAACACATCGGCGATTTCCTGTCTTGCCGCGGTAAGCTCCTGTTCAGCGTAAAAACCCCTCGTGTGAAGGCTGGACGGGTTGCCGTAATTGATTGTCATCATCTCCATCACCTTGTCGGCGGCTTCACGGCAAACCATGGTGGTGGAAGAATTATCAAGATATATTTCACCCAATGGGGATACCTCCAAGTCATAAATTGATATTACTATATTATACACCTCGAAGCACTTTTGAGCAACGAAAACGCCCTGAAAGGACATTGCTTTTTTGTTAAATTGTATTATAATAAACGGTAGCGGAATGTTAGCCCGAAAAATCGCATTTTTAGCAGGAGGAGGCAGAGCAATGATGTTGAAAAACACAAAACAGCGCGGCGCGATCATGCAGATTTTAAAGCAGAACAGCGACCCCGTCAGTGCCGAGGATATCTTCGCGGCCCTGAAGAACGAATATCCGAATCTGGCTCTCTCCACCATTTACAGGAATCTGGAACGTTTTACCGCGGATGGACTGATTGAAAAAGATGTATGGAGCGACGGGATTGTTCGTTATTCCATTGCAGCGGAGCATCATGGGCATTATTTAATATGCACCGGGTGCAGCGCAAAGATTAAAATAGAAGACTGCCCGCTTTCCGGCATTGAACAGGGCCTGGCGCATGACACAGGCTACGAAATAGAGGGACATACACTGACTATTTACGGCAAATGCCCCAAATGCATTCGGCGCGCGTGTACACAGGAGAAGACAAAAAAATCCCCCGATTAATGCGGGTCATAAAAAAAGAAAGCAGACAGATGTCTGCTTTCTTTTTTTATGAATGGTGTTCCGAAAGTTCGTTGATCAGTGAAAAAATGTTTTTACCGGACTGTGACATATCGAAGCTTTCAACGGAAGTCCGCATCCGTTCAAGTTTTTTTGTGTCTTCCAGCAGAGAAAGAATGGTCTCCCCGGGATCGACGCCTTTTTCCAGCTTAACCGCCATGTCGTGTGACAAAAGGAAGTTTGCGTTGTCCTCTTCCTGCCCGGGAATCGCATCGAACACCGCCAGCGGTATATTGCACGCAAGCGCCTCCGAAACCGTCAGTCCGCCCGGCTTCGTAATAATTAAATCCGAAACGTGCATATAGTTTTCAACCTCGTCGGTAAAAAAGACCAGCTTGGTTTTTTTCGGGCTTTGCTCAATCATCGGCGTAAAAGCCTCAAACAGCTTCTGGTTGCGCCCGGTGATGACAATAACCTGAAATTCAGCCGGAAGCTGCATCAGGTTTTTATAAATCTTCATAATATTGGTAACGCCGAAGCTGCCCGCCATAATCAGAATAGTCGGAAGATCGTCTTCCATACCGAATCTTTTCAGCAGAGCCGGCTTGTCGCCCTTGCTATAAAACACATCGCCCACGGGAATGCCGAACGGATAGATTTTTTCCGTCTTTACACCCATTGCGTTCATTTCCGATATCATATCTTTTGTGGAAACAATGTACGCGTCAACATGGTCGGCAATCCACGCCCGGTGCGGGCCATAGTCCGTCATCAGGCAGATCAGCGGAGCGCGTACAATGCCCCTGCTCTTTAAGTGTGAAACCATTTCTGTTGCAAACGGGTGCGTGGATATAATTACATCGGGTTTTTGTTCCTCCATCAGCGGAATCAGCTTTTGGCTGAATACGTTTGAAAACCGCGTAACCAAATTGGTAAGCAGGCTTTCCTGATTGGTTTTCCGGTAAAGCTGACCAAATACCTTTGGCGTTTTGGTTGCTAAAAAATGGTAACCTTCACATACGGTTTTATCAAGAACAGCATTAATGCTTTTCAATGCGTCAACAACAGCAACCTCATTGCCCGTCGAATTTTCAGCAATATATTTTTCAATGGCGTGGGAGGCTCTAAGGTGCCCTCCGCCCGTTGCAGCCGAAAGAATTAAAATTTTCACACCAATCCTCCTTTAATTAGAGCTTTTATTTCCTTACATTTATACTATATTTATTATTATAACATATATTTGTAAATGTTACCATATAGAATCCGATAACATGGCCATGTGCCCCAGTGCAGGCCGTGTGTGGTCTGAACAGTCCGGGACGGTTATAAAGCTGTAACTTTACTTTTAAATGCCGGCGTTATATAATATACCAGTATCTTGCGGATATACCAGTAACTTGAGAATTTGTTATTATTTGGGAGGCTCCTATATGATCGGTGCAAACATGATCGATATTTCTTCCGGAGTGTCGAAGCCGGGCAGGAAAAAAGGAACAATCATTGCGGCTGTCATTGCCGGGGTGGTTTTGCTTGGCGCAGTCGGCGGCATTTTCGGCAAACAGATGTTTGAGGAATATCAGCACCAAAAGCTTGTCGCTTCCGTGATTGACGTTGATACCTTTTATAAAGGAATCAAAGTTGCGGGCGTTGAGCTCGGCGGAAAAACCATGGAGCAGGCCAAGGCCGCCGTCACTGCGGTTGAACCCGGTCTGCGTGATAAATATGATATTAAGATTGTTTACAAAGATAAGATCTGGCAGCTGACTGAGGATGACCTCAACTTTCAGTTCAACACGGATACCGTGCTGAAAGAGGCGTACGCCTATGCACGCACGGGAGATCGGGAGCAGCGTTATCAGCAGGTTGTCGCACTGCAGACCACGCCTAAGGCGTACAGTGTTACCAACACGATGAATTACGACAATCTTGACGCTAAGCTGAAAGAAACCGTCAAGGGAATCGCCTATGACCCTGTTGATGCGACGGTTGCATCTTTTAATTCGGCGACTGCAACGTTCAGTTATGCCGACGGAAAAAACGGTTTGGCGGTTGATGAAAATAAACTGTTTACGCAGGTTGAAGCGATCATCAACGGTGCCAAATCCGGAACGGTTGACGTGCCGACGAAAGTGGTTCCGTTCAGTAAAACCATTGCGGAGGTAAAAAGCCATCTGCAAAAGCTGGGTACTTACAGCACTGTTTCAACCAACAATGCGAATGGAACCCATAATATGGCGCTGGCCCTCTCGAAAATCAACGGAGCCTGTGTTCCGGCCGGCGGCACGTTTTCATTTCACGGTGTGGTCGGCAATTCCAACAAAGCCAACGGCTTTTTGGAAGCGGGCGCGATTTTGAACGGAAGGCTGATTCAGGCCGACGGCGGCGGAATTTGTCAGGCCTCCACCACAATCTACGGCGCCGCGCTCCGTTCCAACATGAAGATTACCCAGCGTTCTAACCATACCTTGCAGTCCACGTACTGCCCGATCGGTCAGGATGCCGCGGTCAGCTATCCGGAGCTTGATTTTAAATTTCAGAATCCGACGGATTATCCGATTTATATTGTCACCAGTTCAAAGAGTAAGACAATGACTGTGACCTTCTACGGCTATCAGTCGCCGGATTATGACAGTATCGTCATCACGTCGCAGAAGACAGAGACAATTCCCGCGCCGACCACACCCAAATACACAGTCGACAAAACCCTTGCAAAAGGTGTGATTAAACTCGATTCCAAGGCGCGCGCCGGGGCAAGGGCAACCGCTCAGCGCGTTTTTTACAAGAACGGAGTCATTGTGAAAACGGAAAATCTGTCCTCCTCTTATTACCGTGCACAGCCTGCTTATTACTCTATCGGTCCCGGAACAACGGTAAGCGGGAACGTAACGTCTTCCTCTTCCAAGCCGGCAAGTTCTTCCGCGAAGCCGGCAAGCTCTTCCGCAAAGCCGGCGGGTTCTTCCTCCTCGAGTTCCCAGGGTTCGTCGAGCGGCGGGTCGGGACAGCAGGATGATATCGCTGCTGATGCGATTCAATCTGGAATTGTAATCCCTGAATAAAACGTCTTTGCAGGGTGTGGCTCAGGCTGCACCCTGATTTTAAATTTGACTTGACTTTTGGACTCATTTCTGCAAAAATGAAAGGGATGAGTAGAATCAATTTTAATTTGATAAAATAAAATAAAAATGCTCTGTTTCACAGGGCACATAGAATAAGCGAAAAGCGGCTGTGTAGATTTGCCGCGACCAAGAAAGGATGAGCTAATTTGCCTGAAAAGGATACTGCACCTAAGATTAGCATTATCATACCGGTCTACAATGTTGAAAAATATGTTGGAAAATGCCTGTCTTCTCTGGTTGAACAGACATATACCGATTTTGAAATTATTGCCGTCAACGACGGTTCTAAAGATGATTCTCTGGATATTCTCCATCGTTTTGAAGAAAGATATGATTTTGTAACGGTGGTCAATCAAAAAAACAGCGGCATTGCCAACGCACGCAACAATGGTCTTGCGGCTGCACGCGGGGAGTATGTTTGTTTTGTCGACAGTGATGACTATGTTGCCCCGACCTATCTGGAGGAGCTCTACAACGCCTGTGCGGAAACGGGCTGTGAAATTTCCTGCTGTTATTACTATTTCCACTTTGTTGAAAATAATTTTTTGTTTGAATATCCGTTCCGCTGCCACGGGGTTTTTAAACAGTCCGATGCCATGAAAAAGCTTCTGCGCGACGTTCAGATACAGAGCCTTGTGTGGAACAAAATGTATAAACGCACTCTTTTTACGGATTATGACGTTAAATTCCCGACCATGTGCTTTGAGGATATGGCGATTGCAAACAAAATATTTGCGCATGTAGAAAAAGTAGCTGTCATTGACCGCCCGCTCTATTACTACAATCAGCATCCGGCCAGTACGCTGGCAACGATGAATGCGGACAAAATCAATGATTTTATCCGTGCCATCGCAATGGTTCGTATTTCGCTAGAAAAGAACGGACTTTATGAAAAATATAAAAAAAGTTACCTCGCGCTGACACGCAAAACCTGCGGATGCTGCTATTTGTATGTATTAAAACTGCATAATGAGAAAAAATGTATGCGTGGGTGCATGACAAACATGCGCCGGGTATCGCGTGCAATTAAGCACTATTCTGCGGATGAATTCAGCCCTACGACCATGTTCAGCGAGCTGCCGGACGTGGTGGACGCTCCCGAAAAGCTGGAAAAGGACTACTCAACCCGCTAAAGCATATGGGAGTAAATGGAGCGTATGAACGAAAACAAAAGCAGAGCGTCAAAGTTTTTTCAGATAGGGCTTTTTGCACTCACACTGGGACTGCTTGCTTATTTTTGCATTTCGGATAATAATTTGCTTACTCTTCTTTACAGCCTGCCCACGCTCAGCCTGTTTTGGCTGTTATGCGCTTTAGGGTGCGTACTGCTTAGCTGGATGATGGACAGCCTTGTCACCAAAAATCTTGTCGCCGCGTCCTATGACGCGGATTACAGCTTTCGGCATGCGTTTAAAGTGACCATGGTGGGGCAGTACTTCAATTCCGTAACGCCGTTCGCGGTGGCGGGCCAGCCAATGCAGGTACTTGCGCTGACAAGGCAGGGTGTGACCTCAGGAATCGCTCTGTCCGCTTTAGTGCGCAAATTTCTGGTTTATCAGACTTCCATCACAGTTTACTCGCTGTTGGTCATCATGATCAAATATTCTTTTTTCCGAAGTAAAATTCAAGGGTTTATGGCACTGGCGGTGATTGGTTTTATTTGTCAGTCTGCAATTGTTGTACTTCTTCTTTTGTTTACTCACAGCCCGACTTTTACAACAAAGCTCATTCATGGCTGCGTGTGGGTTTTAACAAAAATTCATATCGTAAAAAATCCCAAGCAAGCAAACGAGAAAGTGAAAAACCAGCTTAATTTTTATATTGAAAGCAACAGGGTCATGGTAGGAAACCGGCGAATGGGTGTAAAGATATACGGTTACACCGTAGTTCAGCTTACAGCCGTTTTTGCGGTGCCTTTTTTTATCTATAAAACATTCCATAACCCCGGGGTGCCGCTCGTTGACATGATAGCGGCGCAGTGCTTTGTGACTATGATATCCACCTACACGCCGCTGCCGGGGGCCGCAGGTGCGGCGGAAGGCAGTTTCCTTGTTATTTTTCAGATCTTCTTCAGGCAGGGGATTATCCGTCAGGCCATGCTGCTCTGGCGGTTTATTGCCTATTATTCCTGTATCATTGTCGGAGCGTTTTTTGCCGGTCTGGGCAGTAAAAGCGTGATGCGGAATCCGCGTTTTCAAAACGACGCCGGGAATAAAAGCAAAGAGAAAAGTGATAATATAACCAATCCGGAACGATAACATATTAAATTCATTGTAGGAGGGGGCACAGGCATGGAAGCTGTATTATGCGTCTCGCTTTGCGAAGCAGGATGCGGCATCATGCCGGTTTGAATGAATGACGGCTTTTTCAGAGTAGCTGCGGCAACACCGTCCATCAAAGTTGCCGATTGTGAGTACAATAAAAACCAGATTCTTGATTTAATGCGCGAATGTGAGAAAAGGGGCATCGGCGCCGTAGTGTTTCCGGAGCTTTGTCTGACCGGTTACACCTGCGGCGATTTGTTTCGTGACCGCACGCTGATTTCGGCGGCGAAGAAAGCGCTCTGCAATATTCTTGAGCAGACCCGGAATATGAATCTGCTCGCGGTGATCGGGCTGCCGGTTCCGGTCGGTGCGAACCTGTACAATTGTGCCGCGGTGATTTGCCGCGGAAAATTGCTGGGTCTTCCGACAAAGAGCAGCATTCCGAATTACAGCGAATTTTATGAAGCGCGGCATTTCACGTCCGCGCCGGAATATGTGGAAACACGCTTTTGCGGGGAGCTTGTTCCGTTGGGAAACAGCCTGATTTTTCGCTGCGAAAGCATGCCGGAGCTGGTGGTCGGCGTTGAAATCTGCGAGGACTTATGGATTCCCTGTCCGCCGTCTTCGCAATTGGCGCAGTGCGGTGCAACCTTGCTTTTGAATCCGTCGGCAAGCGATGAGATCATCGGAAAAGCACCGTACCGGCGCAATCTGGTCAACGGGCAGTCCGCCCGGCTGATTGCGGCCTATGCCTACGCGGATGCCGGGGAAGGCGAATCCTCCACCGATCTGGTGTATGCCGGACACAACGTGATTGCCGAAAACGGCACGGTTCTTGCAGAATCAAACTTGTTTACAACGGGGCTGACGGTCGCGGATGTAGATTTGCAGCGAATGCTGCAGGAGCGTCTGCGCACCACCACATGGTCGAACGCGGGCGAAGCCTACGAGGTCAGCTTTGACATGGACATGCCCAATACCCGTGTGGAACGGAAATTCCCTGCGCTTCCGTTTGTACCGGACGACACAAAGGATTTAAGCGAGCGCTGTGAAATGATTCTGAACATGCAAGCTGCCGGTTTGAAGACAAGGCTGAAGCACACCGATTCCAAATGTGCGGTTATCGGCGTTTCCGGCGGGCTGGACTCTACGCTTGCACTGCTTGTCATTGTGCGCGCATTTGACCTTTTAAAGCTTGACCGCAAAGGAATTATGGCGGTTACTATGCCGGGCTTCGGCACAACAAAACGTACTAAAAGCAACGCCCAACGTCTTTCCGAGCTATTGGGCGTTACCCTTCAGGAAATTCCCATCGGCGAATCCGTGACCCTCCATTTTCAGGATATCGGGCATAATCCGGATACGCATGATGTGACCTATGAAAATGCACAGGCGCGTGAGCGCACGCAGGTTTTGATGGATCTGGCGAATCAGTGCGGCGGGCTGGTTATCGGAACGGGCGATCTTTCCGAAATTGCGCTTGGATGGGCCACGTATAACGGCGACATTATGTCCATGTACAGTGTAAACTGCTCCATTCCCAAAACGCTTGTGCGGCACCTTGTGCACCACGCCGCCATCACCGGCGGTGAGGAACTTTGCGCGCTGCTCGAAGATGTGCTTGACACGCCGGTCAGCCCGGAGCTTTTGCCGCCGGTTGACGGTGTGATTTCGCAGGAGACGGAAAATATTGTCGGCCCGTACGAGCTGCATGACTTTTTCCTGTACTACATGCTCCGCTTCGGTTTTACGCCGTCGAAAATATTCCACATGGCGCAAAGCGCCTTTGCCGGAACCTATGACGATTCGACGATCAAAAAATGGCTGACAATTTTTTACAAGCGCTTTTTCATGCATCAGTTCAAGCGCTCCTGTCTGCCGGACGGCCCGAAGGTCGGCAGCGTCACGCTTTCGCCCCGAGGGGACTGGCGGATGCCCAGCGATGCTTCCGCGTTCCTGTGGCTCAAGGAAATTGAATCACTGTAAAATAAGTTCCAGAAAAGAGACAAATCCCCTTTCCAATGTCCGGTTGGAAAGGGGATTTTTGCTTAAATAAAAAATATTTTAATTTTTTTCAAAAAAAGTGTAACAAAATGGCCCTCGTAGTCGTTGTATTTATAGAAGCAAAGATTCATGATAGTAATTATAGATAGGAGATGATTCCATTGGACATATCAGTAGGGTGTCGATTATTCAATGGGAGGGTACGATTGGAGTTTTTTTACAAAAAATATATCAACGGATGCGAGGCTGTCTTCTAATAAATATGTAGTCACATTTTCGGTAAGTTTTGATGTTGAAGGCTCTACCAGTGGATTTAAATATGATTTCGGCCATATTTATGATGAGTTGGAAGGATCTGGCGATTAATTAGCAATCCTAATTTTCATTGTAGACTTTTGGAGGGAATTTATATGCAAAGAAAAGAGATAATGGTATTTTTAGTTTTTGGATTTCTATTTACCTTTTCACAACTCGTTGAGCATTATTTTCAAATGAAAGTTTCCGTTTTGGCAAAACCTTTCGGAAGTCACAGCATTCCGGAGAATATATCTCAACAAATACACCTTTTTCTCAAATATGGAAATATAGCAGAAATCACGTTCCGTATATTAAGCGTTCTTTTCCTTTTATACGTTGGCTGGAAAGTTGCATATGGATTTCTTGACCTCCGATATGTCATCATCTGGACAATAGGCGTATTTGTTTTTTCAGCGTTATTTAGTTATATTTTTCGACCGGATGCTTGGGCGATATGGCGTGATCTTGCCCAAAATCTGATTTTTTCTGCTGCATGGATTGGAATTATGAAAATCTATCATGTGGCAGCACAAAAAGTGAAATTAAAAAATAAGGAGAAATTAACATGAAAAAAATATTAACTATGTTCTTGTGTGGAATTCTGTTATTTACAACAATGTCAGTAACACCCGTTTATGCAACAACAAAGAGAACTGATGATTCAGCAAATAACAGCGAAAGTTCTTATTACATATCTAAAAAATTCACAAGCTTAATTGAGGACTATTTTAAAAATCAGACTGTCTATACTGTCTTAGATGAAACGGGGAATGAAATAAGTAATGCGTTCTATAAAGATAATATCGAAAACTATCATTCCTCTGATTTTGTTTCAATCAAAAAATATATTGTAAATAAGAAAATTTCCTGCTTTTCTAAATTTACAGTAACAAAAGAACCTTTAAATATGTCCGATTCTAGTTTAAGCGGAGACATAACTCCTTATGCGTTTGAGAGGCAATATATATCAAAAGAAGATAATTATGTAGCATATGCTAATTCTTCTGCTTATGGGACAATTGGAATTAACTGTACAGCAACGCTAAGTGGATCGTTCATTTATAATGCAAATACAGGAGTAATCACAGGATATTCAGGGCCAACTCTTTCTTTTGACTACGAACCTCTGAATTTTGATGATACAAGTTCTCTGAATGTATCTCCTGATAATGTTTCTACGAGTGCAAAGATCGCTTCAAACAAATATAGCATTACTTTTACAGCAAATTATGATGTGCTAGGTACATATAATGTAGCATTCCCTCTTACCTTTGCCAAAAATAAAAGAATTACGATGACAGGGGTACCGGAATAACTCAGATGTAAAATAGGAGCTTCCTTCTTTTTAAGAAATTGAAATTTTACAAAAACGGCTGCCTTACAAATACTGTAAGACAGCCGTAAAATTTATTTACAATAAGGATGTGGAATTGTCGGTATCGGAGGAAGCCAGGCCGGAAATGTCCGAAGACATCATCTGTGTGGTATTCAACTGCATCTGTTTGACATAAAGCTGCAAAAAGGAAAGATAATCGTCATAGGTGTACGATGTGCCTGCAGTACCGGTGCCGGTTCCCGTAGAGTCTAAACCTGTCAGACCCGACTGGGCCATTGAATTGGTCAAAAGAGAACTTAACGAGGAAAGCTGGTCGGTCGGTGCCGCAACATCCCCACCGGCGGCGTCCAGCACTCTGGAAATGTAAGCCTGCGTTTCCTTGAACGGGGGAACTCCGCCGTATTTTGCGACGTTTCCGCTGCCCGCGTTGTACGCAGCAAGTGCCAGTTTGGCATCGCCGTCATATCTGTCCAGCATCTGGCTCAGGTACTTTGCTCCGCCCATGATGTTCTGCTCTGCGTCAAGGGGATTCTGCACCCCCAGCGAAGCGGCGGTTCCCGGCATCAGCTGCATAACGCCCTGTGCGCCGCAGCTTGAAACCGCGTCCTCGTCAAAACCGGATTCCACTTTGGCGACTGCCTTAAGCAAATTGACCGGAATGTTATATTTTTCAGCGGCGGTATTGAAAACATCATCCATACTGCTGCTTTTTTGCTTATTATCAATTGTGCCGACCGCGTTTTGCAGCAAATTCGAAAAAACAGAGGCCGTCGTTTTTTTATTTGCAGCGGTATTCGTGCGGTTAAGCGAAGCGACCAGAGTATTATAATTGGAGTTTATACGATTGTCCGTCATCATCATTCTCCCTCTGTTTATTTTCCTGTAATTGGAATCACTTCTATCATAACGCATTTTGCCGAGAAATCCAACATTTTTTATAAAAAAATTAAAACGGATTTTCATTCGGAGACATGCCTTGAAAATTCATGCCTCATTCGTATATTTTGCGCTGTGGTTTGGCAGAATATTTTTTAAAGGGGGTTACGAAATGACTGTGACAAAAAACGAGTATAAAAAAATGGCGGATAAGGCTTCGCCCGGTACAACATACGGTAAAAATTTATTTTTCGCCTTTGTGGTCGGCGGCGGTATCTGTGCTTTTGGACAGCTGCTGGCCAATCTGTTTGTGCAGTACGGTCAGCTGGAAGTAAAAGACGCGAAAACATGGGTATCAATCAGTTTAATCGGGCTCAGCGCACTGCTGACGGCGCTGAAGATTTATGACAATTTGGCAAAACACGCCGGCGCGGGCACTTTGGTCCCGATTACAGGGTTTGCAAATTCAATCGTCGCACCCGCCATGGAGTTTAAAAGCGAGGGCTATGTCATCGGAATTGGTGGAAAAATGTTCGTTATTGCGGGTCCGGTGCTGGTTTACGGAATTGCGGCATCCATTCTATACGGCCTGATTATTTGGATCTTTCATTTATATTAAGATGAGGAGGAATGGCCATGCCTACCAGAATCGGCAAATATACGCTTGAACTGGGCAGAAAGCCGGTGATCCTCGGATTTGCCGCGGTTGTCGGAAAAAAAGAGAGTGAGGGGCCGCTCGGTGCGTATTACGATCAGTGCCACAACGATACAACACTGGGAGAATCAAGCTGGGAAAAGGCGGAAAGCCGCCTGCAAAACGAAGCGGTTGTGCTGGCGCTGAAGAAGGCGAATGTAGAAAATACGGATATCGATTGCATTTTGGCGGGGGATCTGCTGAATCAGTGTATTTCCTCCACCTTCGGTCTTCGCAGCCTGAACATCCCTTTCCTTGGTCAGTTCGGCGCGTGTTCCACCATGGCGCAGACACTTGGGATCGCTTCACTGTTTACAGAATCCGGTGCGGCACAGCAGGCCGTCGCGGTGACTTCGTCCCACTTCTGTTCCGCCGAGCGGCAGTTCCGCTTTCCGCTGGAATACGGCGGGCAGCGA
Organism: uncultured Caproiciproducens sp.; assembly: GCF_963664915.1. Classification (NCBI taxonomy): domain Bacteria; kingdom Bacillati; phylum Bacillota; class Clostridia; order Eubacteriales; family Acutalibacteraceae; genus Caproiciproducens; species uncultured Caproiciproducens sp. Next base: position 1,278,706 of record NZ_OY761810.1, read on the forward strand.
ACGCCCACGGCCCAATGGACGGCGACGGCGTCCGGTGCGATTGTCATGGGCTCGCCGGAGCAGAAAAAAGAAGGTCAGGTTATTGTGGACTCCGTAACGTTCGGGCGCATTACCGATTTTGGCATTAAGGATGCGGCGAACATGGGGGCGGCCATGGCGCCGGCGGCGGCGCAGACGCTTAAGGATTACCTGACGGACACGGGCGCCTCGCCAAAAGATTTCGATCTGATCTTGACCGGTGATCTTGGCACAATCGGCAGCGACCTGATGGAAAAACTGCTGATGAAAGACGGAATTGATATCAGCTCTGTGCACAATGACTGCGGGCTGATGATTTACGACCGCGAAAAACAGGATGTCCACGCCGGCGGCTCCGGCTGCGGATGCTCCGGTGCGGTGCTCTGCTCCTATATCTTGCAGCAGCTGACGGCAGGACAACTGCACAAGGTGCTGTTTTTGGGAACGGGCGCGCTCATGTCACCCACCTCGTCGCAGCAGGGGGAAAGCATCCCGGGCGTAGCGCATCTGGTTTATTTAAGGGCGTAATAGAAACAGGGGCGGCCATTGGCCGCCCCTGCACATTGTTTTTAGCTTATAAATTTTTCTACCGGAGAGATGTCGATTCCGGTGCAGGTGCGCAAAAACGCGTACAGCTGGGTTGCGATCAGTTTGTTTCCACCGGCGGTGTCGCTCTCAATGTTCAGCGGCATCAGAGGGTCATGTACGCTTAAACGCAGCAGAAGCCAGCCGCTGCCGGTTTCTCTGCCGAAAGAAATGCGGATGCCCTCGTGATTGTCGGGCGCAATTTGCCAGTCCGGCTGCTGTTTGGCATAGGCTTCAAGATCCTTAATCACTTTATCGCCGCATTCCCTGAAGTTTTCCACCAGAATGGGAAGACGGAGTTCAACCGCCTCAACAGGCTCGGCCAATGGCTCCAGCAGGCTTTCCAGTGTTTTTCCCTGTGTGCGGAGCTGTGCCATTTTGATGATGATCTTTGTTACCAGATACGCGCCGTCATCCAGAAAATAGTTTTCACGAAGCGCAGCGTGTCCTGAGGTTTCAATTGCCAGCGGGCAGTTAATGCCTTCACTGTTCAGCCTCACCGCCTCGTTGATTACGTTTTTATAGCCCCTTTTAAAACGGTGGTGTTTTCCGCTCAGTGTGTTTTCAATATACTGCTTTAATCCGCTTGAGGTGATGGAATCCGTTACGATTGTGCCGCCCTCGTTGCCTTCGAGCACGATAGCGGAGGCGATTGCGACAAGCCGGTTACGGTTGATTTCGTCGCCCTTCGCATCCACAGCGCCGCCGCGGTCCACGTCGGTGTCGAAAATGATACCCATGTCCGCTTTAGCCGCAACGGTCGCCGCGCAGACGGATTTCATCGCAGTTTCATTTTCCGGGTTTGGAATATGGTTGGGGAAGTATCCGTCCGGTTCAAGGAACTGGCTTCCGTTTGTATCGGCGCCGAGAGGGGAAAGGACATTCCGCGCGTAGAAACCGCCCGCGCCGTTGCCCGCGTCCACCACGATTTTAAAGCCGGAAAGCGGATGCTCGTAGTCCGCCGCGTTGACCCCGGATTTTATTTTTTCGCGCAGGATTTCACAGTACCGTACCATGTAGTTAACAGTTTCCACTGTTCCGGTCCCTGCCGCAGGCTTCTTATCCATTTCAGCGTACTGCAGGATTTGCTCGATATCCGGTGCGTCAAGGCCGCCGTTCTTGGTGAAGAATTTCAGTCCGTTGCGATTAAATGGGTGATGGCTTGCCGTAATCTGTAGGGCGCCGTCACAGCCCAGATCAATTGTTGTCATAAACATGGAAGGGGTGGAGGCAAGCCCGCAGCTCAGCACATGCACGCCGGCGGCAGCAAGCGAACGGGTAACCGCGGCCTGAATACGACGGGCGGAAATGCGGGAATCGTGCCCCACGGCAATGGTCAGCGCGGAAGCGTCTTTTTTGGTGAAGTTCATCAGCCAAAGGGCAAAAGCCGACGCCATTTTTTCAATGTTTTCATCGGTGAGATTGATTTCCTCACCCGCGACGCCGTTACTTGCCACACCGCGGATATCGGTTCCGCTCTTAAATTGTTTCCAATATTTTGTAAGCATGAATCTGTCCCCTTTATGCTGTTATTTAGTTTTATTATAAGCGATTCTAAGATATTTGTAAACGAGGTGTTCACGATAAATGATTTAATTACGGTCAGTAATATCTATAAAATATACAACAAAGGGGAAAATGAGGTGCGCGCGCTGAACGGCGTTTCCATTTCCATTGACCCAGGCGAATTTGTTGCGATTGTCGGGCAATCCGGCTCGGGAAAGTCGACCCTGATGAACATTCTGGGGTGCTTGGATACACCGACGATGGGGGAATATTTTCTGAGTGGGGAAAACGTGGCCGGAATGAACGAAAAGCAGCTGACGCAAATCCGCAACTGCCAGCTGGGTTTTGTTTTTCAGGGCTTTAATTTAATCAGCGGCCTTGATGCGCTTGAAAATGTGGAGCTTCCCCTGCTTTACCGCGGAATTCCCAGAGCAGAGCGCCGGAGCCTTGCACAGGAGGCGCTTTCAAAGGTCGGGCTGACAGACCGCGAGCGCCACAAGCCGGACCAGATGAGCGGGGGACAACAGCAAAGGGTGGCCATTGCCCGCGCGATTGCGGCAAAACCACCCATTATTCTTGCCGACGAACCGACCGGAAACCTTGATTCAAAATCCGGAGCGGCAGTCATGCAGATATTAAATTCTTTAAATGCCGAGGGAAAAACCGTTATTTTAATCACGCATGACGAAAAGATTGCCAGCGCAGCCGACCGTGTTGTGCAGATACAGGACGGACAGATTGTCAGTCATTAAACTTTTCATCGATGATGGATTCTCTGAATTGCGGAAGAAGCTCCCGGCGATGGTTCAGGTAGAAATAGCAGTAGTCGTACATCTGACTAATGGCCTGTATCTGCAAAGCCCGGCTGATTGTAATAAATCCGCAGCGCGGTTTAAAGTAAAGATGCATCGGAAAGCTGCCGTCGTCGCACGGCTGAAGATACTTGGTGTGAAGCCGATGTGCACTCAGCCGTTCATAGAAGCTGATTCGAAGCTTTTGCTGCTTTGCAAGCACGGGGTCGGACTGGGAGACATACTCTACTGAAAACAGAATACCGTCAAAAGGGCCGCAGTATTTTTGCCAAAGCAATTGAAACAGCGTGCTGCCGTATCCGCTCGACTGATATTTTTTCAAAACAGCAAGGTAATCAAGCCAGAGTATATTGCAGTTTTCAATTGTGTAAACCAAAGCGTAACCAATCAGTTCATTGTCGGAAAGGCGCTTGTACAGCAAAATTTTATATTTGCCGTTGTTTACAAGCTGTACCAGTTTTGTGAATTTGTATAATTCACAGGGGGGAAACTGCTGTTCCATATCTTCATAAATCAGGGCAAGGTTCTCCTTGCCACCCAACACGATCGTGGTATCGGGCGCTAAACTCATTCTAAAATCTCCTGTCGTTTAGAGCAATTTTCTAAATCAACGCGGGGTTTTCTTACTGTTGATCTGTTTGATTGCAATAATATATTGACAGACATTATAACACATTCACATATAATTGCGCAAGTTCTCATGTAAAAGGTCCAAATTACAGGAAATCGGTCTGTGATTTGTTCGTTTTCACCTCATGTGCCGCATTGACAATTAAAGGGAGAATGTTATAATAAAATTGGAAGACAAAAGGAAACAGGCAGGTGCAAAAACACTGCCAAAGGAGGATTATTATGACATCATCTACGCTACAATTGCATGATGTGAATGTTCCTGCGTTTTTAAAGGTGCTTGATGAGTGTGAGGGGAATGTTTATCTGGTATCCCGCGAGGGCGACCATCTTAACTTAAAAAGCAAACTCTGCCAGCTGGTTGGGCTTACTCAGCTGATTGAGGGCGGCAAAATTGCCGAAGCCTTTATCGTTTGTGAAAAACCGGAAGACGAATCAAGGCTTTTCCGATTCAATCTATTTGGAAAAGAAAACGTTTAATTTGTATCGGCAGATACGCCGCCCGTCAGGGCGGTTTTTTTAATCCGGCGACAAATAGGGAGGAACATGATTGGCACGCAGAAAAAAGCAGAAATATTCAGTGTGGGCCGCAGCGCTGATTTTAGTCATACTGGCGGTTTCGGCGGCGTTTGGCACACGCGGCCCGGCGGAACCGGCTTCTCATCCGGCTGGGCAAAGCGCCCCCGCCGGTGCGCAGTCCGCTCAGCCCGATGAAAAACCGGAAAACACAAAGGTTTATTACCTTGATGTGGGGCAGGGCGACTGCGAGTTAATTCAGCTGAAAACGGGCGCAAATATCCTCATTGACTCCGGAACGGGAGAGACGGCGGAGGCGCTTGTCGATTACATAAAGAATCTGGGGATTGGGAGGATTGACTATCTGATTGCAACACATCCGCATGAAGACCATATCGGAGGTATGACGCAGATCGTAAATAATTTTGCAATCGGTGAAATTTATATGCCTAAAATACCGGACAGTCAGGTTCCCACCACGGCAACCTATGAAAAGCTGCTGACCGCGATTGATAAAAAGAGCCTGAAAATCACGGCCGGCAAAGCGGGAATCACTATTTTGAACAGCGGTACGGAAAAGCTTGAAATAGTGGCGCCGAATTCAGCAAAATACGGGGAACTCAACAGCTATTCCATCGTCACCATGCTTACCAGCGGAGAAAAGCGGTTTTTATTTGCCGGAGATGCGCAGTCCGACAGCGAAAAAGAGATGGTGGCGAAAGGATTCAATCTTCGGTGTGACGTTTTGAAATGCGGGCACCACGGCAGCTCTACTTCCACCAGCGCAGCTTTTTTAAAAGCGGCAGCCCCAACGGCGGCGGTGATTTCCTGCGGCGTTGACAATGATTACGGTCACCCGAATAAAGGAGTGGTCACAAGGCTGCAAAAGGCCGGCGTCACAATTTACCGCACCGATCAGCAAAAAACAATTCTGGCAGAATGTGACGGCAAATCCATACAGTTTACCACCGGTCTGAAATCACTGGTTAAATAAAGGAAGGGGAGCGGTTAAGCTCCCTTTCCTTTATTTTTTTTCATCATTAAAAAATTTTTCCCAATCAAAATTGCTGTCTTTTACCGGCGTTGCCTGTGATTTCGGAATTCGGTCGGATGAAGGTGAGGCCGACCCGTTTCGGCTCAGAATTTCCTGTGGAATGGGAGCGGTTATTTCTTTATCGCTTTTCACCGGTTTCCTGGCCTGCTGCGGTTTCACAGCGGGGGCAGTTTTTATGGCTGGGACTGAACTCGATTGAATGTCGGTACCGGTCTGCGTGTCCTCGAAAGCGGAGTCCTCGCGGCGCTGTAATTTACTGCTGTCGGAACTAATGTCCTCAAAGGTCAGGGGCTCATCGGTTTTAGCGGCTGCGGCAGCGGCAGCAGGTGCAAATTTCAGCCCTCCGCTCGAATTTCCTTTAAAAAAAAATTGAAGATAAACAAACAAACCGATCCCGCAAAGGGCTAAAACAATTAAAACAACGCCCAGAACCAAAAGCCAGGATACGCCGCCGATTCCGGGGGTGGCACCGGCTTCACTGCTGACAGTACCCACGTCGGCTGCCGTTTCGCTGGCGGCGGATTCGCCGCTTGAAAGCAGTTCGCCCCAGTTCTGGGAAGACAGAACGGCCGGGTCGCTGATGGTCTGCGCCGCCTGAGAAGCCCTTGCCTCCACCTCGTTCGCGTGTGTGTCAACATTGTGATTGACTACCGGCGCTTTGCTCGAAGAAGTGGCCGTGTGGGCCGAGGAACTGCTTGCGGCTTCGGAGGAAGATCCTGTTTGGCTGGATTCGCCGCCGCTTTGAGGAACTTCACTGCCTGACGGCGAAGACTCACTGGTTGAGCCTGTGGGTTCACTGCTGACTTGACTGCTTGATTCCGGTGATCCCGCACTTTGTGAAGAACTGTTACCCACAACCGCCCCGGTTACTTCCTGAGCGGGCGGGTCCACGGATGTGGTATTGCTTTCGGCAAACGCAGTCAAAGTAAAGACAGTGACTGCAAAAATGAGTGTTATAATGACCGTTAGAAATTTTTTCGATTTTATATTCATCCTTAACAAATCCTCTCAAATGTGCTGACAGCTGATATAAACATATAATATCATATATTATGCTTCCCATACAACTGTGAATTTTTTGTAAAATTTACAAAAAAGTACTTTTGTGACAACCGAAAGTTGAAAAAATGGTTGCATAATGTTATAATAAAAAAATTAGTATGCAAAATGATATTGGGAGTGCAATTATGGGCGTAATTATCAGCACCGACAGTGCCTGCGACTTATTTCCCGATTTATATAAGCAGTATCAAATTGAGATTGTGCCGCTGTATATTACGGTTGACGGCCGCACCCGTCGAGATGTATTTGAAATCGGGCCGGACGATCTTTTTGTAAATTATGAAAAAACACATCATCTGCCGAAAACATCGGCTCCGCCGCCCGCCGACTTTTTTGAATTATTTAAAAAGCAGGTTGAAAATGGGAATGATGTAGTGCATATTGCAATGAATTCCAAATTTTCCTCTTCCTATCAAAATGCTTTGATTGCCGCGCAGGAGTTTGATCATGTTTATGTTGTCGACACCTTCACCCTGAGTTCCGCTCAGGGGCTTTTAGTGCTTAAAGCTGCAGATATGCGCGACGCGGGGATGTCGGCAAAGTCAATTTATGATCAGATTGAAATTGATAAAACCAAAATTCGCACCAATGTGCTTGTGGATACGCTGGAGTATGCCTATCGGGGCGGTAGGGCCACAAAAGTGCAAATGCTTGGAGCGAATCTGCTTAAACTGCGCCCGTGCCTTCTTCTGGACACCCACGGCGTCCTTTCCGTGCGCAGAAAATTCCGCGGAAACTTCGCTCAGGTCAGTAAAGAGTATATCCGTTTTGTACTGGAACAGCCAAATATGGACGATGAACGTGCATTTGTTTCCACTACGGGCATGGATCAGACGCTTTTAAACGATGTGGTTAAAATGGTAAAGCAAAGCGGAAAATTCAGGAAGGTTCTCACTACGCGCGCGGGGTGCAGCATGACTGTGCATACCGGGCCCAACACGCTTGTTTTGTTTTATAAAGAAAAATAGGAGGGGCTATGCAAAGAAAAGTGAAAATCGTTGCGGACAGTACCTGTGACTTGAACGCGCAGATGCTTGAACGTTACGGGATTGAAGTCATTCCGCTGAATGTGAATTTGGGGGATAAATCCTATTTGGACGGTGTGAACATTCATACGCCGGATTTATTCGAATATTACAATAAAACAGGACGGCTCCCCACAACCTCCGCTCCGACTCCCGCTTATTACGAGGACTTTTATCAAAGATGGACAAATGACGGCTTTGAGGTAGTGCATTTCAGCATCAGCTCCGAACTGACCGTTACGCCGAATATTGCAAAAATGGCAGCTGAAAAATTTGATAACATTTATCCCGTGGATTCCCGCAATGTGTCAAGCGGAATGGGCATTCTCGCCGTTAAAGCCGCCGAACTGCGCGACCGGGGATTCTCCGCCAAAGAAATTGAGGAACAGGTTAAGGGAATGACCAATAAAGTCCGGACAACCTGCGTTATCAGCACACTGCTGTATATGTATAAGGGCGGGCGCTGTACCGGGCTGCAGGCGCTCGGCGCGAACCTGCTGAACCTCAAGCCCTGTATCGATGTAAAGGACGGAAAGATGGGCGTTGCCAAAAAATACCGCGGCAGTTTGAAATCCGCCGTCTGCAAATTGGTGGAGGACAGGCTGAAAGGCGCGGACAACATTGATTTGTCGCGTTTGATTATTGCCAACTACGATGTTGACCGTGATACCATTGAAGCGGTTAAGGAAAAAATCAAAGAATTTCAGAATTTTGATGAAATTGTTGTCGGAAACTGCGGATGCTCCGTTTCCGTCCACTGCGGCCCCGGAACTTTTGCCCTTATGTATATGGTTCAATAATACCAGATAAAATTACCGCCGGGGAAATTCCTCCGGCGGTATTATTGTCGTACGGCTTTGTTACGTTTCACTGTTTGTTTTAAGAATATCGCGAACCAGCTCCTCCAGCTGCTCCCATGATTCAAGATACCCTGCGCGGCGGCGGAACGACGCGGCGTTTTTCATGCCTTTCAGGTACCACCCCACATGCTTGCGCGCTTCATTCATGGCACGGTGTTCGCCTTTATATTCACACATCAGCGCGATGTGCTTCATCATGACCAACATGCGTTCATTAATGCCGGGCGGGGGTAGAATTCGGCAGGAATCAGTCAGGTACGCGTTGATCTGCGTGAAAATCCACGGATTGCCCAGCGCCTCGCGGCCGACCATCACTGCGTCGCAGCCAGTCTGTTCCAGCAATTGCGCCGCGGCCTGCGCCGAAACGACGTCGCCGTTTCCAATGACGGGGATGCTCACCGCTTGCTTCACCTGACGGATGATGTCCCAGTCCGCGTTTGGGGCGTACATCTGCTCTCGCGTGCGTCCGTGCACCGTAACGGCGTCGGCTCCGGCGGCCTCGCAGATTTTGGCGATTTCCACCGCGTTGACGGTGCTTCCGTCCCAGCCTTTGCGCATTTTTACCGTTACCGGAACGGGCACGGCGTTTTTCACCGCCGTGACGATTTCCCCGCAGAGCGGCGGGTTTTTCATCAGTGCGCTGCCGGAACCGGTGCTGCTTACCTTCGGTGCGGGACAGCCCATGTTGATGTCGATAACGTCCGGCGCGTACTCCATTGCCTTTTTCGCCGCTTCGGCCATGACAGCGGGCTCGCTCCCGAAAAGCTGAATGCCCGCCGGGCGTTCAGCGTCGCTGAGTGCCATCAGCGAACCGGTTTTTTTGTCGTTGAACTGAAGCCCTTTCGAGCTGACCATTTCGCTGAGCACATAGGACGCGCCGAACCGCACGCAGGTTTCGCGGAAGGCACGGTCGGCAACGCCTGCCATAGGAGCGAGGACTGCGAATCCATCTATCTTTAAATTGCCAATTTTCATTGAGAAATCCTTTCTGTTTTGAGATCCGCGTTTATTATAACACTTATTTTTTTCTTTGAAAAGTGATATAATATTTCAATGATTGTCTGTATGAAAAACGATAGCGATTTCAATTTTTTGTTTTTGCTATCAGATTTAAAAATATTCGGATTGCAAAAGGAGAACAATATGAAGCTGCTTGTACTTGACGGAAACAGTATTTTAAACCGCGCGTTTTACGGCATCCGCCTTTTAACCACAAAGGAGGGGCTTTTTACCAACGGAATTTACGGCTTTCTGACCATGCTGCAAAAACTGAAAAACGAAACCGCTCCCGATGCGATAGCGATTGCATTTGATATGCGTGCGCCGACGTTCCGCCACAAGGAATACGCGGGCTACAAAGCGCAGCGCAAAGGGATGCCCGAAGAGCTTGCCCAGCAGCTTCCGAACCTCAAGGAATTATTACAGCTTTTAGGATACCGTTTACTGGAATGCGAAGGCTTCGAGGCCGACGACATTCTCGGCACGCTGGCACACCGGTGCAGTGAAAGCGGGGACGATTGCATTCTTGCGACCGGTGACCGTGACAGTCTTCAGCTTGTCGGGCCGCATGTGAGCGTCCGCCTTGCCGCGACCAAATTCGGCCAGCCGCAGGTTACGCTTTATGACGAAGCCAAAATCATGGAGGATTACGGCGTTGAACCGAAACAGCTGATTGAAATTAAGGCCATTCAGGGTGATTCATCCGACAATATTCCGGGTGTGGCGGGCATCGGCCCGAAAGGCGCGGGCGACCTCGTTCAAAAATATCATGATCTGGATTCTATTTATAAAGACATTGATACCCTCGATATCAAAGAGGGGATGCGCCAAAAGCTGATCAAGGACAAGGAAACGGCCTATCTGAGCCGTTACCTCGGAACCATCCGCACCGACGCGCCGGTCGACACGGAAATTTCCCACTATATTCCAAAGCAGTGTGACAATGACGCCGCCGCGCGTCTGATGGCGAAGCTGGAATTTTTTTCGCTGATTGACAAAATGGGATTGCACGCGCCCGCAGCAGCGGTGGATGAAGAAACAACGGAGCAGCCCGGTCTGGGTGTGGAGGAAAACACGGATACCGCCGCTCTTTTGAAGGGCCTAAAAAAAGCTGGACGGGTGGATTTTATTGCCGGGTATACCGATGGCAAGATAAAACTATATATTAACTATAAAAACAGCATCCACATAACGGACGACATCGATTTTATCAAGAAAATCTGCGCGGACGAAACGATTAAGAAAAATACGCACGATATCAAGCCGTTTTACGCCGCGCTCGACGCACAGGGCGCAAAGCTGAAAAACGCCGGGATTGATACCATGCTTGCGGCCTATTTGCTCAACCCCTCGGCATCCGGCTACGAGCCTGCACGGCTGGCACAGGAATACGGCATTTCCCTGACGCAGCAGGAGGATTCCTTACTGGCAGACGCTTCGGTCATGCCCGCGTTGACGGATACACTGACGAATGAGATCGGCAAGAAAAATCAGACGGAGCTGCTCAATAAAATAGAAATGCCGCTTGCCGAGGTGCTTGCCCATATGAAAACCATCGGTTTTGATGTGGATGAGGAAGGCATCCGGGCTTACGGCGAGGTTCTGCAAAAGCAGATCGACACCATGCAGGCGCAGATTTACGAGGCGGTCGGATACGAGTTTAATGTCAACTCACCCAAACAGCTTGGCGAGGCGCTGTTTGAAAAACTGGGGCTGAGCCATGGGAAAAAGACGAAAAGCGGCTATTCCACCGCGGTGGAAATACTGGAAAATCTGCGCTATGAACATCCGGCGGTGGAGCTGGTGCTGAACTACCGCAGTCTGGCAAAACTAAAATCCACGTACTGCGAGGGTCTTTTGAAGGTGATCGCGCCGGACGGAAGAATTCACTCCAGCTTCAATCAGACGGAGACGCGCACGGGCCGCATCAGCTCGACAGAGCCGAATTTGCAGAACATCCCCGTCCGCACGGACCTTGGCCGGGAAATGCGCCGCTTCTTTGTCGCGCGTGAGGGCTGGGTGCTGGTGGACGCGGATTACTCACAGATTGAGCTGCGTGTTCTGGCGCATGTCGCTAACGATAAAAACATGATTCAGGCATTTTTAAACAATGACGATATCCACCGCAGCACGGCGGCGCAGGTGTTCCATATGCCCGAGCAGATGGTTACCTCGGTGATGAGAAGCCGCGCCAAGGCGGTTAATTTCGGCATTGTCTACGGCATCGGCGCGTTTTCGCTTGCGAAGAATATCCATGTTTCGCGCAGTGAAGCCGAAACCTATATCAGGGATTACCTTACCCACTATTCCGGGATTGATGAATATATGAAACGGGTGGTAGCCGAAGCGAAGGAAACCGGCTACGCCGAAACCATGTTCGGCCGCCGCCGTTACCTGCCGGAGCTGACCGCCAGCAATTTCAACATGCGCTCGTTCGGCGAGCGCGTGGCGCGCAACATGCCGATTCAGGGAGCTGCCGCCGATATCATTAAAATTGCAATGGTGAAAGTGGAAAACAGGCTTGAAAAAGAGGGAATGCAGTCGCGGCTGATTTTGCAGGTGCACGATGAACTGATCGTCGAATCACCGCAGGACGAGGCGGAGAAAGCCGCGCAGATTCTTACCGAAGAAATGCAGAACGCCGTGAACCTTTCCGTGCCGATGGTGGCCGAAGCAAAAATCGGAAAGACGTGGTACGAGGCAAAAGCATGACGATTTTCACCTGCCCCGCATGCGGAGAAAAACTGGACAGGCTCCCCAAAGAGTGTGTCTGCAAAAACGGGCACAGCTATGATGTTGCAGGCGAGGGATATGTTCATCTGCTGCCGCCGAACAAAATGCATTCGAAAGTACCCGGTGACAACAAAGAAATGATTGCATCGCGCCGCCGCTTTTTGGAATCGGGACACTATCAGCTGTTCAGCGATCGTCTGAATGAACTTGTGCGCGCATATTCCGGCACAAAAAATCCAATTATTCTTGACGCGGGCTGCGGAGAGGGCTACTATACCGGAAGGCTGGCGGATGATTTGGTTCGTCTCGGTTTTACCCCGCAGGTCTTCGGATTCGACATTTCGAAGTTTGCCGTCAAAGCCGCGGCGAAAAAATACAGGCAGATCCAATTCGCCGTTGCCAGTATTTTCAGCATCCCGGTTGAAACCGCTGCCGCCGACTGTGTTTTGGATGTGTTTGCGCCGATTGTCGAAAGCGAGCTGAACCGTGCGCTAAAACCGGGCGGGCATCTCATCTTAGCCGTACCGGGTCGGCGGCATCTGTACGGCTTAAAAGAGATTCTGTATGACGCACCCTATGAAAATGAATCCTTTGAAGCGGACTACGAGGGGTTCACTTTTATTGACCGTGTGCCCGTTGAAGGGAATATTATGATTTCCGGCAATCAAATAATTCAGGATTTATTTACCATGACTCCCTATTACTATAAAACCGGCGCGGACGGGGTGGAAAAATTGCAGCAGACGGATACGCTGAAAACACACATTGAATTTGACTTTTTAATCTATCAAAAGGGGTGAGAAGATTGCAAAAACGCAGAGAACTGAGCGGAGAACAATTGGAAAACATGGCTTTTATTGTTTTGGTAACGGTGCTTGCCATGTTGGGCCGTTTTCTGCTGTTTCCGTTTGAATCGGGAGACTACCACCAGTTTTTGCAGGGCTGGTACGCGGCGCTGAAAAACAACGGCGGATTCGCGGCGGTCGGTATGAATATCGGCGACTATATGCCAACCTATCTCTACCTTCTGGCTATTTTTACATATTTTCCCATTTCAGGATTGACTGCGATCAAACTGATTTCCAGCATTGCGGATATTGTTCTGGCTTTTTATGTGATGAAAACAGTCCGTCTGAAATATCAGGACCCCATGTACGGGGTAATGGCTTACGCAATTGTTCTGTTTTTGCCGAGCGTGGTTCTTAATTCGGCGGTCTGGGGGCAGTGCGACGCGATTTTCACCGCGGCTCTGATTGCCTGTGTGTATTACTTCATGCTTGATCAGGAATATCAGGCGGTCGCCGCGTTTGCCATCGCGTTTATTTTCAAATTACAGGCGGTGTTTTTGGCTCCGTTCCTGCTGCTTCTGCTCATTAAGCGCAGGGTGCGGCTCAGCACATTTTTAATCATTCCGTTTGTCTATATGCTGGCCATTCTCCCTGCGATGTTTCTGGGACGCGGTCTGAAAGGACTGCTGACGGTGTATTTTTCCCAGGCGGGGCAGTATAAAATGATCGCCATGTTTCTGCCGAACCTGTACACCTGGCTGCCGGAGGATACGCCGGGCTATATCAGTTCCGCCGCGGTGATTCTGGCCGGCGGCCTGACTCTGTTTGCCCTGTTCTACTTCTATAAAAAGAAATTTGTTTTTACAAACGAGCTTTTCGTTTCAGCTGCTCTCTTTTTCGCGCTGTTTCTTCCGTTTATCCTCCCGCATATGCACGAACGGTATTATTTTTTAGCAGATATTCTGTCCGTGATTTTTGCGTTTTACTTTCCGAAAATGCTCTACGTGCCGGTCGTGACAGTGCTGAGTTCCACGTATGCCGTCTGTCATAACCTGTTTAATACCGATTTTTTCAGCGTGCAGCTTTTGGGAGTTATCATGCTGCTGATCCTGATTCAGGTTGCAAGGAATGTGATACGGCTGATCAGTCTTCAGTCTGAACAAACCGGGCAGGTGCCTCAATGAGCGGAATTAAAATTGTGCCCATGAACGAGGAACATCTTGACGCGCTGGTAAAAATTGATACGCTTTGTTTTTCTTCTCCATGGACGCGCGAAGGACTGGAAGCTGAGCTTTCGAGCGATACCGCCTGCTTTGCCGCCGCGCAGCGGGATGGTGAAACGGTGGGCTGCGCCGGAATGCACTGCATTTGCGGGGAATGCTATATCGACAAGGTCTGCGTCCATCCGGCCTGCCGCAGACAGGGAATCGCGCGGGCGCTGGTTCAGTATTTAACTGATTATGCAATACGAAATCACGCGGAATTTATCACGCTGGAAGTGCGGCAGAGCAACGCCGCCGCTATTGCGCTTTATAAAGGGCTTGCGTTTGAACCCGTGGCGGTCAGGAAAAACTTTTATACCGCACCCCAAGAGGACGCGCTGTTAATGACAAGACATTTTTAGAAAAGAGAGAATTGATATGGAATCTATACAATTTGTTAAGAATTTTTGGCACGATATGGATGCGCAGAACTGGGAATCTTTATTCCAATATTTTAAGCCGGACGCTTTGATAAACTGGCCTAATACCAAAGAGCAGTTAACTGTGCGCGAATTTGTGCGTGTCAATGAACAATATCCGGGTCGCTGGAATATCACTGTGAAAAGTATGGAACATATGAATGACAGGCTGATTTCCGTGGTTCACGTTGAACTTGCAGGTGGAAACACTGCATTTACGGCGGTTTCATTCTTTGATTTTCAGAATGAGCTGATTAGCGGTTTAACTGAATATTGGGGTGACATTGCCGAACCGCCCGAATGGCGGAAAGAAAAATTATTTTAATATCATGTTCGTATTTTAAAGAATAAGGGGAAAATAGAGTATGCGGATATTAGCACTGGAAAGCTCCTGTGACGAAACCGCCGCCGCAGTGGTGGAAGACGGAAGAACCGTTCTGTCATCGGTGGTTGCTTCACAGGTGGAGGAGCATAAATTATACGGCGGCGTAGTGCCGGAAATTGCATCCCGCCGTCACTGCGAAGCGATTGTCGGGGTAACGCAGAAGGCGCTAGACGACGCCGGGCTGACGCTTGATGAGATTGACGCGATCGCCGTCACTTACGCGCCTGGGCTGATCGGTGCGCTTTTGGTCGGCGTGAATTTTGCAAAGGGACTTGCCATGTCCGCAGGAAAACCGATTATACCGGTGCATCATCTGCGCTCGCACATCGCGGCGAACTACATCACCTCCCCGGAGCTGAAGCCGCCGTTTTTGTGCCTGATTGTTTCCGGCGGACACAGCCACATTGTTGAAGTAAAGGATTATAAGGACCTTCATGTGCTGGGCCGCACACGCGACGACGCGGCGGGCGAAGCCTTTGATAAAGCCGCAAGAGCGATGGGGATGCCGTATCCCGGCGGCGTGGAAATGGACAGGCGCGCACAGGGCGGAAATCCAAACGCTTTTAAGCTGCCGCATCCGTCTGTGGACGGCGCGCCGTATGATTACAGTTTTTCCGGATTAAAAACAGCGGTGATTAACCTGATACACAATGCGGAGCAAAAAGGGCAGACATTGCCGGTGGAAGATTTGGCGGCCTCCTTCCGCAAGGCGGTGGTTGACTGCCTGGTTAAAAATTTTGTAAAGGCCGCACAGGACACGGGCAGTACCAAGCTGGTGATCGCGGGCGGCGTTTCCGCCAATTCCCTTCTTCGCAGCCGGCTTCAGCAGGAATGCAGGGACCGCGGATGGGAATTCTATATGCCGGAGCTGAAACTTTGCGGGGACAATGCCGCCATGGTGGGCGCACAGGGCTATTATGAATATCTGTCGGGGAAAACCGCAGGATTCGACCTGAATGCCTGTGCTGCGATGCCGGTCGACGGAAATTGCTGAAAATCCTCTAAAAGTGCACCATGAGCTTTGTGCATTAATTATGGTAAATTTTTAACAAATTCATCATTTCAAGATTGATTAAAATAATGCAATGTATTATAATGAGATCTAATATCATCAAAATTTCGAAGGTCATTGGACCGGAAGGAGAATTGAGTCATGACAAACAACAAGTCGGTATTAAACTGGATTGAAGAAATGAAGACACTTGTCTGTCCGGATAAATTAGTCTGGATTGACGGGTCGGAGGCGCAGATTGAAGCATTACGCGCCGAAGCTTGCTCCACGGGGGAAATGATTAAGCTGAACGAAGAAAAGCTCCCCGGTTGCTACCTGCACCGCACCGCTGTAAACGACGTTGCCCGCGTAGAGGACAGAACTTTTATATGCTCACGCAAAGAAGAGGACGCAGGTCCGACCAACCACTGGAAAAACCCGCAGGAAGCATATAAAATGCTCTATGATATTGCAAGAGGAAGCTACAAGGGCCGTACCATGTATGTCATTCCTTATTCCATGGGCCCGATCGGTTCGCCGCTTGCAAAAATCGGTGTGGAACTGACGGATTCCATCTATGTCGTACTGAACATGGCCATTATGACCCGCGTCGGCCAAAAAGTATGGGATACGCTGGGCGACAGCACCGATTGGGTAAAGGGCTTGCACTGCAAATGTGAAATTGACGCGGAAAGAAGATATATCTGTCACTTCCCGGAGGACAACGCCATTATTTCCGTCAATTCCGGTTACGGCGGAAATGTTCTGCTCGGCAAAAAGTGTTTTGCGCTCCGCATAGCTTCCTACCTTGGCAAAACCGAGGGCTGGATGGCAGAGCATATGCTGATTCTCGGTATTGAAAACCCGAAGGGTGACATCAAATATGTGGCCGCGGCATTCCCGTCGGCCTGCGGAAAAACGAACCTCGCCATGCTGATTCCGCCGGAAGGCTACCGTAAAAAGGGCTACAAGGTTTGGACGGTAGGCGACGATATTTCATGGATGCGTCAGGGTCCGGACGGCAGACTGTATGCGATCAATCCTGAAAACGGATTCTTCGGCGTTGCCCCCGGCACAAACGACAAATCAAACCCGAACGCGCTTGCTTCAACAAAGTCAGGCACTATCTTCACCAATGTTGCTCACAACCTTGACGACAACACTGTCTGGTGGGAAGGCCTTGACAAAAATCCGCCAAAGAATGCTCTTAGCTGGAAGAATGAGCCTTGGGACGGAACAACCTCCGACCAAAAGGGTGCTCATCCGAACAGCCGCTTTACGGCTCCTGCAAAGAACTGCCCCTGCGTAAGTCCTGAATTTGACAAGGGGACAGGCGTGCCGATTTCCGCTATCATCTTCGGCGGCCGCCGCGCACAGACCACTCCTCTGGTTTATCAGTCACGCGACTGGAACAACGGTGTGTTTGTCGGTTCCATCATGGCTTCCGAAACAACAGCCGCTGCAACCGGCGCAGTCGGTGTTGTTCGCCGCGACCCAATGGCAATGCTTCCTTTCTGCGGTTACCATATGGGAGACTATTTCAAACACTGGATTGAAATGGGCGAGAAGCTGGGAGATAAAGCGCCTAAGATTTTCAACGTTAACTGGTTCCGTCTTGATGACGAAGGCCACTTCATTTGGCCGGGCTTCGGTGACAACCTGCGCGTACTCGAGTGGATCATTAACCGCTGCGAAGGAAAAGCCGATGCCGTCGAAACTCCGATTGGCTTTGTTCCGAAGGCAGAAGATATCAACCTTGAGGGTCTTGATTTCAGCCTTGACACACTCAAGAGCATTCTTGAAATTAAGCCTGAGCAGTGGGTAAAAGAAGCCGATGGCATTGAAGAATTCTATAAAAAGTTTGGCAGCAAACTTCCGAAAGAGCTTCATGACCAGCTTGATATCCTAAAGGGCAATCTGAAATAATCCAAAATGGTTTTACGGCGGCGGCTTCGAAAGAAGCCGCCGCTTTATGCATTTTGCAGCTTGAAAGCGGTTTCATGCATGTTTTAGGAATGAAGCCCATGAAATGCACTTTTGGATTGGCTTTTTTGCATTTTAATGACTAAAATACCTCAAAAAGTATGAATAAATTGTTTCTAATTCAAAAAGTTTGTGTAAATATCACATTGCTATATTCAGCCTTAGGTTCTATACTATAAATAATTAATGCAAGATCACCCGGCAGTGCTTTGTCGGGCACTTTTATTTTTAGGAGGAAAAATTATGGCAGGCGGTTCAGAAACAGCGTACCATCCAAAGGGCGACTTCTTCAATTTAAAGGGCAACAACACAAATGTCCGTACGGAAGTCGGCGCCGGTTTGACCACTTTCTTCGCAATGGCTTACATCATCATTGTAAACCCAAATATGCTCTCACAAACAGGAATGCCTTGGGGCGCGGTTTTCCTTGCAACCATTATCGCTTCGGTCATCGGTACCCTCATCATGGGCTTATTCGCAAATGTGCCTTATGCACAGGCGCCGGGCATGGGTTTAAACGCATTCTTTGTGTTTACCGTATGTTTTGGCTTACACTTCAAATGGCAGGAAGCGCTCGCCATGGTTTTCATCTGCGGTCTTGTCAATGTTTTGATTACTGTAACCAAAGTCCGCAAACTGATCATCAAATCCATTCCGGAAAGCCTTCAAAATGCAATCGGCGGCGGCATCGGAATTTTTATCGCTTATATCGGTATTAAAAACGCCGGTCTGATTCAGTTTACATCCGACCCGGGTACATATACCTTATTAGACAGCAAAACGGTTATTGCATCCAGCAGCGCGGTGCCGGCAATTGTCAAGTTGAACGCACCCGTTGTTCTGCTCGCTTTATTCGGGATTGCATTGACTGTTGTTCTTTTGGTGAATAATGTCAAAGGCGCGATCTTAATCAGTATTGTTGCGACAACGATTATCGGTATCCCAATGGGTATTACGGCCATTGGCCAGACAATGGGATTTGGTGAAGCCTGTTCCCAACTGCCGGAGACCTTCGGCGCTGCGTTCGGCAATCCCGGTATGCAGTCACTTTTTGCAGACCCTTCCAAAATCCCGCTCGTATTAATGACCATTTTCGCGTTCAGCCTTTCCGATACCTTTGACACGATCGGAACCTTCATCGGAACCGGACGCAAGACCGGAATTTTCAGCGCGGAAGATCAATTAGCACTTGAAACCAGCAATGGCTTTAAGTCGAAAATGGACAAGGCTCTGTTTGCAGACGCAACGGCAACTTCCATCGGCGCTATTTTCGGTACTTCCAATACAACAACTTATGTTGAAAGCGCAGCGGGCATCGGCGCCGGCGGACGCACCGGGCTGACCAGTGTTGTTACCGCTGCAATGTTCATAATCAGCGCGTTTTTCGCTCCGCTGATCAGCGCGGTTCCTTCCGCTGCGACGGCTCCCGCTCTGATTGTTGTTGGTATTATGATGCTCAGCGCATTCAAAGAAATTGAATGGACCAGCCTTGAAGAAGCAATTCCGGCTTTCTTCGCCGGCATCTTCATGGGGTTCTGCTACAGTATTTCCTACGGCATTGCCGCCGGCTTCATATTTTACTGCCTCATCAAGACGTTCCGTGGCAAAGCAAAAGAAATTCATCCGATTCTATGGGTTGCTACCGGACTGTTTGTTTTAAACTTTATTGTTCTGGCAGTCATCTCCTAAATTGTTCATCCTATTTTTTATAAAGGCTTCGCACTTTCATAAAGCTCTGCACTTTATCGTGCGGGGCTTTTTTCTTTATTATTGTATTTTACTGTGTTATAATAATTGCAAAACGATTATTATATTCTAAATTTATGTCCTCTGGTTCACCGCCCGCGCGGCAGCCGCCGGAGATGAACGATTACATTATACTGTTTGAGGTGGACTATGCCCAGATTTTTTATTGATTACGTCCCGGAGGAACAAGCGGCTATTACCGGGGAAGACGCCCGCCATATCGCGCGTTCCCTGCGTATGCAGCCGGGAGAAAGCTTGATTCTCTGCGACAGCATCGGAACGGACTATAACGGCAGGATAGAGAGCATAACGGACGGTAAAGTTGTTGTGCGCATTTTGAATTTTTGCAGGAGTGTTGCGGAGCCGGGCGTAAATGTTACTGTATACCAGGGACTGCCAAAGGCGGATAAGATGGACAGCATTGTGCAGAAATCGGTCGAAACCGGCGCGGTGAAAATTGTACCTGTCATGACGGCGCGCTGTGTTTCAAAACCGGACGAAAAAGCAGCGGCGAAAAAAAACGTGCGCTGGCAGAAAATTGCGGAAGAAGCCGCGAAGCAGAGCGGAAGGGGAGTCATTCCTCAGATCGGCGCGCTGACCGATTTTCAAGCGGCGGTGAAACAGGCCGCGCAGAGCGGTGAAATTATTTTATTTTTTGAAGGCGGCGGGCAAAGCATTGCCGGGCTTGTCAGCGGCCAAACGCGGGAGCTGGCGGTTTTTATCGGGCCGGAAGGCGGTTTTGAACAGGCAGAGGTCGATTTTGCGGTTCAAAACGGCGCAAAGATCGGCACGCTCGGCGCACGGATTCTGCGCACCGAAACTGCACCCATTGCGGCGCTTGCCGCCATTATGCTTGCAACGGGAAATATGTAGTGGCCTGAAAAATTTGTTTAATTGGGGGTGTGAAAATGCGGACAGCTTTGATTACCGGTGCTTCACGCGGCATTGGAAAAGCGATTGCACGGCAGCTTGCAGAGGACGGTTTCCGTGTGATTGTGAATTATCATGTTTCTCAAACAGAGGCCGAATCTTTGGTGTTGGAGTTCAATGCTCTTTATCATGTCGATTGCGTCGCACTGCATGCCGATGTATCGGACAGAAAGCAGGTGGAAGGGATGTTCGCCATAGCCGGCGCTGTTGACGTATTGGTGAACAACGCGGGGATTGCGCAGCAAAAGCTCTTTACGGATATTACGGAACAGGACTGGAACAGGATGTTCGATGTCGATGTAAAAGGAATGTTTCACTGCTGCCAGTGCGCGCTGCCATATATGATCCATCAGAAGCAGGGGAAAATCATCAATATTTCTTCCATGTGGGGGCAGGTCGGCGCTTCCTGTGAGGTGCATTATTCCGCGGCAAAAGCAGCGGTGATCGGCTTGACCAAAGCGCTTGCAAAAGAAGTCGGCCCGTCCGGCATACAGGTCAACTGCGTGGCTCCGGGGGTAATTCAAACCGAAATGAATGCGCATCTTGACGAAAACACAGTTCATGTGCTGAAAGAAGAAACTCCGCTTGGGGTCATCGGTACGGCGGAGGATATTGCGGGTGCCGTCAGCTTTTTGGCGGGGGAAAAGTCCGGCTTTATCACCGGGCAGGTTTTGGGCGTTAACGGCGGCATGATCATTTGAGGGAAAATCCCTCACCGGTCATGCCGCCTTGTGCTTTTTATGCATGAATATGCCGGAATACAATTTCTTCATATTCATTACAAAGCTGTCAGAAATATAGACATTCCATAATTATCCATTATACTGTTATTATGCTCTCATAATGGCAAAGGAAATAGACGGCAGACAAAAATCTGCATATTTAAGAAATTGCTGTCATTAATTATAGTTATAAGTTTGGTTTAGGAATTGGAAGGATGATGGGTATGATGTTGCGGGCTAGGCGCACTGGGATTTTGTTGCTAGCTGTTTTGCTGCTTTTTACAGAGGGATGCTCCCTCCAGTACTTGTCGAAATTTTCCGGCTCGTGGGCTGCACCGCAGCTTTCCGTAGATGTTGCTTTGACGAATAAAACGGAAAGTGGCATATGTGCTCAGGATATCCAGACCGCAGTGCCGCAATTCAGCGGATTTAACACCGCAAAATTGTTGAATTCCAAAATTCAAACAGTTTCTGATGATGGAATTGCAGAAGTGAAGCAAGCTGCAAAAGATCTTGAGGGATATCTTGCTGAAAATACAGACAGACCCCCTGTTTCCCTGTATTTTCAGAGCTCCTTTGATTATTCTGAAAATGCAGATGTACTTTCCACTCGGATTTATAATGAAAATTATACCGGTGGAGCACATGGGTTCCGATGGATTAAATCCTATACGGTAAACATGAATACAGGAGAGTTTTATGATACGCTGGGATCGCTTTTTCAGAATGAGGAATCGGGAAAAAAGCTGATTTCCGACAAAATTACAGCTGAAATAAAGAAACAGCCTGATAATTATTTTCCAGAGGCTGTGCAGACAATTGAGGATAAGAACGGAGATTTCCCTTTCTATCTTGACGGTGAAAATCTGATTGTTTATTTTGACTTGTACGATATATCCTGTTATGCTGCGGGAATTCCTGTTTTTAAATTTCCGCTTGCAGACTTGAAAACGAAGGTTTCATTCAACAGTGTGTCTCCGGCGGGGGATGTGCTGCTGAACGGGATGAATTTGGATTTCAACCACAAAGTGGTCTCAAACGACAATGGTGATTTTCTGCCGTTAGATGACATGGCAAAATCCATTTCCCTTTCCGTGACTGAGGATGGAGGAAAATATGCGATAGATGGCAAGGCCGTTCAGCCCACTATAATCAGCGGCGTGGCATATATGCCCATTCAGTATTTCAACGATTTTTTAAAAGATTCCCCTTTGAAAGGCTTTGTTACTTATGACGGAACAGTTTTGCGGATTTTCACCCAGACTGTGCAAAGCGGGGAAGAGAAAAAGCTGATGCGCAGCGATGTGAACAGTGTTGGAAGCGAAATATATTTAAACAGTGCGGACAGCGGTTCCTCTTCCGATCACTCATAGTGAAAAAGAAAGTGTTACATAACAGAGGAACGGTATGTACCATAAATCCATGCATTTCACAAAGAACAAATAATGATTTGTTCCGTAACATAAAAGGAGGAAAAAGATGAAAAACAGAAGATATTTTGGATTTGTCGCCGGATTACTGATTGCAGCAATGATGATTGGCGGCTGTGCTTCGCAGGGAAGCGGCACCGCAGCGAACAAGGCGTCGGCTGAACAGAAGTCTGTTGCAATGGATGCGGGAACCGCTTCCACCGCGGCGGGATTGGCCGATGCGCCGGTGAACGGGAAAAGTACCGCCAGCGCGGAGGGTGCAAATCCGACTGCGGATCAACTGGCGGCGGCTTCCAGCCAGAAAATCATCGAACGTTTGTCGTGTCAGATTGAAACGCTGAAATTTGATGATTCCGTGCAAAAAATTCAAAGCCTTTGCACCGAGCTGGGCGGTTACATACAGGATTCCAATGTGACGGGCAGCGGCATAGAAAAACAGAATCTGCGCAGCGCAAACTATGTTCTGCGGATTCCGCAGGAAAAACTTGGGCAGTTTAAAAGCAGCGCGGGGTCTATTGGAAGTATCCTGAACCTTACCAGCTCCAGTGAAAATATCAGCGAAAGCTATTATGATACCCAGGCGCGGCTGAAAAGCCTGCGCACCCAACAGGAACGGCTTCTCGCCCTGCTGAAAAAGTCCGGTACGCTGACCGATATCATCGCGCTGGAAAAAGCGCTTGCGGATGTGAACTATCAGATTGAACAGTTTACCGGCACGCTGCGCCAGTATGATTCGCTCATCAATTACAGTACGGTTTCCATACAGCTGAACGAAGTAATAAAGCCGACGGAGCTGGAGAAAACGCCGGTTACCCTCGGTGAAAAAATATCTCGGCAGTTTAAGAATTCTCTGCGCGGGCTCAGTGGATTCGGCGAAGGACTGCTGGTGTTTTTCCTGGGCGGAGCACCCGTTATCCTGCTTTTAGCGGTGATTGCCATTTTCGTTATTTATTTTTTACGCAGGAAAAGAAAACATGCGGAAAAAGAGACGGATGAACCTGTGTCCCTGCTTACAAAACCCATAAAAGATCCGGAGACAAAAGAAGAACATACCCAAAAATAGTTCGTATAGCCAAAAGCGGGCTGTTTCCCAGCTTGGGGAAACAGCCCGCTTTGTTGTATCTTAATTTTACATTAAAATTCTATTTTTTTGCTGATATAATCCGTCAGTTCTGAAATTGCTATGCGCTCCTGCAGCATAGTGTCGCGGTCACGCACGGTCACACAGCCGTCGTTTTCGCTGTCGAAGTCGTAGGTAATGCAGAACGGTGTGCCGATTTCATCCTGGCGGCGGTAACGTTTGCCGATAGAGCCGGCATCGTCGTAATCCACCATAAAATGCTTGGAAAGCTGTGTGCTGATTTCCTGTGCCCTGTCGTTCAGCTTTTTGGAAAGGGGGAGTATAGCGGCCTTGTAGGGGGCCAGTGCGGGGTGCAGCCTCATGACTACCCTCGTATCCTTTTCATCAAGCTTCTCCTCGTCATAGGCGTCGCAGAGGAACGCCAGCGTAACACGGTCGGCACCGAGCGACGGCTCGACGACACACGGGATGTACCGCTCGTTTGTTTCGGGGTCAAAATATTCCAGACTCTTTCCCGAATGGTTTTGGTGCTGCGTCAGGTCGTAATTGGTTCTGTCGGCAATACCCCAAAGCTCGCCCCAGCCAAACGGGAACAGGAACTCTATATCGGTGGTTGCCTTGGAATAGAAGGATAATTCTTCCGCTTCATGGTCGCGCAGACGCATATTTTCCTGCGTCATGCCTAAATCCAGCAGCCACTTTTTGCAGTAGTCCTTCCAGTAGTAGAACCAGTCAAGGTCCGTGTCCGGTTTGCAGAAAAATTCAAGTTCCATCTGCTCAAATTCACGTGTGCGGAACGTAAAGTTGCCCGGGGTGATTTCGTTGCGGAAGCTTTTGCCGATCTGTGCAACACCGAACGGCACTTTGCGGCGGGTCGTGCGCTGAATGTTGGCAAAATTAACAAAAATACCCTGCGCCGTTTCCGGGCGAAGGAAAATTTCGTTTTTAGCGTCTTCCGTTACACCCTGAAACGTTTTGAACATCAGATTAAATTTGCGGATATCGGTGAAGTTGGAAGAGCCGCATTCCGGACATTTTATATTGTTTTCCTTGATGTAGTCGTTCATCTGCTCAAAGGTCATGCCGTTTGCGTCGCCGCCGGCGTCTTCAATCAGCTTGTCCGCGCGATGACGGGTTTTACAGTCACGGCAGTCCATCAGCGGGTCGGAAAAGCCGCCGACATGGCCCGAAGCCACCCAGACCTGCGGGTTCATCAAAATAGCGGTGTCCAGCCCTACATTATACGGGCATTCCTGCACGAATTTTTTCTGCCACGCACGCTTTACATTGTTTTTAAACTCAACGCCGAGCGGGCCGTAATCCCATGTGTTTGACAGGCCGCCGTAGATTTCGCTTCCGGAGTAAACAAACCCGCGGTTTTTGCACAGAGCGACAATTTTGTCCATCGTTTTTTCAGTTGCCAACATGTTTTACTTCCTCCATAATCAGGGGCGCTGGCTGCGCTCCATTATTTTTTAAAGATAATCATCTTACTTAACGCATAATTCATGATAATGACAATGACATTCATGATGATTTTAGCCAGCCAGTCATTCCACGCCAGCGTGTTCACCATAAGCAGCATGCCGAGTGAATCCACGCCGAGCGACAGAAGACGGGCGCCTACAAAAGTGGAAAGTTCCCGCCAGAAAAGCCTTGCAGCAAAACTTTTGCTTTGAAATACAAAAAGTTTATTGGTGATAAATGCAAAAGCCACCGATAGAACCCACGCAATGGTGTTTGCCGTCAGCACGTCCCACTGCGTGTTCCAGTGGATGACAGGGCGCAGAAGCCCGTAACTCACAACATTAACGGCTGTGGTCAGCACGCCGAATATAATGTAGGATATCATTTCGGGCGTTGTCAAAAAGCGCCACAGCTTTTTCAGCTTATCCAAAGTATACACCGCCATTTAGTAATATTATTATAGTTTACCATTGTACAGCACGGCTTTCAAGTAGAATTCGAATAGTTTATGGAAAATGATCATATTCACGATAATGGGGCAGTGGGCGGCCCGCATAGTGTATAGAAAAGACGGCATCACACATTTGCGTGTGATGCCGTCTTTGTTCGGCGGATTCTTTCAGAATCCGTATGATTCGTTTTACTGTAATTTGGCGAGTTCAACCGCAAGGTTTGCACCAACTACGGCATTGTTGTAGATCAGTCGGATATTGGAATCGAGGCTGTCTCCGCCGGTGATCTCCTTGATTTTCGCAAGAAGATAGGGGGTGGTGTCCTTGCCCTTAATCCCTTCAAGGGCGGCATCCTTCAAGGCTTCGTCAATCGCCTTGTCTATGACCGCTTTGTCCATCTGGTATTGCTCGGGGATGGGGTTTGCAATCACCAGACCGCCGTTGATGCCCATCTCCCATTTGATCTTAACGGCCTGTGCAAGCTCTTTCTCCGAATCCACACGGTAATCCACCTGAAAGCCGCTGCTTCTCGTGTAGAAGGCAGGAAGCTCCTTGGTGCCGAAGCCAATGACAGGGACGCCGCGGGTTTCCAGATATTCAAGTGTCAGCTTCAGGTCAAGGATAGATTTTGCGCCCGCGCACACGACAGCCACATTTGTTCTTGCAAGTTCCTCAAGGTCGGCGGAAATATCGAAGGTCTCCGTCGCGCCCCTGTGCACACCGCCGATGCCCCCGGTTACAAATACCTTTATGCCCGCCAGTGCCGCAAGAATCATAGTGGTCGCCACTGTGGCTGCGCCGTCCGCCTTTTTGGCAATTACAAAGGGAATATCCCTTCTGCTCGTCTTGATGACATTTTTTGCTTTGCCGAGGTGTTCCAGTTCATCGTCGGTCAGGCCGATTTTTATTTTGCCGCCGATAATGGCAATCGTTGCAGGTTCCGCACCGTGTTCGCGAATAATTTTTTCCACGTTGCGCGCTGTTTCAACATTTTGCGGGTACGGCATGCCGTGGGAAATAATGGTGGATTCAAGCGCCACCACGGGCTTTCCTAAATCAAGGGCTTTCTGCACACCTGCGTTAATTTCAAGATAATCTTTTAACATGATCGTTTTCCTCCATCATTTTTTCTATATTTTCTACCGACATATCGGGATTAATCGTGTTTTCATGACTGAGCGCGAGCTTTGAAGCCGCAGCCGATAATTTAATGATTTCCACGGGCTCCATATTGTGGAGGCTTCCGTAAACCAGACCGGCCATAAACGCGTCGCCCGCGCCGGTGGCGTTTACCACTTTCACCTTTTCTGTTTCCAGAATAAACTCGGTTTTGCCGTCGCGGTAATAGGTCCCCTTGCTGCCGAGTGAAATTACCACCCGCTTCACACCCTGCTCAAGGAAGAATTCCCCCGAGCGGCGAAGGCTGCCCTCGTCGGCTATTTTAATTCCGGAAAGTTTTTCGGCTTCCAGCCGGTTAGGCTTGATCGTATGCAGGCGGCCGAGAATATCCCTTGCTTTTACGGCCTTTGCCGTGGATACCGTATCAAGGTAAAAATCCATTTCGGGAAATTCCTGCGTTAAAAAGGCAATTGTGTTCTCAGGCAGGTTTGTATCAATCACACAAAGCTGCGCGCGCTTGATCAGCTGTCTGCGGTTCTCAATAAAATCCACATTAATCTTTTCAAGCACGTTCATCTGGGAAATGGCAACTTTCATGTCGCCCTCCCCGTCGAGAATGGAAAGGTAAATGGGGGTGGGATATTCATCCGATATGAGCGAATGTTTTGTATCCATTCCGCATTTTCCGGCTGCCTCCAGCAGGCTTTTGCCGTAATCGTCGTTGCCGACCGCAGTAATCAGTTTTGTCTGAATGCCCAGTCTGCTGATATTTTCGGCAATGTTTCTTCCTACACCCCCGAATGAAATTTTCACTTTGCCCGGATTGGAATCATTCATTACAAGTTGTTCTCTGGGAAAGCCCTGAATGTCCATATTCGCTCCGCCGACTACGCAGACATACGGATCATCGTTTAAAATATAACATTTTCCCTTGATCACGCCTTTTTTCATCAGGTTTGTAATATGAACCGCAACAGATGAGCGCGTGATGGAAAGCTTTTCCGACAGTTCGTTTTGCGTAATCATGGGGTTGATTCTAATCAGTTCAATAATTTCCTGTTCCCTGTTTGTCAAAAAACATTCTCCTTTCTAACCGGCAGTTTCATAGATGATGCGTAAATGGTTTACTGTCTTCCCCGCTTACGCAGGGAAGACAGTTGAAAATCCCGGTGATTTAAAAATTTAAATCGCTTACTAATCATATGTTTATGATGTAAGCATATGATTATAATACCACGAAGTGTAAATCTTTTCAATACCCAATTTCAGAAAAAAAGCTCCTGACACAGCATTCACTATGTCAGGAGCTCCTAGGAGTTCAAAAGGATTCTCAAATCCTTTATTATTTTGCCATTTTTGCGCTGCCGCATACAAGAATTTTGGATTTTACCAATTCTTTTACGGCGATGCGTGCGGTTCCCAAATACTTTTTCGGGTCAATGTCGTTCGGATGCTCCGCCAAATGTGCTTTCACCGCATTGGTGAAGGCAATTCTCAGTTCGGTGGCAAAATTGATTTTTGCCATCCCTTTTTCCACGCCTTCCCTCAGCGCTTCGTCGGAAAGACCGGAGGCGCCATGCATAACCAGCGGGATGGAGATCACTTTTCTAATCATCGCGGCACGGTTAAAATCGAGTACCGGCGTTTTTGCGTAAATTCCGTGGGCGGTTCCGATGGCAACAGCCAAAGAGGAAATCCCGGTGCGGCTGACAAAATCCACTGCTTGGTCGGGGTCGGTGTACTGGTCGTCAGCACTCTCGGTGTCATCCTCTTTGCCGCCGATTTTCCCCAGCTCGGATTCGACGGGAATACCGAAGTTGTCCGCGTAGGCGCAGACCTTCTGTGTGACACTGATGTTTTCTTCGTAGGGCAGGGCGGAGCCGTCGATCATCACGGAGGTGTAGCCGCTGTCGATGCACGCCTTGGCAAGTTCGAAGCTGGAACCGTGGTCAAGATGAATGGCTACCGGAACGCTGACCGTAGCGGCCGCCGCCTTGACGATGTTGGCGAAGTAGGCGGGTGGAAAATATTTCAGGGTAGAGGATGTCGTTTGGATGATGACCGGAGCTTTCAGTTCCTCGGCGGCGTTGACAATGGCCCAGACCATTTCGGCGTTTTCCGCATTAAAGGCGCCTACCGCGTAGCCGCCGTCCCTGGCATCATTCAGTATTTTTTTTGTAGTTACCAGCATATTCGTTTCCTTCCTTCTATTTTAATGTGATATAGGCGTCCAATCCGGTCGGTTCGTCGGGATTGCCGCCGTTGCAAAGCGCCTTTGTCAATGCAATCATCTGCATGGTATAGATGAACGGAATTCCGTATGCTTCGAAGCGGTTGATTCCGCTGATGGAGATGTGAAGGTCGGAACCGTATACGTTGGTTTGTTCGGAGCCGAAGGTAACCACCGTGCCGCCGTGCTTCTTAACATCGTCGATCATGCCGCGCTGGTAGGTGCTCTCGTTTGGCTGCACCGCGAAAATCGTGAGGGTTTTGCTGTTGTTCAGCACCTTGGGGCCATGACGGTAGTCAAGCATATTGAAGTATTTTCCGCTGATGAGCGAAATTTCGGTGAAGGCAAGCGCGCCCTCTTCCGCAATGCCGCAAAGCACGCCGTCCGCAAGGACAATGACGTCGCTGAACTCTTTTTTCGCGATATCCTGAAGCTGGGAGTGATATTTTTCCATGTGGTCCTTGTTTTGGTCAATTGCTTCCTTGACAGAGGCTTTCAGTTCCTGATCGTCGTAGCAGATGGCATTGATTAACAGGCTGGCTGCATAAAGGTTGGTAACCGAACGGGTTTGGCAGACACTGTTGTCATATGCCCACGGAAGAACAACGGTGAAATCAGACAGCTCCTCAAGGGTGCTCTTTTCCTTCATGGTGATGGAAACAACTTTGGCGTTGCTGACCTTTTTCATGTGCTCGACCGCGCGGACAATTTCAGAGGTCATGCCGGAGCGTGACAGGACGAGTACGATACTGTCTTCAATCGTATGGATGTATGTGTCGGGATTGACAAGGTAATCCCCGCCCGCAATGGCGACGGCAGAGGTATTGGGGCGGGTGACGAACATGCGCTCGTTGCTCTTCGAGAGCATATAGCTGGAACCGCAGCCAAGAAAAACAAATTTGCGCTGTTTGTTTGCGCGGAAGAATTCTTTCATTTCCTCTTCCTGCCTGAGTACCTGACTGTAGGTTTTGTCCAGAGCTTCTTTGGTTGCCATGATTTCCTGTTCTGTTAAATACATGTTTTGTTACCTCTCTGTTTCTCTGTTTCGTATTGTTTTGGAAACCGCCGAAAAATCCGACGGATTAAACTTGGAAAAGCAAAGGAGCACCGCTCCCATGACAGGCGGCAATGCCGGCTTTACCAGAATGCCACCCAAAGCATGAATCTGCGATTCAAAAGGCTTTAAAATCAAATCACCGGCTTTAAACAGTCCTCCCGAATAGGATACGGGGAATCCTTCGGGAAAATCCAGCTGGTTCAGCACGCCTTTCACAATCAGCGCAAGTTCTTCGGCTGCGCTGCGGTATGCCTGAATTGCATTCGGGTCGCCTCTAACAGCGGCTTTTTCCAGAAGAATCTGCAAGCTGGCGACCTTTTCGCGGTAAGGAAAATAATCCTTAAACATAATATCGATGATCTGGTAGTCGTCCGTCAGATGGAACTCTTCACATATGACGTCGTGCAGGGCCGACTTCTGCAGTCGATAATCGGATTCCTTGGAAAACAGCTCCAGCGTTTTTCTTCCTGCCCAATAGCATGACCCTTCATCGGAGAAAAATTCGGCCCAGCCGCCGGAGCGTGCGGTTTTGCCGCTGTGGTCTTTGCCGAACGCGATGGAGCCCGTGCCGGCCACGACGTTGATGCCTTCCTCGCACGCAAGCGAGCCTGCCCAGCCTACTTCCACGTCATTTCCAATATAGACGGGCACACCGGGGAAGGATGCGTGGATTTTTTCTTTGAGCGGAAGGTCAAGCACAACGTTTTCGCCTATACACGGCAGTCCCATGCTGATTCCCGCCACATCGGTCAGCGATACATTCCCCTGCTGAAGGCATTGACCGACGCCTAACCTTATACATTCCACAACATGGTCAATTCCATACATCATGTAAGAGGAACCGGTGGAAAGATAGGTGGCGATCTGTTCCCCTTCACCGTTGCATAAAGAAAACGCGGTTTTGGTTCCGCCGCCGTCAATGCCGATATAATATTTCATGTAAGCACCTCTTTACAAAAACTTGTTATAACATTATAATAAGATTATCAAGAGTTCTTGTCAATAGAAAAAATTTAAATAAGATTTAGGATGTGAGAAAATGCTGGATGAAACCAGTGTCATACCGCTTTACCGTCAGCTTCAGAATATTTTTCAAAACAATATTGAGAGCGGGGTATGGCAGGCGGAAAATAAACTTCCAACTGAATCCGAGCTGTGCCGGCAATATGGGGTCAGCCGCATGACCGTCAGGCTGGCGCTGGAGGGACTGAAAACACAGGGGCTGATTTACCGAAAACAGGGAAAGGGCTCCTTTATCCTTCAGCCGAAAGTGGAACAGGAACTGTCGTCCTTCTACAGCTTTGGAAATAATATGGCCCATCTCGGGCATACCATCACCAACAAACTGATTTCTTTCGAAAGGCTACCCTGTTCGGCTGCCGCCGCTGCGCTTCGCCTTCCGGAAAAAGAGGCTCTTTTTTGCGTACAAAGGCTTCGCTGTGCGGACAATACCCCTTTTGCATTGGAGAAATCCTACATTCCCTGCGCCGTCTGCCCGGATCTGGCCGGTGACATTATTATAGAAAAGGGATTGTATAATGCGCTGCATCTTCTGGCGGGGATCACACCGGATACCGCAAAGGAATCTTTTGAAGCGGTGCTGATTAATAAAAATCAGGCGGAAGCCCTTGAAACAACCGTCAGCCAGCCTGCGCTTCATGTTGAACGCGTTACCGGCGCCGGGGGCGTTCTTGTGGAATACTGCGACAGTATTGTCCGCGGAGACCGTTTAAAATACAATATCGTTCTGCGATAACAATATAGGAGAGAATTGTATGATTACTACCGTTACACTCAACACAGCAATCGACCAGTTATATCAAATGGATACCTATGAGACGGGGGCCGTAAACAGAGTTCGCAGCTGCATCAAAACAGCGGGGGGCAAAGGCCTCAATGTGGCAAGGGTCGCGTCGCTTGCGGGTGAAAAAGTGCTGGCCGCGGGGATTGCCGGCGGATACCACGGCGCCTATTTTAAGTCGCTTTTAAAAGAAGACGGAATCGACGGCTGTTTTACCGATTCCGGAGCCGAGACCCGCTGCTGCATCAATGTGAAAGACGAGTCCACGGGCACACACACGGAATTTCTTGAGCCGGGAGCGCAAATCGATGCGAAAGCGCTGGATGAATTTTATCAGTCATACCTGAAATGCGTGGAGAAAAGCGACGTGGTTACCATCTCCGGCAGTGTTCCGGCAGGAACACCCGCCGACTACTACGGCAGGCTGATCACAGCGGCGAAGAATGAGGGCAAACGCGTTATTCTGGACACAAGCGGGACCATGCTCGCAGAAAGTATTGCGGCAAAACCGACGATGATCAAGCCAAACGCGGATGAAATCCGCCAGCTTACCGGAGCGCCGGTCACATCCCGAACCCAGCTGCTTGAGGCGGCTCAAAAGATCCATGACGGCGGAATCGAACTGGTCGTCGTTTCGCTTGGCGGCGACGGCGCGCTGATTGTGTCCGATGAAGGCGTCTTTCAGGGTATCTGTCCTAACATAGAAGTGGTCAATACGGTGGGCTGCGGCGACAGCATGGTAGCAGGCTTTGCGGTGGGCATGGTGCGGAAGTATCCGCTTGAACAAACCATCCGTTTTGCGCTGTCCATTGCCTCGGCTAATGCGCTCCATGAGAAAACAGGCTGCTTCCGTGAGGATGACCTTCAAAGGCTGTTATCCGGGACAATCGTGAAAAGTTATAGTGCTGTCGGGCTGAGGACTTAATCCTCTCCGAATTTTGAATCGATTAATGAAACCAGAGTATCGACAGCTTTTACTTCGTCTTCGCCGTCTGCGGTGATTTCGACTTTCATGCCCTGGCTTAGGCTGAGGGACAGGATCAGAATAATGGATTTTGCGCTGACAGTCTCGTCGTCATCTGCATTTTTTATCGTAATTTTTGACTTGAACTGAGCCGCGCATTTGACAAAGTCGGAAGCAGGGCGTGCGTGCAGCCCTGTTCTGTTGTTAATAATTGTTTTTTTGGAATACATAATGGATGCCTCCGTATTTAATAAATTGGTTTAGGAAAGAATGCTTTTGAACGCATCCTTCAGGTATTGTTCCACTTCCTGTGCGGTGGAAAGAGAAAGCACTTTGGCGGCGATCTCCTCGGCCTTTTTCATTGGCAGCTCATTCACCAGTTTTCTGGTCTGTGCGACAGAAGAAATACTCATACTCAAATTTCTGATTCCCAACCCGATCAACACTCCGGCTCCAAGGCGGTCGCCGCCCAGTTCTCCGCAGACGCAGATGGGTTTGCCGTTTTTAATGAACATTGCGGCGGCATGATTTACAAGGCGGAAAAGTGCAGGGCTGTAACTCTGATAATACTGGCTGACTGCGGGATTCAGGCGATCGACAGCCATGGTATACTGGCAGAGATCATTGGTTCCGATGCTTGCAAAATCAACTTCCTTCGCCGCAAAATCCGCCATGAGCGCAATGGAGGGAATTTCAATCATGATGCCGAGTTTTACGTTCGGGGAAAATGCAATGCCTTCGGCGGTGAGCTCGTCTTTTACATCGGAAACGATTTGTTTGGCGCGGCGGATATCGTCCATACTGCCGACCATGGGGAACATGATCCACAGGTTGCCGTAAACCGACGCCCGAAAAGCGGCGCGGAGCTGTGTCCGGAAGATGTCAGGCCGGTCAAAGCAAAGCCGGAGCGCGCGGTTCCCAAGAAACGGGTTATCCTCATGGGGAAGGTTCAGGCAGTCAAGCTTTTTATCGCCGCCGACATCCAGTGTGCGCAGTGTTACGGGGCGGCCGCCGAATTTGGTGAGAACTGTGCGGTAAATTTCGAGCTGTTCCTCTTCGGTGGGAAGGGTATCCCGTCCCAAGTACAGAAATTCTGTGCGGAACAAGCCGACGCCGTCGGTGTATTTTGAACCCTCCAGCGCCTGTTCGCTGACAGAAGCAAGATTCAGTTCAATCTCCACCTTAACCCCGTCGGGAGTAACGGCTTCTTTTTCCATAAACGCGCTGATCTGCGTTTGCTGTGCTGCAAACTGCCGGTGCTTTTCGGCACAGTCGGCCAGCTGCTGCTTAGTGGGCTGGGTAATCACCTGACCCGTCAGCGCATCGACTATGATCGTTTCTCCCTGTGAAAGGTGCTCCGTTGCATTTTCCACGCCCAAAATGGCGGGAATGCCGTAGCTCCTTGCGATAATAGCCGAATGGGAGGTAGTTCCGCCGATTTCCGTTACGATGGCCAAAACATTCTTTCGGTCCAGGGTCGCGGTATCGGAGGGGAGCAGATCATGAACGACAACGACAACAGGGGCGGGAAGCGAGGAAAGGTTCTTTTCGGGGACGCCGTTCCACACCCGGATCAGGCGTGTTTTTACGTCCCGAATGTCCGAAGAGCGCTCACGGATGAGTGGGTCGGGGGATTTGCCTAGGATTTTTGCGTATTTTTCAAAAACTTCATTTATTGCCCGGTCCGGTGAGTAGTGATCCTGTGTAATCAGTTCACGAATATCGCCGTCCATGGCCTCATCAAATAAAATATCGATATGCGCAGTGAAGATCTTCGCTTTTTCAGGGTCGGCGGTCTCCAAACGTGCTTGAATGGATTCCAGCTCCGTCTGCGCATTGTTCCGTGCGGATTCATAATCATAAATCGCCTGATGTATCTTATTTTCTTCAAGCGGAACATCGCTGACAGCGGCAGTGAAGGGCTGGTACAGGAAAACTGGGCCTGCAGCAATACCCCCTGAAACCGGATTGCCATGATAATTCATCTGTTAATTGCGCCTCCTTAAAAACGCAATGGAAAGGTTTGGCTATATTCCGTCACCTACAGGGCTGATTTGCGGTTTCGGCTTCTTTTTGAACTGCTTAATGCCGATTGCTCCCATTTCCATTGCATTCTCGACGTATTCTTTCAGTGTTGATTGTTCTTCCAACAGAACGGAAGTGACCATTGGCAGGTTAGCACCCGAAATCACTTCAATGATTTTATCAGGAAAACTGTCTTTCAGCGTGACTGCGGTTTTAAAGGGAGATCCACCCGCAAGGTCCACAAGTACCAGAATTTCATTGCCAAGGGATTCCATCGCCTGTCTGAGCTTGTCGGAAAGTGTGTCGGTACTGTCGGCTTCCACAAAATCCACGCCCAGCAGGTTTTCGCTTGGACCTACAATCAGTCTGGAAGCACTTATCATTCCAGTGGCGAAACTGCCGTGTCCGGTTATCAATACTCCAATCATCGTTCGATTCACTCCTTTTTATAAGCAAAACTATACTGCAATCAAATCCGGTGAACATAACTATATTAAAATTACCTGGTATTTTCAAAATAAAGGAAGCTTTGCGTTTGTTTTTGCTTGATTCCCGAAGCGGCGTCACGATCCAGAACCACAATCCCGTTATTCAGAAGCTGCATGACTGTGGCCGGCAGCATGGACGTCGGTTTGGTTTCATAGATCTTTTTAACAATATCGGACTTTGCCGTTCCGCTCACCTGTAAAACGACCTGCTTCGCGTCTAAAATATGACGGATTCCCAGAGTGATGCCTCTGGACAGCTTGATGGGCTTTGAAAAATATTTCTGCCCCACATTTTGTGTAACAGGATCGAGTGAAATGACGGTGGCATACTTATCATACGAAGCACCCGGTTCGTTTAAACCGAGGTGGCCGTTCATTCCCAGTCCCAAAAGCATCAGGTCAATTCCGTGGTGCTCAAAAATGAACCGGTCGATTTTTTTACATTCATCTTCCATGTTTTCCGCGTGTATATCAAATAAATGAATCTTTTCTTTCTTTATATTAAGCGGATCGTAAAAATTTTTGAACAGGAAAGAGGTGCAGTTTTCCGATTCGTCTTCCAAATCCAGCCATTCGTCCAGTTCTACATAATCAGCCTTGCTGAAGTCAGCTTCGCCGGAATCGGAACGCTCTTTCAAAATCTGATAGGTTCTGATTGCGGTATTGCCCGCAGGCAAGCATAAAAGCAAATCCGGTTTTGCTCTCAAAGCCGCACAAATCAGGTTTGCCGAACATTGTGACATTGACTCAAAGTCATCACAAATGATTGTTTTCAGTGGGTTAACCGGATTTACGTTATTACAGAAAGAAGGTTCTTCCATGTTTTCTTTTAAACTCATCACTAATTTCTCCATATTCAAGTCATTGACCCTGTCCGCTGAGCAAGGAACGAATGATTCCAGCTTTAAACGAGTATTAAGCGGAGAAATGCTAAAGCATCTTTCACAACCATGAAAGTGAAACGGGGTACAGAAGAACTGTACCCCCGACACTTTTACCAAATTAAAGGATACCCATGAAAGAGAGGAGAATTGCAAGGCCAAAGGTACCCGCGATCAGTACAACCGGGCTCATTTTCTTCTTCTTTAAGAAGAAATACATCAGCAGAGTGTATCCGAAGGGCAGTATGTTCGGGAAGATCTTGTCAAAAAAATCTTTTTGAACAGAAACCGTTTTTGCCGCATTTACCACAATTTCGGGCAGCAGAGTAATATGCACATAGGAGGCAATCAACCCTCCGATAACGGTTACACCCAGAATAGTCGCAGCTTTCGAAATGATTCCCGAGTATTCCCGCAATGTGTCTACTGCTTTCAGACCCAGGTTGTAGCCGGCATGTGTCCACGCGATGCGAAGGATAAAGATTGTCAGATAGACGGCGAAAAAGATCAATGGGCCGAGGATGCTTCCGCTCATAGCCATGGAGGCGGTAATACCCGCGACGATGGGCAGGAGGGTAAACCAGAAGATCGCGTCGCCGATGCCGGCGAGCGGTGCAAACAGAGCGACCTTCAGACCTTTGATAGTGCTTCTGTTTTCTTTGGCTTCTTCCAGAGAGACTAAAAGTCCCATTAAGAAACCGACCAGATTCGGATGCGTGTTGATAAATTCAAGGCTGTCGGTCATCGAAGCGGACAAGCCTTCTTTATCATCTTTATAAATTTTCTTCAGGCATTCCATTTGCGCCAGCAAAAAGCCGCCGCTCTGCATTCTTTCATAGTTGAAGCTGGCCTGCAGAAAACAGGAACGCCAGCCGAGTTTTGTAATGTCTTTTTTCGTCAATACTTTCTCGGGAGTCACTTGATTCTCAGATCCCTTCATTGCCGTCATCTCCTTCTCCTACCGATACAACACGGGTTTCTCTCGCAGTTTTTCTGCGGTTATTCTCACCATTAAATACAATCAGCGCCATCGCCATGCCAATGACGGCGACCGGCAATAAATTGGAGAAAGGAATAAAACTTGCAACCACGAAGCCTATGATCAGATAAGGGACAAATTCGCCTTTCAGCATAACCTTGAGCAGCATGCCGAAGCCGACTGCCGGAAGGACGCCGCCCGCGATTTCAAAGCCGTGTGTCAGCCATGTTGGCATTGCCTTTACAAGGGCCTGCATCGCGTCCTGCGCAACATAGGCGCATAGGAAGACAACAACGCCGTAGGTAACGGCCACAATGCCGGTTGTCAGCATGTTGATACGGGCAAGGCTTTTGCCGTCCGCCTCCTCGGCGTATTTGTCAACTCTCTTCATAAAGAGTGAGAAGCTGGAATAATAGAACAGAATGATATACTGCATCAGGAAACTGAAGGGAAGCGCAAGGCCGATCGCCGTAGCAGGGTCTTTTCCTGTGGTGTATGCGATGACAGTTGTCATAACGCCGGCTAAAACAGGGTTTGGCGGCTGTGTGCCGCCGGCGGGTGTAAGCCCCGCAAAAGCCAGTTCGGTCAGTCCGCCTGCCATAAGGCCCAGCGGAATATTGCCCAGGATAATTCCTGTAAGAGTACAAACGATGATTGGCCGGAAAATAAACAAAGCTTCAAGCCAGAAATCAACGCCAACTATAATTGCCATAATAGCAAGCGCAATGCCTTGAGCTAAAGTAATTGCCATTAATTTTTCCCCCTTTATTTTTGTTTCTCAAGTTTCGCCATACACTAAAAAAGTATCTGAGATAATGCGGCCGATTTTCCTCCTTTCCCCCTCCTGTAAATTATTTCTTGGATATGTGCTCTTTGATGTCCCCGGGGACATCCTGGATGTAGAGATTTACATTCATTGCCTGAATTGCCAGCAGATCCTCCATGTCCTTATCATTGACATAGACTTTTTTGCTCAGCTGACGTTTGCCATTGGTGAAATGCATATTTCCCACATTGACTTCCTTTATGGGTACGCCGCCTTCCAGCAAGGTACGCACAGCCGCCGGCGTTCTGCAAATAATGAAGATCTTTTGGCTTGGAGCTGCTTTACCAATGATATCAATGGTTTTTTGCAGAGTGAAGAAACGGATACCCGCATTGGAAGATTCAGCAGTCATTGCCATTAGCTGCTGCTGTATTTCATCGTGCGCCACTTCGTCATCTGCGACCAAAAGCAGATTTGCACCGAGGGTCATAGTCCATGTGACTCCCACTTGGCCGTGTACCAAGCGGTTGTCAATTCTCGTCAATAGTATATTTGGATTGCCCACTTAAAAATCACCCCTCATTCAATTGTTTCGGATTTGTTAGATAAGTTTTAACACATCATGAATAGAAATACAATCATAATGGCTGTTTTTCAACCAGTTCAAAAACAGGTCTCAATTTTAATTCGATACCACTAGTACAATAGGTTCTTTTATGATAGAATAATAGCAGGGATTTTGTCTAATTTAACGATAGCCTTTTGAAAGCCCAAAAGATGGGAAAGGAGTACATATCATGTCAAATCTGCCACTGTATCAGGAACTGCATGATCACATTCTGCAATACATCAACAGCCATGAATATCCCGAAAACGGATTGCTTCCATCGGAGCGTGACATGTGCCAGATGTATAAAGTCAGCCGGTCTACCATCCGGCAGGCGCTTGCTTTGTTGGAAGAGGAACACCTGATCTATACCATACATGGGATCGGTACATTTGTTAAACCAAAGATGTTCGAGCAAAGTCTTTCTCAGTTTTACACATTTACCGACGATCTAAAGAATAAGAATATATCCTTTCACAGTCATGTGATGAGCTGTGAACTGGTAACTCCCGGCCGCGGTCTTGCCCTGAAGCTTGGCGCTGAACGGAAAGAATCCTACCACAGGCTGGTGCGTCTTTGCTCCGCCCGTGACTATCCGCTGGTAATCGAAACCACCTACCTGCCTAAAAACCGTTTTGTGCATATTGATACGGAGACAGTGGAGAGGCTGTCACTCTATGATTTCCTTAAAGCAAAGTACGGACTAAAAGTTGACCACGCGACTGAAACCTTTATCCCTATTTTGCCGGACTCCACACAGTGCGAGCTTTTGAAAATTTCTCCCAGAATTCCCTGTATTCTGTTGGAGCGTTTTAGCTACGAAGGGGACTGCCTGGTGGAGTACACTTCTTCCGTGGTGAGAGGCGACAAATATGTTTTCAAAATAGAGCTGAACAATCATTGACGGATCATTCTGGAGGCGGGTGGGTCCCGCTGGTTTTACCGCGCTTTGATTGGTCCAGGCGCCGGACTGTGGGATGTCTGCAGAAAGCATGTTATTTTATTAAAACTTTCTAATTCAATAAAATAGCTTGACATTCATCGTAAAATTACATATAATAATAAGGCTGTCCGATGACGCGGGCACAAGTTAATCGCCCATTATAGTTAAAGCAATTAGCCGCACGGCATTGGAACGTCGCCGTGCATACCGTCAACAACGAGGTGTAACTCAGCTTGGTAGAGTGCTTGGTTTGGGACCAAGATGCCGCAGGTTCGAACCCTGTCACCTCGACCATCTTTATTTTGTCTTATATCTTGACAAATAAACTATAAAATGATATATTATTCGAGTGTTAAAAAATGCTGGCGTAGCTCAGTTGGTAGAGCAGCTGATTTGTAATCAGCAGGTCGTAGGTTCAAGTCCTATTGCCAGCTCCATTTATTAATAAGCGCAAATTTAGGATATAAATGTTTAAATTGTGCATTATTATATAGTACATGGGAGAGTTCCCGAGTGGCCAAAGGGGGCAGACTGTAAATCTGTTGCTTATAGCTTCGATGGTCCGAATCCATCCTCTCCCACCAAATTAGATAGATTAGGAGAAAGAGAATTGCTCTTTCTCCTGTTTGTCGAATAATTATATATTTATTTAATTACCTAGCTCTTTCGAGAACCTGTCCAATGCGGTGATGCGTTCAAGACAGAAGTATCATTGTTTGTTGGTTAGGTCATCGCCGTCAATCAGCCACGATTGATTTCCGCATGCAGTATATCGCAAATGCGCCTGTGCGGGCTATGCGGTTTCTTGTGTTACACTATGATTTCAGCAATCGGTGTGAACGATTGTTTTGAAATATTTGTCCATGTGCGCTAACCTCGCGCAGTGGCCGAGAACAGTCACATTAAGCCTTGCTTTTACGAAGCGCTCATGCCCTTTACGAGGCTGAGCGCTTTTTTGCGCCTAACTTCAGATAATAGTGGCTATTTCACAAAGTTTACTGTTTGCTCATTTAGCGAAGATACCTCGCAAATAATATTTTGTCTCTTTAGCAACATAATCAGATTTGTAATACTGTAGGCCGACATAATTTATAGTTGGTTTATTTCCCTTTGAGCCTTCGGTGTAAACGTGCATTTTATAGCTATCTACCATTACAAATGTTCCATTAGGCTTTATCAACTTGGCTTCTTTTGTCAACGTGATCTGATTGTAAATTGTCATGCCCATCAAGAGCAAGGCAACGGAGCCAATAGTATACAAAAGTATCTTTATTATAATCTTCTTTATTCTTCTCATATGACGCTCCAAAAGATGTCGCTTCATTAGACCACGTTGATGTAGACCAATCTCTACGATAATCATAACGACGATTTATATTGACGGAAATACCGTTTATGTTGACATTCTCTTCGTCAAGCCATGTAACGTCGATCCAGTTTCCAAGAGTAATACCGTTGATTGGTTTCTCTTTGATACTGTTGCTGCTTATTTTTTGCCAAAAGATTGTTTTTGAATCTTCGGTATAGCCTTTTCCTTTAGCCCACATGCCCACTGTGCCCATAATATAAGCAATATCGCTATCTTCTGTGGTTTTATAAATGTAGACTCCGACTGAGTGTTTTTTGTCAGGAGATTCTATGGATCTTGATAAGAATACATATTTGAAAGGGCTGATATCAATCATATAATAGGTGTTGTAAATGTATTTCCAAATAGAAAATACACCCGCAAGCAAAACAATGGAGGCAAAAATTATTATGACCTTTTTGTTTTTCATGTTTCGCCATCACTCCTGTTATTATAAATAATTAGATTATGCCCCCACTGAACGTCATAAACAAACTGGGAAGCTCGTTTTTCCCTCTGCGTTGCCAAGTGTGCTCACAATGGGAATTCAATAAGTGGGCGGCAGTCAATGAATTATACGATAATTTGCAATTCGTGAACAATACCGTCTAGAAAGAGAGAAACCTTATTTCGGTCTGACTGTGTTCCATACAGATTGACACTTAACGTTGCCTCATCATCAAAAGTTGAAACAGCTAATTGAAAATATGGGGCATATTTGATAGAACCGGTCATATAGGCTTCAGCAATTTTGGATCTTCCGAAAGTAAGGCGTGATTTTTCAAGTACCCCAATGTTGGTAAAAGCAATCGGTGCATTGGAAAAGCTTTTATCAACAATTTTTTTTGCCATTTTGTATGGTAATATATCAAAAACCTTTTCCAACAAAGTAATGCTTTTCAAACAAGAAGTGCTTGATTTTTCTCTGTTCATAGCTTGCTTTACTTTGTCAAGCGTCTGATCGAACGCTGCGCCGATCTCCTGCCCAATATTGCAAGAAAGATTTGTACATAAGTTGCAGATGCCTTCCGCTTTGTGGCTAACGAGGTATTTCCTTAAATCCACTGTGCATGGTATGGTGACGGCATAACCAAATTTTTTATAAAGGCTACGGATATAAGCCGAAAGGAAAAGATCATTTACGGTAGCGTTATGCTTTTTCACATATGTTTTGAGTTGGCAAAACATATCGTGCGGAATCTTCCTTTGCTCGATAAAAGGGTTTTTCAGGTCTCCAATAAGTTCAAATGCAGCGGGATCATGAATGGACATGTTGTTTTTGCTTGATATAACTTTCAATTTGTCGTACATGGAAAAAGCTTTAAACACCTGACATATTCTGCGGCTGCCAGACGTCTGTGCGCAATAATCAGGGTTTTCTTCAAGATTTGAGTAAATGTCGCTCAATAAGTACAAATAATCTTTGAAACCTGCGGCGTCGCATAACATGTGATTCATCAAGACAACCAAAGTGTCATTATCTCCGTTGCGAATTACCTGTAATTTTACCTGAGGGCCAACGAAAGCGTCTATTTCTGTACAGATAAAATCATTGACCCTTTTATCCGTTTCATCAGTTTCTGAACAGGTGACTATTTCTTTTGCGGTATAACTGCCGTCCTTCCATAAAGGACGGCTTTCTGACTCGGTGAATCTGCATGCGATCAGTGGAAAGACGTCGGCGGAAAGATTAACGGCTGTTTTCAATTGTTCCACATCGATTTTTCCTGAAAACTCTGCAGCAAAATGCAACATATGGTCATTGATCTTTTTTACCTTAAAAAGATACTGCAAAATATCCCAGGCTTCAGCTTGAAAACTGATATTGCGCTTATCTACCATTCATCTATACCTTCTCAACAATCCAATTTTATAAATGATTAGATCTGACGGATGTGCGTGGCGACGGCGGTAACCGGTTTGTCCTTCAGCTTTTTTACTTCGTCGTAAATGTTGCAAATACCGAGGCCGGTGTCAATCAGAAGACTGCACTTAGACCCATTCAGAAGATAGCAGTGAGTTTCTTCCCAATGCCGATATTCGCTAATAATGTATGTATCTGCGTCTATGCTGTCTTTTGTAAACCAATCGCTCATATGGTTAGCCCTTCTAAATATTTATAATTCTGTTGTATTAATAATCAGACTCAATTTTCTTTGCAGAGTGTAACCAAAGGAACGCTGATCATCTTACCGAGCTTCCATGGTTGCTCATTTTGTACATTCGTTTATAAAGCTGGTAATAGATTCTTCAGCACGCTTTGACTGCTGAATATTGAAATGTTTAGAGTAGGAATCTATAAAACCATGTTCAGCATCAAATTCAATGATATGTAAATGTTGTTTATCTCTAAGTTGGGAAATCAATGCATGCACATCGAAAGTATATTCCTTTGCAAATAGTAACAGCGTTGGACAGGTAGGGTTTAAATCAGTATAGTCCCTTATACGTGAGCCATAGCAAGCCACAATCCCACTACACAATGGATTTTCACAGCATCTCCATGCAATAGTTGCGCCTACACTAAAACCGATAATAAATACATTATCATATTTATCTTTTAGTTGAGTGACAAAGTTGCTAATTATTTTATACACTTCAAACCCGACGTTCTTCGTAAAAAAATCATAAGCTTCTAAGGACTCTTCATATGAAAACGGGGGCCTATCAATCATGTTGGGACAAAAAACATCGTAACCGGCTTTCCGAAATTTTTGACATTGCTCTTTTACGAATTGATTAACTCCATATATTTCATGAAGTGCAATAATTACCTGGTTGCTGTTTCCCGATTTTCTATCCAATACTTTTACCTCACCTAAATATAAAAATAATTTTCTTGTAAACTTCTTTGAGTTTTGGCAAGTCACTGATGACAGCTAATCGTAATTCCATTATCGCATTGACCTCTCGCGATTTTATTCTGGTTTCTTATTATTTTCCAACTCCTTTCTTCTGCTATTGAACATTATCAAATATTTTGTTTGCTAACAAAGGATTATTAGTAAACTATCTCAAACGATATATTTGTAAGATTAAAAGGCTTGTACTTAACCTATATGCTATTTTCAATCGTTTCTAGCATGGAATGAATATTGCATTGTTTACCCTGAATCTCCAAGATTTTCTTTTAGTCTAGCATCGAAATTTTTTTTGCATGGGACAGCTTTTTCAAGGCTCCTTCACGTTTTAAAGCCTCGCTTTTTGTCTCAAAGCTCTCTTCATAAACAAGCTCGACAGGCAGGCGTGAACGAGTATATTTCGCACCCCTGCCACTGTTGTGCACAGCAGTGCGGCGGAAGAGGTCGGTTGTGTAGCCGCAGTAAATTGTACCATCAGCGCACCGCAGCATATATGCATAATGTTTGGGGGCTTTCACAATTTTCATAGTAAATCTCTTTTTCATAAGTATCTGTACGCCAGGTAGATTTGCCTTTGCTGGCATTCTTTTGTAACTGCGTATTGTGTTCATGATCCAAAGTTTAAATTGTGTAAAAAGTTGTCATTAAAGAGTTTTTGTAAAGTAATGACGTTTTCCTGTAACAGGATATTCTTCTAATACAAACACTTCCTTGTATCCGTACTTTTTATAAAACGTAGGCGCCTGAAAACTAAAGGTATCCAAAAATGCATACTTACACCCTCGCTCTTTAGCCGTTTCTTCTGCCTGTTTTAAAATTTGACTGCCAATATTCTGTCCTCGTAGTTCTTCGCTTACCCACAAAAATTTTACAGACAGCCAATAACCGTGTGTGTCGCCTATCAGCCCCGCAACTTTTTTGCCTGTTTCATCTTGAAGATATATACCCAAATCCTTTGGATGTTTATCTTCAATTCTTTCTAGATTATATTCCAACAAACCCTCAAAAATAATTTTCTTATCTTTTTCATTAATCTTATCAGTTATTTCGAAATTCATTATTTTTACTCTCCTAGTTTGTTTATACGTCTTCCCGTTTTGCTCATAATGATTAACTAAAATCGTGTTATCGGATTTTTATAATCAAAAATCACAAGTCCACAATTTTTACAGATATACCCTTGAAAATCATTAGAAGAAAAAGTTTTTCTTGCTATCATAACATCTTCAGGGTCTTTTGAGTTTAAGGAAAATTTATGCCTTTGTTTGTTAAATGCAATGAGGTTTCCTGTTTGCA
The DNA here is from genome assembly GCF_963664915.1 of uncultured Caproiciproducens sp. NCBI lineage: Bacteria > Bacillati > Bacillota > Clostridia > Eubacteriales > Acutalibacteraceae > Caproiciproducens > uncultured Caproiciproducens sp. The sequence continues at coordinate 1,323,527 of NZ_OY761810.1, forward strand.
AATATCCTGATTGCATTTCATTATTGCAGTTGGGACAGTTCATCATATCCCTCCAATCATTATATAAATCACTAGATTGTGTTCCCCATGAATATCATAAACATTGTGCTCACATAAGGAACAGTCCGCTCGCACTAATTTATAATTTTATGTTTCTGAAATGCTTTCAATCTCTTCTAATGTATAATCTGACATTTTGGTATTTAACCGACCAAGTGATGCTAAAAGTTCATAGCATCCCGTGATATCAGCCAATTCTTTAATATCAACATTTGGCCCGATCACTTCTACATAATGATATTGGTCCAGGACTTTTTCCGGCACATCGGTTACATCAATCGTGGTTATGCCAAGTGATATTTTACCAACTACGTGCACAGGATATCCCGCCAGCCACATATATGCACCGACGGGCGTATCGTCTTTTTCGCTCAATGATCGTAAATAGCCGTCCTTATATCCGATATGTGCCAATGCAATCCGCATATCACGCTTGGCTGTATACGAACCGCCATAGCCAATGGTCTGTCCTTTTTTCACTATCTTTATCTGGGATATTTTCGCATAGATTTCAATTGCGCCTTTCGCAGACGGGTCAATCGGATGTGCTCTATTAGGGGCGCCGCCAACCAAGCCAATTCCGATTCGCACCATATCAAAGTTAAAAGTAGTGTTGTCCAATAAAATTGTACTGTCAGTGCAGGCAAATGAGACAGGATGCTTCGGAAGTTTCTTCAAATATTGCCGCAAAACAGCTAGCTGTTCATAACAATGGGCTGAATCATCGCCCTTGATGTCATAAAAATGGCTCATATAGAACTCTACGTCAAAATTTGAAACAAATTCGCTGAAGTGTTGGCTTAATTGCACAACTTCGTCGTCTAGCAGACCAATGCGGTTCATGTGTGTATCTAAATGGATCACCGCATTGTTTTTGCCGTGAACTTTGCAGTACTTATTCCAGCGCGCAATTTGCTCCAAGCAATTTAAGCAAGGCGTTATGCGGCAGCGCACGAAATACGCTTCCTCTCCATCCAGTAGTCCGGCCATCGCATAAATTTTCGCATCCCGATAGGGGAGAAATTTTCTTAGCTGAATTCCTTCACAAAGCTCTTCGATAAAAAAATGTCTGCATCCTACTTCATACAGTGCCGGAGCTATCAATTCCATTTTTGCTCCGTGGACATTTGCCTTTAAAACAGCCGCGCAAATCGTATTCGTTTTGCTAACTTTTTGTTGAAACAGCTGATAATTATGGACCACGGCCTCTATATCAACGATTCGAACAACAGGGAATGGTCCGAACGCGTTCATCGGTATTTCTCGAAATGATCCCAAGTTGACTCACCTGCACTTTCTCATTTTTATAATTTATATGGTTAGGACAAACTGGACCAATGTAGTCTTTACTCAACATCGCCGATAACTTCCTGTGGGGAAACATCCAAAGTGGATGGATTGGCTAGATAGGCGCGGAATAATTTTAGCCCAGAGGCAAAATAAAAGCCATCGCAAATGCGTTCATCCGTGACAAAGGTATAATCGATGTATTTCTTTTTCACGACATTGCCCAGCTCACCAATCTGATTTTCGGACCTTTTGGCCCCAAAAGCTAGGAATACAGGTACATTGCCAAAATTGTACAAATGATGATAAATGGGCGGAATACCCAACGATCCCATGGATGTAATGAACATGGAGCCGTGAAAAGGACTAACATTAATTAAGGCTATAGGAAGCAGGCCAAAGTAATCTAACATTTTTAGAAACCAGACTGCGGTCTTCTTGAGCAGTCCGGGTATGTAATTCAAAATCCTAGCTGCCCCGTCAAAGTCATTTTCATCTTCACCAAAGGCTTTTGTTATGGCATCTGTGAAGCGCTTATAAACATCTTCTGCGGTGTCGGATTGTTCAAATACTACTTTGATCACAGTATCGGTTTCATCTGCACGGAGTTTTTTCTTAGCAACCATATTGATAATAATCTTCTGTCTGGCGTAAATCTTCTGACCGGAAATAAAACGATTGATGCCTGGTCTTTGGGATATCATCCGGACATAAGCTGTGAGAATGACGTGCAGGATTCCAAAGCCTTCTAGGCCGCTTTTGCGCTTTTTTTGGACATATAGATCCACTTCAGTTGTCTCGAATTTATCGATCAAATAGTTCTGCGCATCGCTACGTGAGACCATAATATAGGGTGAAACCGTATTATATGGATCCAGAGAGCGAATTTTTCTGCCATCTTTTCTATCGCCGAAACGCCGTATTGCTTTAGCCATGTCAACACTCCACATTCATTAATATCTGTTTTTTTCCATTACCCATAAAATCAACTTATTGCAAAATATAACACGCAAGAAAAGGAAAGAGACATAATTTGCTATTACTGGTCTAATGCGAAGTTCAGAAGGCTATCTAAGCTTCGCATTCTAATATGAAGTGTGAAGCTCCAAAAGGAAGGAGAGAAGATTCATTGCATCCAAATAGATTATAAATTTAATATAATACTATAATATCATTATATCCTTATAATGCAATAATTTAATCCCCATCACCACAAATTTCATTCTCCATATAATGAAAAAAGACAAAGCATCCTTCCGGTGACACTTTGTCTTGAAATCAATTTACAGGCTATCGTACCAGTGCTCAAACTGTTGTATTGTCTGGAACAATTAAATTACGATTTATATTTTGCTATCATTTTTTTATAATCATCGATAAAATACTTATCCTGCCTTAATTTCATTTTGTCCTCATAGTAGTAAAATTCCGATCTAGAGGATTGGCCTTTATCCCACATAACATCAATGGTTTTATCGTTCAAAAGACTTATCCAATCACTGTGAAATACATATTGCTGATCTAGAGTCACTTCTATTTGCGGGGCAAAAGAGTAACATATTCCATACTTTCCATCCCTCTTGATAGGAGCAAACGCATAGTTGCCGGTTTCGCTGCTGCTGCTTTCACTTTTTATGTCGTATTCATATAGATTCAGAATATACTGTCGGTTTTGCTGAAGAATACAAGAGGGGTCTTCAGCGGATAGTCCATTCTCAACCTTGATGACATCTCCCGCTTTGAACTCTTTCTTTGTGTAGTACAGTGCATCGATCCGTATTTCGTAAACAATCCCATTTAAGTATGGATAGATTAGTATCTTGGACTTTGATTTACCATCATTAGCGCCCTGCTTATAATCTTTTATATAACTATTTATCACGGTTGCCTTGCATATGAGGTCACTGTGTGAAATAACGTATTTTTCAGAAAATGCAGCAATATCCATTGATACGGCGTTGCCTTTGGGTAAATTCATAAGGTTTGGCGAACTGGAAAACCGCAATGAATCCAGTGAAACCGGAGAGGGATCAAAAGGGATTGTGTTATGACGAATTTGAAACGCATAAACAGATACGGAAGCCACCAATAGGATGGCAAAGCCTGCAATCGCGTAACGAGAAATGATTTTGTGCGAAGGATTCACACGACGGATATCGACTTGAGGCTCGGGTCTGATTCTTAGCTGGGATTCAATTTTACTCCATACATCAGGTGTATTTTGGTCTGCCTGTTTTATCAGTATCTCTTTTATTTCCCGTTTGCTTTTTCTAATCATAATCATACCTCCTAAGTTTATTGATTGCTTTCCGGTATATCCATGCAACCGTTCCAAGAGGTTTTTGAAAGATTTTGCTCAAATCCTTAAAAGAAATATCTCCTAATACATGCATTGTAACGATTTGCAGCTCCACTGGATTGAGATGGCTGCATGCGTTTTCTAACGGGATCTTATTGCAAATTTGGGATTCCAAGCTGGATTGAATTTCTTCTTCCGGTTCTTCCATCTCATCGATGGCAACAATGTGGTTTTCCTTTCTCAGTGCATCGATTGCTGTGTTGCGTGCAATCGCCATAATCCAAGGCTTATGCTTACCCCCAAAATGATAGGTTTCGGCCTTATCCCAAAGTTTGATAAAAACATCCGAAGTGACATCCTCTGCATCTTGCTGGTGTCCCATAATGCAAAACACTAATGAAAATACAATTTTGACGTATTCATCATAAATTGTTTTTAGGCCATCCTTGCTGCCGTGAAGAATTAGTTCGATATTATCCTCGAATTGTATGTCTGTCATATCTTTCGTCTCACCTCTCTATATCATATACGTATGAGGGGGTCTGTTTTTATGGGTGTTTTAAGTATTTTTTCATTAATTCTATTAGATCTTAATAGGAATGAACTTACAAAAGACTCCTTGAAGCTAAGCCTGACTAAACAATATTCAATTCTACCCTCCATGTCAAGAGCTGGGACACCTTTGGACAATGCCTGCGCTGAAAACTTTTTTGAAATTATTAAAACTGGGTGTGTCTATCGACAGAAAATCCAAACCATTGAACAAGCCGGAAAATTTATTGATGATCATGTCTGTTTTTATAATAATGAACGTATTCAGCATAAAACAAAGCTGGCATCGTATCAAAAACGATGCCAGCCTGCGTATTTCTATGAAATTCTACGATGTGCTTTTCTGTTACCTGTCTATTTCTCATGGAGCGGTTCACAGTTTATGACTGAACCGTTTTTTGTTGTGTTTTGAGGAGGCGCCAAATAAATCAGTCCAGACGCTTAGTCAGTTCCTTGGGAATTGTTGCGGTATCTTGTCCGTAGAATTTAAACACGTCAACTGCCTGCTGAATTTGTGCCTCGCTCATCTGCTTGGTCGGACCGACAGCAGCGGCGGCAAGGTAGCACTTTGCTGCCTCTTCTGTATAAACAGCGGCGTAGAGCGCTTGCTTGAGGTCCTTACCAATGGTCATGACGCCGTGGTGCGCAAGGATAACAGCAAGGCTGTCACCGATGTATTTCACGGTGTCAATCCCCATGTCGACCGAGCCTGCCGCGGAGAACGGGGTAATCGGCACATTGCCGCCCGCTGCATTTGCCAATGTAGTCAAATTGACACGGAAGGTGTCTTTTTCAATCAGACCAACTGCGGTGGCGTAAGGCTGGTGCGTGTGGATGACTGCATTGATATCGGGGCGGTGCTTGAAAATATACAGTACTGCTTCGGTGTCGGAAGAGGGTTTTCTGGTTCCCTCAATGATTTTGCCGTCAATGTCCATAACCAGTACATCATCGGGTTCCATATCTTCATAAATCATACCTGAGGGCGTGACAAGAATTTCGCCAGTAGGCATTCTCATGGAAAGATTGCCGCCTGAAAGTGCGATCAGCTGATAACGGTCGAGTTTAACACCGGCTATAATGATTTGCTTTTTTTCTTCTAAAAACATCATACTTTACCTCCTGAGTAATTTTGAAATGGGATCTTTGTTTATGCAGCCCCGAAACTGTGCTTTAGGAGAGACAGTCACGATTAGACCTCAAGAAAATCAACAAAACGAACTTCTTCCAAATCGTGCTCTTTGATGTCCAGATTCTTACCGGTCAGGTTTTCGACGGCAGATACCAGATGCATTGCGTCAATGCCGTACTTCTTCATGAGGTACATCTTGGACGCGCCGTGGGGATAGCTGGTCAGGCCGATTTTGATCAGCCGTTTGTTTAGGCCGTTCTCGGCAATCACATCCGCGACCGCAGAACCCAAACCGCCGATGCTCATGTGATTCTCGATTGTGACAACGCCGTACTTGGACTTCGAAATTGCCTCGACGATAGTCGGATCGGTGAAAGGCTTAAGTGTGGAAACATGCATGTGCTGGATGGACATGCCCTTATCCTTCAGAACTGCAGTCGCACGCATGGCTTCCTCGGTGCAGATGGAGGAGGACAGCACGACGACATCGGTACCTTCGGACAGAACACGCGCACGGTTGAACTGCATAGGCTCATTTGCAGGAAACAGGCGCGGAACATCTTTGCGGAGCATACGGATGTAAACGGGGCCGTTATAGTTGTACGCCAAGTCCAAAACGCCCTCAATTTCCGTAGCGTCACCAATATCAAAGATTGCAATGTTCGGAACGGAGCGCAAAACCGCAACGTCGTTGACCGACTGATGGGTAACACCGCCCGGGGTAGTGATGCCGGGAACGAAGCCGACAAATACGACCGGCAGATTTGGATAAGCAACGCTCATCTCAAGCTGGTCGAGAATACGGCGGTATAGGAAGACCGCAAAGGTGTGCAGGAAAGGGCGATAGCCCTCACGTGCCATACCTGCAGCCCAAGAACACATATTCTGCTCTGCAATACCCATGGTCAGGTAACGGTCAGGATAGGTTGTTCTAAATTTTTTGACTTCGCAGGAGGAACCGAGGTCGGCGGACATAACGTAAACTTCGGGATGCTCTGCCGCGAAGCGAATCATATTTTTCTCGTGGGTATTTACTTCGATTTTCATTCAGAATCCCTCTTTCTTACATTTTATCGTAAACTGCCTGAAACGCTTCGCGCTCGCTTGCGCCAATACGGACAAAGTGGAGCATTGGCCAACGTTTTTCAAGCGGTGGAACACCGGTGGTACCGCGAGTCCTGCAAATCACAACAAGGGGCTTTCCCTCATGCTGGGTTTTTGCCGCCGAAACCAGTTCCTCGATTGAGTGACCGTTGCAGGTGACGCATTTTGCGCCGAAAGCTTCAAAACGCTCACTCATCGGTTCTTCAGTCATCTGATCTTCAACCGCACCCTCGACCTGCTGGCCGTTCGCATCAATAACGATAATGAAATTATCAAGCTTGTAGTAGCCCGCAGCCTGTATACATTCCCAAAGCTGACCTTCCTGCAGCTCGCCGTCGCCGAGCATGCAGTACACCTTACCGGTTTCGCCCTTGATCTTGCGGGAATGCGCGGTACCTGCGGCGATTGAAATGGTCTGCCCCAGGGAGCCTGCGGTATTTTCAAATCCGGGAGAATGTTCAGCCCCGATCATCTCCATATTCCAGCCATCAACATTAAACTTATCCATACAATCTGGACTGATACGGCCGGTAGCCGCGAGAGCACAGTAGATAACAGATGCATAGTGACAGCAGGAAACAAAGAAACGATCCTTGTCGGGCGCGGGCGCACCGTTATAGGAAGAACCTCTCTGATAGTCCATGTTGTCGGGACCGGGAACTCCCGGGAACGGGATCGGTTCCCAGTTGCCAACAGAGGGACCGAGATTCATGATTTTTGTGTACAGGCTGGCGACAATTTCGGCAGAGGAACAGGCCTGCCCCAGATAACACCCCCCTGTCTTCAGCGCAATCCCAAGAATTTGTTTGCGGATGCTGGTAGCGACGCTCTGAATTTCTTCGGTGGAATAATTTTTTTCCGGCATAATAAATAATGCTCCTTTCATAATGGTTGTCTGCGAGGCAGACAAGCTTACGCAATAATGGAGGTAAAGCCAATCTCGATATGAATATTATTTCACAATATTGAACATATGTCAACAAAGGAAGACAGTCGAATTCGTACAAATCGAGAAAAGATTATCTGTACAAATTGTACAAATCGGCAATCTATACAAAAAAACAATTGACTTGTTCGTTATTTTGCAATACAATGATGCCAAAGAAGCGGGGCAATCAAAAAGTTCCGTGAACATAATTTCTTAATTACGAACAAGAGTTCATTGGAGGCATCGATTTATGAAAGCAGTTTTAAAAACCAAGAATGGTTATGACAACATGGAGTATACCGATATTCCCGAACCAAAGGCAGAACGCGATCTCGTCAAGATCAAGGTGGCTTATTCAGGCATTTGCGGAACTGACCTGCATGCATTTAAAGGAACGTATCCGAGCACAAAGCCGCCTGTCGTACTGGGACATGAGTTTTCAGGCATCGTCACCGAAATCGGCCCCGATGTCACTAAGGTGAAGGTTGGCGACCGGGTCACGAGCGAGACTACGTTTACGACCTGCGGTACCTGCCCTTACTGCAACAGCCGTGATTACAATCTTTGCGGCAGCCGTCAGGGTCTTGGCACTCAGATCAACGGCTCGATGGCAGAATATCTTGTCAGCCGGGAGGAAAGCGTTCACATCCTGCCTGCAAAAGTAAGTTTGCTCAGTGCAGCACTGATAGAGCCGCTCGCCTGCGGCGTACATGCAAGTATTGAAAAAGGCGATGTGCAGCCGGGGGAAATCATTGTTGTATTCGGCGCCGGTGCGATCGGTTTGCTGCTCGCACAAGTTGCAAAGGCCCGCGGTGCAACGGTCATCCTTGCGGGGCTGACCAATGACGCGGAGCGTTTTAACATTGCACATACTTTCGGAGTTGACCGAACGGTCGACCAAATGACCGAGAATCTGAAGGCAATTGTCATGGAGATGACCAATGGTATCGGCGCACACAAATGTTTTGAGTGTTCGGGCGCTGTTCCGGCTGCAAATACAGCGTTAGACATTGTCCGCCGCAAAGGCAAGGTTATTCAGATGGGTGTATTCCCGCAGGCAAAAGAGAGTATCGCAACCGACCTGATTCTGCACAAAGAAATAGAATACATCGGTTCGCGCAGCCAGAAGCCCAGTTCCTGGAAAAAGTCGATTGAACTGCTTGCAGCGGGCACGGTCGTTCCCGAGAAGATTGTCACAACGATTGTTTCTTTGGAAGACTGGCGCGAAGGTTTTGAGAAAATGATTCGCGGCGAGGGTGCAAAGGGTGTCATCTGCTGTGACGATACGCTGCAATAATCAAGGCAACAAAAAAGCGGAGGCTTTCGCCTCCGCAATCATTCAGAAATAAGCTGTTAAGGATTTTCCGATGTTAAATAATCGGCTTTTGCTCCGGCAAGTTCAAGCATCCGGTACGCAAGCGTCTCATCGATGACAAGCATATTTAGGTATTTGCCGTGTATCGCTCCAAGTACAGCCTCCGCTTTCATGGCGGATGCGCTAATGCCAATCGACCATTGCGCATGCTGCATTGCACTGAGCGGTGCAGTGATCGTGTAGCGGCCGGGAATATTCAACTCGTTGCCATCCTTGTCGAACATGCGGGCAAGCAGATGACCAACCCCGCCGCGGCTCAAAAGTTCCATGCGCTGTTTATCATTATAATAACCCGCCTTTTCAAGGGTGGATTCGGGATCCTGCAGCGACCCGATGCCGGTCACGATCACGTCGGTAGTCAGCGCCCTCTTAAGGGTTGTCTCAATCTGAGGTTCGGCAATCAAATAAGAATAGACCAGTTCGCTGTCTACATAGACGGGTGCATAAATATTCGAGTAGGTGCCGTCAAGCTTTTTAGATATCTCGAGCGCCAGTTCCAGCCCGTCGAAATGCGGATTGCCCGTACCAAGGCAGCCGGCCATTTGCACCACGTTCAGATTGTAATAGTTTGTAGGCTTCATTGCATCGCATAGATACTGTAACGGCTTCCCCCATGAAATACCAAGCGTCTGGTTGTTTTCGAGAACGGTGTTTAGAAAATTGGCGGCAGCTTCAGCAGAACGGTGCAGTGCCTTATCATAATCGTATGTGCCTGCAATGACAATTGCATCACGCAGCCCAAAGGTCGTTCGAATCGCATAGGACAGTTGCGGATTCTTTAGAATCGGGCTGTGCACGACGATTTCAACCACACCGGTCTCCTTGGCTTCATTGAGCAAACGAGAAATCGTTGGGCGGGACATATTCGTCATTTTACTGATTCTCTGTTGGCTCAGTCCTTGCTGATAGTACAGTTCAGCAATGTATACCAGAAGATCAATGCGTGCATCCATGAGCATGATACCCCTTCTCTTTATTGAACAGATGTTCAAGTCGTGAACATAATTATATCACGTTTGGTGCATGTGTTCAAATAAAACTTTGAATAATAGTCAGATTGCGCAAAACCTCTTATTTACTAAAAACAGTGATTAATAAATTCTTATAAATGGTATGATATTTACAGATACTGCTAATAGCATCGATAATAAAAAAATTAATGAATCATAGGAGAGAATCAATATGTTTACTCGTCAATTTATCATCAAAAACAGAACCGGATTACACGCACGTCCTGCGGGGCAGCTCGCGACACTCTGCAAAAGCATCCCCGACGATATCCGTATCATTGCCGGCAAGGATTCTATCAATCCCAAAGGCATCCTCGCCATTCTGACCGCAGGCTTAAAGATGGGCACAGCCATTACAATTGAGGTCGAAGGCGCCACCGAACAGGAATCCGGCAAAAAGATCATCACATTTCTGGACGGACTGACTGAGTAATCGGAAGGAGAAAGAACAATGGAATTAGCAACCTATCGTGAGTTAATACTATGTGATGTTGACGCAAAGGACTGTGCAGATGCAATCCGTCAGGTCGGTGCAAAATTTTTGGCAGCTGGATTTGTAAAGGACACTTATATTGATGCTGTTGTGGCCCGCGAGGACATATTCCCCACCGGTCTGCAGCTTGAAAATATTGCAGTCGCAATGCCGCATACCGATTCCCAGCACGTTAACCGCCCCGGTGTCTGTATCGCACAGCTGAAGCATCCTGTTACGTTTGGGCACATGGGCGACCCCGACCTTAAAGTCGAGGCTGAACTGCTCTTTATGATGGCGATTAAGGATCCGGACGAGCAGGTGGAGACGTTAAAAAAAGTACTGAGCGTTTTCCAACATCCGGACATCGTTGCTGCCTTTCGCGATGCAAAGAATGAAGAGGAGCTCTTTGTATCAGCGCAGAAATATATTGGATAAGGTCTCAAGATCAAAATTTAAAATGGGAGGAATTCATCATGAAATCATGCAAGATTCTGTGCATCTGCGGTTCAGGCACGGTCAGTTCCGCAATGGTCGCGGGCAAAATTAAGGAACAGCTCAAGGAAAAAGGCTGGGATGTTCACGCAGTTGAAGCCAGTCCGAGCAGCGCGGGTTCTGTAATCCCCGGCGGCAACTTTGATTTAATGGCATGTGTCAGTCCCGTATACGAAGATTTCGGCATTCCAAAGGTTAAAGCTGTCGGTATGCTGACTGGCATGTCCGAGGGCAAGGTTCTGGCAGATATACTTGCAATTCTGGAAGAAAAGTACAAGTAAAACAAGGCTTCTATTGTCGTCAGATACCGGATCGTTTTGAGCGATCCGCATATAAAAAACAGAAACATAGAAATGAAAAGGGGGAACTAACGATTATGGCAAGTTTCTTTCAAGGTTTGAGTGACATCATTTCCACGCTCGGCGCGGCGGTATTTGTACCGATCATGCTGTTCATTATCGCGAAGTTCATGGGCATCTCCAGTAAGAAGGCGTTCAACTCCGCGCTGCTTTGCGCAGTTGGTTTAACCGGCTTTAATCTCGTTATCAACAGTTACAGTGGTATTATTGCTCCTGTGGTCAATAAGATGGTCACCAACGCAGGTGTCAACCTTCCTGTTCTGGACACCGGCTGGCAGTCAACTTCTGTCATCGCGTATTCCACACAGGTAGGCCTGATCTTCATCGGCGTTGCAATCGTGGTACAGATCGTCCTCTTCTTTGCGAAGTGGACAGACGTATTCATGGCTTCCGATCTGTGGAACAACTATTCCTTCATGGTGTGGGGATCCATGTTGTTCGCACTGACCAAGAACATGTGGCTGGCATTGTCATTAATGGTTGTGCAGCTGTTGTACATCCTGCTGTTTTCTGAAATGTGTGCAAAGAGATGGTCTACATATTATGAGTATGAAAATTGCTGTATGACCGCTCCTCATCACCTTGAATCCCTGCCGTTCGCATTGCTGATGAATGTTCTCCTCGGCAAGCTAGGCTTTGACAAAATCAAGCTCAACGCACAGACTCTGCAAAAGAAACTCGGCATCCTCGGCGAGCCTATGTTTATCGGTCTTGTTATCGGTGCTCTGATTGGCGTTATCGGCAACTTCAACGCACTGAACACACTGGCTGCATGGGGCACCATTTCCTCCGCAGCGGTTTCCACCGCAGCGATCATGGCAGTGTTTCCAAAGGTTGCGGGGATCTTCGCGAATGCGTTCACAACGCTGACCGATGCCTATAAAACCAAGGCAACCAAATCAGGAGAAGGTCGTGAGTGGTATCTGTCTGTAAACGATGCCTGCGGTTACGGCGAACCAAACACACTGGTTACCGGTATCATCCTGATTCCGATTATGCTTGGCCTTGCATTCATTCTGCCGGGCAACACCATTTTACCGATGGCTGACCTGTGCGCACTGCCTTACATGGTTGAAATTTTTGTATGTGTTTCCAATGGAAACATTGCAAAGAGTGTCGTTAGCGGTGCAATTTGGTTCTCACTCGGCATGATTATCTGTTCTCAGCTGGCGCCGACCTTTACACAGGTCGCAGTCGACGCAGGTTTCAAAATGTCCCAGTCGGGTGTCTATATCACCAGTTTCGGTATTATGTGCCATCCGCTGATTGCCGGGCTGTTCTATGCCTTCTGGACTCAGAATCCAATCATTATCGGCGCCGTCGTCATTTTGTACTTTGTTCTTTACTTTGTTTTCAAGAAGAATCGTACTCAGTTTGTTAACTGGCTTGAAAAGAGTGCTGCAGAGTATCAGGCAGGTTAAATTCACAGCAACTTAATAGTCTGACGACAAATGAATATAAATTCGGCCATTGCCGCTGCAGTCGGCAGTGGCTGAAGACTATTCAGCACCATTTTGAAAAGGAAGTGTGCGGGAATTCTATGAAAAACATTACAAGAAATCCACAGAAGATTGTAGTCATCGGCGATGTCTTTGTGTCGCCTGACACCATGGAGGAAGCGCTCCGCGGCAGTAAGATTGTCTGCGGCGAGATCACGAAACTGTACTGGGGCAATGCCGACAAACAGGACTTTACCGCACGTCAGCTGAAGGTCGAACGGAACGGACCCGACGCGGTTGCTTGTGCGGACGGACTTGCGCAGGCGATTGAGGATGCAGAGATTGTACTGACTCATTTTAATCCTATCCCGCGCCATATGATTGAGAAGGCGAAAAATTTAAAGCTTATTTTAACCTGCCGCGGTGGTATGGAGCATATTGACGTCGCAGCAGCAAGTGAACGGAACATTCCGGTCATAAACGTTATCCGCAATGCGGAACCGGTTGCAGATTTTGCACTGGGACTCATGCTTGCCTTGACACGCAACATTGCTCTGTCCTATCAGCGTATGAAACAGGGCGAATGGATGAAGACTTTTTATAACTCCGAATTTTTAATGACACTCGGTAGCCATACGGTTGGACTTGCCGGACTGGGCAACGTGGGCATCGCGCTGGCGCGCCGCCTGAAAGCACTGGGAGTGCCCATGATCGCTTATGACGCCTACACCTCTAAGGAACGCCTCAGTAAGGCGGGACTGAGCGACATTCGCATGACTTCTTCGCTTGAGGAACTGTTTGAGCAGGCGGATATCGTATCCCTGCACCTCCGGCTGACTCCTGAAACTGAGAAAATAATTGACAGGCGGTACTTCTCATTAATGAAAAAGACCGCTTACTTTATTAATACAGCTCGCGGCGGTCTGATTAATCAGACCGATCTTGTGAGCGCGCTTCAGAGCGGCGCAATCGCGGGCGCGGCACTCGACGTCTACGATAGTGAGCCGTTGGCGGCGGACAATCCGCTGCTCTCCATGGAACAGGTCGTGCTGACTCCGCACATCGCGGGCACAACGGTGGACGCCATCCCAAAAGCGCCATTCATGCTGCTGCAAGAGGTTGACCGTTGGCTGACGCAAGATGTCACCGACCGTATCGTCAATCTGAAGGATATTCAAATAAGTATTTAATAGAAGGAGTACACTGCAATGATTTTAAAAGAAGAACGTGAACTTGTTGTTGAATATGGCAAAAAGCTGATTGAAACCGGATTGACGGTCGGTACGTTTGGCAATATTAGTGTTTATAACCCTGAGAAGAACCTCATGGCAATCAGTCCGAGCGGCATGGACTACTTTAAGACAAAGCCCGAGGATGTAGTCGTTCTTACTCCGGAAGGGGAAAAAGTCGACGGCAATGCAAAACCGTCGAGTGAGTTTGACCTGCACCGCATCTTTTATTTAAAGCGCCCGGGCATCAAAGCAGTCGTTCACGCGCATTCGCCGTTTGCAACGACGCTTGCCTGCATGCAGTGGAGTATTCCGCCGCTGCACTATATCGTCGGCTACTCAGGCAGCGAGGTACCCTGCATCCCGTATGTCCAGTTTGGTACGTACGAGTTGGCACAAACGGCGTTAGCGGGCATGGGCGATAACCATGCCGTCCTGCTCGGTAACCATGGATTGCTTGCCGCCGGCAGCGAGCTGTCCTTCACATTGGATATTGCGCAGCAGGTCGAGTTTGCGGCGGAGTTGTACTACCGCTGCAAGGCAGTCGGCGAACCGAAGCTGCTGACAGACGAACAGATGTCAGTTGTCGTCGAAGCATTTGGAAGTTATCGGCAGAAATAACGAAACGCGAAAGAGGAGACGATATGGAAAAGTGTGTTTATTGCGGAAAAAATCTTCCCGAAAAGCCACTCAAAGCGAAGGTGCATACCCGTTCCTTCGATGTTTGCTGCGAGGATTGCAAGATTGCGGCTGAGAAATATGTCGGGCGTGACAAGCGTTTTAAGACAGCGTTGTACCTTGTGATTTTTCTGGGCGGCATCGGCTTCATTGTCAGCGCGATGTTCTGCAGCGGCAGGTACGCCATGCTCGCCGCCTATCTGGGGCAGACTGTCGCGGGACTTGCGCTTTTTTTCCTGCCTTATCCGGTCACTTCGTTTGAAACGTTCCACAATATGTCGATTAAAGGCGTAACCATGCTGTGCCGATTAATCGGCGCAGGGCTCGCGGTTTGGGGAATTGTTCTACTCATATTGCTGTAAAATCTTTTTAATATACCATATTACAACTGTATAGGGAGAATTAGCAATGTTAAAACTCAACGCACTCGGTGTATCAGAAGGACTTGCGAAAGCAAAAGCGATGGTCCTTCGCCAACCCGATCTTACCGTATGCAAGCAAACTATCAGCAATATCACCGCGGAACAGGCACGCGTTACAGTGGCAGTTGACCGTGCAATGGAGCAGCTTGCGGCACTGCGCAAAGAGACGGCGGCAAAAATCGGTGAAGAAAACGCTGAGATCTTCGATGCGCATCTGATGATACTGGAGGATCTCGATTTTGTCAGGGGCATGACAAACCTGATCGCGGACAAGCAGGTTGGCGCGGAATATGCGTGTGTTTTAAACCGCGAAACTTTTGAGACAAAGTTCCTCGCAATCGATGATGAATATATGCAGGCGCGCGCAGCGGATATAGGAGATATTTCCATGCGTATCCTTAGAATTCTCAAAGGGATTGAGGACAATCCATTCGACGCGATTACAGACCCGTGCATTATTGTGGCAAACGATCTGACCCCGTCTGAAACGGCGAAGATCGGTTCTAAGCCTGTGGTCGGCTTTGTCACTGAGATCGGCGGACGCACCAGCCACTCTGCAATCATGGCGCGCTCAATGGGGATTCCCGCGGTTGAGGGACTCGGCGAGCAGGCAGGAAGGATTATAGATGGCGAGATGCTGCAGATTGATGGCAGTATGGGTGAGGTGATTATCAATCCCGACGCCGCGGCCGAAGCGGAATTCGACCACAAAAAGAAGCTCTTTGACGAACAGCGCCATAAGCTGGCAATCTATCGTGACAAGGAAGGTACGACTTCAGACGGTCACCGAATCATCATTGAGGGCAACATCGGCACGCCCAAGGATGCGGTACGCATTGCGGAAATGGGCGGTGATGGAATCGGTCTGTTTCGCAGTGAATTTCTGTTTATGGATCGCAACGATTTGCCGACGGAGGAAGAACAGTTCGCTGCGTATAAAAAAGCAGCGGAGATTATGTCGGGCAAACCGGTTATCATCCGCACGCTTGATATTGGCGGTGACAAGAACGTTCCCGCTCTGAAACTTGATCCCGAACAGAATCCATTTCTCGGCTACCGGGCAATCCGTATCTGTCTTGACCATGAAGAACTGTTTTTGCCACAACTGCGGGCACTGCTGCGTGCATCGGCGTTCGGCGACATCCGTATCATGTTCCCGATGATCTCCTCGGTCGAGGAGGTGCGTCAATCAAAGGCAGTGCTTAATACCGCTCGCAAACAGCTTGATGCGGAAAACATCGCATATAATAAGAACATCAAGGTCGGCATCATGATTGAGATTCCCGTTGCAGCAGTCTGCGCGGATATTCTGGCGAAGGAAGTCGACTTCTTCTCAATCGGTACGAACGACCTAATTCAGTATTCCTGCGCTGTTGACCGCATCAACGGCAAGGTTGCGTCATTGTACCATCCGCTCCATCCAGGCGTGCTGCGTCTCATCAAAATGACCGCAGACGCGGCGAATGAAAACGGAATCGAGTGCGGTGTATGCGGTGAAATGGCAGGCTCTTCCGGCATGGCATCCGTATTATGCGGGCTGGGAGTAACGAACCTATCCATGTCCGCTTCATCAATTCTCGCGGCGAAATCCGATCTGGCACACCACACTTTCGTCGAATGTAAAATGCTCGCAGACAGTCTGCTCGGCTCGATCTGCGCGACCCATGGAGAGAAGATGTTCGCCGAAAAGCAGGAATGACACAAGCCCGGATTATAAACTGGAATCTTCGCATAATGATATTCGGCTAATAGCGGTCTTTTGAAAATAACAAGCAGATTATTTTGCGTATTTACTCAGTGCCTTTTTGAAATCCCCTTTCACCAGCACGGCGACCTGCTCGGCGATTTCCTCCGGGTTTTCTTCCATGCCCGTACGCACCCAATCAAGACCCATGGCAACAATGGCGAGGCTATAAAAATGCGCAATAAATTCTTTGTTTTTATTTTCGACATTCATGCCCTGCGCCTGTTCCTCTACAACGGGATAAATCACATGAAACAGTACGTTATACATAAAAGTTTCCAAATATTCGCGGCGGTTTGAGCGATAGGTGTTGACAACAAGGGCCTTGTTGTCGCGCAACCGCATGAGTACGTGGCAATAACCCTGCTGCCATGTGTCAATATCCCGGTTGTTGGCCAGTGCCGTGGATGCTTCCTCAAGGAATATCCACTCAAGAAGATCATAAATATCTTTAAAATGATAATAAAATGCCTGACGGGATAGGCTGCAGTCTTCAACGATGTCCTTTACGGTGATATGGTCAAGCGTTTTTTTCCCAAGCATTTTTTTGAGCGATTCCGCAAAGATTTCCTTGGCATTTTTCAGCATAAGATTCTCTCCTTCACTTTGAATCACTATATGAATTAATATTATTGTATCACCATTGCGTTTCCTTGACAATGCATGAAAAAAGTGCGTCATGTCTTTTGACAATCAAGGGTAAATGTCAATCTCTTTTACAGTTCAGCCCAAGTGTCAATTTTCATTTGAATATCTCTGATTTATACTATGTCTGTAATGAAGCCCACATGCTTCATCACAAAACATATAAAAGGAGATATCATATATGAATATTTATTCGACAATGTATCGGCCAAGAAAGCCGGAGAATATCGAAAAGAGAAAAGCCTACATAGTAGGAAGCGGTTTGGCAGGATTGGCAACAGCGGCGTTTCTTGTGGATGACGCAGGCATGCCCGGTGAAAACATCACTATTTTGGAAAAGTACTCCGATGTAGGTGGCAGTATGGACGGAGTCCGCAATGAGTTTGGCTATCTGTGCCGCGGTGAGCGCGAGATGGAACCGTACATGGAATGCCTTTGGTATCTGTACAGCAAGATTCCGTCTCTTGAAAACGAAGGGCGCACGGTGCTTGACGATATTGTAGAATTTAACCGTGACGAACCGATCCATTCCGAATGCAGAGCAATCCTCAATCGGGGCGAAATATACAACAAGATTCACGACTACAAGTTTTCTCCCAAAGATATGGCAGATATGCAGCGTTTTCTACATCTTCCGGAGTCCGCGCTTGAAGACAAGCCTATCTCGGATTTCTTCGGAGAGTCATTCTTTAAAAGCAGCATGTGGATTTGTTTCCACAGCTGTCTTGCTTTTAAAACATACCACAGCGCATTGGAGTGCAAACGCTATTTCCAACGTTTTGCGCTGGAGGACCGCCACGAATACCTGGAAGGGATCATTCACACTAAGTACGGCGAGTATGACTCTATGATTCGTCCCCTTATGACGTGGCTCTGCAACAAGGGAGTTAAGACGGCCTATGCCTGTTCCGTGTATGACATCGAAATGGATAAGGCCTGCAATACGGCGAAAGCCATCAAGTTATATCAGAATGGCAAGGATACTGCCATTCAGATGGACGACAAAGACATGATATTTGTCACAAACGGCTCCATGACAACCAACAGCGCCTTTGGCGACAACAAAACCGTAGCGCCGACCAACCGCGACACCGCCGACCTTGGCGCTTTTACTCTCTGGCAGAACCTTGCGAAGAAAAATGAAAAGTTCGGTCATCCGGAAAAGTTTATAGGCCAAATCGAGAAGACGAAGTGGATCTCATTCATGCCGACAATCAAGGGTTATCCCGAGCTTGTCCGTCGGATAGAGAAAATGTCCGGAAGCCCTGCCGGAACAGGCGGTGCAATTACCATCATGGACTCCAGCTGGGATATATCCTTTGAGCTGCACCACAATCCATTCTTTATAGATCAGGCGGCAGACGAGCAGGTGATGTGGGGATATGGCCTGTATGGTGAAAATGTTGGTGACTATATCAAAAAGCCAATGTGCGAATGCACCGGGGAAGAGATCATGACCGAGCTGCTTTATCATTTGAACATGCTTGACATCAAGGACGAGGTACTGTCTCACGCCTATATCTCCACTTGCATGATGCCCTATATCACCAGCCAGTTTATGCCGCGCAAGGTCAGCGACCGCCCGAAAAATGTGCCGGACGGCTGCACAAATATCAGCTTTCTCGGCCAGTATGTCGAAGTTCCGGACGATGTGGTATTCACGGTGGAAATGTCCGTGCGTACCGGCATGGAAGGTGTTTATAAGCTTACTGGTCTGGAAAAGGATGTACTGGAGGTCTATCCCTCACGCTATGACATCCGCTATACCATTGAACGAATGAAGAAATTCGCTGGAATTCCAATCTATAACAAGATCACCATCGACGATCTGCCGGATATCAACATGATGGAAGTCGGTAAATTAAAGCAGACTGTTGTTGATCTTGTCAACTCCATTCCACCGTATTATCACATGTACCTCGGACGCGACCAGACGGTGTCTTTGAAAGAGTCTGTGCTTCATCCACAGGCCCCGCAGAGCAAATAAATAACGGGGTGAACACCGCATACTTGACTTTATTGCGTCCGTACATCTTGGCAGATCACGTATGGTAAATCAATCATGGTCGTTTAACCAGCATGTCCCACACAACCTTTGAGAAGAGAAGTACAAGCACAAAAATCATGACCGGCCGGATGAATCGATCCAGTGTCCGGCAATGGAGCAAACCGCCGCGGGGGCCGCTACGGCGTATTGAATCTTTCCCGCTGCAACAAAAGTGACGAGCGCGGCCACGTTGGATGCCAGATTCACTACTTTTGTATTGCCGCAGGCTGTTTTATAATCAAATCCTAGAAAAGCAGTAAAAGCAATTATCAGAAAAGTGCCGGTGCCCGGCCCGAAAAAACCATCGTACATGCCGAGTACCAGCCCGATGATTGCTGAAAGAATCATTGCGCGTCTTGCGGGCACAGTGCCAAAGGTGTTGATATCCGAACTGCCTTTTTTTTTGGAAAATAAAATAGCAAAAGCGGCGAAAGGAAGAAGCACAAGCATTGTAACGCGAAGAAAATGGTCGTCAAGTATCAGTGTGAGCCTTGCACCGGCATAGGAGCCCACAAGCGCAAAACCTGCGGAAGTCAGTGCAACGCGCATATTGAAGCTGCCATCTTTTAAGAATCTGCCGGCTGAGAACATTGTTCCGATACAGGATGAAAATTTGTTGGAGCCAATGGCAAAATGGGATGTCATCCCTGTGAGATAGTAAGCGGGAAGTGATATCAATCCGCCGCCGCCTGCGACTGCGTCCACAAAGCTTGCCAGAAATATAAGGGGACACGCGATGAGTATTTGCTGATAAACTGTCATGAATAAAATTCTCCTTGCGATTGATCATATAAAATATAAGTTGCAAATAATATGGATTAATGTTTCCTGATTTGTAAAAATGTATGGTAAATTTCTGCGGTCTGCAATTGATTAATGAGTTTGCGAAAAATCTTTGGAAAAAGGAGAATTGTTTTCCCTTATGGGTTCAAGCGGCTGCGGAAGTGCGATACAATCATGTACTGCACATTTTTTTAATAGGAATACAAAGATGTTACAGCAATTGTACTGCGGGCCGGTTCTGTTGAACTGGCCCTTATTTATTGTTGCACTCGTAGGGATAAAGTGTTCCAACTCACCTTCCCTCAAAACGGGGCGTTGCTTGAGGATAACTTTACTATCAGAAAATAAAATCACACGCGTTCAGATAACTCGCCTGCCACCGTTATCATAAAGGCGATGTTCCGATATTGAATTTATGTTTGATTCATTATTTCTCTTTTAATTTGAAAGTAGTTGCTGATAGCATTTAGTTCTCCCCCTATCAGTATTACTAAGGTACTGATATACAGCCAACTGATTAGAACGATCATCCCCCCCAGACTTCCATAAACTTTTTCATAGCTCCCAAAATTATTCACGTAAAGAGAAAACAACAAGGAGGTAGTAATGCAGCCAATCGTTGCAAAAATCGCACCGACCCTAATGTTTCTGAACTTCAGCTCTTTATTAGGCACATACTTATAGATTAAAGAAAATGTGATAAACATTAAGATAGATGGGATGCAATATCTCAATATCGACCACACAATATCGAATAATTTCATAGCGCCTACCAAATCAAAAACATAAATTCCTATTATTTTTCCGAAGACCATCATAACCAATGTGCTCATTATCATGATAATAACTCCGAGTGTTGAAATAAAACACACGAAACCGAGTTTCATAAACTTGCGATTCTCTTCTATATCATAGGCTCTATTTAAGCCCTTCATAATGGCAAATATTGCTTTTGAAGTTGCCCAAAGACTTCCTGCCATTCCTAAAGATAATAAAGTATTGCTTTTGTTGTTTAAAGTTTGTACAATGATATTCTCAACTAAATCGCCGATTTTATCTGGTATGAATTTATTAAAGCTTGTTATTAACAGATCACTGGAGAGATTGGTAAAACTTAACAAATTAATCAGAAAGATTAAAAAAGGAAAAAATGCAAATATCAAATAATATGTTATTTGTGCACTCATTCCAGTTATATCGTCATCTTTATACCTGAATATTAGTTGTTTAATATATTGATACAGAGTAGAATATTTTAACTTCTTAAGCATGATTTCGCCTCTTTATTTTACAGCATTAAAAATATTAGTATGATACATTTCTTCCTAAGAATTCATACGCTTAACCCGAGTTAAAAACACAACGTTGCGGGTGAACATAAATTTTTTTTGCTTGATTTTTAATTACTGTTCATTTATTTATCATAAATATAAAGTATAATTACCATTAATATACAATAATGTTTGATTTTAAGGACTTTGTGAAATTCGCATCAGATATTTAAACATTTAAGGAGGTTTCATTGTAATGAAAAAGATGTTGGCTTGGGTCATGTCATTGAGTGTACTGCTGTTGATAATCCCTGTATCAGTCAGTGCGGTATCCAGTGATACACAGGTGATTAACAAACACGGATCATACACTTACATGGGCGCATACTCAGACTGGGAGGATGATCATTGGGATTCTGACAACTTCACGGATGTAACCGGAGAAGATGTGGACTGTTCTGACACATTGATCATTAAAGGGGGAAAGTTAGGGGATGTAGAGGTCAGCAATGATGCTGATCTGTCAATTTATGGCGGTACCATGGATGACGTGTCCTGTAACGGAAGCATTAGTATGAGTGGCGGTACAGCAAATTCCCTGCAGTCTGATGAGGATATTGACATCAGCGGCGGCAAAGTTGAAGGAGGTGTGGAAGCTGAGGATTGGCTTACGTTGATCGGAAGATTGTCGGTGGGCGGTTTGATGGATGCGGAAACGATTGCTGTAAAGCCCGGCAGCACAGTGACGGCAAGCGGCAGAATTGATGCCGATACGCTGAACGTCGAGAACGACACACAGCTTGTCGCAGCGTCAACACTGAATATCGGAACGATCACCGGACCGGGAACTCTGACTTTCAATGCCGGTGACCTTACGGTTGTTTCGCATGTTTCGGATAATCCTGTTTTCAATATCAGCGGTACGCCGAAAGTCGGAATGACGATCTTTAAAGCAAAGCCTGATGCCGTATCCGTCCATGATGCTATCGTTTTTGGGTACAGCCTCGCTAAAACAAGCAGCGGCGGTTACGATTATTTCACTTTAACTTCTCCGACCGGCAGCGGCGTCACATTGGACACCTCTTCGATCAGTATGAACAGCGGCGGGTATGCCACGGTAAAAGCAACTGTAACGCCCAGCCCTTCGGAACTCGCTGTCGGTACTCAATTGCGCTGGAAACTCATTGATTCCTCCGCGCGGTTTTCAATCGCACCGGACACAAGCAACAACACCTGTAAGATATATTTATCCGGTTCCGCGGGAACATCAGCCAGCACGGCGACACTGGCGGTTTATTTGGTTGACAGCAGCGGTGATATCCTGTCAGCTTATAAATCCGGTATCTGTTCCGTCATTTCTTCCGGCATCATAGGATCCGTCCCTTCAACAGGGGTGGTGAATACGGGAATAACCCTTGATACGGCTTCTGTCAATATCAAGAGGGGGAATTCCTATTTTGTTTTGGCCGTTACAGATGCAAAAACTCCGCCGGTACAGATGTCTTACAACTCTGCCATTGCCGTTGTCGGCAAAGCTGCCGCTTACAGCAAAAACGGAAAAACAGGGTGGCTTTATCCGGTAAAAGCGGTTTCCACAGGCAGCGTTACAATTAATATCGGCGGACAAAAGATGATTGCGAGTGTGACAAGCGGAGGTTAATACTGATTACCGGAAACCGCAGGACCAGCATTTTTAAAGGCAGGGGCGGATGATTCATCTGCCCCTGCCTTCGTTATATTTCTATATCCCCGATGATTCTTCCAAAATAGCCACAGTCTCTTTTAAGGCGGCTGTAAATTCCTCTTCAGAAGAATTTTTAAAGATAAGCAAATCATCCTTAATATTGGGATCATCCAAAGATTCAGGGATCTGAAAGTTGCACCCCGCAATATATTCATCCCAATGTGACAGTTTCCAGGTATCGCGATCGGAATTTCTCGCAATCATCCTTTGCCGGCAAACTTCTATGGAAGTTTGCACCCATACGACGACCAGCGATGCGTCTTTTTCTTTTAGTTTTGTTTTCAGATTATTAATATAGTTCAAATCGCGGATTTCTCTTGTGAACGGCGCGTTTATTAACACAATATCATCATAGTTCAAGGCTTCCAAAGAAAGGTCGATGATCGTTTCGTACTCATAGTCACGGATGTTTTTGTTAAAAAAATCAGAGCTCCGGTTATAGTTTTCCCCCGCAGCCGTAAAAATCTGCTTTGACAGCGGGATCAGCGTATCCTTGTCTAGGTAAACAACATGTTTCAATGCTTTTGCAAGCTGTTTTGAGACATAGGTTTTCCCGCATGCAGGTGGGGATGTGACCAAAATCAGTTTTTTCATAATACTCCGTTTCTGTCAATCACGCCGTGTGGCTGGCGTAAAACTTGTTGTATTCCCCCAGCATGTATTTCAGCAGATTCGGCGTATCCAGTCCGTAGGGGCAATGGTCTTTGCAGTGATCGCAGTGGATACAATTGTTGATACGTTCCATCTTTTCCTTGAATTCGTCGGTCAGAAAACCCTGATAAGGAGATCTTGTCAGCAAAAGGGAAATTCGCGCAGCCGTTTCGATTGGAATTTCAGCTGGGCAGGGCTGGCAGTATCCGCAGCCGCGGCAGAATGTTCCGGCAAGCTCGGTGCGGTCCCGGCTGATAATTTTCTGCATCTCCCCGTCTAGAGCAGGAGGACTCTTTTCAAAGGCAAGAAACTCTTCCAGTTCGCTTTCCCGCTGGATACCCCAGATTGGCAGTACGTTTTTAAACTGTCTTAAAAAGGCAAACGTACTGGCCGCGTTGGTAATAAGTCCTCCCGACATGGCTTTCATGGCGATAAGGCCAACGTCATTCTCTTCGCATAGCTTAACCAATTCAAGGTCTTCGTCCGATGACAGGGAACTGAGCGGGAACTGAATGGTGTCAAATCGTTTGCTGCGGGCCGCTTCCATAGCCACATTCAGGCGATGGTTTGTTATTCCCATAAATCTGATATAGCCTTTTGCTTTCGCTTCCAAAAGTCCCTGATAAAGCCCGTCAGGATCGTCATAATCCGGAATAGCAGACGGATTGTGCAGCTGATAAATATCAATGATATCGGTTTTTAAATTGCGAAGGCTTGTTTCCAAATCGTGAAACAGGGACTTTTTATCTTTTGCAACTGTCTTGGTTGCAATATAAATATGATTTCTCACACCTGACAGCGCATTTCCGATTTTCTCTTCACTGTCGCTGTAAGCTCTTGCCGTGTCAAAAAAATTGATGCCGCCGTCGTATGCTTTTTGTAACAGCAGAGCAGCGTCATTCATGCCGATCCGCTGAATGGGCAATGCACCAAAACCGCTTCTGGCTGCTGTAATGTTTGTTCGGCCAAGTCGTAAAGTTTCCATTTCAAACATCCTTTCCTGTCTTGTGGGAGCGTGACTCATTCCTTGATATTAGCACCTCGCCGCGGCATTGTCCAGAACGAATCATGCGTTTAGTACCCGGCCTTACTGATTGTCATACATCCATGATTTACCGTAATCGGCGGTGGCGTACTGAATCTGCGTATCAATCCCGGTGTTATTGTTGGTCAGCGTGACCGGAAGAATGCCGTTCGCACCGTTAAAAACAGGAGACATGGCCGTGGGATACGCAGCGGAAGTCTTTAATTTTTCCGGTAATTCAACGGAGCATTTTACCCAGGTTTTCCCCTTGTCTTGCGTGCGGTAAACGACGGGGTTTGTGTCACTGTCATAACGGAACGACAGGAATCCTATATTTTGATCGGCAAAGCCCGCCCCTGTTACGACATGGGCATAAATCTCATTTGTGTTGCCGACCTCAGACCAGGTATTCCCCCCGTCCGACGTTTGAAAAATGCGGTTCTTCTGATGTCCTGACGCCACGTCGCTCAGTGTGACAAGCCAACCGTCATTTTTTGAAGTAAATCCGATGAATTTTGTTTCGGCATGATCTGTTCCGGCGTCCGCTACCCAGCTGCTGTTCCATGTTTTGCCCTTATCGCCGCTGGTCAGAACCTTCACGGCATTCTCCGCATCGATGCCGCCATATGCAACAGTCGTAACTTCGTCGGATATGTAGACCGCCTTATCTGTGAAGAACGAAGTCGGGTCACTCGCGCCGGGGTCGAGCGGCACTACACCCAATGACTTGCCTTTGCCGTATTTTATGATGAATTTGCCGTCTTCCACAGCATATGAATTACCCGCTTGCAGAAGAGCAATGTTGTCAATTGTTTTTTGTGTACTTGGATTGTTTGCCTTAGCCTCAACAAACACTCCTATTATTCCGATTACAATGAAAACAGCAATCACGCCGCCAAGACCCCTCGGCTTTTTGACCATATTAAAATTATTCACCGTACTTGAACCTCCTTCGCAATGTGAATTGATCAGCATACGCACAGCCGTAACATCCATGTAAATTCTAACTGTGAAGAATGAGATTGTCAATACCCGTGTTCTTTATGGAGATAGGTGCATTTTTCGATACTGTGTCGGAGAGCAGTTCATATATTTCCTGAAATTTTCCGCATAATAGCTCGCGTTGGAAAAGCCGGTTTTTTCAGAAATTTCAGTGATATTGTAAGCGCCGCTTAACAAAAGCGGAATGCTTTTTTGGATTCGGTATTTCAAAAGGTATTCAAAAGGAGTTTGGCGCATAGTTTTTTTAAAGAAATGACAATACTTGCTCTTGCTGATATTGCAGGCTAAAGCGAGGTTTTCTAGAGTGAGTTTTTCCTGAAAATGACTGTGAATATAGTTTAGGGCCTGTTTCAGATAAAGAATATCTTTGGAGCCTGCCATGCTTTTTTCCAAAACCGCGCTTTGCAATTCCCGGTACAGACATGTCCAAAGATCGCAAAGCCTGCTTTTGATCTGAAGTTCGCAGCATATGTTTTTTTCTGTATTAATTCGGTTTATTTCCAGTATCATCCCAATCATCCGGTTTTGTAAAACACATTCCGGGCTCAGATAATAGGAAGAACAGTTTTGAGATTGAACCACAGGTTCCACATAGGTCTTTTCGATGGTGCTGTTTTCGTGGCCGAAGATTAATACGGGATTAAATGTAATCACAAGATAGGAACAATCCTGACCCTCATACGATTTAGCAGTATGAAGGACGTTCGAATTGACAAACATTCCGCAGCCCTTTGTCAGACGATAAACGGAATCATTTGCCTGATATTCCATCGCGCCTTCCAAAACAACGGTGAATTCCAAATCAGGGTGCCAGTGGACTTCAAAACTTGCGTGTTCGTATTCGGAAAGTACTTCGTGGCTGAGGAAAAACGGAAAGCCATAGTCCCCATGCGGAGATTCCTCGGAGAGGTTCTTACGGAGTATTAACTTTTTCATTGTGCTGCCCTCGATTTGCAAGATTGTTATGAAAATAGGCAAAATTTCTATAGATAAGTGCCTATATCAATATTATACTTGTTTTGAAAAGATCCTTCAAGGTGATTTTTTCTTTAG
Source organism: uncultured Caproiciproducens sp. (assembly GCF_963664915.1). Classification (NCBI taxonomy): domain Bacteria; kingdom Bacillati; phylum Bacillota; class Clostridia; order Eubacteriales; family Acutalibacteraceae; genus Caproiciproducens; species uncultured Caproiciproducens sp. Next base: position 1,350,332 of record NZ_OY761810.1, read on the forward strand.
GCTGTGAAACGGGAAAAGGAGGATGGGCTCATGAGCATGGCGGGATTGGTTTTTGATTCAAACTCCGGTTGGCATTACAGCAGACGTGCCGTAAGGGGACGCTCCATGTGCAATCTTCTTACTGATTCGACATACGGCGGGTCAGCCGACGGTGCCCCGGAGCTTATGGCATTGCGTGTTCTTAATCCGGAATACCGAATTATCAAGGCCAAGGAACGCATGTATGAGAAATTTCCGGCAGGGGAAAAGCAATTAAGCGGTATGATGAAAAATTTCTTATCTGCCGCCAATGGAAGTTCCTCCTACAGTGTAAAAATCGATACAATTTTTGATCGGTTAAAAGAATCCGGAAATCCGGAAAACACGTATTTGGTTCCGGTGACACTGATTGCTTGTAAAATAGAGGACAATCAGGTTTATTGCAGCGTCGAAAGGCTTTTTTACGAGCACAATAACGGTATGCCGCCCAAACAGGCCTTACGCGGCTCTTTGTATTTTGAGCATACGGAACAAATCATACAAAAATTCAGGAATCTGGACTACCAACCGATCGGTGTAATTGGCAAGGGGGACTTTACCCGGCCGCTGAGCAAGGTTTTCGGGGAACAGTTCGGATTTGTTTTATCATAGAATATTTTTTGCGCTTTTCTGTTTATTTTTATACTCAGGCTATTTTAGCCTGAGTATTTTTATGCCCGATTTTGCCTTATAATTCTGATACGAATAATAATTGAACCGATTCATCCGGGCGAAGCGAAACTTATACAATTTAAGTGTAAAAACCCGTATTGTCTTTGTGTACTTGCTTGATTGACAGTGAAAGGGGTTAAGATTATAATACTAAATATTGACTAAAAGTCATTTTGTTGTTATTTTACAATCATGAACCGGGAAGGATGCAAAAATCTTGATAAAAAAGAAGATTACAGAAAACAAAAAAATTAAAATGACAAAGCTGTACGACGCCGCGTATGAACTGTTTACATCCAACGGCGTCCACAATACGATCATAGACGACATTGTAAAAAAAGCGGGTGTGGCAAAGGGTACATTTTATTTGTACTGCAAAGACAAATATGATTTGGTCGACAAGATCATCTTAAAAAAAAGTGCCGCATTATTTGACAGCGCAATGAAGGCTGTGGCCGAAAAGCAAAAGACCGAAGGAATGGACTTTTTAGAGAGCGTCATTTTTTTTGTGGATTATTTGATTGAGTTTTTTAAAACAAACAAGAAATTTCTTTCTCTCATTTATAAGAACCTTTCTTGGGACTTGTATGAAAAAGCGCTGACCTATGAAGAAATGGACGGGGCGAAGCGAATTTTTATTGAGCATTTTATTACTGACGGGGGTGACAGCGAAATTGCCCGACAGCGGCTGTTCATTGTCGTTTCCATGGTTGGAGCCGTTTGCTACAATTCCATCGTATTGGAAATACCGTACCCGATGGACAGCATTAAGAGCGAATTATATCAGTCAATCACGAAAATTCTGACCTGACGGCCGCACCGGGTAAAGAAGCAGATGGTTTTGGCGCAGGCGGAGCGGATTCCGGGACAAATACAATGTATAAGGGAGCGGCGGGAATGAAATTACCTGGATCACACGCGGGTTCACATTCTATTGTGGACTTTATTATTAACAAACGAAAACGAATTGAAATCGTTTTTATCATCTTGGTTCTGGTCAGTCTTTTTTTCAATTCGTTCGTCAGCATCAATTATGACCTGACGAAATATCTGCCGGAAACCACAGCGTCAAAAAAAGGGATCAGCGTTATGAAACAGGAGTTTGGCTATCCCGGCACGGCGCGTGTGATGATAGACAATGTTTCACTGTATCAGGCCAAGGTTTACAAAGATAAAATTGAAGCTGTGGACGGCGTGGATATGGTCATGTGGACCGACACGACAACAGACGTTTATCAGGCCGATCAGTTTATACAATATAAAGACATTGATGACTATTACAAAAACGGCTATTCCGTGATGGATATCACTTTTGACGGGAGCGATACCAGTTCGAAAACCTCGCGGGCGATTGACCAAATCAAGCAGATTACCGGCGACAAGGGACACTTTATCGGGGCGGCCGTCCAAAACAAATCCCTAAGTGAGAACCTCAAAATAGAAATGGCGAGGGCCACGGTGATCTGCGTCGCCATGATTATTCTTTTTCTTTGCCTAACTACCACGTCGTGGTTTGAACCCATCCTGTTCCTGCTGATTATGGGAATCGCCATTATCATCAATCAGGGATCAAACATCTTTTTGGGCGAGGTTTCATTCCTGACATCCAGTGTTTCTTCCGTTCTTCAGCTGGCTGTCGCAATGGACTATTCCATTTTCCTAATTCATTCTTTTACAAGGGAACGGGAAAAAGGACTTGATTTGACAGAAGCGATCGCCAACGCTATACGGCATTCGGCAAAATCTATTTTAGCCTGTGGTGTGGCTACCTTTTTCGGTTTTATCGCTCTGGCGCTGATGAAGTTTTCCATCGGCTTCGACATGGGCATTGTTTTGGCAAAAGGAATTCTAATCAGCGTGCTGACCGTGCTGTTCCTGATGCCGTCCCTCATCATCCGCTGGTCCGGCCTGATTGAAAAGACCGCTCACCGGTCGTTTTTACCCCCCTTTGATAAGTTTTCCCGCGGCGTGTTTAAAAGCCGCTTCGCGGTTTTGGCCGTGGTACTAATTGTTGCCGCCCCGGCCTACATAGGAAAAGGGATGACAAATTTCGTCTATGGCAGTCAGGCTGTCGGTGCCGGAGAGGGCACAAAGGTGTATGAGGATGAACAGGCGATTGACGCGCAGTTTGGCCGCAGTAATATGCTGCTCGCCCTCGTGCCCAATACTTCCATAGCCAAGGAAAAAGAACTTTCGAAGGAGCTGGAAAATCTCAGTTACACGAAAAGCGTAACGTCGCTTGCCAATACTCTGCCGGAGGGTGTTCCGGAAAGCATTCTTCCCGAAAGTGTAACGGGTAAACTTCACACGGAAAAATATTCGAGGATGCTGATCTATATTAAAACAAAGGATGAAAGCAGTGCTGCCTTTCAGTGTTCGGATCAAGTTCAGTCCATTGTTAAGAAATATTATCCGGATGATTCCTATGTGGTCGGCACCACGCCGTTTACGCAGGATATTAAGAAAACAATAACAAGCGATTATGACTTCGTCGATATGCTTTCCCTGCTCAGCGTGGCCATTGTTGTCATGATCACCTTTCGATCCGTTCTCATTCCCATTTTGATTTTAATCCCGATTGAAGTGGCTATTTTCATCAATATGCTCTTCCCGTTTCTGGTGGGGGACCAGCTCATTTTTATGGGATATATTATTGTAAGCTGCATCCAGCTGGGAGCAACGGTGGACTACGCCATCCTGATGACGAACAACTATCTGGAAAGCAGGGAACACATGGACAGCAGGGCCGCGACGATAGAAGCGGTTTCCATGACCACTCCGCCGCTGTTGACCTCCGCCACTATTCTTGCCGGCGTCGGCTACATCCTGTATTTTACCTCCTCTATCAGCGCGATTGCGGACATGGGGCATCTAATCGGCAGAGGCGCGCTGCTTAGCCTGTTTATGGTGATTTCTGCACTGCCGGCGCTGCTGTATTTCTTTGACAAACCAATCAACAAGCATATTAAGCGGATGCAGCGGCTGCATGAAAAAGCACGGAAAAAAATTTCCGCCCGCATAAATCGACACACACATGCTGCGTGAAGAGCAGCCGAAATAATCAAGGAGGAATATTCCAATGAAAGCAGTATATAGAATTTTGGCGGGATTTCTTGCGGCAGCCGTTCTGGTTCCGTCGCTGTCAACCACCGCACGGGCCGCGGCGCCGTCCGTGTCAACGGATGAAGCGGTTTATGTCAATTTGGATTACTACGGCAAACCGGGAAATATTAATATAGTAAAAGGCTGCGACCTGAACGGAGTGGGCCAGTTTACGGATTATGGTTCCTATGAAAAGGTAACCAATATGACAAATGAGGCAAAACCGTCGGTGTCGGGCGATTCCGTAAACTGGGATCTGCCCCAAAGCACCGGCCGATTCTACTATGAATGTACGCCGAAAGACGGCGCGGTCACACTGCCGTGGAATTTTGACGTTTCCTACAAGCTGAACGGGGTTCCGACAGACGCGAAAAAACTGGCCGGTGCCTCGGGACTGGTCGAAATCGATATTAAAGAAACACCGAATAAAAGTGCCTCGGAATATTATAGGAACAATCTGCTGCTGCAGGTGGCGACTGTTGTAAAAATGAAAGACACCCTGAGTGTGGAAGCTCCCGGCGCGCAGGTACAGTCCATGGGTGATTACAAAGCGGTATTGTTTGCGGGTCTTCCGGGAGAAGAAAAGACGGATACAATCCGTATCGGTACAAATAGCTTTGAATCTGTCGGGGTTGTGATGATGATGGTCCCCGGAACCCTGGAACAGCTGCAGGACATTAAAGACCTTAAAGAAGATAAAGACACCATCAAGGGTTCGATGGATGCCATCAGCCAGAGCACCAATGAAATCCTGGAAACGCTGGAAAGTATGTCCGGCGGCTTAAAACAAACGCAGTCCGGCCTTTCTTCGCTGGACAGTGCGCGCGGAACAATCAGTTCGTCAAAGGGAAACGTATATCATGACGCGGACAAGGCACTTGCGGATTTGTCTGCCATGACCGCGCAGACATCGGCCTTGATTCCCCACCTTCAAAAGGGGCAGCAGCTGGTTCAGGATGTAAATGCCAATGTAAATTCCATGGTGCAGACAATCTCGGTTGCAAGCTCATATTTAGGTTCCCTGTCCGGCTCAATCGGACAGGTGCGCAGTGATGTGGAGGATCTGTGCGATGTTTTGGATGATGCGGATGACGCGTCCGACAAGCGGGCGAGTCTGACAACTGATTTAAATACCCAGATAGGGACGGCGCAGACCATCACGAAAAAGCTTGCAGCGTTAATTCTGGAAATGGATAACGGTTCCGCAGCATTGGAGACGAATATGAAGGCACTTCAGAGTTCTGCTGGGGCAGTAGCAACTGCCCACCCGACAGATGCTTCCACTCAGAATTTAATAAAGAGTCTGCAGTCCGTAGGAGCCAGCCTGCAAACCGTTCAGAAATCCTCCGCCACGCTGGAAACGGCACTCAAAGGCGTGCTGAACCAGTCGGGCTCATTCTTTAATACAGGAACAGAAACCGTCAATGTGCTGGACTCCTATTTGGACGTGCTGGATGAGGGAACGGACACTGCCGATGACTTGCTGAAGCACGCGAATATTGTCGGCAGAAATTTAAAAGATCTTCTTAGCATTTCCCAAAGTATCATCAACAATATTACGGCCTTGAACAGTACCGTGAACCAATATAAGGACGACACGGTCGGCGCCCTGAAGGACACGGAAAATCTGGTGGGCAGTCTGGCCAGTGCACTCACCAGTTCGCAGGCATTTCTGACCTCTCTGGAGACCGTTGCGAAAACCAGCGGGAACAAACTGGACAGCGGCACCCGGCAAACCTTAAACGGCCTGATTTCGGTGCTGCAAAAGAGCCTAAGCCAGATTGATAAGACATCCACCGTCAAAAATGCAAATAATACGATTAAAAATGCGGTCGACAAAGAGCTTGACAAGTTTGAAAATGAAAATAATCTTCTGAATTTAGACGCCATGGCGAAACCCATCTCGTTTACTTCTTTAAAAAACGCTTCCCCGTCCAGTATTCAGATCGTTTTGCGCACCGAGGAAATCAGCAAGGACAGTGACAGTAAAAATCAGAAAGATCTGGAGAATGCGGAGAACAATTCCAGTGTTCTGGACAGAATACGCAGTGTGTTCATCAAACTCTGGAACGCCATAGCATCCGTATTTTCATAAAATTTTCTTACAATCCTTTTAAATTTTGAGATTTTCCAATATTTATCATTTTTTTTCACAAAAATATCACATAGTAGTGTTATAATAAGACTCAATAAGACTCAAGATTTATTTGGAAGGAAATAAAAATATGAATTTTGTAAAGCATAGACGTATCAATTCGATCACTGCGGGCTTACTGGCTGCGGTAATTTTGGCACTGCCTCTTGCCGGGTGCGGTCAAACGGCCGCCATTCGTGAAGCATCCTCACAGACGGAGTCTTCATTGGTACAAAACAGCAGTGCTGCTTCCCAAATAAATTTACCGGAAAGCAAAACGGAGTCATCACAGCAGAGTTCCCCAAGTGCAGGCTCTGAAACCGCCTCAAAAACGGAGGCCGCTTCTTCGGCTGCGAAGAATCTGAAAAAGGCAGAGGTGATGCCGCAGACCTCAGCAAAGGCGCAGGCATCCGGCCAAACACTGAAAAAGATATCCGCCGACGCGACGGCCGACAACGGCAAGCAGTTCAGCATATCCAAAAGTTTGGCAACCGCCGTTAAACCTGCTTATACGTATGTCGATCAGCGGGACGGATACAACTTTCTGTCCGATCTTGTCAGCCGCGCCGTGTATAAGCAGATTTTTCAAAGTGCATACAAAGTATCCGCGACACCTAATTCCGACGGTTACTATCCAACGCAAAAAATTATTGTTTCCGGTACACAGCTTTCCGAAGCACAGCTGCGCGTGATTTTGATTGCGTTTCTTAACGACAATCCCCAAATTTTCTGGTTTGCGAACGCGTATTCTTATGCGTATTCCAATGACAGCACCTATATTCAGCTTTATGCCGTCACATCGCAGGCCCAGTGCACTGCCATGATTCAGAAGCTGAATCAAAAGGTGAGCACGGCAATCAGTGCGATGCCTGCGGGACTGAGCGAACTTGACCGCGAATTATATCTTTTTCATTATATAGCGCAAAATTGTACCTATAATAATGCAGCCGTAACCAACACCAGCATATGGCAGGCGTTTTCTGCCTATGGCATGCTGGTCGACGGGACAGCGGTCTGCGAGGGCTATGCCAGAGCCATGCAGCTTCTTTCCAGCTATTCCGGTTTGCAGTGTATGCTGTTAAGCGGGCAAAGCAGCGGAGAAAATCATATGTGGAATGTGATAAAGATCGACGGCGAATGGTATCATCTTGATACTACCTGGGGTGACAGCGATACTGAAGTTTACAATTACTTCAATCTGACCGATGCGGTCATTGCCCAGACTCGCACGATTTTCCCGAGTGCTTCCACTCTTACCGATGACCAGATAGACGGAACGACAGACGGCACGGCCGCCGAATGCAATCTGACGGTTCCAAGCTGTATGTCTACCGCGGCCAACTATTTTAAAGCAAAAGGATTCAAAGTGAGCAGCAACTCGGATAACAGTACCGTTATGGCAGCCTTTGCGTCGGCGATTCAATCGAAAAGCACATCCGTTTCCTTTTATGTGGACGAAAGCGCGGACTTTGACACGGTGCTGACGGGCATGACTACCTCAACGCCATATCAGATTCTGACCTGCATCAGTGCGGTGAACAGCAAGCAGGGCACCGGGAGTAAAATTGATCTGAACAATCTGAAATATCTGAGTGACAAGGCTGACCGAGGCATTACCGTTTTCCTCAGTTATAAATAAATATAAATAAAATTCAAGGCCCGCAAGGCAAACTTGCGGGCCCTTTTAATCGATTGATGTTTAATTTGCGACGTGGTATAATAAGCATACGATTTTAACCAGCTTGGGGAGGAATTCATGAAGAAGTTTTTAACTGCCATCATGATGCTTTTTTTGGCCGGATTGGTCTGTATACTCGTTTATTTGGCGCTGTATCATGACAGCCTTGGACTTCAATGGAATAATCCGTTCACAAGCCTTCTGCAGGGGACTTCGGCCTTTTCAGCTCCTCAGGAGTCTGGCGGGAGCACAAAACAGGAAGTTGTATCCGAAACAGAGGAAAACGGGAATAACGGTGCCTCTATATCAAAAGCCGTCGCACCCGCATCAAAATTTTATCCGCTGTTTCATCAGACCGAGGGGCTTGACTGCCTGACGGACAGCGCAAGCCGCACGCTCTATCAGGGTATGCTTAAAACAGTATATGCCATTGCACCGGACGCCGACAAGGATGGATATTATCCCGCCGACACGGCCACCGTTAAAAAAGAAAAGCTCTCCGAAAAACAAATCCGTGCGGCTGTGCTTGCGTTTCGAAGCGATAATCCGCAGCTGTTCTGGGTTGTTAACCGGTATTCCTATACCTATGACGGCAAAGATACCGCAGTGAGACTGTATGGATACCTTCCGCCAGCCCAGTGCAACGCACTCATTAAAAAAATGAATGCGTCCGTCAGCTCGATTGTCGGCGGCATACCGGCGGGACTGAGCGAACTCGACCGTGAAATTAATCTTTTTCAGGCAATCGCAAAAATGTGTACGTACGACGCCGCCGCCGTTACCGACTTGAAGCGCTGGGCGTCCCACGCTGCAAACGGTGCACTTGTCGACGGCACGGCGGTTTGCGAAGGCTATGCCAGAGCAATGCAGCTGCTGTCTGCTTACTGCGGTCTTGACTGCCGAACAGTCAACGGCGAGGGAAACGGCGCGGCACATATGTGGAATGTGATTCGGATTGACGGGTTGTGGTATCATCTTGACCCCACATGGGGCGATGGCGAACCATTGAATTATGAGTACTTTAATGTAACAGACAGCATCATTCGCACGGATCACAGCATCAGCGGGAATATTCTTCTTGTAAAAGGGGAAAAAATAAAGGACGAAGATGGCGTATCCGCAGATTACAATCTGCCTTTGCTGGCCTGTAACTCCATGAAGGCGAATTATTTCCGGGTGAAGGGAATCCCTGTGAGCGGATTTAACAGCGCAAACAATAAAAAAGCCGCCGATGCAATTGCTGCGGCGGCAAAATCCAAAAGTCCGGCGGTCGAGTTTTATATTGACGCGAGTTTAAACTATGATGAAACGGTCGCGCAGATGGTGGGTGCTCCGCGATATCAACTCCTGACTTATATACGGGCAGCAAATAAGGCGGCTGTCGCAGGGCATAAGATTAATGAAGACAAAATTCAATATGTACTTGCAAAAAAAAGCCGGGGCATGACCGTGATTTTAAATTATCAATAAAAGTGTGGTGCTCACGCACAGCGGAGGAATATACTGATGGATTTATTTTGTGCCGGAAAATATCGTTTTCCTATTGGCGAAAAGGCTTATGTTATGGGAATACTGAACATTACGCCGGATACCTTTTCCGACAGCGGTCGTTTCCTTACGCCGGAAAAGGCGGTGCGCCGAGCGTTCGAGATGCAGGATCAGGGCGCAGATATGATTGATGTCGGGGTGCAGTCCGCACGCGCGGGAAACACCCAGCTATCTCCCGCGGAGGAACTCGAAAAGCTTTTGCCGGTGCTGATGCAGCTGCGCGGCCGGCTTGCCATTCCGCTCTCTGTGGATACGTTTTATCCGCAGGCGGCGGCGGAAGCGCTGAAATATGGCGTGTCAATCCTCAATGACGTCAATGGTTTTGATGATCCTGAAATGATAGCGGTGGCGGCCCGCTCCGACTGCGGCTGTATTGTCATGCATCATCGCGAAACAGATGGGAATATTGTTGCGGATGTAAATCAATATTTTATGGAAAAAATGGATATCCTATGTAATGCAGGAATCAAGAAAGAACGTATTTGCCTTGATCCCGGCATCGGATTCGGCAAAACGCAGGAACAAAATCTACAGCTTCTGGGGAATGCAGGCAAACTTCGCATCAGTGGCTGCGCTTTACTTATTGCAGCCTCGCGCAAGCGGGTGATCGGAGCCGAATGCGGTAATCCGCCCTATGAACAGCGCCTTGCCGGAACCGTGGCGGCCCACAGCATTGCCGTGGCGGACGGTGCGGATATTGTTCGCGCCCATGATGTTGCGGAGGCGGTGCAGTCCGCAAAAATCGCATTCGCAATCAGAAGAAACCGCATTGAATGAAACTGTATTCGGCACGGCTGAAAGCACCGCAAACAGGCCTTTTTGAAAAAAGTTTAAAAAACTTTGCAAAAAGGGTTGACTTACGGTAATGTATTTGGTATTATACATAAGCGCCTTACGAAAGACGCAAACGACAAAAGGAAGCGGATGCGGCGGAAACGCAGAGCGGATGCGGAGTTTAGTCAAACAGGACCTTGAAAATTAAACAACGAAGAAGAATTAAAATAACCCGTAATTTATTTGAGAGTTTAAATGTACTTTCGGACAAAGAGAGTTGGCACTCTTCAAAAAAGCCAACAAAATACACGTTAGTGTATCGTATTTTAGAGCTATTCAAAGACTCTGAAAAATCGGTATAAACACTCTTCGGAGTGATTATATACAATATTTTAGAGAGTTTGATCCTGGCTCAGGACGAACGCTGGCGGCGTGCCTAACACATGCAAGTCGAACGGAGTTAAGTTTAACACCGAACACTTAGTTTGGTGGAAAGACAACACAGGACGAAATAAGTAGTCGGTGTTGAACTTAATTTAGTGGCGGACGGGTGAGTAACGCGTGAGTAACCTGCCTTTCAGAGGGGGATAACGTCTGGAAACGGACGCTAATACCGCATAACATATCGGTGTCACATGGCACTGATATCAAAGGAGCAATCCGCTGAAAGATGGACTCGCGTCCGATTAGCTAGTTGGTGAGATAAAAGCCCACCAAGGCGACGATCGGTAGCCGGACTGAGAGGTTGAACGGCCACATTGGGACTGAGACACGGCCCAGACTCCTACGGGAGGCAGCAGTGGGGGATATTGCACAATGGAGGAAACTCTGATGCAGCAACGCCGCGTGAGGGAAGACGGTTTTCGGATTGTAAACCTCTGTCCTTGGTGAAGATAATGACGGTAGCCAAGGAGGAAGCTCCGGCTAACTACGTGCCAGCAGCCGCGGTAATACGTAGGGAGCAAGCGTTGTCCGGATTTACTGGGTGTAAAGGGTGCGTAGGCGGCACTGCAAGTCAGGCGTGAAAGCCGGAGGCTTAACCTCCGAACTGCGTTTGAAACTGTGGTGCTTGAGTGAAGTAGAGGTAGGCGGAATTCCCGGTGTAGCGGTGAAATGCGTAGAGATCGGGAGGAACACCAGTGGCGAAGGCGGCTTACTGGGCTTTAACTGACGCTGAGGCACGAAAGCATGGGTAGCAAACAGGATTAGATACCCTGGTAGTCCATGCCGTAAACGATGATTACTAGGTGTGGGGGGTCTGACCCCTTCCGTGCCGGAGTTAACACAATAAGTAATCCACCTGGGGAGTACGGCCGCAAGGTTGAAACTCAAAGGAATTGACGGGGGCCCGCACAAGCAGTGGAGTATGTGGTTTAATTCGAAGCAACGCGAAGAACCTTACCAGGTCTTGACATCCAACTAACGAAGCAGAGATGCATCAGGTGCCCTTCGGGGAAAGTTGAGACAGGTGGTGCATGGTTGTCGTCAGCTCGTGTCGTGAGATGTTGGGTTAAGTCCCGCAACGAGCGCAACCCTTGTGATTAGTTGCTACGCAAGAGCACTCTAATCAGACTGCCGTTGACAAAACGGAGGAAGGTGGGGACGACGTCAAATCATCATGCCCTTTATGACCTGGGCTACACACGTACTACAATGGCTGTTAACAAAGGGAAGCAATACCGCGAGGTGGAGCAAAACCTAAAAAACAGTCTCAGTTCGGATCGTAGGCTGCAACCCGCCTACGTGAAGTTGGAATTGCTAGTAATCGCGGATCATCATGCCGCGGTGAATACGTTCCCGGGCCTTGTACACACCGCCCGTCACACCATGGGAGCCGGTAATACCCGAAGTCAGTAGCCTAACCGCAAGGGAGGCGCTGCCGAAGGTAGGATTGGCGACTGGGGTGAAGTCGTAACAAGGTAGCCGTATCGGAAGGTGCGGCTGGATCACCTCCTTTCTATGGAGAACTGACCAGCTGAAAATGCCGGTCTAACATCCAAGGTCGGAGTTACGGAAGAAATAATTCGAATCGTTGTTTAATTTTGAAGGCCCCGGACCGAGTCCGGTGTCATGCCGCGCACAGAGCGGATCTGAAAAGGTCGGCAAAGTGCACGCGTAACACCATAAACAGGTTAAGAGCTTTCTAAAAATAGTGGAATACGAGAGAAGAACAACTCAAATGAGTATCCGCAAGTAAATAGTTCATGATGCGTAAGCATTATGGATTCAAACATGGGGGTTTAGCTCAGCTGGGAGAGCGCCTGCTTTGCAAGCAGGAGGTCAACGGTTCGATCCCGTTAATCTCCACCAGCGGACAGAGTCCGCGGTCAATTCACGGGTAAGATTGGATGGAAACATCAAATTGAAGCACGCGAAAACGACCGTTGATTAAGTTTGCGCCAATGTGGCTATATGGGCACAAGGATAACCGGATAGCCTCTAGCCAGTGAATATGGGCTTATAGCTCAGCCGGTTAGAGCGCACGCCTGATAAGCGTGAGGTCGGTGGTTCGAGTCCACTTAAGCCCACCACGGACACAGTCCGTTTATGCCGCGCGAAAAGATTGATGAAACATTCAGTTTGACGCCCGCGTAACGGAGGAATGTCATCAAAACAGGTGAGGCGGGACAGTCGAAAGACACTTCCGAAGAATCTGGAAATACATACGGTATGTTGGAATTGTTATAATAAAAGCATATTGTATGTCAAATGACGCACAAAGGAAAAGTTCGCGTGCATTTAAGTTGCAGTAACATGCAGATTAATCCGTGACGAAGCCGACTGCGTCGGTGTACATTGAAAACTGAATAAAGAAGAAGCAGATAAAGCGAGAAAAATAACTTGTTATTTTAAATGATAAAATCTACAATTTTTAAAGAAGAACCAAGAAAGACACACATGGTCAAGCTACAAAGAGCACAAGGGGAATGCCTTGGCACTGGGAGCCGATGAAGGACGCGACTAACTGCGATAAGCTATGGGGAGCCGTAAGTAGGCATTGATCCATAGATTTCCGAATGGAGCAATCCGGCTGGAGTCATGTCCAGTCATCATACACTGAATTCATAGGTGTATGAGGGGAACCGCCTGAACTGAAACATCTAAGTAGGGCGAGGAAAAGACATCAAATGAGATTCCGCTAGTAGTGGCGAGCGAACGCGGAAGAGGCCAAACCGGGGGTAGCAATACTCCCGGGGTTCGGACAGCGATAAAATATGCAGGAATTTAGCAGAATGGCATGGGAAGGCCAACAAGATAGTGTGAGAGTCACGTATGCGAAAAAGGAATGCAATTAGCTGTATCCAGAGTACCGCCGGACACGTGAAACCCGGTGGGAATACGGGGGGACCACCCTCCAAGCCTAAATACTACCCAGTGACCGATAGTGAACAGTACTGTGAAGGAAAGGTGAAAAGGACCCCGGAAGGGGAGTGAAATAGAACCTGAAACCTTGTGCTTACAAGCACCGAGAGCCCGTCAACGGGTGATCGGGTACCTTTTGTAGAATGGTCCGGCGAGTGAATGTAACTGGCAAGGTTAAGGACTTCAGGTCCGGAGCCGTAGGGAAACCAAGTCTGAATAGGGCGTATGAAGTCAGTTGTATTCGACCCGAAACCGGGTGACCTACCCATGTCCAGGTTGAAGTGGGGGTAAAACCCCATGGAGGACCGAACCGACTCCTGTTGAAATAGTAGCGGATGAGGTGTGGGTAGCGGAGAAATTCCAATCGAACCCGGAGATAGCTGGTTCTCTCCGAAATAGCTTTAGGGCTAGCCTTGTATTAGATTACTGGAGGTAAAGCACTGAATGGTCTAGGGGCCGAAAGGCTACTGAAACCTATCAAACTCAGAATGCCAGATAATTGATGTACGGGAGTCAGACAGCGTGAGATAAGTTTCGTTGTCAAAAGGGAAACAGCCCAGACCCACAGCTAAGGTCCCCAAATATCGTTAAGTGGAAAAGGATGTGGAGTTGCACAGACAACCAGGATGTTGGCTTAGAAGCAGCCACTCATTAAAAGAGTGCGTAATAGCTCACTGGTCGAGTGACTCTGCGCCGAAAATTTATCGGGGCTAAACGATATACCGAAGCTTGGGATGGTACTTTTTAAGTACTATGGTAGGAGAGCGTTGAATAAGGGGTGAAGTCAGAGCGGAAGCGCTGGTGGACTTTATTCAAGTGAGAATGCCGGAATGAGTAGCGAGAAATGTGTGAGAATCATATTGGCCGAAAGTCTAAGGTTTTTGGAGGAAGGTTCGTCCGCTCCAAGTAAGTCGGGAGCTAAGGTGAGGCTGAGAAGCGTAGCCGATGCACATACGGTGGAAATTCCGTAACCGCCAAAAGATTTAAGTAAGAGGACACCTGCAAAGGGCATAACCCGGGCGATGGTTGACCCGGGCGTAAGGGACCGAAATTAGAGTAGGGAAGTATGCTTAGCGCAGGGCGAGAAAAGTCTTATGTATATCTTCGGCGCCCGTACCGCAAACCGACACAGGTAGATAGGAAGAGAATTCCAAGGCCAACGGGAGAAGGGTAGTTAAGGAACTCGGCAAATTGACCCCGTAACTTAGGGAAAAGGGGTGCCACAGCAATGTGGCCGCAGAGAATAGGCCCAGGCGACTGTTTAGCAAAAACACAGGTCTCTGCCAAATCGTAAGATGAAGTATAGGGGCTGACACCTGCCCGGTGCTGGAAGGTTAAGAGGAGATGTGCAAGCATTGAATTGAAGCCCCAGTAAACGGCGGCCGTAACTATAACGGTCCTAAGGTAGCGAAATTCCTTGTCGGGTAAGTTCCGACCCGCACGAATGGTGTAACGATCTGGGCACTGTCTCAATTACCCGCCCGGCGAAATTGTAGTACCGGTGAAGATGCCGGTTACCCGCGACAAGACGGAAAGACCCCATGGAGCTTTACTGCAGTTTAATATTGGGTTTCGGTAATTTATGTACAGGATAGGTGGGAGACTTGGAAGCAGGGGCGCTAGCCTCTGTGGAGTCAATGTTGGGATACCACTCTTAAGTTGCTGAAATTCTAACCTGCGGCCGTGAATCCGGCCGGGGGACATTGTTAGACGGGCAGTTTGACTGGGGCGGTCGCCTCCAAAAGAGTAACGGAGGCGCTCAAAGGTTAGCTCAGCACGGACGGAAACCGTGCTTTTGAGTGTAAACGCGTAAGCTAGCCTAACTGCGAGGGTGACGGCCCGAGCAGTAACGAAAGTTGGAGTTAGTGATCCGGCGGTATGAGAGTGGAATTGCCGTCGCTCAACGGATAAAAGCTACCCTGGGGATAACAGGCTGATCTCCCCCAAGAGTCCACATCGACGGGGAGGTTTGGCACCTCGATGTCGGCTCATCACATCCTGGGGCTGTATTCGGTCCCAAGGGTTCGGCTGTTCGCCGATTAAAGTGGTACGCGAGCTGGGTTCAGAACGTCGTGAGACAGTTCGGTCCCTATCTGTCGTGGGCGCAGGATATTTGAGGAGAGCTGTCCTTAGTACGAGAGGACCGGGATGGACGCACCGCTGGCGCACCAGTTGTCATGCCAATGGCACAGCTGGGCAACTACGTGCGGATCGGATAAACGCTGAAAGCATCTAAGCGTGAAGCCGACTCCAAGATTAGATATCCCATAGCATAAGCTAGTAAGGCCCCTTGAAGACTACAAGGTTGATAGGCTGCGTGTGTAAGTACAGTAATGTATTCAGCTTGGCAGTACTAATAGGCCGAGGGCTTGACCATAAGTTTTTCTTGGTACACCCTCTTTCCCGCTCTGTTTCTTTACTTTATTCAGTTTTCAGTGTACAAAAATGAAGAGCAAATGGACGTAAGTCCGAAGCGTGCAGGCTCAACCTGCCATATGCACCATTAGCTCAGTTGGTAGAGCACCTGACTCTTAATCAGGGTGTCCGGAGTTCGAGTCTCCGATGGTGCACCATGATAAGTCAGAATAGAGGCCAGCAGCCTCTGACCTCTTCGTCTGACGATGTGTAGTTATGGCCCGTTGGTCAAGCGGTTAAGACACCGGCCTCTCACGCCGATAACGGGAGTTCGATTCTCCCACGGGTCACCAATTTTAATTGCATATACTAAGTTTTTGTTTACACATAACCGGAGAATCGAACTCCGTACTGCCTAGGAGACCAATGGCAAATATTTACTGTGATTGCCTAAGGGAATCGCCGAAGGCGAATGCCGACTGCAAAGTCCTCCCACGGGTCACCAATTTTAATTGCATATACTAAGTTTTTGTTTACACATAACCGGAGAATCGAACTCCGTACTGCACAGGAGACCAATGGCAAAGATTTACTGTGATTGCCTAAGGGAATCGCCGAAGGCGAATGCCGACTGCAAAGTCCTCCCACGGGTCACCAAATATTGCGGTTATCTTTTTATGTTCACGTGCATATATTGACAAATAAATAACCTATTTACACAGTGATGTGATAAATACAGTTGGTACTGATTACGGTGAGGGTCCACCCGTTCCCATCCCGAACACGGAAGTTAAGCTCACTGGTGCCGAAGATACTTGGCTGGCGACGGCCCGGGACAATAGGAAGGCGCCAACATAAATATTCCTCAATAGCTCAGCCGGTAGAGCATGCGGCTGTTAACCGCAGGGTCGTTGGTTCGAGTCCAACTTGGGGAGCCAAGCAAAGATCGTCTTTTAGACGGTCTTTTTTTATTATATCCCAGATTACCACCTGAGCTTTGTAAAACTTGACAGACATGCTTTCGTTACCTATAATAATGTTAGAAAAAACAATAAGACTGCGAAGACGCAATGATATGCAATTTAGTAATCAATATACATTTAGAAAGGTATTGTGCCAATGAAATATACTCACGTCGTTTTTGATGTTGACGGAACCATGCTTGACAGTGAAGATGCTGTGCTTTTATCACTGCAAAAAACACTTTTAACCGTTCAGCAAAAAATGTACCCTTTAGAAGAACTTCGCTTTACGCTTGGGATACCGGGGATTGATGCTTTGACGCAGATGAAAGTAGACCATATTGAGGACGCTTTTCGCCTATGGGGAGATACGGAACTGGAATATTCTTATGCCATGAAGTTATTCGATGGCATTACTTCTACGCTTTTACAGCTAGAAGAAGATGGGATTTCACTTGGTATTATTACTTCACGGACAAGAGAGGAATTTGATGATACTTTTTCACCTCTTGGACTGAACCATTATTTTGAATATATCATTTGTGCTGAGGATTCTGCTGAACACAAACCAAATCCGGGGCCAATGCTGAAGTATTTGGAATTATCCGAAGCGCATGGAAAAGATGTGCTTTACATAGGTGATTCGGTTTATGATTGCAATTGCGCAAAAGGGGCAGGGGTGGACTTTGCACTTGCCTTGTGGGGATGCCGCGCTCCGGAAGGAATTTCTCCGGACTATGCTTTGGGCAAACCGCAGGAGATTCTGTCTTTATAAATTGTGGACCTGTTTTGCCTTCAGATTTTAAGCTAAAATTCTTGATATGGTTGATATTATCAGACTTATGCTTTATATTTTTAAGAAAAGAATGTTGAGGTGCGGTTATGATCGGAATAATAGGGGCTATGACGGTTGAAATTGAAAATTTAATTGCGGTAATGTCGGATAAGATCATGCAGACAATAAGCGGAGTAGTCTATTATACAGGGAAAATAGAAAATATTGATTGTGTTGTTGCGAAATGCGGAGTGGGAAAAGTAGCGGCAGCGATTTGCGCGCAGACGATGATTTTGAAATATCAGCCAAGTGCGGTTATTAATGTCGGCGTAGCCGGCGGAATCGGTGACAATGTCCATATCGGCGATATTGTTGTTTCAAGCGGGTTGGTGCAGCACGACATGGACACCACTGCAATCGGGGACGAAAGAGGCCTGATCAGCGGACTGAATATCATTACCATTCCGGCAAGTGAAAAATTGGTTGATCTCGTTGTGTCCACCGCAAGAAGAATTTATGGCGAAGGCGTACATGTTGGAATTATTGCAACGGGTGACCAGTTTATCAGCGACGGAGACAAGCTGAAAAACATTGCTGGGGAGTTTAAAGCATCTGCGTGCGAAATGGAGGGCGGAAGCATTGCCCAGGTTTGCTATATCAATCATATTGATTTTGTAGTGATCCGCGCTATTTCGGACAATGCAAATGAAGCCGCAAATATTGATTTTGCAGCTTTTGCTATTTCTTCCGCACATAAGACCGCAGAGCTTATCACAGAAATACTGCCCAGTATCTAAAAAGGGGTGTAAGGCATGAAGATGATCGACGTGTCACGCGAACTTTTTTCCGCTCCGGTTTATCCGGGCGATCCGGAGCCTTACCGCGACCTAGTGCGCCGGATGGAATTGGGTGACGTCTGTAATCTTTCAGGCTTTTACACGGGATGCCACAGCGCAACTCACATTGACGCGCCGCGCCATTTTATAGAGGATGGCATGACAGTCGATCAAATTGACCCGATGCGCCTGATGGGCATGTGCACCGTCGTGAAGGCAAAAGGGGTCATCACCGGCTCCGATATAGACAACATTGTGCCGTCCGCTCAAAAAATGATTCTTTTCAAGGGCGCGGGAGAGGCTTTTCTATCCCAAAGCGGCGCTTTTGCGCTGACGTCTGCAGGAGTTGTTCTGGTTGGCACAGATGCTCTGAGTATCGAAACTGAGGAAGACGATACCTTTCCCGCACACATAGAATTGCTGGGAGCGGATGTACTGATTCTGGAAGGGCTTGATCTTGCCGGTGCCGACCCGGGTGATTACAGGCTGATTGCCCTGCCGCTCCTGTTGGGGGGAGCCGAGGCTTCTCCGGTACGCGCTGTTTTAATTCAGGATTAAAAAAAGAAAGCAGGGGCGGAAATTTAATAATAACGAAATACGGCTACCACTTTGCCTAAAATCAATACGTCTTTCGTATAGATTGGCTGATAATCCGGGTTTTCCGGCTGAAGGCGCACCCTGTCTTTCTCACGAAACAGACGTTTTACCGTCGCTTCATCCTCAATCAGTGCAACCACAATCTCTCCGTCAAGGGCGGTCGGCGTTCTCAATGCGACGACAATATCACCGTTCAGAATGCCCGCATCCTTCATACTTTCACCGCGCACATTCAGCGCAAAGTATTCCTCATCGCTGTGATGTGCAGGGGAGAATGGAACATATCCCTCTATTTC
This sequence comes from uncultured Caproiciproducens sp., assembly GCF_963664915.1. Taxonomy (NCBI): domain Bacteria; kingdom Bacillati; phylum Bacillota; class Clostridia; order Eubacteriales; family Acutalibacteraceae; genus Caproiciproducens; species uncultured Caproiciproducens sp. The sequence goes on from NZ_OY761810.1 coordinate 1,369,442, forward strand.
CTCCACAGCCAAAATCGGCTGCCCGGCGGCGACTCTTCCGATGATCGGTACCTGTATGGTGCTTTGCTCGCCCATAAGATGAATTGCGCGGTTCAATCCCGCATCACGGCTGATATAACCGGTTCGCTCCAGTGTTTTTAGATGTGCATGTACACTGGAGGTTGACTTCAGGCCGGTTGCGCTGCAGATTTCGCGCACAGTCGGCGGAAGTCCGTTTTCAGCTCTGCTTTTTAAATAATCATATACTTTTTGCTGGCTTTTGGTTAACATATCCGCAGCCCTCCCATGTATTTAACTGATATCAGTATTATAACACATTCTTCTGAAAAATCAAACAAATGTTTGGAGAATTAAAAATTCATAAGATATTCATAGCTATGTAACAACTGATTTGCGCCACGCGATATAATAGAATCGTAGTCAAGGATATGGAGCCGCACCATTACTTGATACATGTTCTACCCTCCTCAATATACCCCTCAAGCTAATGAAAAAGGACCTAATCATGTTGGATTGGGTCTTTTTTCTTTTTTTATTTTATCATAAAATCGTATCTGCCGAATATAACGTCCATTTTATGGTCAAAATATATTCGGAGGTGGCACGAATGAGTAATTTACATCTTTTAAACAACAAATCGAGAAAAAATAACTCCAAAGGATTTTATATTGCGCTCGGCGTGTGCTTAATTGCAATTGGTGTTGCGGCGTGGACTACCTATGACAGCGTGGTCAATTATGCTTCTCCCGATGAGGGAGCGACAAGCAGTGCACAGGCGCAGCATACGAATGAAACGGTCAGCGGAATAAAAGTATTTGGAGGCGAAGGGACTTCTTCTGCGGCAGTGTCTTCCAAACCCGAGTCTGCGCGGGAGGAGCCGTCCAAGGCACCGTCCGCGGCACCGTCTTCTGCGGCGCCCGCAAAACAGACAGTGGCCAGCGTTCTGACCTTTACCAGTCCGGTTGACAAGACGGTCACACAGAAATTCAGCGGAGAGAACCCGGTCTTTTCGAATACGATGAAGGATTGGCGTGTTCATCAGGGCACGGATTTCAGTGCAAAGCTGGGTGCTACCGTAAAAGCGGTTGCCAATGGTACGGTCAAGAATGTTTATACGGATGATCTCTACGGCACTGCGGCTGTGATTATGCACGGTGATGTGGAAACCTATTACTGCGGCTTAAACGCGGTTACCGTCAAAAAGGGAGCAACAGTCAAGCAGGGTCAGCAGATTGGCACGGTAGGAACTGTTCCGTGTGAAAGCGTTGACGCATCTCATCTGCATTTGTCAATGAAAAAGAGCGGAAAATATATCGATCCGCTTTCTATTATTAAATAACATGCCCCCGAAATTGTAAACGATTAGGGGCGGGTAAAGGCTGTAGGGCGATTGAGTCCTGCGGCCTTTTTTTATTGATGTCAACTTTGTTATTTGCACAAGCGGATATTTTATGCTATAATTTGATCAAAAGTAATAGATCCTACAAAAAATGTCGAATTTTTATTTAACACTTTGTTAATGATTTATACACTATCTGTTACCATAACAATTATCAAATCAAACTATACTAATTGTGGTTGGAAAATACATGATTCGGAAGGGAGGCACAGTATTGAAAAACAGGAATACAACCCTGGTTTGCGTTACGGGTCAGCGAGACTGCGACAGACTGATTCGGGCCGGTAAAAAGATTGCCGAAGAGGATTCCACTTCTTTACAGGTGCTTTGCGTACAGCCAACCTCTGCGGGATTTGAAACCAGCTGTGAAGAGCTCGAGTATCTGCGTCAAACGGCTCGTGACGCGAAGGCGGAAATGACCGTTTACTTTAATGATGAAGCGGCATTGATCGCTGTGGGGTTTGTAAAACAAATCGGTGCAATCCATATTGTAACAGGAATGGCGGAAGCACCGGTTAACGGATTTGTAGAAATGATTCATAAGCTTTTGCCCAAGATCCCGATCTCCATGGTGGCAAAAGAAGGAACGATTTATAATATTTGTCCATCAGGCAAAAAACAGCAGACTGTTCAACTGGCGATTCAGAATTAGTACATAGGCCGGATACCGGGGCTTTCGTTCCGGTATCCGCTTTTTTGCACATACATGGGGTGCTGCGGGCGCGAAAGAGCGCCCCGAGCTATAAAATACTTGCAAATCATTATAAAAATGTTTATTATAATAAATACATTTGTTATTTTAAATTAAAGGGTGATTGTTTGTATAAAGCATGTATTTTTGATTTGGACGGAACTCTGGCGAATACGCTCGCTTCCATCGCGAATTTTGCGAATACCACATTGAAACAATGCGGATATCAGCCGATAGAGGTGGAAAGATACAGGTATCTTGTTGGAAATGGGACGGACAGGCTGATGCACGCTATAATGGATACTGTTTGCGGCGCACACGGATACACAGAAGCTGATATTCGGAAGATGAGATTGACTTATGACAACTTGTATGAAAGCAACCCGACTCATATGGTTACCAATTACAGCGGCATGCACGAAACACTCGCAAAGCTGAAACAAACAGGGATTAAGATGGCTGTGCTGTCGAATAAACCGCACAACTGCACCACCGCGATTATTGATGCGCTGTTTGGGACGGAAACCTTCGATCTTTGCTACGGACAAAGGGAGCAGGTAGCGCGCAAACCATCCCCGGAAGGGGCCCTTCTGATTGCGGACGAGCTTGCTGTGGAACCGAAGTATATTCTTTATATCGGTGATACAAACACGGATATGAAAACCGGCGAAGCTGCGGGTATGGATACGGCAGGCGTGCTTTGGGGATTTCGAACCGAAAGCGAACTAAGAGAAAACAACGCAAAGTATATTATTGAAAGGCCTGAACAAATTTATGAGATTGTTGCTTGCAGCAAGAGGTGATCAATGAAGTGGCTTTCAAATCTTCTTAAAACCGACCACCGGCTTGGCTTTCGGGTGGTCAAAACGGGGATCGCCGTCACCCTCTGCATCGTCGTCTCGACTATCTTAAAATTGGATCAGCCGTTTTTTGCAGTGATCGCCACCGTAATGACAATGGGAAAATCCATTGACGCTTCCATCAAAATGGGGAAAAACAAGCTGATCGGCGTGCTGATAGGCGCGGCGGTCGGCTACGGCTTTGTCATGGTATCACCGGCAAATGCGGGGCTTTGCGGAGTGGGAATCATTGTCACGCTGTATCTTTGCCATTTATTCAAACTTTACGGTGCCGCCACACTGTCCAGCTTTGTGTTTGCCGCCATGATGTTTCAGATTGGCACTGTCCTCACCTGTATCACAGACAGCATTATCGGCATCGTCATCGCAATATTGGTAAATTTAGTAATCATGCCGCCCAACTATGCGGACGAAATTAAAAAATCCTTTACCCAGCTTTGCGGTCAAATCGAACAGTCTATGGAAAATGCCGCCTCGTTTTGGCAGATTGACACGTTTGCGGTGGAAACCGCAATTCAAAAGCTGAGCTATAATGTCAACATGTATATTGCGCAGGCAAAATTTCTGCGCTGGAATGACGATGAGGTTTTCAGGATATCCTGTAAAATTTCCACTTATAAGATGATTCTGGATGAACTCAAGGCGCTGGAAGTGATGGAATTGACGGAAGATTCCGCGGAACCCGGTACCGAGATTGATATTGTTTATCACTACCATATGGACAGGATGAGAAAGCTTTATGAGCATGCGCAGCAGGATACAGAAAAGGCAGAATAAAAAATGACCTTCAAAAGGTCATTTTTTTTATCTATTTCATTGTTTTGGCGGCGGCAGTCATAAGAGCGGAGGCAATCTGGCCGGCGGAACTCATGCCGCTTTTTGTATTTTCAACAACAACTGCGAAGGCAAGCGGTGTGTTTTCATTGGAGGAAAATCCCACCATCCAGCCGTTCGGATTTTTTCCGCCGCCCACTTCGGCCGTACCTGTTTTGGCACAGACGGCCAGACCTGGAAACATTTTGTCGCCATAATAACTTGAAACGTTATAACGCATATACTGTTTCAATTTTTCAGCGGTGGAAGCCTTTAACAGCTGGGTTTCCATTTTTGTGTGCCCGCTCTGCGTGGTCAAGCCGAACGGGGTGGTAATGCTGCTGATCAGATATGGTTTAACCGGTATTCCGTCGTTGGCAATCGCACCCATCATCAGCATCATGTGAAAAGGATTGGTAAGGTCGGTGTACTGGCCGACTCCCGACCAGCCCAGCTCATTATCTGCGGCTCCGTCAACCTTGTATACGCTTTTGCTGGTTGAAATTCCGTCCAGATCAAAGCTGCGGTTAAAGCCGAGTGAATTTGCAGCAGCCGTCATTTTCTCCTTCCCGAGCTCAATTGCAATCTGCGCAAATGCTACATTGGACGATTTTGCCAGCGCATTTTTAAAACTCAGGGTTCCATAGGAGGCTACATCGGTAATTTTATTTCCGTTAATGGTGATGCTTCCGTTGCAGTCCCAAGTACGGCTGTCCAGATTGGCAATGTTCTCAATTGCACCGACCGAAGTGACCAGCTTGAAAATAGAGCCGGGGGTGTAGGAGGAAGAAAGCACATGGTCAAGATATACGCCGTTATATTTTCCCGTTTTGTCGGTATCCAAATCCTTCGGAGGATTGGAAGGGTCAAAGTTCGGCGAACTCACCGAACAGAGCATTTCGCCGGTTTTATAATTGTAAATGGCGACCGCTCCGCTGCTGCTGCCGAGCCTTTGAAGCGCGAGCTTGCACAGTGTGCTGTCTAGCGTCAGTTTAATGTCGCTGCCCCCGCTTTTTCCGGTGGGGGTGGCAAGGCCGGTCACGATATTATATCCCGAAAGTTCGGAACGGTAGCTGTATTGGATGCCGGTCGAAATATATCCTTTGCTGTCGCCTACAACATGGAGCATCGCGCGGCGTACGGTTTCATCACTGTTGTACACCCGCTTGCCGTTTTCACTTTTGGCAAGGACGACATTGTTTCGGTCAAGTATTTTTCCGCTGTTGGAAAGCTGGCTTCCGCTTGTCAGATGTTTGTTGAACGGCTGTATGGCCCAGCTGCCTCCGTCGACGGCGATTCCGTACAAAAACACGCCAAGACCGAAAAGGAAGCCCAATCCCAGTATATAAAGAATAAGAGATCGTGCGCCTGTCGTTTTCATCAGCTTTTCCTCCTTGCCGCATAGGTGCGTTCGTCGCTTGCTTTTATAAAAGCAAGGAGACCCCAAACGGCAACCATGCTGGAGCCGCCAAGGCTTATAAACGGAAGGGTAACGCCTGTCATGGGCAGTACATCTGTCGCACCAAAGACGTTCAGGCAGGTCTGGAACAGAATCATGCCGCCCGCAGCGCAGGAGGATATGGAGTAAAAGGTAGAACGGCTGCGCGTGACATCCGAACGGGCATAAAACATCAAAAACGCAAGGGTCAGCACGATGACAATTGCCAGAAGGATTCCGAGTTCTTCACAGATCATGCCGAACATCAGGTCGCTGGTAGAAGCAAAAACTTTTTTCAGCCACCCGTTCCCAATGCCGAGTCCGAAAAGTCCGCCGCTTGCGGAATAGCTTAGTACGCGGGTTTGCTGGTACCCGCCGGATTCATTGACATGTTCCCAAACGTGCCTCCATGCTTCAAAACGCTGTGCGACGTAGGTTTTGAATTTCAAAATCATAAAAGCACCGAACACTGCCACCGCACAAATCAGCACAATGGTACGAACACTGCCGGAACGCATAAAAGCAATAATTAAAAAGGTAATAAAAAAGATGCAGGCGGTGCCGAAGTCGCGCATGACAAACAGCGCGCCCATGCACACAGCCGAAAATCCGATAAAGCCGGTCAGGTTCTTTGCAGTCTGCAGCCTGTCCAGCGTAGATGCACCGACAAATACAAAGGCGATTTTAATGAATTCCGAAGGCTGCACGCTGATCGGGCCCAAACTGATCCAGTTGCGCGCGCCGTTGTGTTCGCGGGCGAGCAGAAGGTTGGCGGCAAAAAGCAGAACTGCTAAGATTCCGATCGCCAAACGCCAGCGCATAACCCTGTCCAAATCGCTGAGGAACCAGATCATCAAACAGAATAAAACAACACCGCCGGCGAGTGCTCCCAGCTGTATATAGGTGTTTTCCACACCCGTGCCCGAAATGAGAAGAATACCGATTCCGCTCAGCAAAAACCCGATCGTTTCCAGCTCGAAGCTAACGTGGCCAAGCCCTTTCATGGAATACAGGTACAGCATCCATTCCATTGCGACGATGGCGCCAAAAGGCACAGCGGGCATGTAATTCAATTTGCCGCCGGCGAAGCACGCCTGAATGAACAGGAGCAGTTGGATAAAGGTTACCGCGGTCAACAGTCCGCTCGGAGATGCCGCATGCCTGACGGCCCGCTTTGAGGCCTTGATTTGATCGGTGTCGCTGGTCCGCTTAAGCATCAGCGCGGTTGAACCCATGGCAATGGAATCACCGGGCAGTATCTGCATGCGGTCCTGCACTTTTGTGCCGTTGACAAAGGTGCCGGCTTTTGAGCCGGTGTCGGTGACGATCCAGCCGCTGTCCCGGCGCATCAGAACCGCATGGTCGCGGCTTGCGGTGGAGTCATTCAAAACAATATCGCAGCTCTTGCTGCGTCCGATTGAATTTTCCCAGTACAGCACGGGTATTACATCATGCGTGACCATATTTTCCAAAATCACAACGGGATCTTCCCGTCTGCGTCCGCGTTTCAGCGACGAAAAACACTTGCAGATGACGATAATGGATATAAGCGGGACGATAATTCTAAAAATATACAGGACTAAGTCGATGATATTTTTGATAACGGGATTGTCCAGCGTCAAAAAAACGCCTCCTTCCGGGTATTTGGCAGAGAAGACCTCTGTTTTATCCAGATACATATAGTATTTACTATTTTATTATACAATTATTAACCTATAAAGTAAACGGAGGGAACAAAATGGTTCCCTCCGCCGTCACTTGTGCCTATTATTCTGTTATTCCAAGCTCACGCATGAACTTTAAAAGGCCGGCTTCAAAGTTCACACCGAATCTTGCGTCGGTTCCGGCTTCCCTTGTACGCCGGATGCATCCGGCGGTGAAATCGGCCGCAAGCTGCATGGCGATATCCAGTTTCATTTCATTTAAAATTCCGGACAGAAGCGCACTCGCAAAAACATCCCCCGTACCGTAATAGCGCCCTTTGACTTTTTGTGAAAACGCGTAACTGACTTCGTCCGTATTGCGGCAGTATCCCGCCGCGCCCAGCAGGTCGGGACTGAACCACACTCCGGTTATAACAACCTGCTGCGGGCCAAGTTCGCTCAGGCGCCGCAGTAAATTCTCAACATAATCACGGGTGTAGGGGCCTTCGTGGTACTTTTCACCCAGCAAATACGCCGCTTCTGTAAAGTTCGGCACAATCAGATCCGCTTTTTTGCACAGACTCACCATCCCGTCGGCCATCTGGGGAGTGACGGTCTGATAAAGCACGCCGCTGTCCGCCATGACGGGATCCACCATAATAAAAGTATCTTCCGTCTTAAAGGTATCAAACATCTCGGACACGATGGCGATTTGTTCATAAGAACCCAAAAATCCGCTGTAGAGCGCTTCAAAATGCAAATCGAGCTGTTTCCACTGCTTTACAAAACCGGGCATGTCGTCCGTCAGGTCACGGTAAGTAAATCCGGTCAAGTCCCCGGTATGAGAGGACAGCACTGCGGTTGGAATCACGGAGACCTCGATTCCTGCGGCGGAGAGGATAGGCAACGCAACGGTTAGGGAACATTTGCCGAATCCTGAAATATCGTGAATCGCTGCGATTCGTTTTAGTTTATTCATTCAATCACCTCACAAATATAGCTGTTTCAATTATAGCTGTTTCAATAAAGAGTATGGAAAACATAACTTTCATTATACGGTATATCATATGGAAAATAAGGGCGAAAAATGTAAAGCCGAAAAAAACACAGTTTTTTATATTTTATTGGCAATCTCACCGGCATGTTTATAGATGCTTCTTGCGGGAACAAATCCGCGCACCATGGAAAGCGGGTAAATGGTGCTGTCTTTTCCAATGATTGTGCCGGGGTTCAAAACCGAATTGCAGCCGACTTCAACGCGGTCGCCCAGCATTGCGCCGATTTTTTTCAGTCCTGTTTCAATTTGCTCGCCGTCCGCGCTGATTATGACAAGTGTTTTGTCCGATTTTACGTTCGATGTAATGGATCCCGCACCCATATGCGATTTATAGCCAAGGATGGAATCGCCCACATAATTGAAGTGGGGCACTTGAACGCTGTCAAACAGAATCACATTTTTCAGCTCCGCCGAGTTGCCGACAACACATCCGGCGCCGACAAAGGCATTGCCGCGGATGAACGCGCACTGCCTGACTTCAGTGTTCGGCCCGATTATTGCCGGCCCGCTGATGTAAGCGGAATCAAATATTCTTGCCGATTTTGCAATCCATACATTGTCGCCGCGCTGTTCATATTCATCCGGTGAAAGTGTCGGCCCCAGCTTCAAAATGAAATCACTGATCTTTGGCAGGGCTTCCCATGGGTAAATCAGTTTGTCGAGAAGCGGGGCGGCAGCGGTGTGCGTTAAATCATACAGATAGTGAATGGATATTTTGTCAGTCATTATAAAATGCTCCTTCGTTTTCACTTTTCGTGTAAGTCCATTATATTTTCATTATACCATAAGGTCAATCATGCCGTGTCATTTTATCAGTTTTTTTATTTTTAGAAGATCGCCGGTAGAAAGGCTGCGGCCGCTTTTATCCGTGTGACTTTCGTCGCTGATTTTTGCCGCCTCCAGGTATGGTCCGCTGAGAACCGATTCATTTCCTGTGCCAGTAAGGGTAAAGTATGTATACAGAAGGCGGCAGTCGTAGTCTGTCACGGTACCGGAGCCGTCCAGATCTCCGGGAACCACGGCGGTGTATGCGCTGATAGTTTTACCGTTCAGCGTGGTCAGTACAATCTGGCCCGTACCGATATTTCCGCTTTTGACTTCTTTTTTATCATTTGTAAATACACGCAGTTTTTGACCAAGGCCATTCTCATCAAGCTCGTTTTGCAGGGACTCCATCGTTACAGGGCCGGTGAAATTATAATTTTCAATCGTGGACGGAAGGTCTTCGGGCATATCGGAAGATGGGGCGGATTCCGGCGGAACTTCGCTTGAAACAGTATCGGGAATACTGGAAGCCGGAGCACTGGAACTCGGTTCCGGATCTTGACGGCTGATATTGCCGTTATTATGTTCACTATCAAAGAGGTACAGCGAAGCGTAAGTGTTTTCATCAACCTCCGTGCCGGCGGCAGCCGTGACAAGTAAGACTTTTCCATTTGCATCCGCGCTGAACTCCCGTGTGAAGTCACAGATGACGTCCGGAACATTGTTGATGATGCATTTGCCGGTGCTTAGATCAAGACGCCCGATTTCCGCACAGTTGGCAGTACTTGGGGACATTCCGGCAAGGTACAGATAATTTCCGCAAAGAGAAGCCGCTTCATATACAAATTTTATGGCGGTGGCCCCTCTGACGGAGCTGTAGTCCAAATTGCCGTTGCTGTCAAGAAGTGCAGCCAGCGTTGTCGTAGAGGAATTCGTGCTGATTAAAGCGAATCCGCTTGCCGGTCTGTGAAAAAACTGCTGTTTTTCCGAATAATACAGGTTTGGGTCAATCGTGCCAATATCGGGATAATTTTCAGCGTAACAAGACAGGGCTGCGAGCATTGGCATTAATACCGCAATGCACATGCATATAAAGCAAAGAATCAGACGTTTTGTGCGCTGATTTCTCATTATTCTACACTCCTCGACATTATAATTTCATACCAGCATTATACAAAATATATAGGAGAGAAAGACATAATGTGAAATTAATTCAAGTCAAGAAAATGTTTCAGAACAAAATAAAACAAGAACCGGTATTACCGGTTCTTGTTTTTTGGGGAGGAGTTGTATTGAAAAGGTCGTGACAAATCCTTGCCACAGTCTTGTAATCAAATCAAATACGGTTTCATTTCTCTTTCCGTGATTTCATTATAATACCCGTATTTCATAGTGTCAATCATTTGACAATCGATTTGTCAACAATCTCTTTATTGTATAAAACGCAGTTTTTTGTTGGTGAAATTTAGTTATTATTGACGATAAATTTTCGTGAATTATCAGATGTTCCAACTTGCAGATTTTTTTGAACGACGATTACGGCCTATTACTGAATGCCTGGGATTGTCGGCAGAGAATCAAAACAGGGCTGCAAATCCTCATCTGTCGGGATATAGTCCGTCATTTTATTCTCCAGATATGCCGTGTAAGCGGCCATGTCAAAATAGCCTGTTCCGGTTAATCCGAACAGGATGGTTTTTGCTTCGCCGGTTTCCCTGCATTTGATGGCTTCATCAATGGCACAGCGGATTGCGTGTGCGCTTTCGGGTGCAGAGAGGATCGTTTCCAGTTTGGCAAACTGCACGGCGGCGTCAAATACTTTGGTTTGTTCCGCAGAACGGGCTTCGTCGATATAGCCGTCATGATACAGCTTGGAAATGATCGGTGACATCCCGTGGTAACGCAGCCCGCCCGCGTGATTAGGAGAGGGAATGAAGCCGCTGCCCAGTGTGTACATCTTTGCAAGGGGGGTTACTTTGCCGGTGTCGCAGAAATCGTAGGCGTAGCGGCCGCGGGTAAGAGAAGGACAGGAGGCGGGCTCCACATATCCGGATATTTGCCGAGGAGTTCCATGACTTTTTTGGATTCAAGGCCGATGATCGACTGATGCAGAAGCACCTGATTCAGTACAGAGCCCAGAACATAGCGGCAGTTGGGGGTCGTCGTCGCTTTTTCAAGTATTCATTTTAAAACTTGAAAAATCCGCCTGTATTGTATTTATGCGGGTATAATGATAAAATGATGGAACTAATAAGAGTAAACAAATCAATTCGATTTTACGGGGGAGAATATGGAAATTAAAAAAAATGATGTTATAGATTTGGACATAACGGGTTATGCCGCGGAGGGAAACGGCGTTGGCCGTTATAAAGATATTGCCGTGTTTGTGCCGCTCGCGGCTGCGGGGGACAAGCTCCGTGTAAAAATACTGAAAACGGCAAAGACCTATGCCTTTGGCCGGATCGATAAAATAGTAACCGCGTCAAAAGATCGGGTACCTCTTGACTGCGCCCAGTTTGCCCAGTGCGGGGGCTGCGTATACCGGCACATTAGTTATCAGACGGAACTGAAAGCAAAGCAGCAGCGTGTGCGGGATGCCATTGAGCGCATCGGCGGCTTTCATGATATTGAATTAAAGCCGATTATAGGCGCGAAAGACCCCGATCATTACCGCAACAAGACGCAGCTTCCAATCGGACGCGGCCCGGGAAACGAAGTGCGAATGGGTTTTTTCGCGAGCCACAGCCACCGGATTATACAATGTTCGGAATGTCTTTTGCAGCCCGATGAATTTACGGCGGCGATGAGCGCTTTTCAGGAGTGGGCCCGTCAGAGCGGCGAAGATATTTACGACGAGGAAACCGGCAAGGGCAGGTTAAGGCATTTGTATCTGCGCCGCGCGGGTGCGACCGGCGAAGCGATGGTTTGTGTGGTCGTCAACGGAAACGGAGTACACTTTGAGCAGGAACTGGTGGAAATTTTAAAGAAGAGCGTACCGGGCTTGAAGAGTGTGATCATCAATGTGAACAGGGAACAGACGAATGTGGTTCTCGGTAAAAAATGCCGCACCGTATGGGGCGAAAACTATATTGCAGATACCCTATGCGGGCTGAATTTTCACATATCCCCGATGTCTTTTTATCAGGTCAACCGCGAACAGGCGGAGCGGCTTTACACGATTGCGGGCGAATATGCCGGTCTGACCGGGAACGAAACCCTGCTTGACCTTTACTGCGGAACCGGTACAATCGGCCTTTCCATGGCAAAGGACGCCGCTCATGTGATCGGTGTGGAAATTGTTGAACAGGCGGTAGAGGATGCAAAAAAGAATGCGGAGCTGAATGAGATTACGAATGCAGAATTTCTGTGCGCCGATGCAGCCAAGGCCGCGTCCATGCTGAAGAATCGCGGAGTCCGTCCCGACGTGGTTGTGCTTGACCCGCCGCGCAAAGGCTGCGACGCTTCATTAATTGACACAGTTGCCGATATGACCCCGCAGCGTATCGTCTATGTTTCCTGCGACCCGGCGACCCTTGCCCGTGACCTGAAGATTTTTTCACAAAAAGGTTATGCTCCGAAAACCATAACGCCAGTAGACATGTTTCCAAGAACCGCACATGTGGAGACGGTTGTATTGATGTCACGGGTAAAAGACTGAATGTATAGAAAACCCAGTAAATAAGCCATTTCTGTGGTTTTGCAATTTTCAAGCTGTACACTCAAAACGTGATTTTACCCGTGCATGGAAATCAGTCTATCGGTTTGGATTCCGTTCACGAGATAACAGGATTGATAACGGGCTTTCACGAGAGTACAGGATAGATGTTTTGCGTTTTTGGGGCTTGGTGAGAGAACAGGATAGATGTTTTTTGAGTTTTGGCGTGTGCACGGGAACAGGTCGGGATGTAAGCAGATTGAATGAGGTGAGAATTTTGCTACATGACTAAGGAAGAAAAACAAGAAATTTGTGATAATATTTTTAATTACATTACAAAGTAACTGTCCGAATGGTTGGATGATCATATTTTTGTAAAAATATCTATGGAGCAATTAGGAGAGTTATATTATATTCATACTTTAAATACTGTAGATAACGCTACCAAAGATTTGCTGAATACTGTAATAAGGACTATTTCTCCAAAGAATGTTGAATGCAAAAGTCAGACAGTTTATTATTGTGCACTATGCTATATTATACATATTAAAAAGCTGCTTTCACAAAAGTTGATAGATGTTGAAAAAGAATATAACGAAATATTCGTACAGAAATACACTTTGCTTTTGACTAGGTTTCAGTCTGAGGGTAAATACAATACAAAGTCAATTACTTCAAGTAAAAGCAGATAGTGATGCGATACGGATTTAAGGTTTTAAGAAAAGTAATTTGCTCAGATCGTTGGATTAGACTGGCAAAGAAAAGAGATGATAAGATGGCTGTTTTTGATGTGTTGCCCAGCAATTTTTTCTCGGTTTTGGTGTCAACAAATCGGGAGATATATGTAGAAGCTCTGCTGCTTTTGCATCAAATGTTTCAATTTGAACTAAACATCAAGGTGGATGATTATATTTCTGCTCTCATCTCCTTGCAGGAAGATAAAGATTTTACGCCTGAAGAAGATGATGAAGTTGCCGAAGGAAGTTTGACATTTAGCGGAAAAGCCAGACTGATACTCGGCCGTTTTATCAAAACCGGATGGGTGGAAAAAGAGTTTTTAGATGGCTCTTTTATTGAAATCATTACACCACAACCCTACGCAATTCCAGTAATGAAGCTTCTAGGTGAATTAGGCAACGGAGGAGCACAAGAATATAACTCTCTTGTCTTTGCAACTTATTCCGCTCTAAAACAAGCCGAATCAGATCATACGGATCAGATGTATGAGGCTGTGCTATCTGCAAAAACAAATACGGAACAATTGCAATACCAGCTCCGTAGCCTTTACCACGGAATTCGCAGCTTCCTTAGGGGGATTGAAAGCCAAAGTGGTATAAATGATTTGCTTCAGAACCATTTTGAAAGCTACAAGAAAATGTCTGACCGAATTTATCACCCAATCAAAACCATGGATTCTATCCATCGGTATATGGTTCCGATTCAAAATCTCCTGATGGATGTTCTTGGCGACGCTGCTCTGATGCAAACCATGTGCGATCGGGCCATGACCGTAAAAAAATATGAACATCCCGAGGAGGCACAGGGGGATATTGTTACGGCAATTAACTATGTGCTGGATGCCTATCAGTCAGTGGGTGGCATTATCACAGAAATCGACCGCAAACATAGTACCTACACCAAAAGCTCCATTGAGAAAATTCGATACCTGATGACAGCCGATCAAACCATTAAGGGAAAGCTGGCGCAGCTTCTGAAAGCCTATGCCGCAAGTGATGCAACGCAGCAGGAAACGATAAGCGCTATGATGGAACGGAATATCAATGTCAACCGTCAGGAGTTTTTTGACGGAAAATCCCTCTACCATAAAAGTGTCAGAAGCCGACGAATTGATACCATACCCTTGGAGGTGGGTTCCTCAGAGGAGCTGTCTAATGATTTGATGAGCGGCATGATGGAACAGATTAAAAACGGCTATCCGGTTTTCAGAGTCTGTGCTTATGTGGACAAACTATTTACACATGGAAACAGTGAAATTACCAGTGAAAATATTACAATAGATGAAGATTCGGATTTCATATTACTACTGTTAGCCGTCTTGCGAGCCAACGATTCAGAGATAACCTATACAGTCGAACTTGCCGACGGAACAATGGAACGAAACGGCTATCGCATTCCGCACATGATAATCCGAAAAAAGGAGGAGTTGCACCATGTGGAGTGAAGAATATGAAAAACTGTCTTCTTATGAAAAGGGCGAGTTTCGACGTCTGAGCAACTATCTCCTGTCCCATACCTATCTTGTCCGCTATGAGTATCAGAGCAGCCAGCAGATGACAATGCCAAGCAGCGATTATACGATGGTTTCAAGGTTTTTTCCTGTGATGCAGGAGTACTTTTCTGTCTCAGGCTGGAAGCTAGAGAAAGAGGACAACTACGGTGTCATGTCCCTCATCAACATATATGACCATAATCGCCTGCGCGTGGACCGATTTACTACGCTGTTTCTTTATACTTGCCGTCTTATCTACGAGGAGCATAGAGAGGAATCCGGGCAATTTTATACGGTGCGAACGGATACGCAAACCGTCGTGGAAAAGATGCGAATGCTGGGGCTTTTGGAAAAGGGAAAAACCAGCCAGAAAGAGCGCCTAGATGCTCAACGAACCTTGGTACACTATAATGTCTTACAAAAAATGGACAGTACGTGGAGCAACGAGGGAAATCAGCTTCTCATTTTACCTTCTATCCTGTCAATGGTGTCCAATCGGGGAATCAACGATATGATGATAGAATTGGAAGAAATGAAAAACAACGGGGCACAGAATGATGACGAAACGGAGGAGTCTGTATGAAAAAACTAACTAGGCTCCTTCTGATACATTGGCATTACTTTACCCATGAGACAGTATCCTTTGAGACACTGAACTTTCTCACTGGCAAAAATGCCTCCGGAAAGTCCACAATTATTGATGCGATGCAGCTTGTGCTCTTGGGAGATACCAGTGGTAGTTATTTCAATAAAGCTGCCAGCGGAAAAGGTAATCGTTCCTTAATGGGCTATCTCAAGGGCGAATTGGGGGATGATGAGGACTCCGGCTTTAAGTATTTGCGAAACGGTAGATTTACCAGCTATATCGCACTGGAGTTTTTCGACGATGAAAAGGACAGGTATTTTACCGGTGGCTGCTGCTTTGATGTGTATTCCGAGAACGATATGCAAAAGCTGTTTTTCTTGTACGATGGCGGATTTCCACAAAACGAATTCGTGGAAAATAAAATTCCATGGGAGATTCGAAAGCTACGAGAATTTCTGAAGGAGAAATATTCGAACCATAAGACTACCGATGTAGGGCGAGAATTTCGCACGGCATTATACGGCAAAATGGGCGGATTGCGTGATCGATTTGGCTCTTTACTGAAAAAAGCGGTTTCTTTTAATCCCAACGTAGATATTCAGGATTTCATATCAGAGTTTGTCTGCGACACACAGCAAACGGTCGATGTCAGTCAAATGCAGGAAAACATTCGCAGCTATAAGCGATTAGAGGAAGAAGCGAATGTCCTACAAGATAAAATTGCACAATTAGAGAAAATAATGGCGGAACACACCGCTTTTTTGCATGCAAAACAGGATGAACAGGTCTATGCTTATCTGATTGATCGTGCACAACATGATATGAAAGTAGCCGAACTGGAAAGAGCCCAGAAAAATGTGGAGGAACTGATCTCAAAACTTCGTGAGGCGGAATCAAACATTGCAGCTCAGAGCAGTCGCCTTTCCAAGATGCAGGATGAGTATAATCAGCTACACGCAAGACTGATTAACGATGAAGCGGAACAAGCAATTAAGCTACTGGAATCTGAAATTGCTGCAAAAGAGGCTCAAATCAATGGCATTCTTGCAGCCTTCGAGAAATCAACTGCTCGGTTGTCACAATATGCTTCAAACTGGAAGCGATGTGTGACCGGTATGGCAGAGAAGCTAATGTCTCTTGAAGCAGGTAGCCTGGTCGCAATGCTTGATTCACGGATTCATGATATATGCGAGGAAAGCGCCAATTTTTTAGGGCAAGCGGAGTGTTTGGCAACTATTGATGATAAATCCATCCTTTCTGTTGGTGAAAACGGACTGCACGAATTATCTTTACTTGTGCAGACACTCAGCGCCCATACAATCGAGCTAGGTTCACGTATTGTAGACGAGCAGCAACGGTTAGCTACATGGAGAAGCGCTTTGCAGCAAGAACAAAAATCCTTGGAAAGCGGAATTTATCAATTTCCGCGGGATGCTTTAGATTTAAAAGCCGCTATTGCGTCTCGACTTCGCACTCTTGCAAAGCAAGAGGTAAAGGTAATCATTGTCGCAGAAGCGGCAGAAATTGAAAATGATCGTTGGCGAAATGTCATTGAAGGCTATTTAAATACGCAGAAATATTATATTATCGTTCCTGACCAATATTTCAAGGACGCATTGCGTGTTTTAGACGCGATGAAACGTGACCGAAAACTATATGGTACCGGCCTTGTTGATATCGAAAAACTGAGACGTAAAAACCCTTCTATTGACCCAGGGAGTCTTGCTGAGGAGATACAAACCACCAATTCGGATGTAAGAGTGTTTTTGAATTTCACTTTGGGCTGGGTACATAAATGCGAAACGGTGAATGAGTTGCGTCGTTTTAATACAGCAGTCACCGATGATGGAATGCTGTATCAAAACTATGTTGTCAGAGCTATGAATCCAGAACGCTGGGCAAAACCTGCTATTGGACAGAGTGCAATTCATAGGCGACTTGATGCTGTAAAACTTGAGTTTACTACGCTCACCAATCAAATATCTGCCTGCGCCATAGCAAAAGCCGGTATTGATTTGTGCAGTAAGATTTCCATTCCCGGAGAAAGCGATATCCAGCAGGCAGTGTCATTTGCAAGCGAAAAGCAAACTATTCCTGCCTTGGAGCAAGATCTTCTGAGATTGCGCACTAGTCGAGCAGCTATTGACACAAGTGCCATTGATGCACTTAAAAATCACCTTGTCCAATTGGATAGCAGCATTAAGAGTCTTGAAGCAGACTTGAGAACGCAGAATAAAGAACAGGGAATTTTGGAAGAGCGTCTACGGGTATACCAAGAGGAAACCATTCCGAAACTGGAAGATGAAATTCAGATGTTTCTACAGCTCATCGCTCAAAAGTATGATTCCGAATGGGTTGAAAGCACAGGTGGATTACGTTATCAGCGTGAGCTTTCAACAAGACAGAGTGCGGAGGATATCTACAGAGCATTCCCGCGTGAACTTGCTCGCTCAACAAATACCAGAAATTCCTCATGGAGCAATTTGGTTGAATTGCGTCAGGATTACAATCGTAAATACATCATGGGGTACGATACAAAGGCTGAGGCAAATGATGCTTATGATGATGCGTGGTTAGAACTCTCCGAAAATAAGCTGCCGGAGTATTTAGTCCGCATTGAGGATACGCGCAAAAAAGCATTCGAGCAATTTCGGGAGGATTTTTTGAGCCGTTTGGAAAACAACATCAGGGATGCAGATACGCAGATCATTGGACTCAACGCGGCAATTAAGGGCAGCTTCTTTGGCGAGGAAAGCTTCCGTTTCAAAATCATTCCCAGACTAGAATATAAGCGTTATTATGACATGCTTGTCGATCCCATGAAAATGGAGGGCGGCTATAATCTTTTTTCAGAACAGTTTAATCTGAAATATAAGGATGAAATTGCCGAGCTCTTTGCAATCATCACAAATGAGGATGGCGGTGGAAAATCGCAGGGAAAGAGCGATTATGACAAACGCGTTCAAATGTTCACTGACTTTAGAACATATCTCACCTTTGATTTGGAATCTGTGAATCGAGATGGCGAATCCCAGCGTCTGTCTAAAACAATGGGCAAAAAATCCGGTGGTGAAACACAGACCCCGTTCTATGTTGCAGTACTGGCATCCTTCGCTCAGCTATACCGCACCGGACGAGATAAAACGCAAAACACGGCCCGTCTTATCATATTTGACGAAGCCTTTTCCAAGATGGACGGAGAGCGAATTATCCGTAGCGTACAGCTGTTGCGTCAGTTCCATTTTCAGGTCATTCTCTCGGCCCCTACCGAAAAAGTCGGTGACATTGGCACCTTGGTAGACAGAAATCTCTGTGTGCTAAGAGAAGGGAAACATACCAGCGTCAAGGCGTTTGACCCCAGAAAATCGGAGTGGATTGAAAATGAATGATGAGATGGAGCGAAAACTTATCACGGTACTTCTGAACAAATATGAGCGCAGCAGCTTTTTTCGTTCGGGGGCAGTACCAACAAAGAGGATTCTGCTGAAGCTGTATGAGAACGGGAAATGCGAGTTCTCGGATTACAACATTGAAAACAGTGAGCAGCGAATCCGCGTCAATGAATGTGTACAGGCATTGGCGCAAAAAGGATTTATCCGTTTTGAATGGATGAAGGGCGAAGAAAATCATATCATGTCAAAAGTCTGGCTGAATATGGAGGACTTGCAAAATGTCTATTGTTTTGCACATAGGCAGCCTCAAAGTGATTATCTTTCTAACGTTGAAGCAGAGTTGGCGGAGTGTATGGAGTCCATTCGATTGCAATGGATAAAAGACTATTTGCAGGATACCTGTGGGTATATCCGGCAAAAGCGGAAACTCCATGTATTGGTTCCTGACAATGCGCAGGATCGGAAATCACTGCTACAAGCATTGCGGTATATAGATGCTAATAAGGACAACGAACTGCTGAAACGAGTGTTCTCTGTTCGCTGCTTTGGTGATAGTAAGCATTTCGAACGAGTTGTCGAGACGCGCTTGCTTCGCATTCTGAAAAAGTATTTGGACTGTGATGACCAAATAACAGATGAACAGCTATTGAATCAAATTGGTATCGTAAAATACCCAGAGCAATTCGAGTTCTGTGGGCCAATTTCTCTTAACTTTCCAGATGGAAAATATCTGGACTTCTCAAATCTAAGCGGCGGCAGCACAGTTTACGGACAAGACATTGCAGCGGCGCAAATTACTCTTTCAAAAGGAGTGCGCTGCATTTTATCCATTGAAAATAAAGCAAATTATTTTGATTACATCAGTAAACAACGCAAGCCTGATGAGATCGTTATCTATCACGGAGGACAATACAGTCCGTCTAAGCAAATATTTCTACATGCCGTTGCACACGCATCTGAACAGTTACCGTGGTATCATTGGGGCGATATTGATTACGGAGGGTTCAGCATGCTCGCAAGGCTTCGCCGTGAAATTAACTCCAGCACACAGCCTTACCGAATGAATAAGCAGGAATTAATCACATTCGCGGCGTTTACAACACCCTTCTCGCCTGAGTATTCGCAAAAATTGCTTGAATTGACGGCAAGGACTGAGCTTAGAGACTGTTCGGAGTGTCTTGCCTATATGCTGGAACGCTGTATGCGGTTAGAACAGGAAGCGTTGTTGGAATAATTGTCCAAAATGTTGCGTATACTTATACTATTCCAAAACAAAGGAGATATAAGTATGCAAGAGGGACAAGCGGTAAATACGCTTTCGGCATTGCTTGGCAGTGACACATGGTCTAATGCCGCCTGCTGCGGATACGTGCTTTTAGCGTGTAAAAATCTTGGGTACACCAAGCAAAAAAGTAGAAGCCTTCTCGAAGCCGTAAATGCGGCGTTCGAGAACTACACAATACAGCAAGCCGAAAAGGAATATTATGATACGTAATTTAGAAGTTGACGGCAAACAGACATAAGAACTTGTGTTGTTCCCAATTAGTCACACTTGATAAATTTAAAGCATAGGCATGTGGGAAAATTTTCTGCTTTACTCATAATAAATAGCATGGCACCCTGCGTTCAAAAATACGTAGAGTGCCTTGCTTTATATTTGCTTTTATTCATCCACATCTACCGTCACGTCGGACTTGAATTCCACCGTGAATTTGTTATCGTAGATGGTGACTTTTTCAATCAGCCGCCGGACAAGCGGCTCGTCGTATTCCGTCAGGGCGGTAGACTGTTCTTGCAGGAAAGTGCCCATGTCGGCGATGCGCTTTTTCTGTTCGTCTCGCCCGGCACTTTCCATCTGAAGCTTCTGCTTATCCTCACGCAGGCGGTAAATCTCCTCGACGACGTCCTCATAATCGCTTCGGGCACCGGTTCGCTTCAAAAGCTCCTCTTGCAGTTCTGCCAGCCGCTTGTCGACATCGGCAAGAGGCTGGCTTTTTTCGGATTCCAGAACGGCTTCGATGTTTTTTTGCAGGGTGGCGAGGAAGGTGTCCTTGTCACACCATGTTTGATTGATGGCGGTAACCAGCACATGCTCAATCTGGCTTTCCGGCACGGTGCGGGTGTCGCAGAACAGCCCGGTGTTTTCAAGACGGCTGATGCACCGCCAGACGATGGACTTTTTGCCACGGTTGTACCAATGAATCCTGCGGTAAAACTCTCCGCAGCAGCCGCAGAAAACGATGTTTGATAGGCAGTGACTGCTGCTAAACACCCGGTTCTTTCCGTTTGGGCTTTTATGGATTAAACGCCGGCGCACCAGTTCTTCCTGCACCTGCATGAAAATCTCGCGTGGAATGATAGCTTCGTGACTGTTTTCCACGTAATACTGCGGCACAAGGCCGTTGTTCTTGACCCGCTGTTTTGTGAGGAAGTCTACGGTGTAGGTTTTCTGTAAAAGGGCGTCGCCGATGTATTTTTCATTCCGCAGGATCGTGCTGATGTTGCCCCATATGGCTACTGTCTAAAGGATAAGATGCTTTTTATTCAGGAAGAAGAAGCAGAGGTTATTCGCCTGATATATGATAAGTTTGCTAACACAAGCATGGGATATGGTGGTGTGGCACAATATCTCAACTTACAAGGTATTAAGAAAGTCCAAAGGCAAAACGGAACACTTAAAGAATGGAGTGGTCATTTTGTAAGGCTGATTTTGGACAATCCTGTTTACTTTGGAAAAATTGCTTTTGGTAGGAGGGCAAGAGAAAAAGTAAAAGGTACAAAAAATCAGTACCGCCAAGCTTGGCAGGAAGAATACATTTTAGCTGATGGACAACATGATGCTATTATCGGCGAAGAATTATGGAATAAGGTTCATGAAAAAAGAATAGCAACTGGAGTAAAGCAACCCTCAAAGATCGGCAAGGAACGTGCTCATTTATTAACAGGGATTTTAAAGTGCCCTGTTTGTGGTGGCCCGATGTATACCAATAAACATGCATGGACAAACAAAGATGGTACATATAAAGAAGTGTATTATTATGTATGCAGCCGTAATCGAGCGGTGCGTGGCAAAAGCTGTGAGTATAAAGCCATGTTAAAGAAAACAGAGATTGAACCTCTTGTAATTGAGGCCATCAAAGAATTAGTCAGCAATGAAACATTTGCAACGGAAGTCAAATCAAGAATAGGCACTCAGATTGATACTACAACCATTGATAGAGAGATTAAAAATTATGAGGCTAAGCTACGAGAAGTAGATATAAATAAAGCTCGCTTAGAAAACGAGATTGATACACTGCCCGAAGATACCCGCTTCCGAGATAGGAAATTGCATGACATGACTATTCGATTAGATGGTCTGTATGATATAATAATAGAGTTGGAAGAAAAAATTGAAGAGGCAAAATTAAAGCGCCGCTCAGTTGAAGCTAACGCTATTACGCTGGACAATGTCTATAAACTGATGATTAACTTTGAAAAAGTATATGATAAAATCAGTGATGAAGAACGAAAAGCTCTTGTATCTTCTTTGATTAAAGAAATTCAGATATACACCCGTGATGAAGCGGAAGTTCCATTAAAGTCCATTTCCTTTAACTTCCCCGTGTATAAAGATGGGCAGGAAGTACAGGAACTTTTGTGGGACAAAGGTAATACCGTTGAAACTGTGATTCTGATGACACGTTGTGGTAAAAACGATAAATAGAACACTGAAACCACAATATGTTGTGGTTTTGGAGAAAAAAATGGGCAAAAATTAGGCTAAAAAATGCCCGATTTTTGCCCTGATTTTTAGGGGAAAATATAGATGACATAGGGTAATGTAATGATAACAGATTTTTGAAACATAATTGTGAGACCTATTCTTTAATTTGTCATCTAATCAATTTAATCAATGTAAAGTCTGGAACATATGAATGTATGAAAAATGGCAAATTTTCTAGAGAACATGCGCCACAAAGCTTTGAAAGTTTTAAGTCTTTTGAATTTATTGAGTTTTACGAAGATTGTCTCTACTATGAAGAATTTTACTACGCACATAAGGATTTGCTTACACTATCATATACAATCATTAATTACCAAATACGTGCACATATAAACGCAATGTTTTTAATAGTTGTATTGCAAATACTAAAATCGTCCCGGTTCTTAAATAAAGAAGTCTCTATCATTGCAAAATCATTATATTATGATTTGCATAGATTATTAAGAGATGCGCGTGTTATCAATGTTATGTATAATAATCATTACATTGATTTAGATATTCAAAGTGAACAACGTGGTCGTCAAAACGCCACTACAAGATTACAAATAATTTATGGATACGATAACTACGATATATATTGTTTAAGATTGGATACTGCACATAAGGGAATAAATTATTTTCATTTTAATAACATATCACCCAATAATGTGGAATATTATCTGATTACAGATTCTGAATACGAAGACATAATAAAGAAAAATCCAAAAGTTGAGTCATGTTTTATTAATTTTAAACACTTATGGTTTGTTAAGGAAAATTATCAAAATGAAATTAAAAATATGGATTTAATTCAATTTCGCGAGTTGATGAAGTTGAAAAAACATAAAGATGTTTTTAACGATGATGTTTTAGAAACAGATATAATTAGATTTTTTGAGAATATTTATAATTTGGTGTATCCTCAATTTGCTGAAGAAGTTGATTATGATGGTAAGTTAGCAAAAAGGCTATTTCGGTTCGATAAGCTAATGTTTTATTCAAATATATACTTTATTGGTGCTTGTGCAGATGCAGACCCAGAGTCACTTAATAAAGTATATGATTTTATAATTGAAAAAGCGCAAGCGTTCGAGTTAATTGGAATTGAGGATGCTAATTGGTTAAAAGCAGAAAAACCAATAAATGTGATTGAACTTATAATTGATATATCAAAAGAAACGGCACTGAAATAAATTATATTTGACTTTTTGTTATCGCCACGGAAACCCAGAGGCACTAATTATTGATGTCTCTGTTTTCATATAAAACCAAAAAAAACTTAATAAATGCCATCGGGTAAACAATCAAGAGGTTATGTTCTTCGTTACTGAAAAACATAGCCTCTTTTTTTGTTGTCCGATTTGCAGAAAAAGAAAGGACTGATTAAAGTGATTACAAGATTTATGAGAGATACACCTCTCGCCACTATAGAAATAGAAATGCAACTTATTCCCGGCTTTACGCCTCGTGCCTACGGAACATTCCGAGGCCAGCAAAGATATGTGAATCCAAACCCAATTCAGTATGAAGAATTGCTTAGGCTGTTCCTCAAAGAGATAGAGTTACAGGCATTTGCTCTGCGAGTGCAAAGAATCATAGAGGTGAACCAAATGCTTTTTAGAAATGCAGAGCATAAAAAGAGATTTCAAAGTATCTGTAAAAGTGGTCTGTTTCCGAAGCTAGAAGAAAGCTACGGATATGCAGCCGCTATTTTTTTACTCTCTGCAGATGCGTTTGTTTGGAGTAAGACAAAAAGTTGTGTAGACAGCCAACTCATTCATTTTGAAGCTATTCGCATTCATGGTGTGGATTTAGATGGATATGCCATCTTTCATATGGCAAAGGAACTTTACTCTGGAAAAGAACACATTACTGTTTCTGAACTCAGTGATCCGGAGCTGATAAACGATAAGCTATTACGACTTATCGTCAATGCCTTTTTAGTGAGGAGATATGGAATCAATGTAATCAAAGGAGGGCGATAACAATGGAAAAACAAGAACTGCAAACACTGCGGCTGTGGAGTCCCCTATTCCCAAAGATTTATCGTAAAAACGAATGGGGTGATACCGAATATGAACCAGAGGATATGGATGCTACTGAAATAGTGGAATATCAAGAGGAAATCCTAGCTGCTATTGAACGAGTGAAACTCCAAAATGAAGGTGAGCGTGGTTTGGCTTTTTACCTCGATAATGATGTTCTAAAAGGAAAAGTGTACAGTATTAATCCCGCTGTTGAGGAATGGGATGGCAAACTGTGGGGTGTTACAGAAGTACAGTCGCATGGCGAACTGACACAGGCTGAGCTTGACGAGGTTATTTCAGAACTGACAGGGCAGTTTTCAGACGGTTGGGGTGAGGGCTTCGAGCAGCGACCAATTGATACTCCCGATGGAGAGTTGTATCTTAGCTTTTGGGATTCGGGAAATGAATTTTATATTAAACCAGAAGAACAATTGAAAAACCAACAGTCACAAGGCTTCGGTATGACAATGGGATAACATTTGTAAATAAAAAAACTTGGTATTATCCAAGTTCACAAATCACAATGATGGTTAGTAATATGCTTTACCCGACCCCCGACACAGATTAATATATGGGTTGCAAAATTAATAAATGAACTAAATACCATATTACTAACACCTCCTATTTTAAAGCAAACCAACAAGAATACAATAGATAAAAATACGGAGATTACTGTAGTTAATAAAGTCGTTTTTTGTTTAGCTGTGTCGGGTGCACCAGCATTTATCATCGGGAATCGAGTAAAGCATACTACTTCATAACAATTATAACACAAAGTAATAAAAAGACAAGAAACTTGACTATGCCCTTCTGCAAAAGACCTATACCGTGGACTTTCTTACAAAAAAACGAGTAAAGAATCAGGGCATTGTCCCACAGTATTACATACAGGATAATCATGAAGCTATTATTCCGAAAGAACTTTACTACCGGGTGCAGGAGGAAAAGTCCAGGAGGGCGAGCTTAAATAAATCCGCAGCTACCAGACGGGCAAAAAGGGAGAAAAGCAAGTACAGCTCCAAGTACGCCCTTTCCGATATAATGATCTGCAGGGAATGCGGACAGCCCTACCGCAGACAGGTCTGGTCGAAAAACAGTCAAAAAAGTGCCGTGTGGCGGTGCGAAAACCGACTGAAGAACGGGACAAAGCACTGTAAGAACTCCCCTACTCTCAAAGAAGAAGTTCTAAATGAAGCCGTCATGACCGCTATTAATAGCGTTGTCGAAAATCGGGGCAATTTTGTAGGCGCCTTCCGGGAGAATGTAGTTCAGGTCATTGGAAGCTACTCGACAAGGAATGTACCGACCGAATTTGACGACCAGATCACAAAGCTTCAAGGTGATATGCTAGCTCTGATTGAGGAAAATGCAAAAAAAGGTTCGGCTACCGATGATTTTGACGAGCAGTATCAAAAAATTGCTGAGCAGATCAAAGGACTTAAGCAAAATAAGTTAGATATTATAAAGGAACAAAAGCAGGCTGCGAATTTCCAGCAGAGAGTCAATGACATGGATACCTGCCTGAAGAAAACCACCTGTGTGGTGCGGGAGTTTGACAATGATCTGGTACGGCGGCTACTGCAAACTATCAAGGTTATCAATGAGGATATGATTGAAATACAGTTCAAATCAGGAATTGTTATGAAACAGAGGGTTTCCTGCTATGACTGACGGTGATGCGGCAGTAGCCAAAGGTTAATCAAGCAAGATATTATATGTGACGAATAAGGGCCAGCAGAAGCTGACTAGATCGTGGTTCCTGCTGAACATCATAACACTGGTAAGAATAAAATCATCAGACGATGAGCTGAGAGTTTTATTCTTACCAGCAATTTAAATAACGGAATGATATAGCAAAATAGTCCGAGAAATGTCTTGCATATTATTCCGAATTGCGTGTATAATAGAAATATCGGAACAATATATGAGGAGGTGGCTCTTTTGGAATATATGAGTGTCCAAGAAACAGCACTTAGATGGGGGATCTCAGATCGTCGAGTTAGAG
This sequence comes from uncultured Caproiciproducens sp., assembly GCF_963664915.1. Lineage (NCBI taxonomy): Bacteria > Bacillati > Bacillota > Clostridia > Eubacteriales > Acutalibacteraceae > Caproiciproducens > uncultured Caproiciproducens sp. The sequence goes on from NZ_OY761810.1 coordinate 1,395,748, forward strand.
TACTATGTGATGAAAATAAAATTCCGGGGGTTATTCGCAAGGGTCGCTCATATCGGATTCCAGTAGACGCAATAAAGCCCGTAGATGGGCGAAAAAATAGACATAAACAGATACCAAAACAGTTCGTATCACGCTTTTCCAGAATAGATGCTCTTAAGGATAAGTTGAATGACCATCGCCCGCTTACTCAAGGAGAGATTCAGCGTTTACGAGAAGAATTTCTTGTCGAATACACTTATAATTCTAATGCAATTGAAGGTAATACTCTTACATTGCAAGAAACGGCAATGGTATTGCAGGGAGTTACGATTGATAAAAAGCCTCTAAAGGATCATTTGGAGGCAGTTGGACATCGTGATGCATTCTTATATGTACAAGACCTGATAACGAGCAATACGCCTTTTACCGAGTATATTATTAAGCAAATTCATACCTTGGTCTTAATGGATCGACCAGAAGATCGGGGTATTTATCGTCGCATACCAGTTCGCATCATGGGGGCTTTTCATAAACCGCCAGAACCAGTATTGGTGCCAGAACTAATTGAAAAACTAATAGCGGAATTTCATTCTGCAAAAATGCATCCAATTGAGAGTGCCGCGTTGTTTCATTTGAAATTTGAAGGCATTCATCCTTTTGTGGATGGAAATGGACGGACGGGTCGCCTAATACTCAATTTATTTTTAATGCAGAATGGGTATCCACCAGTTAATGTAAAATTTGTAGATCGCAAGCGATATTATGAGGCTTTTGATAGTTATTACCGTGATGGCTCATCTGTTGAAATGACAGAGATAATAGCTGAATATCTGGAAGAACGATCAAATATTATATGCCGAGGTAACGCATGAGTTCAATATTTGATAATGTAAGCAATAAAGATAAATGCCAAAAATTCACTCCCCTGGATATGGTTCAGAAAATGTTAGATTTGGCTGGGTATAAACGAATTTAATAGGAAAACGCGTTCTAGAAAACTCTTTTGGCTCAGGCAATATGTTAATTGAAGTAGTCAAACGATATATTGAAAGCTGCCTTAATCAAAATATGCTGCTTCAGGATATATCAAAAAATTTGGCTATTGATATTTATGGAATTGAACTTGACAATCAACTATATAATAGTTGCCTAAAGCGACTGAATCAAATATCCGAGGAATATCATATCCCACCAGTTAATTGGCATTTGTATAATACAAATGCATTGACATGGGAGAGTGATGTAAAGTTTGATTTAGTAATTGGAAACCCACCTTATATCACCTATAAAGATATTGATTTGGATAGTAGAACACAGATAAAACAATCTTTTTCGTCTTGTGCAGCAGGGAAATTTGATTATTGCTACGCATTTATTGAATCAGGGATAAAGCTGCTGAGTGCTTCTGGAAAACTTGTGCAGCTTGTCCCCAGTAATATATATAAAAATGTATTTGCAGAAGAACTTAGAATGCTTCTAAACCCATATATTTCTGTCATCTTCGAATATCCTTCAAAAAACATCTTTGCTGGGGCATTAACATCTACTAGCATATTCTTATATGATAAATGTACGCAAGAAGAATATGTGCAATATCAAAACATAACAGAAAACAAAAAATTGCAGATACCTCGTACTTCTCTAAGCGGAAAGTGGATGTTTGCCAACATATCACCCAGAAAGAAAAAAGTCGTTAGATTTGGTGATGTATTCAACGCGTCTATAGTAGTTATTGCCACTGATCAAATAAAACACGATCATAAAAGGGCTCGAGATATGCATGCGTACATTTATCAAAATGGTGGGCCATATAAAGTGGAATTTATGGAAGCTTACAACGGTAAATGTGCGTATTGTGGCGCGTCGATAAAAATATTACCTAAGTCAATGTTTGAAATTGACCACTTTATATATGAGAAAGCTCCGGTGTTTAATGGGAGTAAAGCAGCTGCTGGATACATTGAAAATCTTGTGTTAGCCTGTCATTCATGTAATCATCAAAAAAGTTCTTTTATAATTGAAGATACTGATCGCCAATATCTCTATCCGGATACAGAGGGAATACAGAAAGCGTTTATAAGAGACGATCAGTATTACATAAAAATTTCCAAAGAGTGTAACGAGAACGGCGTTGTAAAAGATTTTTATAAACAGTTAAATCTCGGAGGAGAAATACATAGACTTGACTATTTACTGATGAATATGATTGGAATGAACAGTAAGATAGTAGACAAGCCAGAAGCAAGTCAAAAAATAGGACAAGCAATAGAAATGCTTCGCGCTAAAAGAAATATTATGGGATAGAATGCCTCCACCAAGGCTGGACCACGCTTTGTGGTAATCCGAATTGACTTTAAAAAGAAATTTTTTCAGGAATATATCCTGATGCCAAGGGGGTACCAGCTTCAAGCGGCATCTTTTTTGACCGTTCAAGGCATACAGAATGTATCTGTCTGCTTGAACATTCAGTCCAGGAGAAGATATAACATGAATCAGTTCTTTAAACAGGTATATGACATTGTAGAGCAGATACCTTATGGGATGGTGGTTTCATATGGTCAGATTGCGCACATGCTGGGACGGCCCCATGCGGCGCGAGAGGTTGGGTGGGCCATGAGATGCTGCCCCGATGGTTTGCCTTGGCAAAGGGTGGTCACGAAAGATGGTACGATTGCGGGCGGTATTTATGCGGATATGCGCAGAGACATTCTTGAAACCGAAGGGGTAATATTCTTGCCTGATGGCCGTGTCAATATGGATTTATGCCGTTGGTTCGGTTAGGCATGGTGCAAAATCCATATTGGTAGCAAGATTTGGCGTCAAGATCTGACTGGGTTCAAGTGGTGTTTTTTGACCGTTCACAAATAAGTCCATAGGGGCAGATTCCGTTCGCGAGAGGATAGGATAGATGTTTTGGATTTTTGGGTAGTGTTGAGTATACAGGATAGGCATTAAATAAAAATGTGAAATAAAAGTATCGGTGGTGACGTTATGGAAGACAATGATAAAAAATTGAAGAAACCTTTACAAATAAGAAATAGCACGGCTGAATTTTTAATATTTACTTCACAAGCAAACGAGAACACAATCGAGGTTCGTGTTGAGGATGAAACAGTCTGGCTTACACAAAAATTAATTGCCGAGCTGTTTGGGGTAGATGTAAGAACAATAAACGATCACTTGAAAAACATCTATGCTGAAGGTGAATTAGAGGAAGAAGCAACTATCCGGAAAAACCGGATAGTTCAAAAAGAGGGAAACAGAGAAGTAGGCAGAGATGTTTTATTTTATAATCTTGATGCGATCATTTCCGTCGGTTACCGCGTGAATTCATTAAGGGCAACACAGTTCAGACAATGGGCAACAGGAGTCCTACGGAATTTTTCAATTCGCGGATATGTGTTGGATAAAGAAAGATTAAAAAATGGTACTTTCTTAAATGAAGAATATTTCGATCATTTACTTGAAGAAATCAGAGAAATACGAGCCAGTGAAAGAAAGTTCTATCAAAAAATTGCTGACATTTATGCCACTGCTTTAGACTATAATCCACAAACAAAAATAACAAAGAATTTCTTTAAGACTGTTCAAAACAAGTTGCATTTTGCAATTCATGGCAATACTGCTGCAGAGGTTATCTACAATAGAGCCGATAGTACTAAGGAACATATGGGATTAACAAGTTGGGAAAATGCACCGCAAGGCAAAATTGTTAAAAGCGATGTTTCTATAGCAAAGAACTACCTCACAGAAAAAGAAATCAAATCTTTAGACAGGTTTGTGACAATGTACCTTGATTATGCAGAAAGCCAGGCAGAGAGAAATATCCCTATGACGATGGAAGATTGGGCTAAGAGGCTGAATGCATTTCTACAATTTAACGAAAAGGATATATTGGAGAATGCAGGGAAAGTAACCGCGGCTATTGCAAAAGAATTTGCAGAAAGTGAATTTGAAAAATACCGTATTAATCAGGACAAACTTTTTCAATCAGATTTTGATAGATTGACTGACAGCATTAAGAACGAGGAAGAGTAAGTGTTTGACAATTGTGAATGTAAACTGCATCTGATATAATATAATAGAAGTCATTAAGCACATGCTGAAAGTGCATTTCAATGAAAAATCCCCAAAATCACCCTGCCTCCAAGGGGCTACCAGCTCCATACGACATCATTATCACAGCCACAAGGCATACAGAGGTAATATGTCTACTGGAAAAATAGTGATATCCTTTTTACAATATTAAAGTGCTTATATTATGATGGAATTACCATCTATCATTAATAATGCAGTCTTTGGAATCTATTCGTAATTCATCCGGATCAAGTATAAAGTTCATAACATATTTTCTGATTCGAGCCGCCGATTCTCGGTCTCCAACAAAGCCCCTAAACATTTTGTATGGTCTCAGAAGGTCGGGAAAATCGGTAAAAGTGAAATGTGAGGAATCTTTAATTTGAATCCATTTCCTTTTATTCGTTGAATTGCTTATAAGCTTATCTATTTTTTTGCAGTAATCCTGCCCGATAGCTTTTATCGAATCTGTGAAGTTTTCCTCATCAATCCATTCTTTTTTGAATAAATGATCCTGACTCAAGTGTAGCTGTCTGATATTGAGACCGCTCTGAATTGCAGGGTTCATTAATGTTCCGTCCAGATTGATGAGTTTGTTGAAATTGATACTGTCATAGCTGGCTATAAGATTTGCGGCTAACCCGCCGCCCAGAGAATGACCTATCAGAATTACTTCTTTATTCAAAAATAAATCCGCAAATTCGTCTTTTAGTCTGGCCAAAACACACTTTAGTTCGTCATTTAATGCGGGAGCGATTTTCGCTTCGGTTTCTGTTAGGAATGGGAGCATTTCTGCAGCTTTTTTAGGATAGGAAATGCTTTCTTTTTCATAGTCGATATGATAGGCGACCCGTATCAGATCGCAGTTATTTTGCAGTAACAGCCGCTGCAGGATCGAATTATCCTCAGATATACTGCCGGAACCATGTATATAGATTACGGTTCTAAGCCCGCCAAATATGATCGTATCGGACTCAGCTCTTTCATAAGGCAGACGATATTTTTTCAGTGGCCGGAGCAGAAACGCAGGTACTGGCAGAAGTTGCTTAAAAGCCTTAAAATCGTGTAAATATGGATATTCGGCTTTGTAACTATCTTCAGCTGACCGAAATGTCAGATCTACTCTTTCTAAAAATTTGAAATCTGCAAGCGGCAGTCTCCTGTTCACTATCTTAAGTGCCGGATCTGCAGAAAAAGCATCTACGGTTTTTGTAAAAAGCAATCCCATTTTATTTTCCTCCATCAGGGACTAAAAAGGTTGTCAGCTGATAACAATCCCCGTCACCTGCCATGTATTTCCTCAGAAGAGCTTCCGTTTCTTCGGTGAACTTATTTATTTCTTCTTTTTTAATATTTATTATGGTTGTGCTAAATTTTGATAGCTGCAGATTATCCTGAGCCACTACTGGTGTGTGCTCCGCCAGTTTATGATGAACATAAGAAAAAAACACGGCATAGGCGGCAGTTAAATAGGCTTCAACAGACCCATCCTCAAGGCTCATTTTCTCCATCGAAAAATTCAGCCCATAAGTTGCTTCAATCGCTCCCTTGATTTTTCTTTCAGATACCTTTCTAATTAAAGATGCTTTTTCCAATATTTTAATACATCTGTACATGGCTGCTTGGGGGATATCCGGCAGCTTCTCCAGTAATTCTTTTACCGAGGCCTCCCTTTCGCCGAGGGCTGCGACAATGAGAAACCGATAAGGCTGCAATAAAGCTTTATAGTCCATCTGAGACCTCAATTCTATATTACAATCTATACTATTATCAATATTGATAATAGTATAGATTGTAAATGTCCGTATGTCAATAGAGGCATACTCAAAGTTTAATAAGTTGAGGCTTCCCGCAATTAACAGCCGCCAAGGCCTCACTGCGCTCAACAGGCATCTTTTTTGTACACTCAAGGCGTTGAAACTGTGATTCTGATGACACGTTGTGGTAAAAACGATAAATAAGCCACTCAAACCACAATATGTTGTGGTTTTGGAGCGAAAAATGGGCAAAAATTAGGCTAAAAAATGCCCTGTTTTTGCCCTGATTTTTAGGGGAAAATATAGATGACATAGTAAAATTTATCTAAAATCGATGATTCTGAGTTTGAATTGCGAGAGTAAAATAGAGAATTTCTTCTCTGGTGATGCTGGAGACAATTTATAAAATCTGCATATTTGGAGGATATGATATGGATACTGTAACTATATTAAAATACTTACAAAATATTTTTCTGTGAAAGGTGAAGCATTAAAAAATGTTCCTCGTGTATAATGACAATCAGCATCCACAATCTGAATATCTTAAAAATAAAAGTTGGTATTTGGAATACTCTGTTACAGATGAACAAATACTTGATGAAGAATTTATTTTCTTTGCAACTGAGATTTTTGTTGCAATGCAACCATTTAATGCTTTTCTCAATCGTGCGTTAGAAAAGTTTGAGATGCCAAAGCGTTTATAAGATTATGATAGATGAAATAATGGATTTTCAAGAGCTAATAAGAGAAAAGAAAAAGTTTTATTAATGATGGAGAAGAAATGTAGCTAATCTTGTGCAAAGGAGAGAATTTGTGGAACATATTACATTGGGAAAGACGAGGCAAACGGATATAACAATTATGATTTTTGCAGAAGGTACTGTGTTAAAACCAAAATCATGGTTTAGCTTGTATAATCACAACAGTTATCAGCCAATTGGAAACTGTGTTGAAATAATAAAAGACTGGCAAGGGCAAGGAGCTAATATTGTATATTGCACATCACGAAAAGCGAAACAAGCTGAAGATGTTGCAGCCTTGCTGAAAAAATACGGGCTTGTTGGTGCAGAGCTTTATTATCGCAGTAAAAGAGAAAAATACAAAGATATTGTAGAAAGAATACAGCCTGACATATTGATTGAAGATGACTGTAAAAGTATTGGTGGAGCATGGCAGATGTGTATTACAAAAGTTTCTCCTAAAATAAAGGAAAATGTAGTATCAATTGTTATTGGAGAATTTAAGGGAATAGATGACTTGCCACGAAATGTAGTTACACTTACGCAAAGATTATGAGTATTCCCATTATTACATAAGGGTAATCCAGAGGTACCTCGATGATAAATCTTGATACCTCTGTTTTCATATAAAACCAAAAATAACTTAATAAATGCCATCGGGTAAACAATCAAGAGGTTATGTTCTTCGTTACTGAAAAACATAGCCTCTTTTTTGTTGCCTAAAAATGGTCAGAAAAAGAAAGGACTGAGAACAATGCTTGCAAGATTTATGAGTGGAACGCCACTCTCAGTTATAGAAATGGAAATGCAACTGATCAAAGGCAGTTTTAACAAAACTAAAATAATACTTACGAAAAAAAAAACAAACCTATATAATATAAAAAGTTAATGGTAGTGAAGTTGATGTTTGAAAACAGAAACTGCAATGAAAGTTTGTGGTTCTGCTTTTTGCGAGTAATGAGCCAAGCTGGATGTATGTATCCCTAATTGGCAAATATCGCAGCAATTAAATCGGCGTCTTCTCGTTTGACCATTATAGAAAAAATTATAAGGCAGGAGATAAATTAAATGGATAGTAGTTTTAAAGCAAATCAATATTTAGCGGAGGAACCAATTAAAAAACTGATGTTGAAATTTTCCGTTCCATGCATCGTGTCATTATTAGTATCATCATTGTATAACATCGTTGATCAGATTTTTGTTGGAAGAGGAGTGGGGTATTTAGGAAATGGTGCAACAAATGTTGTATTCCCTATTACAATTATTGCACTTGCAATTGCCCTTCTAATTGGAGATGGTTGTGCGGCATATTTGAGTATATGTCAGGGTAAGAATGATAAGGAAGGTGCACATAAAAGCGTTGGAAATGCAGTTGTTATTTTAGTCGCAAGTGGAATTATACTGACATTATTCTTTATTGTGTTGAAAGATAAGATTTTGTGGGGATTTGGTGCCACAGAAAATAACATTGTTTACGCAACACAATATTTTGATTATATTGTAATTGGTATTCCTTTTTTCATGTTTGCAAATGGATTAAATTCCTTAATACGTGCAGATGGAAGCCCAAAGTTTGCTATGATATCATCTTTTGTTGGATGTGTTATTAATTTGGTTTTGGATCCAATTGCTATTTTTGTGTTAAATATGGGAATGAAAGGTGCAGCATTAGCAACGATTGTAGGGCAGATTGTATCTGCATTTCTTGCGTTATATTATTTGTTCCACACGAATTCATTTCAGTTTAGAAAATCTAGTTTTCATCTAAGTGGGAAAATATTACAACGTATTATGCCCTTAGGAATAAGTAGCTTTTTAACACAATTATCTATTGTAATTCTTATGGGGGTTATGAATAATATATTAGTAAGCTATGGCACACAGTCTAAATACGGAGCAGATATTCCGTTAACCGTTGTAGGTATTGTAATGAAAATATTTCAAATTGTAATTGCGGTTGTAGTAGGAATTGCAGCAGGTTCTCAACCTATTGTGGGCTTCAATTATGGTGCTGGCTTAAATCATCGTGTAAAACAGATTTATATTATAATGATGAAAGCAGAAATAGGTGTAGGAGTAATTGCTACTATTTGTTTTGAGATTTTTCCACTTCAAATTATTAGCCTCTTTGGAAGTGAAAATGGGCTTTATAATGAATTTGCAGTAATAGCATTTCGCCTCTATTTATGCACGATTATTTTATGTTGTGTACAAAAAGCAACGAGTATATTCTTACAGGCACTTGGAAAGCCAGTATTGTCAATGGGGTTATCCTTGCTACGTGATTTTATATTAAGCGTACCACTTATAATAATTTTACCGAGGATTATGGGATTAGAAGGTGTATTATATTCAGCACCGATTGCGGATTTATTTTCAATCATTGCAGTAATTGTAATTATGACAGGGGTTTTGAAACATTTAAGTAGCAAGAAGATAGCACAATGACAAGAATAATACAAATATAATCTGAGTAGTATTCACCGCGCGTGCTCTATAATATGAATGAAGAAAACAGTGGATACATAGAGAGCTTGGATGGAGCATCTGGAGCAATGATGTTCATTTCGGCAACGCTCACTCCAGTTTTCTTTGCCATAGTGTATGTGGTACTTATTTTAATAAATTATGTAGTGCTTCCGACCTTGACGCGCCGAATCAAAGAAATGTTCAACTATGCTGGGTAATGAGATCGCTTTACAGGCGGTCTTTTTTCTTGTTCTTTTGCTGACTGTATCTGTGATTGACCTAAGAACAAGAACCATACCGGACACTATAAAGGCTTTGATTACCCTGACTGCGTTTTGTGTTTTTGAACCTTGGAATTTGCTGGGCATATTTGCTGCTTTGCCGTTTCTCCTTGCCGCTGTGTTTTGCGGCGGCATGGGAGGTGGCGATATTAAGCTGATGGCAGCCTGCGGTGTAGTGCTTGGATTACCCTATGGATTGTTTGCGGAAATACTGGGGCTGTTCATGATGCTTGGTTTTTACGCCACATACTGTTGCATACAAAAAATCCGCAAGGCTGAAATAATGAAATCCTTTCCTCTTGCTCCGTTTCTGTCAATCGGCTGTACTATCGCATATTTCATTAAACTTGAAGGACTAAGTCTATGAAAAAAATCAAGAAGAAAACCGTCATTGGAGCTGTGTGTCTGCTTGCTCCTTTGGCGGCAGGTATATACCTTGTTATTATTTTGAGAAAGAAAAGCTTGTTTTCATTTTCTACGAAGTATGTGTGTCCCGACAAGCAGATGGTAGGAGAAATTTTTAAGGTTGGTATCCCTGCAATGGTGTTTCAACTGCTGACAAGCGTTAGAATGGGAGTCGCCAATATTATGGTTCCCCGCATGACACTTAGTGATCGTAAGCATCGCATTCTCAGAAAGATGAGAAAAGTCATAGAAAATTAGAAGCAATCAGTTCAGTCCCTTCACTTTTTTTCTTAATAGAAGTGAGGGGATTGTTTATTAAACATATGTTGATTGCAAAATAAATTTGCTTTAAGAACACTTGACAAATGTGTATAGCATCTATATCATATTACTATGATGAATATGAAATTTAAAAACAAAACCAAAATGAGCTATACTTTTTTACGTATAGTAGCGAAGATTTCTGAACTTGACAAGAAAATTCGGTATTATGGGACAGATCATCCTTTATACGAAGCTGAAATTCACATGATCAAATCCATCAATGAGAATGAAGGTATTCACGTGACGGGTTTGGCAGATATGCTGGGCGTGACGAAAGGCGCAGTTTCCCAGATAATTATGAAGCTTGAGCATAAGGGTATGATCAGCAAAGATACCGATCCACGTAATCTATCAAGGCTTGTGCTAAGATTGACTTCGAAGGGTGAAACGGCATATCTGCATCATGAAAAACTGCATCAGAAATATGAAGAGCTTTTTAATACCATACTCGAAAATGCAACAGAGGAAAACAAGGCGTTTCTGAAGAGCTTTCTCAACTCGCTTGACGAGAGAATTGACACTTTTGAAAAAGAAAAACATAGTGAATTTTGACTATGAAAGGTCGATAATGATATGCTGGTACTTACAAATTTTTACGCAAAGAGTATAGATGCTACACTCTTTGCGTACACTGATTTTGCGAAACCACCTTAACGAATAGTGAAGCAAATCAATCTAAGATATATTTTTTTAAAATAAGCGTATAGAAGGTATACACAACATGTGAAAGGATTTGATTAATATGAACTCAAATGACCAAAGAATTCAAATGATGCGGGATGAAAAAATTCCCAAGGTACTGGTTAAAATGGGCGTGCCAGTCATGATAGGTATGCTGGTATCTGCGTTTTACAGTGTAGTTGATGCTTACTTCGTCGGCGGACTTGGAACCAGCCAGATGGGCGCTGTATCTATTGCATTTCCAATCGTTCAGGTTATAGTTGGACTTGGTATGACCTTCGGAAGCGGAGCGGCTTCTTACATTGCTCGCCTTCTGGGCAAAGGGGATACTGACAAAGCGAACCGGACGGCATCAACAGCACTGCTTTCCAGCCTTTTTGTTATGCAAGAGTGGCCTATACCACATTATTACATCTAAAGGCTGATATAATGTTCATTGGGGAATGGTCGCCTTCTTGGACTAATGCGAACATAACAGGCATCCGAAGCAAAATTTCGATGCCTCTGTTTTCAAATAACACCAGAAACAACTTAATAAATGCCATCGGGTAAACAATCAAGAGGCTGTGTTCTTCGTTACTGAAAAACATAGCCGTTTTTTTGTTGCACAAAATCAGATAATCCCTGCGGATGTCCTCGTTCTTAATAGCGGCGGTATAGCTCAAATACGGTTGCCTCCAATACCAGGAGAAGTCTGTCATTATTAACATCCAAAAAACTTACAGGTATCGCTAGTCCTGTGGAAGAATCAGAAACACTTAATACTTTTACTTCATCATTCATGTTTAAACTTGGCATATCAATTTTATCTACTCTATAAAAAGAATCTGCATTATAATGGATCTCTTCAATATCATAGATTGGCTTATCCAGTTCAAATTGATAAGTCTTATAACCTTCAAACCCTTTTGATGAAAAGAAATCTTTATCAATTATAATTTGATTGCCAATAATTTTCTGCCCTGTTGGATATTCAGACGCATCATTATAAGAATCTGCAAACCCCAACAATTTTTTAACGGTCCAAGTTCCATAAAAAAACTTCTCAGTTTCACTATCCAAATCTTTCCTGCCTATAAAAGGTTCCGACGTATTACCTGGAATATCATTTTCTTCTTTCTTTGCATCCTCAGCTGTTGAAGTACTTTCTGCAATTGATGATTCGATTGCAGGTTCATTTTTTGATACGTATACATTACTACACCCGGCCAACCAGGCAGACAATATAAATATTAACGAAAATACAACTACTTTTCCTCTCATGTTTTCCCTCCATATTAGTATAGTTTCACCAATGAAGTACTGAAATTTCGTTTGCCTCAATTGCCATAAAAAAGCTTCTAAAAAATTTGCATCCATGGCTTTTTATAACTGACTCCCATTGTTTTATCTCAAGCATGCAAAGGTCATTTTTACGATTACTTATTATACTACAAGAATTAGCAAAACTCCATATTATATTGATTGCACGGGTGGTCAGCACCAGTTCATATTCTGTAATAGGCGATGGGCTGTTCCCCAGAAACACATCGTTTGAATTTGCTCTTTCCCACACTCTTAAAGACAAAGCAAGGCGGAACAAGCTCCAAAAGGCTAAATGTTTCGTGTATAAATACAAAAATTGTTAACTTTTATAAAAAATACTTGACATGATGATGTTCTTCGATTAATATATTAACAGAGTAAATCAATTAACACCGTGTATACAATCTAAAGCGAGAAAAGGACGGCAAAAAAATGACAGGTGCTATAGGCAAAAATAATAGTGATTTGATCGAAATGAATCGCTCTGCTGTTGTAAGAATATTACAGCAGCAGGAGGTGTGTTCCCGGGCGGACATTGCCAGGCAAACAGGTCTTACCCAGGCGGCTATTACAAAAATAGTAGCGTCGATGATGGAAATGGGCATTGTAGCCGAAGTGGGAATTATAACGGGCAGCGACAACCGCCGTTCAATAGGGCTTAGGCTGAACGCTGATAAGCATCAAATCATTGGGGTAAAGTTTGCAAGACAGATGTTCGCAGTAGGCGTGTTCGATATTTCAGGTAAAATATATACCCATACCGAAACAAAGTATCCATTTGACGAAGATCCCCGAAAGGTGCTTTTCGCTATGAAAAAGCAGATTCACGATATGCTGAATAAATATGAAAATGTAGTTTCCATTGGCCTTGCTGTTCCGGGACCTTACTTGAGGGATGAAGGCCGCATTGCTGTAGTAACCCAAATGTCTGCTTGGCACACGATCAATTTTATTGAGGAATTCAAGGAAGAGTTTAATAAGCCTGTTTTTATAGAGCATGACGCAAACGCGGGCGCGTTGGCCGAATGGTTATTTGGAGGTCATCCCCAGCCGCTGCACACACTGGCATATTTTTTGGTAGGCGACGGCGTGGGTGCCGGTATTATTGAGCGTGGCCGCCTTTTTCTGGGTGTGCAGGGCACAGCATGTGAAACCGGGCATATTAGCGTGGATATCCACGGCCCGCGCTGTGAATGCGGGAACTATGGCTGCCTGGAGATGTACTGTTCGGCTCCGGCCATATTGAAGAAAGTGCAGGAGCGTGTGCCGGAATGCCTTTCCAGCGACAATCCGCAAAGCAGTGACGCCTGCACCGCCGTTTTTGAAGCGGCTCGTGCCGGCAATCAAAAAGCGCTGGATGTGGTGCGGGAGACAGCGGAGTATATCGGTTACGGCTGTGTTACTCTGATAAACGCCTATAACCCCGACATTATTATCATTGGGGACGTCGTATCTCAGGGAGGGGATTTGCTGCTGCCTATTATTCAGGAAGTGGTCGGGCAGCGCGTTATTCCCGAACTGCACACCAGGGTTCGGATTAAAATATCTGACCTCAAGGTGGATCCCACCCTTTATGGCGCAGCCGCTACAGCAACGGATAAGGTGTTACAACTGCCCAGTAAGTTTTCGGCGGCTGGCAAAAGGGGGCAAGAGAAATGATTGCTCCCGAAACAATCCAATATAAAATGGTCTTTTGCGATATTGACGGGACGCTCTTAGACTCAACAAACCGTATTTCTTCGGGTACCAGACAAAAAATACAGGAGCTCCATCGTATCGGGATCCCTTTTATACTTGTTTCGGCGCGTATGCCCTCGGGGATTTTTCCTCTGCAGCGCGAATTGGGAATAAAAGCACCCATTGTTTGCTACAGTGGCGCGCTGATCCTCAATGAACAAGAGGAATCAATTAAAACTGTCGGTATCGACCGTGAAAAAGCGATTTTGATTGATGATTTCGTCAAAAGAGAATGGAAGCATGTTTGTTGCAGTGCCTATTGTCACTATGACTGGATTTCAGGCAATATTCATGACAAATGGATCGTGCAGGAACAAAGCATCACGGCATCGGTGCCAAAAGAAGGCAAAATTTCTGATTTTATTCCACAAAAAGGGCATATACATAAGCTTTTGTGTATGGGGGAAGCCGTGGCGATTACGGACCTGAACGATGCACTTAAAGAAAATTTCCACGGGCTTTCCGTTTACCGCTCCAAAGACACCTATCTTGAAATTATGGACGGAGCTGTCTCAAAATCCGGCGCGGTCAAGTATCTTTGCAAGGCCTATCAGATTCCCATCGAAGCTACCGTATCCTTCGGTGACAATTTCAACGACATGGATATGCTGCTCGCCACCGGTACCTGCTTTGCGATGGGAAATGCGCCGGCAGAGGTAAAAAAGCAGGTGCGAAATGTGACGGCAGACAATGACCACGAGGGTGTGCTCGCGGGACTTGAACAGCTGAAATTTGCAGAAAACCGCATATAAATTTTGCTTGCGAACATGCAAGCGTATGGGGAGTGTAGTTATGGAACGTCCCTTAATCCTGCAGATGCAAGGTATTACTAAGCTCTTTCCGGGTGTGCGTGCGCTCGACGATGTGACACTGGAGATATGCCAAGGCGATATTCACGCAATTTGCGGAGAGAATGGCGCGGGAAAATCAACTTTAATGAATGTCCTTTCCGGTGTTTATCCTCACGGCTCCTATGAAGGCAAGATTATCTACATGGGTAATGAAATTGCTTTCAAGGACATCAAAGAATCGGAGAGAACCGGAATCGCGATTATTCACCAGGAGCTGACAATGATTCCGGAGCTGTCCATCACCGAAAACATTTTTTTGGGAAACGAGACAGTCAATCACGGGCTGATTGACTGGGACACCGAACGGCGCCGAACGGCCGAGCTGCTTGAGAGGGTAGGACTGACTGTCGATCCCGGCACCCTGATTAAACACCTGGGCGTAGGCCAGCAGCAGCTCGTAGAAATTGCAAAGGCGCTTTCCAAAAACGTCAGGCTGTTGATTCTGGATGAGCCAACCTCCGCGCTCAACGAGACCGACTCCGCGAATTTGCTCGATCTTATGCGAGGCTTAAAAAGCCGGGATATCACCTGCATCATGATTTCGCATAAGCTCAATGAGATCGCGGCGATAGCCGACGCTGTCACAGTAATCCGTGATGGTCGTACTGTCGAAACTTTCCACGTGGAAGCAGGACAAATTGATGAGGACCGTATTATCCGCGCTATGGTAGGGCGCTCCATCGAAAACCGCTACCCCGCCCACGAATCGAATCCCGGCGAGGTGATCTTCGAAGTGTCCGACTGGCGTGTGGAAGATCCCGATATTCCGGGACGGCTGATCTGCAAGGATTCCAGTTTCTTTGTCAGAGCTGGAGAAATCGTAGGCTTCGCCGGACTTATGGGCGCGGGAAGAACGGAACTGATGAGGTCTGTCTTTGGGAGAAACTACGGGATCTACCTTGGTGGTTCTATCAAAATCAAGGGCAAGGAAATTCGTGTTGCTTCTGTTTCCTCCGCTATCCGTCAGGGTATCGCCTATGTACCGGAAGATCGTAAAAATCTGGGGCTCAATCTGATAGATACTATCCGTATTACTACTGTTTCGGCAAATCTAAAGGCAATACTGCGTGGCAGGCTCCTTGATTTGGATAAGGAATTTCAGGTTGCCGAACAGCAACGCTCCTCCCTAAACGTCAAAACGAACAGCGTTAACAGCGGCGTGTCCACCTTGTCCGGCGGGAACCAACAAAAGGTGGTTCTGGGCAAGTGGATGTTCACTGAGCCGGAAGTTCTGATTCTTGACGAGCCCACCCGCGGGATTGATGTTGGTGCCAAATATGAAATTTACCGCTTGATTCAGAAGCTTGCGGATCAGGGGAAAGCAGTGATTATCGTTTCCTCCGAGCTGCCCGAGCTGCTTGGCATATCGGATAGAATCTACACCGTTTTTGAAGGAAGCATAACCGGCGTGCTAAACCGCCAAGAGGCCGATCAGGAAAAACTCATGAGAATGATGACAAATACCTCTAAATTGGATTCGAACTCAGAAAGGACGGAGATGCTTTATGAGATATCTTAAGAAAGTACTTGGCGGCGGACTGCGGCAGTACAGCATGGTGATTGCTTTAGTGGCACTTACCCTGATCTTTAATATTACTTCGGGAGGAAGGATGATTACCTCCTCCAACTTTCAGAACCTGATATCCGGTAATGCTTATGTGCTGGTACTGGCAATAGGAATGCTGATGGTGATTGTGATCGGGCAGATTGATCTATCCGTCGGCTCGGTGGCCGGATTCTCCGGAATGGTGATGGCTCTTTCGGCACGGGATCTTGGATGGCCTTGGTGGCTCGCGGTGCTACTCAGCCTTGCAATCGGCGCTGCTGCCGGAGCGTGGCAAGGGTTCTGGCTCTCCAAGTTCGGCATTCCCGGCTTTATTACAACCTTGGGCGGCATGATGATTTTCCGCGGCGGCGTCATCTGGATTTCCAAGTCCATCTCGGTGCCGGCACCGACGGAACTCAAAGTGTTCGGCTCTGGGTATTTGCCCGAATGGGGCCCTGATTTTACTGGAATGAACAACTCGACGCTGCTGCTGGGCATCATTGCGATCGCCGCTTTCGCTTTTATGCAATTACGCCGGCGTAAACGTTCGGCAACTCTGACCGGAAAAACAGAGGAGCTTTGGCCGGTGGTGGTTCGGATTATTTTGGTCGCTGTTGTCATTGGTTACATAACATGGATTTTCGGTACCGGGCGTCCCGGCACATCGTTCCCCATACCGGGCCTGATTCTTGTGGTTTTGGTCATTATTTACAATACCATTACCCAGCGCACCAGATTTGGCCGCCATGTCTACGCTGTTGGAGGCAACAAAACATCGGCTGCACTGTCCGGTGTGAATGTTCAGAGAACTTATTTCCTCACTATGCTGAATATGTCCCTGCTTGCGGCTTTGGCCGGAATCATGTTTGTGGGCCGGTCAACCGCGGCCGGTCCGTCGGACGGCACCGGATGGGAAATGGACGCCATTGCGTCGGTCTTTATTGGCGGCGCGGCTGTTTCGGGTGGTGTTGGAACCATTACTGCCACAATGGTCGGTGGACTGGTGATGGCTGTTCTCAACTCCGGGTTGATGCTCATGGGTGTTGGCGCTGACCGTACGCAGGTTATTAAGGGCTTTGTGCTGCTTGCTGCGGTTGCTTTCGATGTTTTCAACAAGCAGCAGGGCCACTCGTCCATCATAGGAAGACTGTTTCCCGCAAAGGAAGGCAAACCTCAGGAAGCTAACCCTGCCAGCAGCGATTATTGAAAGACTGATGGCCGGGTCTTGCATATTAGTCGAAGGACTTAAAACAGGAGGTTAATATGAAAAAGAAGAAGTGTTTATCTCGGATTCTTGTAGCATCACTCATCATGTCAATGGTACTGACCGGCTGCGGCGGAGCACGGCAAGCCGAAAGCTCTGCCGCCCCTGCGGCTGAATCGGCTGTATCGGTTGCTTCAGCCCCCGCTGCTTCAGGCGGCGCCGGATTTGCCGCGGATTCCTCTATTGGTGTTGCACTGCCTTGGCTTGGCACCCAGAATTGGAAAGAAGCCGATGAAATGTTCAGAGCCCAGTTGGCAGCGGCTGGTTTTAAGGCAATCGTTCAGCACGCGGACAACAAGGTTCCTCAGCAGCAGCAGCAGATCGAGTCTATGATTCAGAACGGCGCCAAAGTAATCGTCGTTGGTCCTGTCGACGGTTCACAGCTCGGTGCGGTTCTGGAAGAAGCGAAGGCAGCCAATATCACTGTTATCGGTTATGACCGTCTCATTGAGAACACCACCGGTATTGACGGCGTGGTGCAGTTTGGCAGCGTAAAGACCGGTGAACTGCAGGGTCAGGCTCTGCTTGACGGACTGGCCGCCAAGAAGGGAAAGGGCCCTTACAACATCGAGCTGTTCGGCGGCGGACCTGCCGACCCCAATGCTCCAAACTTCTTTAAGGGCGCCATGACAGTGCTCCAGCCAAAGATTGACGACGGTACGCTGGTTGTCGTATCCGGCCAGACCGATTTCACCCAGTGCGCCACTATGGACTGGGATAACTCCAAGGCTCAGGCCCGTATGGACTCCCTCCTCTCCGGCTTCTACTCGAATAAAGAGATCGACGGCGCGCTCTCCCCCAACGACGGAATCGCCCGCGCGATTATTACCGCATCTGAGCAGGCCGGCCAGAAGATCCCCGTTGTTTCGGGCCTTGACGCCGAGAACGAGTCTGTTGAATGGATTTGGTCGGGCAAACAGTATTCTACCGTAGCCAAACCGACAGACCTTCTGGTAGGCAAAACGATCGAGATCATCAAGTCACTGCAGGCAGGCAAAGGTATGCCAGAACCCACCACAAAAGTTAACAATGGCAAAACGGACGTCGGCGTCTATGAGCTTGCTCCGCTCGTTGTCACCAAGGAAAATGCAAAAGAGGTATTCAAAAATGATTCCGGCCGCTTGGCGCTCTTGAAATAGGAAATCCGAAGAAGCTGTATGCGTAAGGAAGAAATGCCGCCAGGATGGTCCATCAAGCTATGAATACAGGTTCTAAGCTCATGTAAGGGGACGGCAAAGGATATTCCTTTGCCGTCCGATTTGCAGATGAGAAAATTTTTGCTGAATTGAGCATTCATATGAAATTGCGGCTGGTGTCAGATGACATTGCTTTGGACGCAGCGGGTGAACTGCTTGAGAAAATTTCGGACAATGTTAAACATTATTGCAACCGGCACTTCTTTTGTGATAGAATAGATAAAAGGTTTAATTGCGGATTTGTATTCATGAAGATCGGCGGATAATTCACCGCCTATGAAAACGGGTTCTAAGCTGGGTGGTTAATGATGCGCTAATCATGGCGTTAATGGGAAAGCCGAGGTACACCAGCGACGAAGTGTTCACACGCCACGCAAATAGTGAGTATAAATTTTTTTTCGGGAGTGATTGAATGTTCGATATAGTCGCGTTGGGTGAGCTGTTGATTGATTTTACATACCACGGCAGAAGCGAAAATGGGATGCGCCTGTTTGAGCAAAACCCTGGCGGAGCGCCCGCAAACGTGCTCTGCGTCGCCTCAAACTTAGGCTTAAGCACTTCGTTTATCGGCAAGGTGGGCAAGGATATGCACGGAGATTATCTGCGCAGGGTGCTTGAAGAAAAGGGCGTCGACACCGGCGGGCTGATCAGCGCGGAGGATGTGTTTACGACGCTTGCGTTTGTTGAGCTATCTGAAACGGGCGAGCGCAAATTCTCGTTTGCACGCAGGCCCGGTGCGGACACCTGCCTTTCAGCGTGCGAGGTTAAGCGCGAGTTGGCAGAGGGGTGCAGAATTTTCCACTTCGGCTCCCTTTCACTGACCGATGAGCCTTCGCGCTCTGCGACAATAGAAGCGGTTAAAGTCGCAAAAAAAGCTGGAGCCATCATCTCCTACGACCCGAATTATCGTGCGCCGCTCTGGAAAAGTGAGGATGAAGCCGCCGGGATGATGCAAAGCGTCCTTCATTTTGCAGACATTGTAAAAATCAGCGACGAGGAAGTCGGTCTGATAACAGGCGAATCTTCTCCCGAGGCCGCCGCCGGGTATCTTATTCAAAAAGGGATCTCCTGTGTGGTGGTTACGCTTGGAAGCGACGGCGCCTATGCCGCGGTGAAAGGGGAATCCGCGCTTGTTTCCGTTCCCGATGTTCCGGTGGTTGACACCACAGGCGCAGGGGACGCTTTCTGGGGCGGTTTCCTCTATAAGCTGGCTGTGAGCGGGCTTCGCCCCAATGAGCTTGGCGAAGCACAACTCCGGGACTTTACTGAGTTTTCCAACGCGGTTGCCTCGCTGTGCGTTCAAAAGCGCGGAGGGATACCGGCGATGCCCACAATAAACATGGTCCGGGATTTTCTTGCTCAATTAACTGCCAAGTAAGGTCAGCAAGGAATGACGGCTGGGATATCCTTTATTTAAAATCATATATTCTGTATAGAACGGGTATGTTTTTTGTAAACACCAAAAAATGTATCCGCTTTTCTGTCTTCTGTGCTATAATTTCAGTATGATGATTCGGAGGCATTCAGTATGTATAAAGTAATTATTATTGATGACGAAGATATTATTGTGGAAGATCTTAAAAAGGTGGTCAATTGGGCGAAATATGACTGCGAGGTAGTCGCCACCGCATCGGAAGCGGAATCCGGTGCACAAGCGATTCGGGAAAACAATCCGGATATTCTATTTACAGATATCAAAATGCCTAATATGGATGGGCCCACCATACTGACCGGATTGAAAAGTGAGTTTCCCAACATGCAGATTACCGTACTCACGGATTACCGCAACGTTGAATATGCAACGCAGGCAATTCATATCGGCGTAACGCGATTTTTGCTTAAGCCTTCTAAAATGGACGAGCTGGAGGAATCACTTCAGACCATGACGGAAAATTTGAGAAGGCAGCATAAAGGGATACCGGAATCAAAAGAGAAGCCGGCGGAAGAATTACAGGAGACAAACACGGCAAACAACTTTATCGTAAGGGGAGCTTTAGACTACATAGAACTTCATTATGCAGATAAACTAACGCTTACGGAACTCGCGGAAAAAGCATATGTGAGCCAGTGGTATCTCAGCAAGCTGCTAAACAAATATACGAATAGGAGTTTCTGGGACCTGCTGAACCAAACTCGAATTAAGAAAGCGGAAGAGCTGCTGCAGAACCCTTCTTTGAAGATTTATGAAATTTCAGATTTGCTGGGATTCAATGATGTCAATCATTTTTCACGAGTCTTTAAAAAGATTAAGCAAATGTCACCCAACGAATACCGCAAAGTTATCAATAAATAAAGATATGACGGCAGTTCTTCACAAATAAGGATGATTAGATTGGTATATAAATAATTTAACGCCAACTTCAAATGAAATTATTTTTACTGTTTAAGGCAGAATCGGTCGCGCTTTTTGGAAAAAACAAACATAAAATGGAAATGAGTGGACATCCCGTGAAAAAAATAATATTAAAAAACGGAAAAGAACTTATCATAAGAAAAGCGGCTGAAGAAGATGCTGAACAGATGGTACAGTTTAGAACGCATATAAGCCGAGAGTCGGATTTTCTTTCGTTCGGAGAGGACGAGATAGAAATAACCGCTGAAAAAGAGCGGAGTATCATTCAGTGTGAAAACACAAAAGATAATTCCATTATCATAATAGCATTAATTAATGAGGAGATTGCAGGTTTCATCAGTTTTAAGGGCGGCGATCGAATCAGGAAAAGACACGCGGGAAAAATGGGCGTGTCCGTGAGAAAGCAGTTTTGGGGATTGGGAATCGGAAATATTCTTCTCAAATCCCTTATAGAATGGGCCATAGGCACACGGATAATTAAAAAAATCGATTTATTAACGCGTGCCGATAATGAAAAAGCAATAAAATTATATGAAAAATATGGTTTCAGAAAAGAGGGCATCCTAACAAGAGATTTATGCATAAAGGGGAAATTTTACGATTCCCTCAGTATGGGCCTTCAAATCGATTAATCTTCCTGCAAATCAGTCGCGCAGCTGGGACACAAAACAGATGTCAAATAAGGTGAAAAGGTGTGGATTCTATGTCGTTTAAAAATCCGGACAAGTTAAAAAAGAAGAAGCAAATCGTCAAAAAAGTTACCCTTCAACCTAAAAAGTCACCGAATCAGTCTCAGCACCGAAATCCAAAAACAAGAAAGATGAAGTGAGATTGTTCGGTATTCATAAATTCTTCTTTATTCTGATTTAACAAAACAAATTCCGATAATTTATTGTTAAAAATATTTTGATATAATAAATTGGGGATTTATAGGACAGAATAACTTGTGAAAGTCTATTACAACAAGGCTTTCAAATAACAAACTTAAAGAGGAGATATAAGAATTATGAATACAGACAATAAAGATTTACAAGACGCAAAAAAAGCAAACCAACAATCAAAGCAAGGAAGCACCTCCTTTGGGTCAACGAGTTCTGACAGTCAGGATCTTCAGGAAGCTAAACAGTTAAATTCACAGTCCGCTTCCAGCACAGGATCAGGTTCCTATAATCCGAATGGATCTGGAACAAGCGCTGAAGAAGAAGCGAAAAAGCTGAATCAACAATCAAAGCAGAACAAGGGCAAATAATTTTTTTATAATCCTTTGAGAAGTCATGCAAGGCCACCTTTTGACGACCTTACATGACTTTTTTGATTTATTTGCAGTACAGATCAAAAGCACAACATAAAGTAATATGCAAATAAGTTGATATCATAGGATAAAAGGAGTAATATTAATTCAAACAAAATTAATTTATATGGGGAGAATGTATAATATGATCGGTATAATTGTGTCGGTTGTTATTGCTATTTTGGTACTTTATTTGTTGATCTTTCAAATCTTGGGACTACGAGTTATCAACTCGGACGAAGTTGCCGTTATTGAAAAATGGTGGAGCATGAAGGGATCACTAAAGGATTCCATTATCGCGCTGCACGGAGAGGCCGGTTATTCGCCTGATCTGCTGCGCGGAGGTATGCATTTCAAATCCGCTTTAATGTATAAAATACATAAGTACCCGCTTATTACAATCCCGCAGGGGCAAATTGCGTACATTTTTGCGCGCGACGGTATGCCTTTGGCTCCGACTCAGACTTTGGGAAAAGTTGTGCCCGACGCGAATAACTTTCAGGACGTTTACGGCTTTTTGCAGAATGGCGGACAAAGAGGTCCGCAAAGAGGAATTTTAAGAGAAGGTACCTACGCGATCAATTTGGCACAGTTTATTGTCATTACGCCGAATGATCTTAAGGCTATTTTTAATGGCTCCAAGCGGGAACGTTCCGAACTCATCAGTATGCAGCAGACACTGGCGGCGCGAGACGCGTTCAGCCCCGTTGTCATCATGGGCAGCAGCAACGAAGCAAGCGATGTGATGGGAATCGTAACGGTGCACGACGGCCTGCCCCTTGAACAGGGTGAAATTATTGCGCCCAGCGTCGGTGAAGTGCACGCAAGTTTTCAGGACCCGGAAAAGTTTTTGGAAGCCGGCGGCAGACGCGGCAAGCAGATTCAGGTTTTAACCGACGGTACCTATTATATCAACCGCCTTTTCGCCACCGTGGAATACAGGCCGAAAACCGTTGTCCCGATTGGCTTTGTCGGGGTTGTGGTGTCTTTCTTTGGAAATGAAGGCGTTGACACCACAGGTGTTGATTACAAGCACGGCGAGTTGGTCGGGGCCGGCTGCAAGGGCGTTCTTGAAAAGCCCCTGATGCCGGGTAAATATGCCTTTAACACGGATGCAGGGAAGGTTGTTTTAGTTCCCACTACCAACATTATTTTAAAATGGAACAAGTGCGAAATAGGCGATCATAAATATGATGAAAACCTCACAGAGGTCGATATTATCACAAAAGATGCATTTGAGCCGTCTCTGCCTTTATCCGTCGTTATGCACATCGATTACAAACAGGCCCCATGGGTTATCCAGCGGTTCGGCGATATCAATATGCTGGTCAATCAGTCTCTGGATCCGTTGGTCAGCGCATACTTTAAGGATGTCGCACAGACAAAAACACTGATAGAGCTGATTCAGGAGCGCAGCGAAATCCGCGAAAGAGCGGTCACGGAGATGCGGGAGAAATTCCAGAAGTACAATTTGCAGCTTGAAGAAGTGCTGATCGGCACGCCGAAAACATCTGCTTCAGATGTGCAGATCGAAAATATTCTGACCCAGCTGCGCGAAAGACAGATTGCGGAGGAGAAAAAGGTTACTTACCAGAAGCAGCAGTCCGCAGCTGAAAGCGAAAAATCTCTGCGCGAGGCGCAGGCCACGGCGGAACAGCAAAGCTTCCTCACAAAATCCAAGATTCAGATTGAGATTGAGGGCAACAGCGGTGCTGCTCTTGCGAGCAAGGCGGAACAGGAAGCCAATCAGATTATCGCGCTTGCCAAAGCGAATTCAGCCAAGATCAGACTGGAAGGCGAGGCGCAGGCCTCTATGGAAACCAATGTCGGTTTAGCAAAGGCACAGGCCATTGACGCGCAAGTCAAGGCTTACGGCGGTGCAGAGTATCGTGTGATTCAGGAAGTTGCTGATAAACTGACGGATGCCATTAAAAACTCCAAGGTTGATATTGTGCCAAAGACGGTGGTCAATATGGGCGGCGGTCAGGACAGCGGCAACAGTAATAACAGCACTGTCATGGATACGTTATTAAAATTCATTACATTGGATAAGCTGGGCGTTTCACTCCAGCACATTTCGGAACCGTCCACCACGGCGCAGGCAATTGAGGCGGTAGCCGGTGCAGCCGATTTGGCAAAAGACAATTCAGTGCAGGACAGCGCGGAAAAGGAAAATGAGGAAAAACCGGCACAGAAATAAAATTAAAACGATACCCTTAAGGCGGATTTCGCGAAAGCGGAATCCGCCTTTTTATGAGGATATTAAATACCGTGATGCGGGTGCATAACGGCAATCATTTTTCAAAGAATAAAATTTGTGCAATATCAGACTGGAAATATCATTCTTTAAACCGATATTATATATATGAAACGCAATATTGCAGCCGGATTTTCACTACAAAATGCGGATTTTTTCTTAATTTTCACGGAATAACGGGTGTGACCGCAATTGTCCTCATGCTCATTCATGCTGTGTGGGCAGCCGTGGTACTGATAAAAAACAATACGGCGGCGAGAGAGAGTGATAGCCGGCATGACAAAATAAATGACCGTTAACAGTCTTGAAATCAGAAATTGTGAGGGGTAGAAGTGAGAAGAAAAGACAGGGAAGTAACCGATTATCATGAAATAATGGCGATTGTGGAACGGTGTGATGTCTGCAAATTAGCGATGGTCGATCATGATTTTCCTTATATTGTGCCTATGAATTTCGGATACAGTACGGACGACGGCTTACTGACATTGTATTTTCATGGTGCGAATGAAGGGAAAAAGATTAATATTTTAAAAGAGAATCCAAAGGTCTGTTTTGAAATGGATTGCGGGCATCAAATGATTATCGGTGAAACCGATTGTTCCTACTCCATGGACTATGAAAGCGTCATTGGAAATGGAATGGTGGAATTCATCACGAGTATTGATGATAAAAAATTTGCTCTGGCTCATATCATAAAAAAATATTCGAAAAAGGCCGGGTTTTTCTTTGATGAAAAGTTACTGGACCGCATAACTATATTTAAAATTGTCTCGCGTGATTTTGTGGGCAAAAGACACAGCAGTTAATTTACATAATAAATATAGTTTAATCGGAAATATATTTATTGCTTATTTCTATAGACACGGCGCAATCAGTAGTGTATACTAACAAATAAAATTTGTCCGTTTCTGCTTATGATCAGGCACACTTTGAATCCGTTTCAAGGTGTGCTTCTTTTAGGGAGATCGGATAAATTGAAGGCATGGAGGTAATTATGAGAAATTTGATTGACCCGCTCGATTTGTCCGTTACTGAAATTGATCGGCTTTTAGATTTGGCAGACAGAATCGCAGAAAACCCAAAAGAATATTCACAGGTCTGTGCAGGAAAAAAATTAGCGACTTTGTTTTACGAGCCTAGTACACGAACCCGTTTAAGCTTTGAATCTGCAATGCTTAATATGGGCGGCAGTGTATTAGGCTTTTCTTCTGCAAACAGCAGTTCCGCTTCCAAGGGTGAGAGTGTAGCCGACACCATCCGGACGGTTTCCTGTTATGCGGATATTTGTGCAATGCGCCATCCCAAGGAAGGAGCTCCGTTAAGAGCTTCCAAATATTCCAGAATACCGGTCATTAACGCCGGAGACGGAGGACATCAGCATCCCACACAGACCTTGACAGATTTAATGACGATTCGGGCAAAAAAACATAGATTGAATCATTTAACAATTGGACTGTGCGGCGATTTAAAATTTGGCCGTACGGTTCATTCTTTAATTAAGGCGCTTTCAAGATATGAGGATATCCATTTTATCCTGATTTCTCCCGAAGAACTGAAAGTACCGGATTACATTATTGAAAATGTCCTGAAAGCAAAGAATATTCCTTTTCGGGAAGTCGAAAATATTGAGGATGTTATTTCACAGCTCGATATCCTTTATATGACAAGGGTGCAGAAAGAACGTTTTTTCAATGAGGAAGATTATATCCGCTTAAAGGACAGTTACATTCTGACCATGGCGAAAATGCAGAATGCGAAACCGAATATGGCGATCCTGCATCCGCTGCCGCGTGTAAATGAAATTGCTTTGGAAGTGGATAATGACCCGAGGGCGGCGTATTTCGATCAGGTTCAAAACGGCGTATATGTAAGAATGGCACTGATGATGACGCTTTTGGAGGTAGAACATGCTTAATATCGACAGTTTGGAAAAAGGGATTGTTCTTGACCACATTCGTGCCGGCAGCAGCATGAAAATTTACGATTTGCTGCATCTTGCAAATCTGGACTGCTGCGTTGCGGTTATCAAAAATGCAAAAAGCAATAAATTCGGGAAAAAAGATATCATTAAAATCGATGGCGCGGTAGATATTGATTTGGACATTCTGGGTTTCATCGACCATAATATCACCATCAATATTATTGATGACGGAAAAATTATCGAAAAGAAACAGCTTGTGCTTCCCAAAATTATTAAAAACGTGATTAAATGCAAGAATCCACGCTGTATTACCAGCGTAGAGGAAGAAATTGACCATGTTTTTCAGCGCAGTGATGATAACTCGCATCATTACCGGTGCATTTACTGTGAACAGGAATATCAGGATAAATAATCAGCCAGTGAAAAAACCTCTATTACAGGATTTAGCCCTGCAACAGAGGTTTTCTTATTTTTCACAAACAACCCGAACCAGCTGCGACCGGTTTGAGACGTTGAGCTTCTCAAAAATATGTGCAACATGTTTCTTTGTCGTATTATCTGAAATAAACAGCTTTTCGCTGATTTCGCTGTTGTGCATTCCCAGATTCAACAGCTGAAGAATCTCGTATTCCCGCTGCGTCAGCCTGTATTTGGTCACCATATCGCTTTGCGGCGACGTGGAGGCCTTGTAACTGATGCCGTTGGGAAAAATCTGGCGAAAACGTCTGCAAAGATGGTCGTTTAAAATGCTGCAGACTTCCAGGTCATGATCTGAAAAATCACCGGCATTTTTGCTTCTCATGAAAGTTACCGAACCAAAAAGAGTGCCGCTTTCCACAATGCTTGAGCCGCCGCAGTAAAAAACATCCATCGGTTTAAGCCATTCATTGCAGAACAATGATTTTTCACGCAGTTCTTGCGGCAGCAGGTCTGTATCCCGGTAGACAATGGGTGCGTTTTGAGAAAGTGCCCACACGGCGTAATCCAGCGATTCAAAATGGTGGTAGTAGTCGTCCAGATTTGCGTCAGACATATCCACCGTGATGGGATCGAAGAAAATGTGATTGTCGCCTTTGCTGTCGCCGAGGTCAAAAAAAGCTTTTTGATAAGGAACAAGCTTTCTGATTCGCTCCAGAAAATCCCCCCGCAGCGCAACCAGATTATTGCAGCTGTAAATATTGGCAATCATATGGTTAATTTGACACCATTCATCATGTGTTAATTCGGCCATAACTCCAGTTCATCCCTTTCTGAAGCATTTTGAACATAATAACCCTTTATATAATATTCGAATACGTAAGTCATGTCAAGTCAAATATATATTGGTGTGCCATTTTGTATAGTATGGTTATATTTATCATGGAAAGTATCTATTCTGCATATTTTTGATCGTAATATTTCGCTGCTTTTCAAATAATATCACCCGTTTGGGTGATATTATTTGAAAAAGGGTAATTTTTATTGTGTTATACCACTGAGTAATTGTGGATTTCATGAAAGAGCCTTTATAATAGTAGCACACGATAAAAGAGCGAATTCTCTTTTGCGTATTGTAAAAACACAATTGGAGGAATTTGACCATGGCGAGAATCAAAAACTTTGTTGACACCACGGACTTTTCAAAAGAAGAATTAATGGATATTCTTCTTTTGGGCCTGAAACTGAAAAAATGCATAAAGGCCGGATATTATCCGCCCCTGTTGAAAAACAAAACGCTGGGCATGATTTTTGAGCAGTCTTCCACAAGAACAAGGGTTTCTTTTGAAACGGCAATGGAGCAGCTGGGCGGCAGGCAAAAAGCTTGAGGACTGCAAGGTGGTATTTGTAGGCGACGCGACGCAGGTCTGCGCTTCTCTCTGTTTCCTGTGCACCAAGCTGGGTATGAAATTCGTGCAGTTTGGGCCAAAGGGCTTCCAGCTCAGAGAAAACCATATTGCTATTGCAAAAGCGAACTGCAAAGTTTCGGGCGGCAGCTTTGCCATCTCAGAAAATGCTAAAGAAGCTTTGAAAGACGCGGACTTCATCTACACTGACGTTTGGTACGGTTTGTACGAAGCGGAGCTTTCCGAAGAAGAAAGACTGAAAGCGTTCATGCCGAAGTATCAAGTAAATAAAGAGCTGATGGCGCTTGCAAGCCCTAACGCAAAATTCATGCACTGTCTGCCTGCGACCAGAGGCGAAGAAGTAACCAATGAGGTAATCGATTCCGACGCTTCCATCGTGTTTGACGAAGCGGAAAACAGACTGACCGCCATGAGGGCGCTGCTCGTATACTTCCTGAACACGCAGCCGGTCAATGAATACAAAGCCGCCGCCGCGAAAACGGAGCTGGAAGAATTTTTGGCTGAAAGAATTCTGTAAGCAATGCACGGCTGGCGGAGCCGTAAAGATACAGACACATCATTTGGTAGAACATTAAAAAACATAGGGGTGATTTTTTATGGCAAAGAAAAAGTTCAAATTGTTTGACGCCACATTCCTTCTGCCCTACGGCATGATCGCATCGGAATTAGGGACTACTTATGACGGACGAAGGCGGCCTTTACGATTGGGTGCGCAGAGCTTTTGGCGAAAAATGGGGCTCAAGGGTCGCATGGTATTATTGGGTGAACTTTCCGCTCTGGATGGCTTCACTGGCAGTCATGTTCCCTTCCACAATCAACTTTATCACCGGTTCTGAAA
Source organism: uncultured Caproiciproducens sp. (assembly GCF_963664915.1). Lineage (NCBI taxonomy): Bacteria > Bacillati > Bacillota > Clostridia > Eubacteriales > Acutalibacteraceae > Caproiciproducens > uncultured Caproiciproducens sp. Next base: position 1,424,864 of record NZ_OY761810.1, read on the forward strand.
TGGGCGTTCTGCCCAGCATTTTGATTGAACTGGCGTTTATCTGGATTATTGTACTGCTGAGCTTTACACGTGTCAGCGACAGCAAATGGATACTGAACCTGTCCGCGTTCATTAAAGTATTCATCGCCGTTGCGCTGGGCGGTCTGGGAATCTATGTTGCGGTGACCCGCGGCGCGGCAAACGAGTACACGGTTCAGTCCATGCTCCCTTCGCTGGATCTGAACAGCCTTTCTTACATTTCGGTCATCCTTTTCAACTTTATGGGTTTTGAAGTCATAACCTCTTTCGCATCCGATATGGAAAATCCGAAAAAATAGATTCCCCAGGCGATTATTGCGGGCGGCATCGCCATCGCAGTGATTTACATTTTTTCATCCTTCGGAATCGGCGTTGCCCTTCCTGCGGATAAAATCAGCACATCCAGCGGCTTAATGGACAGCTTCCAGCTGCTCATCGGACAGGGCGGAGGAATTTTCCTCACCATCGTTGCCATTCTGTTCCTGATTACCCTGTTCGGCAACATGGTATCGTGGTCCTACGGCGTAAATTATGTGGCCGATTACGCGGCGAAAAACGGCAGCCTGCCGAAAGTTTTCGCCCGTGAAAGCGCAAAGACGGGGATGCCGACCGGCGCAGCCATCATGAACGGCATTGTGACGAGCGTTCTGGTGGTCGTCGCGCCGTTCCTGCCGAGTCAGGACTTGTTCTGGAGCTTTTTCGCCCTGAACGTGATCACTCTGTTAATGTCCTATATTCCCATGTTCCCGGCTTTCCTGAAATTGAGGAAGATCGACCCGGACAGGGAAAGGCCGTTCAAGGTATCCGGCGGCGCCGCCAAACTTCGGTTTATGGTCATCGCGCCAATGGTTCTGCTTATCGTCTCCATCATTTTGTCCTGTGTGCCGCTGAACACTTCGGCGGATGAACTTTCAGCAAAAGGCCCGCTTGCCATTGGCACTCTGATTGCCATTATCATCGGCGAAATCATCTGCCGCAGGTCCTCAAAGCCGAATGAATCAGCCCAGGTTCAGAATATAAAATAATCATCAATGTCTGAAAGGAATCTTATCATATGAAAACAGTTCATCAGGATCACTCCACGCCGAAAAAAGATGGATACAGAATGCCCGGCGAATTTGAAAACCATACGGGCACCTGGATGCTGTGGCCGGAACGCACGGACAACTGGCGCAACGGCGCAAAACCCGCACAGCAGGTTTTCAGCGATGTGGCAAAAGCAATTGCCCGGTTTGAGCCGGTGACCATGTGCGTCAATCCGGGTCAATATGAAAACGCCAAAGCAATACTTGCGGACTGCGATGCAATCCGCGTGGTTGAAATGACCAGCAACGATTCATGGATTCGCGACTGCGGCCCGACTTTTGTCGTCAACGACAAGGGAGGCGTCAGGGCGGTTGACTGGGACTTTAACGCATGGGGCGGTTTATATGACGGTCTGTATTTCCCATGGGATCAGGACGCGCTGGTCGCTTCAAAGGTTTGTGAAATGGAAAGAGTCATCCGCTACAAGCCGGAACAGTTTGTTCTAGAGGGCGGTTCCATTCATGTTGACGGCGAAGGTACGGTGATCGTTACGGAATCCTGTCTGCTCAGCCCCGGAAGAAACCCCGATCTGACACAAGAGCAGATTGAGGAAAACCTGCGCGAATATTTGAATGTCGAAAAAGTTGTCTGGGTAAAAGAAGGCATTGACCCGGATGAGACCAACGGGCATATTGACGATGTGGCGTGCTATGTCCGCCCGGGCGTGGTGGCCTGCATCTGGACGGAAGATAAAAACGATCCGTTCTACCAAATTGCCCATGAATCTTATGATTTTCTGTCCAACACGGTGGACGCAAAAGGAAGAAAACTAAAGGTCTGCAAGCTCGACCTGCCGAAAAATCCGGTTCGCATTACGCTGGAGGAATCCAAAGGCGTTGATGTTGTTGAGGGAACCCTGCCAAGAGAAGAGGGAGACCTTTGCCCCGGTTCCTATATGAATTTCCTTATTGTCAACGGCGGCGTCATTGTTCCGCAGTACGGGGATGAAAACGATGCGCTTGCTCTGCGCCAAATTCAGGAAATGTTCCCCGACCGCAAGGTTGTCGGCGTACTGACCCGCGAAGTGGTACTTGGCGGCGGAAACATTCACTGCATTACCCAGCAGCAGCCGAGCGGAAAATAAAACACACATAGTCAACCCCTTTAGGTAAGCGGGGATGCATTCTTTTTCTATGCATCCCCGCTTCCATATTTCGTGCGTTTCCTGTGCATTTGCAACCGCGCAGACCTTTGCCCATTAAGGGGGACCATTGAGGCGTCTGCTCCGGCTGCGAAGATGGGGAATTCACAGTTCTTTTGGTGGGGAGTTTTAATTCTGGCGTTTTTTCTGCCCTACGGACTGATTTCAGCGGAACTGGGCACCGCCTATCAGGGACAGGGCGGCATTTATGAATGGGTAAAAAAAGCGTACGGAACACGGTGGGGGTCACGGGTGGCCTGCTATTACTGGCTGAACTTTCCGGTTTGGGTGAGCTCGATTGTTCTGCTGTTTACCGACATTCTGTCTTCCGTCTTACACTCGAAAATCGGCACCGGCGGGCTGCTGGCAATTCAGCTGCTGATCATTTTACCTTCCAGTCCTTTCTGCCGTCGTTTGATTCACAGGGCTTGTCCTACGTAATCGTCATCCTGTTTGATTTAATGGGGTTTGAAGTCATTACGACCTATACGGATGATATGGAAAAGCCGGATACACAGCTTCCCCGCGCCATCAAACTGGGTGGAATATTTATTGTTTTCTTTTACATTTTGGCGGCCTTCGGCATCAGCGTCGCCATTCCGGTGGACAAGCTGAGTGCTTCCACAGGGGTAATTGAAAGTTTTCGCATTCTGCTTCATCGGACGGATGGAATACTGATCAGTCTGATTGCCGTGATGTTTTTATACGCTTTGTTTGCAAATCTGATTTCGTGGTCATTGGGCGTAAACTATGTGCTCAAATCCGCCGCGCAGGACAGATGTCTGCCTAAAATGCTGGCGGTGGAAACCAGAAAAAACTCGATGCCTCTCGGAGCGGCTGTCGCAAACGGCATGATCTCCAGCACAATTGTACTTCGCGTCCGCTGAGCTGGCAGACGCGGTAGGAGCGCAATATTTGTTTATCCTCACCGCAGTGGACAAGGTGGCGGTCAACTGGGGCAAAGAGAATCAGCAGAATCTGGACGAGATTTCTGTGGAACAGGCCGAAGCGTATTGTGAAGAAGGCCAGTTCGCCGCGGGGAGCATGCTGCCGAAGGTGCAGGCAGCCATACGTTTTGTCAAATCCGGTAAAGACCGCAGAGCGGTGATCGCTTCTCTTGAAAAGGCGCCGCTTGCCATGCGGGGACTCAGCGGAACGGTGATACACGCATAATTTTTATAAAAGATCTTTAAAAATAAGAGCAGTTGTTTTATAATGAATTCAAATAAAAGAGGTGTCAAATATGAAGTATGAGTGGATTGAGGAATATTGCCTGTCCAAACGGGGAGCGGACAAAGATTATAAAGTGGAATGGGAAGCGACCCGCTACATGATTCGAGGGAAAATGTTTGCCATGCAGGGCGGAGATAAAGAAGGAAAAGCAATTATTACCATGAAGCTTGAGCCGATGTTTGGCGCCATGCTGAGAAATCAGTATAAGGATATTGTACCGGGATACTACATGAATAAAGAGCATTGGAATTCCCTGTACCTTGACGGTGAAGTCCCGGATGAAATTTTAAAAGAAATGCTGAATCAGGCATATCAACTCGTACTTGATTCATTCAGTAAAAAAATGAAAGCGGAAATTATTGGATAAATATTACCGCAGGGTCAAAGGCATTTGCTTTTGGCCCTGCTTTTTATTGCAAGGTAATTCGGTAAATAACCTTGTTAAATAAATCATGGAGCTTAGTATTTCACATTTAATTTTTCTTTTGCCTTCCAATGTTTACTCCCCGCTCTGACAATGCTATCCTCATACAAGGCCGAGAAATGCATAACATAAATTGATAGGAACATTTGACGGCAAGTAAGGAGAAATCAGAATGGATACAAGAGTGGAAAGTGATTCGATCGGCAGCATGGAGATTCCTATAGATGCGTATTATGGTGTTCAGACTTTAAGGGCGAAACAAAATTTTCATATAACCGGATTAAGAATGAACGATCAATTTATAAACAGTCTGGCCGAAATAAAAAAAGCGGCGGCAGTTACCAACCGCGATGCGGGAAATCTGGACAAAGCAATTGCGAATGCAATTGTTGCTGCCTGTGATGAAATCCTGAAAGGAAAATGGCACGACCAGTTTATTGTCGACCCGATTCAAGGCGGCGCGGGCACGTCGGCAAATATGAATGCGAACGAGGTTATTGCGAATCGTGCAATTGAATTGCTCCAAGGCGTAAAGGGAAATTACTTGCTCGTTCATCCGAATGACCATGTAAATATGTCGCAGTCTACAAATGATGTGTTCCCCACAGCGGGGAAACTGACGGTGCTGACGCTGCTGCCGAAAATCCTTGCACAGCTGATCAGGCTGAAGGATGCACTAAGCTGTAAAGGGGTTGAGTTTGACAACATTTTAAAAATGGGCCGTACTCAGCTTCAGGATGCGGTTCCCATCCGGCTGGGCCAGTCGTTCCACGCATATGCGTCGGTTGTGAACCGGGACATCAAACGGCTTAATAAAGTCGAATGTGAAATGCGCGCGGTCAACATGGGCGGTACGGCAGTGGGCACCGCTATCAATGTAAGTCCCGCGTATCTCAGAAGCATTACGGAAAATATCCGCAAACTAAGCGGAATTAAGGTTGAACAGGCGGATGACTTGATCGACGCCACACAGAATCTGGACGGGTTTGTCGCAGTCTCCGGCGCCTTGAAAACCTGTGCGGTCAATCTTTCCAAAATGGCAAACGACCTGCGTCTTCTTTCCAGCGGGCCAAAGGCGGGAATTGCGGAGATTAATCTGCCGGCAAAGCAGAATGGCTCCTCCATTATGCCGGGGAAAGTGAATCCTGTCATCCCCGAAGTCGTTTCGCAGGTGGCATTTAACATTGTTGGAAACGATCTGGCAATCACTATGGCGGCTGAAGCGGGACAAATGGAGCTGAACGCATTTGAGCCTGTTCTGTTCTATAACCTTTTTGAGTCGCTCACTACTTTAGAGAACGCGGTAAAAACATTTGTCGACAACTGTATTTCGGGAATCACCGCGAACGAAAGCCGCTGCAGGGAATTGTTGGGACAAAGCGTAGGCATCGCAACGGCCCTTTGCCCTTACATCGGTTATAAAAAATCTTCTGAAATCGCAAAGCAGGCTTTGCGAACCGGGAGGCAGGTGGAAGAAATCGCACTTGAAAACGGGTTGCTTACGAAGCAGCGTCTTGACAGCATTCTTAATCCGAATACGATGACGCAGCCAAGAATGTAAAGGGAGAAGCCATGCCACACCTTTCAGGCTAAATTTAATGTTCAGAACAGCCGGAAAAGGTTGACGTGTTATCTGCTGTGGGTTACAATTATAATTAAGAAAAAATAATTGTAACAAAAACTATGAGGATGGATGATATGAAGGATTACATTTTGGAGGGCTGTGTTGATTCGGTGGAATCAGCTGTCGCCGCCCAGGCGGGCGGCGCGAACCGTTTGGAACTATGCGGCAATCTGGTAATCGGCGGAACTACGCCCGATATCAATTTGTTTCTTGCGGTGCGCGAAAAAGTTTCTATTAAAATCAATGTGCTGATACGGCCCCGCTTCGGCGATTTTTGCTACACCGAAGAAGAATTCGGCATTGTCAAAAAAGATGTTGAAATGTTCAGAAAGCACGGTGCGGACGGAGTGGTCATCGGGGTGCTGAAAGAAGACGGAAACCTTGATGTTTTAAGGATGAAAGAACTGATGGAGGCCGCCGGAGGCATGAGCGTCACGCTGCACCGCGCCTTTGACGTCTGCAGGGACCCGTTCCAGACTTTGAAAGACGCAGAAAACCTGCACATTCAGACAATATTGACCTCCGGCCAGAAGAACAGCTGTTATGAGGGCCGGGAACTGATCGGTCAGCTTGTGGCAAAGACTGCGGGCAAGGTTGATATTTTGGTCGGCAGCGGAGTGAACAGCGCGATGATAGAGGAGCTGGCCGCCGCGACAAAAGCAAAGTCGTTTCATCTGTCGGGCAAGGTGAATGCCGAAAGTGCGATGACCTATCGAAAAGAGGATGTCAGCATGGGTTTGCCGCTGATGAGTGAATATAAAATTTACCGCACAGACGCGAGTGAAATTGCAAAGGTGCGAGACGTTTTGCAGCGCTTGTAGGGTTGGCAGCGCGTTCTTATTAACGGTTTGCATGGGGGAAGACAGGGAATGTTGGATAAAATTGACAGAAAACTCATTATGCTTTTGCAGTCCAATGCAAGAATATCGGTTAAACGGCTGGCGCAGGAGGTCTTTCTGTCCGCACCGGCAGTGTCAGCCCGTTTGGAACGCCTGGAAAAGCTGGGCGTCATTACCGATTACTCCGCCACGGTTGATTACGTAAAGCTGGGTTATCATATTCTTGCGTTTATCAATTTGGAGGTAGCACCAAGCGAAAAAGTCGTATTTTATCCATTTATTCAAAAATGTCCCAATGTCATCGAGTGCAATTGTATTACAGGAAATTATTCCATGTTGATAAAAGTTGCGTTTCCAAGTACCATTGAACTGGATACATTCGTCGGACAGCTCCAGGAATTTGGGCATACACAAACGCAAATTGTATTCTCCACCCCCGTTCCGCAAAGGGGGATTACACCGGCGAACCCCATTGAATAGATCATTTTTTGTAAGAATTCTGAATATAAATACGGTAGTAAGTGAGCATATCGTCAGCTTTTAAAATGGGTGAACAACACGGCATTTTAAAGGTCACCGATATGCTTTTTATATCACACCGAGCGTCATGTGTGAACGGAAGACGGCACAGAAAGATCAATAAGGCTGTGACTATGATAAAAGAAAATACAGCATATTATGAAAAGCTTTTGATTTATAATGACGTAGATGGTATAATTAAATAGTAACTGCAAAATCAACAGGGTTCAGGTGCCGTAAAGGGCGTATGATATATGAATATGGGAAAGATGGGGATTTATAGATGGTATTGAGATTTTTAACATACAATTATTTAATAGCGGTTGGAATTGTTTCGTGGATGGCCGCACAGCTGATCAAGTCGATGATTTTCATTTGCAGGAACAAAAGAATCGATTTTAAAACGCTGTCCGGCTCCGGAGGAATGCCGAGCGCCCATTCTGCGCTTGTTTGTTCGGTCGCTGTCGGCACAGCCCACGAATACGGTTTTGCATCCCCATACTTTTCGCTTGCTTTTACCCTTGCTGTGATTGTCATGTATGACGCCATGGGCGTGCGGCGTGCAGCAGGGCAGCAGGCGAAAGCCATCAATGCCATTGAAGAATATTTAAAGGACAATAAATCCGGGCTGCCGGATGAGGGGAAATATTTAAAAGATACTGTTTCCGGGCTGAATGAATCGCTCGGACATTCTCCTGCCGAAGTTTTCGCCGGAGTGGTGCTGGGCGTTTGTATTGCCATTATTTCTATCATTTGGTTTCGCTGATGATCCGTCACTGTTCTTGGTGCGGCGGGCAGGGACTGTAAAATAAGAGGGTGCTGTATTGAATCAAAATTCTGGGATTACCAGAAAAAATCGGAATATGAACATTGAACTTCTGCGTATTATTTTAATGCTGATGATTGTTACCCTGCATTATCTTGGCCACGGGGGACTGCTGGAGTCGGTTCCGGCCGGCGGAAAAAGATATATTTTTGTTTGGACTCTGGAAACATTCTCCTACATAGGCGTGAACGGATTTGTTCTGATCAGCGGCTATTACCTTGCCGGCTCCAGCTTTAAGATGAAAAAACTGATTGCTCTGATCTTGCAGATCGTGTTTACTTCGGCAGTCATTTATTTATTATTTGTCGGAATGGGTTTGGCACCCTTCGCCAAAAGACATCTGTTTGGCGCTTTTTTCCCCATCTTAACAGGAAAGTACTGGTTTGTAACCAGTTATATCGGATTATACTGTCTTTTTCCGTTTCTTAATATCATTATAAAGTCTACCACAAAGCAGCAGATGCGGATATTGATTTTTTTACTGAGTGCGATGTTCTGTTCGTGGAACGCTTTTTTCCCCGTTTTGACCATCATGAATACCGACGGCGGCTACAATGTGGTATGGCTTGTCTGTCTGTATTTTTTTGCTGCATATCTGCGGCTGTATTGGGATTATCATATTAATAAGTACTTTTATCTGGCGGGAACTGTCCTTTGCTGCGTGTTTGTCACATGGAAAAAATGCATGGGAAACAGCGCTTTTTTGTCCTATGTTTCCGTGCCGATCACAGTAGCTTCCATCTTGCTGTTCCTTTTCTTCAGAGAGGTTACCATTAAAAATTCTATAGCGAATAAAGTGATCTGCTTTGTTTCCTCGCTTACATTCGGCGTCTATCTAATCAGTGACAACGTGTGGGTGCGCAGTGTCCTTTATACCAAAATACTGCATACGAACCTCTATTTTGAAACGGCGGAGATCGTTTATATCATTCCGGCTTCCATTCTGGCAATCTTTATTGGAAGCATGCTGTTGGAGCAGGTCAGAAAACTGATTTTCCAACCTTTTATTAACAGTGAGGTCTTTCAAAGACTGTGCGATAAGATTTCGGGCTTAAAATTTTTGCAGGGTTACGCATAGGATTCGGCCGATCATGCGGCCTAAGCAATTCAAATTCAGCAGCGCCTTTCCCCGCGTGAAAATGTGAGGAAGAAATGTACATACTGCCTAAAAGTAGCATAGTATAAAGCGGAGAACGTTCTTTATAAACTTATGTTAGGTGGATTTTATGTATAATTTTCAATGCAGTGATCCTTATTCGGGTGGTTCCTCTTACAAAGAAAAAAGACAGGTAACTTTAAACGCATCAAGCGGCGGAGTCGGCCCATTGCCGATTATTACCACATTGTTTGCCGAACCGCTTAACGTGGTGTCCACCACCATTGACACAAACGGTATGGGCAGTACAAACAATCTGCTCCATTTCAGCAGCATCATCAATTTACCTTTAGGGGTTTCCGTTACACTGAATTTCCAGATCCTTCGTTCCTCCAGAGATGGGGCCGTGGGCGTAGGCGCGACGTATACTTTCTCAACGCTTGTAGATATTTTGGAAGCAGAGTCCTTCAGCTTCCAGTTCCTGGACGAAGAGGTGGAACCGGGATTCTACACCTATTCCGTTCAGCTGTCAACCAATTCCATTATTGATATTACACCGGGCGCTTCTGTGAATAACGCGGTGCTCAGCGTTCTGGCGGTAGCGGATTAACTTTCAGCTGTTAAAGCATGATTCGGTTTCGCACAAAACGGTGCGTGGCGGTCGGGCAGACCAGTTATGTACGGGTGCTTCCGGGGACGTATCGCGGCGGAAAGTAAGGTTAAGGGAAAATACTAAACAGTGAAACAGCCACCCTTTAAACAAATGTTTATTGGGTGACTGTCTTTTTATTGCTCGGGAGAGAAAAGGAAATTGAAAATGTTGATGATAAAAGCATTTGACAGAAGTGTGAAATAGTGTAAAATGTAACTTAAGTAATATGGATAAGTAACGTCGATCATATGCTTGGTACTACTCGTTTCATTAATCGGTAAGAAAGGATGTAACAGATGAAAAGTTTTACCTTCTATTCTCCTACGGAAGTAATATTCGGCAAAGACACCGAGCTGCAGGTTGCCGATGAAATCAAGAAGCACGGCGGCACGCGTGTCCTTGCCGTTTACGGTGGAGGCAGTGTGTTGAAAAGCGGCCTGCTGAAAAGGGTTGAACAGTCGCTTGAAAAAGGCGGTCTTCCGTTCATTTCCGTTGGTGGAGTCAGCCCCAACCCCCGCCTGTCTTTTGCAAGGGACTCGGTGGAAAAAGCGAAGGAATTCGGTGCTGATTTTATTCTGGCTATCGGCGGCGGCAGTGTAATTGACACGGCTAAGGCAATTGCGCACGGCGCGGCAAATCCGGAAACGGATATTTGGCTTTTCTGGACCAAAAAAGCAATTCTTGAAAAAAGCAGTCCTGTGGGTGTGGTTCTTACCATTTCAGCTTCGGGAAGTGAAACCAGCGATTCGGCAGTGATTACAAATGAAGAAACGAAGGAGAAGAGGGGGCTGAATACGCCGTTTAACCGCCCGCGATTCGCTGTTATGAATCCGGAGCTGACCTATACGCTCCCGCCTTTTCAGCTTTCCTGTGGTATCGTAGATATCATGATGCATACGCTGGACCGTTATTTTACGCTTACGGAAGGAAATGAACTCACGGACGAGTTTGCGGAATCCCTTCTGCGTGTGGTGATTAAAAACGGAACCGCCGCAAAGAAAAATCCCCATGATTACGATGCAATGAGCGAATTGATGTGGTGCGGCAGCATTTCACATAATGGCCTGACCGGCCTTGGCGCGGTGATCGATTTTGCCCCTCATCAGCTTGGGCATGAACTGAGCGGTAAATTCGATGTGGCGCATGGAGCAAGCCTTTCCGCCATATGGGGCTCATGGGCCAGATACTGCTATGCGACAAAACCGGAGCGTTTTGTCCGCTTTGCCGATAAAGTCTGGGGAATTCAGAAAGACAGCGATGAAGAAGCCGCAAATGCGGCGATTGACAGAACAGTTGCCTATTTTGCATCTCTCGGCATGCCCACCTGCTTTACGGAGCTTGGAATCGGCGTGCAAAGCGACGAGGTTCTGAACCAGATGGCGGAGAGCTGCATGTTCTTTGGCAAACGGAAAATCGGCGGGTTCAGGGTTCTGGACCATGACGATGTTTTCAAGATTTACAAAATGGCAAATCACTAAGCTTTGCCATACCAGCAACCGGTAAAACACCCAAGAGGAGGAATTTATATATGAATCAAACAGAAAAGAAAGAACTGCAAAAACTGGCATGCAAGGTAAGAATGGGAGCAATAGAGGGCGTGTACTGCGCGAAGTCGGGGCATCCGGGCGGAAGCCTTTCAGCCGCCGACCTTTTTACCTATCTGTATTTCAAAGAAATGAATGTGGACCCGAAAAACCCGAAGGATGAAAACAGGGACCGGTTTGTGCTTTCAAAGGGTCACTGTGCCCCCGGCCTCTATGCGGCTCTGGCATTAAAAGGGTATTTCCCGATGGATGAAATGAAAAAACTGCGCCATATTGGCGCAATGCTTCAGGGACATCCGGATATGAAGGGCACCCCAGGCGTCGACATGAGCACCGGCTCGCTCGGGCAGGGCGTTTCCGCAGCATGCGGAATGGCCATAGCGGCAAAACTGGATCAGAAAGACTACCGTGTTTACACCATACTCGGTGACGGAGAAATTGAAGAGGGCCAGGTATGGGAGGCCGCGATGTTTGCGGCGCACCACAAGCTGGACAATCTCTGCTTTATTATAGACAATAACGGACTTCAGATAGACGGGCCTGTGGCGGAAGTCGGCGGGCCGGAACCGATTGATGAGAAATTCCACTCCTTTGGCTTTGATGTTCAGGTGATTGACGGACATAATTTTGATGAGATGGAAGACGCGTTCAATCACGCGAAGACCGTGAAAGGTCAGCCGAGCGTGATTATCGCAAAAACAATCAAGGGCAAAGACGTTTCCTATATGGAAAATCAGGTGGGCTGGCACGGTTCTGCTCCGAACGCAGAGCAGTATGAAACGGCAATGCAGGACCTGAACAGGGTACTGTCCGGATTGGAGGCGGAATAAATGGCTGAAATGGTAAAAAAAGCAACAAGAGAAAGCTACGGCGAAGCATTGGCGGAGCTGTCTGAAAAATATCCGCAGGTGGTTGTTCTGGATGCCGACCTCGCGGCGGCGACAAAAACAGGCGTGTTTAAAAAAGTTTGCCCCGAACGTTTTATCGACTGCGGCATTGCGGAGTGCAACATGGTGGGCGTGGCCGCCGGCCTTGCAGCCTGCGGGAAAATCCCGTTTGCCACTTCCTTTGCCATGTTTTCAACGGGCCGCGCCTACGAACAGGTGCGTAATTCCGTCGGATATCCGAAGCTGAACGTAAAGATTGTCGGTTCGCACGCGGGCATTTCCGTCGGCGAGGACGGTGCGACACACCAGTGCAACGAGGATCTTGCTTTGATGAGAACCATTCCCGGCATGGTCGTGCTGAATCCATCCGATCATTATGAAATGAAAGCTGCCGTCAAAGCGGCGATAGAGCACAACGGCCCGGTCTATCTCCGGCTTGGAAGACTGGCTGTAAACAGCTTTAACAATTCTGATGACTATAAGTTTGAGCTTGGAAAGGGCATCACCCTGCGCGACGGTAAGGACATTACCATGGTCGCAACGGGTCTGATGGTTTCCCGTGCGCTGGAAGCCGTGAAAACGCTCGCAGAGCAGGGGATTGACGCAAGACTGATCAATATCCATACCATTAAGCCGATTGACCGCGAGCTGATTGTGAAAGCTGCAAAGGAAACCGGTAAAATCATCACTGTCGAGGAACACAATGTGATCGGCGGCCTGGGCGATGCGGTGTGTGGCGCGCTGTGCGAAGAGTACCCGGTTCCGGTTATCAAAATCGGCGTAAACGATGTTTACGGCCATTCCGGTCCGGCGGTTGATCTGCTGGATGAGTTCGGCCTCAATGCTTCCCATATTGTTGAAGTGACAAAGAAAGCGCTTAAGAAATAAAGCACAGAATGATCTGTAAGAGCAAAGGGCGGCCGGAAATTCCGGCCGCCCTTTGCTCATATTGTTTGAGGAATGAAAATATGATAGAATAAAGCTTGAATCCAAAGAGAAAACTGAGTCTGTCAAAGGGTGTTGTGAATGAATTATGATGATCTGATTACTCTATCCACCGATGTGGGATGTCTTCTGCTTGCAAACGGCGCGGAAATTTACCGTGTTGAAGAGTCCATGCACCGCATTTTTCATGCTTACGGGGTGAGTACGGGCGAGATTTTCGCTATTCCTACCTGCATTAATGTGACGATCACCACACCTGCGGGGAAACCGGTTACCCTCATCAGGCGCATCCCAGTGCGCGGTACAAACCTTGACAAAGTCGAAAGAGGGAATGACCTCTGCCGCCGCATCTGCCGTGACCGGCCCGATTTTAAAGCGGTGCGCCGCGAACTGGACCAGATTGAACACCGCCCGGTTTATGGGCTGGGGTTTCAAATTCTGGCGTTTGCAATGGTTGCTTTTTCTTTTACGCTGTTTTACGGCGGGGATTTTACCGACGCGTTCTGCGCCATGTTCTGCGGTGCCGCGATTAAAATTGTGTGCCACAATATGAACCGGTTCCATGCCAACCCTTTTTTTGTCAATATTATTGCCAGCTTCGCAGCCGCGGCGCTTGCAATGGTTGCGGCCCAGTTTAATTTCGCCCTTGATACCGATAAAATTATTATCGGGGCGCTGATGAACCTTGTTCCCGGGATCGCTATCACCAGCTTTATGCGGGACATCATCGCCGGCGATTTGATGGCGGGTCTGATCCGCTTTACAGAAAGCATGCTTGTCGCAACAGCAATTGCAATCGGAGCGGGTATTGCGCTGACGGTGACGCGCATGATCTGGGGAGTGTGAGAATATGAATTTTATACCCTGTCTCTGGGCTTTCTGCGCATGCGTGCCTTTTGGGGCCGTGATGAACCTGCATGGCAGAACCCTGATCTATGCATCGCTCGGAGGAGCAGTCGGCTGGCTGTTCTATTTGTTGAGCAGCCCTGTGCAGAACGACATCATGCAGTATTTTTTTGCTACCATCGCTATTTCGGTTTATGCGGAAGTAATGGCAAGAGTATTTAAAATGCCGGTCACCGGCTTTTTGCTCGTCGCAATGCTGCCCATGGTGCCCGGCGGCGGCATTTATTATACTATGGAATACTGCGTAATCGGCAATAACTCGATGTTTATTGAAACCGGCCTGCACACATTGGGTATTGCCGGCGCGCTCGCGATGGGTACCCTGCTGGTCTCGTCCATTGTCCGGCTCTGGACCATTATCAGCGCGGAAAGAAAGAAAATATAAAGCAAGCAGGCACAGCGGAGGTTCTTTTATCATCCTCGTTGGCCTGCTTTTTTTATTTTTATTCTTTTAAACGGGGAGCATTAGAAGATCATAATCAAACTGTGTTTTTATCTGAAACCCGCTTGTGATATACAGATGATACGCGATGCCGTTGCTGCTGCTGACTTCCAGCGAGATTTCTCCGCTTTCATGCATCAGCTGTTCAAGCAATCGATTCAACATTTCACGGCCGTATCCTTTCCCCTGATAGGCGGGCGATATTCCGACCCCGAAAATAGAGACGTTTCCGCCTTCCATATTGGCATTGCACAGGCCGATTCTTTCGCTTCCCAAAAGGGCGGAGTAAGCTTTGATTGTGGGAGAATTAACCGACTTTGTGACAATGGAAACGGATTCGCCGTAATCGTTGCCGAACAGTTGGGAATCCAGTGCCGCCACATCCGGTATGTCCTCCGATTCGGAAAGCTTCAGAGTAAGCGCGCCTCCGCATTTTTGATATCCTGCGCGGTCAAAGGTCAATAAGTACTCCGAATATGCATAATTAGCATGAACAGCTTCCAGTACACGTTTCGCATCCGTGCAGGAAGGCTCATGAACAAACAGAATTTTATAAATTTTGTATTTTTTAAGTTCTTCCGCCGCTTTCATGAAAAGGAGAGTAAAATATCCTCTTTCTCGGCATTCGGGGAGGGTATAGGCCGAGACCTCCGCTTCTTCCGCCAGAGGAATGAAAAGCGATAAAAAAGCGATCAGCCGATCTTCTTCGTACAATAAATAAAAACAGTCAATTTTTTGGTCAAAGTTAATTTCGTTGGACAGGAATACCAAGCGTTTCAGCCCGTCATATTCCTGACAGATTTTTTCCAAATCGCGAATTTGGTTTGTCTGTTCTGCATTTAATTTGTTTCTCTGTATTATATTAATTTCTATCACACCTTGTTATTTTAATGATGATTTTTTGAGCCGGTCATGAATTGCGTGGGTAATTACCTCAAGTGTCTGGATGCGCCCATATTTTTTATCCTGTGATTCAATAATGTGCCACGGTGCGAATTCCGTGGAGGTATATTGAAGCATGTCGTTGACGGCGATTTCATACTGATTCCATTTTGCCCGGTTGCGCCAGTCCTCTTCCGTGATTTTCCACTGCTTGGACGGTGTATTCTGCCGCTCCTCAAATCGTTTCAGCTGTTCATCCTTGTCAATATGCAACCAGAATTTGATAACGACCGCGCCCCAGTCATGTAATTGATGTTCGAATTCGTTAATTTCGCGGTATGCACGCCGCCAGTCCTCTTCAGAGCAGAAGCCTTCTATGCGTTCCACCATGACACGGCCGTACCAGGAGCGGTCAAAGACCGCGATATGCCCGTCCCTCGGCAGATGGCGCCAGAAACGCCAGAGATAGTGACGCGCGGATTCCTCCCTGCTCGGTGCCGCTACCGGAACAACCTCGTACCCGCGCGGGTCGAGCGCCTCCGCGACACGGCGGATGTTTCCGCCCTTTCCGGCGGCGTCCCAGCCCTCGTAGACGATGACAACGGGAATCTTTTTACGGTACAGTTTCCCGTGCAGCACACTCAGTTCGCTTTGGAGTTCGTCCAGACGGTGCCTGTACTTTTTTTCGCCAAGCGTTTTGTCAAGCTTCATTTCATTCAACTTTGGCATTGGCACAAAAGGAAAATCACCCGGCTCAATGACCGAACTGCCCGCGGCGGCGGAAGGCTCTTGTTTTCCGCGCGGCTGCAGCGCAGCATGGATACAGTCTACCACAACCGTGCGGTAAACTTCAAGTTCCGCGGCGTTTTTGTCCATACCCGAAATCACGTGCCACGGCGCGTTGCCGGTGGAGGTGTATTGGAGCATTTCATCGAACGCGCGGTAATATTGATCATATTGACGGTTGCGTTTCCAGTCGGTTTCTGTTACGCGCCATTGCGTATTTTTGGAGCTTTCCAACTCTTCAAACCGCTTTTTTTGTTCCTTTTTGCTGATGTGCAGGAAGAACTTTATAATCAGATATCCGTTGTCGGTCAGCTGACGTTCAAAGGTCTTAATATCGTCCATGCGGCGATAGTTTTCACTCTCGTCAACATTGTCTTCCAGCCTTGCGACCGAAACCTCCTGATACCAGCTCCGGTCTAGTACGGAAATAACGCCCTGTTCAGGGATGTTCAGCCAGTGCCTCCATAAAAGCGGTTCCCTTTTCTCCAGCTCCGTCGGCGCAACAATGGAGGAAACCTTGAATCCGCGCGGGTCAAAGTTCAAAATCAGGCTGGAAATCAGGCTGCCTTTTCCCGCCGCGCCCCAGCCCTCGAAAAGGATGATCACGGGCAGTTTGTTTTGTTTAACTGTTTGCGGAAGAGCGGCAAGCGCGGCTTTCAGCTCTTTTGACTGCTGTTTCCACTCTTCTTTGGATATTTCTGTTTTCAGATCTGTTTTTTCGAGCATAGGAACACCTCCAGCTTTCATATCTGATTATATACTAAAATTCAGCAGAAACAAATATAACTTTGACGAAAATACCAATAAACACATTCTGCTAAAGTGCGCAGTTGGACTTCACTATTGATTGCTTATGTGATATAATTAAACGAATATTATGGATTGCCGTAGCAATGGCACAGTACGCGCCGGTGGCAATGAAACCGGCGTAACATGGGAGCGGATTGTAAAATGATTATCCTCGGAATTGACCCGGGTTATGCCATCGTGGGCTATGGAGTAATCCGTGCGGAACACGGACGGTTCCAGCCGTTGGAACATGGCGCGGTTGTCACAAAAGCGGGCGACGATTTTAACCGCCGGCTGGAGATCATTTATGACTCGCTGGCAAAAGTGATCGCTCACTGGAAGCCCGACGCCATATCCATAGAAAAGTTGTATTTTCAGAACAATCAGAAAACAGCAATCGGTGTGGCCGAAGCCAGAGGAGTCATTCTTCTTGCAGCGCAAAAAGCAAAAATCGAGATTTTTGAATATACGCCGCTGCAGGTTAAAATGGCGGTTACCGGCTATGGGCAGGCGATGAAACCGCAGGTAATGGAAATGACAAGACGGCTGCTCTGCCTGAAAGAGGTGCCGAAGCCGGACGATGCCGCGGATGCGCTCGCCATGGCGATCTGCCACGGGCAGGCTGCCGGCTCCGTTTTTCGTCAGCGTCTGCTGCACCGATCGGACTGTATAAAATAAAGGAAAAGCAGGAGCGAAAAAATGTTCTACAGTTTAAAGGGAAGTTTAATTCATATGGAACCGGGACTTGCGGTGGTGGAATGTGGCGGGGTCGGCTTTAAATGCCTGACGACGCTCAGCACACAGCGTACGCTTCCCCAGATTGGGGAGCAGGTCACGCTGTACACGCATCTGAATGTGCGGGAGGACGCGCTGGATCTGTTCGGGTTTGCAACTCAGGGGGAGCTCAACTGCTTTAAAATGCTCACGGGAGTCAGCGGCGTCGGCCCGAAGGTCGGCCTTGCGATTCTCTCCGAGCTGGCGCCGGAGCAGGTAGCCATGGCGGTTGCGACCGGCGACAGCAAAACCCTCACCCGCGCAAGCGGAGTGGGCGCCAAGCTCGCGCAGCGCATCACGCTGGAACTGAAAGACAAGGTAAAAGGGATGCAGACAAGCGCAACGGGCTTCGCCCCCGCCGGAATTGTTTCGGCTTCGACGAATGCGGGCGCGGCGGTAAACGCGCTGACTGTGCTCGGCTATTCGCCCACGGATGCGGCGGCAGTTGTCGGACGGTTTGACAGCACGCTGCCGGTGGAGGAACTGATCCGCCAGTCCCTGAAGGCAATGGGAAGCGGCATGAAATAAAGATGAAAATTCATCAAATAAAAGAAATTAAATGATATATTAAAGATGTCATTTAAAAAAAGGAACCCCCGAAGCGAAAAAGGAGGGAGAACCGAAAATTGAATTACGACGAAAATACAGACGATTATGATTTTGAAAACCGCATGGTGGCTCCCGAATACGCGCCGGAGGACGCCGAGGTTGAAAATCCGCTGCGCCCAAAGGTGCTTTCGGAATATATTGGGCAGGATAAAGTAAAAGAGAATCTTTCCGTTTTTATTGAGGCGGCGAAACAGCGCAGGGAAACGCTCGACCATGTGCTGCTCTATGGCCCGCCGGGGCTTGGCAAAACCACCCTTGCCGGAATTATCGCGAATGAACTGAATGTCAATTTGCGCATTACGTCCGGCCCCGCAATTGAAAAACCGGGCGATCTGGCGGCGCTGCTCACCAACCTGAATCCGGGCGACGTGCTGTTTATCGACGAAGTGCACCGTCTGTCCCGCAGCGTGGAGGAAATTTTATACCCCGCTATGGAGGACTATGCGCTCGATATCATTACGGGAAAAGGACAGATGGCGGCGTCCTATCATCTGCCTCTGCCGAAATTTACGCTGGTCGGAGCGACCACGCGCGCCGGGCAGCTTTCCGCGCCTCTGCGTGACCGTTTCGGCGTTGTGCTTCGACTGGAACTGTATTCCCCGCAGGAGCTGGCGCAAATTGTGACCCGAAGCGCGAAAATACTGGAGATTCCCATTGAGGCCGACGGCGCGCTTGAAATTGCCTCGCGCTCACGCGGTACGCCGCGTATTGCCAACCGGCTTTTAAAGCGGGTGCGCGACTTCGCGCAGGTGATCAGCGACGGCGTCATCACCTTCAATTCCGCGAAGATCGGCCTTGACCGGCTTGAAATTGATGAAACCGGCCTTGACGCGAACGATCGGCGCATGCTGAGTACGCTCATCCGCTTTTACAACGGCGGTCCTGTGGGCCTTGAAACGCTTGCAGCAGCCATCGGCGAGGAAGCCGTGACCATTGAAGATATCTATGAGCCTTATCTAATGCAGATCGGTTTTTTGAGCAGAACCCCCCGAGGGCGATGTGCCACCCATGCGGCCTACCTGCATCTTGGTTTAACCCCGCCTAGCACAGTGGAAAACAATCAGCAAAAATTGTGTTAGTCTTGAAAGGGGAATAAAATGAACAACCTCAGAGATTTTGCCCGTCTGCATAAAAAGGAGTCTACAATTGTAGGCATTATTGTGGCAATTATTTTTGTGTTTTATTTTATCTTCTTCTTCACCGTAGGTATGCGGTATGATGAAACTTTTTTTACCAAGTCCTTTGAAGGTGATACCGCCTTTTACACCGGTTTAACCGACCGGGGGAAAACGGATATCTCCGTTTCCGCTTCCAAAAGCGGTATAACGACGGTTACTTATCAGCTGGAAGGCTTTTCAAAGAAGACTTATTTTGTAACTGCTGATGCAGTAGATTATAATACTAAGAAATATTGCTCGATTGAAATTAAAAATGAGAACGGTAAAGAGCAATTCAGTGGAAGCTTTAGCAAAGGGTATTTATTCGATAAGAATGGTGAGCCGGTGGACGATTGGCGAAGCAAATTCAAGTCTTCAACAGGCATAGAATATTCCGACAGCGGTGAAGCACTGACCGCAACGGTGATAACCCATATAGCATTGTATAAATACGATATGATTCGGGGCAACCCGGCTTTTCTGGCTCAAGCACTGCTTTTATTTCTGATTGCGATATTGCATAGCATGTTCCCACTTGCAATCTTTTCAATGCTGCGACACATGATTAGGGTGGAAGACCCTCAGCCAAGCAATCAGTATTTGACAGTACAAAAAGCGGTCTGGTCTATTATCCCTGTAGTTGGGTTGGCATTCTTAATCAACGCTATTATTTTAGTATAATATAAAAATAATATTAGGAGTTGTTCATATTATGGGAAGACTTTTTGGAACAGACGGCGTCAGAGGCATCGCAAACAGCGAGCTGACCTGTGAAATGGCAATGAATATCGGCCGTGCGGCGGCAATGGTGCTGACGGACGGCAACCACCGGCACCCGAAAATCCTGATTGGAAAAGATACTCGTCTTTCCTCCGATATGCTTGAAAACGCCTTGACCGCCGGTTTGTGCTCGGTTGGGGCTAATGTAGTGCAGCTTGGTGTCGTGCCGACTCCGGCAGTTGCTTATCTGGTTGGAAAATACAAGGCGGACGCCGGCGTTATGCTGACCGCCAGCCACAATCCCTGCGAATTCAACGGGATTAAGATCTTCAGCGGCGACGGCTACAAGCTGCCGGACGCGCTTGAGGAGCAGATAGAAGCAATTGTGCTTGACCATGCGCAAAAGCCGGACTGCCCGATCGGCGGCGATGTAGGAAGTGTGTCCTTCGCGCAGAATACCGTACGCGATTACATTGACCATATTAAAAGTACCGTTGCGTTTGCGCTGGACGGGATGAGAATCGGAATTGACTGCGCAAACGGCTCCGCCTGCCGTACCGCGGAAAAACTTTTTGCCGAACTCGGCGCGGAGTGCTTCATGCTCTCTGACAGTCCGAACGGTATTAATGTGAATGACAACTGCGGTTCCACCCACATGGAGAACCTGATGTCTTTTGTAAAAGAGAATCAGCTTGACGCCGGTGTTGCGTTTGACGGCGATGCGGATCGCTGCCTTGCGGTTGACGATAAGGGACAGCTGGTGGACGGCGACTTCCTGATGGCCATCTGCGCCGCGGATATGAAGAGCCGCGGCAAACTCAACAAGAATACCGCGGTCGGCACCATTATGACCAATATGGGCTTTAACCGCTTCTGTGACGACAACGGCATCAAATTTGCCGCGACAAAGGTCGGCGACCGCTACGTGTTGGAGGAAATGCTGCTTGAGGGCTACAATTTCGGCGGCGAGCAGAGCGGGCATATCATTTTTCTTGACTTTGCAACGACCGGCGACGGCGAACTGACGGCCGCACAGCTGATGAGCATTGTGCACCGCAGAGGGGCAAAGCTCTCCAGTCTTGGCACGCTGATGACGCGCTATCCGCAGATTATGGTCAATGTGGAAGTCAGCCCCGAGGGTAAACTGCGTTTCTACACTGATGACAAGGTGAAGGACGCCATTGAAAAAGCAAAACAGAAGCTGGGCGGCAACGGCCGCATCATTGTGCGTCCCTCCGGCACGGAGCCGCTGCTACGCGTCATGATTGAGGGCGAGGACTCCGAGTATATCGGCGTGCTTGCAAATTCTGTTGCCGACATTGTGCGGGACAGACTGGCGTAGACGATCGGAACAATCAGCTTTCGGCAAGAATAAATTAATGGAATAAAAGTAGGTAGCAAATTGAGAACTGCAAACTGGAAGGATTATGAACTGCTGGATACTTCCGCGGGGGAAAGACTGGAACGCTGGGGCGATGTTGTCCTCATCCGGCCCGACCCGCAGATCATCTGGAATACACCGAAAGATCACCCCATGTGGCGTGCGGCTAACGCGCGTTACCTTCGGTCAGCGACCGGCGGCGGCAGCTGGCAGGAACTGAAAAAAGTGCCGCCGATGTGGAAAATCCATTACGGCGAACTGACTTTTCAGCTGAAAACCATGGGCTTTAAGCACACCGGTATTTTTCCCGAGCAGGCTGTCAACTGGGACTTCGCAATGAAAAAAATAAGTGCCGCCGGCAGGCCGGTCAAGGTGCTGAATCTTTTTGGTTATACCGGCGCGGCGTCGTTGGCCTGCCTCAAGGCAGGAGCGCAGGTTTGCCATGTGGACGCTTCCAAGGGAATGGTCGCATGGGCGAAGGAAAATGCTGCGGCGTCGGGCCTTGAATCGAAACCGGCGCGCTGGCTTGTGGATGACTGTTCTAAATTTGTCCAACGGGAACAGCGCAGGGGCAACACCTACGACGGTATCATTATGGATCCTCCGTCTTACGGACGCGGCCCCGGCGGCGAGGTGTGGAAGCTGGAAGAACAGCTTTACCCGCTTGTTGAAATGTGCGTGTCGATTCTTTCGGAAAATCCGCTGTTTTTTATTTTAAATTCTTATACAACAGGCCTGTCCCCGGCGGTAATGGAGTATCTTTTGGGCGTGCTGATCCAAAAAAAATTCGGCGGCCGTATCTCATCGGATGAAATCGGACTGCCGGTTACCGACAGCGGATTGGTGCTGCCCTGCGGCAGCACCGCGATCTGGGAAAGTAAATGAACAATAAACAGGTAGGTACAGAAATGGACTATATCAAAGCAGATAACATATCCTTTAGTTATGACGAGCCGGAAAACGAAGAGCAGCACGAAGTGCTCCGCGGCGTGTCGCTTGGCATAAAAAAGGGCGAGTTCGTAGCCCTCCTGGGACATAACGGTTCAGGAAAATCCACCATTGCCAAGACCTTCAACGCCATGCTGCTGCCAAGCGGCGGCAAGGTGTATGTGGATCATATGGATACGATGGACGAAAGCGTGCTTTACGAAATACGCCGCCGCGTCGGATTGGTGCTGCAAAATCCGGACAACCAGCTTGTCGCGAGTATCGTCGAGGAAGATGTGGCCTTTGGCCCGGAAAATCTGGGTGTGCCGTCCGATGAAATCCGGAAGAGGGTGGACGACGCATTGAAGGCGGTTGAGATGTACGATTATCGTCTGAATGCGCCCTACAAGCTCTCCGGCGGGCAGAAGCAGCGCATTGCCATAGCGGGCATCATCGCCATGCAGCCCGACTGCATCGTGCTGGACGAGCCTACCGCAATGCTTGACCCGCGCGGACGCACAGAGGTTCTTGACACCATTCATAGACTGAATGATGAAAAGGGGATCACCATCGTCTTAATTACGCATTATATGGACGAAGCCGTTCAGGCCGACCGCATTATCGTAATGGACAACGGCAATATTTTGACCGAAGGCACCCCGCAGGAGGTGTTTTCGCAGGTGGAACTGCTCAAAAAGCATCAGCTTGATGTGCCGCAGGCCACGGAACTGATTTATCGTTTAAAAGCCGGCGGATTTGATCTGCCGGACTGCGCACTCACGATCGATGAATGTGTTGCGGCGCTTGTGCCGCTTTTAAATAAAGCATCTATAGGAGAAACGTATGCCGATCATTGAAACAAAGAATTTAACATATACCTACGGGGAAGGAACCCCATTTTGCAAAACAGCGGTCGATGATGCGAATGTTTCTATTGAACAGGGTGAATTTATCGGGGTCATCGGGCATACCGGTTCCGGAAAATCCACCTTCATCCAACAGCTGAACGGCCTGCTGCGCCCCACGTCCGGCACCGTGCTCCTGAATGGAAAAGATATTTGGGCGGAGCCGAAAAAAATTCGAGCCGTGCGCTTTCAGGTCGGAATGGTGTTTCAGTACCCCGAGCATCAGCTTTTTGAGGAGACCGTGCTGAAGGATATTTCATTCGGTCCGGGCAACATGGGGCTTGAGAAGGATGAGGTTCTGAAACGCGCCCGCTGGGCCGCCGAGTTTGTCGGCCTGCATGAAGACCTTCTTGAAAAAAGTCCGTTTGAACTTTCGGGCGGCGAAAAACGGCGTGCCGCAATCGCAGGTGTTATCGCCATGGACCCGGATGTTCTGATTCTGGACGAGCCTACGGCGGGACTAGACCCCCGCGGGCGCGACGTGCTTTTGAGCCAGATCGTCAGTTATCACGAAGTCAGGCACAATACCATTCTGCTGGTTTCCCACAGCATGGAGGACATTGCCCGCACCGCAGACCGCGTTTTGGTGATGAATTCCGGCAAGGTTGCCATGTTCGATAAAACCGAAAACGTATTTGCCCGCGACACGGAGCTGGAAAAAATGGGTCTGCGCGTGCCGCAGATTACAAAAATTATGTCTGCTTTAAAAACGAAGGGCTATCCTGTTACGACCGTGCTGACGATTGAACAGGCGCTCCGGCAGCTGATGCCGCTTTTGGAAAAAGGAGGCCGGAAACATGGTTAGAGATATTACACTCGGGCAGTATTTTCCCGGCAAATCCTTTATTCACCGCCTTGATCCGCGGGTAAAGATCATTATTACTTTTATCTATATCATTTTTATTTTCGTGGCATCTAATTTTGAAGGCCTGCTGACGATGTTGGCTTTGATCTTCGGGGTTTTGCTGCTGTCGGGCGTCCCTCTTAAACAGTATTTTAAAAGTCTAAAAGCCATCTTATTTGTTGTCATTTTTACTTCGGTGCTGAACCTGTTTTACGGCGGCGGTACACCGCTTTGGAGCTGGGGCTTTATTCAGATCACAACCGGCGGCGTTTCCAACGCCATTTTTATCACGATCCGGATTGTCAGCCTGATTCTTTTCAGCTCCGTTTTGACTTTTACCACTTCCCCCACGGAACTAACCGACGCGCTTGAACGCATTATGAAGCCGCTGAAATTGCTTCACGTCAAGGTGCATGAAATTGCAATGATGATGACGATTGCGCTCCGCTTTGTGCCGACGCTGCTTGAAGAAACCGATAAAATCATGAGCGCGCAGAAAGCGCGCGGCGCCGATATGGAAAGCGGCGGGCTGATGCAGAGAATCAAGGCGTTGATTCCCGTCTTGATTCCGCTGTTTGTCTCCTCTTTCCGCCGTGCTTATGATCTTGCCATGGCGATGGAATGCCGCTGTTATCACGGCGGGGAAGGCCGTACGAAAATGAAAGTGCTGCATGCGACCTCACTGGACGCTGTGGCGATAGCTTCAACTTTGGTGATTTGCGCTGTGGTGCTGTTTTGCGGAATCTATTTTCCGGCGGCCATGCGATAACAGAAAACAACCGGCATGGAGGAAGGGGCGGCGATATGAGAAATCTGCTTATGACCATTTGTTACGACGGTTCTAACTATCATGGCTGGCAGATACAGAAGAACGCCGTTTCCGTACAGCAGGTCTTTCAGGAGGCGCTTTTTAAGGTCATTGGTGAAAAGCCGGACATTAAAGGGTGCAGCCGCACCGATTCATTTGTGCACGCAAGGCAGTACTGCATCAGCCTGAAAACAGATCATTTGATTCCCTGTGAGCGCCTTGTCGGCGCGCTGAATCATTTTCTGCCGGAGGACATCGCGATATTGGAATGCCGGGAAGTATCGCCTGAATTTCATGCGCGCTATTCCTGTGAGGGAAAAGAATATATTTATCAGATATGGAACAGTCAGATACGCAATCCTTTTTTAAATCATCGGGCACTGCATTACTGGTACAGCCTTGATGAGAAACGCCTCAACGAAGCCGCCGCTTTCTTTGTGGGTACGCACGACTTCAGTTCCTTCTGTACCATGGACGCGCGTGAGCGCGGCAATATGGCGCGTACCGTTACAAAAGCGGAAGTGAAAAGGGAGGGTGACCTTGTCACCTTTACGGTAGCGGCCGACGGCTTTCTGTACAATATGGTCCGCATTATGGTCGGCACGCTTCTGCGTGTGGCGCAGGGGAAACTGGAACCGCGGGATGTCGCGGGTATTATCGAAGCGAAAAACCGCTCCGCTGCGGGACCGACCGCACCGCCTTACGGGCTGTTTTTAAACCGTGTTTTTTATGAGGATGTGAAATGACATGAGCGACAGGGGGCAGCGATTCGACACAGCCGAAATAGACACAGCCAAACACCAGATTCAAACGGAAAAGCGCAGAAAAAAACACCGCAGCCGGCGCGAGAGCCGCGTTCCGCACTGGGTCTATAGGATTATTCTCATTTTAATCCTTTGTGTGGTTACCATGCTGTTTTGGTTCAACCGGAATAATCTTACCCCCTCAAACGTGATTGAGTGGGTGCAGAACAGTGTTGTCGGCATGGGGATCGGTGACGGGTATCCGTCAAAGATCGCTGGGAATTCCGTGTCAAAGGGCAATTTTAAATCGATGAACAAAGAAGCAGCCGTTGTCAGTGACACCGCGCTGACCGTTCTGAACTCCACAGCGAAAGCCGTTATCAGCCGCCAGCATAGTTTTTCCCAGCCGGTAATGAAGGCGAACGGAAACCGGATTTTGATTTACAACCTCGGCGGGAGGGGATATCAGATAGAAAGCCAGAGCAAAACACTGGTTAAAGCAGATGGACAGCAGAACATCTTCGCAGGAGCACTCGCCGGCAATGGCCGCTACGCGCTTGTTACGGAGGCGGACGGCTACTACGGATGTCTTACCGCTTATGCGGCTGACAACAAGGTTCTGTTTCACTACTGGTTTTCTGATTATTACCCGACTGCTGTTGCGCTGAACGCGAACGGCACAAAGGCGGCGGTTACCGCTGTGAGCGCGAAGGACGGCGGACTGACTTCCGCCGTGTACCTGCTTGATTTCAGCGACAGTAAGCCGGTGGAGCCATTTGCTGTCTATTCGGAAAATATGATGCTGGATGTTTCATACAGTGATAACGGCACGGTGGCGGCGGTCGGGGATAAAATGGCCGCGGTCATTAATCCGGATAAAAAAACAAAAACAAATTTTGATTATCAGGGACTGCAGCTTGCTGCATATTGTATGGATAGCGGGAAGACAGCACTAGGTCTTTCTCCTTACGGAAGCGTCGGAAACGGAAAATTGGTTGTGCTGGACGACAGCGGCAGCGCAATAGCGTCCGTCCCGTTTACGCAGTCAATCAGCTCGCTTTCGCTTTATGCGGACACGATGGCCGTCCTTTCACAGGGGCAGGTGCATTTCTATTCTGCCACGGCGGGCAGTTCCGCCGGAAGCTGTGACGCGGGAAACGACGCCCGGGCAATCGTTCTTCATGACGAAACTTCGGTCTATATTTTGGGTGTTTCCGAGATTCGGCTGGTGAACAGCAAATGAGTCACTTGTAGTTAAATCCGTTTTGTGATATATTATTTTTTATATATAAAAAACGATATATGTCAGGGAGGGAAAAATTGGGCACAATACTTGATATCATACTATGTATCATCGCCTTATGTTTTATTATTTCAGGCTTTAGAATAGGGCTTGTCCGGTCGCTGGTGGAGCTGATCGGCTATGTTTTTGCGATTGTTGCCGCGATTGTGCTGGCTGATTATCTTACGGAAGCGGTTTGTGCCTATTTGGTGAAACTGCACCCTGTAACCGTTCTGGGCCGTACTTCCGTTAAAATTATATCAATAATCGTCATTTTTGTTCTTCTTCAGTTATTAGTTCAGATGGCTTCGCATGCATTGGACGCCGTATGCAGGCTGCCAATTTTGCATTTGGTGAATTCTTTGCTTGGCGGAGTGTTCGGCCTGATAAAGGGAGCGCTGGTTGTGGCTGTCATATGTGCGGTTTTACAGCTTTCGCTTCCGTTAATTTCTGCAAAATTCCCGCAAATTAAAGAGCAGGAAATCAGGCAGTCCAATATTTACAAGTATGTATATGCTCATAATCCAGTATATTTACTGTATCAGGCGGAATTTTAGAATGGGGTAAATATGAATGAAAAACAGGAATAAGAATATTAATATACCAAACGGACTGTCGGTTTTACGCATTATTTTAATTATCCCGTTCGTGTATTATTTTATGCGTAACGAGCTTTTGCAGGCGGCAATTGTGCTGGTCGTTTCCGGTCTTACAGACATGTTTGACGGCATGATTGCGCGCAAATTCAACCAGTTCACGGAACTGGGGCAGATGCTCGACCCGCTTTCCGACAAGCTGACGCAGGGCGCGGTTGCTATTTGCCTTGCGATTGAAGAGCCGGTTTTAAT
Organism: uncultured Caproiciproducens sp.; assembly: GCF_963664915.1. Lineage (NCBI taxonomy): Bacteria > Bacillati > Bacillota > Clostridia > Eubacteriales > Acutalibacteraceae > Caproiciproducens > uncultured Caproiciproducens sp. The sequence goes on from NZ_OY761810.1 coordinate 1,452,501, forward strand.
TCCTCTTTTGGGAATTTTTGTTTTAAAAGAAGCTTTGATGGTCATTGCCGCCTGTTTTCTGATTAAGAAAAACAAAAGGCCGGGGGGCTCCAAATGGTACGGCAAGGTTGCAACCACCCTGTTCTATATCTCTTTTGCCATTATTGTGGCGCTGAAGGGTATCTGGAAGATCCAAAATCTAACCGTGACCATTATTTTACTTTCAATTACCGCTGCATTTATGATTTACGCATTCGTGCAGTATTTTCAAATGTACCTTTCCATTCTGCAATCCAATGACCCGAAAGACGCAATGGACATTGATGAGCTGATGGATAAAAAATCAACCAGAAAATAACCAGTTTTTTAATATATATTTTTGAAAGAGAAGAAGTGAGCTATATCTATGATGTGTTCGAGATGCCATAAAAGGCCGGCGGTTGTTTTTATCTCGCCGACGGTTAATTCAAAAGAGAGCCAGGGACTCTGCCTTGTCTGCGCCAAGGAGCTCGGCATTAAGCCCGTCAACGATTTGATGGAGAAGATGGGAATCACCGAGGAACAGATGGAGGCAATGGAGTCGGAACTGAACGAACTGATGGCCGCCAATGCGGATGGTACGGAGGATGGGGAGGATAGCGGTGACGACGGCTTTGTGCCGGGGGGAGCCGCAACGTTTCCTTTTCTTCAGAATGTTTTTTCCGGCAGTGAAAGCAGCCCGGAAAAGATTCAGGACAATGATACGGCTAAAAAAGACAGAAGAGAAAAAAAGAAAACAAAAAGGAAGCATCTTGATACCTATTGCACCAATTTAACCGCGAAGGCGCAGGCAGGTGAGATTGATAATATCATCGGCCGCGACAAAGAAATTTCCCGAGTGATACAGATTTTAAGCCGACGTACGAAAAACAATCCGTGTCTGATCGGTGAACCGGGTGTCGGAAAAACTGCCGTGGCGGAAGGTCTGGCACTGCGTATTGCAAACGGTACCGTACCCGCAAGACTGATGAAAAAAGAAATTCATCTGCTCGATTTAACAGCTTTGGTTGCCGGCACACAGTTCCGCGGCCAATTTGAAAGCCGTATTAAGGGACTTGTCGATGAAGTAAAGGCAGAAGGCAATATCATACTGTTTATCGACGAGGTGCATAATCTTGTTGGCACAGGCGACGCGGAAGGCTCTATGAACGCCGCCAATATCTTGAAACCGGCGCTGTCAAGAGGCGAAATACAGGTGATCGGCGCAACAACTTTTGTGGAATACCGCAAACACATTGAAAAGGATGCCGCTTTGGAAAGGCGTTTTCAGCCTGTTACCATAGCGGAACCCTCCGTTGAAGAAACCGTAGATGTGTTAATGGGCATTAAGTCGTACTATGAAGCATATCACCGCGTCCGCGTTCCGGAGCAGATTGTGCGAAAGGCTGCGGTGCTTTCGGAAAGATACATCAACGACCGTTTTCTGCCCGACAAGGCAATAGACTTACTTGACGAAGCTTGCGCCTGCGCTGCGCTTCGCAATAGTTCCATGGCGGATTATGATTCGGTAAACTTTGAGCTGGAAAAGTTGAAAGAGCGCGAGGAAGAGCTTACTGCAGACGATGTTCAGCCTGATTATGAAAGGCTGGCGGCGGTGCGCACCGATATTTCCAAGCTGGAGGAAAGAACAAGGGAACTTGCACCCATGGCTCTTGGAGCTGCGGTTGAAGAAAAGGATATCGCAAGGGTTATCGAACTTTGGACTGGGATTCCCGCAAGCAGAATACAGGAAAATGAGCTGAAAAAACTGGCGGATATCGAAGATACCTTGAATTCGAAGATTATTGGACAGCAGGAGGCGGTGAAAGCCGTTTCGGCGGCGATCCGCCGCAGCAGGGTGCAGATCAGCCCCCGCCGCAGACCTGCGTCTTTCATCTTTGTAGGCCCGACCGGCGTGGGAAAGACCGAGCTGGTTAAGGTACTGTCAAAGGAGCTGTTTGACACACCGGAAACGCTGATACGGCTCGATATGTCGGAATTTATGGAAAAGCATTCGGTGTCCCGGATCATCGGTTCGCCTCCGGGCTATGTAGGCTACGACGAAGCCGGCCAGGTTACGGAAAAAGTGCGACGGCGTCCATACTCCGTTCTGCTTTTTGACGAAATTGAGAAAGCGCATCCCGATGTGATGAATATTCTTCTGCAAATTCTTGACGAGGGACGCATTACCGACGCTCATGGCCGTACCGTCAACTTTGAAAACACGGTGTTGGTCATGACCTCCAATGCGGGCAGCGAAAAAAAGGAGGGTACGCTCGGATTTGCCAAGAATGATACCGATGTAACGCGTGAAAAGGCATTGAAGGCTCTCTCTGACTTTCTGCGCCCCGAATTCTTGAGCCGTGTAGATGAAGTCATTGTATTCCGTCCTCTCAACACAGACGATTTTGAGGCTATTTCTCACCTGATGTTGAATGAATACGTGGATTCCCTGAAAGAACGCGGCATCAAGCTGATTTATGACGATAAGGCGACCCGTTATTTAGCGCAGCATGCTTTTGGCGGGAAAAGCGCCGCAAGAGATTTGCGCAACCTCATCCGCCGGCAGGTGGAAGATAAGATTGCGTCGCTGATTGTTGATCATTACGGTGATACAATTATCGGAATTTCCATTTCAGCAGATGAAAAAGACGGGATTATCTTGGACGTTCTGAAATAAATATTTAAAAAGGCGGGGGAAAAGTCAACAAGATATTGACATTTGCCACTGAACTGTGCTACAATGATAGCCGTCGCTAAAATGCGAGTGTAGTTCAGTGGTAGAACTCCAGCCTTCCAAGCTGGTCGTGTGGGTTCGATTCCCATCACTCGCTCCATGGGTATGTGCGCCAATAGCTCAGCTGGATAGAGCAACTGCCTTCTAAGCAGTAGGTCAGGGGTTCGAGTCCCTTTTGGCGCGCCATATATGGTGGATGTAGCTTAGTTGGTTAAAGCGCCAGTTTGTGGCACTGGAGACCGTGGGTTCGAATCCCATCTTCCACCCCATTTAAAAATTGGCGCGGAGCAAAACTGAGTGTTCCGCGCTTCATATTGGGCTGTAGCCAAGGGGTAAGGCAACGGACTTTGACTCCGTCATTCCGTAGGTTCAAATCCTGCCAGCCCAGCCAACAGGGCCTGTCTGCGGGCATAATACGTGGACAGGCATTTGTTATTGACATCGGCTTTTAAAGCTGATATAATATACAAGTTGCTTATGAATCATTAGCTCAGTCGGTAGAGCACTTGACTTTTAATCAAGGTGTCCGGGGTTCGAATCCCCGATGGTTCACCAATAAGATAAATTAGGGGAAAGAGAATGTCTCTTTTCCCTGTTTATCAAATAACTGATGTATTTCACAAATGATTGCAGGCAAGCAATCGCATTGGTATAAAATTTATTACCCAGCTCTTTCATGAGCCTGTCCCCAATACAGTGACGTTGGCCGGACAGAAGTATCATTGTCCCTTATTTGGATCATCGCTATTCAATCTGCCTTTCTTAATATGATTGAATGAACAGTACGTATTCTTTCATACTGGCTTTGCGGTTTCTAATGTGTCCGCCCAAATAAGTAATGTCCTTGTGTTACACTATGATTTCAGCAATCGGTGTGAACGATTGTTTTGAAATATTTGTCCAAGTGCGCCAACCTCGCGCAGTAGCTGTGAAGCTACACTAAGAGGTACACAATGTTTATCATTGTGGAATGAATGATAATGAAAAAACAAAGTCTGCACCCTAACGTTCCAATAAGGGTACAGACTCTTGACATGTATCCGAAATGCGTGATAAAATATCAGCACATAAACGGCATTCACAAGTCATAAGTGGTCGTGTAACCCTTATGGCGCAAGGCGATTAACTGTTTAGTAGACGGTTTTTCGCCTGTGGATGCTTTTTTGTATTCCACGGAAAAATTATAATACAAAATTTGGTAAAAAGCAAGCAGTTTCTTAAAAAGGCCCATGTTATAAGCATGAGCCTTTTTGTTATTGTATTTGTCTGTGGTGTAATTTAAATTTGATTGTTTTTCTTTTTGGTTTTTTTTCTAAAACTGAAACCTGTTCGTGTAAGTATTTTGTATTAGCATCTGTGTAGGTATTCATAGTAAAATTAATATCTTTGTGGCCTAGTATTTCGGATATGGCCTTATAGCTTGCTTTATTTTCCATCATTCGAGTTGCAAAAGAATGCCTATAGACGTGGTTAGTTACTATTTTTATCCCTGTTGCTTTTCTAATTCGATCATATAGTTTTCTTAATACTGTTTTCGTAAGAGGACTCCTTTTTGTAGAAGTAAAGATATAATCACAGTAATGGGGAAGAGATATGATGATATTATATGCTTCTGTAAGTAAAGGCACTGTACGAATTCCTGCCTTGGATTTACTTTTTTTGATATATATTTCCTTTTCCAGAGAATTGAAGTCGGCCCATTTCAAATTTCTGATTTCACAGGCTCTAAGTCCTGTGTCTAATAGAAAAATAACAATATGCCCTAAAGGATCTTTTTTTGCGGCATTAATTACAGCTTCCTCTTCTTCAGGCGTCAACGCCCGTACTTCCCCTTAAGTGGCATCTGGAACGTTTAGATCAAGAGCCGGATTGCTATCACACAGATGATTATGTACAGCTCTATCGTAGGCACCTTTTAATACTATTCTCATCTTTGTGATTGTAGACTTAGAATATTTTTTTGCGGCTTCATTAAGTATTTTTTGGAAATATACTTCTTCTACCTCAGTGATAGACACCGTTGCCAATTCCGGCCTTATTTTGCACAACATGATAATAATATACTTATAGCATTGATAGGTATTCTCTTTCTTGCATGGCTGTATATATGTCACTAACCATTCGTTTAGCCATTTACTGACTGTTATCGTCTCTTGCGTCATATGTTCTATGACCTCCTTATTTTTCTTACCAGAATACTTATCGGATGCAGTACAAAAAAAAAGCAAGTGGGACGACTGTGATATTTAATGACTGTCTATAAAAAACCGGAAGGACTTCCGCTTTTCTATAGTATTTCCACCTTCGCACAGACCTTCAGTCCATCCTCTATCCCAAGCAGAAACAAACTGTCCTCGCCCGGCTTCAGGCCATTTTTTTTTTAGAAATTCCGCAGGGATGGAGGTGAAGCCTCTACGGATCGTTGCCTTTGTTTCGTATACAAGTAATTCCCGACCGTTATCAATACGATAAATGTAGAAATCTTCATGATCCTCCCGTATGACATCAACTGATTCATCAGGAGAAATACCGAAATGTTGGATATAAAGTCTCGGGAAATAGATTTGCTTTGTAGCTGAGATTTTTAGCGGACATCCTAAAATATTCATTTGCTTATCATCCCTTCAATACATAGAAATTCGGTCCCCTTTGGGCAGACAATAATCCCTTCGGTAGTAGCCACAAGATAAACGCAGCCTCCGATCTGAACGTGATTAGATTTCGCCCAATCAATCGGCAGATTAAACCTGCCGATGCTGAGTTCCTTTAATTCCATGCTCGATTTTTTTCGGGTGGTAGGCTTAATGATCAGCAGGTTTTTGTTGCGCTGCATGTATACCTCTGAGGTTCCCCTGATGCCATAAAGCTTGCGTATGCTTTTATCGATCACGATCCGATACCTTGCTGAAACAATTGACGGCAGTCCAATTATTTTAATGTACTTCATTTTCATTCTCCATTTCATGGGCAGACCGGGATTCTTCCTGATCTGCTCTTAATTTTATAATCTGCCTCCTGTTTTCAAAGCAGAGAAAAAAGAAGGAGTGCCCTGCTGATTTATAATTCATCCATGGCGCACTTTACCCATCACCGGATTTGTCACTGTCATATTTTCGCTTAAGTAGAAGCTTCTACTTAGCTAACTTAGAGATAAACTCTTTTTTTCTCTGCTTTAACGGTACCTTCGTTGTAGAGTTAGTTCTTTGGGGTGTCATATTGACACGGGGGGGCATGTCAAATTGGCTTAAAAGAAGGCGGAAGAAAATCCGGATTCTCAGCAAACGGGATGCTGATATCTTTTTGTTGCGATCTCTTTTCCCCTTAACAGGAATAACCTGATGATCGTACGGCGCGGGTACGGATGTTGTGTTTTCAGTAAGCTCCTCATGGGATGGATTCTCTGGCATTATGAAAGTCTGTTCTGGGATTTCCAGCTGTACGTATGCAGCCTCCATGCATTGAATTGTTTCCTGCTTATCTTCTTGGGTGCCAATGGCTGCGGCCTGGTCTGCCGGTTCTGTTATCTGCGGTTCCGTGAATACTGTGTATCGGTTAGAAGTTTGTCCGTTATTAAGATTCCGGCGGCGTGGTTCGGAGATGATCATCCCTGCCTTTTCTAGTTCGCGCAGCGCGCGGGTAACAGTGGCCACACTGATTTTGCAGTCCTCCGCAATGGTCTTTTTGGACGGCCAGCACTCTCCCTTTCCGTTGCTGCACTCTGCTAAATACAGATAGACGTTTATTGATTTGGCTGTCAATCTTAAATTTCGTACAATTTTCATTACATTTGATACAAAATATCCTTTCATGCCGCTCCCCCTAAATATTAAAAAATAATGGGGCGGGAACTTTTATTCTCCCGCCCTGAAATAAGTATTACAATATACTGTCGTCAAAAGAATACTTGCGTTTTGAAGGTTCCTGCGGACTCTCAAAGGAACTAATGTCAAATGGTTCTATCGTTTCCTTTTGTGGGTACTTTTTCAATACCGCCGCCTTGACTTCTTCACTGCTTGCATATCTGACCCTTCGGGCTGCGTTTTCATTCATCACATAAGGATCTTTTAAGAGAATTCCCCATGAGTCAAACCGTTTTAGAATTGTTTTTACCGGATGGGTGCGGGTTTTTGTCAAAATCCATTGGTTGTCCGGCATGTTCCGGATTTCTTCTGCGGTCATGAGCGGCCTTTGAATCATCTGCAGGCTTTTTGTGGAACTGTCGCGTTCAAAGCTTCCGCTGCGGGAAGTGCTTCCTGATTGTACGGTCTGATTTCCTAATGCCTTTGATACTTCCTCCGCTCCCTTGGATAAAGGAGTAAAACCGCCGAACAGGGCGTTGGTGCAGCAGTCGATAATAATCTCACCGCCCTCCCGTCCATAATTCTTGTGGAGTTGCTCCAATGACTGGATCATAGGCAGAAGGAGAATGTTACGGGATTTACCGGCCGTAAACATCTGTTGTGCGTTCTCGAATTTCGGTAGTGTACCGAATTCATCCAGATAGAAATAGACGCGCTTGTCCAGCCGGTTTTTCCCACCTTGATTGGCAATAACCAGTGCTTCGTTATAAAGCTGGGAAACAAAAAGCGATACAAGGAAATGCTTGGTAACATCTTCCTCCGGGAAAACGATGAACACAGCCGTGTGGCCATTGCAGAACTGTTCCGCATCCACGTCGCTGTCAAAGCATAAAAATAGCGATAGGTAATCCCTTGATGTTATCGTAGGATTTTCCCCCGCTCCACACCGTGCGTGCGAGTTTCCCCGCACACGGCGTTCCATCATTTTAGAGTTGTAGATAAACAGGATATTTCTCGAAACTTTAGAAACTTTCAGATGGCGGTGTTACCAGCCGTCATCCTTAACTTGTTGATTTTCTTTAGCATGGTTTGTGTAGGGGTAATTTTGTTGAGATACGCTTGGATTGTTTCGGGCTGAACCGCATGAATTAGTGTGTGTACATCTCTGTGCAGGATAATTAGATTGTTATACCTGTCCGTTCCACCATTTTCTGTCGGAACTTTATGGTGACAGTGGATTTCATCAACCCACAGCACCCTTCCTGTCACAGCGCATTTTCCATACTGAGCCGCCCATAGAGAGAGCCTGTTATCCATAAATTCAATGCTTTTGTTCGTGTGTCGCTCTCGCATGAGCAATAGCAACACTGTGATATCAAACTTCAAATTATCATGGATTTCAACTCTGCCTGTTTGCGTGTATTTACATATCTCTTTCTTCTTGTAAAGGGGCGCTTTTGCCTGAATGTAACCGATAGGACATAGTGGGTATTTATTAAGATACCGCATTCGCTTGCTTGCCCCATAGTTTTTCAGAATGTATATGTTATTTGTAATCCCTGTTTTGCTAAGACGATTTCCCAACCTATTTTTCATTACTATGCTGAGACTACGTTGAATTTTGGCGCAATCAATGCTGATGTGAGTGGCAAATTTGTAGTAATTGTGGATACCCCATACCATTGAGTTGTGCAGGTTAAGCATCCGTTTCTCATCAAGCAAATCTTTTGGACGCTGCATTTCCTTTATTTTTCCAGAGAGCTTTTCTTTTTCGCTCTGCAACGCCTTATCGCTCATATGAGACTTCACCACATATTTGCCGCCTTTTTTTACTGCCTTGAGCTTGAACCCAAGGAACTCCGAATACTGCTTTTTCAGATTAACGACTTTGGACTTTTCTTCACTGATTTCTAATTTCAGTCTGTCCCTAAGCCACTGCTTAACCGCCAGAAACACCTTGTCGGCATCACTTTTTGTACGGCAGAAGATTTTAAAATCATCTGCGTATCTGACGATAAACATTTCCTTTAAGCCTGTTTTCTTGAGCACCCGATATACATTTCCACGGTTGAGCTTGTCGCCACACATCGTTTCATAAGCTGTGTGAGTCGGCATGGTTTCCCATTGAGAGGAAACCCACCAATCCAATTCGTTGAGCACGATGTTGGATAATAGCGGCGACAGTATTCCACCTTGGGGCGTTCCCTTTTTGGGGTATACCGTTTGACCATCAGGCATTTTTATTGGAGCTTTCAGCATTGTTTTTATAATGCATAGCAATTTTTTATCTCGTATCCCCATCGACCATATCTGCCGTATCAGCTTTGCATGGTTCACATTGTCAAAGAAAGGAAGTAATTTAGCAGGGATTAACTCTACTTGAGTAACTAAGAATGATGATAGTGATTACGCGAAAAATCAATCTCAGTGCGGAGTGACGGCCTTGCGTAACCACTGTCATCACTATATTTAAGGAATACTATAATATAAAGAAAAATTATTCTACATATTTACTCTTTGATTTAAGAAATTAAAATAAATCTTTTAATTTTTATAACTGGTGCTTCTCTGTGTTACATGATTACGTGATTACAAATATCGTTATTCTTCCACGTTAGGTGTATTATAAGAGATTCGTAACTAAAAACGCTCGAGTGCTAATATAAAAAGGCCGTGTCAGCGACAAAACTGAAACGGCCTTTGAACATTTAGTTGAACCTTATTTCTGAGTAAAAAACGTTACATAAGGGGTTAAGTTGATTCGGTTTTGCATCAATATCCAGACATTGTAAAGGAAGCCGATAAACAACACTGCAGCTGTTGCGTAGTAGTAAATATATTTATGCATATTTTGGTTGCTCTTGATTTGGCGGCGTTCCTGAAGTGCTTTTTTCTTTTGCTCTTTATTATTGTAGTTCTTCAGGTTTTCAGTGTTGTTCAGTACTTCTGCTTGCTCTGCGTTCACACCAACGCTGGCGAGCATTTCAGGAATGAGTAAAAAAGCTGAAGTGAAGAACATCATGCCGAAACGCTGGAACAGGAAATGTTGGCAGGTCATGATATAAAGCAGCCCCGAATAAATCGAAAAGTTAATCAGCACAATATTCTTGGGGTCACGCTTCAGAATGAAATCTTTCAAAATTAGAATCGTTACCATAGTAATGACCGGTATTGCAGCTGTCTGCCAGTCACGTCCGTTCATATAGTACAGACCTTCCTGCGTGGCATAGTACTGATATACATATTTTGTAACAACATTAAAGAGCGGCCATGATAAACCCATAATGAGAGCTGTTATTGCGGCATATGTTGTGAGAGATTTCCAATTCACTTTAATATGTGCGATAAAGTAAACAGGAATCATGATTAACATTGCCTTGTGGAAACTGGCAGCCAAAAGAATAATGATAAGATAAGGCGCAAGCTTTTTATCTTTTAAGAACTCGATTGCAAATAAGAAGATAGCAATGGCAATCGACTGACGGAGAAAGCTGAGGGAATTTCCCAAAAAGCCGAAACTGCCGAACACAAACATGCCAACCCACGGAATAGGGGAGTACTTGTACAGCAAAACAACGGTCAGTGTTATTACAAGGATGGAGACAATTAACATATAAATACGAACATCACTGGTGAAAAGTGAAACCAAGTAGTTTAACAGGCTGTAACCCGGCTCAATGCGGTATCCATTGGCGGAGCTGATGAGAAACGACCAACCGCCGTCATGAACTTGCGTAAAATAATCGGCATACTGTTTATAATCAATTCCGACCGTGTTTGCCCTCAAGGCAGACAGCACGATCATGGCAACACCGGAAATACCAAGAAAAACAGCGTTATTGAGATGGCTCTTTTTGATTTCACAAATCAATATGCCTAAGACAACAATGAGTAATAAAAGTAAGTTATAGTATAACATTGCAAACCAGCTTTCAATTTTATTGTTTTATGTGAATTTAAATTTTTATTTTATTATATCATTTTCTAAAATAACTTACAATGTTTCCCTCGAAATTTACATAAAGATCACAAAAGCTTATTATTAATCCTAACTATATGTTTACAGCTGATCAACTGTAAAACAGGTTCAGAATGACAGCAGCCTGAAAAATAAAAATGACAAGAAATGGCTGTAAAATCCCACTTCACTGCTGGAAAATTCTAGGAATGCAATTTATGAGCTGTATGGCTGGTAAAGCCATAAGGAAAAATGTCAACATAAGGTTGCAGAACGCCTGTATATAGTGATATACTAGATACAATAGTTTTAAAATTATTTGCTCGTATTTGCTCGGATTTTTGCGTTGACTAGAACCCTTTTGGGGGAAGGAATAGATAACAGCAATGGAGATTAAAATTTTGGTGGCTTTCCATAAAGATTACTGGACGCCGAAAGATACAGTGTACTTTCCTGTATGGTGCGGCGCTTGCCGGCAGCCGGATGTAGCGACTTATGGATTCCAGCGAGATGATGTCGGTAACAGCATCAGCGACAGGAACCCTTCTTTTTGCGAGCTGACGGCACTGTACTGGGCATGGAAGAACATGGATACCGAATATCTTGGGCTGGTGCATTATCGCCGTTATTTCGCCCAGTGTTGGACCGGAGAAAAACACAGCCGAATCGCAAACCGTGAAGCCTTAATGCGTATGCTGGAAATGGCCCCTGTGATTTTGCCGCGAACACGACACTACTGGATAGACACTAATTATGGTCAATATGTTCATGCGCATCATGCTGAGGATTTGGCTCAGACAAGGGCAATTTTGTCTATAAAATGCCCAGAATACTTGCCTGCCTATGATGCCAGCATGAAACGTTCCAGCGGACACCGCTTTAATATGTTTGTAATGCGGTGTGATCTTTTGGACGCTTACTGTACCTGGATTTTTGAAATTCTATTCGAACTGGAAAAAAAGTTGGACATCTCTCATTACAGCACAAATGACCAGAGAGTTTTCGGCTTTGTGGCAGAGCGCCTGATGGACTGCTGGATTGAAACAAACCATATTGCCTACACGGAGATGCCGGTCGTGAGTCTGGAAAGTCAGCACTGGTTGAAAAAAGGATCTACTTTTCTGATGCGTCGTTTTCGTGGGAAAACCGCAGGATGATATTGAAAAATGAGGTGCATCTATGAAAAAAACGTATGATTATCTGATCGTCGGCGCCGGCCTTTACGGTGCGGTGTTTGCCCGGAAGGCGCAAGAGGCCGGGAAGAAGTGTCTAGTGATTGATAAGCAGAATCATATTGCAGGCAATATCTACACTGAAAAGGTAGAGGGCATAGATGTGCATCGCTATGGTGCTCATATTTTCCATACAAACAATTGGGAAGTGTGGAGCTATATCAAGAATTTTGCCAAGTTCAACCGATACACCAATAGCCCAATTGCAAATTATAGAGGAGAGATTTACAACCTGCCTTTTAATATGAATACCTTTAACAAAATGTGGGGTGTGGTTACGCCTGCACAGGCCCAGGCTAAAATTGATGAGCAACGTAAAGCTGCCGGCATCAAAAATCCAAAAAATCTGGAAGAGCAGGCAATTAGCCTGGCCGGCACTGATATCTATCAAAAGTTAATCAAGGGCTACACGCAAAAGCAGTGGGGGCGCCCTTGCTCGGAACTGCCGGCGTTTATCATCAAGCGTCTCCCAGTACGCCTTACTTATGATAACAATTATTTTAATGCACTATATCAGGGCATCCCAATCGAGGGCTACACAAAAATGGTGGCAAATCTGCTGGGCGATACGGAAGTGCGTCTGAACGTAGACTATTTAGAACAAAAGACGGAACTGAACGAACTGAGTGATAAAGTCGTATATACCGGCCCGATTGATGCCTATTTTGGCTATCAGTTGGGTGCCCTGCAATATCGCAGCGTTCGTTTTGAAACCGAAACATTGGATATGGAAAACTATCAGGGAAATGCTGTTATAAACTACACAGATGATGAAACCCCATATACACGTATTATTGAGCATAAGCATTTTACCTTTGGTACACAATCGAAGACTATCATTAGCCGTGAGTACAGTGCTGAGTGGAAGCCTGGCGACGAGCCGTATTATCCGGTCAATGACGAGAAGAACGGTGCACTGTATCAGAAATACAAAATACTGGCCAATGCGGAACCAAATGTGATATTTGGCGGCCGCTTGGGCGAGTATAAATACTATGATATGGACAAAGTGATTGAAGTGGCCCTCGATGTGGCAAAAAAGGAGCTGGCCTGATTTTGACGCAGATGCAGCATAGAAAAAACGTTGTGGCAGTAGTCGTCACATATAATCGTAGGGAACTACTGTTGCAGTGCATTGAGAAGTTGCTGAAGCAACAGGTTTGTGCCTGCGACGTACTGATAATTGACAATGCCAGTACCGATGGTACTGCGGAAGCCTTACAAGAGAAAGATGATCTGCGCTTGTACTATTGCAATACCGGAAAAAATTTGGGCGGTGCCGGTGGATTTCATTTTGGCATGCGCAAAGCAGTAGAAGCAGGATATGACTATATCTGGATTATGGACGACGACACGCTGCCTGAGTCGGATGCACTGGCAAAGCTGTTGGAGGCTGATGAAAAACTGACTGGTAGTTATGGCTTCTTGTCCAGCCGTACATTGTGGACTGATGGTAGCGACTGCCAAATGAATCTACAGCGCAAAACTCCTTACCGCGATATTGATGGGTTTGACCGTCCGCTAATACCTGTTGTAATGGCAAGTTTTGTATCACTGTTTCTGCACACGGATACAATTATTAAGTTTGGCCTGCCGATAGCAGAATTTTTTATCTGGTCGGATGATTGGGAATATACGCGCCGTATCTCTCTCAAGCTGCCTTGCTATTTGGTAACAACCAGCAGGGTGATTCATGCCATGAAAAATCGGACGGTGGCCAATATCGCCACAGATATTCCGGAACGACTATCACGATACCGATACTTTTATCGAAATGATGTTTATCTTTACCGACGTGAAGGGCTGAAAGGCTGGCTCTGGTTGATCGCCAAGGACTTCTGGCACAGTGTACAGGTGATTACGAAAAGCCGCGGTCACAAATGGGAAAAGCTCAAGATCATCTGGAGCGGATTTGCCCACGGAATTCATTTTTTGAAAGGAAATGACGATGTTCTTCAATTCTGAAAGAAAAACAGAACAGCCAAAGCAACTCGCTGCGGTCGTTGTTACCTATAATCGCAGAGAACTTCTTTTGCGGTGTATCGAAAAAATTCGCAACCAGCAGAATGTGGAATGTGATATTTTGGTCGTTGACAATGCCAGTTCAGACGGAACAGGCGAAACGGTACTAGCTATGGCTGATAACAGACTGCAATATCGGAATACAGGCAGCAATCTAGGGGGTGCCGGCGGTTTCCAATTTGGCATTCGGTGGGCAGTAGAGGCCGGATATAATTTGGTGTGGATGATGGATGATGATACCCTGCCGGAGCCGGATACGTTGGCAGAATTGCTAGCAGCAGATGCGCGGTTAGAGGGTAATTATGGCTTCTTGTCCAGTGCTGTGCTGTGGACAGACGGCCATGAGTGCAAAATGAACCGGCAGAAAATCAAAAAGAGCTTTTATGAACATGTGGAATTTTTGAAGGATGCTCTGATTCAAATTGAACAGGCAACCTTTGTTTCCATGCTTTTACCGGCAGAAACAATTCGAAAGGTCGGTCTGCCCATAAAGGAATTTTTCATCTGGGGAGATGACATTGAATTCACGAGACGCATCACGGTACGAAACGGCCTCCCATCCTATCTGGTTGGCCGGAGTCAGGTGGTGCATGCGATGCGGGAAAACAACGGAAGTAATCTTGCTACTGACTCTGCGGACCGAATTGACAGATACCGATATGCTTATCGCAATGAAAATAATATATACCGACAGGAAGGACTGAAAGGCTTTTGTTATTATACTGCGCGTTGCGTACGGGCTCTGGCACAGATTTGGGGGAATGCAAAAGATAGCAGGCTCCGGCGCAGCTGGGTGCTTATCTCCTGCTATATTGGCGGGCTGTTCTTTAATCCCCTGATCGAGTATGTTAACAAATAAAGGAGAAATAAAAACGCATGACGAAAAAAAATGCAATCGACATAGCTCTGCAGCATTTGATAAAGTACAAGCCGCTACTGCGCGAGTTGGTGATGCGTGATTTGAAAGTGAAATATCGTCGCAGCTTTCTAGGTTATTTATGGAGCTTGCTAAATCCCCTGCTGATGATGGCGGTCATGACGGTGATCTTTTCGTATATGTTCCGCTTTGATATTCCAAACTATCCATTGTACCTGATCTGCGGGCAGACGTTGTGGAACTGCTTTAATGAAGCAACGAATATGGCTATGACATCTGTGATCCAGAATGGTAGCCTGATTAAAAAAGTATATATTCCAAAATTTATCTTTCCAATCTCACGTGTGCTGTCCAGCTTTGTAACGATGCTGTTCAGTTTGGCAGCAATTCTCATCGTTATGATCTGCACTGGCACGACATTTCACTGGGAGGTATTACTCTTCTGGGTTCCACTGGTGCTCATGTTCCTGTTCAGCTGTGGCGTTGCACTGATTCTTTCCGCGATTGCCGTTCAATTTCGCGACATTATGCATCTGTATAGTGTGATTACGATGGCGTGGATGTATTGCACACCAATCTTTTATCCAATAGACAAAGTTCCCACAGCCGTTCAAATTATCATAAAACTAAATCCGATGTACCATTATATCAACTGTTTCCGAGAAATGGTGCTGTATGGTACAATTTCTGGGCCGAATACTTGGTTTGCCTGTATTGTATCTAGTTGCCTAGCATTGGGTATCGGTCTTGCCATTTTCCGCAAACTGCAGCGGAACTTCATACTTTATATTTAAACAAGGAAAGCTGGAATTATGGGTAATGTAATAGAAGTTAACAATGTTTCGATGCGCTTTAACTTGGCACAAGAAAAGACAGACAGCATCAAGGAATATTTTGTGAAAGCGGCTAAACATCAGCTCCTTTTTCACGAGTTCTATGCGCTGCGCGATATCAGCTTCCAAGTCAAGCGTGGGGAGTCTCTGGCGCTGGTAGGAGCAAATGGCAGCGGAAAAAGCACGATGCTGAAGCTGATTGCGGGTGTTATGTACCCTAGCAAAGGCTCCCTCTTAGTCAAAGGCGATATTGCGCCAATGATTGAATTGGGTGCTGGTTTTGATATGGAGCTGACTGCACGCGAAAATATCTTCCTAAATGGCGCGGTGCTCGGCCATGATTACAAGGTAATGCAAGGTTACTTCGAGAAAATCATGGACTTTGCAGAACTGTGGGATTTTGTAGATGTTCCGGTTAAAAATTTCTCTAACGGCATGGTGGCACGCCTTGGCTTTGCTATTGCCACTGCAGTGAAGGCAGATATTTTGATCGTTGACGAGATTCTGGCTGTGGGCGATTTCATGTTTCAGGAAAAATGCCAAAAGCGCATGAAACTGCTGCTGGCCAACGGCACAACGCTGCTTTTGGTATCTCATAACGAAAAACAGGTTGAGCAGCTGTGCAAGCGGGCAATCTGGATAAATCACGGTAAAATGCAGATGGACGGCGAATGCCGTACGGTGTGTGATGCATACCATACGGCATTGAAAGCGGAGCATCAAGAATAAACAGCTCTGGCAGCCTGCAATAAACATCGAAAAAGCGGCAAATAGGCTGTTAGGTTAGAGTGAAATAAAATATTTTGGGGATGTAGATTTATGGAAAAGGTACTTTCTATCTCAATTGCAGCCTATAATGTAGTATCTACTCTGCGTGAGGCAGTGGACCCATTTCTGGGCTGCGGGGTGCTAGATGCACTTGATATTATGATTGTGGATGATGGTTCAAAAGATAATACAGCAGAAATCGCACGGGAATATGCGGAAAAGTATCCGGAAAGCATTCGCCTAATCCAACAGAAAAACGGAGGCTGGGGCGCTACGGTAAATACAGGTATCCAAAACGCAAAGGGACAGTATTTCCGCCAGATGGACGGTGATGATTATTATAATCCGGAGAATATGCCGGCCTATATCAAGGCGTTGCAGAAAAGCGATGCAGATATGGTCATCACCCCATATCTGACGTACGATGCGATGAACGGCGATGTGATTTCGCACGAGAACTGCAACCCGGGTTGTGAAGTCGAAAAAACCTACATGCTGAGTGAAGTGCAGTCTTTCGCTCCATTCATGCATAGCATCACCGTCAAAACGGAACGTATCCGTAACACCGTGTCTATTACGGAGCATTGCTTTTATACCGATACGGAGTTTGTGCTGAAGGTCTGCAATCAGGTTAGGACGGTAGAATTCTTGGATATGGAAATCTACTGCTACCGCTGTGCGGCAGCCGGTCAGAGCATGAGCCTATCCGGTATGGAAAAACATTATACGGAACAGACGAAGGTCATTGATGTTCTACTAAGTTATATGCAAGAAAAGGTCAAAGACCCTGCGGTAAAACGCATTTATGATAATCTGTTGCGTGGCACCTGCTGCTGGCAGTACCTTGTTATGCTGTATATTAAGCCCACCCGTCAGCATAAAAAGGATCTGATGGTATTTGATGAAATGATCCGTACCCGTGCTCCGCAATATTATGAGGAGATTGGTATCGGCGTGATTAATAAGCTGCGCCAGACACATTTCTTTGGCTATTTTGTGGCTGCCCACTATAAGAAAAAGAAGGATAATCGCTTTACGACAGATGGTCGTTTAGTACATTAAAGAAGACAAGGGAGGAATGCAGCAATATGCCAGAACAGCCTTTAGTCACTGCCATCGTCCCGGTATACAAAACTCCGGAACCGTTTTTGCGAGCCTGCATTGAGAGCATGCAAAAACAGACTGTTCAGGATGCACAAATCCTTCTTATTGACGATGGCAGTCCGGATAATTGCGGAAAGATCTGCGATGAATACGCCGAAACAGATTCCCGCATCGAGGTTCTGCACCAAAAAAACGGCGGTCCCAGTGCAGCACGAAACAGTGGCTTGCAACACGTGCGCGGACATTATTTGACTTTTGTGGATTCCGATGATACGTTGGCTCCTACTGCATGGGAATATGCCATACAAGCTATGGATGCGTACAAGGTAGAATGCGTTGTTTTCGGCTGGATCAACAATGAAACGGGCAAGCCGGTCGACCGGAAAGTTGCTGAGTGTTCAACAGTATTGACGGCTTTGAAGGCAATGACACAGATTGCAGGCAATAACGATGCTTGCGGCGGCGGATATCCTTGGAACAAAATGTGGGATGCAGATGCCATATGTGCCGTAAACGGAGGGAAAATACCCTTGTTTGATCTGGAGTTGTTTGCCTATGAAGACAAATACTGGATTCTTCAACTTCTGAATCGTCTGAAACAGGTAGTACTGCTGCCGGATATTTTTTATGATTACCGATTCGTGCCGTCCAGTCTTACCAATAGTGACGAAGCTTGGTATCAACGTCAGTTTAATGCCTATTTGGCCTATGATAAGATCTGCGACTATTTAGAACCCATTGACCGCGAGGCTTATCGGTCTGGTCTGGGCAAGTACTTCCGCTTCTGTTTTACAGATATGAGGAATATGTACTCTTGGCAAAAAAAGGACATGCCCCGATATAAACGCACAAAAGGCTGCCTGCTGAAGGTATGTAAACGCATACGCTTTGGCGACTTGAAAAAGCCGAAATATGTATTCTCTTGGCTTTTCTGCCTGATTTACTGCCGCTTCTGAATGAATTAAGGAGAGAACAAAAAGGTATGCTTGAAGAACTGCACGCAAAAAATCTGGAATGTACAGGTTGTGGTGCTTGTTATAATGTTTGCCCTGTAGATGCAATCAAAATGGAGATGGATACAATAGGATTTTTACAGCCTATTGTTCAAAAAGACCGCTGCATCAATTGTGGCAGGTGCTTACAGACCTGCCCGGTACTGACACCAGATAAAAACGAAAATATTTCCGAACCAGATTGCTATGCGGCTGCTATGTCGGATGTTGTACGACTTCAAAGTTCCTCCGGTGGTATTTTTACTGCACTGGCTGAGGTCGTGTTAGCAAAAGGAGGCGCCGTATATGGAGCCGCGCTGGCTCCTGATTTTTCTGTGCGACATATCTGTGTGAAAGCAAGGGATGAATTGCCTTTATTGCGGAAATCGAAATATGTACAAAGTGATACAGGTCTTACCTATCGTGAGATAAAGGAACAACTGCAAAATGGACACGCAATACTGTTTTCCGGCTGTCCGTGCCAGGTAGCAGGCTTGAAAGCCTATCTGGGCAAAGAATATGATAATTTGTATACTGTAGATATCCTGTGCCATGGGGTGCCTTCCCAGAAAATGCTGAAAGAATATATTCAGGAAATGCCGGAAGGAAACAAAATCATTTCTCTGGATTTTCGCCCGAAGGAAAAAGCATGGAGCGCGAGTTCTCGCATTTTAAAAATGAACTATGAAGATGGAACCAGTAAGCTAGTTCCATTTTCAAAAAGCGAATATGAGCAGGGCTTTCACAATGGTCTGATATTGCGGAACAGCTGCGAAAATTGCAGCTTTGCGGAATATCCTCGCCAGGGTGATATCAGCTTAGGTGATTTCTGGGGTATCGGTGATCGCGACATTTCCATGGATGATGAAGGTGGGACTAGTGCGGTGCTTGTCAACTCCCCCAAGGGTCAAGTGCTTTTACAGCAGGCGCAGCCTCAATTCACTTTATGCAAGCGTGTCCCACGGGACTGGCTGTGCGATAACCGTGTGACGGCAAAACGCACCCCCAGCCCATATAAACCATATTTCCAGTTTTTAATGGGGCAGATAGGATTTACGCAGGCGGTAAAAACTGCGCTTGCCTATCGCTTTGCCGTTGGTATTGTAGGGCCGTGGATGAACATCAACTGCGGTGGCGCTCTGACTTATTATGCACTGTTTGAAGCACTGCGGGACATGGGATATTTCCCCATTATGATTTCTCAGCCAGAAGGATTGGATTGGGATCCTACTCCCAAATACTGCCGCTATAAAAAGCTTCCCTACCCAAGCTATGCCATTGCACCAGTAAAAGAAAGCTATGTGCAGCAGCGGGAGTTTAACAACAACTGCGATACTTTCCTCGTCGGCTCAGATCAGCTGTTCACCGATGAGATGCTGAAACTGCTGGATGGCTATGCCGATTTGGAGTGGGTGTCAGAAGATAAACGCAAGGTGGCATACGCTACCTCATTTGCGTATGACACCTTCCATGGTACCTATCTGCAAAAGGAGCGACTTCGCTATTTTCTTCAACGTTTTGATGATTTTTCAGTGCGGGAAGAGAGCGGTGTAGCCCTCGCCAAAAAAGAGTTTGACGTGGAGGCAGAATGGGTACTAGACCCAGTATTTTTGTGTGCGACATCACATTTTGAAAAGCTGTCTGAAAGCGGTATGGAACGCGTTTCTCAACGCCCGTATGTGTTTGGTTATGTGTTAGATCCGGACTTCGAAAAAGCAAATGCCATGCATTTTACCGCCGAAAAGCTGGGTGCGGAATGTTATGCGGCCTCG
This sequence comes from uncultured Caproiciproducens sp., assembly GCF_963664915.1. Lineage (NCBI taxonomy): Bacteria > Bacillati > Bacillota > Clostridia > Eubacteriales > Acutalibacteraceae > Caproiciproducens > uncultured Caproiciproducens sp. Next base: position 1,472,593 of record NZ_OY761810.1, read on the forward strand.
GACGTATGGAATAATCCAGACAAACTAAAGCGTATCTGGGATATTGAAACTTTTGACCAGTTGGGTAATGAGGAACTAATAGCCCAGATTGTACATTGCAGATTTCTGATCACCGATTCGTTTCACGGGATGTGCTTCGCAATCCTGTTCCATAAGCCGTTTGTGGCAATTGCTAACCAGGAGCGAGGTAAGGCACGTTTTGCTTCGCTTTTAAGACTGCTCGGACTAGAAGACCGCATGGTGCACAACCCCGCCGAAATTGAGAAAGCTCCATGGCTATTTGAGACTATTGATTATGAATCTGTGGATAAGCGTTTGGAAATCGAGCGGGATCGTTGCCGTACATGGCTGAAAAATGCATTAGAAAAGCCGCTGACTCATAAGGCTGTAACCGATTATGATATGGCCTGCGGTTACTGTGACCGCACACAGACCATGATAGAAAGACGTATGAAACAGGATCGAGATAGCTTGAATGGCCGAGTGGATTGGCTGATTGGTTATGCGGATGCTAATAAAGCGGATGAAAAAAAGACAGATGTAGCTCAGTGGAAACAGCTTGAAGATCATAATGGCCGATTAACTGGTTTAGAAAAATTGCAACGGGAAGGGGCCGAGACGGATGCTTCCCAGTGGACGCAACTTGAAGACCATAACCAGCGATTGACAGGGCAGGAAAAACTGCAGCAGGAAGGCGCCGAGACGGATGCTTCCCAGTGGATGCAGCTCGAAGATCACCGTAAACGCCTGGACAGTATGGAAGCTAAGGTGAATGACCTGCAGGCAAAGCTGGATATGCTGGAACAACATTCGATTTGGCACCGGCCTTGGAAAAAGTGAAATTTTATAAAGAAACGATGAAAGCAAGTGGTTGTTAATAGAGCAAACAGGAGGCAAAATAAAATATGACGGAACAAACGGAGGCACCAAGGCTAAAGACCAGCAAGAGGATCGTCTATTATGATGTACTGAACATCATGGCAGCCATAAGTGTTGTCTGGATTCATTTCGGTAATGAGGTACACTGGTATGAGGGCTCCCGTGTGTGGATGTGGTGCGCGGGCATTCAAGTGCTTGCATACTGGGCAGTGCCGGTGTTTTTTATGTTGACTGGTGCAACCCTAATGAATTATTACACAAAATATGATACAGCAGCATTTTTTAAAAAAAGGATGCTACGCAGCGTTAGGTCGTATCTGATCTGGGGTACATTGATGATTGTACTTAAAATAAAACGTGGCAATTTAGAAATTCCGTGGGATGGAGATATCCGAAAAATGCTGTTCACCATCCTTGATATTTTTGTCAACAATAAGATGGAATCTATTTATTGGTTTTTCCTGGTTCTGTTTGGAATTTATCTAGCAATGCCTGTACTCACGCTCCTCGCTAAACCAGAGAATAGCTCTATTTTGAATTATACTGTAGCGGTAGGCATTATTACGGTCTCCATTTTGCCGTTTTGTTACCGGATGGTGCAGACATACTTTTATCTCGGTGGCAGTGGTTGGAATTCAGCATTGCAACTGCCAGTCTTGGGTAGCTATCTGCTCTATCCCGTCTTGGGTTATTGGGCTTCCACACATGACTTTTCCAAAATTGAACGCGGCATCTGTTATGCAGCAGCAATTATGTGCGCAATCCTGCGTTATACAGGACTGGTGTACTTGTGTAAACGCGATGGAGCTACAAATCAACTATATTTCGATTATCTTAGTTTTCCATCTCTGTTTTTGGCTTTTGGCGTTTTTGTATTTATTCGATATTTATTTACCGAGAGAATTGTTTGCAATGAAAAAATTACGAAATTGCTAGCAGCTGTTTCAGCATGCAGTTTAGGAGTTTATCTGATTCATAACATTGTCTTAAACAAGATGGAGGGAATTGCATTTTTTGCCAAATATTCTTTCCGCTGGTATTTTTTTTGGCCAATCATTTGTTACCTATTTTGCCTTGTAATTGTTTATGCGGCACGAAAGACCCCGTTGCTCAAGCACTTGTTTCCATAAATACTGAAGCAAGAAAAGGAGATAATGCAAAATGGGAAATGTAAAAAGTATAAAATGTGTGATGGGGCATAAAACAGAAAAGAGGAAAAGTAATGGTGATAATTCACTGGAACATGTAGAATATGTTCCAGTGAGAACACTTATTGAGTGGCTGAAAGCGGACTATAAACTGTTTCTTGCAGTGTTCACTGTCGGAATGCTTGTCCACTTTCAGGGGTATGCGAACGGCTTGCAGAATTCGGATACCCTTTGGACGGGCGAGGAGCATTTTGCAGACTGGGAAGTGATTGTTGGCCGATGGGGACTAATTTTGTTCGATTATCTACGGGGGGGGAATTAATGCGCCTGTGCTGATGACAGCCTTGGCGTTGATGTGGTTTGTCTTGGCAGGCTTGCTTCTGGTGAGAGTGTTGGACGTGCGAACCAAATGGGCACGAGTGTTGATTCCACTGACAATTGTATGTACGCCGTATGTTTCTATTTGCCTCACATATTATTATTGCAGCAGCCAGTATGCGTTTGCGTTTCTGCTAGCTATTCTCTCAGTGTGGTGTGTGCGTCAGAGCGATTCGTTTCCAGAAATTCTCGCAGGTGCCATGTCGCTGATGTTTGCACTGAGTATTTATCAGAGCAATATCGGCGTTGCCGCAGTACTGTGCCTGATGGTTCTGATTCTGCGCTTTTTGCGGGAGCCGCAGACGTATTTAAAAAATCGAAAGCTTGCACTGCGGATGATAGGCATGATTGTAATTGGTGCAGGTGCTTACTATATAGTTTTAAGATGCGTGCTTGCAATTCGTCACTTGTCCATGTCATCGTATAAGGGCGCGGATAATATCAGCGTGGGTTATCTGCTACAACATTTTCCAACTGGAGCCGAACATACTTATGCCGATTTTTTTTGCTATTTTTTTGGAACGGACTTAGCCGTCAATTACTATGCGGCGCGATTTTTCTACGTTGTAGTTTTCATCCTGGCATTGATTGCTTTTTTCTATGCTCTGTGGAAGGCTCGGGCGGAACGTATGCCATCCTTTCTCTGCGTTGTCGGTATGTTGTTTTTGCCATCTTTCGGTAGCCTGATTGATATCGCCGCTCCAGATACGCGACTGACGTTACTGACTGCTAGCAATATGCTCCTCTTTTTGCCGTTTGCGCTTTCGCTGGTGGAGTTATTCCCGAAGAGAACAGGCGAAGATAAAAAAGCAGGTGCTGTGTCTCGGTTTTGTTGTATTGCTTGTTCTCTTGCGACTTGCTGCCTTATCTGGAGCTTTGTCTTGCAAGTGAATGCCAATACGTTAACAATGAAGTACGAACAAGACAAAACTTTATATTTGGCAAACCGGATTCTTACACAGGTTGAAACTCCTAATAAGCAAACCCCGCTCTTGATTACTGGCAATCCCAGTAAGGGGGATTACCCCTGCATCCTTAAAACAGCAAATCAGGTGGACCGGTATTCGCGTTGGGGAATGCTGTGGGGAGGATATACAGCTGCAATGAACGGTTGGAACGAGTTGTATCGGCAGCATTTTGGAGTACAGTTGAACTTCTGCTCTGTAGAACAGTATCAAGCAATCGCAGTTATAAAAGAATTTGCTAAAATGCCGAACTATCCTGCGGAACGCTCCATCAAAACGATTGACGGGGTGCTAGTCGTAAAAGTTTCCGACACAAAGGGCTGGGGTAAAATAAAGGCATGGGTTTATGAAAAGCCATATACAGGAGGTATGACAGTTGTTGACCAGTTTAATTATTCCATATTATAACGAGGAACAGGCGCTTCCACTATTTTGGAAGCCAGCAGAGTTGCACAGGAATTGAAAGAGAGCCACCATGAGGATGTAGAGTTTATATTTATCGATGATGGCTCGCGTGACAATACATTATAGGAAATCGTAAAAGTGTCGTATTTACCATAAAATCCTGCATAAACCCTGAGCATTATCTTGACTTTTAATCAAGGTGTCCGGGGTTCGAATCCTCGATGGAAGGAAAGGACGTAATCCGCACTTAAAGTGCTCGCTACGTCCTTTCCTTGCACAGGGTGATTGAGCGCTTACGCTCGATTTCTTTCTGTAAACAGGTTGCTTTGTTGTAAACGTCAAACGACTGTTTTTCAAGCCGAACAAAACCGTTGGCCACGCTGATATCCAGCTTGGCACCGAATTCCACAGGAGCCTTGGCTTTTTCACGAACGATCGGCCGCAGATACGGCTGACTCAAGCTGACGATGCGATCTTTTACGGAATGGGACTTTGTTGTCATACTTGGTTTTCTGCTGCTCATACAAAGTTCGGATGATTTCCAGCCTTTTTTGCTGCTTTTTGCTGAGAACTTTCCCTCTTGTCGTTACCGTCGTGATGGTTTTTCGCTGATTCTTCTTTTGCCCTTTTGATGATCAGTTCATTGATTTCCCCAAGAATATCCGGCGTTAGACGCTTGCGAAAATACACCATCAACGACGAGTCAAATGGCCGTTTATATTCGTATTGTGGAAAGCCGCAGAAAAACTGCAGGTATGGTCCTTCCTGGATTTGTAGGGCGGTTTCTTCATCTGAATAATCGTATTTCGACTGAATGATGCAGGCTTCAAGTAACGATTTTGCCACATTTCCATTCGGTTTTTGAAAAGCTCCGCATACCGGTGTTCGATCTCATCCCACGGAATGCTTTCCGCTCGTTTTACCCACCGATTATCTGGGCTCGGTGCTTTTTAATTTCGCATACGCATATGCCGAACACAACAATGAATAAAAGAAGTAATTTATAGGCTAACATTGCAGACCAGCCTTCCTGTTTATGTTTTCATATTGGATAAATATGTTTGGGATTGAGATACAATATTTATTGTCAAATATCGCTTTAAATGATAGATCTGTATTGTGAATAATCCGCAGACATTGTATAATATAAAAAATACGTAAACATGATTATTTGGAGATAAAAATGATAAAAGAAAATCAAAAAATGCTAAACGGAGTACTTGCCGTTATTGATGCCTGCATTTGCCTTGTGTCAATGGTACTGGCATTTCAGTTTCATTTTTACAATTACAGCGGTTCGTTTTATATTGGGATCAACTACTACTTGCAATTAATGATTTTTATTATCCCAGCTTACTTTTTGCTCTATAACTATTTTGAACTGCATGACTCTTTTCGGCACAGGTCCTTACTGTCTGAGGTTGGAAAGATTATTCAATCTAATATTGGGGGCATTATTTTTGTTTTTGTACTTGTTTTCTTTTTAAAAGAAGTCCATATTTCCAGAATGGTCATCATCTTGTTTGGAATATTGAATGCGGGAATGACTTCTGCTTTTCGCCTTGCAATTCGTAAATTGCTTAGGGAGATGAGAGCAAAAGGCTATAACATTAAGCACATGATTATTGTCGGCTGGAACGAGGTATCCGCGGAGTTCTACGATAAAGTGATGTCAAATAGAATTCTGGGGTATGACATCCTCGGTTACCTGAGTGATGTGGAAGAGGATGTATCCGGCAGACCGATTGCACATACAGGAAAATTCAATGCGCTATCAAAGATTTTGGAAAGCAAAGGGATTGACGAGGTTATTATATCTTTGGACTACGATGAGTTTTCCATGCTTGAAGGTATTATTGATGTTTGCGAGAAAGCAGGAGTAAAAGCAAACCTACTCCCGTTTTACACAAAGTATCTTCCGGCAAAACCCTATATAGATGAAATTGAAGGCATGCCGCTTATTAACATTCGCAAGATTCCTCTTGATAATTTTTTAAGCAATCTTTGTAAGCGTGAGTTTGATATTTTAGTCTCTCTGGTTATGCTGATTGTCCTTTCTCCTCTTTTGCTTATCACCGCAATCGGCGTAAAACTTTCATCCCCCGGGAGGATTATTTACAAACAAAATCGAATCGGAATAAATAAAAAACCGTTTGTTATGTATAAATTTCGTTCTATGAACATGGACGGCAACGGCTCCGATATGACGACATGGGGAACGAAAAGCGATGACCGGCGCACAAAATTCGGCATTTTTATCCGAAAGTGCAGTATTGACGAGCTTCCACAGCTTTTTAATGTGCTGAAGGGCGACATGAGCTTAGTTGGCCCACGGCCGGAACGTCCTTTCTTTGTGGATAAGTTTAAAGAGGAGATTCCGCTTTACATGATTAAACATTTTGTTCGTCCGGGCATTACCGGCTGGGCGCAGGTGAACGGCTGGCGCGGCGACACTTCCATTGCAGAGCGTGTGAAATGCGATATTTATTACATAGAGAACTGGTCGTTTTTGTTTGATATTAAAATTTTGTTTAAGACCGTGTTCAAAGGTATCGTAAATAAAAGTGAAAGCTCAAAATAATATTTTTAAGCTTTCACTTCAGACCGTAGACAAAAACAAGTCACCTGACGAATAAAATGCTGAGGAAGAGGGGGCGGCATCCTCCTTCTCCGTTTCCAAGTCGCGAGTTTTGTAAAATTCATTCATGCACAAGTAAGCGTAACCTGCATTTCCCTTTTGCAGTCCACGCAACTGAGTATAGCACATAGCGCGTTTTTCTTTTGCATCGGTAAAAACACGGGTGGTCATGATTTCGGCGTTGACATAAGGGAGTACACATGCCCTTTTAAAGGTGGCAAGTAATAAACTTTTTCAAGTGGCGGACCGCACCGGCGGCCTAAGTCGCCTCCAGTAATACAGGGCTTTGCAGGGGGAGGGAACTATTGTTTTTATACGGAGAATGCCCAGAGGTTTCTGATTTGGGGCTTTAATGTCCCGTAGCTCCATGCTTTTTCGCTGCGGCTTTTGCTGTTCGGGTCTTTCACCAAAAAGTTTCCGTTTTCATATCCATATAAAACAATAAAATGACCTACGGTTGTGAAATCGCCCGGACGCAGGCTGCAGATGATCGGGTGTCCCTGCGAAAGCTCTTGGGCCATGCGGTTTTCATCCAAAGGGATTTCCCGAGAAGAAAGACCTAAATCCTTCGCCCCTTGGGACATCAGTGTCCAAAGCGTGCTGCTGGTTTTGGCATCCAGATATCCGTTTTTCTCGCTGAATCCGGCAACCTCTTTAGGATTTAGTGAGGAATTTCCCGTCAGCCCGACAGCGACCATGGAAAGGCAGGTTGGTCCGCAGCCATCCAGTGCGATCAATCCTTTCCCATAAGGGGCATAGCCCCAATCCTCGTCCCATTGCATAAAAAGCGGAATTTGGCCCTTTTGATATTTGCAAGAAAGGTCAATGCTCCCGCCAGAAGTACCTTTTTTCTGGGGATAATCCAGTGTGAAGTCGAGAAGCTCCGGATTTCGCACCAGCGACTCAAGAAGCCTTTCAGGATAACGCTCCGGATTTTGTAAAATCGGTTCGGCTTTTGGGTTCTGCGTCGCCATGGCCTCCAGCGCTTCCTCTGTATCGTCAGAGATTTTCGTGTTTTGGTCCTGCCCGGAGGATTCGGATTCTTGCAATACGGCTTTATCAAAAAAAGCACTCTGTTTCAGCGGAATTACCTTGAAATGAACCAGGAGAGCTGCTGCTGCTGCTGCCAAAAGAATAAGAAGTAACAGGAAAGGATGTTTTTTTCGCTGCCTCCCATACGTATATTCTACTCTATTCTGTCTGTTCAAATTGAAACTTCCTTTCGTCGACATATTTCTGTAAAAAAAGAATTCCATCGTATCCTCTGAAGGGATTCAAATATCTGTTTTATTAATGCTATCACGCACGATACCGGTGCTTTTCGAACTGTGGGTAAAAAAGTGTCCTCCGATCCGTGATAACAGCCAGCTTGTCTTCGTCGACGATCAGGCTGATATCGGGCTGAATATTTTCCGTAAATGAGGGTCTACGGTTTCAGATAAAACTTCCGAGGAAACTACCCTACTGTTATTTTCACACAACGGCCATAAAATGTCAAACTCAGGCACAAAACAACTTCTCAATCATGCAGGCAGGGGAAAGCTCCGCGCAAAGACTTTGGCTGTGACCAAAACTGGCCATACTGGAAACAAAACGCATTGAAGGCGTAACACGCTTTCAGCCCATGGCACTTACTCCCGATGGAGTCAGTGTTTTCTGTCGGCGTGGGCAAAAAAGTGCAGTTCTTTTGCTTTACTGTGTTGAATTAATTATAAAAATGTAATAAAATTATAGATGTTGTATAGGAAAATATGTTTAAAGGAGAAAAATTTATGAATCTGCAAACACCCAATGGCAATGATGCCACAAGGAGTGCGAACCGTTCCAGAAATGTGAGTCCGTCCAGCGGAATCTGCTCACGATGTATCGATGGTTGCCGGGGAAACTGCGAGGCCTTCAGGGCGACCTTTCGCGGGCGCGAGATGATTTATCCGGGTCCGTTCGGAGATGTCACCGCCGGTGGGGATAAAGATTATCCCATTGACTATTCTCATCTGAATATACAGGGGTACGCATTGGGCGCGAAAGGCCTGCCGGACGGAATGGAAGCAAATTCTGACAACGCTCTTTTCCCCATGGTAAATACCGAAACATCTTATGGATGGGACAAAAAGGTCAGGATGAGCGTACCGATTTTCACAGGCGCGCTCGGTTCGACCGAGATTGCGCGCAAAAACTGGGAGCATTTCGCAGTTGGCTCCGCTATTTCCGGCATTACGCTTGTCTGCGGAGAAAATGTATGCGGGATTGACCCCGCGCTGGTTTTGGACAGGGACAACAAGGTGAAAGAAGCGCCGGATATGGATAGACGAATCCGGGCGTACCGCAAATACCACAGAGGGATGGGTGAAATCCTGATCCAGATGAACGTGGAAGACACCCGTTTGGGAGTTGCTGAGTATATCATCGAAAAGCACGGCATCGAAACCATTGAGCTTAAATGGGGGCAGGGCGCGAAGTGCATCGGCGGCGAAATCAAGGTGCAGTCCCTCGAAAGGGCGTTGGAACTGCAAAAACGCGGCTATATTGTCACGCCCGACCCGTCCAGTGCGGTCAACCAGGCGGCCTTCCGCAGCGGTGCCATTAAGGAGTTTGAACGGCACAGCCGCCTTGGCTTTGTGAGCGAAGAGAGCTTTTATGCGGAGGTGGAACGTCTGCGCAGTCTCGGTTTCAAGCGGATTACGCTCAAAACCGGAGCATACGGCCTGAGGGAGCTGGCAATGGCGATCAAATGGTCTTCCAAAGCGAAAATAGATCTGCTGACGATTGACGGCGCTTCCGGGGGTACCGGCATGAGCCCGTGGAGAATGATGGAGGAATGGGGAGTCCCTTCCCTGTACCTGCATTCCGCGGCCTGCGAGTTCGCTTCCATTCTCGCGGCAAAAGGGGAAAGAGTGCCCGACCTGGCGTTTGCCGGCGGCTTCAGTTCGGAAGACGGCGTATTCAAAGCGTTGGCGCTGGGGTCTCCGTTTGTACGGGCAGTCTGTATGGGCCGCGCGTTGATGATTCCGGGCATGGTGGGCAAAAATATCGAGCAGTGGCTGAAGGATAAAGATCTGCCAAAGACGGTGAGTGACTTCGGCTCAACGCCGGAAGAAATTTTCGTCTGCTATGAGCGTGTGAAAGATCTGGTCGGCGCGGAGAATATCAAAAAAATTCCGCTCGGCGCCATCGGAATTTACAGCTATGTCGACAAAATCAAAGTCGGCTTGCAGCAGATTATGGCGGGCGCGCGCTGCTTCAATATAGATGCCATTACCCGTGGGGATTTGATGTCCCTCACCGAGGAGTGTGCGAAAGTCACCAAAATCCCATACTTGATGGATTGTTACAGGAATGAGGCACTGGAAATTCTGAACGGATAAGCATGCGTGCATAAAGCCGTCCGGCGATAAAATCTCTTCAGATGGATGCAATTGTGTTTAAATTCTATTTACGGGTTTTGGAGGATTCTCTAAATTGTTGTGCCAATGTTGAAAATGGTTGACAAATAGAGAAGGATTGTATATGATGTAGGCACAAGTAAATTAAAAATGGCTTGTTACCTAAAAGGGCAAAACCATATTGTGCACAGTGGATAGCTGTGCGCAATATGGTTTATTTTTTTATTACAAAGGAGTTATTATGATGAAATTTGATATTCTAATCAGAGATGCGCTTGGAATCCATGCACGCCCGGCGGGCGCTCTGGTAAAAACGGCCAAAAGTTTCTCCAGTGTGATTACGCTGGAAAAAACGGATGGGAAAGCAGCGGACATGAAAAAACTATTTGATATTATGGGCCTTGCTGTAAAGAAGGGGGATAAAGTGACAGTTACTGCCAGCGGTGCAGATGAAACAGCAGCCATCCAAAAGATCAGGGAAACGTTTGAAACATATTTGTAACCGCGGAAACCGGGCTGCCGCACGCTAAAGGTTCTCTTCCCACTGAATTTTCGGATGCTGACAAGGAGATGAACAGTTCATGAAAATCGTAAAGATCATTAATAATAACGTGGTATATGCCCGAGACAAAGGTAATGAGCATGTCATTGTTATGGGAAGAGGAATTGGATTCAGCGGAAAGCACGGAGACGTGATTGCCCCGGAGAAAATAGAAAAAGTAATCCGGATGGACAGCCAGAATTCTATGGACAGGCTCATCAGTCAGTTAGTAGAGCTGCCGGAGGAACATTTTAAGCTGTCGAGTGATATTGTCGAGTACGCGGTTCAGCAACTGGGAAAAGAACTGAATAAAAATGTGCTGGTTACGCTGACAGACCATATCAGCTTTGCCATTCAGCGATACCAAAAGGGTTTAATGTTTCCCAATGCGCTTAAGTGGGAGATCAAAAAATTCTATCCTCACGAATTCGCAATTGGCGAATATGCTGTCGTTTTAATCCTCCGGCGCTTAGAAACTGAGTTCTCTGACGACGAAGCGGCGTTCATTGCCATGCACATTGTGTGCGCGGAATACAATTCGGATATGCCGGATATGATGGATGCTACGAAGCTGGTGAGTGGTGTCCTGAAGATTGTTCAGGAATACCTTGGCGGCTCACTGGATGAAGAATCATTTCGAATGGAGCGGTTTATCACCCATCTGCGCTTCCTTGCCCGCCGCATTATAGAGGGAGGAGAATGGAAGGAATTGGATAGAGCTGACCGGGACTTTGGAAAAGTCATCCGTAAGATGTATCCGGCTGATTATCAATTCAGCCAGAAGATCGCGGATTTTATTGAGAAAAATTATTCCCATAAGATGTCGGAGATGGAGTTATCCTATCTGAGCATTCATATCAAGAATTTGCGTTCAGGCTCTTTATAGAAGGCGTAAGGCAGGCAAATTCAACTTTTTAGGAAGGATCAAAATCATGTTTGGTTTGTTCAAGAAAAATAAAAATACAGAAGCTGTAGGGTTAGAGGACCCCAATGCAATAAATTCACCGGCTGCAGGCAAAATCATTCCTTTGGTGGAAGTAAAAGACCCTCTCTTTGCGGAGGAAATGCTGGGAAAGGGTGCGGCGGTGCAGCCGGCTGTCGGCAGAATTGTGGCTCCTGGCAATGGGGTGGTTTCCACGGTTGCTGATACAAAGCACGCAATCGGACTGACACTTTCGAATGGTGCGGAGTTATTGATCCATGTCGGTTTGGACACAGTGCGGCTCAATGGCAGGTTTTTTACGGTGCATGTAAAGAAGGGAGACAAGGTGCGCGCCGGAGATTTGCTTCTGGAGTTTAATCTGGAACAGATGAAGAACGAAGGCTTTGACGTCACTATACCCGTAATCGTCAGTAATACGGAACAATACGGCGACATTCAGCCTGTTCTGGGTGACGCGCGGGAACTGGATAAAATGTTAAAGCTATCGCCACAGCGTGACAGTCGAAATTAGAGAAAATAAAATATTGATAGAGATGGAAAGGAAGAAAGAAGAATGTATTACAAAACAGATCCGATTTTCCCAAAAAACTTTATGTGGGGCGCATCCAGTGCGGCCTGGCAGGTAGAAGGAGCGGTTGTGGAGGATGGAAGAACTTCTGCGATCATTGACCTGAACAGCAAAACGAAAAAACCTTTCACAGACAACAGCATTGCGGCTGATCACTATCATCACTACAAAGAAGATGTCGCACTGATGGCCGAGTGCGGGTTTTCCTCCTACCGCTTTTCCCTTTCGTGGTCACGCATCATTCCGGACGAAAACGGTGCAGTCAATCCAAAGGGAATCGAATTTTACAACAATTTGATTAACGAATTGATCGCGCATCATATCACTCCCATCGTCACCCTGTACCATTATGACATGCCGGTGTGGGTCGATGAAAAGCTGGGGGGCTGGCATGACCGCCGTGTGATCGACGCCTTTGACCATTACGCAAGGGTCTGCTTCCAGACTTTTGGGAATAGGGTGAAATATTGGCTGTCAATTAATGAACAGAATATGCAGATCTGTTACGGCAACTGGCTGGGCGTAGACAAGGGCTGCACTGATTGGGAGAAAGACAAATGGAAAATTAACCACATCATGAACCTCTGTCATGCCAAGGCCGTCCTTGCCTGCCACGAGTTGGTCAAAGATGGAAAAATCGGACCTGTTCCCGGATATGTACCGATTTATCCCGAAAGCTGCAAACCAGAAGACCAAATCGCCGCAATGAACGCAGAGGAACTAACAGAGAAAATATGGAACGATTTGTACGCTTACGGAGAGTACAACGGCTTTATTAAACGGTTCTGGAAAGAAAATGATATTGACCCGGACATCCGCCCGGGTGATATGGAACTCATCCGTTCGGCAAAAATTGACTTCTTTGCCCTGAACTGCTATCGCAGCAACGTTGCAAAGGACTGTAAACCGGACGATCGGCAGGTGGAACTGCAGTTAAATAAAAACGGAGTAAAGGGACAATTTGTGTACCCAAAATTTCCCGGTATGTACCAGCTGGCTCCGAATCCTCACGTTGAAACGAACGATTGGGACTGGGAAATTGATCCAATCGCCATGAGGTATATGCTCCGCTACGTTTGGGATCATTACCATCTTCCTATGATGATTACGGAGAATGGTTATGGTGCGCACGAATCTATTGATAAGGATGGGCATGTGCATGACCCGAAGCGTATTGCGTATCTGCGCGACCAGATTTATCAGGTGGGTCTTGCCATTATGGACGGTTGTGACGTGATCTCCTATAATCCGTGGTCCTTTACGGACCTGCTCAGCACCGGAAACGGGATGGCCAAACGGTATGGGTTGGTATACGTCAACACCAAGGATGAAGAACTTTTGGATCTGAGAAGGGTAAAGAAGGACTCGTTTTACTGGTATTCAAATCTGATCCGTTCCAACGGACAGAATTGGGGAAAATAAGGGAGGAATTGTTAATGGCAAAATACGATGATTTGGCAAATAGTATTTTGGAAAATTGCGGGGGGACGGAAAATGTTGCGGTGGTCAACCACTGCGCGACCAGACTGAGACTTACGCTGAACGATCCGTCGAAGGTCAGCGAAAGCCAGCTGAAAGCAATTCCGGGCGTGCTGGGCGTGGTGCTGCGCGGAAATGAACTGCAGGCCGTAATCGGTACCGATGTGGGAAATGTGTACCACGCGTTCATCAAACTGGGCAATTTCAAAAAAGGTGGAAAGGTGGATGAAAACGGAAAGAAAAATATTGGCGGCACCATTGTCGATTTTATCAGTGGTACTTTTGTGCCGGTTCTTCCAATTCTGGTGGCGGCCGGTCTGGTTTCCGCCGTGCTCAATATCTGCGTGACCTTTTTCGGACTATCAACGGAAACCGGAACTTATGTCATTATGAACACCATCAACAATGCGGGATTCTTTTTCCTGCCGATTTTCGTCGGCTACAGCGCGGCCCGTAAAATTGGAATGACCCCGATGATGGGCGCTTATCTTGCGACGATACTTGTCCACAAAAATATTGACGGTGTTGCCGGATTAAATTTTCTGGGTATTCCCGTGACACAGGCCTCGTATAATACATCGGTTATCCCAATCATTTTGGGTGTATTGTTTATGTACTATGTAGATAAGGGAATCGATAGAATTACAGCGAAGGAAATTAAGTTTTTTGCCAAACCTTTGCTGACGATTCTCATTGTTACCCCGGTTACCCTTATTGTGTTGGGGCCATTGGGTATTATCCTTGGCAATTATGTCGCTCAGGCGCTGATGTTTATTAATACTCAGCTGGGCTGGCTATCAGTCGGGCTGATCGGCGCTTTCACGCCGTTCTTAGTCATGACGGGTATGAATCAGGCGCTGTTCCCGCTGGTATTCGCTTCCATGAGTGCGAACGGCTATGACGCGTTCGTCATGCCGGGAATGCTGGCGGCTAACGTTGCGGTCGGCGCCGCGGCGCTGGCGGTATGGATGAAATCAAAGGACAAGGATATTAAGGCAATGTCCTTTTCTGCCGGGCTTACCGGCGTGCTTGGCATAACAGAGCCTTCAATTTTCGGCGTTCTGCTCCGCTTTAAGCGTCCTTTTATTGGCGCAATGATCGGCGGCGGAATCGGCGGACTGTTTGCTGGAATTGTACAGTTGAAACAATATGCGGTTGTTTCTCCCGGTTTTGCGGCACTGCCGACCTTTATCCCTACGGATGGATCCGGCGTGATGACCAATTTCTATTTGGCAATCGCAACACTGGTCATTTCAATGGTTTCCTCCTTTGTGGCTACATGGATTCTGGGCTTTGACGAAAGTAAGGAAGGCTGATCGGATCACTGTTGCATTGGCTTCTTCTATATGAGTGTATTAAACCCGCTTCTCACAGCAAGGTGAGAGGCGGGTTTTTCAATACGCTTCGAATTTTCTTCTCTACTTATTTTATTACATATTACCGTGCAGACACTATATTTAAACAGTTGATATATCTGAAAAGATTCTAAAATATTTTATTTAAAAGTCAAAATTGTTGAAAAACATCAATAGTACAGCAATGTTAAAATTTATATTTAATTTTGGCTTGATTCCAAATAAAAAAAGTGCTACAATCAGGCCATCTGATATATTACATGCATTAGGTGCTTGTTGGCTCGTTTTTTATAAAAGGAGTTTATTATGAGCTGCGAAATTAAAGACATCTCTATTTACAGTGCGGTTTCAAAAATGAGTAAACCGATCGCTGACGCTACGCATACCATTTCGGACATTAAGTTTTACATTGTGGAAATCGTTACGGCCGATGGAGTAAAGGGACAGGGTTACCTGCTTAGCTTTCATTATTCTCCGCAAGCCATTGAAGGGGCACTCAAAGATATCAGGAATTTTATTCTAAACCATCATTTCTGTGTGAATGAAACCTTGAAAATGAGGCAGAGCTACGAACAGAAGTGCGAATATTTTGGCAATCTGGGTCTGCTTCGTTGGGCGCAGGCGGCTGTAAACGTAGCGATGTGGGACGCATGGGGAAAAACCTTAAAGCAACCGATCTGGAAAATTTTAGGGTCAAACGGGAAGAAAATTCCGGTGTATGGAAGTGGCGGCTGGATCAGCTACAGTGACGAAGAACTTGTAGAAGAGGCACTGAATTATAAAAACAGAGGCTTTACGGCCATTAAACTTAAAGTGGGAAGCTCGGATATGGAACGTGACCTGCGCCGTATCGCCATGGTGCGTGAAGCAATTGGTAAAGACGTCAAAATTATGATGGACGCAAATCAGGGAATGACCGTGCCCGATGCCATAAAATTGTCCAACCTTGTAAGGAATATGGGAATCCATTGGTTTGAAGAGCCAGTCGCCAACACTGATTTTGCCGGATATGAAATCATCCGCAATAAAACAGGAATCAGTTTGGCAATGGGCGAGCGCGAGTATGACAACAGCGCGTTAAAACAACTGATCAGCCGCAATGCGCTGGACCTGTGGCAGCCGGATCTTATCCGTATCGGCGGCGTCGAGGCGTGGAGAGATACGGCAGCTCTTGCCAACGCTTATCACATCCCGTGCCTGCCGCATTATTATAAAGATTATGATGTGCCGCTGCTGGCGACAATCCCGAACTCCTATGGCGCGGAAAGTTTTGACTGGATCGACGGAATCATCGACAATACGATGAAAATAGAAAACGGCTATGCCATTCAGCGCGAAGGTGACGGATGGGGATTCGAGTTCAAGGAAGAATTTTTGACTCCGGTAAGGTGAAAGAGGGTATTTCAATGTTTGAGCTAACAGGCAGGGTCGGTATTATTACCGGTGCTTCCAGCGGAATCGGCTATGCCACTGCAAATGTCCTTGCAGAGGCGGGGGCAAAGATTTACGCCATCAGCCGCAGCGGGGGAGCAAAAAATCCGGACGCGTATGTCCATGAAAATATAACCCATATTAAGGGGGATATTTCTGATTACCCCGCCATGGAAAAATTGATTCCCGAAATTGGGGAGAAGCAGGGCATTGATTTCTTAATCAATAATGCCGGCGTTACAGTAAAAAAACGCGCCGAGGATGTGACCGATGCGGACTTTGAATATGTGCAAAGGATAAATGTATTCTGCCCGTTTAAACTAAGCGTTTTGTGCTATCCGTATCTAAAAAAGTCGAAGACGGTTGGCCGCATCATCAATATTTCCAGCATGGCCGCACATATGGGATTTTCACAGGTGGTACCGTACTGCACAAGTAAAGGTGCCGTAATCGGTATGACGCAGGGACTGGCAGTGGAATGGGCCAATGATAATATTACGGTTAACAGCATCGCACCCGGATGGTTTCCTTCCGAGCTGACAAAATCCGTGATGGACGATGACCGAAAATTAAAAATTCTTGCACGAATGCCTGTACATCAGTTCGGTGACACAAAGGATCTGGGTGCAATGGCGCAATTCCTTCTGTCAGACAGCGCAACCTACATCACCGGACGCGATTTCGCCGTAGACGGAGGCGCTTTGGCGTTCGGATTTTAGATGCTACAGCGGGATATATATTAGAATTTTCTCTATTATAAGACAAGAGACTTAAAATGCCGGGTTTTCATGCGGGAGATATATCAGCATGAAAACTCACGGTGTTAAAGGAGCTTTTCTAAGCGTTTCCAGCGCAGAGACAAGGGAATTGTTGATGTGGCTTGTAAAAGCCGCCTCAATTTCCGCGTCATCCTCCATCAGTATCGACTGGACAATGCGGTTGTGCTGGCTGTAGGTAGCAGCTTTGGAGTTGTTGTTATGCAGCAGCGCGCTGAAAATTCCGATGCGGTAGGTGTCCTGCATCAGTTCACGAAACATTCGGATCAGACGCGAATTTTCTGTGGAGTTTACAATAAATTGATGGAATTCCACGTCCAGGGAATAAAACTGTTTATCGCTTTCAGAGCCGGAATGATCACTGTTTTCCTTAAATTTGGAATCAAATTCCAAAAGTTTCGCGTAATTGATGTTTCTTTTAAACTTTACCGCCACGGTTGGCTCAATCAGTTTTCGAAGTTGATAAAGTTCCATTACATCGGAAGTAATAATCGTTTTGGCGCATGTCCCTTTGCGGGGATATACTTCCACAAGATTTTCCTTTTGCAGCGTAATCAGCGCCTCACGGACCGGAGTGCGCCCTGCGCAGATCGTTTCCACAATCTGCTTTTCGCTGATATTTTGCCCAGGGTAATACTCGCAGTTCAGAATCTTTTCTTTAATGTATGCATAAGCTGTCGCCTTAAGATTTGAAGTTGAATTCTCCATGTCATACCTCCGTATTCATAGATATATTACTGGAATCATAATATCACATATTTATCGAATGAGCAATAATAAACAAAAATATAGGTTGAAAAACAGCATTTATGATATTGATTTTAACACAAGCGGATGATAGAATGGGTTCAACCTAATATATCAGATATAAAACAAAAAACGAGTCAAGCATATAAATAACATAAAGAAAGGGTGTAAAACTTATATTATAGTAATAAAAATTTTGAATTTAAGAATTATTTTAAGCATTATCAATAAAAAAATGTAAATTAAGACGATATATCAACTCCTAATAACTGCGAAACCATGCGTAAAGGGGATCAAACAATGAAAGCACTAATGCTCAAAGAAAAAGAACTTCTGGAAATGGTTGAAACAGAAAAACCATCCTGTGGGGATGGACAGGCTCTGATTAAGGTCAGTGCGGTGAGTGTCTGCGGATCCGACATCCATGCCTACAAAGGGGAAAACGCTTTGCTGAAATTCCCACGCATTATGGGACACGAGGTTTGCGGTATAATTGAAGAGGTAAAAGCAAACACGGACGGATTCGAAGTTGGGGACAAGGTAATTCTTGTACCATATCTGAACTGTGGCAAATGCATTGCCTGCAGAAAGGGAAAAACAAACTGCTGCAGCAGCCTTTCGGTTTACGGTGTCCATATTGACGGCGCTATGGCCGAATATGTGGCTGCGCCGCTGACTCACATAATCAAGATAGCGGGGGATATGGACCCGCGTGCAGCAGCGGTAATTGAACCCTTTGCAATCAGCACTCATGCGGTTAAACGCACAGGCGTAAAAGCGGGTGACATTATGCTGATCGCCGGCGCAGGGCCTATTGGGCTTGGTGCGGCGGAAATTGCAAAAACCTTCGGCGCGAAAGTGATGCTGGCGGATGTGGATGCGAAAAGGCGTGCGTTTGTCAAGGAAAACTTTGATTACGATTATATACTGAACCCTCTGGATTCCGATTACAGGGAACAGCTTGAAAAAGCGACAAACGGGGATTATCCGGATATTATTCTTGATTCTACCGGCAACAGCAGATCAATGGAAAACAATGTAGGGTACTTGAGCAATGGAGGAAGGCTGGTCTATGTGGGTATCTGTAAGGGAGACCTGCGGATCAGCGATGTGGAATTCCACAAAAGGGAAACCGAGCTGCTTGGTAGCCGCGGAGCTACCAAGGCTGATTTTCAATATGTGATTGACTGTATAAACGCAAAAAAAATCGACACGCGTAAATTTATCACTCATGAAGCTCCGTTTTTACAGTGCAAAGAAGCCTTTGACTCATGGGTTGTCAAAGGCGGAGAAGTATTTAAGGCAGTTATTAACATGGAATAAGAAAACAGGCAGTAAGTTAAAGGAAATAGGAGGAGAAATTATGAAAAGGACTATAGCAGCAATCATATCTCTTGCGTTGATGGTTGTAACTTTTTCCGGGTGCGGAGGCACACAGAAGGCGGCATCTTCAACTGCGGGGACCACATCGAGTACCGGCAGCACAGCTGCCGCGGCGAAGACCGTACAATTTCAGATAGCCTATGAAAACAATCCCGGCGAACCGATTGACGAAGCATGCCAGAAATGGAAGAGCCTAATTGAGCAAAAAAGCAACGGTTCCATCAAAGTGGAACTGTTCCCCTCCAGCCAGCTTGGCAACAAGAGCGACTTAATTGACCAGATGATCGCCGGTGCGGCGGTTTGCACCATCGCCGATGGTGCGTTTTACGCGGAGCGCGGTGTTCCGGATTTCGGAATTGTGTTCGCACCCTACCTGTTTGACTCGTGGGATGAATGCTGGAAGCTTACCAAAAGCGACTGGTATGCCGAGCAGAGTAAAAAGCTGGAAGAGAATGGATTAAAAATTCTTGCTTCCGACTGGATTTACGGTGACAGACAGACCCTGACAAAAAAGCCGGTTCACACTCCTTCCGACATGGCGGGAATGAAGATACGCGTGGCCAACAGCCCGGTGTTTATCAAGGGGTTCCAGGCGTTGGGCGCCACACCGACACCAATGGCTTTGGGCGATGTTTATACCGCTTTGCAGCAGGGAACCATTGATGGTCTTGAAAATCCGCTGACCGTTTTGTATAACGGAAAGTATCAGGAGGTCGCAAAATACCTTGTTCTTGACGGGCATGTTAAAAACTTTACAACTTGGGCTGTGGGAACCAAATTCTTCAACAGTTTGACTGAGGACCAGAGAAATCTTCTTGTAGCCACAGGAAATGAGGCCGGTCTGATCAATAACGATCTGCAGGAAAAATCGGAAGCCACCGCGCTTGAAAAACTGAAAGCGGACGGCGTGACGGTTTATGAACCAACAGCGGCAGAAAAAGCCGAATTCAAAAAAGCAGCTTTAAAATTCTATGACTATCCTGAAATTACCGGAAAATGGACCCCCGGCCTTTATGATACTGTAAGTAAAATTCTTAAAAGTTAATTATTTCTTTGAATTCTTATAGATGATTATTTGAGGGAAATTATGTTAATTTCCCTCAAATACCATGGTTTTTGAGAGGAAATAGATGTATGTTGAAAAAGAAAATATGGAATGTATTGATAAATTTAGATTTGGCAGTCGCGGGGATGTCTTTCCTTGCACTGGTTGCCATCACATTTTTCGGTGTGATAAGGCGTTATTTTTTAAATAACCCGCTTGTATGGGAAGAGGAAGTCCAGCTTTGGCTGTTCCTCTGGACTTCCTTCTTCGCGGGAAGCGCCGCCTTCAGGACAAAAAGCCATGTGGAAATTGATATGATTGTGGAACTTCTTCCTAAGGCTGTGCAAAAAGTGGTAGGTGTATGTATTTACCTGCTGGTTGTGTTTGTGATGGGATACCTGTTCTTTAAAAGCAACCTTCTGGTTGCCCAGTTCATTCAAAGCAATAATTCGACCAGTGTGCTACATATTTCCAGTTCTATGATTTATGCGGCAATACCGATTGGATGCGTACTGATGATTATTAATTACACTGTAGTAACTGCAAAAGATTTTTTCTGTAAAACGGATAGTGCGGAAGGAGGAAATGAATGAACCCGATTGTAATTGCAGCCATCGTGCTGTTAATCTGTCTGTTTATGAAAGTACCTGTGTTTGTATCCGTACTGGCGGGGAGCGTTTCCTACTTCATTTTGCAGCCGTCACTGCCGTCGCTGATTTTTGCCCAGCGTGTGACTTCGGGCATGCAAAGCGTTACATTGCTCGCAATTCCGTTTTTTGTTGCAGCGGGCGTGTTTATGAACTATTCGGGCGTCACACATCGCGTGATGAATTTTTGTTCGGTTGTGACCGGACGCATGTCGGGCGGACTTGCACAGGTAAATGTTCTTCTTTCCACACTGATGGGCGGGCTGTCGGGCTCTTCCCTTGCCGACGCGGCCATGGAAGCTAAAATGCTTGTTCCGGAAATGGAAAAACAGGGATTCTCCAAAGAGTTTTCTTCAGTAGTCACGGCGGTTTCAGCTATGATTACACCCCTGATTCCACCGGGAATCGCGATGATCCTGTACGGCTCCATTGCCGACGTGTCAATTGGAAAGCTGTTCATTGCAGGAATAGGGCCTGGCGTGCTGTTATGCGCGGCCATGATGATTCTTGTATCGCGCATTTCCAAAAAACGCGGCTATGTCCCCCTGCGCAACGAACCGCTGCCCAAGGGCGAATTTATCAAGGCATTTAAAATGGCATTTTTTCCGCTTTGCCTGCCTGTCATTATTATCGGCGGCATTCGCATTGGAATTTTTACGCCGACGGAGGCCGGCTCGGTCGCCATTGTTTACGCGCTGGCATTGGGCATTATCTACAGGGAAATGAACTTTAAACAGTTTATGATCGGCATTAAGGAAACGGTCATTACAACTGCGACGATTATGTTGATTGTCGGTTCCGCATCCGCTTTTGCATGGATTTTGACAAAAGAGCGGATTCCACAGCAGCTGACAGCAATGATTGTTCAGGTAATCGGCAACAAATACCTGTTCCTGATTGTTGTAAATGTTTTCTTGCTGTTTGTCGGTATGTTTATTGAAGGCAACGCGGCAATGATTGTGCTTGTTCCGCTTTTGGCGCCGGTTGCGGCAGCCTATGGAATTAATGAAATTCAGTTCGCAATGGTCGTCATTTTCAATATGTCGATCGGGGCACTGTCACCGCCAATGGGTACTTTAATGTTTGTAACCTGCGGCATTACAAAATGTAAGATAAGGGCGTTTATCAAAGAATCGGTACCGTTTTACATTTTACTGCTTATATGTTTGCTCTTGCTGACCTATGTACCGTTCTTCTCGACGTTTTTGGTCAACCTATTTTATTAATGTTAGCTTTGTAATTTTATTGGCGCGGCACCAAACGGTGCCGCGTATTTTTTAGATTAAAAAAGTACAAAAAAACCGCCTTGCCGGTGAAGGCGGGGCGGTTTGTACATGATTTTATAAATTGATTTCCCGGTGTGACACACAGCAACGTTCAATTAGTTCCCAGTCCAGTTCAGCGCCGATACCCGGACTTTTCGGAACAGTAATCATGCCGTTTTGATCGATAGGAAGCAATCCGCTCATTGGAAATTTGAAATCGTCTTCAGGAACAAAATATTCAAAATATTCGCAGTTTCGTATGGCGCAGGATACATGCAGGTTTACCAGATCCATAAAATTCATGGTGGTGGTGTGAATTTCACATCGCATACCGAAGCTTTCGGCAAGATGTGCGATTTTCAGTGTTCCGGTAATGCCGCATTTCCATGACACGTCGGCACGGACGATATCCGCAGCCTTTTGGTTGATCACCTGAGCGACGCCCCAATGGCAGCCTCTTGTCGTTTCGGTGGCGGCGATCGGAAGGTCGAGCGCACTGCAGAGCTGCGTGTATTTGTTTAGTTCAAAATCACGGAAAGGCTCCTCCAGCCACACATAATTCAGTTTTTCCAGGTCACGGCCGACCTTTATGGCTTCGTCCAATGAATATTCCGCGACGGGATCACTCATCAGCTGCATATCGGGGCCGACAGCTTCCCTTAGTTTGCGGTGAATTTCCATATCAAGCTGGTAAGGGCCGGGTGGGTGCGCCTTGTAGCAGCGTATCCCGCGGGATTTATAATAGAGTGCCTCGTTGATGTAATCATCAGCGGCAGAATGAAACAGCCCGCTGGCATAAACCGGAAGCTGCTCACGGTACGCGCCTATGTATTGGTACAGCGGAAGATTTGCCGCTTTTGCGCAGATATCCCAAAGAGCAACGTCCACAGGGCCGGGAAGATAGACGGGAAAAAAGGTCAAATGGCGGTCAATGTTCCAAAGCTCATACCATATTTTCTCACGGTCATAAGGGGATCTACCCATTATAATAGGTGCGATATTATCATTTAAGTAAGCTTCCGTAACCTGCCCGGAACGCGCTGCGAGGGCGGTGGAGATTCCCTCGATGCCGGTGTCTGTCGTTAGTTTAATTACTACGACGTCCCAGTCCATATTACTTTTGCCCTTTCTTTTTTCATCGAACAGGCACTTGTTTCGCTTGACCCACCAGGTTTCGAATTTCACAATTTTCATTGATACACGATCCTTTTTTCGTAGATTAAATACAATAGCCCTACGTGTAATATATCACACAAAGAAAAAGAAGTCAACGAATTGATTCAAAACTACTAAATCATTGTATATTTTGATATTAAATGTCATTATTATTATAAAAATCAAAATAATTTAATTAAAATTATTGATAATTTTATTAATTAAACTAGAATACTATTGATATAGTGATATATATGTTTTATAATATATTCCATACTGTTGCAAAAAAATTCTCTTGAATAACCTTTTAAGCCTTAATATTGTTTATTTAATTGCTCTTCCTTCTATAGATATGTCACGGCCATCAGAATAAAATTAAAAAGGAGTAAAATATGCATTGGGATAATGATAAGGAATTATTTGCACTGATCCGCGAAAAGTTGTATACGCCGGTTGTGGGAGACATTCTGGATGCGCTGGGGTATTACCATCAGTTTTTGCCGCAGGAGATCCGCCCATTGCGTGATGACATGAAACTTGTGGGGCGTGCGATGACGGTATTGATGATTGACATTTACGGAGAACAAAAAAAACCGTTTGGCCTTTTGACCGAGGCCCTTGATCAACTGCAGGAAGATGAAATTTATCTTGCGGCCGGAGGAACAAAGCGGTGCGCCTATTGGGGTGAACTGCTGACAGCAACCGCAAAGACCCGCGGTGCGGCCGGTGCGGTGCTAGACGGCTGGCACCGTGATACTCCGCAGGTGATTGCGCAAGACTGGCCTGTTTTCAGCACTGGATGCTATGCGCAGGATTCCTCAGTCAGAACGCAGGTTGTAGATTTTAGATGCCCGGTAGAGATCGGGCAAGTCGCCATTCAGTCCGGCGATATTGTTTTTGGCGATATCGATGGCGTTTTGATTATCCCCCAAGCTGTTGAGCAAGAAGTGATTGAGAAGGCGATTGAAAAAGCATCCGGGGAGAAAACGGTGCGCAAGGCGATAGAAAATGGTATGACCAGCACTCAGGCATTTCAAACGTTTGGAATCCTCTGAAACAAACCCTTACACTTTCGGAAAATGATCAAAACTTCTCCATGTGCTGGCAAACTACAATACATCAGTCAATCCGATCATTTAAAACTATTTGTTGTTTGAATCCTAAATCTATACAGATTTTCGTTTTCCTCTTCATCAAAAACAGTTCCGATTAATACACCGTTATTATTCTCAATGATATTCTTTGAAGCAATATTGTTTATACTGCAAGTTAATATCGCCTCATCAATACCCAATCTGGCAGCTTTAATTAGCGCCAACTTTAAAATCAGTGTACCATAGCCTTGATTCCTATAGTATGGCGATATATCGTAACCTATATGGCCAGCCGACTCAATTTCCTGGTGCCTAATCCGTACAACTCCAACAACTTCATCTTCATCAATCAACCAAAAAGTTGAAGTTGGGACCCAATTTTGAGGAACGTTTTTTCCTTTGGAATTATCGTACAAGTCGTTTATGTATTTATTAAAATCCTTCAATGCTTCTTCATATAAATTAAAATAATAGGGATCATGTTTTTTATAAATTAGAACATAATTCTCAAAACTCTTCTGATATTTTTTATTCGGCTCATCTAAAAATAAATCGCTCAAACATCTTCCTCCAATATTGTATGACAAGATTCGTAGATTACTGGTCGTTACGATTTGACCAGAAGATAGGATGGATGGTACAATCCTGTCGGCGCATAATAGCAGTCCGTTACGTATTGAAAACCGAGTTTCTCCAGCAGTTTTCTGGAAGCCGCATTCTCAGGATGGTGACCTGCTTGCAGTTCCTTTGCGCCAAGCGAAGAAAAAGCATACCGGATTACTGCACGGGCTGCTTCTGAGGCAAGGCCCTTTCCCCAATATTTCTTTCGCAGGTGAAAGCCAATTTCAAAAATGTACTGTTCACCCTCGCAGGGACGAAGTCCACAGCAACCGGCCAACTCCGAAGTGGATCGTTCAAATATTGGCCAGTACTGAATCTGGTACATTGTATTATTATTAATTTCCGTATTCAATCGGTTTTGAATGTCCTGCTGAGTAAAAACACCGCTTGCACAAATAAAGTGTGTAACATCCGGATCTCCCCAAAGCAATTCAGCCAGTTTTTTATCGCTGCTTTCCCATTTTGAAAAACCGACTCGTTCTGTTTTCATAAAATACTGCCGCAAAGATTTCAGCCCTTTCTGCATCAAAATTCTGTTTAACGATAAAAGTACCATTTCGATTATCAAGCACGACGTTTTCCATCATAAATCAATACTACATCTTTAATATTTTCGAGGGTATTGTATTGTGTGTATTGTCGGCGCTGTTTTTCTCCTCCGACAATCTCATTCAAATTATCATCCAGCATTTTACATAGCAAGATAAAATCTTTATTTGCTCCATTTGTATAATTTCCAAGCAAAAACTTCCTTCCTTAATAGTGAGTTTCATATTATTATGATAATATGAAACTCACAGCCAACGCCGGTTTCAATTAAGTGCCGCGCAAGACTTCATCCGAAGAACTTAACAGGTGACATCCTCCAATAATATCTAAAATTTTGATTGCTTATATTCCAAGCTTATTTTCTGTCATAACGTTTCCCGTTAAATCCATAGAGAACTTATAGTGAAATTTATGCATGCCTTCTCGTTCGTAAAAACGGTGTGCATTGGTGCGCAGTTGATTGCAACAGACCTCAATTTGTAAGCATCCATCATCCTTCGCTCTTTGACATGCTGCATCAAAAAGTTTTTTACCAATGCCTTTTGAACGGAGCCCTTCTTTTACGGACAACTCCATAATCTCGGCGATTTTTGCACAATGATGCAACTGATATTCTATGCGAAGATTCAAAGCGCCTAACACTTCATTGTCCTGCTCAAAGATAAAAATTGGTCTATTATTGTGCCTTATATGTTCGATGAATATTTTTTTAAATTCATCTTTATCAAAAACCTTTTGTTCCATATTACATATCAAAGCATATACGGATTCCATGTCGTTTTTTGAAGCTGCTCTTATCATTAATTTTACACTCCTTTACTATATAAACAAAATTCTGCTCATGAAAGTCAAGCGAAACCTCCGAAAATAAATAGTAACGTTAAGAATTAAAAATAAGTATAGCAAAGCGAACCATCTATATCAATAGATGTCCAGTAAAAAAATAGCGATTGTCATAACGATACAATTGAGAGAAGAAGCATCTCCATGCCTTTCATTCTCCTCGTTTTTATTTAATTTCCTCCTCATCATATTGAATGATCAGGTTCGGGTCATGCCGCTTTTCCATGACATGTCTTGCCTTACGGTTGGAAACAGTGTCGAATACAATCGAGAAATCGTAATCCGGCGGGTACAGATCGCTTGCAGACGTTTTAAGTTTGAGCCGCTTATGGCTGATCCACTCCTTTTCGCCTTTAACCTGCACCCCGATTTCCCCATGTTCGTTCGCTTGATGAAATACTACACCAATCTTTTTTTCGGGATAAATCAAGACGCTGTCGCCTAATTGAAATTTTACAGCGTGGGTGGAAACGGTTTTGGTCGGTTTGCTTTTCTGTATTTTTTGAGTAGGAAGAGCAGAGGGCTCCGTATTTTTGCAACCAAAATCCGGCTGTAAATCTGGAATGGGGCTGTTTTGTTCCTTTTTTGGATAGGCTTCCTGATACGCCCGTTCCAAAAGACGGGACGGCAGGCCGAGGCGCTTTGCAATATAGAGCGCACAGCTTTCCCCGGCTTTGCCCAATTCCAGCCGATAGGTGGGCTGAAGTGTTTCGCGGTCAAACGCCATGCGCGCATTTGTCATGCCAGGAGCAGAATCGGCGTAGTCCTTGACCTCTGGGTAATGCGTGGTTGCAATAAACAGACAGCCTTTGACGCGCAGTTCATCCAGCACCGCAATTGCGATTCCCATGCCTTCGGCAGGGTCGGTACCGGAACCTAATTCATCCAGCAGGACAAGACTTTCACGGGTTGTCTGTCGCAGGATTTCAATGATATTGGTCATGTGGGCGGAGAAAGTGGACAGGTTCTCTGCGATGCTTTGCCCGTCGCCAATATCGCACAGGTAGGCGTTGTGCATACACAGGATGCTGGATGTGTCCGCCGGAATATGCAGACCGCTTTGCGCCATCATAGAGAGCAGCCCCACTGTTTTCAGTGCGACGGTCTTTCCCCCGGTGTTGGGGCCGGTGATTACTACACCTGAGCAGCCGCCGTCCGACTCAAAGTCCAAAGGGACACAGACATTCCCGTCAATCAGCGGATGCCGTCCTTTCTGAATGAATATTTTTCGGTCTGCGGTTATGGAAACCGGTACAGCATCCATTTGAGCACTGAGCTTTGCTTTGGCAAATACGACATCCAGCGTTTCCATTGCTTCCACATTTCTCATCAATTCCGAACGGTTTTCATCCACCAGAGAAGTCAGCGTGTAAAGAATTTTACGTACTTCGTTTTCCTCTTCAATTTGCAGCGAAGACAACTCTTCCTGCAGCTTTGCGACGGAGACGGGCTCCATAAAGTAAGTGCCGCCGGTACCGGAAATTCCCAGTACGCTTCCGGGAAATTGATTTTTATATTCTTTTTTCACCGGCAGGGTGAACTGTCCGTTGCGTGTAACAACCGCGTCGTCCGAAAACCACTGTTTTTTGCTGCGCAAAATATCATTAAGCTTCGTTTGTACCTGCGCCTTGACTGTTTCGACTTTTCTCCGTACATCTCTCAGAGCGGAACTTGCGCCGCTGTCCACCTGCTCATTGCGAACACACCGTTCAATTTCCTGCCGGAGTCTGGACAAATCGACCATGCTGTTTCCATAGCAGGCAATCGTGCCGTCCAGTGTTTCCGCTTTTTTTAGGTAGGACTTGATTCGGTTGCAGGACAGGATAAATTGGACAACTGATAGCAACTGTTCTGGAACCAACATGGAACCGGCCTGACAGAGCGCCAAAATCTGATCGACCTGCGTCATGGCGGTCAGAGGCGGGGTGCCGCATGCATCAAGGATTTTCCTTGATGCAGTGGTTTCAGCCATTTTTCGGCGGCATTCATTTTCATCCATGTAAGGTGATAATTCCGCCAGCCGTATGCGTGCACGTTCGGACAGGGCATGATTACAAAGCATTTTTTTAATTTGATCGTATTCTAATATTATTTCGGATGAATTCATTTTGATTACTCCTAAAATCAATAATAAAATACCCACAGGCATCATTTGCCGACATTTCCATAACACGAAGAGTAACTCTTTATGTGTAATTGGAAAATGGCAGAACGCTCCTGTGGGTATCATTCATCCGTATAAATAAAAAGAGCATAATGGGACAAACCCGCTACGCTCCAAAAGTTGCATGGAAAATAGATATCCTGTATTTCACGCAACAAAATATATAACTGGATGGTTATATCACGGCTGGTAAGCCGCTGGAAGCAGTCTGTAAGGGCAGATGTCCGACAGCGCCGTTCAGCCAACGCCATCAGAAAGGCATAACAAAAAAAGCAGATTCATTCTGCATTTGCTATCACCTTTCGCAACTTATTCAGTTGTTGCTCACCTTTACAGACAAATCCGACATCAAAACCATCCTTTCAATTTAAGAATATGCATATAATATAGCATTACTTTCAGCTGCTGTCAATTATTAAATAGCGAAACAAGAATGATTTCTGCAGGTCTGTCCTTACAGAATATCAGGCATTAGTTATTGCGTGCTTTGAAATGGGCTGTTTGCTTTTAATGTTTGTAAATCTTTTTCAAATTCGTGAATTTTTTTATTGATAAAAATAATTTCAGGATTATCATCCGCTTTGCCGGATTGCAATTGCATTTTCCTGGATGTCTCGAATCCATTCAATATTTTCTGAATATTTCGAATCACAAGTGAAGATTCGTCCATCTGTTCTTTTTCTTTCTTGATTGTAATATTCAAATGTTTTGTCATAACCATCACCTCATCTATCATTATAGATTAATCATATTCAGATTCGGTTATAAGAAAATTAAAATAGAAGTCTTCATTCGGCACTATGAGAATCTATATATTTATTTTTGCTTTTCCAAACAGCGGCAGCAGTTTGGCAGAAAGAAGGGACACCGCCGGTACGGTTATGATAACGGCGGAACTGCCAGTCAGCGCCTGTATGATTTCCGCTGCGATTTGGTTGGAATTCATTACCTGATAATACGGCATATTGTAAGTGTAAATTTGAATCAGCACCACCAGCGAGGAGCCGGTGAACGCTAAAATCAGCGTGTTGGCCATGGTACCCAGCATATCCCGGCCCACGTTCATGCCCGAATTGAACAGGGCCTTTGCCCCGCCATCCGGGTTCTTTAGGTACACTTCATTGATTGACGAGGCCACGGAGATTGCAATATCCATTACCGCGCCGAGCGACGAGATGATCACGGCGGCAAAAAACAGACTGCCTATCTTCAACCCGCTATGGGAAGAAATTGCCAGAAGAGAATCTGTGTCGGCGAATGTATAACCCGAAGTGCCGGTCAACCCATTAAAAGTCATTTCCATAACGGCTGAAACCGCAACCCCGCCGACCGTACCAAGAATTGCAATGAGGCTTTTCCATTCAACCCCCCCAACCAGCAGAAGCGTAACGCAAGCGGTAACCGCAGCAAAAATCATCACCGCGGCTGTCGGGGAAACGCCATTATATAGAAGGGGAACAAAAACGAAAACCACGCTTGTTATTGTAAAAGCAATCGCAATGACAGATTTAAAGCCGTTTTTGCCGCCTACCAGGCACAGCATTGCAGCAAAAATCGCCGCCATGAGATATAAGTAAGGAGTTCTGTTCGGCGAATTGACGTTGATATTGACCGTTTTGCCGTCACCTGTAACGCTTGCCGAAACAATAACGGTCTGTCCCGCTTTCAGGTAATAATATGTATCATAATTCAAATTGTTTGTAATTTGATAGCTTTTGCCCTGCAATGTGCCCGTTAAGAGAAGCATAGTGACATTTTGAGAACCGACCAGAAGTTCGGGATGCTTTTCATCTTTCTTTATATCTTCGGAATCAATAGAGGTTACTTTCGCCTTTTCAAAAGAGATTTTATCGTTTCCGGCCAGTTCGTACGGGTTGTAATACGCCTGATGGCGGCTGAGGCCGTATGCAAAAGCGATGTAGGCGGCCAGTAAAAACAGCATAACTCCTGCTTTCCACAAGCTCTTTATGTGAAAATTCTGCATAACATTTCCTTCCTCTGTACTTTTGTAAAGAAGACAACCCCATTGCACTTTTTGTGAAATGAGGTTGTCTTTGATTTGATTTTAATATCAACAGTGTTCGGTTAATTCTGACTGGCGTTTCCTTTTTTGATCGCGATAAAGCAGCCTGCGGCAATCAGAAAAGCGCATGCGGCAATCGCGAAGATGAGATAAGTACTGCCACTGTTGTCGCCTGTCTTTGGGCCGGAAACCGCTGCGGCAGAAGTTGCGCCCGTCTGCGCAGCGGGGGCAACCTTCGCCTTAGTAATGGTATAGGTGTCAATCGGATTATCGGAATTCGTTGCGTAAGTAGTCAGTGCGAATGTATTGTCCGTAACCTTCACATAGGAGTAAGTCGGTACGTTGTTCTGCCAGCCGAATGCGCTGAACGAGTGGTCCTGGGTCGTGTTGTATTTGTAATATTTGCTGCCGCTGCCAGAGTCGAGCGTAAAGTAAACGGTGCCTTTCGGGTTCGTAACTGCATTGGCCTTTACCGTATTTACAGGGGAGCCGCCGTACATCTGGAGCGATCGGGTGTAATAATGGTCGTGGCCGTTGAGGACGACATCAACGCCGTATTTGTCCATCAGTTTTGTCCAGTTCTTTCTCATGAACAGAACGTCGTCATCGGAAGTTGTAGCGCCATCGTGGTTTGCTTCACTGTATGGAGCCTGATGGTACGCCGCCACTTTCCATTTTACATTCGGATTGGCAGCAATCGCCTGTTTCATAAACGCGTCATGAGCGGAGACGTCATAGAAATTGTTAGCCTCCAGAGACATAAACAGAGTGTTGCCGTACCGATACCAATAGTCGCCGTTATTGTCGTCCACACCATTTGTTTTGGTCTGGCCGAGTGTGGAAAGATTCGGCTGGTCGTAGTGGTAGCTGTAATATTTGCCCATTTGGAAGTCATGGTTGCCGCAGAAGGCTGCCAAAACATGAGTTTGCAGATAGTTTGTGGAAGAAGTGGGGTTGAAAAACGCATTGTACTCTTTCTGCTGGGTATAGAGATGATCATAATCATTGACTTGGTCGCCCATGGAAAACAAAAAGTTCAAAGAAGGGAATTTGGAATATACCTTGCTGAGAGTGTTCGCCCAGCCGGCCTTATCGTTTTCAATATTTCCGCTCGCACCAATCTGGGGATCGCCGAAAGCGGCAAAGGTAAAACCGTTCGCCGTAGAGCCTGTTTGGAAGGTGTAGCTGGGGCTCCATGTAGTGCCGTCGCCGACGCGGTATGTGTACGAAGTATCTGCGGAAAGGCCGCCGACTGCCACTTTACTGGAATATTCGTCCTGCAAAGCCGCTCCGCCGACATCTGTGAAGGAGCTGACCGCATGATCTGTGTTGGAAGCATTATCCAGAACGCCTTCGGTTGCCGTTGCTTTCTCTGTAATCGCCTGTTTCGTGGAGTTTTCAGGGAAGTCTGCGTTCTTCATATCGCTGGTTTTCGAAATTTGAAGCTGGCCCGCCGCGGAGCTGCTGCTTTGCCAGCAGATGCGGACTTCCGCTTCGCTGCTGCCGATGCCGAGATCAATGTTGTAGGGAGTACCCGTCGACTCCGCGTATGCTTTGGTACTCTGTGGACCAAAGCCGCTGCCTACAATCACCACAGCTAAGAATACTGCCGCCGCAGTTTTAATCGTTTTTCTGCCAATAAACATAAAATTTTACCTCCTCGTTTTACATGCTGTCTAGAATTTGTTTTTAACAGCATTATTGTAACGCAAGGAAATTGTAACGAAGTTATGGTTGTGTTAAGCAGAGTTTAATTATAATATCAAATTGCAAATTAACCGGTCTCATCCCAATCGATCTGAAAACGTCTGCATCGGGCTAACAATCATTATGCCCATTCATCAAGCCATTGTTCTTTGGTGATACAGGTAATATGTTCTGTCCTGATATCTTGCATCAGCGGCCATTCCTTATTTGACTCCGTATGGTGATATTTAAATCCACACTTTTCCTGTACACGTTTTGATTTTTCATTACCGTCAAAATATCCGCACCAGATTTTCAAAATACCGACTTCTTCAAAAGCATATTTCATGAGTCTTTCGACTGCTTCAGGCACCATGCCATTTCCCCAGTACGGCACGCCAATCCAGTATCCGATTTCTGCCTCATCATGCCTGATGTCAAGATTGCTTTTTTCTCCGATCATAAGTCCTATACTTCCGATTGCTTTCCCTTCTCCTTTTTGAACAATTGCATATGTTTCATCAGCAGAGAGAACATCTTCGATAATCTGCCGACTGTTTTCTACGCTGGTATGAACAGGCCACCCCGCAATGGGGCCCACGCGCGGGTCTTTTGCAAATTCATATAAGCTTTCGGCATCGATTTCGCTCCATGGGCGAAGTACAAGTCTTTCTGTTTCCAATATCATCGAATTAATTCCTTTCGAGTCTAATTTTATTGCCGACCAGTAATATATCGCCCGATTAGGCCTTGCACAGAGATTTCACATTGGATAAATGCCATTTCAGTCATTCCGTTCCTTTAACATATAGCATAATCAACTTTATAAGTAAATTATTAAACAAAAATATGAAAACTATTAAAAATCAAACCGATAGCCAATGAGGTTGTATTGGCTATCGCAGTATAAACTGCGATTTTTCGCTTGGAAATATGTTTAAATAAGAATATATATGCCACAAATTCAGAAATAAAAACAAATATTTCACCGACAATTACGGCATTCGCGTAACCTTGAGTATTTGATAAAATGAATGCAAAAAGCATTATTTGAGTAGCAATGTTGGTAACAATAATTTTCCAAAGTGGTCTTATTTTGAATGGAATGGCAATTAAAGTTTCTATTGTAGTTGATATTGCCATTCTAAATAAAAATGCCAAAATAAAAGAAACTGATAGGATACCGTTACCGACCATATGACTATGATAATATGGTGTAAAATTTACTATTGGGGTTGCACTGCTTGCGTCGTACCGGACTTCGCGCGGAAAAGTATCATTGCTCGTTGGCATTACACTCACTACATTGGAAACCTTTATTATATTCCCGTTTTCGTCAAGCAGTGCAATTCTGATAGAATCTGTTATTGTACTGATAGGGTTAGAGCTATTATCCAATTGAATATCCTTATACATACCAAAATCTTCCTGTAAAATACTTTGCATTGTTTTTATGTCCTTGCAATGAAAGGAAATGCTCATATACCCGTCTTTATTATAAGCTACAATTGGTGTTGAACTGTTAAAGCCATAAGCGTTTACATTAGAACTATTTAAATCAGAATAATATTCGCTTTCTTTACTTAATTTGACAAGTATATCCATATACTTGACATTGCTATTTGTGTTGGTTACATAGGCGTAGAAATAGCTGGGAGGTGCAGGTGAATTGGCATAAACAACGGATAATGGCATAATAAAAGAAAGAAGCGCCACCACAAAAAACATGAAAAGTATTTTAGTCTTATGCATTGATTACACCTCATAATTTCTTTATAGAGTTTCATAAACAGGAGGCAGCGCCGCTTTTGGTATGGTCTGTGACTTTCGGAATTGATCATAGCTGTGGGCGGTAATCCCTGAGGCTTATGTGAACAACCCGCATCGTTACAATCTTTTGTCTGCAATCATTTTCTCAAACTTTTTGTCCGAGAGGATCTCGTTTGTGACAAAGCATCCATCAAAGAACAGGCTGTATGAGGTAAATGGTGCAGGTGCATTTTGTGCCTGCGCTGCTGTTTCAAAAAGAATTGTCTTGAAGGGAATGTCTTTTTCTTTTGCAAGGCTCTCAATTAACGGCACATACTTTGCCGTAAAGGGGCATTGGTGTGTATAATAGAGCACAAATCCTTTGTCTTCGATCTGTGGCTTTTTCACCTGTGCTTTGAAGCGCGGCTTCGGAACGTCCGCATCAAGCGACAGATAAAGCAACTCATAATAGGGATCGGCGGTGTCTGCAACAAGAAAGCCCTTATAGCGCAGGAATTTCGGATCGGAAAGGAACGGAATTTTCTTTTTTGAGGACAATACCACAAGACCCTTTTTCCCTTTTTCTTTGCTATCCTGAATGCACTCGTTCAGCAGAAGGGTGGAATTACCCTGTCCCTTGAACTGACCGGACACCCACAGGCAGTCTATATACATGTACCCATCCGCCTCGATGGGCGACCACGCCTTTTCGGCAGGGATATACTCGATAAAGCATTTACCCCGGACATTTCCCTTTTTGAATATGAGTCCATCATCAAATCTTTCCGCTAGCCAAGCCTTCTTCGCGGACACCTGACAGTCCTTGTTGTTGGAAATGGCACAGCAAATATGTTCCTGTTCCAGGTTTTCCTTTGTAAGCGTGATAATTTCCAAATCAGCACCTCCTATATAAGTTGTTCGTTTTTTGTGCTTGTCCATGTTTCAACAAACTGCGGGGTTCATGATTGTTCTGCATTCAATAAGAGGTTTAACAGCCTAATTAGAATTATACGGATCCTGAGGCTTCGGTATTTCTCCTTTTCCGCTGCTTATGAAAGAACTGGTCCAAGACGGCTGCGCCGGTGTTTTGCTGCTTTTTAGCATCGTCTGCCATTCCTCGTCGGTCAGCCGACTGCCCGATTCAAATTCGTAATAGCTGAAGACCGCGCCTCTGGTCAGATAGAGTTTCCCGTTGATTGGTACAACCACATAGATTTCATGGGCGGGGCCCACGCCTGCTTCCAGATACCCGCCGTTGTCGTAGCGGTTGGGGGCAACCGTGTGAAAGTCCGCGATCAGCGCCATATTCTTGTCGGTCTCGGATTGGATTTCAAACCACCTCAGGCCGTCCGAGGCAAGAGAAGCCGTCATCTCCTCCATGTTTTCGCCATAATCGTAGATGCGTTCATATTCGTCGTCGGTCAGTGTTTGCCCTTTGAGCTCTTTGACGGAACAGTCCCTCAAAAATTTTAACAGGTTTTCAAAATACTCGACGGAAGCTTTGATTCCCGTATTATCATCACCTGTAAGAAGGCCTCTGGCAACAAGGTTCTGCCGGGAATACTCTGTCAGCCACAG
Source organism: uncultured Caproiciproducens sp. (assembly GCF_963664915.1). Taxonomy (NCBI): domain Bacteria; kingdom Bacillati; phylum Bacillota; class Clostridia; order Eubacteriales; family Acutalibacteraceae; genus Caproiciproducens; species uncultured Caproiciproducens sp. Next base: position 1,508,031 of record NZ_OY761810.1, read on the forward strand.
AAGCCTGTCATACACTTCGACCACGGGCTCCACATATCCCAGCACCTTCGGCTCCTCGCCGCCGCCTTTCTCCGCGCCGCTCTGCTTGCCGTACAGAATGGTGTCGTGACGGAGCTCGGACCAGCTTCCGAGCGAGGTATTTAAGGATTTGTCGGTCCAAGCCTGGTTCGTCATGAAGGAGGGGTAGCCGTTTCCGTATGGCTGGGTCAAGCCCTTCAAAGTCCACAGCCATCCGTAATACAGATTGGAACGCCATTTGTTTTCAGAAAGCTTTGAAAATTGCTCCTTTACTTTTGCAAATTGCCCGGGATAGCCTTCCCACTGGTTCTCTTTTTTGCTTAGCTGGATTGCGTAGGCCCGATCCGAGCCGAGGATTCCCATAACGTCGAGCCCGCTGGGGATCGGCCGCTGAATCGGTTCCACAAGCTCCTGAAGCATCTCGGAGTCCGGGAGGTATCTTTGCCCCATCAGCCGGAGCTGCTTGCCGACGGGCGTGGTCACATCGGTGTACTTTGCCACAATTTTGGGTTCCGGCAGCTTCTCTGCCTCTTTGTAGAGTACGTTCAGCTGACTGCTGTCGTCCAGCTGCTCCAGATTTGGCTGGCCGCCGTACACGCCCTGCAGCAGGTTTTGGTAGTCGTAAATGGTCAGATCGTCGGAGCTTCCCACATAAAAGGAGGTTGGTTCATAAATCTTCTCCCAGTTTGTAATATCCTGCGTGCCGTCCTTTTTCATGAACAGCGCGTAGGTGACAAGCAGCGCCTGCAGCGTCTGTTCCACGTTCCGCACGTGCTGGCTTTTATCCTTGTAGAGCGGAAACGGTGCTTGGCCGTACCATGCCATGGCGATAAAATAGCGCTTGAAATCGTCGCTTCTCGTGTAATGCCCCCGCGGTTTAAACTGGCTGTAATCCAGCTGGAACGGGAAGATGGCAGAGGAAGCAAACCCCGATTGCGCCTGAATCAGGCTGTATTCCTTTTCGGCAAGGGTTTTCGCTTCGGCGGGTATATCCGCGGGCAGCGTTTTTTTTAGCCCCAGAGCCGCCGTGCCGAAATAAGCAATATTCTTCAGCGCGGCACTTTTGACGGCGGAGTTTTTGACGCCGCTGTAAATTTGAATGGATTTTTTCAGCATGCTGTCCGTAAGCTCTTCAACGGACTGAATCAGGCTTGTCGATTCCAGGTTCCGCAGCGAATAATCGTAAAAGATGTGATAGACCTGCAGCACCGAATCCGCCGTGATGAAGCTCGGAATCTCAAGGTAGCTGTTTTTTTCATAGAGATAGAAAAGCTGCTCCTCGGTACTTGGCGCAACCACGAAGGCGTTCTGGGAAAGAAACTTTTTTTCTCCGGCTGAAAAGCTGCCAAACTGCTTTAAGTTTGTGATATTCGACAGGTCGTGATTTACCTGGTACGCCTTTACCGATTTTTTGCACTGGGTGGGGGTGTATGGCACGGAAACATTTTTGCTCACGGAAGAGTTCATGGGTATCAGCGAATTTTCGGCATTTTCAGCCGCCTTACTGCTTTTTTTGCTTTCCGTCCGTGAACTTGCAGCATCTGCAATTTTTGCGGGATTGCCTGCAGTGCCGCAGGCCGACGCGGTCAGCAGGATGCTGCAGCACAGGATCAATGCAATGGTATGTTTGAATAACATAGTAATCATCCTTTCATTTCTATTTTGCTGTTCTGATAGAGAAAGGTTTTGGATTCGGTTGCGGCTGGACCGCCGCAGACTGCAGTGACCGATCTTCCGTCGGCCGCAAGGTCGCGTATCATATCATATGCCTGGGAAACAGCAATGGATTCGAACCCAAAGCCGGTCCATTTGTACGCGTTCAATTCCTTTTTGCCGTCCCGCATGGTCTCCAAGGAGACGAGTTCGTCCATTCCGTCACTGTCCACATCGCAGAAGACATAGTCGTCAAACGGCTGCGACAGCCTGGAACCCAGCCATTTTGGGTAGAGCTTATGGTCGTGAAACTCATAGAGGAACGGCCGCTTGGCATAGACTTGATGGTATTTTGCCATGGTGTATACCCCCAGCGAGACTTCCTTTTTCCCATCGCCGTCTACGTCGCAGACCTGAACCTTCCAGGGATTGAGCTTTTGAAATGACATGTCGTAGGTTTCGTTTACTTCTTTGCCGTCAAAGCCGAGGACGATCAGCTGTTCCCCGTATGCTTTGCTCTCTTTCCCAAGCAAAAGAAAAATGTCGTCGTTTCCGTCACTGTCCTCATCCGCAATAAAACTGCTTACGGTTGTCAGTCCGTCGTCATTGCGATACCCGGACATATATTTGCCGCAATCGTATATTTTTGCTTCTTTTTGATTGAACAGTACCGCGTATTTTCTTTGGGATGAGGCCAGCCCGGCTATCCGTGGAACGGCACCGTCCGCCGGGTCGATCCGGCTGAATTCAGGGAGACCCTTTCCAGAGCTATGGAACAGAAGCTGAACACCCGGGAGGCTGACAATTCCGTATGTATCGCCGGGACCCAGATCCGTTTGTTCGCGCGGAATCAACAAGCACGCCGAAAGGATTGCTGAAAAAACGACTGTAAATAGCAGAATCGTTAAGGCTAACCTCTTTTTCGTATACTTTGTCGTATTCCGTATAATTGGGGTACAGCGGATTCCGGAGGTACAGCCATTTGGAACTTTCATCTGCTTGCCACACTCCATTTCTCACTCTGCCCGGAGTAAGTATCATCATTTTGGTTTGGTGTTCATAAAATAGAGGATATCTACTCTGGTACTACTTGTTTTAAGTAATGAAGGAGAAAAAACTAGCTTTTGGAGGTGAATCCTCTCCTGAACCAAAATGGGACAATTCTCATATCTTGTACTATCCTCCAATTTTTTTGTTAATTTTTTCACTAAAACAGACTGTTCGCAATTAAAACAAAAAAGCGGAGTAGCTGGGTAATTTATATATTTCATAATAATTTATGCTTCTAGAAGGAGGCATTTCATTTGGATAATCAAATCTGCAGCCTTACCGGCCGTATTGTCATACCGGCTGATTCTTTCTATAACGAAGCGAGACAAGACTACAACCGCGCCATTCAGCAGTATCCTCTAATAATTGACTATTGCAGGAATAAATGGGATGTCGTTAACGCCGTGATATGGTCGAGAAAGTTCCATGTGCCGCTAAGAATCCGCAATGGCGGCCACAATTATGAAGGCTACTCGAACGGCAACTGTACCTTAATAATTGACGTAAGTGAAATGACTCGTCTTAATATTGAAAAAAGCGGAAACCTATTGTATGTTCAAGGCGGCGTAACGAATAGGTTAGTATATGAATTTCTGTCCTCAAAAGGATATCCTTTTCCCGGGGGCACCTGTCCGACTGTTGGGGTAGGCGGATACGCCATGGGAGGCGGATGGGGACTTTCATGCCGTTACCTGGGACTCGGGTGTGACAGCCTCGAGGAGATTGAGATTGTAAACTACGAGGGCGACATTATGAAAGCAAGCCGAAGCTGCAATGAGGATCTCTTCTGGGCATGCCGAGGCGCGGGAGGTGGAAATTTCGGTGTCGTCGTATCGATGAAATTCAGGCTTCCGCCGAAGGCAGACAAAGTCACCCTAATCGAAATTGATTACCTCCATGTGACTTCAAAAGAGCAGGAGGTATTTCTTAAAACCTGGCAGAAATGGCTGAGAAATGCCGACCCCAGAATTACGCTGATTTCAAGAATCTACAACTCCGTCAATGACGGCCTAGCGATGCTTGCAAGGGGCATTTTTTACGGCGAACCGGACGAGGCGGAGCAAATTGTAAAACCATTCCTTGAGCTTGCCGGAGCGGAGTATAGTCTTGACTATGTAACATTTCTCGAAGCGGTTACAATAATTGGGAGCAATTATCCACCCTTTGAAAAGTTCCAGTCTGCTAGTCGTTTTGTTCTGAAAGATTTCAGCGATTTTGAAATTTCAGAGCTTGTCAGACTGATTCGTAAACGTCCGGTGGGTTCTGTTTTTGCTGGGTTATCCATGTATGCGCTAGGTGGCAGAGTTCGTGAAATCGGAACGGATAAGACGGCATTCTTTTATCGGAATGCGCACTTTATCATTTGGCTGGAAACCACTTGGGAGAAGAACAGGTACGCGGAGGAAAACACGAGTTGGATAAATGACCGTTTTCCAACCCTTTCGGCCGCAACGACAGGCTCCTATGTTAATTTCCCATATTATGATTTACCCTATTACTTGGAAGAGTATTATGGTTCGCATGTAGGCAGACTGGAAAAAATCAAAGAGAAGTACGACCCGCTTAATATTTTCACATTCCCACAGGGTATCCGTAGAGGGTTCCAGCTGCCGATACCAGCGATTGCTGAAAATAATAAGGGTGAAGCGTCAGTAAAATGAACAGACGATGCCGCTTATCGAAGATTTAGGTATGTCAGAAGGCATGAAGGATAGGAAACAGGGCGGTTGTAAAATCAGCTGCCCTGTATCCAAATAATCCATTATTTTTACTGCCATGTTTGTTTGTTACTGTGTGAGATCATGGGATTATTGGTTCATTTTATGAAAACTTACATGAACTCAGTTGCTTTTCCATTTCATAATAACATAGAATATTGCCATTTGGGGTGGGGACTTTATTATATTTGGTTGGGAAATAACCTCTTTGTAAATACATGCTGTAAGCAGGGAAGGAAGAATCCAAAATAGAACAGGGATACTTTTTAGCAACCAGATCTTCTAGCTTATCCATAATATATGTACCATAACCATTTCCTTGAAATTGAGGTAGTACAAACACACGGTTTATTTGATTCTCATCCACACTGCCTGTGCCTACATTTTCGCCGCCGGCTTTCAGTATAAACACATTTTGTTTTTCAATATCTTTTTGTATATGCTCATCAGAATGGTGGCTAAGAAAGAAATTTACCACTCCGACAGGGTAATAATTGGGATATACTGCATTGATTGTGGCCTGCAAAATCGTCTTTACAATATAAAAATCGTCAGATGAAGCTTTTATTAAATTCAATTGTATCACACCCAATTATAAATTATAAATCTAAACCATGTCGCACAAAAATTTCTCATAGCAACTGACAATTTCGTATTTTACCTATCATCATTGAATTCCATCTTTCATACAAATCAGAACTTAGCAACTTGCGTTGCGGAACTTCCTTTTGAAGTCACGCCCCTTTTTACTACTATTTTAACGGAAGCATGGGCAAGCTGCTTGCCGCTTTTGTCATATACATTAAAATTGATGTATGTTGTTCCAACCTTTAAACCCGTTACTTTATACTCTTTACTGTTCACCTTTACAACCTTAGCAATAGTGCTTTTTGAAGAATTGACTTTGAGAGTTAGGCCTGTTCCAACTAATTTGGCACCAATCGTGTAACTGGATTTGGGTGCAATTGTGTAATTTTTGGTATCCAGCGTCAGGGAACCCACACCAATGGATTTAAAGGAAATACCGTTTTTCTTGGCATAAGTTTGTATTGGAGTATTTTGATAACCGCTGATGGTAAGGTCATCGCAGCCATCAAATGCATCAAGTCCAATGGATTTTACGCTGCTTGAAATCGTAGCACTTTTCAAACTTGTGCACTCTTCAAACGCATATTTTTCTATTGAGGTTACATTGTCCGGAATCGTAATTTTAGTTAAGCTTGTACACCCGTTAAATGTTTTAATGCCAATCGATTTTAAATTGTTTGAAAGGGTAACACTTTTTAAACTTGTACATTGATCGAACGCATAGTTTCCAATGGAAGTTACACTGTTTGGAATAGTTACTTTTTTCAGACCTGAGCACTGTTCAAATGCATATCTTCCAATAGCCGTTACACTGTTAGGAATTATGATTTCGATCATATCCGTGCATTCATTAAACGCTTCTTCACCAATCGATTTTACAGTACTAGGAATAGTCACACAGTTTTTCGATCCGTAGTACTTTGTTAACACGCCGTTCGTTATCATAAAGTCCGTACTTGCCGCCACAGGGGCTGCACTGCCAATTTGCACCATGCCGAATAGAATCGTAAAAAGCGAGATAAGAGAAAGAATTTTACATTTGCAGGTTTTCATTTGTTTTTCCTCCATAATTCTTATAAATGATTTAATTGGCGCAGGAAAGGACTGACAGTCGAATCACCCGTAACAGTCGCCAATTGATGGGTTTATGCGAAGTAGAAAAGGCCGCTTAATTATCGAAATTACTATTAGTATATTCTATTATGATATCATTTTCAATAAATAAGGCAGCATATTGTAAAAATAAAATCCATTGATTAATTTTTTGTCAACATCCAGGCCAACCTAAAGTATCGAAATTGTGGTGCGGGAACATCTTGGATATAATAACCTAATTATTTAGAAATACTTGACAAAGTATATCCAGAATGATATATTATTTAATAATGAAAAATATGTTGAGTGGAGGGAACAAATCTGCTTATTACACGGGAAACAGATTATGCACTGCGAATACTGCGCGCACTATCGGGCGCAGAACAGCTTACGGCGGCGGATATCTGCCAACGGGAATTGCTTCCGCAGCAATTTGTATACAAGATTCTCAAGAAACTGGGGCGGGCCGGGCTTGTGCAAGTTACCCGGGGTACGGACGGGGGCTGCCGGTTGATCGCAGATCTTCAAAAAGTGAGCCTGTACGATTTGACGGAAATTATGGGAGCTGAGAATCTGATAAGCGCCTGCATGCAGCCTGCTTTTCAATGTGCGTGGCAGCAGAAACGCGGCTCGATTTGCACGGCACATAAACAGCTGATGCAGATTCAAGGAGTGCTGGATGCAGAACTCCGTGCGCGCAGTTTACACCAAATGTTGTTTGAGGTCGAATGAGGCTGTTGCTGAAACAGCGGATTTGTCACGAATAATTTTTTGCCTATAAAGTGGATAAGTTTTATCAAGTATTGAGCGACGGCAGGATTTTTAAAAATTAATCAAGATGTGCAATCTGTGAACCGCCCGCCGTAAAGCTGCGTATCCAGTTTTATGAATTTCCTTTAACGAGATTCATAAAATATAATATACAACTTAATATAACTAAAGGAGGAAAAATATGTTTTTCAAAACAACAGAAGATCATGAAGCTCTGCGTGCAAAGATTCGGGAATTCGCGGAAACGGAAGTCAAACCCTTGGCATTTCTGCTGGATAAAGAAAGTGAATTTCCCACAGACGCCATCGAGAAACTGAGCAAGCTGGGGATGATGGGAATCCCCTACCCAAAAGAGTACGGCGGCATGGGCTTGGATATCATCAGCTATGCTATCGCCGTTGAGGAACTCTCGCGGGTGGACGGTGGTACCGGCGTGATTCTTTCCGCGCATACTTCACTGGGCTCATGGCCTATTTTCGCCTACGGCACCGAGGAACAAAAGCAGAAATATCTGGTTCCGCTGGCCAAGGGCGAGAAGCTGGGTGCCTTCGGTTTGACCGAGACAAACGCGGGAAGCGACGCGGGCGGCACGGAAACCACCGCTGTCCTTGACGGAGACTTTTACATTTTAAACGGTGGTAAGATTTTTATCACCAACGCTGATATAGCCGATACCTATATAGTCTTTGCCGTCACCATTCCGGATATCGGTACCCGAGGCATCAGTGCCTTCATTGTGGAAAAAGGCTGGGAAGGCTTCACCTTCGGCGACCACTACGACAAGATGGGTATTCGCTCCTCTTCCACTGCGGAACTGATTTTCAACGAGGTGAAAGTTCCCAAAGAAAACTTGCTGGGGGAGGAGGGTCAAGGCTTTAAGATCGCCATGTCCACCCTGGACGGGGGCCGCATCGGCATCGCCTCACAGGCACTGGGTATCGCCCAAGGCGCCTATGAAAACGCACTGGAGTATTCAAAGGAACGCATTCAGTTTGGAAGACCCATCTGTCAGCAACAGATCATCGCTTTCAAGCTGGCAGACATGGCCACGAAACTCCGTGCCGCCCGGCTGCTGGTATACAGCGCCGCCGAACTCAAGGAGCACCACGAACCCTACGGCATGGAGTCGGCCATGGCCAAACAGTACGCCTCCGATATCTGTCTTGAGGTTGTCAACAATGCCTTGCAGATTTTCGGCGGCAACGGTTACCTGAAGGGCATGGAAGTGGAACGTGCCTACCGCGACGCCAAGATCTGCACCATCTATGAGGGCACTAACGAGATCCAGAATATTGTCATCGCCTCCCACATCATCGGCAAGATGCCAAAGAACGACATTCCTGCCGGAGCTCAGCATGGGCCGGTCACCGGAGTGCGCAAGAAGATGGTTCTCAAAGAGGGTAACGCCGCGGAGCGGGTGACTGCTTTGGTGGAGGCTCTTAAGGCGGATGGTTATGACTTTACCGTGGGTATTGACATAGACACCCCCATTACCAAGGCCGAACGGGTAGTCAGCGCCGGTAAGGGGATCGGCGAAAAAGAAAATATGGAATTGGTGAAGGCCCTTGCCGTTCAGGCTGGGGCTGCCCTCGGCTCCTCCCGTCCGGTGGCTGAAACGCTGAAATATGTGCCACTGAACCGCTATGTTGGTATGTCCGGACAGAAATTCAGCGGAAATCTGTACATAGCCTGCGGCATCTCAGGCGCGGGCCAGCACTTGAAAGGGATTAAAGATGCCACAACCATCGTTGCCATCAACAACAATCCCAACGCACCCATTTTTAAGAACTGTGATTACGGTATTGTGGGCGATGTGCTGGAGGTTCTCCCGCTGCTCACCGCCGAACTGGATAATGGCGAGTCCAAGAAACCCGCGCCGCCCATGAAAAAGATGAAGCGGGCCGTTCCGAAAAAAGTGATCCCTACTTGGAAAACGTATGTCTGCAATGGCTGCGGCTACGAGTACGATCCTGCCGTGGGCGATCCTGACAGCGACATTCACCCCGGTACTCTCTTTGACGCGCTCCCTGAAGAATGGATTTGCCCGGAGTGCGGAGAAGAAAAAGACCAGTTCATAGAGGTTTGATATGGCAGCAAAACTGAAAACAACGATTAATTATAAAGGGGGATTCAACAATGCATTGTGTTAGAAAAGTAACGGAAAATCTCTTTTGGGTGGGCGCCAATGACCGCCGCCTTACCCTTTTTGAGAATATCCATCCCATTCCCCGCGGTGTTTCCTATAACTCGTATCTGCTTCTGGATAAGCAGACCGTACTGTTTGATACGGTGGACTGGTCGGCCTGCCGTCAGTTCCTGGAAAATATAGAAGCAGTCCTTGCCGGCAGACAGCTGGATTATCTGGTGATCAACCATATGGAGCCGGACCACGGCGCGTCTATTGAGGAGGTTCTCCTGCGGTACCCAAAGGTCAAAATTATCAGTACCGAAAAGGCGTTCATGCTTATGCGTCAGTTCGGTTTCCATATTGACGGACGGATGGAGGAAGTCAAGGAGGGCGACACCAAATCCTTTGGCAAGCATGTGGTCACCTTCGTGTCCGCACCCATGGTGCACTGGCCGGAAGCGATGGTGACATTTGATACTACCAACGGGGTTCTTTTCTCCGCGGATGCCTTTGGCTCCTTCGGTGCTTTGGACGGCAAGCTTTTCAATGACGAGGTAAACTTTGACCGTGACTGGATCGACGATGCCCGGCGGTATTTCACCAACATCGTCGGTAAGTATGGGCCTCACGTTCAGGCTCTGCTGAAAAAAGCCGGCACAATCGACATTAAGATTATCTGCCCCCTGCACGGGCCGGTCTGGCGTACCGATCTGGGATACTTTTTGGACAAATACGACAAATGGAGCAGGTACGAGCCAGAGGAAAAGGGTGTCATGATTGTGTATGCCTCCATGTACGGCAATACCGAGAGCGCCGCGAGTGCCCTTGCTTCCGCCTTGGCAGAAAAAGGGATGACCAATGTAGTCATGTACGACGTATCCAACACCCAGGTATCATATTTGATTTCCGAGACTTTCCGTCTCAGCCACGTGGTGCTGGCCTCGGTCACCTACAATCTGGGGATTTATCCGATGATGCACAATTACCTGATGGACATGAAGGCGCTGAATCTGCAGAACCGTACTTTTGCCATCGTGGAAAACGGTTCCTGGGCGTGCAAATCCGGGATTCTGATGCGCGAGTTTCTGGAAAACGAAATGAAGAATATGACCGTTCTGGACGAGAAGCTTACGCTGAATTCCGCTATGAACGAGGATAATCTGCCGGAGATGGACGCTCTTGCAGATAGCATTATTGGGTCGATGAAGTGATTCCCGCAACCTAAATCAAGATTTATAAAACAAGAGCCGGCATCGTTGGATGCCGGTTCTTGTTTTCAGTGCGATGATAATCAATAAAATTACTTCGGACTGTTATTGTTTTGCAGCAAAGATGTTATTGTGCCGGAATAGGTCAAATCCAATTTATGCATTGCTCGGGTACATGCGATATACAGCATACTCTTATCTAAATCCGTTTTATAGGTTTCTTTGCAGACAAATGGAATAATGACTTGGTCAAACTCCAATCCTTTTGCAATAAACGCTGGGGTAATGATGATTCCGTTCTTGAATTCTTTGCTTTCACCATCTAATAAGCATATTTTATTGCCGGGGCCTTTTGTCGCTTCATATATTTCATCTGCCTGCGTCTGTGTCTTGCAAATAATCCCTAATGAGCTGTAATTCGATTTCAAGAAATCATGGATGGCACATTTGATCTTGTCAATCTCATCCGCTTTGCCGGTACATTGGGTTATTGTCGGCGTTTCTCCGTGTCGCTCAATCGGAATCAGTTTTTTATCTTTTTGTATTTTTTGTGCAAAATTCGTAATTTCAAACGTAGAGCGGTAGCTTTTACATAGCTCAACACAATCGGCCTCTGTAAAAACCTTATTTATTTCTTCAAGTGAAGAGGAACTATAGGGATTGACGGATTGGCTGCTGTCTCCTAAAATCGTCATTTTGCATTTAAACAGTTTTGACAGTACCGCATATTGTATCGGCGTATAATCCTGCATTTCATCGACTAATAAATGCTTCACGTAATGATAATTCTCTGCTCCGTCGAAAAATATTTTGGTATACAAAAAAGGAAAGACATCCGCAAATTCGAGCGTTCCTGATTGCTTTAATTGGAACATTTCAGGCTTTCCGATATGATCATAAAAATCCTTATATAAAGATAATGCATCTTTACATTTAAACATATTTTGAATAGAAGATTTAATTTTCATGGAAACATATGTTTTCAACATTTTTCCATCCCTGGTTCTGTTGCTTTCAATAATATCTGCAGCTAATAGTTCCAACCTTTGTTGAACCGGTATTTTGTTATATGCCGTATAACGCCGCATTAAATACTCTTTCGCAATATTTACCGTGTCAATATTGATATCCGACGGAGTAAAATATTCGGCATTCACATATTCTAAAAAAGAATTCAGCTCATTTACGAACTCTATTGTGGCTTTGAATTTTATGCGCCTGACAATCGCTTCGTCTACCTCATCAATCAGTTCGGATACTTGTTGATAAAAAGTCTGAAATTTATATTGTGCTCCAATTTCCTTCTCTGCTATTTCGTCAAAGCCTATTTCTAAAATTTCCTCTTCGCCGAGCTCCGGCAAAACATTCGAAATATAATCCGCGAATACTTTGTTTGGTGAGATAATTAAGATATTTTTGGAATTCAGTGTTTTTTTATATTTATACAGTAAAAAGGCAACCCTGTGCAAAGCAATGGATGTTTTGCCGGAACCGGCGACTCCTTGAATGATCAATACATTCGAGGAGTCATTTCTAATAATAACATTTTGTTCTTTTTGAATGGTAGCAACAATATTCTTCATCTTTTCATCCGAAGTGCTGCTCAACTCTTTTTGCAATACATCATCATTGATATTGATCGAACTCTCGATCATGTATTCCATTACACTATTCTTAATTCTATACTGTCTTTTTAATAATATTTCACCGTCGATTTTTCCTATTGGGGCTATGAAAAAAGCTTTTCCTACTTCAAAATCATAAAATAAACTGGATATCGGAGCGCGCCAATCATAGATCAGGATTTCAAAGTTTTCTTCATTAGTAAAAGAATGAATTCCAATATAAAAAGAATTCTCACCCGTTTCATCATTTCGAACGAAGTCGATCCTTCCGAAATAGGGGGAATCGATTAGTTTGAAAATCCGCCTCTGCTCTATAGCCGCATCCTCAGCGGAGTCAACCGCCTGATGTACAGACAATCTATTTGCAGCCTTTTCAACGGAATCAAATTGAGAAATATTGTCCCAAATATATCTTTTTTTCTCTTGGATCTCCTGTGAGTAATTGGACATCTTTTGATCCAATTTCTGCGATGCTTCATGAAGCTTAGCCAATATTACTTTAAGGTATTCTTTTTCTTCTATTTCACTTTTATTTAACATTACATTACCTTTCCCAAAACCGTACTGGAGTTTAGTATCCTTATATTATATATCAAAATAAGTAAAAGTCTAGGTTCTCTCTTTTTGATGTGGTGCCATAAGATTAGAAACCCTAAAATCAAATAACAAAAGAAGCAGCTTACTTCATTGAGGTAAGCTGCTGCGTTTTTATGAAACAAACAATTTCCATCAGCGGTTCAGGCGTGCGCCTCCGCCTTTGCGCATTGCAGCGCTTCTATAAAATCAGATGATTTTTCTTTCCCGCGCTACGATAAAAGCACCCAGAGCAGAGAGCGGCTTAACCTGCTCCGGAACTTCACAGACGACTTTTTTGAAGTAACCGTCATATTTCAGAATATCGAAAATAGCCGGTCCAAACGGATATTTACCAACTATGACCACTGCGGTGTTTTCACTCACATGGAGCGCGGAGGAATTCATGATTGCAAGAATATCGTTCTGCACGACGGCGCCGACAATGAAATTAGCAATTTTATTCTTATCATCAATGACGAACTGATTCAGTATGCGGCCGGAAAATGCTGCTCTGCCCATACCGCACTTCTGCGCCGTGCAATACCCCTGCAGCGTCATCTCCCTATCGTACGCCGTTTCATCATTGATGAAGTTTTTTCCCACAGCATCCGCAATAATTGTGTGATAAGTAATTGCGGAAAGCAGTTCCCCCGTAATCGAAGTCAGGCAGCCTGTTATCTGCTTTTTCTCGTTTACTGACACAAACTTCGTGTGGGAACCGGGAAGGACGAGCAGCATGGACTTCCCATCATAGTATTTTTCGATAATTGCAATGCTTTCAACCTCTTCGCCACGCATAATATCCATCATTTCAAAGTTGTCAAGTGTAACAGGCGTGCCGAAATTTTTAATACCGGGGATAAACCAAATCGGCACTGAGCTGATTTCTTCCATTACAATTTTTTGTGCCGCCGCGGCAAGCATTGCGAGATCAACCGGGGCAACAACATGCGGGATTTCAATTAGACCGACATTCGATGTAATCATTCCGCTTGCAAGGATCGCCAGAATATCTTTTTCTGCCATGCCATGTTCGGCTGTCAGCTTTTCAATACAACCCTTTAACACACTTTTTAAGCGGTTGTTATTCCCGTCAATTGCCGTATCACGGACCCCAACGGATTCTTTGACTGTATCGATATAATTGCATTGATTGTCCCACAGCGACACACGCGTGTTAGTCGTTCCAGTATCAATCGTAATAATATATTTGTCCATACACACCTCTAAATTCCCTCATAACAGGTTGATCCGAATGATTTACCATTCGGCCACTGAACCATCCTGATGATGCCACACGGGATTCTTCCACGAATGCGGATTTTTATTTTCTTCGATTACCAATTCGCGGTTAACCTCAACACCCAGTCCAGGCAGACGAGGCAGACTGACACAACCTTCCGTAAACTTGAAATCATCCTGATTTGTTACATAATCCAACACGCTTCTGCCAACGTTATAATGGATGCCGATGCTCTGTTCCTGAATGACAGCATTGTGGCAGATGGCATCCACGTTCAGGCAGGCTGCCAGCGCGATCGGCCCCAGCGGGCAGTGGGGAGCAAGCGCCACATCGTAGGCTTCAGCCATAGCGCCGATCTTTTTAACCTCAGTGATACCGCCTGCATGGGAAAGGTCAGGCTGAATGATATCTACGCCGCCCGTCTGGAGCAGACGTTTAAAATCCCATTTGGAAAACAGACGCTCGCCGGTCGCAATCGGTATATTGCAAGCCGCAGCTATCTCGGGAAAATATTCCATGTTTTCGCAGAGCACCGGCTCCTCGATAAACATCGGATCAAATTCCTCCAGCTTTTTGGCCAGCACCTTAGCCATTGGCTTATGGACGCGGCCATGGAAATCGATAGCGATGCCAAAATATTTTCCGCAGCTTTCACGAATTGCAGCCACACGTTCGAGTACTGCGTCGATCTTATCGTAGCTGTCCAGATACTGCAGCTCCTCGGTGGCGTTCATCTTGATGGCGGTAAATCCGGCGTCTTTCTTTTCCTTTGCGGCGATCCCTACATCGCTCGGACGGTCGCCGCCGATCCAGGAGTAAACACGCACCTTGTCACGGCAGGCTCCGCCCATCAACTCATAGACAGGCGCGCCGAACATCTTGCCCTTGATGTCCCAAAGGGCCTGATCAATGCCGGAGAGCGCGCTCATCAGAACGCCGCCGCCCCGGTAAAAACCGGCACGGTAAATCGTACTCCACAGGTCCTCAATCCGGCGGGGATCTGCCCCTATCAAATAGCTGCTCATTTCATTCACGCAGGCCAGAACGGTAGAGGCGTGTCCTTCCAAAACTGCTTCGCCCCAACCGAAAAAGCTATCATCCGTTACAATTTCTACGAATCCCCAGCGAGGGCGTACCAGATAGGTGTTCACTTGAATGATTTTCATAAGTGTATTCTCCTATAAGTTTTATTTCAGCTTTGCAAGTATATTCGCCACGTAAGCAGAGCCCTTTTCCCAATCCCCGGAGGCGACGACCTCTTTGGGCATCATATTGCTGCTCAACCCGGCGCCGATGCAACCGGCGTGAAAGAACTCCTGCAGATTTTCCGGATGAACGCCGCCGATTGCTACATATTCGGTGTCGTTGAACGGGCCCTTCAGGCTTTTCACATAGCTTCGCGGCATATCCCCTGCGGGAAAAAGCTTCATTGTTTTGAAGCCATAGCGCAGGCAGACAGCCACATCCGTGGGAGTCAGTACGCCGGGCAGAAAATAGATGTCATTATCTGAGCAGTAGGAAAGAACATCCTCATTTGTAGATGGGGAAAGCAGGAACTGCGCGCCCGCGTCAAGTGCCACCTTTGCAAGGTCAACCGTAATCGCGGTGCCCGCGCCGAACATCGCTTTGTCTCCGAATTTCTGCCGCAGCATGCCGATCTGTTCAAGTGCGTTGGCGGAGTTAAGCGCCACCTCAAAAAAAGTTACGCCGCCTTTTATAACCGCCCCGGCGTAATCCAGCGTTTTTTCCAGCGGCACATTGCGCATAATTGCAAGCAATGGCCGGCTTTTTATGATCTCCCTCATATCCATCAGATATTGTCCTTTCTGTGCGCTGCGCGCTCATGGCACGGCGGATTTTGTTAATAATGAAAGCATAATATCACGTAAATTTGCTTTTGTCAAAAGGCATTACAGAAATTACAGTCGGCGTAAATATGCCAAAAGGCGGATTTATCGTGAGTCCTCGTATGACCGATCGGCGGACTATTGGAAAAAGAGGCAACTTGTAACAAGAAACAACAAACTGAAAGAATGATTGTGTAAATTAACAAAAAATAAATAACATGTTGACTTTTTATAGATAATACTATAATATACATGGTAGCCAGTATTACAGGTTGTCAGGTAAGACGTTCAACAGGAAACGCATCTGGGGAGGCGGTGTGAAACTACTGAACTGTGGCAATCAAACATTACTTGCGGTTGGAGACAAAAGGAGGCGGAGTTAAAAGTGAGTTCAATCAAAAAAATCAACACGGTCACAATGAGAGCGTTCGAGATGCTCTTGGCTATTCTTGGCACTATGATGGTTACGGTAGTGGTAGGCAATGTTTTTTGTCGTTATCTATTACACACTACTATCCCGTGGGCGGAAGAACTGGCTAGATTTTCTTTCATTTGGGTAACCTTTATCGGCACGGTGCTGGCAAATGATAAAACCGAGCATATGCAGCTCGACTTTATCGTTAACGCTTTTCCTAAAAAAATAAGTAAATTCCTATCGCTGATTGCCCTGCTTGTGGTAATGGTTCTGCTGGGCTTTCTGATTCGGGGCGGCATACAGTACACGATGACACAGTGGGACTGGATGACATCTGCGCTTCACGCGCGTGCCGGTTTAGTTTACAGTATTGCTCCCATTTCCATGCTTATCATGGAATTTCAGTTCATAGCGCGGTTTATCAGCGGTATCATTCATTTTAAAGACTAAGGAAGGAGGGACGAAATGTTAGCCATTTTTTTAATTAGCTTGTTTGGCTTGGTATGCCTCGGGGTTCCTGTAGGATTTTCCTTGGTTGGAACCGCCGTATTCATGATGTTGGCACAGAACAATATAGTCTTTCTGAAATTAGCGCAAAGCTTTATTACAGGTGTTGACAGCGTTCCGTTGCTGGCCATCCCGTTCTTCATGATTGCCGGAGAAATTATGAATAAAGGAGGCATCTCGAGGAGAATCGTCACCTTTACAAAGGTTATGCTGGGGCATCATCGCGGCGGTCTCGGCTATGTTGGCGTAGTTGCTTCAATGGTATTCGCCGGAATCACCGGCAGCGCGGTAGCCGACACCACTGCAATCGGCAGCGTCATGCTACCGATGATGAAAGAAACCGGCTACGATGACAAAAAAAGCACCAGTGTAATATGTGCTTCCGGGTGTATCGGTCCAATCATTCCGCCCAGTACGCAGATGATCATTTACGGCGTTATTGCCGAATGTTCCATCTCTAAGCTGTTCGCCGGCGGTATTATTCCCGGCATTCTAATGGGATTTTCTTTGATGGGCCTATGGTTTTTTCACGCCCGCAAAGCAAAATATCCCGTCGGTACGAAAGCCACCTTCAGTGAAAGAATCAAAGCGTTTAAGGAAGCGATCCTGGCTATTATGCTTCCGGTTTTCATCATTGTTTGTATTCTCACCGGTGTTGCAACGGCCACCGAGACTGCTGCAATTGCTGTCGTGTATGCACTGATTGTATCGATGTTCGTTTATAAAGAAATGAGTATCAAAGAATGGCCCAGTCTCATCATCTACGCTTGCCGCGGTACCGCGGTCATGATGTTTGTGGTGGGTGCGGCGAATGTGGCGGCTTACCTGGTCACCACCGCTTCAATTCCGCAATTGCTGGCTCAAGCCGTTCTGTCGCTGACAAATAATCCTTACATGTTCATGCTTTTAGTCAATGTCTTACTGGTACTGGTCGGCTGTGTTATGGACAGCGGCCCCGCTATCATGATTCTTGCACCGATCCTTCTCCCTATTGTAAGGCAGTTTGGTATAGACCCTGTCTATTTTGGAGTGGTCATGGTCTGCAACCTTTGCATAGGTCTGCTGACTCCTCCGGTCGGAAACGTGCTTTACGTCGGAGTCAGTTTGGGTAAGATTAAACTTTTTGATCTAATAAAAGCAATGTGGCCGTTTGTGGCTATTATGTACGTTGTTTTGTTTATCATTACATTTTTTCCGAAACTTGTTATGTTCATACCGAATCTTTTGGGATAATAACAGCGGATTAACGACAGTATTATGAAAGAACTGTCGTTCAATAAAAAAAATTAAAGGAGAAAAAACATGACTAAGAAACTCGTTTCCCTAGTACTTGCCACAAGCGTGGCAATGAGCATGCTCGCAGGCTGCGGCGGCCTTGGAAACAACATAACTCCTGCCTCTGCGGCGCAGTCCCAGGCGGCATCCCAAAGTTCTGCTGCCGGCAATGCAAAACTGACCATTAAGCTGTCTAACGGCGCCAGCGCGAGTTCCCCGGGCGTAGTGGCACAGAACAGCACCTTTAAAAAACTGGTGGAGGAAGCTTCTAACGGCACGATTGCCGTTCAAGTTTATTCCGACAATCAACTTGGCGACGACACCAAGGGAACCGAAGCTGTTCGTGCAGGAGACCTGGAAATGTGCAATACCTCCACTGCACCGCTAGTTGGTCTTGTTCCTGAACTCGCTATCTTTGATATTCCCTTCCTGTTCAATAACAGCGAAGTTGCTGATAAAGTTATTGACGGGGATATCGGCAAGATGCTCAACGAGAAGCTGGCAGAAAAAGGTCTTATCAATCTTGCGTGGAACGAAAATGGATTCCGCGACCTGACCAACTCTAAAAAAGCAGTTACATCACCGAGCGATCTTGCAGGACTCAAGATTCGCACGATGGAAAATCAGTTCCATCTGGAAGCATGGAAAGACATGGGCGCCAATCCGACTCCGATGAGCTGGACCGAGGTATTCACAGCACTTCAGCAGCACACCATTGACGGTCAGGAGAACCCGATTCCGAATTTCTATGCCGCCCACATTCAGGAAGTCAACAAATACGTCACCCTTACACACCACATCTATTCTCCTTTCCTGCTGCTCTATTCCAAGGCAAAGTGGGACACCTATGATGCGGCTACCCAGAAGATTATCAGTGATGCAGCAGCACAATACTCTAAGGCAGAGCGCGAACTGAATCGCACACAGGCTGAAACACTGCAGAAAAAGCTTGTAGACGAGGGCTGCACAGTAACAGAGCTGACTGACGCTCAAAAGCAGGTCTTCAAAGATAAGACCGCATCTGTTTGGGACAGCGTCAAAGCAAAAGTCGGCGACGATATGATCACGAAGCTTAAGGCTGCTGTTAAAACTGCTGAAGGCTAATCATTTTTCGAATATTTCTTCTATTGGTCAAGGAAACGGGAGACGTCCTAAAAAGTCCCCATGACGTCTCTCGGATCCTTAAAGAGAAAGGATAATTGCATGAAAGGCATTGTATACGAAGGTCCAAATAAATTGAATTATCAGGATGTTCCTGATGTTTCCCCAAAACAGGGCGAAGTGAAACTGAGGGTCAAAGCCTGCGGCATCTGCGGCAGCGACGTACATGGCTATCTGGGTTTGACCGGGCGGCGGCTTGAACCTATGATGATGGGCCATGAGTTCGCAGGCGAGGTCGTGGAGCTGGGCGCGGGTGTAACCGGCCGCCAGATCGGCGAAAAGGTTGCGGTTTACCCGGTCGATTTCTGCGGAACATGCGAGATGTGCAAAAAAGGTGATGTCCATCTGTGTCTGAATAAACGCGCCTTTGGCGTTCTGGATGTTGACGGCGCGTTTGCCGAATATATCTGTGTGCCGGCCAAATGCTGTTTTACAGTAAAGGACGATGTTCCTTATGCAATAGGCAGTTTAATGGAGCCGCTGGCTGTCTCTTATCGCGGAGTGGGGCATGCCGGGGATCTGAGCGGTAAAAATGTTCTTCTGGTGGGAACAGGCACAATCGGTCTTTTGGCACTGGCCTGCGTAAAAATGAAGAATCCCCGTAAAATCTTCGTTTCCGATTTGAGCGATTCCCGCTTAGAGGTCGCACGCAGCATGGGAGCAGATGTACTTATCAATCCCAGCAAGCAGAATTTTAAAGAAATCATTTTTGCGAACACCGACGGCAAAGGTGTGGATGTGGCGATTGAAGCGGTGGGCGCGACCCCGACAGTACAGCAGGCAATGTCAGCGCTGGCATTCGGCGGAACGGCAGTCTGGATCGGCAATAACAAACCAATGGTAGAGATCAACATGCAGGAGATTGTAACCCGCGAATTGACGGTTCATGGTTCTTTCCTCTACGGCTACGAGGAGTTCAAAACGGTTGTGGGATTGCTCAATGAGGGCAAGCTTAATGTTGCCCCTCTTATCAGCAAAGAGATCTCACTTGCACAGGCTCCGGAATATTTCTATAAACTGGCGCATGATCCGGGCGAAATGATCAAAGTGGTTGTCGTAGGTCATTAACTTTGTTCAATAAATAAGCCTAAATCGGTATTGACATTCGGTTGCATTGTTATCAAACAGCCTGTTGCAATATTTCGAAACAGGCAGTATGATCATATCTATAATGTAAACAACAGGAGGGTATTACAATGAAAATTAAGCCGATTGTCTACCAAACAATAAGTGACCAGGTGTTTGAGCAAATGAAACAGCAAATTTTACAGGGCACTTGGAAACCGGGACAGAAACTGCCCTCCGAAAATGATTTGGCAGCCAGTTTTGAGGTGAGTCGAATTACGGTGCGGCAGGCAATGCAGAAATTAGCAATACTCGGACTGATTGATACCCGTTCCGGTGAGGGTTCGTATATTAAAGAAGCAAGCCTTTCCCCAATCATGAACGGAATTATGCCAATAGCCTATTTAGGCGATAACGATATCCGACAGGTACTTGAATTTCGGCAGATGGTGGAAGTTGAAACCGCAGGCTTCGCCGCCGAAAAGGCAACACCGGAGGAAATTGCTCAGCTGAGAGCGCTCTACAATGAGATGAAGAAGATTGAAATAGAAAAAGACCGGCAGCAATTTGCCAAGCTTGATTTGGATTTCCATTTTAAGATTGCGGAGATGACCAAAAATGAACTGATTATTGCTACCCATAACATTTTAAGAGAAATACTGAGCACCGCTATGGAGCAGATTGTAGATCATCTCGGAAGCGACATTGGCATCTACTATCATGGAAAACTGCTGGAAGCAATAGAAGCACGGGACGTTAAACAAACAAAGGACATCATGCGGGAACATGTACAGAAAACGCTGGAGAGTATGTGCTCCAAATAAAATGTCATTGGTACTTATCTGTCCGGTTTCCCGTCGCGTAATTTAACATAGGAGGTAATTATTATTATGACAAATCAGGATACAGTTAAAAAGATTGAAAAACTGGCAATCAATATCCGTCGTGATGTTGTCAATATGATTGGCGGAGAGGGGCACGTCGGCCATTTAGGCGGTTCATGCTCCAGTGCCGACATTGTAGCCGCACTTTACGGACATAAAATGAAATTCGATCCGAAGAACCCGCAGTGGGAAGGCCGCGATAAATTCATTTACAGCAAAGGCCATGCCGCGATTGCACAGTACGCTGCACTCGCAGAAACCGGATATTTCCCCGTTGAGGAACTAAACACCTGCAAAAAACTCGGCTCCCGGCTGCAGGGCCATCCCGACCGCTGCAAGACTCCCGGCATTGAGGCGGGCACCGGTTCGCTGGGCCAGGGCCTCTCCATTGCCAACGGTATGGCACTGGCAATGCGCCTTGACAAAAAGGGAAATAAAGTCTACTGCATCATGGGCGACGGCGAGATGGACGAAGGTCAAATCTGGGAAGCCGCTATGGCGGCCGCCAATTTCAAGATTGACAACATCGTTGGTATCGTTGATAAGAACTGCTTACAGGCAACCGGCGCCTGTGCTAACCGCTTCAACACGGATCCGCTGCCGGAAAAATGGAAAAGTTTCGGCTGGCATGTCATTGAAATTGACGGCCACAATGTGGAGCAGATTCTTGCTGCGTTTGAAGAAGCGGATACCGTCAAAGGCATGCCGACTGTTATTATTGCACATACCACCAAAGGCAAGGGCATTTCTTTTGCTGAAAACGTGGTAGGTTTCCACAATGGCTCTTTAACCAAAGAACAGTATGAGACCGCGCTGAAAGAACTGGATTCACAGTTCGCAGCTTTATAAGAAAGGAGATGTGCCAGATATGACAAAAACACAAAGCCAGCGTTTAGCATACGGCGAAGAAATCGTCGCACTGGGCGCCGAAAATTCAAACGTAGTCGCTCTTGAAGCGGATCTTGGCAAATCTACCATGTCCTGCCTGTTCCAACAGGCATATCCCGACCGCTACTTCGAAATGGGTATTGCAGAGCAAGATATGCTCTCAACGGCTGCCGGGTTGGCTGCCAGCGGGAAAATTCCGTTTTGCAGCACTTTCGCAGTTTTCGCCACCGGCAGAGCTTATGATCAGATTCGTCAGACAATCTCTATTGGAAAGCTTAATGTAAAACTCTGCGGATCTTCTTCGGGCCTCTCTGATTTTGGCGACGGCTCTACCCATCAGGATATTGAAGATGTCGCGCTGATGAGCGTAATTCCGAATATGACGGTGCTGACCCCCTGCGACGCTACTGAGACACGTCAGGCGGTACGTATGGCCGCTGCAATCGACGGCCCGGTATACATCCGCGTTGTCAGAAATGATCTTCCCGATTATATCGGTGAAGAGGATAAATTTGAAATAGGGAAACTGCGTGTGCTGAATGAGGGTTCCGATGTTGCAATCTTCGCGCAGGGCTCCATGGTCAGCGCCTCCATGAAGGCTGCTGAACTTTTAAAAGCACAGGGGATCTCTGCAAAAGTGGTCAATGTTTCCACAATGAAACCATTTAATTATGCAGGCGTGGCGGAAATCGCAAAATCTGTCAAGGCGGTGGTTACCACTGAAGAACACAATTTTATTGGCGGCCTTGCTTCTGCCGTTGCACTGTCCCTGCGGACATCCTGTGTACCCATGGATTATGTCGCAGTACAAGATGTCTTTGGCCAGTCGGCCTATGGTGCGCAGGAACTCCTGGAGCATTACGGACTGACCGCAGAAAATATTGCAGATAAGGCAAAAAATCTGCTGTAATGATGATCAAAAAAGGAGAACTGATTTCATGAAAATAGGATTTATAGGACTTGGCATTATGGGGAAACCCATGGCAAAAAACCTCATGAAGGTTGGACATGAATTAGTCGTGTTTGATGTAGTGCAGGCAAATGTTGACAATGTAGTGGCGGCCGGCGCGAAGTCTGCTGCTTCCTCAAAAGCAGTTGCTGAACAGTGTTCCATGATTATTACAATGCTCCCAAATTCTCCCCATGTTAAAACGGTGGTCATGGGCGAAAATGGTGTGCTGGAAGGCGCGAAGGCCGGTACCGTCCTCATTGACATGTCTTCGATTGCACCGTTCGCTTCCCAGGAGATTAACAAGGCCTGTGTAGCAAAAGGGGTCAAAATGATCGATGCGCCGGTATCCGGCGGCGAGCCAAAAGCGGTCGACGGGACTCTTTCCATTATGGTTGGCGGCGATAAAGAAGTATTTGAAAGTGTCAAAAAGGACATTCTGCTGAAGATGGGCGCTTCAGCGGTATATTGCGGAACCATCGGCGCGGGCAATACGACGAAGCTTGCAAACCAAGTTGTTGTGGCCTGCAATATTGCCGCCTGCGCAGAGGCATTTACGCTTGCTAAAAAAGCCGGCGTAGACCCACAGTTCGTTTTTGATGCAATCAAGGGCGGCCTTGCAGGCTCTACCGTAATGAACGCGAAGGCTCCTATGATGATTGACGGCAACTTCAAACCTGGCTTTAAAATTGATCTGCACATTAAAGATCTGAACAATGCGCTCGAAACCGGGCACGGCGTCGGTTCCCCGCTGCCGCTGACGGCCGCGGTAATGGAAATGATGCAGACGCTCCACGCCGACGGGCACGGTCAGGAAGATCATAGCAGTCTGGCAAATTACTACGCGAAGGTTTCCGGGACGAAGATCGGCAAATAAATTCAATTTGATATCTCTGATTTAATTTCTACAGTGGGGCGCGTTCTGTTGTCAGTACAATAGAATGCGCCCCCACTGTGTATTTATATAGCATGACATTTTTAAAACCGGCGCTGGGAAATTCCGCATTGATATCGTTGACCATTCAATAGATTTAGAATAACGAGGGAGATTGAACAACATGAAAAAAGTCATTTTAATTCCAGATTCGTTTAAAGGTACAATGGATTCCGCTGCAATATGCGGAATTATGAACGAACAAATTGAAGCTCATTATCCAGATGTGGAAACAGTCTCCATTCCGGTAGCAGACGGCGGTGAAGGTAGTGTAGATGCGTTTCTGACGGCAGTCGGCGGAGTGAAAAAAACTCTGACCGTTTCCGGTCCGTTCTTTAAGCCCGTCAATTCTTTTTATGGAATTATCAACGGCAGTACGGCTATTATAGAAATGGCGGCCTGTGCAGGCCTGCCGCTCGCCGGAGATCGTCTGGACCCGGCCGCGGCAACGACGTATGGTGTAGGCGAACTGATTTTGGACGCGGCTAAGTCCGGCTGCAAAAAAATTATCATCGGACTTGGCGGAAGCTGCACCAATGATGCCGGCGCCGGAATGGCGGCTGCTTTAGGAATAAAATTTTATGACGAAAAAGGTCAGGAATTTATTCCGACGGGCGGAACCCTTGCAAAAATCAGGCATATTCGAAACGATCAGGCTTCCGATTTGCTTTCCGGCATTGAATTTGCAGCCATGTGTGATATTGACAATCCGCTCTGCGGGCCAACAGGTGCCGCCTATGTTTTTGGCCCTCAGAAAGGTGCCGACGCGTCTATGGTTGCAGCACTGGACGAAGGTTTGCAAAATATCGCGCGCATCATTCAAAACGACCTTGAAAAAGACGTCACGAACATCCCCGGCTCCGGTGCAGCCGGCGGTTTAGGCGCCGGGGTGGCGGCTTTTTTGAACGCTAAGATGCAGCCTGGAATTGATATCGTGCTGGATACCGTTCGCTTTGACGACTTATTAAAAGATGCCGATCTGGTTTTTACAGGCGAAGGAAAAATAGACACACAGAGTCTTCGCGGAAAAGTCGTCATCGGCGTTGCACGCCGCGCAAAAAAAGCCGCGGTACCGGTCATTGCTGTTGTTGGCGACATCGGTGATAATATTGAAAAAGCGTATGATATAGGAGTTTCAGCCATTTTCAGCATCAATCGCGTCGCAGTACCGTTTAAGGAAGCCAAATTGCGCAGCCAAAGCGACCTTTCCCTGACCGTTAACGATATTATCCGTTTTTTAAAGACTGCAAATTTTTGACCCATCGAAATTTATTAAGTATGGCGGTGTAATGTTTCTGTCGCCTTAAAGTAAAAAGGGTACACAACAACAAGGAGGATGGATTAAAATCCATCCTCCTTGTTGTTGTGTAACGGGGCAGAAATTATTCTAATGAAAGCGGTTCATGTTGTAAAGCAAATGGAACAGCATTGCCTGCTGCGCATCTACCGGTTTTCTGTTATGGATCGCTTCAAAAATATTGCGGTGGGATTTTAGTGTCTGTTCAAATTCCTGCTGATTTATGACGGATGAAAACAATGTGACGCCTGCACTGATCACCGGAATCAGGTTTGATACGACGGCATTTCCTGTGCAGTTGGCAATCTGAATGTGAAAATTCTGGTCTTTTTCAGCAAATTTTGTGTGTTGGGCTATCTGCCCTTCGACCTCCAGCAATGCAATCTCCAATTTTGTAATATCCTCCGGAGTCGCATTCTGCGCGGCCAAAGCAGCAATTGGCGGTTCAATGATGCAGCGAAGCTGAAGCAGATCTTTTGCAAGCTTGTTTTTATCCTGAATCAGTGAAAAGCCTAGGGGGTCATTGGGGATTCCTTTTTTATCGGAAATAAAGGTACCGGCACCCTGGCGAATTTCGATAACATTGTTGGATGCCAGAACCCGGAGCGCCTCTCTGGCGGTATTACGGCTTACACCGAGCAGTTTGCCGAGTTCATATTCGTTCGGAAGCTTTTCTCCCGGCTGATAGCCCTTTTCACGAATCAACCGAAACATTTCAGCCATTGTGCGCTCGATTAGGGTTTTATTGCCCATGGGGGGCATAGGTTTGTTTTCTTGCATTTCGTACGCCTCTCAAATATTGTTAAAATTTTTCTATATTTTCAGTTTAACACAGATCGAATCGAGATGGCAGAAATATTTTATGATGATTCTATTTTGCGTCTACATTCTTTGTCACAATGACATTGCTGTCAAGGCCAAGCACATTTTCGATAACAACTTGACCGATTTTGACGGGTGCTTTCAATCTGGCTTCTTTGATTTCTTTCATAACACGGAAGATTTTTTCTTTCGGAATAGGCTTAGAAAGCCGAACGCTCGCAAGAGGTAAAACACCGTCCTCCAAAAAAACGGATGATGCAATATTTCTTACAGGATTCGTTAGCTCCTGACGCACATACTCCTGCCCCCGGTTACAGCTTGCGTCCGTTAAAGAGAGAATTTGACCGTTTTCAACCTCTGCCGTAATTTCACAACTGTTTGGGCAGACGATACAAATATACTTTTTCAGCATGTTACGCGCACCTCCAAACTGCCTGTGCCGGAAAGAACCTCTTTTTGAATGGGGATCTGTATCATTTGAGCGGGAATCGCTTTTATTATTTTTTTTGATTTCAGAATTTTACCATTCTGACAAATGTTAATGACACAATCCTGTAACGGCTTGCTTACCCTCATCGAAAGCATGAAGCTGTTTTTACCACTGATTTTTTGAGGCACGGTATGATTGATGTTTTCGTCCGGCAATATTGAAATTGTTGCTTTGGGCAGACTCTGGTTTTGAAGGTAGTCGGCCACGGAGTCCGCGAGGGCTTCTGCTTCCATCGATACGAAATCCACTAAATCATGGACATGCAGCACGTTGCCGGCGGCGAAGATACCGTCAACACTGGTTTGATAATGTTCATCCACAATGGCCCCTTTCGTGCGGCTGTCCAGCTCCACTCCTGCTTCCAGAGAGAGCTCGTTTTCCGGAATCAGACCAACCGACAGGATTAACGTGTCGCAGTCTAAGTCCTTTTCCGTACCGGGAATAGGATTCATATGCTCATCCACATCGGAAACCGTTATCCCGGTAAGGCGGCAATTTCCATGGATGCCCGTCACCGTTCTGCTGAGATACAGCGGTATTCCGTAGTCATTCAGGCACTGTTGAATATTGCGCGGCAGACCGCTGGGATAGGGCTGGATTTCAAATACCGCCTTCACTGTCGCGCCTTCCAGTGTGAAGCGCCTTGCCATGATCATTCCAATATCTCCGGAGCCCAAAATGATGATATTTCTTCCTACCATCGTATTTTGCAGATTTATGTAAGCCTGTGCTACCCCCGCTGTAAACACGCCGGCCGGACGTTCGCCCGGGATGCCCAATGCTCCCCGGGTACGTTCCCTGCAGCCCATGGCCAAAACGACCGCTTTCGCCTGGTAGGTTTTTAGACCGTCACGTCCGACCGTAGTTACGACTTTATCTTGTCCGACGGAAAGCACGGTTGTATTTGTCAGGCATGATATGTTATCTTTTTCCGTTTCATCTATGAACCGCTGGGCATATTCCGGCCCGCTGAGTGTTGTCTTGAATCTGGTCAGCCCAAAACCGTCGTGAATACACTGACGCAGAATACCGCCCAAAGTATTTTCACGTTCAATTACTAAGATATTTTTAATTCCTCTATGATATAGTTCAACTGCAGCAGCAAGCCCCGCAGGGCCGCCGCCAATGATGATTACATCTTTCTGTTCCATAGGAATGACACCCTCTTTTTTATTAAATCAACCTTCCCGGACTTTTCCGGTAAACAGATTGGAGTTTTGCCGGGCATACAGTACATCTGTGGGTTTGGTCCCCAATTCTTCTTCAATCATTTTGGCAATGCGCATTTGGCAGTATCCGCCCTGACAACGCCCCATCATCGAGCGCGTCCGGTATTTAATTCCCACCAGGGTGCTTACTCCTAAAGGATTATGAATCGCCTTTAAAATTTCCGCTTTTGTGATTTTCTCACATCTGCAGACGATTTCGCCATAATCAGGGTCTTCCGCGATCAGCGCGTTTTTTACTTCGACGCTTTGTTGGGCAAAGCGCACAAAGCTTTTGCGCCGGGGGCAGAAACTTTCGTTTGGCTTTAAAACTTCCTGCTGCGACATCAGCTTTACAACATGACGGGCAATGGGCAGCGCTGCGGTAAGTCCCGGTGATTCAATGCCGATCAGGTTAATTGTGTGAGGCGCTGAATCAACCTTTGCTTCGATCCTAAAGTCCTGAATAACGCCATGATCATCGACCCACTTCGGCAATATGCCGGAATAATTTCGTATGTAGTCGGCCTTACGGATACATGGCCATAAATCGGACGCGCTTTTTGCAAGATAGTCCATGTTCTTCTGCGGCACACCGTAATAAGAAAAATCGGTAGTCGCTTCTGCGTCGGGGCCCACAATGACATTTCCGTCAATGGTCGGCGTGACATGGATGCCCATATAGGTATTGCTTGGGACGGGATAAACCGGCAATGGCAGCAGTGGGCCGGTCCGCTTGTCCAGAATAATATAATCGCCCTTGGAACCAATGATATGATAACCGGAGATGCCCAGCATTTCGGAGACTTTTCCACATCCCAGCCCCGCGCTGTTGATAACCCAGCGGGTACGGAATTCGCCGTGGAGGGTTATAACAGTATAAGTTTCATCCATGTTTTTGTGAATTGAAGTCACTTCATGGTCAAAATAATACTTTATGCCGTTTTGCGCCGCGTTTTCCGCCAGAGCAATGGTGTATTGAAAGGGGTCCGTGATACCGCTGTTGGGAGACAGCAGGGCGAATTCGCCACGAACGGCCGGTACTATTTCGTGAAGTTCTTTTCTGTCGATAATGGTTAGGCCCTTTACACCGTTTTCTTCTCCTTGCTGAATAATATGTTGAAGGCTTTTCAGCTCTTCATACGAATTTCCGACCAAAACTTTGCCGGTTCGCTTGAAAGGAACATCCAGTTCCTCCGCTGTTTTATCGAATTCATTATTTCCCTCTACGCATAATTTTGCTTTCAAGGTACCGACATCGTACGCGAATCCGGCATGGACAACTCCGGAATTTCGTCCGCTGGTTTCATAGCATACGTCCAGATTTTTTTCTAAAACACCGACTGTTAATTTGTTTCTTGCTATTTCACGGGCAATGGCTGAGCCAACGACGCCACCGCCGACAATAAGTACATCGAACTGTTCCATTTTTTCACCTCATATAAAATTCATCCAATGTTTACAAGCTATGTTTTATCATAATATTTAAATAATGTCAATGATGTTCCTATATTATTTCAATATATTATAGAATATATTTAATTAATCACTAAAATTTGAATTTTGTTGATTTTATTCATCCAATGATATGCGATAATGTAGTTTTATTATTCTATATTATAAATAATACAATCAAATAATAACAAGAAAAACCTTATATCATAAAAAAAATAAGAGTATTTTATGAACAAATTTATTTTAAAAAAATTTGAAAAACCAAAATGTAATGTTTTAAGAGCTAAGTATTGCTTGAATTTGTGAATTGTGCACATAACAATTTTTAAAACCTTATGAAAATCAGAAATAGATATACTAACATATCAGTGCTAATATATTAATCGACGAAAGCCGAGGATAAGTCCAGAAAATGAATTTCAATTACTGCTTATCTGTGAAAGGAGTATGCAATGAGTTTTTATCGTTCCAGACTTATGGATAGACACGCTGGTTGCTATTTGAATTTCCGCTGTCTTTCAGAAGCCTTCGCAATTATACTGTTTGCTTTATCATGCTTGCAGGTATTTCTGAATTATGGAAGTTTGCCGGAACAGATTCCTGATGTATTTCGTTTTGGCGGAAATGCAGAGGTCCCTAAAGTCTATCTGATCTATTTATTGGTTTTACAGATAGGTGTCTATGTGGTTTTGTCTTTGTTTCAGTATCATCCGGAGTGGAGGATGTATTCCACCAAATTGCTTCCGGCTCTCCGCGATGCCAAAACCAGAGAGACAATTTATCGATTCAGCAGCATGTCAATGCTGGCGGCAAAAACAGAAGCGGTTTTTACAATTGCCGTTGTGATTATGGGGGTGGTTCTAAATCTAAATGTTGCCATTGCAACTGGAGCTATGATGGCCATAATGCTTTTTACATTCGCGGTTTTCCGTATAAAGCTTTTCAGGCCGGGATTCTGAAATAAGATGCGAAAATTTAGAGTGCCAGTAAATTGTATTTGGGAGATGTTGAATTTGGATTACAAAGCAATCAAAATTATGAAGCCGGGCGATTTACAGATTGTCACCGAACATTTGCCGGAAGAAATCGGGGAAGACGATGTTCTGATTCAAGTAAAGGCTGCCGGTGTCTGCGGCTCTGACGTCGGAATCTTCAAGGGCACAAATTCGCTTGCAACTTATCCGCGTATTATCGGGCATGAAATCGCCGGAGAAGTGGTAAAGGCAGGAACCGGAGCAGGTGAATTTCAAAAAGGGGATCATGTTGTGATAGACCCGGTTCTGGCATGCGGCCATTGCTATGCATGCGGAAAAGGTCGCCCCAATGTGTGTGATAGTATGAAGGTCAGGGGCGTACATACTGACGGTGGCTTTGCGGAGTACACGATTTCACCGAAGGAAAATGTTTATAAAGTCTCTGATAAACTCAGTTTCGAAGAGGCAGCGCTGGTTGAACCATTTTCGGTGGCGGCTCAGGTGCTTTGGCGCGGAGAGATTACAGGCGATGATACCGTCCTGATTAACGGATGTGGACCGATCGGATTGATTGTCCTTCAGGCCTGCAAGGTAGTGGGTGCGCGCTGTATCGTCAGCGATCTGCTGGATTCCAGACTGGAACGTGCCAAAAGCTTTGGCGCGGACTATATTGTGAATCCTAAAAAGGATAATATAGAAGAAATTGTAAAAGAGATAACCAACGGTTCCGGCGTTAATAAAATAGTGGACGCGGTTGGTGTCCCCGCTATTTTAGAGCAGTCTGTGCGGGTTGCCTCCAATGCCGGCATCATCGTAACGCTGGGATTTACTCCAAAGTTTTCTTCCATTGCTGAACTGGATATTACCAAGAAGGAACTGGATATCAGGGGCTCCAGACTAAACAGCCGCAAGTTCCCACAGGTCATTGAATGGTTTGAAAAAGGATTGATTCAGCCTAAAAAAATGATTTCACATGAATTTGCTTTTGAAGACATCATGAGTGCGCTGAAGCTCAACAATGAAGAACCGGAAAAAATATCAAAAATTATTTTAAAGTTTTGATATTTTTATATAAAAGTTGAAGGAGAGAAAAAATTGAAAAGAACAATTAAAAGGGTTACATGCGCGGTTTTGTCTGCCGTATTGGTGGCGGCAATTGGTTCGGGCTGTTCTGCTGGAAAAGCAACCGCTTCAGGGGCACCGGCAACTTCGGGGGCGACGACTGCTTCCGCAGCTGGTGGTTCGACCACTGCAAAGTATACGCTGCTGTTTGGCCACATTGCCAACGAAGATGATCCCTGGCATAAGGCTGCAGTGAAGTTTGCGGACATCGTAAAAGAAAAATCCAATGGCCAAATTGAGGTCAAGGTATATCCAAACAATCAGCTCGGGCCGGAAACGGATGTCATTCAGGCAATTCAAAACGGTACCGCTGATATGACAATCACAGGAGAAACACTTCAAAAATGGGCGCCTCTGGCTGCCATGGTAGCTGTTCCTTACCTTGTAAAAGATGAAGCCAGCCTAAATAAACTGGCCAGCGGTTCTATCGGTAAAGAAATTGAACAGCAGATCGAAGATAAAGCAAGCTTGAAGTGCCTGACTTATTTTGTACGTGGTCCTCGTGAACTGACTGCGAACAAAGAAATCAAAACGCCGGCCGATTTGCAGGGAACCAGACTTAGAATCCCAAATGCACCGTTATACATTAAACCTTGGCAGGCCGCAGGTGCAAAACCGACTCCGATGGCGTTAACCGAAGTATTTACCGGATTGCAGCAGCACACGATTGATGCTCAGGAAAACCCGCTTGCAATGATTAAATCCAACAATCTTCAGGAAGTGCAGAAATACTGCATGACGACGGATCATGTCAGAAGTTGGATCTATGTGGTAATCGGCAAGAAGAAATTTGACTCGATGCCCGCTGATCTTCAAAAAGTAATTACAGACGCTTCCGCAGAAATGCAGACCTATGAAAATGATCTGTACCAGAAGAGCGAAGCGGAAACAAAGACATGGCTTGAGCAGAAGGGCATGAAATTTGTGGATGTTGACAAGGATGCTTTTGAAAAGGCAATGGTACCGGGCGTTCTTGCAACACTTTCAGCTGATCAGAAAAAAGTGTATGACGAGATAAAGGCATCGTTTAAGTAATCGATTATCACCAATTTATGGATGCAGCCGGTTTCACGGCCGACGAAAAAAGGCAAGAATTCGAACTTTGAATCGGCTGCAATATTTATGAAATGCATTCTTATGAAAAAAAGGTATGAGTATGAAAAAAATTGAACAAATATTGAGCAAAATACTCGGAATTATTTCTGTAATTTCCATTCTGGGCATCATTGCTTCCGTACTGATTCAGATCATCGGCAGAGCGCTCTTGCCTCAGGCGCCTGCATGGACGGAGGAAGTTTCCCGCTTCTTTTTTGTAAGCGGAGTCTTTTACACCGCCGGACTTGCAAAAGAAAAAAATGCCTTTGTCAGCGTAGATATTCTTGAACAAAAGCTTCAGTCAAAGGCTAAGCAGATATACATGGTTATTGTAGACCTGATCATCATTGCGTTTATGGCGATTGTGTTTGTTGAATCCATTGGTTTCACACAATCCGGTTCGGACTTTATTGCCGATACGGTTCCGATCACCATGAATCTCATCTATTTTGGCACCATGGCTTCCAGCTTTTTCATTGTACTCTACAGTATCTTTGATATTATCAATACACTAGGGACAAAAAACGAACAAGTAGGTGAGCAGAAATGATGATTTTATTGCTTTTTATATCGTTCCTTGTACTTGTTATGGTGGGTGTGCCAATCGCTTTTTGCCTAGGAATTTCCTCGGTTTTCTATCTTGTGACGACTGGGATTCCTCTTACTATTGTGCCGCAGAAAATGTATTCCGGAGTTGACAACTTTGTTCTGATCTGTATTCCGGGCTTTATCCTTGCCGGAAATTTGATGAATACCGGCGGGATCACAAAGAGAATTGTTAATTTTTGCAATGCTTTGTTCGGACGCATAACAGGCGGACTGGCAATTGCTGATGTCGGTGCTTCCATGATTTTTGCCGGTATTTCAGGGACAGCCGCAGCCGACTGTGCCAGCATAGGCGGAATTATGATTCCGGCGTTGGTTGACGACGGCTATGATGCGGATTTTGCATCTGCGTTAACTGCGAGCGCTTCCACACTCGGCCCAATTATTCCACCGAGTGTTCCGATGATTGTCGCCGGAACGGTCGCAAGCCTGTCCGTCAGCAAATTGTTTGCTGTGGGGATTGTTCCCGGTGTTTTGCTGGCCATCTCTCTCTCTGTTTTGGCATATTTTATTTGTAAAAAGAGAAATTACCCAAAGGGTGAAAAAGCATCCTTAAAAATGCTCTTGAGCACGTTAAGATCCGCAATATGGGCCATCCTTTTGGTAGTCCTGATTTTGTTCCTAATTTTAAGCGGTGTTTGCACTCCTACGGAAGCCTCTATTATTGCTGTTGTTTATGCGCTTATTGTCGGCCTTTTTGTTTACAGGGATCTTAAATTCAAAGATCTGTATAAAATCGTCATTGACAGTATGGTCG
Source organism: uncultured Caproiciproducens sp. (assembly GCF_963664915.1). NCBI lineage: Bacteria > Bacillati > Bacillota > Clostridia > Eubacteriales > Acutalibacteraceae > Caproiciproducens > uncultured Caproiciproducens sp. The sequence continues at coordinate 1,541,452 of NZ_OY761810.1, forward strand.
CAACAGCCGCAATTGAACTTTTGGTTGGACTTGCAAATGTGTTTGCATGGATTCTAACAAGGGAACAGGTTCCGCAGATGGTGGCAACCGGAATCCTTAGCCTGACAAGCAATAAATATTTAGTCTTGCTTCTTATTAATGTTTTGCTGCTGTTTGTTGGTACCTTCATGGACACTACTGTCGCCATTATTATTTTAATGCCGATTCTGCTGCCCGTCGCTACGTCTGTCGGTGTGGACCCAATCCAGTTTACGCTGATTTTGGTCTTGAATTTGGTAATAGGCCTCACAACGCCTCCGGTCGGTATCTGCCTCTTTATATCTTCCTCAATCGGGAAGGTGTCTTTGGCAAAAATTACAAAACAGGTAATTCCGTTCTTGGCTGTCAGCCTTGGAGTGTTGATGTTAATTACCTATGTTCCTCAACTGTACATGTGGATTATTCCGCTGCTATTCCCTGCTGGGTAAGGTATGTACTGTCAATCGGACAGTTATTTGCCCCAAATTGATCTATACATTTGATCCCATAGCCGCCGCTTAACGGAAGATGAAAAGCGGCGGCGATCATTTAGGAATTAAAATAGAGTTATCCATATTTTATTATTTTTATAAAAACAAGACAGTTATACCGATACGTATATGTGAATCTATGAATGGAATACACCATCTGCGTACGGTTGTAATAATAAACACAGAAAACAAGAATTGGAGAATTGATCGTATGGAAATGACAATGAGATGGTTCGGTAAAGGTTATGATTCCATCACTTTGGAACAAATTCGCCAGGTACCGGGCGTCAAGGGCGTTATAACAACGCTGTATGGCACAACACCTGGAGAAATATGGAAGACGGAAGCCATCCGTGACATGAAAAAAGAAGTAGAAAATGCTGGTTTGGCCGTAAAAGGAATTGAAAGTGTCAATATTCACGATGCAATAAAAGCAGGAACGTCTGACCGCGACAAATATATAGAAAATTATATTAAAACCTTGGAAAATTTGGGTAAGGAAGGAATTGACCTGGTCTGCTATAATTTCATGCCCATTTTTGACTGGACACGCTCCGATTTGGCAAAGGCTTGCCCGGACGGTTCAACGGTGATGAGTTACGACCAGTCTGAAATTGACAAGATTGATCCGGAAAAGGCTTTTGAATCCATCAACAAAAACGCAAATGGTTTTGTGATGCCGGGCTGGGAACCGGAGCGTATGGCGAGTATTAAAAAGTTATTTGAGATTTATAAGGATGTTAATGAAGAAGTCTTGTTCGCAAACTTAAAATATTTTCTGGAAGCAATCATGCCTGTCTGTGAAAAATACGGTATAAAAATGGCAATTCATCCGGATGATCCTGCATGGTCGGTATACGGACTCGCACGCATTATGACAAGTAAAGAAAATTTACTTCGCCTGCTTAAAATGGTGGACAGCCCCTGTAATGGGATAACCCTTTGCACAGGTTCGCTGGGCTCAAATCCAAAGAATGATATTCCGGATATTATTCATGCACTGAAGGGACGTATTTATTTCGCCTATGTGCGCAATTTAAAATATACGGGATCCGGAAAATTTGAAGAATCCGCGCATCTTTCGTCATGCGGTTCGCTTGATATGCATGCGATTATGAAAGCGCTTTATGACGCCGGCTTTGACGGCGTGATTCGTCCAGACCACGGCAGGGCAATTTGGGGCGAGGTTTCCATGCCGGGCTACGGACTGTATGACCGTGCGTTGGGTGCGGCTTATCTGAATGGTCTTTGGGAAAGCATTGTAAAATTTTCTGAAAACAGATAAAACTTTCTGAGGCTGCTTTTGGGAAAAATCCGCAAAAATAGGAACGGCATCATTATGATTTATGAAATGCATATAAATGATCTTTTCTTTTTCGGAAATTTTGCTATACTATTAATTATCAATTGTTAACAGTGCCCCTTTTCTTATATCATGTGATACTGCCATCATTTTTAAGAGCGGTTTGCTTTTTTATTAGCAGCGGGAGGTTAACTTGCTATGAACGGTCAAGATCGGGTTATGGACAGTGGAGAATTCCAAAAGCGTAACACAACAATAGGGGACGATATTTATTCCAATCTTCGCAGCTATATTATCGAACTGAAGATAAGACCGGGTGAAATTATAAGCATTAAAGACATTGCTACGGAATTGAATGTTGGCAGATCTCCCGTGCGGGACGCACTGATCAGGCTGGAAAAAGAGGCTCTGATCACTTCCTTGCCGCAGCGGGGGACCATGATTTCGCGTATTAATCTGCATCGTGTGACAGAAGAGAGATACATACGGACATGCCTTGAAGAGAGAACGACGATACTGTTTTTGCAAAAGCATAGTCAAGAAGACATCGCCGCTCTGAAGAAATGTTTGGATGATCAGAAAGAAAGCATCTTATGCCATGATTGCCGCAAACTGTTGGAATATGATGATAATTTTCACAAGGTTTTTTTCACCGCTACCGATAAACAGCTTTGCTGGGAAACGCTTCGCAACGCATCCGGACATTATAGGAGGGTCAGGCTGCTGTCTCTGCTGGAAAAAACTATTTTGGAAAATATCATCAGTCAGCATGAGGAAATGATTCAGCTGATTATTGACAAAAATGAAGAGCAGCTGCAAAAAGTGCTGGAAGACCATCTGACAAAAATTGATAAAGAAGAACTGGATTTGGCAAATCGGTATCCGGATCTATTTGATCAGGAACATCAGGAGCAAAGGAAACCGAGTTTCTTTTTACAGTCGGATTTTTTACAGGAGCTGGAATAAGCTTATCATTTAAACAGTATCCGCATGATTTTATACGAGGGGGTCGCTTTATGCACTTAAATAACAGTGAATTGAAATACACAGCGCAATGGCAAAAGGCAGGTATTGTATTACCTGAATTCGACAGGGAACGGATTACTGCTGAAACGGTTGCAAATCCCTCCTGGATACATTTCGGTGCAGGGAATATCTTTCGTGCATTCCCGGCAGCGGTTCAGCAGAAACTGCTGAATGACGGTATTGAGCAAAAGGGAATCATCGTAGCCGAGGGTTATGATTATGAGATTGTCGATAAAATGTATCGTCCGCACGATAATCTGAGTCTGCTTGTCACACTGAAAGCCGACGGTTCCATTGAGAAAACCGTTATTGCAAGTATCGTCGAATCCCTGAAAGCCGACAGTGAGAACGAAAAAGATTTTGCCAGACTGAAAGCGATCTTTACGAATCCTTCGCTGCAGATGGTGAGCTTCACGATTACGGAGAAAGGCTACAGCCTTACCAGAGGAAATGGAGATTTTCTGCCCGATGTTGCCGAGGATTTCAAGAAGGGGCCTGCCAAGCCAAATAGCTATATTGGCAAGCTTGTGGCTCTTGTGTACGCACGTTATCAATCCGGAAAATATCCGCTGGCACTGGTGAGTATGGATAATTGCTCTCATAACGGCACAAAACTGTACAACGCAGTTGATGCTTTTGTGAAAATGTGGGCGGAAAACGGACTGGTAGAGGCAGGATTTGTTACCTATATTGAAAATCAGAACAGTGTTTCCTTCCCTTGGAGCATGATCGATAAGATTACGCCCCGCCCGGATGGCAGCGTAAAAGAGATGCTGAAAAACTGCGGCTTTGACGATGTCGAGGACGAGGTGACCGCGAAACAAACCTATGTGGCGCCATTCGTAAACGCCGAAGAAACGCAGTATCTTGTGATTGAGGATGCCTTCCCGAATGGCCGTCCGCAGCTTGAAAAAGGCGGCGTCCTTTTTACAACCCGTGAAACCGTGGATAAGGTAGAGAAGATGAAAGTATGTACCTGCCTCAATCCGCTGCATACAGCGCTCGCTGTTTTTGGCTGTCTGCTGTCCTACACCAAAATCAGCAAAGAGATGGAAGACCCCGACTTACGTATGCTTGTTGAACGTATTGGCTATCAAGAAAGCCTGCCTGTTGTTGTAAATCCCGGAATACTCGATCCGAAGGAATTCATTGACCAGGTGCTGAACGTCCGTGTTCCCAATCCCTTTATGCCGGACACGCCGCAGCGCATTGCGACAGACACGTCTCAAAAGCTCTCAATCCGGTTTGGCGAAACAATAAAAGCATATTTAAAGAGCAGTACATTGAATATTAATGACCTAAAACTGATTCCGCTTGTTCTGGCCGGCTGGTGCCGGTACATCATGGGTGTCGATGACAGTGGAAAGCCTTTCCAAGTAAGTCCCGATCCGCTTTATGAATCGGTCAGCTTGCTCCTTAAAGAAGTGAAGCTTGGCGACAAGGGACCATTTCACGAGATCATTTCCCCGATTCTTTCCAATGAAAAGATTTTTGGCGTGAACCTCTATCAGGCTGGCCTTGGGGAGACTGTAGAGAACGATTTCGCACAGCTGGTCACCGGCCCGGGCGCGGTACGCGCTACATTGCAAAAATATCTTTCGGAGTAGGGATTGTATGATGAAACAGAGAATTATGCTTGTAGGGGAGCCGATGGGCCTGTTTATTGCACAGGAAGAAGGTCCGTTAGAGGATGTACAAACTTTTTCCTCAGCCGTGGCCGGTGCGGAATTCAATGTTGCTGTGGGACTCAGCCGGCTTGGTCTTGATGTGAGTTACCTCACGAAGCTTGGGAAGGACCCCTTTGGCAGCCGTATTGTTAAAACAATGGAGCAAAACAATATTGACACATCGCTGATTACATACAGCGAAGACCACGCGACTGGATTCATGCTCAAAGGGAAAACAAGTCACGGAGATCCGCAGGTACACTACTTCCGTAAAAACTCGGCGGCATCCTCTATTTGTAAGAAAGATATTGATAAGATTGATTTTTCCGGATGCGGTATTTTGCATATGACCGGTATTTTGCCTCCGTTATCTCAAACCACGATGGAGGCCGCGGCCTATTTGATGCATAAAGCGCGGGAAGCCGGTCTGACTGTCTTTTTTGACCCAAACCTGCGTCCGCGTCTTTGGCCTGACAAAAAGACAATGGTGGAAACGCTGAATGGGCTTGCCGCCCAATCGGACTATTTTCTGCCCGGATACAATGAGGGCGACGTACTGATTGGTACCAGTGACCCGCAAAAAATAGCAGAATATTACCTTGACCTTGGGGTTAGGGCCGTCATCGTAAAGATCGGGAAAAAAGGTGCCTATGCAGCAACAAAGCAAGGAGAGTTTCACTCTCCTACCTTTCATGCTGAAAAGATGGTGGATACGGTGGGTGCCGGAGACGGCTTCGCGGCCGGTGTAATCTCAGCCTTGGCGGAAGGGCTTTCTCTTGAGGATGCTGTGCGCAGAGGGAATGCGATTGGCACCATTCAAGTAATGAGTGTCGGCGATAATGAGGGCTTGCCCACAAAAGAGCAGCTTAAAAAATTTATGGCAGAAACTGCGCAGGAGGATGATTAAATGAATGAGTTCTTTGAAAATTTGCACCGCATTGGAATTGTTCCGGTGATCAAAATAAACGATGCGAACCAGGCGATTGACTTAGCGCGTGCTCTGTGCCGTGGCGGACTTCCGGCAGCGGAGATTACTTTTCGCAGCAATGCAGCCGAAGATGCCATTTACGCCATTGCGAAAAATGTGCCGGATGTGTGTGTTTGCGCGGGTACAGTGCTTACCATAGAGAATGCGGAGCGTGCAGTGGACGCCGGTGCGAAAGCCATTATCAGTCCCGGTACAAATCCGGAGGTCGTTACATGGTGCATTGCCCATGGTGTTCCTGTTGTTCCCGGCTGCGCTACACCTACGGAAATTGAGGCCTGCATGCGTATGGGGCTGGACACCGTAAAACTTTTTCCGGCAGAAGTTGTCGGCGGTGTGAAAATGCTGAAAGCTCTTTCAGGGCCTTATTCAAATATGAAGTTTATGCCCACAGGCGGTGTGAGCCCCTCTAACGTGGGGGATTACCTGACACTCTCAAATGTAGTTGCCTGCGGAGGAAGCTGGATTGCGCCGGAAAAACTGTTGGATGCGAGGGAGTTTGATCAAATCGAAAAGCTTGCCCGGGATGCCGCAAATTTGGTGGCAAGATAAAAGAGAAGACACCCATACGGGTGTCTTTTTTGTTTATTGATACTTTATACTTTAAGGATCAGGTGTTGAACACCAAGTGAGGTAAGCGCCAGAACTACCCAACAGATAAATCCCAGCAGAATGGGTTTTCCGCCGCTTTTTACAAGTTTGAGAAGATTGGTGTTTAACCCGATGGACGCCATTGCCATGACAATGACAAATTTTCCGGCCTGAGATAAAAAGCTGCTCATTCCGGCCGGCAGAGCAACAAACGTATTAATCACAGAGGCCACCACAAATCCAAGCACAAACCAAGGAAATATCTTTATGATATTATAGCCGCCTTTTTTGTTTCCGACTTCCTTTTTTGAAGTGTAGATAGCCAAAACAAGTGTAACGGGAACAATCATCAGCGTTCTTGTCAGTTTGACGATGACGGCAAGATTGCCCGCTGCATTACTGAAAGAGTATCCCGCCGCTACCACCGAGGAAGTATCGTTGACCGCGGTTCCAGCCCACAGGCCAAAGCTTTGATCACTCATCCCAAGTACATGCCCAAGAAAGGGAAATAAAAAGGCTGCGATTACATTAAAAAGGAATATGGTTGAAATGGAATGGGCAACTTCCTCTTCGTCGGCGTGAATAACGGGAGCGGCCGCCGCAATGGCTGACCCGCCGCATATGGCGGAGCCAACACCAATCAGCGTTTTTGTGTTTCCATCCAGCTTCAAGAGTTTCCCTACAAAAAAGGCGGTCACGAATGCCGCTGTCAGCGTAAAAATCATTAAAACCAGGGTTTGCTTTCCAACCTTAAAAACATTGAACAGATTCATATCAAAGCCCAGCAGAATAATGGAATACTGCAGCAGTTTTTTAGAGGTGTAGCTTATACCGTCGTTAAAGAGAGCTGGTCTTTTCCAAAATGCCAGAAGCATGCCGAATAAAATACCTAACACCGGGCTGCCGACGACGGGAATTGCTTTTCCAATCAGCCACGCCGGAACTGCTATAATCGCCGCAAGCGCAATGCCCGGAAACTTATTGATGAGTGTTTTCAAAACATCTCCTCCTTTTTGTTATCTTATCATACGCCTTGACATACAATAAGTAAAATACTATTATCTAATTGATATCATAAGTAAATGATAATGTATAAGGGAGAGAATACTTTGACTTTACGACATTTTAAAATATTTGTTGCCGTGTGTGACACCATGAATATGACTTCAGCAGCCGAGACTCTTTTTATGTCACAGTCCGCAGTCAGTCAGGCGATTGCTGAACTTGAAAGTCATTATGACGTTCGTCTTTTTGAACGATTATCGAGGAAGCTGTACCTGACGCAGGCAGGTCAAAAGCTGTTAAGCTATGCGCGTCACATGATCCGAATGAACGCAGAGGTAGAAGACGACATGAAAACGCTGCATCATAACGGTTCTATCCGTATTGGTGCAAGCGTTACCGTAGGAACTTATGTACTGCCAAAGCTTGTGTCAACTTATAAGAAAATAAACTGCCAGGCTAATGTCGAAGTTTTTGAAGACAACACCGAAAAAATTGAAAAGCTGATCCTTCATGATCAGATCGATATCGGTCTTGTAGAAGGAGAAGCAATCTCTCCGGATGTTCTGAACCGCACCTTTATGGACGACGAATTGGTGCTCATCTGCTCCGCGGATCACCGTTTTGCCTCTTGTTCACCCATCGAACCGAAAGAATTGGAACAGGAAGAATTTATTATCCGTGAAAAAGGTAGCGGAACCAGAAAAACATTTGAGGATGGGATGACAGCCAACCATTTGACGTGGAAAACAATTTGGACGTGCAATAATGCGGATACAATCAAAATGGCGGTTGCACAGGGATTAGGTGTTTCCGTTATCTCCAGACGTGCGGTTGTAAACGAGGTGGCATCCGGTTTGCTTTGTCAGATATCCATTAAAGGCCTCCAATTTGAAAGGCAGTTTAAATTGATTTACCACAAAAATAAGTATTTGACGGAATCGATGAAGCAATTTATTGCCCTGCTATCCATTCATTAGTTGTGAGAGTAATTCTTTCTGCTTGTTTGGATACGGTGACGCCGGAGGCGGTTGGTTTATCAAACTCACCGTTAGGCCGAGTTACGACGGATTTTTTCTCCTAGGCACAAAGCCTTACTTAACAGTAGGTATGGCGCGGTAAAATTTACTTTAAATGAAAACGGTATATCTTCGAATAAGACTTAATTCAATATTTATTAGAATTAACAATAGAAGCGCGGCTACAGAGCGATTTGCTCGATAGCCGCGCTTTTATTTGTTTAGATTAGATATGTCGTAACTAGTTATATGTGACAACATATTATAGAAAGAATAAATCTATAATTTCAACCGTGTAGTTTTTTTAGGAGGATCATTATGGAAAATAAAGATATTTTGCAACATAAATGCTTTCAACCTACGATGAAAATTTATCGAAATGAAAATTTATGTAATCAGAATAATCATTGTAAATGTAATTGCTGCTGTGTCTGCGTAGGTCCGACTGGTCCGAAGGGGCCGCCGGGACCTAAAGGTCCGACCGGCGCAACCGGCCCAACAGGTGCCGCGGGAGCGGCAGGCGCAACCGGCCCAACTGGCCCAACGGGTGCCGCGGGAGCGGCAGGTGCAACCGGCCCAACTGGCCCAACAGGTGCCGCCGGAGCGGCAGGCGCAACCGGCGCAACCGGCCCAACAGGTGCCGCGGGAGCGGCAGGCGCAACCGGCCCAACTGGCCCAACGGGTGCCGCGGGAGCGGCAGGTGCAACCGGCCCAACTGGCCCAACAGGTGCCGCCGGAGCGGCAGGCGCAACCGGCCCAACTGGCCCAACGGGTGCTGTGGGAGCGGCAGGCGCAACCGGCCCAACTGGCCCAACGGGTGCCGCCGGAGCGGCAGGCGCAACCGGCCCAACTGGCCCAACAGGTGCCGCCGGAGCGGCAGGCGCAACCGGCCCAACTGGCCCAACGGGTGCTGTGGGAGCGGCAGGCGCAACCGGCGCAACCGGCCCAACTGGAGATACCGGCCCGACTGGCCCGACGGGTGCTGCGGGAGCAGCGGGTGTAACTGGAGATACCGGACCAACAGGCCCGACAGGTGCCGCTGGAGCAGCGGGTGTAACTGGAGATACCGGACCGACAGGCCCTGCGGGAGCAGGTGCAACCGGCCCAACTGGAGATACCGGCCCGACTGGCCCGACGGGTGCTGCGGGAGCGGCAGGAGCAACCGGAGATACCGGACCAACAGGCCCGACAGGTGCCGCGGGAGCAGCGGGTGTAACTGGAGATACCGGACCGACAGGCCCTGCGGGAGCAGGTGCAACCGGCCCAACTGGAGATACCGGCCCGACTGGCCCAACAGGTGCCGTGGGAGCAACCGGGGATACCGGCCCGACCGGCCCGACAGGTGCCGCGGGAGCAGCGGGTGTAACTGGAGATACCGGACCGACAGGCCCTGCGGGAGCAGGTGCAACCGGCCCAACTGGAGATACCGGCCCGACTGGCCCAACAGGTGCCGTGGGAGCAACCGGGGATACCGGCCCGACTGGCCCAACAGGTGCCGCGGGAGCAGCGGGTGTAACTGGAGATACCGGCCCGACTGGCCCAACAGGTGCTGCGGGAGCAACCGGGGATACCGGCCCGACTGGCCCAACAGGTGCCGTGGGAGCAACCGGGGATACCGGCCCGACCGGCCCAACAGGTGCCGCGGGAGCAACCGGGGATACCGGACCGACTGGCCCAACAGGTGCCGCGGGAGCAACCGGGGATACCGGACCGACTGGCCCAACGGGAGCTGCGGGAGCAACCGGAGATACCGGACCGACTGGCCCAACGGGAGCTGCGGGAGCAACCGGAGATACCGGACCGACTGGCCCAACAGGTGCCGCGGGAGCAACCGGGGATACCGGACCGACTGGCCCAACGGGAGCTGCGGGAGCAACCGGAGATACCGGACCGACTGGCCCAACGGGAGCTGCGGGAGCAACCGGAGATACCGGACCGACTGGCCCAACGGGAGCTGCGGGAGCAACCGGAGATACCGGACCGACTGGCCCAACGGGAGCAGCGGGTGCAACCGGGGATACCGGACCGACTGGCCCAACGGGAGCTGCGGGAGCAACCGGAGATACCGGCCCGACCGGCCCAACGGGAGCTGCGGGAGCAACCGGAGATACCGGGCCGACCGGCCCAACAGGTGCCGCGGGAGCAACCGGGGATACCGGCCCGACTGGCCCTGCGGGAGGTATATTAGCCTTTGCGGATTTCTTCGCATTAATGCCTCCGGATAATGCAGCGACAGTAGCTCCTGGTACTGACGTAAGTTTTCCACAAGATGGACCGATTAGTGGAGCAGCTATCGCCCGCATAGACGACAGCTCATTTAACTTGGCTTCGATTGGCACTTATCAGGTTTTGTTTCAGGTGAGTGTGAGTGAAGCAGGCCAATTAATTCTAACTCTTAACGGAGCAGATTTAGCTAATACGGTAGTGGGGCGTGCAACAGGTACTTCACAGATAGTGGAAATGGCTCTTGTGACAACAACAGTTATTAATTCGACACTCACAGTACGAAATCCCACCGGAAATGCAGCAGCACTCACTATTACCCCTGTCGCGGGAGGAACAAGGGATGTTTCAGCACACCTTGTTATCACTCAACTTGAATAAAATATCTTTTCATTAGTAAAAGCCCGCAAGGCTCAAAACCTTGCGGGCAATCTATTGATATCGGTGTACGCATTCTTTATTGGAATTTCGCATTGTCAAAGTATCGACTTACACCTGTTTATTTACATCTGGTTTTTTTGAAGCAATAGTAATAATTTTGTTGAGCATCAGTGAAATCTAATCCTGTGTCCTCTAAGGAAGATTGAATCAGTTTGAAAAGTTCATTATTCGCTGCGGTACAAACTAGTTGACCTCCTTCTTCCACAAGACTGCCAAGGTTCTTAAAAAATAATTGAATATTTTCCATCTTGTCGGATTCGCTTTCCACAACAATATAATCGTAAAACCTATTGCCGAAAAATCTTATCAGATCATTGGTTGAGGCATGAATGCAGGTTTCACATACCGAGCGAAGCTCCAACATATTGCTGTCCAGTTCGGACAAATAATAAATTCTTGCATTTCGGCCACCCTTGCTGCGGCACATGTTCTTTATTTGTAAGAGAGTGGAGCCGCAAGACTTACCAATCCCCAGAATGTTTCGGCTATCCTGTCCGTCGTATTCAAACAGATTAACTGCGTTAAAATCAATAAAGCTGGCCTGCCATGGATGAACGCCGAATTTGGAGTAAAACAAATTAAGATTCCTCTGCGCAAGATTATTTTTTGAATATTCTGCATTAAACGTAACGGAACCAAAATGATGCACATAGGTATCCTTTGCTAACATTAAATGGTAGCCAGATCTTCGAATGCGAAAACTGATCGCGTCGTCATCGTACGCGCCGGGATTGAATTCTTCGTCAAATCCGCCCATTGCCTTTTGCACCTCTGTGCGGAAAAGGCATGTGTAAGTAACCAGTTTCACCCTTTCTTCCCACAGATTGGGATTGCTGATGTTATAATCTTTCGCAAGCCGCTGCATCTCCTCCAGAGAGTGATAGCCTAAATCAACCTGCTGATTATTGGAGGATGCGCCGCACACTGGGACCACCATGCCTATTCTTTCATCTGATTGGGCACATTGAATCAGATTGTCCAGCCAGTTGGAGGTGACAACAATATCGTTGCTCAGATTCAGCGTGTATTTCCCCCCTGCCATTCGAAAGCCGTAATTAATCGCTTTATCCACACCGATATTATGAGGGAAACTTATTTTTATGGCATTGGGCAGGCTGCAAAAATACGCCTCCGTACCGTCGGAGGAACCGTTGTTAATCAAAATTAACTCAAAATCAATGTGGGAAGTATACCTGTAAAGGCTGTCAATACATTGCTTGGTATAGTCAAGATGATTATAAGCAAGTACAACGATACTGACCAGGGGATTCTTATTTTCCTCAATTTGTGTACTCATCGACTGTTTTCCCCCGTTTATTTATTGCTGTGCCGGTTCATAAATTCTGTAAAGGTTTTGATGATGTAATCCAGCATTTCCTCTGTAAGCCCGGGGTAAACCCCAATAAAGAACGTGTTTTCCAATACATTTTCCGTCTGCACGAGCGTCCCCGAAGTCCGGTATCGGATATTTTCATAGGCGGGATGTTTCAATATGTTTCCGCCAAACAGCATACGGGTTTCGATCTGATGTTCTTCCAGATACGTGACCATATCCCGTCTGGAAAAAGAAGCATCCGGTTTTACCGTCAAAGGAAATGCAAACCACGACGGGTCGGATTTTGGAAGCTTTTGCGGAAGTATAAAGGACGATTCATATTGTTTTATTCCATCATACAGAACATCAAAATGATGTTTTCGTTTTTCGGTAAAAAGCGGCAGCTTTTTCAGCTGTTCGATTCCGACTGCACACTGCAGGTCAAGCGGTTTCAGATTATAACCAATGTTGGTGAAAACATATTTATGGTCATATCCGTACGGAAGGCTTTTATACTTGTGTTCAAAGCGGTGCCCGCACGCGCCGTTTGGGTCTGCTTCCCCCGTTTGGCACCAGCAGGCCCGCCCCCAGTCTCGGATGGAAAGTGCCTGACGGTACAAAGGTAGGTTATTGGTAAGAAGCGCCCCTCCTTCGCCCATGGAAAGATGGTGTGCCGCATAAAAGCTGAAAGTCGAAACATCCCCGAAGGTACCGCACAGCTTGCCGCCATATCGTGAGTCGAGTGCGTCACAGGTATCTTCAATCACATAAAGGCCGTGCAGTTTTGCAAATTCCAAAATAGGATCCATGTCGGCCGGATTGCCGAGGGTGTGGGCAAAAAAAACGGCTCGTGTTTTTTCTGAAAGCGCTTCTTCCAGCTTTGCGGCATTCAGATTATAGGTCCCGGCTTCGATGTCTATGAAAACCGGAATCAGCCCATTCTGCACAATCGGGTTCAGTGTGGTGGGGAAGGCCAGAGCCGGAGTGATCACTTCATCACCCGGTAACAGCGGGCATTCCATTTGTCGGGAACATAGCGCACTGATGGCGGCAAGGTTTGCGGAGGAGCCGGAATTCAGGACAAGCCCGTACCGCATCCCCATATAGTCTGAAAAATCTTCCGTGAATTTTGAACCCTTTGGTCCGAGCGTCAGCCAGAAATCCAGCGCGCAGTCCACCAGCGCCTGTATTTCCTTTTCATCAAACACTCTGCCGGAATAATGAATTCTGGTTTTTCCGGGTATAAATTTCTGCGTTTCCATCCTCAGCTGATAAATGGAAGCAACTTTATCCAGAATATCTGATCTTATTTGAGATTCTGAATCCATTAGTGCCCTCCTGATCATTCACGGCCGATTAGCCTGATAAAATTTTTGCACACAAAGTCGATGTCCTCTTCATCAAGATTAGCTGCCGACGGGAGAGAAATTCCCCGTTCCTCCACCAATCTGGAAACAGGATTTTCAAACCGCTGTTCAAACACTGGGAAACGGCTCATCTGCGGAAAACCCGGACGCGCATGAATGTTCTGAAGCCTTAATCCAGCAAGAATATCATCCCTTGGTGTGCTTACGGATTTTTCCAATAGGATGGAAGGGTAACAGTAATTGCTTTTACAACTTGGTTTCTCAAGGACAATTTTTATCCCGTCTATGTTATGCAGACGGTCGAAATACCAATCAAAGATCTTCCTCTTCTTTTCCAGTAGTTCATTTACCCGTTCAAGCTGTGCCAGCGCAAGCGAAGCAGTCAGGTTACTCATTACATATTCATACCCTGTAAAATCTGACCAGAACACAGCTTTGCTGTCCGTTCTGCCCATGTTGGCCAGTAGAATTGCTTTTTTATAAATTTCTTCATTATCTGTAAGCAGCATCCCACCTTCGCCGCTGACTGTCATTTTGCCGCCCTGAAAGCTGAAGCACGATACGTCGCCAAAACTACCGACAAGCTGCTCCTTGTACTGCGCGCCGACGGCGGGTGCCGCGTCTTCGATGACAAACAGGTCGTATTCCCTTGCAATCTGCATAATTTCATCCATCTCCGCCGGATGGCCAAAGGTATGTACCAACATAATTGCTTTTGTTTTCGGTGTGATTGCTTTCCGGATGCATTCCGGATCAATCGTCCATGTGTCAGGGTCAATGTCCGCAAACACACAGGTTGCGCCGGTATAAGCGACGGCATAAGCGGTCGCCACCCAGCTGAAATCCGTAACGATTACTTCATCGCCCTTTTTCAGTCCGAGTGATGCTGCCGCAAGATGCAGCGCATGGGTACAGCAGAACGTTGCGACGGCATATTTAACGCCGATGTATTGTGCAAATGTTTTTTCAAGTTTTTTGATATACCCGTCGTAATTTTCATACCAGCCGGTTTTCACGGCATCCATCACGTACGTAATTTCTTTATCCGTTATGGATGGTCCTGCGAAGCTGATTTTTTTATTCATGGCAATACCTCCGTAAAGTTATGTTGTTTCCTCCATTTTTCGACGTCAAGCTGCATCTTTGTGTAAAACTTTTCCGCTGCCTGATCGGTGTTTTGTTTTACTGCTGTCCACCGCTCCTGGTCTGAACCGATCGCTTGATAAAGAGGAATTTCGCCTGATTTAAAGAAGAAATTTCTCTTATAAAATTGAATTGCATGTAAATTGGTAGAGAGGACACGCAGTGTAATTTTTTTTAGCTCCAGTGTGTCGAGTCCCCATCGCATCAGAGAGTTCATAGCGTGTGACATAATACCGGGACAACCGTTTTTTTCTCCCCGGATTACTGCGTCAATTTCCATGCTCTGTGCTTTTTCATCTAGAGAGGAGAACCCGATTTGCCCGATTTTTGTGCCCTCGGGGGATAAGATCAGGAACAAAATACGGTCTTTTCTTTCTAAAATGGCATGGTCAAGCCATTTTTCCGTGCTTTCCGGAGTCGCGACAAACGGGTCGGGCGACATATCCGCATTTTCATTGCGCCATTTTGCAAGCAATGATGCACAGTCGGGAATTGTGAATTTGTAATCCTGTGTAATCGGGCGCAGAAGCCCTTGATGGACCATGTCCGAATCATAAACAGGAATACATTTTAACGGCTCAAAGGACTTTTTGCATTTGTATTCATCCATTATTTGTATTAAATTTTTTTTAAATCGGTTCAATTTTGCCGCCTCCTTGGCTGGTTTTACTGCTTAAAATAAGCTTCACAAGCATATTCTCCGCCAGTTCGGAACGTGGGAGCAGCGGTTCCTGATCTTCAATCGGGCGCCCCACGGATAATTTCGGAAAAACATAAGTACACTGCGGAAGGGTAATATCGACCAGAGCCGGGCCATCAGAGAACAGAAGGTCTTTAATACTCGATAGTTTTTCTGTGTCGGTAATGCGCACAGACGGAATATCGTACGCATTTGCAATTTGGCAAAAGTCAGGCGCTTCATAGTCTATTACTGTCCCGTTGTATCGGCTGTCAAAGTACATTTCCTGAAAGTGGCGTATCATGCCGAGGGCGTGGTTATTCATGACGATTATTTTAATTGGAATGTGGTTTCTTTTCAGAAGGGCAAATTCCTGTATATTCATCTGCAGTCCGCCGTCCCCCGCAATTGCGATTACACGGCCCGTGTTGATGTGACTGTAATAGGCGCCGATTGCCGCAGGCAGCGCAAAGCCCATTGCACCCATGCCGCCGCAGATGAGAAGGCGCTGATTTTTTGCAGCAGTGAGGGATTGTGCCGCCCACATCTCATTTTGGCCGACGTCCAGACAAACTACATCATTTTCCTCCAGAAGGTTTGACAGTTCAGACATAACAAAATTAGGGTCCTCTAATGACGTTTCGGAAAAAGACGGATAACGCTGCTTGAAAATCCGGATTCTTTCCAGCCAGGGCTGATAGGCGGATTGAGAAATCCGGCAGATTTTTTCAGATTGGTTCAGCTGCCGAAGAAAATCTCCGACATCCATCTCGATGTCATATTCATTTTCCTTGACACTTTTAGCTAACTCGTACGGGTCAATATCCACACGAATTAATTTCGCGCCGCGGGCAAAGCTGGCCGGATTGGTCCCGGTCTGCCTTGTGTCCAGTCGTGTTCCAAGAGCCAGGATAAGGTCGCTGTTGGCGACAGCCAGATTCGCATAACGATTTCCGTAGGAACCAAGCATGCCGCAGTAATTTTCACATGTATTGTCGTACGCGTCGCGTCCCATCAGGGAACTTACAACCGGAATCTGCAAACGTTCCGCAAAAGTTCTTAACGCCGTTTGTGCGTTGGAAAGCCGGATTCCGCCGCCAACCAGAATAACGGGGCGGCAGGACTGAATAAGATCATCCGCCACCGTATCAGGATGGAAGGCTGCTGCTGGGTTTTCCTGTTCAGGGTAGCTTTGCAAAGCGTCGGCGTCAACTTCTGCGCGCTGAATATCCATTGGGATATCCAGAAGGACAGGTCCTTTTCTTCCGGAATTAGCGAAAAATACTGCCTTCTCCAGCTCATACCGAATTTGATTCGAATCGGTAATACGGACAGCGTATTTTGTAATCGGTTTTACAATACTGACAATATCCGTTTCCTGAAATCCGATCTGCCTGACAGGGGAATCTCCTTTATATTCATAAGTGTTTACCTGCCCTGTAATATAAAGACACGGTATTGAATCGAAATATGCACTTCCTACCCCAGTCAGCAAATTCGTGGCACCCGGGCCACTGGTCGCAACCGCAACGCCAATGTCGTTTTTCATTCGGGCATAGCCCTCTGCGGCAAAGGCGGCCCCTTGTTCGTGATATGTACCGATAAAAGTAATGCCGTCTGTTGTATAGAGGGAGTCAATTAAGTGCGTGACAGCCCCACCCTGATACCCGAACACATGGGCACATTTTCGCCGGGCAAGAAAATCAGCAATGTAGTCGGAAACTTTCAACTTATTCACCTCTTAATCAAGGTTTACGACAAATTTTACATCCATAATTTCCATGGCGGTTCTTCCCGCCAAAGCGCATTGACACGCTCAATGTCTTTATAAGTGTCGATTGAAGTCCAGAATCCGGTGTGAAGATACACGGCCAGCTGCGAATCATGGGCAAGTCGGCGAAGCGGCTCTTGTTCAAAAGCACAGTCTTCTTCGGGAAAATAGTCAAATATTTTTCGATTCAAAACCATATATCCGCCATTGATTACATCATCCAAAACAGGCTTTTCTTTAAATGAAGTGACCACCCCGTCCGTTGTTTGAATGATACCGTAGGGGGAAGTAGGGTTCACGCCGGTTAGCGTTGCAACTTTGCCGGTGCGTTTGTGATATGCATATAACTTTTGAATATTGATATTACTCAATCCGTCGCCGTAGGTGAGCATAAAATCGTCACCTTCAATATACTTCTCTATTTGCTTTATTCTGCCTCCTGTTTGTGTTTCTTCCCCAGTGTCAACAATTGTTACATTCCAATTTTCTTCGTCTGTGGTATGATAAATTACATCAGCGCTGGCACCGGTTTTAACAGTGAAATCATTGTTGCGCCAACACATTTCCATAAAGTAACGTTTAATCATATCTCCTTTATAACCGACGCACAGAATGAAATCGTTGATGCCATAATGGGAATAGATTTTCATAATATGCCAGATAATTGGATTTTCTCCCACATTTACCAGTGGCTTTGGACGAAATTCGGTTTCTTCCCGCATACGGGTTCCTTTGCCTCCACATAAGATAACTGCTTTCATACCGCATCCCTCTTAATTCACAGTAGTGTTTGATTGGTTTCTGCAATAGAAAACCACAGCACACCTGCGGGCGTGCTGTTTTTACTATATGCAGATGGAAAACAGTTTACAACTTAAAAGCGAATAGATATCAATAAAAGCCGCATTGACGGGATGTTATACCAGTCAGGCGGCTTGGTGTCAAAGCTTTTCTTCAATTAATTTTAAATTTTTTAAAAGCCGGGAGTCGTTAGGACTAAAGGTAAGCGCAGCTTTTGCATGTGCTGCCGAACGTTCGTACATGCCCAGCCGATAGCAGGCAATGGCGCAAAGATCATCCGGGGTAAAATCCCATGCATATCCCATATTAATATACGTAGGTGATTTCTGCTGAATTCGCAGCGCCGCTTCAGACATATAGAAAGCCATCGGCCAATCCCCGTGCTGATAAGCCATCAGTGCGCATTCCACGTAAGGCTCGCGCATAAGGGGCATCTCTGCCATGGCACGGTAATACCAGCTGTACGCCTCCGCTTTTTGCGAAAGCATATTATACGCTTTCGCAATCCAGCGCATAGAAGCGCAACGCTCTTCTTTCCAGATGGCTGTCGGAAGGGCTAAATGTTTTTTCAAAGTGTCAATACATTCGTGCCACATACTTTTGTACATGTATTCCCGGCCCAGATAATAAATCATGCGGTCGTCCTGCGGGGATTCTTTTACAGCGAGTTCCAGAAGCGGGAGATAGGAACCTCTCGATTTGGTCTGGTCAGGATAATGGTCGAGTACCATTCCGTCAATAAATACGGCCTTATCCGGTCCGGTTCCACTATACTTCAGGCACTCGTGAATCGGGTAAGCCCAACGATAACTTTTGCGTGCGTGTACTTTAAAATAGTTGAATTGAATATCAGGGCTGCCATCCACTTTATGACTCCAATTATATAAATATTTTCCCATACCCGTATCCGGCTGCCATGCATTCTCCAAACATTCACGCCAGCCCGGCGACAAAATCTCATCGAGATCCGTACAAACACAGATGTCGGTGTCCTTCGGTACATGGTCAAGTGAAACGTTTCTGGCAACATCGAATCGCCACGGCTTAATTTCTTCTGTATAAACAATAGCGCCGCGGGATCTTAATTTGTCTGCTGTATTGTCCGATGATCCCGTATCCGTGACAATAACCAGATCGGCTTCTTTCATGGAGTCCATCCAGCGGTCGACAAACTGCACTTCATTTTTACAGATCGCATACACACAAACTTTATATTTCATATACTGCCGCCTTCTCTTTCATGAACCGCTTTTCGGAACTTTAAGCTGTATGAGTTCCAAATTCTGCTTAAGCCGCGCGTCGTCCGGCTGTATACTGCAGGCCTGTAATGCATAGCCCAGTGACTGCTGATATAACCCCAGACGATAGCAGCAGATTGCGCCGTAATCGTAAAGTGCGTAGCCCCACGCAGCGGGTTCCAACAGATAACTTCCGGATTTTTGCGTTATTTTCAGTCCTTCGGTGACCATCAGGTACACCAGCGGCCAGTCGCTTTCCAGGTAACCGAGATTTGCGAGCTGTAAATAGGGTTCACGGATGGTAGGACATTCTGCAGCTGCACGGAAAAGCCAGATTTTCGTATTGGTGCGGTCGCCTTTCTCCAAATAGCAGCTTGCAATAAACCGCATTGCCGCGCAGCGTTCTTCATTCCAAAGAGCGGTAGGCATTTTTAAATAGTTGGTCAATGTTTCAATACATTGATCGAACTGACGGTAATACATATACTCGCGTCCAAGCCAAAATGCCACCCGGTCGTCATCCGGGTTCTCTTTTGCTGAAAGTTCCAGCAGCGGCAGGTATTGGCTTCTTGGTTTTGATGTATCCGGAAAATGATTCAGCACAAGTCCATTCACCCAGACAATATTATCGGGGTCTTCACCGGTATATTCCAAGATTTCATGTACGGGATGTATCCATCGGAATCCGTGGCGGCGATGTATTTTCTCCATAGAGAATTGCTTCCCGTATGTTCCGTCGCTGTTACGGCTCCATGTGAAAAGATACCTGGCCCGAGTGTAAATGGGCTGCCAAGCATCTTCAAGTTTCTGCCGCCATCCCGGTTCAAAAATTTCATCCAGATCATTTGATACGCAAATATCCATATCTTCCGGAATATGATCCATAGCAATATTTCTTGCTGTATCAAAGCGCCAGGGCTTAATTTCTTCTTCATAAACAACAGCACCGCGTGCCTTGAGCTTTTCGACTGTACCATCTGAAGAACCGGTATCCGTTACAACGACTAAATCCGCTTCACTGACTGCGTCCATCCAACGGTCAACAAACGATTCTTCATCTTTACAAATCGCATAAACACAAATTTTATATTTCTTCAAGTTAACACCTTCTTTATGATGGGAACAGTTTGACTTTTCTTCAAGCCAAACTATTCCCAATAAGATTCGGTTTATAGTTTACCGGTTGCTGTGGTTTTTTCGGCAGCAACCGGTTTTGGGTTAGGAAAACTATACGATGGTTACGCCTGCACTGGCATAACCGGCAACTGTGTTAAGAAGCGAAATACCTGCGGAAGTAATCGAGTATACCATCAGCAAACGCGTTTCTGTGGTTACCGGTAGACTGAGCCCTGTCACAACTCCGCGGACAATCGTACCTGCTGAAAGAATGCCGGTTAAGGTGGGGGTTAAAATGACAAGCGTATTGATAATAGGCGTAAACGTATTGTCAGGCGTAGTCGATTCATACAACTGCGCGTTGACTGTTATGGTTGACCCAACCAGGGACAGCGCCGCCGTTGTACTGAAAAATGCAGAGATGGAAGTGATTGTTCCGTCGCGCGGAACAGAAAATGCTTCATTAATTGCAAGGCCGGGGCCGCCTGTCAGGTCAATTGTTCCTGTAAGGACATTCTGCCCCTGAGCTGAAGTGCCAAAGCCAATAAAGCCTGGCAGACCGACGAGGCCGCCTGCAATTGAGGTCAATTCGACCGGCGTTCCCGACGCAAAAGGAATAATGCTTCCGGCAGCCGCCAAGCCTGTTGCACCCGTCGGGCCAGTCGGGCCGGTATCTCCGGTTGCACCAGCCGCACCTGCGGCTCCAGCGGCACCCGTCGGTCCGGTATCTCCGGTTGCGCCAGCGGCTCCTGTTGCACCCGTCGGGCCAGTCGGTCCGGTATCGCCGGTTGCGCCAGCCGCACCTGCGGCTCCAGCGGCACCAGTCGAGCCGGTATCTCCGGTTGCGCCAGCGGCTCCTGTTGCACCAGTCGGGCCAGTCGGTCCGGTATCGCCGGTTGCGCCAGCGGCTCCTGTTGCACCAGTCGGGCCAGTCGGTCCGGTATCGCCGGTTGCGCCAGCCGCACCTGCGGCTCCAGCGGCACCCGTCGGTCCGGTATCTCCGGTTGCGCCAGCGGCTCCAGCGGCACCCGTCGGTCCGGTATCTCCGGTCGCACCAGCTGCACCATCCACACCAGCTGCACCAGTCGGGCCGGTATCTCCGGTCGCACCAGCTGCACCTGCGGCACCAGTCGGGCCGGTATCTCCGGTCGCGCCAGCCGCACCTGCGGCACCCGTCGGTCCGGTATCGCCGGTTGCGCCAGCTGCACCAGCCGCACCAGTTGGTCCGGTATCACCGGTTGCGCCAGCGGCACCAGCCGCACCTGTGGCTCCTGTCGGACCAGTCGGGCCGGTAGCACCAGCCGCTCCTGCGGCACCAGTCGGTCCGGTATCACCGGTTGCGCCAGCGGCACCTGCGGCACCAGTCGGGCCGGTAGCACCGGTAGCACCAGCCGCTCCCGCGGCACCTGTTGGGCCGGTAGCACCAGCCGCACCTGTGGCACCTGTGGCTCCTGTCGGACCAGTCGGTCCAATTGGACCTGTTATGAAAATGGGACAAGGCGGACAATGTGGACAATAAAAGTAATCCTGTTTATCCAAACAGTGGTAAATTTTCATTTGCGGATTAATAGGATTTTGATTGTTACCATTTTGCGAATAGCAATTATCAAGAGACATAGACGAATCACCCATTCCATTTAGATCTTCTCTTTTCTATTTTATGTTGGTAATGATTTTAGTTGCTAAAATTTAATTTATTTCTCTGACACTATTTACTGAAACGGGAATATAATTCTAATAAGAATGGAAATCTTTAAAAATGTACCTGCAGTTTTCAACGACAGCGGGTACATAATTGTCAGTATAAAAATTGCGTTAATCATTAGCACCAAGCGTAAATTCTAAGGAGGTCGGGGAAATGAATGATGAACCTGTAAAAATAACACAGGAGGACAAGAAAGAGAAAGCACCGCTCGCGAGTATTGTTGTTCTGGCATATAACCACTTAGAGTATACAAAGCAATGTATTGAAAGTATTTACCGTTACACGTCGCATATAGATTTCGAGTTAATAACCATCGATAATGGCTGCTCAGACGGTACTCGTGAATACTTTGAAAGTCTTCTTAATAAGAAAAAAATCAGTTTTCCGGAGAACATCGGTGTATGTAAAGCCTTTAACAGTGGCTTTAAGATAGCTGAAGGAAAATATATCCTGAATATCAGCAATGATATTGTGGTGACAACACATTGGCTTGATAATCTTCTGATTTGTATGGACACTGACCCTAAAATCGGGATGGTAGTTCCGATTTGCGATGCGTCCTGCAATTATCAGCAAATCACCCTTCCTTATCAAACAATGGATGAAATGCAAAGTGCTGCCGAACGTTATAACATCAGTAACCCAGACTTATGGGAGGAGCGTTTAAAGCTATCCAATTATGCAGGGATATATCGAGGTGAACTATTAAAAGCTTTGGGCGGGTTCGATGAGGACTTTAATCCGGGAAGCTATGATGACGATGCGATCTGCTTTAGCATCAGAAGGATTGGATATAAAGTAATTTTGGCAAAAGATACTTTTGTTCATCATTTCGGTGCTCGCACATTTAATGAGGAGTATGAAAAAGATAAGAATCTTTTAATCCGGAATAAGAGTCTGTTTATAAGAAAATTTGGTGTTAATCCATATGTAGCAGGAACAATAGATTATAATGTACTAAATCTTTTGTCTTACAGTGGAGCATACAATGTCGATATTCTTGGTATTGGCAGATCCTATGGTACAACGGTACTTCAGTTAAAGAACACCTGTAGGAGCCATGGCAGTAAAAATGTGAGGCTATATTACCTTTCAGAGCAAATGTATAATATGGTCGAATTGAGAACGATATGCAACGAGTGTATTTGTGCTCCGATTAAAGATATTCAACTATATTTTGCAAGTAGGTTATATGATTACATTATTGTTGAAAGCAGCTTCGATTCGCTTCCCGATAAAGAAGATTTCTTTACCGATCTGTATCGTCATTTAAAGGCTGATGGCAAAATTGTCTGTACCGCTCCCAATCAGGCGGCGCTTTATGAAATTATGGGCATATTTTCACGTTTAGGAGCAAATTTTGACGGTCAGATTCATTATTACTATCTATGCTTTTCTAAACCGGTATAATCTTACGGCCTTTTTAGTTTACCGAGAATTTTTTATTCTTCAATATATTCCGAATACTCTTTTGTGCGTGAAAAAGGCGTTAATCTAAAGGGCATCGAAAATGAATTCGATGCCCTTTTTGAAGATAACGCTATTTTATTTTCCTGAGATTATTTTTTGAGCCGCCATACTATTGGAAGGAAAACCTTATAGAGTACCAGCCAATAGTTCAGCG
Organism: uncultured Caproiciproducens sp.; assembly: GCF_963664915.1. Taxonomy (NCBI): domain Bacteria; kingdom Bacillati; phylum Bacillota; class Clostridia; order Eubacteriales; family Acutalibacteraceae; genus Caproiciproducens; species uncultured Caproiciproducens sp. The sequence goes on from NZ_OY761810.1 coordinate 1,564,977, forward strand.
TCAACTGTATTTTCGGGACTTCCCAAAGAATTTCCTGAATAGCGGAATATCTTTCCGTCGTTAGTTTCATATACCATATTATCTGTAATATGACCAGTGGAATTAGCATCCAGATAGGCGGGCTGACGGAGAGAATAAAAGATATTATTCTGCACAATGAGTTCTGTCACATTCGATTGAGCTGCAAATCCACGATTTGCAATCCATTCAGTCGATAATCCTTCTTGCGGTGGACCATATATTACATTGTTAACTAATTTGTGATTTGTTCCATTAAACTGAATAAATTCAACATCATAAGGAATATCGCTAGTAATTTTTAATCCATCTATCGTGACACCGCTGCCTGTAACAAGAAAAGCAATGACAGGATTCTGTAGTAATATCAGCGTATCAGGAGATCCTTTTATGGTTACTCCTGCTTTATCTATTGTTATTTGCGAAGTGATCGGATAAGTTCCTCCTAATACATGAACAACACCCGTTGGGGGTACTGCTGACACGCCTTGTTGTATGGTTGCATATGGGTTGGCCTGTGTGCCGTCTCCATCAACCGCCCCCGACTGAACATATACTTCAAACGCGTTTGCTAATGCTACACCTGCTGGACCAGTCGGCCCAGTATCACCTGTCGGTCCGGTCGGCCCTGTGTCGCCGGTAGCGCCATCCGCACCCGCGGCACCTGTCGGTCCGGTTGGTCCTGTGTCGCCGGTAGCGCCATCCGCGCCCGCGGCACCTGTCGGTCCGGTCGGCCCAGTATCGCCGGTAGCGCCATCCGCACCCGCGGCACCTGTCGGCCCGGTCGGTCCTGTGTCGCCGGTAGCGCCATCCGCTCCTGCAGCACCTGTCGGTCCGGTCGGCCCTGTGTCGCCGGTAGCGCCATCCGCACCCGCGGCACCTGTCGGCCCGGTCGGCCCAGTATCGCCGGTAGCGCCATCCGCTCCTGCAGCACCTGTCGGTCCGGTCGGCCCAGTATCGCCGGTAGCGCCATCCGCACCCGCGGCACCTGTCGGCCCGGTCGGCCCTGTATCGCCGGTTGCACCATCCGCACCCGCAGCACCTGTTGGTCCTGTCGGTCCGGTATCACCGGTTGCACCTGCCGCTCCCGCGGCACCTGTCGGCCCGGTCGGCCCTGTATCGCCGGTAGCGCCATCCGCACCCGCGGTACCTGTTGGTCCTGTCGGTCCTGTATCGCCGGTAGCGCCATCCGCTCCTGCGGCACCTGTCGGTCCGGTTGGTCCTGTATCACCGGTTGCGCCATCCGCACCCGCGGTACCTGTTGGTCCTGTCGGTCCGGTTGGTCCTGTGTCGCCGGTAGCGCCATCCGCGCCCGCGGCACCTGTCGGTCCGGTCGGCCCAGTATCGCCGGTAGCGCCATCCGCGCCCGCGGCACCTGTCGGTCCGGTCGGCCCAGTATCGCCGGTAGCGCCATCCGCACCCGCGGCACCTGTCGGCCCGGTCGGCCCTGTATCGCCGGTAGCGCCATCCGCACCCGCGGTACCTGTTGGTCCTGTCGGTCCTGTATCGCCGGTAGCGCCATCCGCTCCTGCGGCACCTGTCGGTCCGGTTGGTCCTGTATCACCGGTTGCGCCATCCGCACCCGCGGTACCTGTTGGTCCTGTCGGTCCGGTTGGTCCTGTGTCGCCGGTAGCGCCATCCGCGCCCGCGGCACCTGTCGGTCCGGTCGGCCCAGTATCGCCGGTAGCGCCATCCGCGCCCGCGGCACCTGTCGGTCCGGTTGGTCCTGTATCACCGGTTGCGCCATCCGCACCCGCGGTACCTGTTGGTCCTGTCGGTCCTGTATCACCGGTAGCGCCGTCCGCACCCGCGGCACCTGTCGGTCCGGTCGGCCCAGTATCGCCGGTAGCGCCATCCGCGCCTGCGGCACCTGTCGGTCCGGTCGGCCCAGTATCGCCGGTTGCGCCATCCGCACCCGCGGCACCTGTCGGTCCGGTCGGCCCAGTATCGCCGGTAGCGCCATCCGCACCCGCGGCACCTGTTGGCCCGGTTGGTCCTGTATCGCCGGTAGCGCCATCCGCACCCGCGGCACCTGTTGGCCCGGTTGGTCCTGTATCGCCGGTAGCGCCATCCGCACCTGCGGCACCTGTCGGTCCGGTCGGCCCAGTATCACCGGTTGCGCCGTCCGCACCCGCGGCACCTGTCGGTCCGGTCGGCCCAGTATCACCGGTAGCGCCATCCGCTCCCGCGGCACCAGTTGGTCCGGTATCGCCGGTTGCACCAGCCACTCCCGCGGCACCCGTCGGTCCGGTCGGCCCAGTATCGCCGGTAGCGCCATCCGCACCCGCGGCACCTGTTGGTCCGGTCGGCCCAGTATCGCCGGTAGCGCCATCCGCACCCGCGGCACCAGTCGGTCCGGTATCGCCGGTTGCACCAGCCGCTCCCGCGGCACCCGTTGGCCCGGTTGGTCCTGTCGGTCCGGTCGGCCCTGTATCGCCGGTAGCGCCATCCGCACCCGCGGTACCTGTTGGCCCGGTTGGTCCTGTCGGTCCGGTTGGTCCTGTCGGTCCGGTTGGTCCTGTCGGGCCTACTGGTGTGGTCGAATAGGTTAGAATTAACCTGGGGAAATAAGGCTCGTACACAATATTATTACTGGCAAATTGGACAATGGTGGTACCATCTGTATTTGTAAGTGCAAAGCCTTCATTGGGGAACATCCCGCTTAACCATTGGTTAACTGTATCTGTTACATCGAATGGTACTGCTGTATATAAATCTGCTGCTGTGATATTCCTCTGTGTCGGCGTCGCAACTATAGATGGCTGCGTATTATAAGTCACCGTATTTGTATTAAGTGGCGAGGTTACTCTGTTGACGACAACCGGGCTTGGTGCAGCACCGCTCTTTACTATGACTGATAACTCTAGTATTGCACTGTCAACTGCGGTTACCGGCAACGGAGGTAAATTATATTTTAAATAGCTGATAGTGAACCCATATTGCGGATCGGTCCCGGTATAGAGCAGTGGAAAGAATGAGAAAATATTGTTTGGCTGAGCAGATGAAACAAAGGTTGTTTCCGTGGTATTCAATATGATAGTCGGCATTTGATCAAACCTTCTTTTGTAAAATAAAACTTTTTCATTAATTCACTTAGAATAAGGTCTCAAAGTAATTTGATATATTTCTTACATGCATTACATTAATATAATATGTGATGGCTCAAGGCTTGCTACCGGAGTACCACAAAACAACCGCCGCCGCATCAACCATGATGCGGCGGCGGTTGTGAGTAAATTTATGATTAAGTTAGTTGTGATTGTGGGCAGTTAAGCAATCTCACGGATAAAACTGTTCTTTCCTTGAGGTGCAGTTTATTATAATCAATGGCATGCTTGTAATTTGCTGTTGCAGAATTTTTGTTATCGCTAGTTATCGCTCGTCCTTTTTTTCTTTCCCACTGCCAGCGACACCGCAAAAAACGCAAGTGCGAAGCCGAATTCGATCAGAATATAATGAAATATTTGTTGGAGATTAGAAGCATTAAGGTCTGTCAAGGCAGCAATCTGGTTGTTTGCCTTTACATACCAGTAAGTCGGGGTGAAACTGGCAATTTTCAGCACGGTATTATTTAGCAGCTCCTGAGAAACGAATACTCCGCTGATGAAGCACGGGCCAAGCGTGACCACATTGCAGACCGCCGATATTGCGTTGCGGTTTTTAAGCAGATTTCCAATCAGGAAGCTGACGCTCGAAGCGCAAAGGGTAAATATAATCGAATTCAGGAGGAAATACGCAAAATTGCCATTCGAATCGGCCCGTATGCCCATCACCATTCCAACGCCCACCATGATTGCCCAGCAGGAAAAAGTAAATACAAAGTTGGCCAAAATAAACTGAAGGTTCATGCGGCCGGCACTGACCGGCGAACAGAAATTTCTGCGGCTTAGGTCTTTGTTGTTGAAAACAAGCATAATCGCCGATATTCCTAAAATCAATATTGAAAAAAGAGCATAGGAAAGATAGTTGAAATAATTCTTGGTAAAATCGGTATCAGAATTGGCTTGAACATTTTTTAGGTCAACAGGGACATTGACTGTCAAATCTGTTTTTAGATGCTGAACCAGCTCTTCCTGGGTAATTCCCTTGATATTTTTAACATAAAGTCTGGCATTGTTAAAATACTGGTTGATGCTAATATCAATATAAGCATTGCTGACAGAGCCGGGTACGGTTGTTTTTTGAATCTGTATATCCTCCCCCCGCATGAAGGCCTGGGTAAAACCATTGGGGATTCGAATAATGCAGGTAACATTTCGAAAATAAAGGGCATCCTGAAGCTTTTCCGTTTCATCCGGTATATTTACATAAACCGCGTTTTTGGAAAGCTCCTGCTTAAAACCGTCAATCAAGGGGCTGCTTTCCTCACTGATAAAGGCGACGCTTGCTTTTTGAGAAGTAAAGCTTGTCGGCTGACTTTTTGAGGCATTCGCTGCAAAAAGAACGGATATGCCCAAGAAGATTACAACATAGATCATCATGGAAGGCAGGTTCTTCTTAACAATCTTCATGCAAAGTTTAAAGACTGGCATATTTCTGCCTCCTTATAATCAAATAGGACACAGTACAAAAAACGATGATGAAACCGCCCAAAATGCCCATATTCAGTGCATACCGGTTAAAGGTGTCATAATAATAAAGAGAGTAAAATGCGTCCGTAAGCAGGTTCACCGGATTCAAGTAGGAAAGAATCGGAACTTTTTGTGCCACAATGTATTTAATATCCTGATACATCATTCCCGCAAGGAAGGAACCGGTCATAGAAACTGCCAGCATAATGGCAACCTTGATTCCTTCCCCTTTGGGGACCAAGGCGCTGACAAACGCTCCGAATAAAATTCCTATTACACTGCCGACGAAGGTCGTAAGCAGCACAAGTCCGGTTTTTGCACCAAAGTCGATATTCAGACCAAAGCGCAGGTAAGCAAGCAGAATAAGCAGCTCGGCAAAATGCACCAGCAGTGACGCGCACATACTGACTAGAAATATCTTCAGTTTATGCACCGGAGCAATATTCACTCTGGCAGCGCGCTGCGAAATGTTTGCCAGAATATCGGTAACCTCCTTCATCCCAAAGAATCCACCGTACAAGCATGCCATGGCGATTAAAGAATAGAAGTAATTTAGAACAGTGTTTGGCTCGGCGCTGTTACCGGACACTTCCCGGGTATACTCTTTCTGATTCTCAAGATCGTTGAGCAAGCCGCTTTGCACCGAAGCGGGGTTCTGATTGATGATTGATTTTGTGACAGAAAAAGTTTTTTTATAGCTTTCAAGGAAAGATTTAATAATATTCTGGCTGAGTCCCGAATCATTGACAGTCAGTCTGATTTCGGAATCAACCGTAATATATCCCTTGATTTTGCCGTCGTTCAGCAATTTACCGGCTTCCTGACTTGTTGCAGCAGTTAGGTTGAACATCCGGCCGCTGCCTTTCGATGCGTTTTCCAGAACCGGTTTGAAATCCTTGTTCTGCTGGTATCCGGCATCGTTCACAACCGCAATATCGATGGGGTGAAATGTTTCCACACTATTCAGATTGGCAAAAGCCATGTTGAAGAACGTGGCCAGAATCAGCGGGAACATCAGGGTCCAAAATATCGTCTGTCTGTCGCGAAGCAGGCATTTGAGCCTTGTGGTGAAAATATGAGCGGACATTAGTCTTCCTCCTTAATCCCTGAGCTGTTTCCCGGTGATTTCCAAAAACACGTCGTTGAGCGTCGGCAGTTCGGAATAAATTCTGCCGAAACTGATTTCGTGCTTTCTTAAAAAGTCCAGCACGGCTTCCAAATTATTTTTACCCTTGCTTGATTTAATCACCAGAAGGTTGTCGCTGTAATCCACCGAAGAAATGTTGGGCAACCTTCTCAATTCAATTAAATTTTCCTTGCTGATAGAAAATGTTTCGACCGTAATCTTTTCGCCAAGCGTAATCATGGCCTTCAGTTCTTCCTTCGTACCGGAAGCGATAATCCTGCCTTTATCCATAATCACAATTCTGGTGCAGATCTGCTCGACTTCTTCCATATAGTGCGAGGTATATATAATGGTTGCGCCCTGTCGGTTCAGCCGTTCGATTCCTTCCAGAATTTTGTTGCGGCTCTGCGGGTCGACGGCGACCGTCGGTTCGTCCAGAATAATCAGCTTTGGCTTGTGCGCAATGCCGCATGCGATGTTGAGCCTGCGCAGCAGGCCGCCGCTTAGCTTTTTAGGATAAAACTTTCGAAAATCCTGAAGTCCTACAAAATCTATGGCCTCTTCCACAAGCTTTTTTCGGTCCGCTTTGTTCGGGATATAAAGACTGCAGAAATAATCGATATTTTCATATACTGTAAGCTCTTCAAATATCGCAACATTCTGCATGATTACACCGATATCCTGCTTGATGTTATAGGCGTCCGGCGCCATGGGCTTTCCGAAAATCTCGATCTCGCCCTTGTCGTATTTCAACAGGGACAGAATGCAGTTGATGGCGGTTGTTTTCCCTGAGCCGTTCGGTCCGAGCAGGCCGAATACTTCGCCTTTGTTGACTTCCAGGGAAAGGTGGTCCAGCGCAAGCAAATCACCGTATCTTTTTACCAGATTGTTTACTTTAATAACCATGTGGAATGCCTCCTTGCTTTCGATGATACGATTGTACCTTAGTCGGGGTGCTGTTTGGAAGTGTTGAAAGTCAGAACTTCACGTGACAAATGTCATGAATTAATATTACTTTTATAAACTGTCTTAAACAGCGTTGTGCACTTGCTCAGGAAATGGTAAGATAAAACAAAAAGATATCTGTGACCGCGATATTTTGAAATGGGAGTAATCTGTTATGAAGGATTTACCCAATAAAATCATTCTTTTTGCATGTTGTTTTGCTGCTTACATGCTGTGGCCCCAATGGAGAGAAAATGTGACTCCGGTTCTTGCGGCCGTCATCATTACCGGATTTTTGAGCTATTTTGACAGGGAAAGCGTGCATGCCGTATTGACAGTCACCGCAGTAGTATGGAGCCTGTTTTTGCCGGGATTGACGGCTTTTCTGCCCATGATCTGCTATGATCTTTTATTCAGCCGGTATCAATTCCTGTGCCTTGCCGCGCTGGTTCCGCTTTTTTCATTGTGGCGCAGCGCCCCGCTGCCAGCCGGCGCAGCCATCACCATACTTCTGATTATAAGCGGCTGTTTTAAATATTGGGCTGTGACACTGGCAAAGCTGAAAAGCGATTACAATGATATGCGCGACACTACAAAGGAAATAGCAATGCAGCTCAAACAGCAGAACCGCGACCTCATGGAAAAGCAAGACTATGAAATCAACATCGCTACACTGAACGAACGCAACCGTATTGCACGGGAAATTCATGACAATGTGGGGCATTTGCTGTCGAGCTCCATTTTGCAGGTGGGTGCGCTGCTTGCCGTCAATAAAGATGAAAAGATCAGGGAAAACCTACTGGCGGTAAAAGATACTTTGGATGAAGCGATGAATACCATCCGAACAAGTGTACATGACCTGTATGATGAATCCGTCGACCTGTATGCGCAGGTTTACGAGCTGGTGAAAAAGTTTAAATTCTGTAAAATTGAATATGATTACGATATCAAAAGCGACCCGGATAAAAGGGTGAAATACGCATTTATTTCAATTGTCAAGGAATCCCTGTCCAACATGATAAAGCATTCTGACGCGACGTTTGCGTCCATCACATTCCGAGAACATCCGGCGCTTTACCAGCTGATCATTTCCGACGATGGCACGGTAAAAAATTATGATATGGAAGACGGAATCGGACTGAAAAGTATCACAGAACGAATTCATTCGCTAAACGGAAATATCAATATAACCACCAACAATGGATTTCAGATTTTCATATCCGTTCCAAAGGAAGGGGCAATTCAATGAGAGTTTTAATTGTGGATGATGACCGGCTGGTTTCTAATTCGCTGAAAACCATACTGGAAGCGGATGCCGAAATTGAGGTGGTCGGAACAGGAAGCAGCGGCAAAGAAGCAATCGAACTGTACATTTCCCTAAAACCGGATGTGCTTCTGATGGATATCCGCATGGACGGCATGACGGGCATAGAAGTTGCAGAAATATTGCTGAAACAGGACACCGCTGCAAAAATCCTGTTTTTGACAACTTTTTCCGACGATGATTATATTGTCAGGGCGCTTCAGATCGGGGCAAAGGGATATATCCTAAAGCAGAATTTTGAGAGTATTGTTCCGTCGGTGAAAACCGTTTTCATCGGTCAGCGAGTGTTTGGGGACGAAATTATCACGAAAATCCCATCAATGATCAGTGACGGGAATAAAGCGGATTTTAGCGGATTTGGTGTGAGTGATAAAGAAATTGAAATTATTTCACAGGTTGCGAACGGACTTTCCAATAAGGAGATTTCCGAAAAACTGTTTTTAAGTGAAGGAACCGTGCGCAACTATATCAGCGTGATTCTGGAAAAGCTGAAGCTTCGTGACAGAACCCAGCTTGCGATTTTTTATTATCGAAATTCATGATCGAAATGGGTCAAAAATTATCACGCCGGAGAACAAAGGCATCAAGATCCTTCATCTTGATGCCTTTGGAGTTCTCTTATATGAAAGGGTTAAGTTGATTACCTGTCTTTCGCGAAGTAAGTGGGGGATAGAAGATATAAATTTGAATCAGAGTTCTTCGACAATGAAATTCTTTAGTTTATTTAATATTTCCCTGTTGTCGGAGTGTATATTCAATTGAATCGGCTCCTTCAAATCCATACTGAAAATTCCCATGATAGACTTGGCATCAAGAATATGAACACCCTCGATGAGCTCGCAATCCACATTCTCTTTGGAGATAATGGAAGAAAATTTTTTAACCTTATCAACACTGTCGATCAGTATTTTTACAGTCATCATAAATGTTAACCATACTTTCTTATTTCATTAATTGATTTCTATCGTTTACCCGATCAATGATCTTCTGCTTATAATTAATTACTTTGTGTTCATATTCCTGATTCATTAACGTGGAATGAATCATGAAATCGGCAGTTGCTTTATTGTTCGCGATTGGTATGTCATAAACCTGTGCAATTCTTAATAAGGCTTTTACATCAGGGTCATGTGGCTGTGCTTCCAATGGGTCCGAAAAAAATATTACAAAGTTGATATTACCTTCAACAATTTTGGCACCGATTTGTTGATCTCCTCCCAAAGGGCCACTGTTGTAACCTTTTATTGGAAGTCCGGTTCTTTCCGCAACAAGCCTTGCCGACGTTCCGGTTCCGCATAAGAAATGATTCTTCAGGATATCCTGATTTTCCGCGCACCACTCGATTAATTCCTGTTTTTTCCCATCGTGGGCGATTAGAGCAATCGTCTTTTGTTTTTCAATTGTAAATGTGATAAATTCATCATTCATAAATTTCACTCATCTTTTCTGATTGTTATTTTTCTGTGAGTTTAAAGCGATTTTCTTTATAAAGCAAATAAGATAATTTTATTATTTTACCACATGTTTATCACATCCTAATAGTCATTTTTAGTCTTATGCAAAGCTTGAAAACACGTTGTACTTAATTAAATATAAATAATGTATTGATATGCATACCGGGAATACACGCAGCTTGCAAACCTTTTGGCATAAGCGGCGCCGATTCCGCTGGTTGTTCCAGCCATAATATATGGTCTTTCGGCACCGGACCTTCCATGCAGTAAAATCCAATTTGTTTCCGGTTGTCTTCATTCTTTTGATTTAACATCCTTCATCACCTATTTCTATTTTATCACCTTCTTACCACTAAAGAAAGACAAAGTACCTGATTTCGATACTTTGTCTTCCTTATGAACCTAGCGGTTTTATTTCGTCATCATTAAAATATCTTTTGGCAAAATCTGAAGATGAGTTCGCTGACCGGGTTCGATTATGCCGTGTGTGGAATTTTTATTGCGTTCCCAGCGAATCTGACCGTTCTTCCCGCTGCCGCACTGCACCATGAAAATCATCGAAAAGGTGTCTTCTATCATATGGGAAACGGTTCCCGTTACAGTATTGTATTGATCTTCGGCGACGGACGGGATAAAATAATGCGCGCGGACACCGATGTATCTCAGACTGTCAGGAACCTTTTGTTCCGTGTTTAAAACCACGTTCCAGTCGGTTGCCTCCAATGAGTAATCCGATAGTTTTTTGGCGGCGGATATATTTTTACATCCGGTCAGAAGAGCGGCGGCAAGGGATTGAGGGTTATTGAAAAGAGCCCACTTCTCACTGACTGTTTCCAGATGACCGTCGGAAATCACCGCTATTTTATTGCATATCCGGTAAACTTCGTCGCGATTGTGGGAAACAAATAGGGTGGTACCTTCAAACTTTTCCAAAACGCTGCTGATTTCCTGTTCCATCTGCCAGCGCAAATAGCTGTCCAGAGCGGAAAACGGTTCGTCAAGCATTAAAATTTTCGGTTGTGACGCAAGAATTCGCGCAAGCGCAACGCGTTGCTGCTGACCGCCGGAAATTTGTGACGGATACCGGATTTCAAGCCCGTCCAAATAAAATGCTTTTATTTTATCCTGCACAATCCGGCTTTTTTCTCTTCGGGGGAGCTGAATTCCGGCGGCAATGTTTTCTTCGACCGTCATATTGGGAAACAATGCATAATGTTGAAAAAGGTAACCTGTCCCGCGCTTTTGCGGTGGCAGGTTAATTTTTTCCTTTGAATCGAACAGTACCCGGCCGTCTAAAACAATTCTGCCTTCGTCGGGTGTTTCCACTCCGGCAATGCATTTGAGCGTCATGCTTTTTCCGCAGCCGGAAGCGCCGAGAAGGGCTAAAATTTCATTACCCGCTTCAAATTGTACATCGAGCTGAAAATTGCCAAGAGTTTTCTTTATATCTGCGAAAACAGCCAATTGACCACCTCATTTTTCCGTGCAGCCGGAACTCAGTTTCTTCTGGTTTGCCGACCAGTAATTCATCATCATCATGGTTGCGAATGAAATAACGACGATGATCCCCGCCCAAGTGTAAGCGGTTGCGCGGTCACCTGACTGAACCGCGGTATAGATTGCCGTTGATACGGTTTGCGTCCGTCCGGGAATGTTGCCCGCAATCATGATCGTTGCGCCGAATTCCCCAAGTGCGCGCGCAAACGACAGCACGGTGCCCGCTGCGATACCGGGCCACGAAACTGGGAAAATAACTTTCCAGAAGATGGCTTTCTCCGACATTCCGAGCGTGCGGGCCGCATATACCAGATCAGTGTCGATTTGTTCAAATGCGCCGCGCGCGGTACGGTACATGAGAGGAAAAGAGACAACACACGCGGAGATAACCGTTGCTGACCAGCTGAACATGACTGTAATGTTGATTTTTGCAAGAAGAACGCCCACAAAGCTATTGCTTCCAAAAATAATAATTAAAAAAAAGCCCACGACAGTGGGGGGAAGAACCATCGGGAGCGTGAAAATTCCATCAATTAATCCTTTGCAATGTTTCACTTTTACTACCCGGTGTGCTGCGTAGAGTCCGAGAAAAAAAGTGATGGCCGTCGCAAGGAAAGCGGTTTTTAATGAAATGATAAGCGGAGAATAGTCCATGGTGTTCCTCCTTGGCATTCGGTCCGAATATTGAATTGCCATGAAGAGGGAAGATGGCGAAGCCACCTCCCGCAGTTCCGTGGCATTTGAAATTTATTCACTCATTTGAAAACCATATTTTACAAAAAGGGCTTTTGCCTCATCCGATGACAAAAAGGCAAGAAATGCTTTTGCGGCATCTGCGTTTTTGCTGGATTTTAAAACAGCAGCCGGATAAACAACCGGGTTGTGGCTTCCGCTCGGCGCTTCTGCGGCCACTTGGATTTTATCCGATGTTGCGGCGTCGGTTGCATATACAATCCCGCAGTCAACATCACCGGATTCAACCCAGGTCAGTACCTGGCGCACATCGGAACCATAAACCGCTTTTTTCTTCACGGCGTCAAGACACTTCAAGTAGGTGAAAATTTCTTCGGAATACTGTCCGACAGGAACGGATTTCGGTTCGCCGAGGGCTATTTTTTTCACTTTGTCTGTGTTGACGTCATCAAATGATTTTATACCTTTGGTGCTTCCTTTCGGCGTTATTAAAGTTACTTTGTTAATCAAAAGGTCTTTTCTGGTGCCGTCCAGCAAAAGGCTTTTTTTATCGAGTGCGTCCATTTGTTTTTGCGCGGCAGAAAGAAAAATGTCTGAAGGGGCTCCTTCCTCAATTTGAGTCTGAAGGGCGCCGGACGCCCCGAAAGTGAAGGTCAGTTTAACGTCGGGTTCTTTGGCGCTGTACGCAGTGGAAAGCTCTTTCAGCACATCCGTAAGGCTTGCAGCAGCGGAAATAAACAGCTCCGTGGTTTCCTTCGGTTGTGAAGAGACCGCCTCGCTTGCGGTGGCGACGGTGCCGGCGGCAGTACTGCTTGGTTGCGATGAGGCGGCGGATGCTGAGGCGCAGCCGGCAAACATCGACAGGGAAAGCGCCGCTGCGGTTAAAATTGCGAGCAGGCTTTTAGATCTTTTTTTCATAATGACCATCCTTTCTTTCTTTTACTAGTATCTTTGCAGCTTTCTGCTCCACCTTCAGAGCGGCGGAGTGAGTAGGGCTGACAGTAAAAGCAAATTCCGAGGCGGAAATAAACTTTTTAAAATCACAGTTTCCGGTTCTTTCGCCGATGCCGAAAATAGTGGTGTCAATATAATCGGCGCCCGCTTTGGCGGCGGCAAGCGAGTTGGCAACTGCCATTCCAAGGTCGTTATGCGCATGCATTTCCACCTCAATACCGGTAAAACCAATCAGGTCGCGAATGGTTTCGTACGTCCTGGTCGGACTTAGAACGCCGACGGTGTCCGCAAACCGGATGCGGTTTACGCCGATGCTTTTGAGGGAAGACGCCAGCGCAAGCATAAAAGCGGGGTCGGCGCGGGAAGCGTCCTCAAACCCGACGGTTACTTCATATCCTTTGCTCATGGCCATATCAACGCAGCGCGCCGCTGTTTTCGCAATCCATGTTTTGTTTTTATGGAGTTTTGTATAGATTTGTACATAGGAGACGGGTACGCCAATGTGAATGATATCGGGAGTGCAGTCAAACGAGTGTTTGATGTCGTCTTCATTCAGCCGGTTCCAAACTGAGATTTTGGCATTGTGCTTATTTTGGGAGATTTCATAGAGCGTGTCGATTTCGTAAGAACAAATTGCCGGAATTCCGGCTTCAATCTGGTACACGCCGGCCGTGTCCAGCATGGCGGCTATCTCAACCTTCTGCTCCTTTGTCAGGGCATACCCCGGACTTTGTTCGCCGTCCCGCAGAGTGGTATCCACCAGATATTTTACATCTTTCATTCTGCCGTACCCCCTTATCCGTTACATAGCCTTAATCAGTTCAATAAAATCCTCATCGGTCAGACTGGATTGTTTTTCGATGCTTTTCTGTCTGACCGCGTCCAGAATAGCCGGAATATCTGTCTCGTTTTCTTTGATGCCGAGTTCATTCAGTTTCATGATGACTGCGGTTTTGCCGGAGTGTTTTCCCATTACCAGGCACCGTTTGTCGCCGACCAGTTCCGGTTTGAACGGCTCATAGATATTGGGGTCCTTTAAAATTCCGTCCGCGTGGACACCGGCCTCCACGTCAAAAATATTAGAGCCGATAATCGACTTGTGAGCCGGAATTATTTTCCCCGTGATCTGCTCAAAAAGCGTTTTGATCTGGGGATATATTGAATAGTCCATATTGGGTTTATAACGCAGTTCCAGTCTGAGTGCCATTAAAACCTCTTCCAGCGGCGCAAAATCGCCGATACCCGCAAAACTTGCGGCAAGATTTTTTCCGCCGGACAAAATCCATTCCACTGCAATCGCGGTAGCACAAAAATAGCGGTTTTCGGGGCATATCTCAATTTTGCCTGAAATGTTTTTCTTGATCTGTTGGAAAGCGGCATTATAATCATGACACAAGATGTCGTCGAGTCCGGTGATTCGGACGCTTGCCAGATTTTGATACTGTTTCAGCAGGTAGATTTCATTGATATCGTTGACCTGAATTTCGGTCACTACCTCAACCGGTGTAACAAGTCCGCTGTGACGGCAGATGTACCGGTCAAATCCGGGGTATTTTCTTGCTTCAATCACGTCTTCGACTTTCAGAATATACTTTCCGTTTTCAGGCAGAAAACCTATCTTTCGGTAAGCGTCTACGGAAAGCTCCGTAAAATCAACACCCAGCGTAAGGAGCAGCCCGCAAAGAGTGCGAAGCTGGCGGGGCGTCGCGTCATAATCATCCAGGCAACTCAAGGTTTTATCCGTGATTCGTATCAATCGGAATCCCTCCTTTGATGCCGGTTTTGCTAAATTTGAAGTTCTTTTACGATCCGTCCGCCTTCAATGTGCTTTTCCATAATGGTCTCGACATCCGCTTCGGTCACATTTCCATACCAGGTTCCCTCCGGATAGATGACTACGATGGGACCGCGGCTGCATATGCCAAAGCATCCTGTATTCGTCACCATTACGTCGCCGGAAAGATCACGCTCCTCAATTTCATCCATGAAACGCTGAATCAGATGAACGGAATCTTTAGAGCAGCAAAACCCTTTTTGTGTGCCGTTCATACGGCAGCTTGTGCAAACAAAAATATGATATTTCGGACTGTTCATCGCTTCCACTCCTGTTCTTTATAATTGTTTGGCGGCGGATTTTACCGCGGCTTCAATTCTGTCATAGGTCATAAAAATCTTAATCCCTTTTGCCTGTAGCTTTTGTGAAGGTGCAAAACCGATTCGCAGGGCCAGAATACCGTCACAGTCTTCTACGGCATTTAAAATGCCGTCCATTTTGCTGTCTTCGTCGGTGCAGCTGATATCGGTGCAGTATTTGGAAACCTTGCGCTTTTCGCAGAATCGGACGGTGTTTCCGTCGCTCTCGTAAATATAAAATTCATCGGCGTGCCCGAAATGCTGGTCGACTAGAACGCCGCTTTTCGTTGCAACCGCAAACTTCTGTTTTGCGGTTCTTTCGGATTCATTTTCACCGCAGCCGGTGCAGCCGCGGTATTCGATGGACAGGTCGTTGTCCAAAGTGCCAATGGCATCCGCCCGGCATTGCCTGCAATGGTACATCTGCTTAATCGTCCCCTCACAGTGTTTTCTCATTTCCATGATCTGCTTGTTGCTTACCTGCGGAAGGCTTTCAAAAGCGCTGCCCTTGACAGGGATCAGCTGCATGATATTGGTAATGTAGCAGCCGAACTCCTTTACTGTTTTCACAACGTCTTCAATATGGTCTTCATTAATCCCGCTGAGCATGACGGTGTTGATCTTGCAGACCACACCGTGTGAGGTCAGATATTTTAAGCCGGAAAGCTGATTCGCCAGCAAAATGGCCGCTCCGGTTTCGCCGGTGTAGCGTGTTCCCATGAAATCAATATATTTGTAGATTTTTGCGCCGATGGACGGGTCGACGGCGTTGATGGTGACGGTTACATGGGAGACACCCAGCCGGATTAATTCTTCCGCATAATACGGCAGCATCAGTCCGTTGGTGGAAAGGCAGAAGGTCACGTCCGGATCATATTCCCTGATCAGGGTTAAGGTCTTTTTTGTTTCCTCAAAATTGGCGAGGGAGTCACCTGGGCCGGCAATGCCGACCACCTTCAGGTTCGCCATCTTTCTCTTTACAATCGCGTATTTTTCAAAGGCCTCCTGCGGAGTCAGAATTTCGGTGGTGACCCCCGGGCGGCTTTCATTCGGGCAGTCGTACTTTCTTACACAGTAGTTGCACTGCACGTTGCATTTCGGCGCAATGGGTAGATGAATTCTGGCGTATTTTCCTGCCCCGCAGTTATAGCAGGGATGGGTTGCCGTCTTTTCCTCTATGCTGATCGGTTGATTGATCTTCGCAGGTGTTTCCCGCGCATCCATTTCATTTTTCACGATAGCCTCCGGTTGTTCTGTTTTCGTGTCCCTATAATATTTTTGGTACTGCTCCGCACGGAAGCGGCGCTCTTTATTTGCCAGCAGCACGTTTGTAATTTTATCGAGCAGCTGAAGAGAACCCTCGTAACCCAGCATCTGCTGGCGCTGACCGCCGATTCTGTCATGGACGGGGAAGGAACAGCGGATCAGGTCAAGGCCGTGTTTTTCGGCGATTCTGCGCCCGTCCGAATTGCCGATCATGAGATTGGCGCCATATTCAAGGATGTACTTTTCAATCGTGTCAAAATCCGCATCCTCAAAAACATCAAACCATTCAACAAAAAGAGAATCCGCCGTCTGCTGGATCTGGGGCCTGAGCGTTTCCTGAAACGTGCGGCATACGGAGCCGGTTGCCGCTACTACGGGAACAATGCCGTTTTCACAGCAAAGGCGTACGGTAGAATACACGAAATCCGGTTCCCCGTAAACCGCGGCCCGTCCTTCCGCATTGTACTTGTGGGAGTCAATCATTGCGTCGACATACCGGCCGCGTTCCAGCGTCAGTTCCCTTGGAACCGTGCCGCCGAGTTTTACCAGTTCCGCAATGAAAGCGTCGGTGTCCCTCAACCCGGCCGGAAGATTCATTCTGATAAACGGTACATTGTACCGATCTTTCAGAAACTGGGCGGGGGAGCTTTCCGGCTTAATGAACGACGACAGCTCAATGCTCATTCTGGCTCCGCCCATCGTGGATATTTCTTCGAGTGAGGTACCGCCGTCCGGCAGGCGATTGTATACTTCCGTATGCACACCGTCCAGGTTTTCGGATAAATCTGGCAGAAGAATATAGTCAAGCTGAAGTTTGCCGAGCAAAGATTTTAAATAACGCGTGTCGCCGGGAGTGATCATCCCGGTGATAATATTGACTTTATTGTTCTTTTCCGGCTCCATTTCCACGGATGAGACAATGGCGAGCAGTGCCCGGAAAAATCCCTCATACTGAGTGCCGGAGTATCCCGCGGAAGCGACAGGAATAATCTTAACGGAGATTTCGGGGTGCTTTATGTAAAAATCCCGGATGATGGCGGGAATATCTTCTCCGATTGTCTCGGCGAGGCAGGATGTCGCCACGCCGATTACCTGCGGATCGTACAGCTTGATCATGTTTTCAAGACCTTTTATCAAATTGTCCGCGCCGCCGAAAACAGTGCCCTGTTCCGTTAAGGAGGAGGACGCAATATCGACAGGCTCATTGTAATGAGTTGCCATATGGCGGCGGATATAGGTGCTGCACCCCTGCGACCCGTGCAGGATGGTGATGCATTTTTTGATACCGTAAAATGCGGATACAGCGCCCATGGGCATACACATTTTACAGGGATTCACATTTAGTTGAATGAGATTGGCTCCCATTATAATCCCTCCTCGGCGGTTTATTTTATGGATAAACCCGGTTATCGAATAAAATTCCATACCGGGCTGTTGATGGATAAATTGATTTCACGGGTGAAATTTTCCACGCCCTCGTATCCGGCAAGAGCATGCTTGCGTTCATGGTTGTGGTCGCAGAACGCAATCCCCAGCTTGTAGGCAAGCGGGCGTTCTTTCACGCCGCCCACCAGAATGTCCGCATGCTTTTCCTTCATGAACAGTTCAAGCTCGGCGGGGTTCGTATCGTCCAGAATGATTGTGTCGGGATTCACCAGACTCTCGATAATTTCATAGTCCTCCGGTTTGCCTGTCTGAGTACCGACAACCACGGTTTCAATTCCCATTTGATTAAACTGACGGATCAGCGAGATGGCTTTGAAGCCTCCGCCCACATAGATTGCCGCTTTCTTTCCCGTGAAGCGGTCACGGTAGCGATCTAAAAATCCTTGCAACCGGGTGCTTTCCGAATGGGTGAACACTTCCGCCTTCCGGATACTTTCTTCGCCGCCAACCGCCTGTGCAATTCGCATCAGTGAATCCGAGGTGTCTTCCACGCCAAAAAAGCTGACCTTGATAAAGGGAACGCCCATTTCCTCTTCCATGCGTTTCGCCAGATACACCATGGAACCGGCGCACTGCACAAGATTGAGCTCGGCGGAAGGAGCCTGTATCAGCGTATCATAGGATGCATCCCCTGTTACGGTGGAAATGACGTTGATGCCGATCCGGTTCAAATAATCCTTGATAATCCACATTTCACCCGAAAGGTTAAAGTCGCCCAAAATATTGACGCCCTTTTGCTTTGGCTGGTTCACATGCGGAGTAATCAACTCCATAATGGCGTTGCAGGCCATTTTATATCCCAGTGATTTTGTTCCGGAGAATCCGGGCGCCTTTACCGATATCACCCGGATACCGTATTTCTTTTCCGCTTCCCTGCAAACAGCTTCCACATCGTCCCCGATGACGCCGACAATGCAGGTGGCGTAAATGAAAATCAGCTTCGGACGGTACTTTTCGACCACTTCGTCCACCGCCGCCGCCAGTTTTTTCGCACCGCCGAACACGATATCCTGTTCGCGCAGATCGGTGGAAAAGCTGTTGCGATAGATATCTGAGCCGCTCGACAGGCTGCCGCGGATATCCCAGGTGTAGCTCGCGCAGCCGATGGGGCCGTGAACAATGTGAAACGCGTCGGTGATCGGGTTCAGTACCACCCTTGCACCGCAGTAGACACAGGCCCGCTGGCTCACGGAGCCGGAAACACTTGCCTTTTCGCAGCTGATGCCGCTACCGCAGCAGGAGCTTTTAGATAGAATGGAACCTTTCCGTTCCTCCAGAATTCTGGTAGTCTGCATCGAAAAACCCCCTAAAAACGCAGAACACCACAAAGGCGAAATCGCTCCTTTGCGGTGTTCTGATTTGTTTTAATTTATATTGCTGTGAATATTACAATACCATTTCGAAGTCTTCTTCCGCCGCGTCTCTGTCACGTCGGTCCATCAGTGCATTGGCGATCAGTTCAATCAGACGCATGGCGCCCCTGTAGCCGACAATCGGCTGATAGGAATGGCCGTAACGGTCGATGATGGGGAAGCCCGCACGAACCAGCGGAATATCTTCCGCCCTTGCGATGTATTTGCCGTGGGTGCCGCCTATCAGCAAATCAACCGGATCATTTTTAATCCACTGGTGAAGTTCAAATAAATCGGCGGCGGCTTTCGCTTTACAGTTTTCAGCACCGAATCTAGCAAAAAGGTCATTTGCCAGGCTGGTGAAATCCTCTTTCGGTGTTCCGGTAATGACATATTTGGGAATCATGCCCATCTCCAGAACCAGACTGGTAATGCCCAGTACCGTGTCGGGGTCGCCGTAAATGGCGACTGATTTTTTATAGAAATAAGAATGGGCGTCCAGCATCAGGTCGATGACCTGACCGCGTTCTTCCTCCAGATCATAAGGAACTTCCGTCTTTGAAAAGTGGGAAAGCGCCAGAACATATTCGTCGGTCGCACCGATTCCGATTGGAGCGGGAAGAAGCTTGTAAGGCACTTTGCATTTATGCTCCAAATCCTTCGCGGGCTGTTCATTCGTAATTTGACCAAGTCCGAAAACCACATTGCAGTCGCCAAGCGCGATAATATCCTCAATTTTGGTGCCGCCTCTGGGATACATTTCATACGTTCCGGTCATCGGGGAATCCATTACGCCGCTGGTGTCTGGGAACATTGTGTAGTCCACTTTCATCCGCTCTGCGATCCGCTTCATTTCACGCATATCGCCCGGGTTGACAAAACCGGGAAAAAGAGCCGCTTTGCCGTTTTTGGTTCCGGTTGATTTTGCAAGATATTTGATAAATCCGCTCATCATATTATAGAAGCCGTAAATATGGGAACCAACGTAGCTTGGCGTATTGGTGTGAATCACATACTTGCCTTCCGGGATATCCATTTCCTGAATATAGGCGTTCAGATCATCCCCAATGGTTTCGCTTAAACAGGTGGTGTGAATGGCAATGATGTCGGGGTCATAGATGTCGAATATATTTTTTACAGCGGTTTTTACATTGCTGCCGCCGCCGAATACACAGGCGCCTTCGGTAAACGAACTAGTTGAAGCAATGGCGGGTTCTTTAAAATGCCGGGTCAAAAACATTCTGTGAAAGGACACGCATCCCTGTGAGCCGTGGCTGTGGGGCATGCATTTGTGAACACCGAGCGCACAGTAAATTGCGCCCACGGGCTGGCATGTTTTGCAAGGGTTGATTTTTAGGCCTGTGCGCTCCTTTTCTTTTTTTGGTGTCAAATCAAGCATTCTTGCTCACCTCCGTCAGGGTACCCTGTAAAATTGGTTCGGTTTTCCACGGGGGGGTAATGTATCCCCACGCGGGCGCATACAGGCTCATGGAGATATCCCTTGCAAAATTAACCGCTCCTCGGAAACCGGCGTATGGGCCGCTGTAATCGTACGAGTGCATCTGCCGGGAAACGACGCCGGATTTTTGCAGGATGTATTTGTCCTTGATACCGGAGAAAAAGAAGTCCGGTTTTAACAAATGAAGCAGTTCTTCCGTTTCGTAATGATTAAAATCGTCGACCACAATGGTGTTGTTGCCCATGTCCTTGATCATGCCGGAGTATTTTTCCAGCGAGATTACGTTTTTAAGCTGTTCATACTGTTCCGGCGTCAGACTTGCGCGGTATTTTTGCGGGTCGGGTTCCACGGTCAGCTGTTCGATGTTTTTACTGTCAGCGTCGTCTTTGATATTGGGGATAATTTCACGTCCCTCAAAATCGTCCCTGTGTGCGAATTCATAGCCGGCTATGATGGTTTTTACACCAAAGTCCGCGAGCAGATTCTGATAGTGGTGTGCACGGGAACCGCCGACAAAGATGGCTGCGGTCTTTCCTTTGAGTTTCCCTTTGTAATACTCCACATCGTCTGTAATTTCGGCCAGTTCGTCGGCAATGACGGCTTCTGTCCGGGCGATTAAATCCTGATCGCCAAAATATTGGGCCATATCCCGCAGGGACTGGATGGTTGCGTCCAAGCCGATAAAATTTACTTTAACCCAGTCAATGCCGTATTTGGTTTTCATCATTTCAGCAATATAGTTGATGGAACGGTGGCACTGTACAAGATTCAAATTGGCCGTGTGGGCGTTTTTTATGTCCTCGTAACTGCCGTCGCCGGTAAAAACCGAAACAATATCGTACCCAATCCGCTTCATGACACGGGCGTTTTCCCAGCCGTCGCCTCCGATATTGTACTCACCGAGAATATTAACAGAGAATTTTTTAGTGGGCGCGGCATCGCCGGTACCGATAATCGACCTCATCAGGCCGTTGTTTGCAATATGGTGGCCTGCGGACTGACTGACGCCTTTGTAGCCTTCACAGCTGAATGCCAGACACTGAATGCCGTATTCTTTTTCAGCCCAGGAGGCGATTGCGTGAATATCGTCCCCGATCAAACCAACGGGGCAGGTGGAGCAAATCATAACGCATTTTGGTGAGAACAGTTCCACAACTTCTTTAATCGCCTGTTTCAGCTTTTTTTCGCCGCCGAAGACAATGTCGGATTCCTGCATATCGGTGGAAAAGCAGTATTCTAAAAAGTTTTTACCGCCTTCCTCTGTTTTTGCTTTGTGCCGTCTGGTTCCCCATGTGTAAAAGCCACAGCCGATGGGGCCGTGAGTGATAATCGCTACATCCTTTAACGGTCCCAGTACCACGCCCTTACAGCCTGCGTAACAGCAGCCGCGGTTTGTCATAATGCCCGGTACGGACCGGGAGTTTGCCATAATATTCTGACTGCTTGGGGCATTTTCAATTTGAATCATGTGCTCCTTGCGGTTTTTATAGATTCTGGCGCTGTATTTATCTAAAATTCTTGTACGTTCGTCCAATGAAAATCATTCCTTTCGCCTTGCCGGACGGCAGTAGATTCAGAACTGTGTTATTCTATGGAGACGGAAGAAGACTCTCCCGTTCTCACCTTGTAGGTTTCCATAATGGGAATGATGAATATTTTTCCGTCGCCCGGGTTGCCTGTCTGGTTCGTGTCAACAATGATTCTTACGGCGGAATCCACCTGATCGTCACTGACAACCAAGGTGAAAAAACGCTTTGGAATTAACCGGGAACCTTCTGTAAAATATTCACCAACGGGGGAAACCGGAATTTCACCGGTTTCCAACACTTTTTGCAGAATTTCTGGATCAATGCTTTTTTTGCCGCGTCCCAGACATTTTCTGCAGGAAAAGGAAGGAAATCCGGCTTTGGAAAGCGCTTCTTTAGTGGGCCCCACCATGTTTAACCGGATAAAAGCCATTACTTCTTTCATAAAGCAGCCCTCCTACAATCCTTTTTTCGCTGTGCTGATGGTGTAGGCTTCTTCCACCGGACTGATGAAGATTCTTCCGTCACCGTAGGAACCGGCCGTTCCGGTGCGCGCGTTTCTCATAATTGTCTTGACACAATCGTCTTTATCTTCATCATTGACTACAATCAGCAGCATTTCTTTTGGAATCTCATCGTAATGAACTTCACCAACGGTAATGCCCTTTTGTTTGCCGCGTCCGTAAACATCCATTTTGGTCACTGCGGGAAAACCGGCCGCCAGCAGTTCAGATAAAACAATGCCGGTTTTTTCCGGCCGGATAATCGCTCTTACTAATAACATGGTCAAATCCTCCTTGTTGTTTTAAATAATCTGATTACAAATCCATAATTCCGTGATCCATCAGGATTGTTTCAAGACGCTCCTGCGTGAGTGGCTTTGGTATCACAAACATGTCGTTTCCGTCGATTCTTTTGGCAAGATTGCGATATTCATCCGCCTGATTGCAGGTAGGGTCAAATTCAATGACCGTTTTCTTATGTATTTCTGCGCGCTGCACCATATTGTCGCGGGGGACGAAGTAGATCATCTGTGATCCAAGCTCTTTTGCAAAGGATTCTACCAAATCCGCTTCTCCGTCCACCTTGCGGCTGTTGCAGATGATACCGCCAAGGCGAACGCCGCCAGTGCCCGCGTATTTTTTAATTGCCTTTGTAAGATTGTTTGCCGCATACAGCGCCATCATTTCACCGCTGGCAACGATATAGATTTCCTGCGCTTTTCCTTCACGAATCGGCATTGCAAATCCGCCGCACACAACATCGCCCAGTACATCATAGAAAACATAATCCAGATCGTCGGTGTAAGCGCCCAAACGTTCCAGCAGGCCGATTGAGGTGATGATTCCGCGACCGGCACAGCCTACGCCCGGTTCCGGTCCGCCGGACTCCACACATTTAATATCTTTAAATCCTTTTTTTAAAACAAAATCAAGATCGATATCCTCGCCTTCTTCCCGCAGTGTGTCCAACACGGTCTGCTGTGCGAGTCCGCCAAGAATCAAACGGGTTGAATCCGCTTTCGGGTCGCAGCCGACAATCATGATGTGTTTGCCCATTTCACCCAGACCGGCATTTAAGTTTTGAGTAGTGGTGGATTTGCCGATTCCGCCCTTTCCGTAGATAGCTACCTGTCTCATATCGTATACCTCCATTTTGTTATATAGCAAAGGAGCCGCAAAACCCTGTTCGGGTGTCACGGCTCCTTTGCCTTGTTGTTGTTATGAAACTTTCGTTTCGTCTTGTTAACAGTATACGTGATAATTCTTATTGCAACAATACATCAAATCGTAGATTATGAGGAGCAATTAAATGGATTTATATCAAATCTAAACAAATTTGACCGTTTTACTTGACTGTTTTCATGATAAGACCTATACTAAAATGCATGTATGATACAATAATATTTCATATTACAAGGAGATTAAGAATAAAATGGACAAAATCGCAGTAATTATGAATGATAAAAATAAAATAAATTCAATTCAAGAGGACGCGATTATCTGTGTGTTTGAAAAACAGGACGCGGTTTGGACCGTTGTAAAAAACATTCCCATCAATATTGATTACTCACAGGAATTATCCGCGCTCAGGGAAGAACTGAATCAGCTGGTCGAGGAACTGGGCGACTGCAAAATTATCGTTGGTAAAA
The DNA here is from genome assembly GCF_963664915.1 of uncultured Caproiciproducens sp. Classification (NCBI taxonomy): domain Bacteria; kingdom Bacillati; phylum Bacillota; class Clostridia; order Eubacteriales; family Acutalibacteraceae; genus Caproiciproducens; species uncultured Caproiciproducens sp. The sequence goes on from NZ_OY761810.1 coordinate 1,588,893, forward strand.
TGGTCCCCGGACTTACTTATCATATTTTTGATAAAATGGGGTTCGACATTTTTGAAGTTGAGTCTTTTCATTCTGCGATTTTGGACCAGATTTTGTCCGATGTTCAAAACAAATCCGATCAGACTGAGACTGGGAGCAGTTCCGCGGAACCTGTTGAAACGGATGTTCCCGGGGTCTACCATTTGGATCTGATCGCTCTGCAAAATCAAAACCCTGAAATTTCTTCAAAAATGGCGCTTCAGCCTTTTTTGAACAGTACTCCGTTTATACGGCTGGATCTGGTTTGTGCGCATCTCCCTCCATGGTTGGAAAAGCTTGCGGATGAAAAGAAACTGAATCTGAAAACAGAAAGATTGGCGCAAGGAAAAACAAGGGTAAGCATTACCCGAATTAGCTGTGAACAGGAGGTGCGATTTTGAATTTACATACGAAATACGGATGCTTTTCAGGATGCATTGATTCGGAATACTATGAAGACGGCAGTATAAAAAACTGCGGTTTCGCCGAGAAAAATGAAGTATCGCTGAAATGCGGAACACTGGTTCCGCAGTATGGCGAGGCGGAGGTACGCAAAAAATATATTAAATCCATCGGATTTTATCAAAGCGGCGTTGTTCAGCGAATTGCGCTTGAAAAGCAAACCGAAGTTTTGACCCCAATCGGGGAATTTCCGGCGGAACTTCTTACTTTTTATGAGGACGGTTCAATCAAACGGATTTTTCCGCTCAATGGAAAAATCAGCGGCTACTGGTCGGAGGCTGACGAGGGAAAACTTGCATTCCCGTTGCGTTTTGAATTTGATTTTGGTGATTTTTTAGCCAAGATCATCAGCATACACTTTTATCCAAGCGGTGAAATTCAAAGTATTACCCTTTTTCCGGGAGAAGTGATCACCCTGCGCACACCGGCGGGAAAAGTTTCGGTGCGCACAGGTTTTTCAATCTACGAAAGCGGTGCGTTAAAGTCGGTAGAACCAGCTTATCCGGTGTTGGTGCCGACAAAAATCGGTAAACTCACGGCTTATGACTGCGGTGCCATCGGCATTCATGCGGATGATAATTCCCTGAAATTCAGCGAGGCAGGCGAGATCACGGGTGTTACGACCTCAACCGAAAAAATGATCATTCAGAGCGTGGGGATACCGCTGACCAGTGTGGCCCCCATCATAAAGCCAGGCCCGCTTGATGAAGACGAGTTCATCACGATCCCCGTAACAGTCCGGTTGGAAGACGGCACAGTTTATCTGACCGCCGACAGAGAGTATACCTTCCCGTTGAAAGCTTCTGCGTTTACCGTGATTCAGAATCAGAACACGGGTTGCACGTCCTGCTCGGACTGTTCTCTGTGCGGGAAATGCCCGCATTGACCGTGCTGAATCCGTAATTGATAGGAAACTAAATTAAATAATATTGACAATTTTATACATTTATGTTAATATAACATAAATAAAAAATTTAATTGCGGTGTGTTACTGTTTATCAGGCACTAACCAGATTGTTAATATCTGTGTTAATGCCTGATTTCTATTTAAGTAAGGTGATTTTGAGAAAATGGAGAATTTTGAAATTCTAGGTGTGTTGAATCACAACGTTGTTCTGGTTCAGAAAGAACCGAAAGGAACTCAGTTTATTTTAATAGGAAAGGGCTTGGGATTTTCTAAAAAAATTGGCATGAAAATCATGCTGGATAAGTCACAGATTGAGAAATCTTTTTTGGTTTATGATACACAGGGAAAGATTGAGTATCTCAATCTGATTGAACAGTTCGATGATAAGTTGATAGGAGTTTGTTCTGAGATCACGCTGCTTGCAGAGAAAAAGATGGGGAAACTAAACGAGAACCTGCTGATTGTCCTAACAGACCATATCAGTTTTGCCATTGAGAGAATTAAGAGGGGCATGGCTATCCAAAACCCATTTGTTTATGAGATTAAAAACCTTTATCCGGATGAGTATGAAATTGGGCTTTTGGCAAGAACCATGATCAGAGAACAAGTCCATGTTGAAATCAATGATGATGAAGTGGCGTTTATTGCGCTTCATTTGAATGCTGCAAAACAGAATGAAGAGGTTTCAGAATCTCTTAACAAAACAAGGATTGTAAAAATGATGATTTCTGTTTTGGAAGAAAGTCTTGGGGTGAAATTTGAAAGGGATCTGACCTATATACGGCTGATCAATCATTTTCGCGCCAGTATGGATCGGGTTGAAAAAAATATTATTGCTGAAAACCCCCTCCTTCCCGCCGTGAAAATAAATTTTAAAAAGTCGTATGCTTTGGCGCAGAAAGTGGGAGAAATTGTGCAGGAGGAATTAAAATTAACACTGCCGGATGGAGAGTTGGGCTATCTTGCCATTCATATAGACCGTATTTATAGAACCTTAAAAAATAAAGAGTGAATAATAAAAGTGTGTTACTGTTAATTCAGGCATAAACTGAACAATAGAGATATTGTAAAGTTTATGCCTTTTTAAATTTTGGAGAATGGTCTGAAAGGGGTGGACTATTTTGTTGTTCCATACGGCCTGAAAATCCGGTGATCCGGATAATATTATTTTATGAGGAGGAATACGAATGCTTGAGAAAATCAAAGGGAAACTGGTGGTGTCCTGTCAGGCCCTTGCGGATGAACCGCTGCACAGTTCGTTCATCATGGGTAGGATGGCACTGGCTGCGAAACAGGGAGGAGCCGCGGGAATTCGGGCGCAGAGCAAAGAAGATATTGATGAGATTATCAAGGTGGCAGGTTTGCCTGTAATCGGTATTGTTAAAAGAAATTACGCTGATTCTGAGATCTATATCACTCCTACAAAAAAAGAAATTGAGGAACTTCTGGAGACCAAATGCGAAATGATTGCGCTTGATGCCACCCTTCGCAGAAGACCCAACGGCGAAAAGCTGGAAGATTTGGTCCAGTATGCTAAAGATCACGGCAGATTGGTTATGGCCGACTGTTCAACCTATGAAGAAGCTGTCAACGCTGAAAAAATCGGATTTGACTGCATTTCCACTACGCTTTGCGGTTATACGCCATATTCCGAAAATTTACCGGGCCCAAATTTACCATTCATCAAAAGATTATGTGCGGATCTCCATATTCCCGTGTTAGCGGAGGGAAAAATCAACACACCGGAGGACCTTAAGGCTGTTTTCAAATCAGGAGCTTATTCGGCTATCGTTGGCGGAGCAATAACCCGCCCGCAAAATATTACGGCGAAATTTACAGAGGTATTATTACATTAAGAGGGGGATATGATCATGTTCAAACAATTGCAGAAAATTGGAAAATCTTTTATGCTGCCCATTGCGATTCTGCCGGCCGCGGGTCTGCTGCTGGGCATAGGCGGTGCGTTCAGCAACCCCAGTACCATTGCGGCGTACCCGTTTTTGCAGAATTCTATCGCGCAGGCGATTTTCCAGATCATGAGTTCAGCAGGAAGCGCTATTTTTAACAACCTTGCCCTTTTGCTTTGCATCGGCCTTTGCATCGGCCTTGCCAAGACCGATAAGGGAACGGCGGCTCTGGCAGGCATTGTGGGATATTTGGTGATGACGGCGACTATCTCTGTTATGCTGACCATTTTCAATCCGAAAGGGAATGCGATTGACACCGGCGTCATTGGTGCTTTGGTGATGGGCAGCATTGCCGTGTTTCTGCATAATCGCTATCATAACATCGAACTGCCCCAGGTCTTGGGTTTCTTCGGCGGTTCCAGATTTGTGCCGATTGTAACTTCTTTTTCCGCGATCTTTATCGGCGCGATGTTTTACCTTATCTGGCCTCCGTTTCAGAATTTGCTGGTCAGTGCAGGACAGGGAATTGCCTCCATGGGCATTTTCGGCACCTTCCTTTACGGCTTTTTAATGAGGCTTTGCGGCGCAATTGGACTGCATCATATGATTTATCCAATGTTCTGGTACACGCAGCTGGGCGGTACGGAAACGGTTGCGGGCGTAAGTATTGTGGGCGCTCAGAAAATTTTCTTCGCGCAGCTCGCCGATCCAAACCATATTGGCCTGTACACCCATGGAACCCGGTTTTTCGCCGGACGTTTTGCGACAATGATGTTTGGTCTGCCCGCTGCCTGTCTTGCAATGTACCATAGTGTGCCGAAGGGAAGACAGAAAAGGTTTGCAGGTCTGTTCCTTGGGGTTGCCCTGACTTCTTTTATCACCGGAATTACGGAACCAATTGAATATATGTTCCTGTTTGTCAGTCCGCTGCTTTATGTATTTCATTCTTTCCTCGATGGCGTTTCTTTCTTAGTTGCGGATTTACTCAATATTCGCATTGGCAACACCTTTTCCGGTGGCTTCATCGATTTCAGTTTGTTTGGAATTTTGCAGGGCAACGACAGGACAAACTGGATGCTTGTGATTCCCGTTGGTATTGCCTGGGCCTGCCTGTACTATTTCTCCTTCCGTTTCTTTATCAAAAAGTTCAATATTATGACGCCGGGCCGCGCAGAAGACGATGATACGTCGGCAGCCACGGCCGCAACAGCGGTTGCGATGACGAAGTCCTCCATCAAGGAAAAAGCGCAGCAAATTATTGCTGCGTTTGGCGGTAAAGAGAATATTGACGACGTAGATGCCTGTATTACCCGGCTGAGGGTATCGGTTAAAAGTACCGAGCAAGTGGATAAGACAAAACTGAAAGAGCTCGGTGCGACGGATGTGTTAATAATAGGCGACGGAGTCCAGGCCGTTTTTGGTACGAAAGCCGTCATCTACAAGAATCATATTGTGGATCTTTTAGGTTTGGAGTAGTTTTTCCGAATTGTTTTAGTGGTAACAGAATACATAGCTTATTTGTTTCAGCGTGAATATCAAATTCACGCTGAAACCCTTTCATACCGGTTTCATTTTTACGGTGTCTGCGCCTCAAAAGGGCGGATATTTGGATCTGGGATAACCTATATACGGAGGATATTATTATGTTGCATTTATTTATGAAGCAAATTATAATAGGGTCGCCTGTGAGCGGAAAGATTGTTAGTCTGAGTGATGTCAATGATCCGGTTTTTTCAGGTAAGGCAGTAGGGGATGGCTGCGCAGTCGTTCCTGATGAGAATCTGGTTTGTTCCCCCTGCGATGGCAGAATTGTCCAGATAATTGACACCAACCATGCTTTTTGCGTCCTTAGCGACGACGGCCTGGAGATTTTGGTTCATATAGGTTTGGATACGGTGAAATTGAGGGGCGCAGTTTTTAAAAGGCTGAAAGAAGAGGGGATGCGCGTCATAACAGGCGACCCCATTATGGAAGTGGACCTCCGGTATCTCCGGTCGCAAAACAAAGAAATTGTTACACCGGTATTGATTACCAATATGGATAAAGTTGACAATATAAAAATTCATCGGGGAAATATTCGTGCTGCAGACAAATTAATGAGCATTGTTTTGAAATAAATATATAGATTCCCGCAGTACAGTGTGCGCAGACAGGAGGGCATGATGATACAAGTCAGAGTTATGGATAAAAACGGACTTCATGCAAGGCCGGCCAGTAAAGTTGTCAGCATTGCTCTTGCGCATTCGGGCGTCGTTTATCTTGAGAGAAATGGAGTCCGGTGCAATGCGAAAAAGATTATGGAGGTGATGGGATTAAATTTGATTTATGGCGATGAGGTTAAAGTGGTCGCCCGCGGAAAGGGTGGCGAAGAGGTCGAAGAGTTAATTAAAAATACAATTATCAGCTTTGAATAAAGTTAAATTTAGAGATGGCTTATGATTTTTAAACCGCTCAGTGTCGGTTTCTAATGATTACGGTTATTGCAAATTACAGGAGGTTTGTATAGATGGAGCAGTTTACTTATACCATTCAGGACCCGGACGGCCTACACGCGCGGCCGGCGGGAATGCTGGCAAAATTCGCTCTAAGCTGTACTTCTAGCGTGAGCATTAAAAAGGATGGTAAAAATTTGGATGCCAAGAGGCTATTCTCAGTGATGAGCCTCGGCGTTAAAAAAGGCGACAGCATCACCTTTCAGATTGAAGGAGAGAACGACAAGGCGGACTGCGCAAAATTAAAATCATTTTGTGAAAGGAACATTTAAAAGCCGGTACTCTGATTACATAAATTTCCAATGTACTGCGGGGGTTACTCCGGCGATTTGCCGGAGTAACCCCCGCTTAATTTACAGTATAAGGCAGCCTCTGCCTTATACTGTGGCTAGTCCTCCTGCGGGGGACTGTGACGGAGCTTCGATTTCTCCATTCGTCTATTTACATCTTCACGCAGAAGCGTATACATCACGGCACAGAGGGGAATATTGACAAGCATCCCAACGATACCGAACGTATTTCCACCGATTGTAACGGCTACAAGCACCCATAGGGCCGGCAGTCCAACTTTTGATCCGACAACGTGCGGGAAAATGAGATTGCCCTCCAGCTGTTGAAGTACAACAAAAAATATAATAAACCAGACTGCTTGAATGGGGCTGACGACTAAGATCAGCAAGGCGCCGATGCAGGTACTTAAAAATGCGCCAAAAATCGGAATCAACGCCATGAAGGCTACAATAACGGACACAAGAAGCGCAAAGGGAAAGCGAAAAATCTGCATTCCGATAAAGCAGAGAGAGCCGAGGATGCATGCTTCTGTACACTGCCCCGCAATAAAATTTGAAAAGGCGTGGTTTGTAAGGCTGCATATGCGAATAATTATGGCCGACGGCTTTTGGGGCAGATAGGCACACAAAATCCGTTTGGTCTGGGCTTCCAGCTTCTCTTTCTGCACAAGAATGTTGATTGCGAAAACAAGGCCCAATATCAGTGTGATGAGTGCATGGAACAAGTTTGTGGCTACCGTAACGGTGGAGCCCACCAGCGTGTTGGCCAGTTTCTGTCCGGCCTGAGCCAGCATCTGACTGATATTTGTCCAGTCGATATTTATATTGTTAACATATTCACTGATGGCGGGGTATTTTTTTTCGGTTTTCATTAAATTTGTTTGTAATTCGCTGAAAAAGCTCGGAATATTATTTGTCAGGCTGGTGATTGTGCGGACAAGCTCCGGTAATACAATCAATATCATCAAAGCGATAATACCGATTACAATCAGAAATGTGATCAGGATACTTATTGTACGGCGCACTTTTGGCCAATTTTTTGTGAATCGGCGACTGATTGGTGCAAAAAGACGCCCCTCCACCTGCCGCATCAGAACATTGAGGATAAACGCGATTGCCAGACCGAGCAGGATTGGTTCAAATATACCGACGATAATTTTTGCAAGTTCGGAAAAACGATATAAATTTTGCAGCCCAAGGTAGAATGCAATGCCAAAGGCGATGAGCAACGCAATTTTTTTCAGGTTGCTTTTATTTAGTTCCATTTTCTTTTCCTTCCAGCTGTTGGATGATCTTTATCTTAAACTTTCCATTCTTATCCAATGATAGTATTATATCATACTTTAAACTTATTCCATACTATATATCTTCATTTTTCGCCTGTCAATGATCTTTCTGCGGATGAATAATCCAGCCTCCGTTAGAAAGCACCAGTGAAAAGGCGGCATTCTTGGCAACTTGTAAATGGGTTTTTATTAATCCGGCAGCCTCTTCATAGTTGTCAGCCAATACCGCATCAATGATTTTGATGTGTTCCTGTGTAGATTGTGAAAGTCTAGATTCTTTTCTGCCGGATAAAATTCGGATTCGATTATTTTGGACCTGAATATTATCGTAGATCTGAATGATATATTTATTTTGTGTTGCCGTAATGAAAATCCGGTGCGCCCTGTCATCAATTTCATATAATCTTTCAATGTTATCCATGGTATACTCTTGAGTAAACAATTCGCGAATGGAAATTAAAATGCTTTTATCAACTTTGTTCCCGTATTTTTCAATAGCAAAAGGCTCAATGAGCATTCTTGTTTCATAAATCATATTGATTTCATTGATCGACAGTTCCGTGACGATAATTCCCTTTTTGGGAATTATTTTAACCAGGCTCTCCTGTTCCAATCGGCCGATGGCGTCGCGTATCGGCGTCCTGCTCACCCCGATCTCCTCTTGAAGAAAATTTTCGTTCAAAAAACTATTGGGAGGGTATTCGCAGGACACAATTTTCGATTTGATAATGTTGTATGCCTTTTCCTTTAAACTTTTGCTTTTCATATTAATCTTCCCAACTTAACTTGTATACAACAAGAATTATTTTTTTGAATCTGTTTTTATCATAACATATAAATTTATATTTTAAAATAACAAAATACATTAATATATTTTAAATATTTTAAGAATGACCATAAATAATAGCAGTTATAAGTTAAATTAAATAAAAATATAAATTATTATTTTGGTTTATTGACAATTTAAAATAATGGAGTTACTATATTGTTGTATACAATAAGTATACAACATCAAACAATTTTGACGAAAAGAGGAAGAGGATTGAGATATGTATCGATTGATCGTCCCGGCGAGGCAGTCATTAAAGAATGCCCGATACCGAACCCCCGGAAAGGAGAAGCCTTACTCAAAATGCTGTTCGGAGGACTTTGCGGCAGCGATTTAAATACCTATAGGGGAACTATGGCCTATTCATCCTATCCCCGCGTGCCCGGCCATGAATTTTCCGCCGAAATCGTGGAAATCGGTGAAAATTCGATGGGCCTGCGACCGGGAATGATTGTTACCGGAAACCCATACTTTAATTGCGGACATTGCTACCCGTGCAGAAAAGGTTTGGTCAACTGCTGTGAAACCAACCAAACAATGGGCGTGCAGAGGGACGGCGCTTTCGCAGAATATTTTACAATGCCGGTTGAACGCCTGTATAACGGCAAGGGAATTCCGCCGGAGCAGCTGGCTCTGATCGAACCGTTCTGTGTCGGCTATCACGGAATAAAAAGAGCGGGCATCCATAAAGACGATAAGGTCTTAATCTTAGGTGCGGGAACCATCGGCGTTTTTGCTGCGATGTCGGCCCGGCTGATGGGCGGGCAGGTTTACATATGTGACATAGCTCCGGAAAAATTGCAATATGCAGAAAGTCATTTCAACATTACGGGTACAGTTTCAAATGATTATCCCGTGCATTTTATGGATCAGGTGAAAGCGATTACCCATGCGGACGGGTTTGATGTCGTAATTGAAGCGGTCGGATTGGCTTCAACCTTTCAAAATTGCATTGACGCATGTGCGTACGGCGGAAAAATGGTTCAAATCGGAATTGGCAAACAGAACGCGGATTTCAGCTTTACTTCCATACAAAAAAAAGAACTGAATATTGCGGGTTCAAGAAATTCCGTCAAGGAGGATTTTTTGCATCTGATTGATTTCGTAAGCGAAGGGCGGATCAGCATCAAAAAGGTAATTACGCATACGTATGATTTTTTACAGGCGGGAAAAGCTTTTTCCAATTTCGATACGGACACGGGATCTATACTAAAAGTCATGCTGAAGTTTTAGCCGATATGATGCCTTCACACAGCGGGACGGATGCAGAGAAATTTATATACTTCAGGAGGAAAATGGATGGAAAGGCTTACTAAAAGCATCATTCCGAACTATAAAAAATATCCAATTAAAGTTTTGCAGTTCGGCGAAGGGAATTTTTTACGTGCGTTCGTAGATTGGCAAATCGATAAAATGAACTGCGAAGCCGGATTTAACGGTGGTGTGGCAATTGTTCAGCCGCTGCCGAAGGGAAACACCGGACTGCTGAACGAACAGGATTGTCTTTACACACTGTTTCTTCAGGGAATAAAAGACGGGAAAGCGGTTAGGGAACACAGAATTATCAACAGCGTAAGTGCGGCAGTCAATCCGTATGACGATTATGAAGCTTTTTTGAATCTCGCAAAATGCGAGTCTCTTCGTTTTATCGTGTCAAACACGACGGAAGCCGGTATCGCTTATGACCCGGCCGATCAAATGACCGACCGGCCGCCGGTCAGCTATCCGGCAAAATTAACGGTGTTTTTATATCAGCGTTTTTTGAGTTTTGGCGGAGAACCGGAAAAAGGCCTTGTTATTATTCCGTGCGAATTGATTGACCGCAACGGCGAAAAATTAAAGAAATGTGTTCTTCAATATTCGACGCTATGGAATCTGGATAAAGCATTTATAACGTGGCTGAACGGCTCCAATACATTTTGCTGCAGCTTGGTTGACAGAATTGTGCCCGGTTTTCCGAAAGATACGATCGAAGAAATCACGAAAGAACTGGGTTATACAGACGATGCGGTAGACGTAGGGGAGCAGTTCCATCTTTGGGTCATTGAGGGCCCGCAGTGGATAAAAAATGAGCTTCCGTTTGAAAAAGCGGGGCTGAATATAAAATTGGTTGAGGATATGACCCCTTATAGGACGCGCAAGGTTCGCATTTTAAACGGTGCGCATACAACACTGGTTGCTGTGGCTTATTTGCTTGGTCTGGACACGGTGGGAGAAGCCGTTAACAATCCGGTTGCGTCAGAATTTCTTCACGAGGCTGTCTTCAATGAGATTATTCCTACGCTGGATCTTCCCAGAAAGGAGCTGGAGGAATTTGCCGCGGCAGTGCTGGAACGTTTTCAAAATCCCTATGTCAAACATTACCTGATGAGCATCGCGCTGAATTCTTTTTCAAAGTACGAGACCCGTGTTTTGCCGTCGCTGCTGAAATATTTTGAACGCACAAAGAAGCTGCCAAGCCATTTGGTATTTTCTCTGGCGGCTTTGCTGGAATTTTATAAGGGAACCAGAGGAGCGGAAAAAATTCCGCTCAACGACGAAGATCAGGTTCTGGAATTCATGAAAGGCCAGTGGCTTTCCTGTGACGGATCAAATAATTCCCTGCTAAAGCTGGTTCAACAGGTACTGGCCTTTCAACATATTTGGAAAACGGACTTGAATAAGGTGCCGGGTTTGACGGAAGCGGTTTCCCGTTATCTTGCGGTCATTGAAAAGCAGGGCATGGGAAAAGCTGTACAGCAGTTAAATGAGGATTAACAGGAATGAAGAACGCAATTCAAATTCATGAAAAAGACAATACTGCGGTTGCTTTGACAGATCTGAAAAAGGGAGAGACTGTCGTTGCGGGCGGCATACAGATTTTATTGAAAGAAGATATAGGCCGCGGGCACAAGCTGGCTTTGGCTGATATTGAAGAGGGAGAAAACGTCATCAAATACGGATACCCCATTGGTCAGGCAAGGCAAAAAATTTCTTGCGGGTCATGGATTCATTCTCATAATCTAAAGACGAATCTGGATATTTCCTCTGAAAATTATACATACAAAAAACGAATTGAAAATGGTTCGTTTCCAGACAGGCAGTTCACATTTAAAGGGTATCGGCGGTTCGACGGCAGTGTTGGAATTCGAAATGAAATTTGGATTATCCCAACCGTAGGCTGCGTGAATGAAATCGGTGAGCAAATCATTCGTAAATTTTGTGAACAGGTAAAAGAAATTCATGCCGACAGTCTCAAGGTACTGAAGCACAACTACGGATGTTCCCAGCTGGGGGATGATTTGTCCAATACACGGCGGATTCTTGCCGATTTTGCGCGACATCCCAATGCGGGGGGCGTCCTGATTCTCAGCCTTGGGTGTGAAAACAATACGCTTCCCGAATTTGTGGAAGAAATGGGATCATACGATAAAAGCTGCGTGCGTTTTCTCAAATGTCAAAGCGCAGGCGATGAAATTGAGGAGGGAGCCCGGCTGCTTGCCGAACTAAACGACAGAATGCGGCAGGACAAAAGGGAAACCTGCAGCCTTACCGAGCTTAAAGTCGGCATGAAGTGCGGCGGTTCCGACGGCCTTTCCGGCATAACGGCAAACCCGCTGATTGGCGCATATTCTGATTTTTTAACTGGGCAGGGCGGCACAAGCGTACTGACAGAAGTCCCGGAAATGTTCGGCGCTGAAACAATTCTGATGAATCGGGCACGGGATGAGTCGGTATTTCACAGTATCGTAAGCTTAATCCAAAATTTCAAACACTATTTTACGGAAAACCATCAGCCTGTTTATGAAAACCCATCTCCTGGCAATAAGGAGGGCGGGATCACGACTCTGGAAGAAAAATCTCTCGGATGTGTACAAAAGGCCGGGTCTGCGGTGATAGAAGATGTTCTGGACTATGGCCGGCAGATTCAGAAAAAAGGGCTGAATCTGTTGTGCGCACCGGGGAATGATTTGGTTTCCTGCTCCGCACTGGCAGCCGCCGGGTGTCAAATAATATTATTTTCCACCGGAAGAGGGACGCCATTCGGAACGATGGTTCCGACTGTTAAAATATCAACCAACACGCAGCTTTATGAAGCGAAGCCAAGCTGGATTGATTTTGACGCCGGGAAATTGGTTGCCGGTGCAGATAAAATCGAGCTGCTTGAAGAATTAATTCAATTTACCATTGATACAGCAAACGGAACGGCAGTTCGGAATGAGAGCAACCACTTTAGCGAGATTGCCATTTGGAAAAATGGTGTCACATTATAATTTGCTGTTTTTGCAAATTGCTTTTATATAGTAGAAAAGGAGGCCTATGGGCGGAGTAGTATCCGGAATTTTTACCGCTACGGAATCCGCCGCGTTCGCCTGCATTTATGCCTTTATAATTTCGGTATTTGTCTATCGGGAATTGAAAATTTCACAAATTCCGCGTTTATTAAAGTATTTCAGAAGAATTCTTTGCAATCTGATTGGCACATGGGTGGAAAACGGAGAATATCCCGCAGACATGCATTTGCTTGAACAAATCGTAAAGGGTATTTGTTATAATAATGCAAACAAGTATTTTGCATATAATTAAGAAAGAAGAGATTGTAATGGATAGTAAAAAACAAGAGCTTGGCTTTGAAGTGATGCATATCGGTTTTAATTCAGAGAATCTGGATGAGGCGCAGCGGAACGCAGATATACTGAAAGACCTTTTTGGCTTTGATGAGAAGGATACGCCAATTTCTATTTTCTCAAGCTCCAAAATAGAAATTATGAAGTACAAAAGCGCAGGAAGACTGGGCCATGTTGCCGTGGGTACAAATGACGCGGAGGCAGCGAAAAAATATTTAGTCTCAAAAGGAATTGAGTTTAATGAGAATTCGGCCAGTTTTGACAGTAACGGAAAATTGAAACTCATCTATTTAAAGAATGACATTGCAGGATTCGCGTTTCATTTAATTCAAAAAAGTTAAAAGCCCACGGGTTTCGCTTTTGCGGAAATCCAACTTTCTTCCGATTTGACGTGTGCTTACTATTAATTGTATAATAAGACGATAAAATAGTAGAACTACTTACGATAATCGGAATAGAGGATAAGATTGTGTTGTTATTATCTGCGGAAAAAATTAATAAAAGCTACAGTGAAAAAATATTGCTGAAAGATGTTTCATTAGGAATTCAAGAAGGCGATAAAATCGGAGTCATCGGCGTCAACGGCACCGGGAAAAGCACACTGCTGAAAATCATAGCAGGATTGGAAACACCGGACAGCGGTACAATTTCCAAGGCCGGTGGTGTTCGTGTGGGATATCTTCCGCAAAATCCGGTATTTCAGGAAGGCATTACAGTGCTCAAACAGGTGATGCAGGGAATTTCGGAACAGCAGCGCGAATCAAAGGACTACGAATGCAAGTCCATTTTGACGCGGCTTGGCATTACTGATTTCGACGGACCGGTCAGCCGGCTTTCCGGCGGACAGAAAAAACGCGTGTCACTGGCAAGCGCTCTGGTCACTCCGGTTGAGGTGCTGGTACTGGACGAGCCCACTAACCATATGGACAACGACATGGTCGATTGGCTTGAAAACTATCTCGCGCGCTATACCGGCGCGATGCTGATGGTGACGCATGACCGCTATTTTCTTGACCGTGTCACCAATAAAATTGTTGAGCTGCAGGACGGTAATTTGTACGCCTATCAGGCGAACTATACAAAGTACCTTGAGCTGAAAATAGAACGGGAGAATATGGCCGCCGCGAGTGAGCGCAAGAGGCAAAGCCTGCTCAGCAAGGAACTGGAATGGATTCAGCGGGGCGCGCGCGCCCGCAGTACGAAACAACGTTTCCGTGTGGAGCGATTCGAAGAATTGAGCGCTCAGGACGTAAAGCAGGATCAGGCGAACCTGAAAATGAGTTCTATGAGTACGCGGCTTGGCAGGAAAATTATTGAAATTGACGGCATCGGCAAACGTTACAGTGACAGGCAGCTCATTCAAAACTTCTCGTACAATCTGCTGCGGGATGACCGCATCGGGATTATCGGCGGAAACGGCTGCGGAAAATCCACTCTTCTAAAAATGATCATTGGAACGGTTGCCGCCGACAACGGTACGGTTACCATCGGCGATACTGTGCGTATCGGCTATTTTTCACAGGAATGTGAAGAAATGGATACCGCTCTGCGCGCAATCGACTATATTAAGAATATCTCTGCGGAGGTCGTTACACCGGAAGGGACGCTGACCGCTTCGCAGATGATGGAAAAATTTCTTTTTACATCCGATTTGCAGTATTCCGTTGTCGGCAGGCTGTCGGGAGGGGAACGCCGCAGACTGTACCTGCTTGGAATTTTGATGCAGGCTCCGAATGTCCTGCTTTTTGACGAACCCACAAATGATCTTGATATTCAGACGCTTACCATTCTTGAGGACTATCTCCAGAACTTTTCCGGCGCCGTCATTGTTGTTTCGCATGACCGCTATTTTCTTGACAAGGTAGTGGAACATATCTTTTCCTTTGAACAGGACGGGGAAATTCACGATTATATAGGCGGCTATTCGGACTATATGGTGCGAAAGAAACCTGATTCTGCCGACGGCGCCAAAAGCAAAGAGAGTAAGCCGAAAACCGCTTATCGGGAAAAGTCGGACAGGCTGAAATTTACTTTCAAGGAACAGCGGGAATACGATGAAATCGACGCTGTGATTGCCGGGCTTGAAGAAAAGATTGCCTCGACAGACCAGGAAATTGTAAAAGAAGGCAGCAACTACGTTCGTTTATCGGAACTGATTGCCGAAAAGGAAGCGCTCACAGCAGAGCTGAATGCAAAAATGGACCGATGGGTATATCTGAACGATCTGAACGACCGAATTGAGGAACAAAACAGCGGCCGGTAAATTTGAGCAGAAAAAAACAGCCAATAGCATGGCTGTTGAAATTTCACATTCTATTATTGCGGGAGAAAAACATGCAGACAAAGATCGATGGTTTTAATATCCGTTCTAACAGATTCTCGGAAGCCCTTCTCCGTACAGGACGGTGACGATCCGGGTTCCCCCGATGGGGGTATGAAGCAGCACCGTGCCGGGTTCGCCGGCAACGACCGTTCCAATGATTGCCGCGTTTTCCCCGTACCGGCTTTTTTTCATACATGCAAGCGCTTTTTGTGCGTCGTCAGGCGCTACGACCACCGTCATTTTTCCCTCATTGCCCATATAAAGAGGATCAAGCCCCAATATTTCACAAAATCCGTGAACCTGGGAGGAAACCGGAATCGACTCTTCCTCCAATTCTATGCAGCATGACGACGCGGCGGCGAATTCATTCAGCACGGTTCCCAGTCCGCCCCTTGTAACGTCACGCATGGTCTTTACCTTTACACCGTTTTTCAACAGCGCGTTTACCATTTCGTTCAGGGGGGCGCAGTCGCTGCGGATGGTGTTTTGAATATGCATCCGTTCGCTCAGGATTGCCGCGTGGTGGTCCCCTAAATTTCCGGAGAGCAACACAATGTCGCCCTTTTCACAGGACGAGGCGCTGAGCGCAATGTTTGACGGAACAAAGCCGACACCGGCAGTGTTGATGTAAACGCCGCCTTTGCCCTCTACAACTTTTGTATCGCCCGCTACGATAGTTACACCGGCTTCCCTGGTTGTATCTGCCATGGAGGCCGCTATTTTTTTGAGGTCTTCCGTTTCCGCGCCCTCTTCCAGAATGAAGCCACAGGTAATGTAGCGGGGCGTCGCTCCGCTCATCAACAGATCATTGACGGTTCCGCATACGGACAGTCTGCCAATGTCCCCGCCCGCGAAAAACAAAGGCGTTACGACAAAACTGTCCGTTGTCATTGCTATTTTCTCAGCACCGGGGACGACGGCGGAATCTTCCATCCTCGCTAAAACCGGATTGTGAAAGCTTTTTTCAAATATCTCTTCTATCAGCTCTGCGGTGGCTTTTCCGCCGCTGCCGTGCGCCATTGTTATTTTCATTATTGTTTCCTCATGTTAATAAAATAATTGTAGCAGCTTCCCTCCATGGATACCATGCAGGCGCCCTGCGGAGTCTGCGGCGTACAGCCGGAGCCGAACAGGGGGCATTCGTTCGGTGCTATGGCGCCGGTCAGAACCTGTGCGCAGCGGCAGTGGGCGTTTGCGCTGTGATCGGTGTTCAAATCACCGCTGCCCGCGTCAAAGCGGGAATACTCGTCCCGCAGCAGCAGGCCGGACCCGGGAATGGACCCCATACCGCGCCAGGCGGCGTCGCATGGTGTGAAATATTTGTTCACCATTTGCTGGGCGGCTTCATTGCCCTGATTCGTTACAGCGGAAGGGTATAAATTCATGACGCCGGCTTTTCCCTGCCGCTTGACCAGCGCATAGATCGCCGCCAGTATCTGCGGCCCCTCAAAGCCCGCGACCGCGAATGGAATGCCGTATGTTTCGGACAGAGGCTGAAAGACATCACTGCCGGTAATCACGCTGACATGGCCGGGTGCAAGGAATCCGTCAACACCGCCCTGATTTTTGCAAATCCAGTCAATGACAGGCGGCATGGTTTTCAGCGAAGTCAGGATTTTTACGTTGGAAAGTTCATCGGCGGCCGCTTCTTCAAGAAGCATGGTGTACACCGGCGCGGTGGTTTCAAACCCAACTGCCGCGAAAATGTAGGTGCGTGCTGAATCGGCGGCCGCGAGCTTGAGGGTGTCGAGCGGGGAATAGACCATTTCCACGTGTCCGCCGGCGGCTTTTGCGTCGTTCAGGCTTTGCCGGCTGCCCTGTACGCGCAGCATGTCCCCAAACGTGACGACTACGTTCTCCGGTTCCAAGCTAAGCTCAACAAGCCTGTCGATGTAGGCTGTTACCGTCACGCAGACAGGGCAGCCTGGGCCGGATATCAGCCGGATGGCGGGGGAGAGCATCCCGGCTATCCCACACCGGGAGATTTGCGCCGTGTGGGTTCCGCAGACCTCCATCAGCCGGACGGCCGGCCCGTCATATGTTTTTAAAAATGATTGAATATCCGTCATAGCTCTTCGATTTCCTTCAAAAGGTCTTCCAGTATGCTGCTGTCTTCCTCGGTAAGCACCTGCAAAATACAGCCGGCATGCACCAGAACACTGTCACCCAGTTTTACTTTCACCAAACCGGCTTCCGCTTCCAGCGTATTTCCGCTGAAATCCACAGTTGCCTTTCTTCCGTTCAATTTTATGACCCTGCCCGGCAGTGCAACACACATTGTGATCCCCTTTTCATGCGCGGAATTCTGTCAAAGCCATCCATACTTTATCCGCATGAAAGCATGGAGGTTCATTTGAAAAAGTCACCGGACGTTGTCCATCTGTGCGCAAAGCCACGCCTGTCCCAGACAGATGCCGCCGTCGTTTGACGGTACTGCGGAGTTCAGATAGACCTCAAAATCATCCGACTTCAGTTTATCGAAGCAATCCTGTAAAAGAAGAAGATTTGCAAATACGCCACCGCTTAAAGCGACGCGGTTTTCACCGCTTTCCGCACGGATTTTCCGGCAGACGGCGAGTACCATTTCAGCAAGCGCCTGATGAAATCCAAGAGCAATGCTGTCTTTGCCGCGGCCGCCGGAAACGGCCTGCAACAGCTGACGGATAAAATCCGCCTGATCTGCTTCAAGTTCTCCGGCTGTATTTTCACTGAGAGCAAAGTGGAAAGGAATCGGCTCTTTCCCGGTGCTTTTTGCCGCAGCGGCCGCGTTTTCCAGCGAGATGGCACATTCGCCCTCATAGGAGTTTTCTTCTTTAATGCCCAGTATGGCACTCACCGCGTCGAACAGCCTTCCCGTGCTGGAACTTTCCTGTGTATTGACCCGGTGTTTCAGCGCGGCTTTGACAAACTGAAACCGTTCGCTGCCGGCTTCACCCCCCGCGGCGAACCGGTAGCAGTCGGCGGTCAGTACGGCATTTTTTGCTGCCGCGTCTCCGCCGCAGAGTAAAATGCGGCTTAAATGCGCGCGGCGTTCAAAGTCCGCGCCCCGGCACAGCAGAAATTCGCCGCCCCAGACCGTTGAGTCGGGGCCGTAGCCGGTGCCGTCAAAAACAACGCCGATACAGCCGTCCAGATAATGTTCCGCCATGACGGAGGCGGCGTGAGCGTGGTGATGCTGGATTTGAACCGGACTGCCCAGATCAAGTTCCTTCGCAAGCTTACGCGCTAGCGCGTAAGACTGGTACCCGGGATGCAGGTCACAGGCTACCTGCTGAGGCGAAATCCGCAGCAACTGCTCCATATGCTTCAGCCCGTTTTTGTAATTTTCATACACACGGTAATTTTCCACATCACCGAAATACTGGCTAAGATAGGCGCGGTCGCCTTTCAGCAGGCAAAAACAGCTTTTCAAGTCGCCGCCCATGGCAAGCACCTGTTTTTTTGCGTGCTGCCCCAGTATGACGGGAAGAGGAACATAACCCCTGCTTCGGCGGATGATCTGAGGTACTGAACATGCTATCCGTCCCACGGAGTCGTCAAGCGGGGTTACAATTTTTCGTGTATTGTACAGGATTCCGGAAAGATAAGGTGCGTCTAATTTTATGATATCATCATCATTATAGATAATTGGTTCGGATGTGAAATTTCCGCTTGTCACAATTAAAGGGCCGCAGGCGTCCGTCAGCAGCTGGTGAAGTCCGGTACAGGGCAGAAACGCACCGAGAAAACGGCTTTCTCCACAGACAGCCGAACAAAAATCCGCTGATTTTTTGTTGAGCAATACAATGGGGCGTGCCGTGGAAGTGAGCATATTTTCTTCATCTGCATTTACATCGCATGTTTTTTGAATGCTTTCCAAAGACGGAAACATAACGGCAAAAGGCTTTGCTTCCCGTCCCTTCAGCAGCCGAAGGCGTTCCACAGCCTGCTCGTCATAAGGGGAACAGACAAACTGATATCCGCCCACGCCTTTAACGGCAAGAACGGCTCCTCTTTTCAGCAGGGCAATTCCCCGCTCAAGGGCGTCTTCTTTTGCGAAAGCCGTTCCATCGGCAAGCAAAATCAACTGCGGGCCGCAGCTGTGACAGGAGACTGTCTGTGCGTGGCACCTGCGGCCGGTTTTATATTCCCGGGTACAGTCGGGACACATTTTGAAATCCTTCATGGTTGTGGTTTCACGGTCATAGGGAAGCGTGTTCATAATGCTGAACCGCGGCCCGCACGAAGTGCAGCTGATGAAAGGATATCGCCAGCGTCTGTTCTTCGGGGAATACAGTTCCTTTTCACATTCCCCGCACATAGGCAGATCCGGCGGAATCATGGGAGCTTCCTCATTGTTTTGCGCGGTTTCGCCGCTTTTCAAAATAGTGAAACCGTTAAATTGCTGTTCGGGCATCGGAACCGTACTAATGCGGATCACCTGTGAGCCATTCGGCCCGCCCGTATGAAGGCAGTGCAAAAATTCTTCCACATGTTGTTTTTCTCCGGTGGCGGCAATCTCGACAATGCCGCCGCTGTTGCGCACCGTACCCGCAATCTTAAGCCCGCGCGCCAGATCGGCCACAAAGGGGCGGTAGCCCACGCCCTGTACAATACCGTAAACGGTAATGAAAACGGTCATTTCATTTCAATGCTTTCTATTTTCACTTCTCTGCCCACTTCGCTTGGCTCACCCTGGGTGCCGCATTTGGGACAGCCAAAATCAAAGCGCTTGCGTTCAAACAGCTCGTTGCATTTTGGACAGCGTAATTTTGATTTCACCTGCTGAATTCCCATTTCTGTACCTTCACAGATGGTACCTTTGGATAAATCATCAAAGTACATCTGGATGCTTTCTCCCGAGTATCCGGAATCGTCACCGACCAAAATATTGATTTTGGTTACTTTGCTCCTGCCTGCTGCTTTTGCTTTCGCGGAGGCTTCCTCCAGAAAATCAACAGCTTTGTGATAATCATGCATAACAACTGTTCCTCCTGTTTCTTCTATCATCTATTATCTTTATGATGCGTTTTGGCTTTCCTCAGGGGTCTGGCAAACGGTATCGATTGTTTTATGCTCTGCCGGCTGCGTATAACTCTGCTGCATGATAAGGCAGTTTTTAGGGCAGCTTTCCACACAATAGCCGCATTGAATGCAGCTGAACCGCTGAATGGACCAGCTCTTATCCGCTCGGTTTACCGCTATTGCGCCGGTAGGGCACTTCTTGGAACAAAGGCCGCAGAACACACAGGTATCGATGTCATTGGAAATATGTCCCCTTGTGCGCTGCGGATATTCCCTTGCCTGTTGCGGGTAAGGCCGGGTAGCCGGTTTTGAAAATAAATTGTGAAGTTCGATTTTTGCAAACGTCAGTAATTTCATTGTTTTGTCACCTCTCGGTACAGCTGATGCACGGATCGATTGTCAATATTAAAATCGGGACGTCGGCAAGCTGACAGCCTTTCAAAGTTTCAACCAGGCCGGGCAAATTGGCAAAGGTGGGGGTGCGCACACGCATACGGTCCAAAAACTTCGTTCCGTTTGCCTTTACATAGTAAATTGCCTCGCCGCGCGGCTGCTCCACCCGCATAAAGTATTCTCCGTCGGGGGCTCCCTTTACAGGGACGGCGACTTCGCCGCCCGGGATTTTTGTCGCCGCCTGCCGGATGATGTCAATTGACTGGAATATTTCACGGATGCGCACGTCGGTGCGCGCATAGCAATCGCCGACATCGCTGGTAATCGGTTCAAACTCAAGGTCTGGGTAGGCTGCGTAGCCAAGCTTGCGGGTATCATAGTTAATGCCGCTGGAACGCATAAACGGACCTACAGCACCCAAATCAAACGCCTGCTGCTTGGTCAGGAACCCAACGCCCTGCAGGCGGCTGTTGACAGCCGAGTTATTTAAAAAAGTTTTTACAAGCTCCTTAAGATCCCGTTCCATATCTGCGAAAATCCCGAGAAATTCATGGATCATATCATTGTCCATATCCTTGCGCTGACCGCCGATTTTATTGACGGAAAAAATAACGCGCCCGCCTGTGGAATATTCAAACATGTCCAGAACCTTTTCACGCATCCTCCAGGTTTCCATGAACAGGCTTTCAAAGCCAAACGCGTCAGCCAGCAGGCCGAGCCATAAAAGGTGGCTGTGAATCCGTGACATTTCGCACCAGATGGTTCTCAGATATTTGGCTCGCGGAGGAATTTCAGCTCCCATGATATGCTCCACTGCTTCGCAATAGCCCATCCCATGCATAAAGCTGCAAATGCCGCAAATTCGTTCCGCTACAAAAACATATTCGTTATAATCTTTTTTTTCAACCAACTTTTCAAGACCCCTATGTACAAAACCAATGGATGGTATTGCTTCGACCACCGTTTCATCTTCCAAAACCAAATCCAGATGAATCGGTTCCGGAAGTACCGGATGCTGAGGCCCGAATGGTACAATACTGCGTGTGGACATCTGGTATCACTCCTCCGTTTATTTAAAAGGCGTTTTCTTTTCCGTCCGGTAAAGGGTACCCTGATAATCAATGGAAATCATTTTTATCGGCACACCGAAAAGGTCGTGTATTTCATTTTCGTACAGAAAGGATGCCGGATAAATGTGGCTGATGCTGGGTATTTCGGTGTCCTCGCCAAGGTTGAAGCGCAGACCGTATAAATCGAATTCCTTGCCAAAAGAATAGGTGAGCTCGTAGCCCTCTTTTGTCCTTGTGGCGCAAATTTGAACCAAACGGCAGTTGCTGCCTTTCATTTTTAAAACTTCTTCCAGCAAAGAGCCAGAGGAAATGGGGATGATGATATTTTCCGGCATGGTTAAGCCTCCTTGTGCAAAACAGCAGCGCTGTTATTTTTCCGTTCGCGTTTTTTATCCAGAAGCGCGACCGCTTTGATCACGCCGTCTATAATTGCCTCCGGTCTGGCTGCACAGCCCGGAACATAGATATCCACGGGGATTACCTTGTCCACACCCCCCAGAATGTTGTAACAGTCCTTGAAGATGCCGCCGTCGCAGGCGCAGATGCCGACTGCGACAACGACCTTGTTTTCAGGCATCTGGGAATAGATCTGTTTTACCACCATTTCATTCTGGCTGTTAATACCGCCGGTAATTAAAAAAATATCAGCATGTTTTGGATTGCCGGTATTCATAACGCCAAAGCGCTCCACGTCATAAACGGGGGTCAGACAGGCCAGTACTTCAATGTCGCAGCCGTTACAGCTGGAACCGTCGTAATGCAGAAGCCAGGGCGATTTCGATATTTTCATCATTCGCGTAAGCACCTTCCTTATTGAATGAGCGTCAGTATCAGCAGGTTAATGCCGCCGGCGATCAGTGTGACCAGCCAGGTTGTACTGAGCATTTTTTCCCATTTTACACGGGGGAAAATATTATCGACAAAAATTTCAAGGAAGTAGGACAAAACGCATACAAGCACTGCCGCGATAATGCTCCACCACTTGAGGTTGATAATGAACAGTCCCACAAAACCGAGCAGCAGCACATCTTCATACCAGCTGGCCAGTTCCACCAGCGCCAAAACATTTCCGGAAAGTTCCGTTGTAAGGCCTTTTACCATTTCCTGATGGGCGTGGTGAGAGGTGCTGATGTCAAAGGGCGACTTGCGCAGTTTAATGGCTAATATGTAGAGAAATCCGAAAAACATTCCGGGAAGAACGGAAATTGCGGAAGTGCCGCTGCGTACAATATCAATAACATTGAAGCTGCCGGTCGCAATGTAGAATCCGATCGCCGCCAAAAGCATCATCGGCTCGTAAGCCATCATCTGCATCAATTCACGCTGCGCACCCATGGCGCTGTATGGGGAATTGGCGGAACATGCAGACATGATTAAAAAGACTTCTGCCAGCGTAAGCGCAAAAAATACAAGAAGAAGATCACCGCCCGCAAAAAAGATGCATCCGGTGAATAGAACGAAAACAAAAAATCCGCCGACTAAAAAATCCTGTACGCCGTTTACGACGACCGACTGTTTGGAGAAAAGCTTAAATAGATCATAAAAGGGCTGAATAAGCGGCGGCCCTTGACGGCCCTGCAGCCGCGCGCTGATTTTACGGTCAAATCCGGAAAGAAAACCGCCGACAATCGGCGCGAATATCAGAAATAGTAAAATTTTCAGTACTGTCTGCATATTAAATGACACCCCCAATTGCAACAATCATCAACACAATCAAGTCTGCCGAAGCGAGAATCAGGGACGGCTTTAAGATCTTTTTTTCTCCGAAAAGATCTTCCATGTACCAGTTTGCAAGGTACATCGGTTTTTCCTGACCGAAGGAGTCTGTAAAATGGCGGTCGTCACCGGAATTGGCGCCGCCCATATAAGAGATAACAATCTTGTTCTTCTTGCCGAATGTAAGCAGACGCACCATGACGGGCAGAATCAGAATCGTGCAGAGCATTAATAACATAATCTTGAGGTCGCTGCTGCTGATGACCGCCAAGAGGGTTCCATGGAACATCCCGACAAGGAAGGGCTGAACCAGATAAGTGGACAGCAGCGGAAAAAATATACAAAGGGAAATGACCAGAGACGTCAGTGTGTAGATGGAAAACCATTCGCTCTTTTTTAAGGTGTCACGCAAACGCTCGGAGCGATGAATAACGGCGACCAGTTTTCCAAGCCACTTGCCCCAGTAAAACAGGGTGCTGGCACTGCCGAATATCAAGAAGATCACCAACCAGATACTTTTGGAATCGACAAATGCCTTAAGCGCCGCCCATTTTGAAATCAGCATGCCGAAGGGTGCCAAAAACATGCCTGAGATTCCCACAATCATGACAAAGGCAAGCTTGGGCAGCTTGACGATCAGACCATGCATGTCTTCAATATTGCGGCTGCCCGTACTGTTTTCCACCGCGCCCACCGCAAGGAACATGAGCGATTTTGAAACCGCGTGGAAAACCAGCAGCAGAATGCCCGCCCAAACCGCTTCATGCAGGCCGACTCCCGCGCACGCGGTAATCAGGCCAAGGTTGGAAATCGTAGAGTAAGCAAGAACTTTCTTGCCGTCGCTTTGCGAGATGGCAAGCAGCGAGGCTGCAAAAAATGTGAAACCCCCGATTGTCGTAACCATAATCCCCGCTAAATTCCCATTGAGAGCAGGGGAAAGGCGGATTAATAAATAAACGCCGGCCTTTACCATGGTTGCTGAATGAAGGAGCGCGGAAGTAGGCGTAGGCGCAACCATCGCCCCCAGAAGCCAACCGGAGAAAGGCATCTGCGCGCTTTTGGTCAGCGCCGCGAAAGCAAGCAGAATCACCGGAATAATCGCAAGTTGTTTTCCCGTACCCAGAATTACCAAATCCTGAATGTTGGCAATATTCAATACGACCGCACTGTAAATAATCGCGGCTGCGAAACCAAGGCCGCCCAAAAGGTTCATCCAGAGCGCCCGGAAAGAATTTCGAATCGCTTCCTCTGTCTGATTATAACCGATCAGAAGGAAGGAACAGATGCTGGTGATCTCCCAGAAGAAATAAATCCAGGTGAGATTGCTGGAGAAAACCAATCCGAACATGGCGCCTAAAAACACAAAAAGCATAGCGAAGAAAAAGGACGACCGGTCTTTATACTCAGGGTGATGTTTTCGGTACTCTTTCATGTATCCGACTGCGTATACGCAGATCAGGCACCCTACCACGCCGATCACCATGCACATGATAATCGTCAGATTATCAACGGCAATGTGATCCTTTCCTTCCACTGCCCGGCCGGAAAGCTCCATCCAGGCGATAGAGATGGTCTGTGCCGCCGAAAGCAGGGCAACATAGTATTTTTTATACCGGAAGGCATAATAAAACACAAGACCCATCAACCCAAATTCGGCCAGAAGGATGATTTTGTCGAGTACATAAGTATCTAACAGATACGATTGGTTTTTCCCGCTGTACAAAACGCTTACAGACAGGGACAAAACCACTGTGACAATTAAAATAGAACATGCATACACAAAGCAGTCT
The DNA here is from genome assembly GCF_963664915.1 of uncultured Caproiciproducens sp. NCBI lineage: Bacteria > Bacillati > Bacillota > Clostridia > Eubacteriales > Acutalibacteraceae > Caproiciproducens > uncultured Caproiciproducens sp. Next base: position 1,613,987 of record NZ_OY761810.1, read on the forward strand.
CGGAGTTTTCCGGGTTTAAGCATGGATAGAATCAGAGCTGCAGCAAACGGAAAAATAATTAGTGTGACAATCATTGCTATAAAACCACCATTTCTCCACATGATCTTTTCTGTTGCTTACAACCATATTCACAACACTTTTCCCCGAAACATTAAATTAATGTCGGTTTGCAACAGAAGCAGTTATAATAATAGTCACATTTTCTCAAATTCGCAACGTCAATATTTACTTGTTTTACAAGGAATTTAAAATGTATTTTGGTAAAATTTTAACAATATTAATTCAGAGAATTTTAAATAAATTTATATTCTTCAAAATTAACATAATTTTATCATTACAATTTATTTTATAGTGAAAACTGTCTCGGCCTTCTTCCCGCGGTATTTTTCGAAATCAAAAAACGGTTCACCGACCAAGTTTCATGTTCGATGAGCCGTTATGATGTTTATTATGTGCATTCATTATATAAAAAGATTCCTGAAGTTAAATAAAACTTTTGGCCTCAGAAAGGTCTGTCCGGAATTTGAACAACGGATATTCCCTGGTAATAGGATTCCGGTTCTTGTAATCGGCGTAGGCCAGACAATGCTCGGAATACAGCAGGGCATAGCCCCGTTTGACTCCCTCGCCGGGCCGGTTTGAATTAATGTCTTCCAGTTCGTGAATTGCTTTGATCAGCGCAGGATCGCGGATGCGCAAAACGGAGGGCAGCTTGCCGGATGAATTGGTAGACAGGCGGTCACAGACCATCATATCGCGCAAAACATTAGGATCAATACCGCTTTGCCCGCTGAAAAATTCAAATACAAGAGCAGTATAATCATCCAGCGGAATTCGGTCCGTCCCTTTTTCAGCGGCGAATTCGCCAAATCGGAAGAAGAGTTCAAACGGCGTGAAATGCCCCTGCTTCAGCAGGTATTCAAGCGTGCGCCGGAAACGACTGCTGTTGGAAAGACGCTCCAAAGCATCCTCTGTATGATGCAGCCGGCAAAGCTCTTCATGGGACAGCCAAGGGGTCTCTGTTACCTCATATGGCGGCTGTTCGTCATATTGGCACGGGAATTCCTGGGGACTCTCCCGCATGGGCGCGCCGTACAGCAGCTTTAAAAAGCCAAGCTGAAGCATGTCGGGCCTGAGGGAATAAGCGATATTAAAACTCTCGGCGAAACTGCTGAAATCTTCATAGGGGAGACCGGCGATTAAATCGATATGAATATGCATATTCGCGTTGGCAACGACGCGTTGAATATTGTTTTTCAGTCGTGCCACATCGGTTTTTCGATTAATGGCGGCAAGTGTTTTCGGATTGAAGCTTTGCAGTCCGATTTCAAGCTGCATTGCGCCGACCGGCGCTTCTGCAAGGATGCCCAGCGTTTCTTCGTCAAGAATATCGCCCGCAATTTCAAAATGAAAACATACTCCGCTTGGAATTGCATTGCCATATTTTTGAATAATGAAACGGTACAGTTCGATGGCCCGGTTGCGGTTGGCGTTAAAAGTACGGTCTACCAGCTTTACAGTCTGTGTGCCGCTGTTCGCAACCAGCAGCAAATCCTTTTTTGCCCTGTCCAAATCAAAAAAGCGTGCGCCGCCGCACCGACCGGAAAGGCAGAATGAACAGGAATATGGGCAGCCACGGCTTGTTTCAAGGTAAACGATGCGACCTTTTAAAGTGTCAAAATATTTTTGCGTATAAGGGGAGGGTGGATCTTCTTCCGGAGTATAGGGGGGAACGGTTATCACTTGCCCGTTGCTGCGGTAGCATACGCCGGGGATATTTTGCACCGTTTCTCTGCAGTGAATTGCATTCAGGAGAAGGGCGAAAGGTTTTTCCCCTTCACCGGAAATTACATACTGCACCAATGGTTCCGCGCGCAGCAGTTTTTCCGCGCAGTAGCTCACCTCCGGCCCTCCAAAAACGATGATGGTGTCAGGCAGTTGGTTTTTCACAAGCCGCACCAGCTGTTTTACAGCGTCAATATTCCAAATATAACAGCAAAATCCGATTACCTGCGGATGTTGCACAATGATGCGCTGTGCAACATCTTCTGTTTTCTCATTGATGGTACCTTCAATGACTTCAGCGGAAATTCCCTGCCCGCAATAAGTGTCCACTCCCGCCGACAGGCACCATGGCGCAAGCGAGGAATGAATATATTTTGAATTTAATACGCAGATGACTGCGGTTAATGTTTTTTTCATGATTAATGCCCTTCTGTTACGCCCGTTCTGTTTTATCAGGGGAATTATGTTTATTATACCATAGATTTCGTTCTGCCGACAGGATACCCATGTCACTGTGGTTTTCAATAATAATTAATTCTGTGGATCACGGGTTATTCCTATGTATAGCAGACAGTAAAAAGGCTTTGCAAATGTAAATTCGCAGAGCCTTTTTTGCATGGGAATTCTTTTTTTACGATTAATTGATTATTAGAATTCCGCTTTCCACAAACCGTGTAGATTGCAGTATTCGTAAACTGTGCCGGATGAAACTTCGTTAAATTCCGCTTTTGGTTCCATGCCCGGTTTCAAATAGGTGATTTCAACTTTATCGTCGGTAGCAAGAGCAATCCACTCAATGTGGTGTTCGGGAAGCATCGGGTGCAGTACCGAACCGACGGATACCTTTATTTTGCCATCTTCCCTGGTGATGACCGGAACATGCTTTTCCTGTGCGGCATCTGTAGAGTTCGCTTCCAGTTTAGTCATTTCCTGGCCGCAGCAGGTGAGTGTTCCGCCGCCTTTTTTTATAAGGGCCACCATATTTCCACATAATTCACAGCGATAAAAAACAACATTTGACATTTTACATTTCTCCTTCATTATTTATAATAATTAATATATAGAGCGTTTGTTTATTCAAAGGATACTACAGCAGTTTTTTGTTTGATACGGAGCAGCACTGTTTCCAGAACACGGAAACGATGGTTCAGATCTTTTTGTTCCAAATAAGCGGCTGCCAAATCCTGCCCAATTACCAAATCCATATATCTTGGTTCAGAGCAGACGAAAACTGCTTTTCCCGTACCTAAAACCGGGGTGGCGAAAACATTTCCTTTCAGCAGCTTGCTGATCCGCTCAATTTCCAACAAGCCGGTTCCGGGCTGAATCCGCTGCAGCTCCATGTAAAGATTCGGACTGACGGCAAGTGCATAAGACCCGTAAATACCGTTGGCAGTGAACCATTCCAGACCGGAAACAATGTTGGAAAATGCATTTTCGCCGACAGACCAATCTGTTTTTTCAATTTTATGAATTCCTGCCGCCGTCAGCAAGCCTTCATAGCCATTGGCCTTGCTGCCGAAAAAGAGGAGGTTATCCTCTTTTCTCGCGCAGGTTTCGGCGGAATAAGCCGCCTTTGAAAGATCTGCCGGATACCCGGTTTTGCCGGCGTTTTCCAAATCCTTCGCTAAAAGGGTAAAATCATCATATACAGTCGGAATTTCAACGTATTTTCTGCCTTTGGTGGTAATCAAGCCGTCTGCGGCAACTTCATCAACCAAATCGGAATCGTCAATCTGGATGCTTTCCGCACCAATTCCCAGCGGGCCGTAAACATGTAAAAACCTTCTTCCCGTCAAGGCACTGCGCGCAGCTCCAACGACTTCAGAATCAATCTTTTCCCATAAACTTGGTGCTATCGGTGAATTTTCTCTTGATAAGTAACTCATAATGGAAACCTCCTGTCATTCATATGTTATTGATTCAGCAGCCCGCCCACGGTCGCTTTTTCGACCGCACCGGCTGCCTGTTCAGCGGGGGGGACTGACAGCCCCAATCCGTCGAGCATTTCCTTTACCTCAGCTTCTCCGGAAGCAAACCATTCGGCTTCGTTCGGATCAAGTGTTCGAAGCAGGGTCATTAACTCTCCGACATGCGCTTTTTCTTCATCGCGTATATCGCCAATCACCTCTTTTGCCATCACATCATCCGTAGCCTGTACATGTGCATCATAAAGGTAAATCGCTTCCAGTTCGCCTGCAATATCAAGCCGGATTGCCTGAACCAGTTCCTCTTTTGTCATTTTTCGTTCAACATTACCCTGAAAAGGGTTTGCAAAAGCTGGCATCTGTTTGACCTCCTAAATATTTAATAATAATCGTTATTGTTTTGCTATTTATAATATACATCAAATAATTTCATAATGCAAGTACCTGGAGCAAAAAAATAATAATTATTTACAGTGCGTGTGGGGAATCGTATAATATCATTATAAATACTCCTGTTCAGGGGTTGGGCATGAAATCGAAAACTGGTTTTCAATTTAAATTTTTTCTAATGCGCATACCAACATTTCCGTTGTATAATCAAAAGGTATGCTGATGGTGTGATTCTTTCTTCCTATAATATAAATGAAGGATGTGCTTGTATATGAAATATTATATTGTCGATGCTTTTACACACGAACATTTCAAAGGCAATCCAGCGGGAATTTGTCTGCTTGACGGGTGGATAGAAGATGAAACCATGCAGAATATTGCATCCGAGAATAATTTGGCCGAAACGGCTTTTTTAGTAAAAGAGAGCAATTATTACTCGCTTCGCTGGTTTACTCCGGAATGTGAAATTGATCTTTGCGGTCATGCAACACTCGCAAGTGCGTATGTTCTATTCAATTTGGTAGATAAAACACAGGATGAAGTGATTTTTCATACAAAAAGCGGTGTGCTTACCGTACATAAAGATCAAGATAAATTAAAAATGGATTTTCCGTCCAGAAAACCTGTTCTTACCGATATTCCCAAAGGCTTGGAAACCGCGCTCGGTACCGCAATTCTTGAGACACACCGCTCACGGGATTTACTTGTGCTTATTGAAGAAGAAGAAACCGTAAGAAACTTGAAACCCAATTTTGAACTGCTGAAACAATATGAGAACTTTTTCGGAATCGTCGTTACAGCAAAAGGAAGCAGCTGCGATTTTGTATCACGCTATTTTGCACCGAATGCCGGAGTGCCGGAGGATCCTGTTACGGGGTCTTCACATCCAACACTTATTCCGTTTTGGAGCGAACGACTCCGTAAAACAGAAATGTTTGCCAAACAGCTTTCGAAACGCGGCGGATGCCTGTATTGCAGGGACTGCGGCAAGCGTGTTGAAATCAGCGGTGAGGCAAAATTATATATGTCCGGTGAAATAAAGCTATAGCAATTATTGATTCAAAAGCCAAAAAAAGCTATAATAAAATTACAAAGATAAAAACACGGTTCTGGTTGGTAGTCCAGACGCAGCTGATCGGCTGTCAGTAACCTGCCTCCTAAGGTTGTCCGGTCTTTGTTAAGTTTTCTTTTAGGAGGAATTTAACATGGACACATCAGCAGTGGAAATTACCGTCTTTTTTAAAGATCCGTTTTGGGTCGGCGTGTTTGAACGCGAGTGCAAAGGAAAATTGGAGGTCGCTAAAGTAGTATTTGGCGCTGAGCCAAAAGACTATGAGGTTTATGACTATTTCCTGACTAATTGGGATAAGCTTCGATTTAGCCCCCCTGTTGCCGAACGCAGTCAGACAAACAAAAAGATGAATCCTAAGCGGATGCAAAGAGAAATTCACAGTCAATTGACGCAAATGGGAATCGGAACAAAGGCACAGCAGGCAATTAAACTGATGCAGGAGCAGAATAAGCTGGAGCGAAAGTCTGAGAACCGACAGAAAGCAGAAGAAGGAAAAGAGAAAAAGTTTGTATTGCATCAAATTAAAAGAAAAGAAAAACACAGGGGCAGGTGAGAACCTGCCCCTGTGTTTCTTCAGGAAAGTAATCGACAATTAATATTTAATATGGAATTGAAAAATATAAAAAAATACAGTATACTCTTTAATATGACATTTTTTGCGACCAATGGGTTCCATTTTATTGAAAATTGTTCTCTAAATACTAGAAAAGCTGGGATGAGTATGAAAGAAATTAAAATTGTAGTAGTCGATGATTCCCCTTTTTCTGTTGCAATGCTGACCAACATCCTTACTTCAAAAGGGTTTAATGTCGTCGGAAGCGCAAATTCCCTGGAAGAAGCTGTGGAAGCAGTCTCCCGTTTGAATCCGGATATTGTTACAATGGATATGACTATGCCGGGCGCGGATGGAATTGAGTGCACAACAGCCATTCATAAAATCAATCCGAATGTAAAAGTCATCATTGTCAGTTCCATGATGGATGATGAAATCGTGCGAAACGCAAAAAAAGTAAAGATATCCGGCTATGTACAAAAGCCCGTGGATGAGGAAGAGCTTTGCTTAATGGTTCAGAGAATCATGTCCGAGGAGGAGCTGTTTATACAGCTTGATCATCTGTATTACAATGTCTTTAAGGAAGCGCTGACCGATACATTCAACAGATTCTTCAAATCTGCCCCTGACTTTGGGGAAAAACAAACGACAAAAGGGGAGCAGACTTCAAGGGGGATATCGGTTGTGATGGGGATTATAGGAAAGTACGGCGGCAGAATGATTCTTGACATGTCCGATGAAACCGCCAGAAACATGACCGAATTCCTGCTCAAAAAAGAGGAACTGACAAAAGATCATATTGTAAATGCAATGGGTGAAATATCAAATATCATAGCCGGCAATGCGTGCTCGCTGATGAATAAAAGCAATTCGCTTTTTGGTCTGCGCGTAGCGCCCCCGACAATTGTGTACGGCGAATCGATTAAAATATCCAAATCGGAACTTGATACGGTTTCTTTTGTAAAAGCAGAGACCGATTTTGGAGAAGTTTATTTGAATGTTGGTTTTAATAGGGGCGTGTGTTGATGAATAAAGAATATATGGAGTCGTTTTCCAGTGCTTTTTTAAATGTAATGCCGCAGCTTGGAGTGGTGGATGTTAAACGGAACAGTGAAACCGAATGTGGTCATTTAATAAAGTCACCCGGCGTGGTAGTGATTATTGGTATAACAGGAGATCTTCATGGAAATGTATATTTTACTATGGGTGAAGACTGCGCTAAAAAAGTAGCTTCAAGTATGATGGGGGGAATGGATGTCCCTCAGTTTGATGAGATGGTGCAGAGCGCGGTGTCTGAACTGAGCAATATGCTTGCCGCGACAGCGTGCACGGATTTGTCGGGGAAAGGAATCAATGCCGACATTTCAACGCCGACTTTAATACATGGAGATTTTACAGCCGATGCCAGCCTAAAACTTGTTACATGTCTGGAAATGCTGGCGGATGGATGGCCGTTCTACATCTATCTGTCATTGGAACAGAAATAAAGGCAATATGCATAAGAAGGATCCATAGCAGATTTTCTGCTGTGGATCCTTGTTTTTATATATACGTTGTTAAAATAAAATCAGTATTTCCCCGATGCAGCGGCAACGGCAGCCTTTGGGGCAGATGCCTTTGCAGGTTTGGCTGTCACTTTCTGATAGCCGCCGGTTTGGGCGTCCTTGAGCGTAAATTTACCCACCATTTGTGTAAGCATATCCGCCTGACCGGAAAGTTCTTCGCTGGATGCGGCACTTTCTTCCGCGGTGGCGGAATTTGTCTGCACCACACAGGAGACCTGCTCCAAACCCTGATCGACTTGGGCGATTGCCGCGGCCTGAGATTCAGACGCGGTGGCGATTTCGCTGACGATGGATGCAGATTTGCCCACGTTTTGTGCTATGATTTCGAGCTTTTCGGCGGTTTGATTTGCGAATTTTGTCCCGAGTTCGACTTTGCTCGTGGAGCCTTCTATCAGTGCGGTTGTTTCTTTTGCCGCGTTGGCACTTTTTGCAGCAAGATTCCGGACTTCATCGGCAACTACGGCAAATCCCTTACCGTACTGCCCTGCCCTTGCGGCTTCCACCGCGGCATTTAAAGCGAGAATGTTCGTCTGGAAAGCAATGTCGTCAATTACCTTAATGATTTTGGAAATATTTGCAGAAGACTCATTGATTTGCTGCATGGAATCGAGCATTTGGGACATTTGTTGATTACCTTCGGCGGCCTGTGTTTTTACCTGAGCGCAAAGATTGTTCGCCTGCGTCGCATTGGCGGCGTTTTCTTTTGTCTGAGCTGCAATTTCCATGATGGAAGACGTTAACTCCTCCACGGAACTTGCCTGTTCCGTTGCGCCCTGCGCCAGTGACTGGCTTGCGTCTGAAACCTGCTTGGAACCGACGGAGACCTGATCCGCCGCATTGTTAATTTCGCTTAGCAGTTCGTTAAATGATTGAATGGCATGATTGAGTGAAACCTTCATCGTGTTGTATTCACCCTGATAATCTCCGGTCACTTCTACCGTCAGATTTCCCTGTGCGAACTGGGACAGGACTTCAACGGATTCACCGATTGGCACGGAGAAGGCTTCCATCGTCTGGTTCAGTCCGGAGATAATCTTACGGTATCCGCCTTCAAATTTCGTGTCGTCACTGCGCGTATCAAGATTTCCCGCAAGCGCGGCGCCGGCAAGGAAGTTGGAATCTTCAATTAAATCGTGGAGAGCCTGCATCATTTTGACCCCTGACGGCACAAGCTGGTCGTTTTCAGACCGTCTGCCAATTTTTTTATAGGTGTCAAGCGGACTGATATCCCCCTTTGCAAGCGAAAGAAACAGGTTCTGTACGTTCAGGAGGCTTTCCCTTACCCGATTGACGGATTTCGAAAAATCATTCAGCATGCCTTTGTAATTGTCCGACATTTTAGCGGAGTAATCATTTACAGCCATTTTACCCATCACAACGCCTGCTTCATTCAGCGGAATGGTAATGGATTCAAGCGTCTGGTTAAATCCTTCAATGATTTGGGCAAATCCGCCCTTGACCTTGGCTGCATCCCCTCTTACGGTTAAATCACCGTCAGTTCCCGCCTGTGCCAGTTTTCCGGCTTCGCCAAGTAAGGCGTAAAGCGCGGTTCTCACATCATTCAAATGATCAATCAAGGCCGCAAAGTATCCTTTGTAATGATTATCCAATATTTCAAGTTCTTCACCCTGCGACATTTTGCCGATGTATTCGGAGGCAGTGTCAAGTGGGTCCGCAATGGATTCAAGCATATTGTTGAGCTGGTCGATCACCTCTGCGAACAGTCCCTGCATACTGCCGCAGTTTCCACGTTCCGATAAATCGCCCTCGGAAATAGAAAAGGCCATTCTTTTCGTTTCGCCCACAAGAGAAGCGACGGATTGACGGACGCTGTTTAAATTGCCGATCAGAACAGCGTACTGCCCCTGATAATGATTTTGCATATCTTCCTGATGTTCGCCGTTCGCAAGCCTTGCCGCAAAGGTGCAGGAAAGGTCTATCGGCGCTTTTATTGTATCTATTAAAAGATCAATGTCAGAAACAATTTCCCGGTAGCCGCCCTGATGGCGGCTTAAATCCGCTTTGATGTCAAACTGTCCAACTGATGCTGAAGAAGTATACAGATCAATATCATTTTTAAGTTGCTGAAAGGAAAAAATAATTTTTTGAAATGCCTTAACCAGACCATCCGTCGTCTCATTCGGATGCGTATGGATCTCAATGTTGAAATTTCCTTCGGCAAGGGAGTCGGCAGTGCGAATAAGTTCATTGATCGGATCACTGATGCTGTGGGAGATCAACGTAATTTTTTTATGGGTATACCATGCGCACACAAGAACTAAAATGATCATAACGATGACGGATAAGTAAAAAATGCCGGAAAGCCTTTCCATGTTTCCCCGCGCAACCATGCCGAGCAATATACACGCCGCCGCGGCTATTATAACGTTGGAGGACACATTCAGCACCATAAAAGACTTTTTTAACTTTTGTTCAATGTCGGTTTCACTGTTTTTTTCCATATTTCTTACTCCTTAAGCTTCAATCTTATTTAATATTTCAACTTCATCTTCTTTAAAAATTTGTTCGCAGTCCAGCAAAAGCTGAACGGCATCTCCAACTTTACCGATTCCTTTGATGAAGCGGTTTCGGTAGCCGATTTTTGTACTTGGAGGCGGTGCAATGCATTCATCCGGAATCATGGCGACTTCACGGACCTCGTCCACAATCAAACCTACCGTATAGTTTTGTATATCTACAACGACAATGCAGGTTCGTGCCGTATAGGGAACGACCTCCTTTCTGAATCTAAGCCGCATATCCGCGACCGGTATGATTTTTCCTCTCAGATTGATGACCCCCTTAATGTAGGTTGGCGATCCGGGGAGGACGCTGATTTTTTGCACTCCGACAATTTCCGTAACAAAACAGATCTCGATTCCGTAAATCTCCTCACTGAGCGCAAATGTGAGGAATTTTCCGTGTTGTGTGTCCTGCTCTTTCTGTATGATTCTTGTGAGCGTTTCCTTCATTTAAATATTCTCCTTTCCACAATTCTGCTGAACATTATAAAAAAGCCGTGGTACAATGTACCACGGCTGTGCAGCATGGCAACTCGGCTGTCATAGTAATAAAACCTTAGACCCGCAGCTTTGCGTCCCCGCCTTTTGGCGAGTTTGCTTTTTCATTGACTTAATTCTGTATTTGATTTAAATCCAAATAATATGTTAATGAATCAATCTAATAAATTTGTTTCATTATTAATACGTTAAATTTGGCTTTATAGCTTGATATTTCTTTTACTTTCTTTATATATTTTAAAAAATGCAATAATATTAAAGAAACGTTTTAGTAGAAAAACCGATCTCTCTGTAACTGCGATCCAAAATAATATGAATGGAATGAAAAAAATGACAGTTGAACCAATCCGGGATAAAGAAAACATTAAAAAGATGTTTTATTACTTAAATGGGAAAGACCATAAATACGGCCTTTTGTTTAAATATGGCCTCAATACAGGTTTGCGAATCAGCGATATTCTTCCATTGACGGTAAATGATATTTTTAACGAAAACGGAAATTTCAGAGATTATCTCGTAATCAAAGAAAAAAAGACCAGTAAGGTAAAGAAAATTAAACTGAATAATGCAATCCGCAAAATGTTGGATGCCTATGTAAAAGAATATAGGCTCTCCGGCGATTCTTACCTGTTTTACAGCAAAAAAAGCGGCGGTCATATTCAGCGCGTACAGGCTTATAAGGTCTTGAAAGAAGCGGCAAATGTTTGCAATGTTGAAAATTTCGGTACGCACAGCATGAGAAAGACATGGGGTTACTGGACATACAAGGCTTCAAAATATAACGTTGGATTAATTATGGAAATGTTCAACCACAGTTCCCAAAATGTGACGCTGCGCTATATCGGAGTCAGTCAAGACCAAAAAGACGAACTTTACTCTTTAGTGCAATTTTAAGAGTTTTATTGTCGAAATATGTTAACGAATCGACGAATCGTGACGATATAATTAATGAAACAAATTTATTAGATTGATTCATAAAATTCCAATATTTACCTTTTAAAATAAAATTTAAAACCGAAGGGTTAAAAAAGTCCATTTTCGGTTGAATATAAAATGCCCCGCCGAAGATTTTTAGCTTCGGCGGAGCAACTTTATTACAGTTTATTTTTAACTCTTGCGGAAATTAGAATGATTCATTATAATATAAATAAATATGGAAGATTTCCCCTCAATTGCAAAATCAATGCGGTTGGGGGGAATTGCATTGACCTTGGGGGATTTACCCCTTCATAAATAATGGAGAGAGCCGATATATTATAATATACGGCAAAAGCCAAAATGGGTTTGTTTTGCTCATAGAGGAGGAATTTAATTGAAGAAGATCATTTCAGTTTTATTATCGCTGGCGGTTATCGTTATGTCGGCTCCGGTGGCTGTTCAGGCAGCGACACAGGATGCGGGAATTGTCGATAAACACGGCGCAAAAACTTATTTGGGAACTGCCTCTGACTGGGGGACGACATGGGATGAGGATAATTTCACGGAAGTCACGGATAAAGATGTCACTTTTCCCGGAAATCTGACCATCAAAGCAGGAGAGGTCAAGGACATTTCGGTGTCTGGAAGCAATAGTAAATTGACGATAACAAGCGGTACGATGGACGATATTGACTGTGACGGTACGGTGGATGTCACAGCAGGCACCATTGGCTCCATCGAATCTAACGGAGACATGGCCTTGAAAGGCGGAACGATTAAGCGCAATGCCCAATCCTATCAGAAGGTGACGATCAGTGGGAAAGTGACCGTGGGCGGCTCTGTCATAGGGCAGGACGTTGTCTCCTTGGGAAACACGGGTGCAACCATTTCAGGTTCCTTACAGGCTGGCAATACGATCACCTTGACCGGGAATGCATTAAAAGCAAAAGAGATTAACGGCGAAAGTACAGCGGAGCTTGATATTAAGGGTTATAAAGGTAAACTGCCAACAATCGTGGACATGAGTTCCATTGTGGTGGACGGCAGCAGTTCGGTGACGGCAAACGGAAATGTGGTAGCGGGAAACTTAACGATTCAACAAAAAGGAGAGTTTGTAACAACTTCTTTACTGGAACTGTATACGCTGACGGGACCCGGAACACTTTCTTTTAACGCTGGGAAATTAACCATTCACAACGGGATTACGGGTAAGCCGCTGCTAAATTTCAACAATGCCGTCAAAAGCGGCGTTACGGCGTTTAAAGCGGACAATGGCATGGTGAGGGAAGACGACGTGCGATTGTATGACTATGAACTTAACAGAGAGTCGAACGACGATTACGATAAATTTGTGCTGACCGGTGCTATGAAAGAGGGAATTACGCTGAATAAATCCTCTTTGGCCGTGGACGGCAAAACGCAGGGTTCGGTTGTGGCAAGCGTTAAACCTTCTTTTTCAGAGTTTGCTGCCGGGACAAAATTAGTTTGGGAGCTGCACGGAGAAACTTCCGCTTTTACCATCAGCTCAAGTGGTTTGACCTGCAAGGTATCTGCGAACTCTTCTTTGACGGGATCCTATAAAGCGACGCTGGTAGCTTATCTTGTTGACGGCAAAGGAGACAGGCTTACAGATTACAAGTCCGACTCCTGTATTCTTAGCTGCGGTACGTCGTCGGGTACGCAGGACCAGCCCGATTCCGGAATGACGCTTGATACCTATACGGTTACCATCGGCGCCGGGAGCACCTATTGGGTTTTGGCTGATACGAATTCAAAAACAGCACCGGTTCCCATGTCGTATAATTCTTCCGTAGCAACGGTCGGTGCTGCTGCCGCGTACAATAAAAATGGAAAGATCGGCTGGATTTATCCTGTCACCGGTGTTGCAAAAGGCGAGGTGACGATCGACATCGGCGGACAGAAGATGATTACGACCATCGCCGCGGGCAGCATTGTGGTGGATACCGCTTCCTACACCATGAATTCCGGCGGCAAATATTACATCGGCGTAAAAATCAGCGGTATTGATCGTAACAATTTAAACGTTCATTCGCAAAACGCATGCACCACGGTACAGTATGCGGGAAAAAATAAAAGCGGACTGGATTTATATGTGGTGGCAGCCGGCCAGACAGGCGTTGGAGCCGTGGTTTTTGAAATTATCGGCGGTCAGTCGGTACAGACGCAGATCACGGTGCAAAGCGGAGTTCAGCCGCATGGCGTAAGCGGCAGGCTGATTGCGGCGGCATAGAACGGCTTGGAAATCACGAGTCGAACCCAAAAAACCAAAGGAGCATATTCGGAGAAAACCCGTAAAAGGGGTGATTTCCGTATATGCTCTTTCTGTTTCAAAATTTTAATCCAGTGTCAATTCAAAAAAATTAGTTTGCAGCGGATAGGAATTGAAAGTTTTGTGGTATAATATAATTTATGTTCAAATTCGGCAAAAGTAAAGTTATTATTAAGGAGAAAGTATGCTTGCATTCAAACCAATAGAAGCTGAAAATCTTACAGCTTTATCGCAGTATTTTAAGTGCCAAAATTTCAGGACCTGCGACTATTCCATCGCTGGAATATTCATGTGGAGAAAATTCTTTTACAGCGAATATGCAATTTATGAAAATATGTTGCTTTTTAAAGTTACATATATAAATGGCGCAATCGCCTTTACCTTTCCAATCGGCTGCGGGTCAACCGATGATGCTCTAGGACAGTTGGAGGATTATGCGAGGCAAGAAAAAATACCGTTGTCTTTCTGTACGGTGCCTCAGGATGGACTTGCCATACTGGAAAAACGATATGGTGGCAAGATCACTCATACGGAAAACCGTGACTGGTTCGATTATCTTTATTTCCGTGCCGATATGCAGACTTTTGCCGGCAGAAGATTCAGCGGACAGAGAAACCATATCAATAAATTTAAAAAGCTATATCCCGATTACCGTTATGTCCCAATTAACATGAAGAATATCGGCAGGGTGATTGAATTTTTCGGCAGTTATGCAGAGGAGCATGTCAAAGAAAATCCGATTGCCAAAGAGGAATCTTTTCGCGCAAAAGAGATTTTGCCATATTTTGAGCAATTTGGACTCTTGGGCGGATTTATCGAAGTGGAAGGAAAGATCGTTGCCTTTTCCGTGGGGGAAATTGTGGGGGATACTCTGTTTGTCCACATTGAAAAGGCGCTTAAAGAATATGAAGGCTCCTATCAGATGATGGTCAAGGAATTTGCCGTTCATGAGGCAAATGAAGAAGTCTGTTACATTAACCGGGAAGAGGACATTGGCGATCTGGGGCTTAGGACCTCCAAACTTTCCTACCATCCCGTACGTCTGCTTGAAAAATATTTTGTGACGGTGGAGGCGCCCGCATGGATATAACTGAACAATTATCTGTTAAGCGACATATCCAACCCGGAATCCATCGGCCTTTACGTAAAGCTTTGATACAATGATTCAATATCAATAAACTAAAACGAACAGGTGGGATATCAATGGATGCAGCGCAGAGGCGCCAGGAAATTCTCGGAATTTTAAAACAAAGCTCGCAGCCTGTCAGCGCGAGCACCATTGCAAATCAATTCAAGGTAAGCCGCCAGATTATTGTAGGGGACATTGCGCTCCTGCGGGCGTCGAATATTGCCATATCGGCCACACCCCGTGGCTATATTCTGATTGACGGTACCAAAGACATAAACCAAATCACCCGAACAATCGCATGCAGACACAGCCGGGATAATCTTGCGGAAGAACTGTATGCAATTGTAGACAACGGCTGCGGGTTGATTGACGTAATTGTGGAACATGCGGTTTACGGCCAAATTTCTGGCCAGCTGCATATTTTTTCACGCTATGATGCCGATTGTTTTTTAGAGAAACTCGCCAAAGATCATGCATCCCCATTGTGTGATTTAACCGGCGGGGTACATTTGCACACAATCTCCTGCCAGTCGGAAGATGCTTATCAGCGGGTTCTTGCCGTGCTGAAAGAAAAAGGAATTTTATTTTCAAAGTAATATTTCCTTGACAAATGGAACGATATTCTCTACAATACTAATTACAGGTGTCAAGACATATGTCAAGATAAAACTAGACGATTGTGGAAGAGGGATATTATGAGAGATCGTGAAACAAAACTAATCAGTATGGTCATTGCGGCGCTGTTGTGTGCAATTGGAATTGTAATACCGATGTTTGCTCCTAAAATTATTTTAGAGCCGGCTTCTTTTACCCTTGCCAGCCATGTGCCGATTTTTATCGCTATGTTTATTTCGCCGCCTGTAGCGGTGGCGGTATCCATTGGTACGGCATTTGGTTTTTTCTTTGCGGGGTTCCCCATAGTGGTTGTACTGCGTGCTTTCAGTCATTTGTTTTTTGCGATCACAGGCGCGTTTATCTTGAAAAAGAGGACGGACATGCTAGCCACTTTTGGAAAATCCGCACTGTTTGGTTTACTGCTCGCGGTCATTCATGCAGTCAGTGAAGTTACTGTTGTCACACTGTTCTATTTTGGCAACAACATGCCGAAAAATTATTACGCAAACGGCTATTTTATGTCCGTAATCCTGCTCGTCGGAGTCGGTACAATCATACACAGCATGATTGATTTCAGCATTGCTTTATTTGTATGGAAGCCAGTGAGCCATGTAATTCAAATTCCCGTCAGCGCAAAGGTCGTGTTGAAAAAGAAAGTTGTTGTAGAATAAAAAAACGGTTTTCGGTCCTTCTGCTTCATTATTCAGAAGCGGGAGGACTTTTTGTTTCGACCTGTTTTTTTTGAGGAGAAGATGAGCCGATGCTTTTGATTTTGGTCTGTATTTCCGCCCCAATCCAAATAATTATGGGTAAGATAATTAGAAAAGGAATGGCGTAAATCCGATAAATTTTGGTAAATTCAATCATTTCCACCGTGTTTGCATAAAGCATGCCCGATATTGTAACCATCAGAAGACCGCAAGGAACCACATACGGCTTCTGGTCCGGAACGTTCAGAAGCTTGGCAAGTCCCAGTGAGGCCGAATATACGCAAACGGAAACTTTAATGAATCCTGCCAGCATCAGATTCAAGCCGATCAGTACCTCGATTCGGGTGAAGAATTCACCGATGGATATGATGCCGACGGTTTCGTATGAAGAAAAATAATACATGGTTGCCGACGGCATGCCGAGAACAAGTATATTTCTGATATTTACAATCAGCAAGACTCCTAAAATTAAAATCAGTGCTTTAAAAAAAATTCCGGTTGTATTTGCTTTCAAATCGAATGAAGAGAAAAAGGAAAGGCAGATCAAACCTTCTCCCAGCGGCAGCATGCATGTAGTGAAAGCACCGTTTAGCAGCGTTTTGAAATCTGTGCCCATAATCGGTTTAAGATTATCAAAATTCATATCTTTTATTGCAATTACAAAAGTAAGCGCAACGGACACTGCCAATATAGGCCAGGTGTATTTTGACATTCTTCCAATATTTTCCGGGCCGCTTTTTGCTGTCCAGATGGATAAAAGAACGACGAAAAATAAAATCGCAGGTTCGGGTGTTTCCGGCATATTCAGAATATGGATAAATGAAGAAAATATTTTCATAACCATACTTCCAAGATGAATTATAAAACACACATATATCAATATTAAGATCCGACCAAAAATGTTCCCGAAAATTTGCAGCAGAATTTCGAATAAATTTTTACCGGGGTAGAGGGAAATCAGGCGGATATACAAAAAAAACAGTGGAACGACCATTACCGCAGCAAGCAGACTCGAAATCCAGGAATCCTGTCCTGAATCCGGGCTGATGGCAATGGCGACCAGACTTCCCGTCCAGTACATAAGCAGAATACATTGAATTTGCTTACCTGTTATTTTGTGATTTGTCATTTTTCGACCTCATCATTCTATTTTGATAAAGATGAAACGATACGTGTGATAATTTGATTTAAGTTTGGATTAATAAGGTTGAAACTCACCAAAAAATTGCCAGTCAGTGTGATTAGATAAACCGGAATGGAAAAGTACAGCGCTTTTTTATCCTTGCTTTTGATGAGCGGAATGAGGTCAGCAAAGAGCAGGATTGTGTAGAGTGCGATAAAAACAAGCATGGAATCCAACTCAATCACCAACTTTTACTTTTGATTTTTCAACCGCCGTGTTATCAATGGTAACATTTGCTGTCACAGAAGAATCCAATGTGCGGAAAGTTTGATCCCATTTTGGCTTGGCCTGCTTCCACCATTCGGGTTTGTTTTGATAGGCAATCGCTCCAAAACCAAAAATATCGCTGTCATACTGTGTCTGCACAGTTTTTATCAATTCCGAGACATTTTTTTCAAGCGTCTTCTTGGCGCACTCTTCAATTTTTTTCAATCCATCGGATGTCGTATAATCCTTTGCGGTTTCATCTTCTGCAAGGGCTGCCGTCATATTGATATTAATTTCAACTTTCAGGACGTTGTTCGTAATGACAGGTGTTATTTTTGTACGATTCGCCTGAATTTCAAGGACTACCTTTCCTTTGCCCGGGTCGGGTTCGGTTAAAAGCAAGCCGCCGTTAACCTGATTTTTAATAAGCAGGAGGGATTTTGATTGATCTTTGTCTAAAAATCCAATCAGTTTGTCCCTTTTGAAGACTGCGGTCCCTGAAAGTTCCGGTGTGACTTTATCTGTAGATGTTGAAAGCTTAATAGTGGGTAAAATGAGGGAAGCACCTTCTCCGGTGAGTAAATTGTTGGCCTGGAATAATTTCACATTAGGAGCTTCGGACAGATAAGTTGAATTTTGGATTAACATTTTCCAGACTCCAATTCCGATAAGCTGACCGGCCACCGATTCTTGCTGAAGAATTTCACCGGCAGTTTTTGCTTGGGAAACCATGGGATTTAAAGTTAGCCTGGGTTCGGCATCTCGGGTGGCAAAATCGAAAAGAGGTGCCATCCCATCCGCTGCAATTTCTTTGCTTACAATTAAAACCTTACATTCGCTGAAGAATAATTTCTTTTCGCTCTTGCTTGTAGCTTCTCTTACCCCGTCAAAAATAGTATCTCCCTCGGTTTCCAGCAGTTTGGCTTTTGATGTTTCTCCCGATACATCCAAAAATTCAAAGGTTAAATGATATTTATGGCCCTCTCTGCCTTTGTCGACTGCAATACCCGATACCATCGAAAGGCTTTCTATTTCACGGTAATTCCAGCATCCGCATAAAACAAGCATTGCCAGTGCTAACAGAAGGACGCAAAAACGTTTTACTGCTTTCATTTTCTGCTCCTTGAAGATTCTCTGGTTTCATTGGGGGAAAGATATTTTGGCCTTTTTTTCATAAGATACCATGGTGCCCTTATTGCGATATCTTTCTTGTCCTGGAAAGTATCTGAGAAAGCGCTGTTCATAATTGGGACTCCAAAAGAATTAAGATTAAAAAGGTGAATTAACAGACCCAGTACGCCAAACATATAGCCATACAACCCGAGGATCGAAGCCATTCCAAGCAAGGCAAAACGTAAAATAATTGTGGCACCTTTTACACGCGGTACCATCAGCCCGGATATTCCGGTTAAAGCTGTGACGATAATCATGGGGGCGCTGACAAGTTTCGCCTCAACGGCGGCCTGCCCGATTACCAGTGCCCCCACAATACTGAGCGCCTGACCCATCATTCCGGGCATTCTGGCTCCGGATTCTCTGAGCATTTCAAATACCAACAACATTAATGCGGATTCCAGTACGGTAGGAAACGGAACATCCTGGCGCGCTTTTGTAATGCTCATCGTCATAGCCAGGGGGAGCATCTCATGGTGGAAGGTAGTCAGAGCAACGTAAATTGCCGGAATGCTGGTAGCGACAAAGAAAGCGATTAATCGTAAAATGCGGCCAATAGAGGAAAAATAATAGTTTATATAATAATCCTCATCACTTTGGAAATTTTCGATAAAAAGGAAGGGCATTGTTAAAACAACAGGGGTGCCGTCCAAAAACAAGGCGACTCTGCCTTCCAGTAATTTTGCCGCGACAACATCCGGCTTTTCCGTGCTTCCGATAGTCTTAAAAGGGGAGTATGGAGCGTCGTTGATAAACTCATTAATATAATTTGAATCTAAAGTACCGTCAATTGAAAAGGATTGAAGCCTTTTTTTTAATTCTGCGAGAACTTTTTTGTTGACAAGCTCATCCAAATAACAGATGCATGCTTTTGTATTTGATCTTGTTCCAACACTCTGAAACTCCATTTTTAGGTCGGGTGTCCTGATTTTTCTGCGGAGCAGAGAAAGATTCATCATCAAAGCTTCGTTGAAACCTTCACGCGGGCCTCTGAGAACCTTTTCATTTTCAGGTTCTGAAATAGACCGGCTGCCCCAGCCTTTTGTATTCAGAATCAGAAAATCAAAAAAGCCATCCATCATTAAAATGCAGTCGCCGTAGACAATTGCCTGAATGATTTTATCCACATCCGCGGTCTTCTCCACACTGTCGGACAGCATAACCTGTTTTGCAATTACATCCAAAGAAGTAATTGCCTTGCGTTCCGGTCTGTACTCAACAAGTGGTTTAATCACATCTTCATTGATCAGCTTGTTGTTGACCATGCCGTCAATATACACCAAGCAAAAACCGACTGATGGGATCGATGGGTTTTCGACCGGCCTGAAAATTAATGTTTCATCGTTTTTAAAAATGGATTTTAATTGACTCCTATTGTCATTTATGCTATTGGTAAAAACCGCTTTTTTCTTTTTTTCGTCTGTATGCTCATATTCCATTTTTTCACCTTCCAAACATAGAAAACTTAACTCTTGTTAATATTTGCCATGATGATGAAATTATGCACTTGGGGTTTTATAAAATAAAAGCCCGCGCACATAGCATAAAAATGCTATGTGCGCGGGCTTTGTTTATGTTTTTTTGTATTTTAACCTTGTGGCCATTCCGCCGCGAATGTGGCGCTGCGCTTTGTTGATCTCAAGAATTTGCTTAACCTGCCTGTATAACTGAGGATCGACATATTTCAAACGCTGCGCCACATCCTTATGTACGGTACTTTTGCTGACACCAAATTTTTTCGCTGCGCCGCGCACGGTGGTTCTGTTCTTAATGATATATTCGCCGAGCTCTACGGCGCGTTCCTCAACAATGCCTTTCACTGCTCCACCCTCCAAACGATTCCGATTGGTAAATTATTATGCGGGGAGGGAGGAATTTAGTACAGTGACTATCAAGGGATATTCTGTTATTGTAGTATGACGGTGACAGTTCAAGCGCGCTAAAGCGTATTTGCGGCAAAAACTGTCTGAATATACAGGAACAAGGTTTTACACTCTGATAAAAAGAACATATCCATCAGCAGAATGCAGATAGATCATGAAACTCATTTGAAATAATTGGGGAATTGTGCTTGGGCTCTGCCGGATATACTCGATATCGTCTCGAGATGTTCCGCCATCTTCTTTTGAGCAAGCAACATGTTTTCATCCTTTATTGCTTCAACTACCGCACGATGCTGATCAATAAGCTGCGGAATTCTATGATCGAACGCGACATCAAAGTTTCTCCATCTTGAAATGTGAAGCATATTATTAGACAGCAAATCAACAAGAGCATATCTGCCGACGCTGTCGATCATTGTTTTGTGAAAAGCCGAATCTATCCTTGGAAATCTTCCGTAGTAATCCCGCTCGTCGCGGCATTTTTCCTGCTCAGCCAGATTAGCCTCCAGCGCCTCTACAAGAGACGTCCTATCCTTCTTTTCAAGAGAAGTAAACATCTCATAAATTACTTCCTTCTCCACCGCGGTACGCAATACAAGAAGATCGGCGAGATAATTCAGGTCAATAAGACTGATATAGGTTCCCCTTTGGGGATATATTTCAATAAATCTCAGTTGCTGAAGCCGCGTAAAAGCTGTTCGGATGACGGAACGCGAAACATTGTATTTCTGGGACATCTGGTTCTCGCTAATGCACTGACCGGGCTCAAACTGAAGTTTAATGATGCTTCTAAGTATATTTTTATATACCTCATCAGCAGTATACGGTTGCGTACTGCCTGGTTTTATGTTCTCTGTCATGAAAGAGACCTTCTTCCCTATAAGCGATTCAAAATTTTATTTCTTAATAGATAGTTTACTATAAAGAAAGATAAAATGGAATAGGTAAAATTTATTGGATGGAATGATACGGCACTGCGACGAACATTTACAATATCACCCGTTCTATGGTAAACACTCAAAATTGTTTTATTTTCGTTAAAATCACTTTTTACTAATAAGAATCACTCTTAAAATTGTGAAATATTAATAGTTATTTAAAAAATAATATAGATACAATGTCTATTTACTTTCTAAATTAAATTTGGTATATTATCTTGTAGACAAGTATACCGATCGACATGTATACATAATGGTTACCGCTCAACTATGTCAAAAAAATAACAATTAACTGGTATATTGGTAAGGAGTTCATGATGTTTACATTAGGAATTGATATCGGATCGACAACTGCAAAAGCAGTCATCCTAAAAGATGGCGGCGAAATAATTTCTTCGTCCATTGTTATTGCTACGGTGGGCACGGACGGCGTATCCCGAGTTATGGAAAATGTGTTTACAGAAAGTAAGATCAAGAAAGAAGATATTCGCCTTACCGTGGCAACGGGGTATGGAAGGAAAACTTTCCAAGACGCAGATTTTCAATTGAGTGAGCTTACTTGTCATGCGCTCGGCGCTCATTATGCATTCGGCGATGTGAGAACTGTGATTGATATCGGCGGACAGGATGCGAAGGTTTTATCTCTTAACGAGGAGGGACGCATGGTTAATTTCGTTATGAACGACAAGTGTGCGGCCGGTACAGGCAGATTCTTAGATGTAATGGCCAATATTCTTAAACTTGACATATCACAGCTTGAGGTTGAAGCCGCCAAGGCAGCCAATCCTGCAAGCATATCCAGCACCTGTACGGTATTTGCAGAGTCTGAGGTCATCTCCCAGCTTGCGGCAGGTATAAAGATTCCGGATGTTGTCGCCGGTATCTGCCAGTCTGTTGCGTCGCGTGCCGCATCTTTAGTAAAGCGAATTGGAGTTAAAGAGGCTGTATGTATGAGCGGCGGCGTGGCAAGAAATGCCGGTGTGCGCGATGCGATGGAGAAGGAACTCGGGGTGAAAATATTATACAGTGAAAATGCCCAACTCATGGGCGCACTCGGTGCAGCATTGTACGCCTATGATAAAGTTAAAAACAACAATTATGAAGGGGGTTCAAATTTATGGGAGAAGAAGTAAACAAAAAGAGATCCGCGCCGGATCCAAATTCGGCAAAATTCAAACTGGGTCAGATTGCAGCCAAAGCTTATAGCGACTGTGTTGAGGCAAAAGAACGAGGTGAGATGGTCGGATGGTGTGCGAGTAATTTCCCTGTGGAGATACCCGAAACTTTAGGTCTTCATGTATGTTATCCGGAAAACCAGGCGGCGGCCATTGCGGCAAGAGGCGGCGGCGAGCGGATGTGCAGTGAAAGTGAGGGAGACGGATATTCCAACGATATTTGTGCTTATGCGAGAATATCCCTTGCGTACATGAAACTGAAGGACGCACCGGAACAGAACATGCCTATGCCGGATTTTGTCCTTTGCTGCAATAACATTTGTAATTGCATGATTAAATGGTATGAAAACATCTCGAAGGAACTTAATATTCCGATGATTATGATCGATATTCCATTTAATCCCGATTATGAAGTGTCCGATGCGGACATCGAATACATAAAAGCCCAGTTCTGGGATGCGATCCATCAGCTTGAAAAGATCACAGGGAAAAAGTGGAGCGATGAAAGGTACAAGGAAATTATGGAAATTTCCGGACGCACCAGCCGTGCATGGCTTGCGGCGACCGATTGCGCCAAATATGTTCCCTCTCCTTTTAACGGTTTTGATCTTTTAAATCACATGGCGGTCATGGTTACCGCGCGCGGATGTTGCTTTGCAAATAAAACGCAAAAAATTTGCACACTAAATACAAAAAAAGAGAGCCTTTAAAGTGGCATTGAAACCACCTTAAAGGCTCTTTAAAATGCATAAAGTTACGGAAATACTTCCAATTTTAATGGTTCGATTTTTCGTTTTCTCTATGCATTAGGTGCTCTTCGAAAGAGTGATTGTCGACGTTAGACTTTGGTATGTATTCCATTAAATCTGCAATGCTGCAATCCAATGCTTCACATATCTTGTCAAGGTGATCTACATTTACTCGTTGAATAAGTTCGTGGTACATTTCGCCGATTGTTGTCGGTCTTATACCAGTTTTTTGAGCAAGATCATTCTGCGTCAGCTTCCGCTCTCCCAGCAGTTTTGATAAGTAAATTCTTATCATACATTATCCCCCCCTTCCGAAGGGATAATAACACCATTCCAGAATTTGCATGTCATTTTGTTAAGATATAACGTATTGCGTTATTTATATCCTAAAAAAATAATATGTTAAAGAATATTAGTAGTTTTTAATGATTAATTCATTGAATTGTTTGTCAGCATTTTCACTGCGCATCAAGAGGTTATTTTGCCGACAAATTGGCTCAATTTCAAAGTCATGATATAGAGACCTGATAAAATCATCATCATTATATGAAAGAATAAATTTACCTTTAATGTGGCTTAAAACTGATTCCAGACGCCGATGGTCTTCTTCTGAAAAAATATTAGAATAATATTTTTCGGTTCCGTGGTATGGTGGATCAAGATAAAACAAAGCCTCTGGACGGTCATACGTTTTAATTAGCGGTTCGAAATCTCTATGTTCAATTACTGTGTTTTGAAGCCTATCTTGTATATCCGAGAGATATTTGACTGCACCAATAATATTACGCTTACTGCATCCATATGATCTTACATCTGATCCATAGCTTTCCTTGATAAGGGTAAAATATTGAGCCGCTCTTTGGATGTCTGTAAACCCTCTACAAGCTTGCTGCATTCTATAATCGTCGAACATTTCGCGGGAATTAAGAACCCACCGAATTTCCTTCTCAAGCTCTCCACAATGATATTTTACGCAACGAAAGAGATTAATCAGTTCACCATCAATATCATTAAATACTTCCAATTTCGCGCTTTGCTTTAGGGCAAACATAACCCATCCAGCCCCGCCGAATACCTCAATGTACCTTTCCGGGAACGGTTCAGGGAAACGGTGTATGATCTCCTTGCTGAGAAGCTTTTTTCCACCAATTCTTGAAATAAAACTATTCATCGTTATTCTCCTTTTAAAAACAATAATCTGCCCCCTTTAAAGAACAAGAGGGCAGATTGTTTATTTAGTATTTACTGTGTCACAGTCTGATTGGCTGCGACATTTGCTGAAGTATTCAGACATTCCGCAGGGGCTGGCTGGGCAGAATCGTCGGCATCTGCCGTTTTGGGACTGATAGTGTTTGCAGCTGTCTGTAAGGCTTCCAGTGCGGAGTTGATGGCTTTAGCAGCATTGTCCTGTACAGCCTTTGCTTCCTGAGCCGCCTGTGATGCAGTGGACGAATCTGCTTTTAGTGAATACCTTGTGGCATTTTCACCTGAGTGCGTTTGAGGTAATACGTAAACTGCAGCTTCCACGCAGCCTTCAATGACAGTCTCAATTTCCGGCGTTATATCCACCTTGGCTGCCTTCAATAATTCTTTTGTTAATTTAATAGCTTCGGACTTTCGCGCATCAGCTGAGATTTTGTTAGCATTATAAAGTTGCTCAGCCTGCTGGACACCCTGTCGTGAATAATCAATAATTGCATCCGCAGTGGATATGTACGGAAGGTTCGGTGAAATTGCCTTGACCGCATCGATAGCTTTTCCGGCAACCTCAAGGCCGGAGTCCACTTTTTGAAGAATGCCTTCGACGTTAATCCCTTTCTTTGCCAAAAGGGGAAAAATAAAGCCGCAAACACCGAAAATAGTACCCACAGCTCCAGCGATGATACAAACGATTTCTATTTGATTCATATAGTTGCCTCTTTCTGCCGGGAACTCCGGCCATTTAATTGTTTCGACTGTAAATTTTAGTATTGCATTTACATCTTAATCATCCCCTTTAAAGGAATTTTAAAAGGGGTTTAAACTTACTCTGCAGGAGGACTCCGGAGTCCTCCCTGTGGGGAACAAAACGCCGCATTTGAAATCATTATTCTTATCCCTATTCAATTGTGATCTGCAGTTTATCGATGGCCCGGCCAAAGCTGCCTGCATAGCCATCCTGCCCGTTTCCGGTTTCGGCATCATGCTGCCATGACCAATATTCCCCGCCGCACGGTGCCACGCGGTACTGTGCGCGCTTGCATGGTCTGATACTGCCCGGCGTGCTATAGTAAATTTCGATTGCGTCAATGGCCTTGCCGCTTCCGGCGTATCCATTTGATTCATCGTGAATATTGCAGCCGGTGACGTATGGCAACCAGCCGCCGCCCACAACATGCACCCTGTACTTAACTGATCCTACACTTACGCGAACGGCCACATCTGTTATAGCCCCAGTGTTCCCGGCAAAATCGTTCAAATTTGTTACTTCCGGAAGCCATCCATCCGCAGCAGTCCGGACGCGGTACATTACGGACACTGCCGCAGGCGTGGGCGCTGGAGCTGGCGTGTTGTTTGTCTGTGTCCCGGATGAATAAGCCTTGAACGCAACATTCATATCCACGTTTCCGGAAATCCCGTTCACCTGTCCAGTGCTTCCGGTTTGCTGCATATCGCATGGAACGTCCGGGCTTCCTGAATAATCAGCAAGCCAAATAGGCCATTTTGTGATCGTTGCAGGTGCGAAAATGTTTTTTCGATAGTCGTTATTGGTATAGAGCATTACACCCCAGCCGTCCGATTCCGCAGCAGAAAGGAAAGTATTCACCATTTGGTTAATCAGGTCATTTGACGGGGCCTGCCCGTGGATACGCTTATAAAATTTCACGCTGTCGTATTCGTAGTCGCTGGCTACAAATAGAATTTTGCTGCGGTACGATTCAATAATCTGCTTGCATACTGCAAATTCTTTCCGCGCGTCCTCCACGGAATCCGCATAAGAGAACCAGTAAACCGCTACTTTCAGCCCAGCAGCCAAAGCGCCTTTGATATTGGCTATAAACTGCTTGTCAATCTGCGCGGCGCTGTCGCCGTAACCGGCGCGAATGACAACGCCTTTAACGCCTGACGCGGCAACAGAGGGCCAATCAATACTACCCTGATGAGCGCTAACGTCAATCCACTTTTCACTCATGCTATGTAACCCGCCTTCCTTAAATCCTCCCGTTCCTCGGCGATTTCATCCGCGCAAGATTGCTGTACTTCCTGCACAGTGGAAACGCTGATTCCCTCTACATCTGCAATTTGCTGCGGCTCTTCCCCATAGGCTAGGGCTTTAATCACTTCAAATTTCGTTTGTTCAGACATGATTTTTACCTCCTAAAAAATAATATAAAATAAGAAGAGCCGCACCATTTAAGTGCTGCTCTTCTTGTTTCCGTTAATGATTAATCTTTTCTCTGTAGTATGTAAGTGTCTGATAGCTTCTTGCGTAAATTGTAACTGTTGCAATGCCGCATAATTCCAAAATAGCTGTTCATGGTTTCGCTTACCTTTTCCAGAGGCATTTCCCCTTGCTCATATTGCTTTCTGACGAATTTCAGCCGCCGTTTCATTTTAAGAGCGGTCGATTTTCGAAGCTTTATGTGCGTCGACCATACCTTGTATCCAACATATTCAATGCCAAGGCTAGTTGGTCGAATTGCAGTCTTTTTGTTCAAGTTCAGTAATAACCGTGTATTTAGGAATTCTTCAATTTCTAATTTATCCCGGTGAAGCTCTGCCTTGTCGTGCGACAGTATGATGATGTCATCCATATACCTTATGTAACAGTGGATTTGCAGCTGACGTTTAGCAAACTGATCAAGCTCATTCAAATAAAGGTTTGCAAACATTTGAGATGTAAGATTTCCAATAGGCATTCCGGTGTCGTAAATCCGCTCTGTCTCTCCGGGATTACACCCTAAAGGAAGACCAAACGGAGTATCTTCACTATTTATGATCACATCAAAAAGCCACATCAGTCTGCTGTCGCTGTCAAATTTACAGCGAAGAATATTTAACAGTACTTCGTGATTGACTCGGTAAAAAAACTTGGAAACATCAAGCTTCAGATAGTAAAGCTTATTATCTTGCTTTTCTTCCATTTTCAGCCAGTATTGAAGCTTTTTAATCGCAGCCTGTGCGCCCCTGCCTTGTATGCAGGCATAGCTGTCAGCGATAAAAGGTTTTGATATCAAAGGATTAATTACCCGATAGACGGCCCATTGGACTACCCTGTCCCGATAGGGAAGTGCCATGACTAACCGCTTTTTAGGCTCACAAACATAAAATTCATGGTACCTGCCGACCTTATAAGTTTGGTAAATCAGCTCGTTTTGAATTTGGATTAGATTGTCCTCCAAATTCGAAGTGAAGAGTAGGACCTGATCCCGGTAGCGCTTACCTTTCCGTGAGGATAGATAAGCCTGATACAGGTTATCAAAATCGAATATTTGCTCATATAGATTCTTGAATGTATGCATTCAAGCTGCCTCCCAAATGCTGTGCTTTGCGGCGTTCGTTTTCCTACTAACGGCATACACAGCGATATCTTGTTTTCTGCCTTTTTGGCATGGAAACAGGCCCCTTTATCCTCCCTGTACTGGCTGTAATCCCTTAAGATTGCAGTATCTGACGTTTGAGAGTAGAGCGGAGCGGAAACCCACGCTGTCGCTGACGTTGGAACGAGTGTTGTTCAAGTTCAGCTCGAAGACACCGGCATTCGTGCCATTGTTCCAATCGCCGCCGCGCAGCGGAAGCCGCGATGGCCTATTCCCATTCAATGCCTATTTAACAGATTTAAGCCATCCTCCGAGCATTTTCCCAACCTCAACAGCCATTCCAGACCAGATTTCATACTTTTTCGGGGGGAGAAACCGAAGTTCCAGTGAAAGCCTTAGATATACCTTTAGTTTTGTTACCTCAACATCAAGCTCCTGCAGGGTTGTCTTTTTATAATACTTTTTGCTGGCTTCAATGACACGCTCAAGGATCAGGTCAAGGCAGCGCTTAATGTCTGCGGCCAGCGCAAATTTTTCCGATTTTGGAAACTGTGCGAGGGCGCCATATCCATATTTAATCATGTCATATACCTTTTGCTGGATTTTTAAGTCTTCCAAAAATAACACCATCCGTTAAATAAACACTGTATGCGATAGATTATAGCACTATTCTGTGAAAATATATCAAAATGTTATATTATAACGAAATGCGTTATTTTCACCTAAAATTGAAAATTACGCTCCGGCTATCGCCGGAGCGTCAGAACGCAGGAATCAAGTTACAGTTTTACAAAAGCGGAGCGGAAACCCACGCTGTCGCTGACGTTGGAACGAGTGCTGTTCAAGTACAGCTCGAAGACACCGGCACTCGTGCCACCGCCCCAACCGCCGCCGCGCAGCGGAAGCCGCTCTCCGTAGTTCCGGACGCCAAAATAATCCCCGCCTAAACTGGCGTTAACAGGGAACAAGCCGAGGTTTTTCAGAATTTGCGGAACCGTAACTCCGCTTTTTGCTGTCAGCGATTCAAAGGTTCTGTCCGTATATCCAAAATAGTCATCTGTCAGTCCGCCTGTATAAGCGGGTTTATCATTTACAGTATCCAAAATAGGTGCGCCAACTCTATTTGCTGTTTGAGTATTATTTCCCGCTGTGTCACTGTTAAATTTGAGGGTATTGGCAGCCCCAGAAGTGGCCAAGGCTCCATCCTGTGAAATTGCTTTCCATAATGTGCTGGTTTTACTCTGATCAATGTGCTTAGCGGCGTTGTTGTCCGGAATGATCTGAATTTCACCGTTTTGCAGTCTCAGCCCAGCAACCCAATCCCACACATTGCCGTTCAAGCCATCCACACCGAATATGGTTCCATCATGATACCAAGATGCCGGGCCGGAACCGGTAAGTGTTCGCCCCGTGTGATGGTAATTCGTGCCGTCAAAGCTATCCGCTAAATTGTTCCAGCTATAATTTACCAGCCAATCATAAGACTTTACCCCGTGTTCCCATTTGTGATCAATATCCCGACCACAAAAGTTGTTTCCGTGAGGGATCGTACTGTTTACCCTGCACCAATGCGCAAGCAACATATATTCCACGTTAGTTAG
The DNA here is from genome assembly GCF_963664915.1 of uncultured Caproiciproducens sp. Classification (NCBI taxonomy): domain Bacteria; kingdom Bacillati; phylum Bacillota; class Clostridia; order Eubacteriales; family Acutalibacteraceae; genus Caproiciproducens; species uncultured Caproiciproducens sp. Next base: position 1,643,391 of record NZ_OY761810.1, read on the forward strand.
GAGGTGCCATCCATCTCCCTTTGATTCACAGTATTGCCTCGCCTGATCATAATTCATCCACGCCGCAGGGTCGCGACCGGGAAGGCTGTAGCCTCTCCCGCCATCCACAACATTATGGTACTTTGATATGAAGATTTCGTCATGCTCGACCCCGTCGATGATAAAAGCAGAGCATGTTGTATCTGGGCCACCTTCCACAATGTCAGACCATCGGCATTTTGGGATACGAACCATGACGCTGGGAAGACCGAGATCATCAAGAATTAGCGTATTTTTACCACCTGATGCTGCTTCAAGAGCAAGACGCTCTTTATCAAATCCGCTCATCAGTTATTCCACCTTCCAAAGAGTCAATGTCACACTGTCTGCGCTGAACACGACAGGTACTTTTTTTTGAATTGGAACATTTTTGTCATCGACGCCATCATCCTTATAGGTAAACTGGCGTACCGGAATATCCACCTGAGCGACATAGCTGTTGGACAGCCCCATAGTGAGCATTCCGTAGGGATTCAGGCATACATCGATATGTACCGCAAAATCCCGTTCGTATTTCGACATGTCGAGGGTAATCTCATCATTGAGCGTAAGTTTGGTTCCGCTTAAACTGTAAGGAATTTTAGTGCCTTCATTTTTTTCTACTATTTTCATGACTGCATACCTCCTGAAACAAAGTAATTAATTTGAGCCGAGGCCGCCGAACCGGAAAACCTGATTTTAAAACCATTGATCTGCTTATCGTACACCTCGACCGATTCGACGGAGCCGTTGGAGCTGACTGCTTCAGCGTGAACCATATAGTTCAGATTTTTTCGAGGTGTTGTAAGGTTTATTGAGACTGCCGAATCATTGAATGGATACTGCTTCGTGTTTGCTAAGTTTACGGTACCCATCTCAACGATAAGATTTTGGAACTGCTGGGTGTGTTGGTCTACCAGCAATTCAACCTCATGAAACCTCGTATAACGGACATAAGCTGCCGGATCAACCGGGATGTCCACCGAGGAAGCGTTGCCAACATCAACCGAGCCGAGATAGTCTCGAACGGTTCCCGGACTTTCGGCGTTGGAATAGACAATATCCGGAAGATTTGTCTGCCATACCTGAAGCAGTATTCCGCTGTCATCCGGGGCCGGGTCAGCTTTTTCGGCATAGCTTTTGGCATAAACGCCAATCTGATAAAGATTGAATCGCTGGGTGACCGCTGTGTTGTCCAGCGTAAAACGCATTTTTGCCGTAGCTCCGTCCGACGTGTTGTCCGTGATAGCTATATCCATGGCATAATCGGTTAATTGTGTCAGGGATTCCAAAGGGTCGGTCGCGGCAGCCTTGCCGCAGACCGCCTTTGTTATTTTTAGGGTCTTTCCCGCAAGCCCCGCTAACAGGGCTTGCCCTTGCTCCGTGACTGCGTAATTCCATCTACTCATGATATTGCCTCTTTCGTATAGTCAGTGACGCCGCCGCCCGATCCAATGAGGCCAGACAGCTTTGTTTCAAATTTGCCATTCATTTTTTCCATTGTGTGATCGGTTAAGGCACCGCCAACCTTTAAAGAATAAGCCGGCAGGACGGTAAAGAATCCGTTATTTATGGTTTCCTCTGAATAGCTGGTCATGGAAGCTCCAATATAGGTCTGTGCCGCAATTTCAGACCGCAATGTAATATGAATCAGCATGTTGGCCGGAAGCATTTTGCGCAGTGTTGAATAAAGGTTGTCGACTTGGGTATCGTCTTCCATTTGAATTACTATATTAGCCTGACGCTTTTCAAAGTCCCGTGAAACATCAGCATTTTTAAAAAGCTGGGAAAGGTAAGCGGTCAGCATATTGAAAGTGTAGGGTACCTTACCGGATTGCTTAAGGATGAGCTTCAGCTGACGTGATGATAAAGAAAAGCTTTCTGGAGAAACGATTCTGTAATTTTTTTCCCATCTTTTCACCGTATTCAAATCAGCGGAAGATAAAAACTGATTAGAATAGGCTTGCTGTGCTTCCTGATTGATGGTTTCCATCTGTGGATTGATGCAGCCGTCCAACGCCTGAAGCTCTTTGACCTCATGCAAATATTCCGGAAGATAGTCAAGATACTTATACATTTGTGGCCTCCGTTATGGTCACACTACCAACTATCGGAACCTGATAATTATCAAAGTTGGAAGACAGGGTAATGTTATCAGGCTGGTTATTTAAAAGTGTTTTTGAAATGTCGGCAACGCCATCTACGGTTAAGACAGCGGCTTCGATCCGGGCCGTCCTTACGACGTTATCTTTAAACGCCAAAGAATAGAGATAATTCTTAATTACGGTTTCCACGGAAGACTGTACGCCGGAAATTTCCACACCGGCCCTGAGAGCCACTGAAATTTTAACATTGACAGTTAGCTCGGAAACAGTTGAGATTGTCACAAAATGGTCAATAGGCGCAAGTCCATATCCCTTTCCATGAGGCTCAGGATCAATTTCATTTTGTACGGCTTGTATGAGACTTGCACTGGTTGGCTTGTTATCTGGATCGACGATCACGCACTGAACCTTCCCACCCTGATTGTTCGGCGTTGGGAACACCTTCACACCGCCGACACCGGCTATTTTCAATATTTTCTGCTCATAGTCGGCAATGTTACCGCCAAACGGTTGCTCGTTGACTTCCTTAAAAAACCTCGTACGCAGTTCTTCGTCGTATTCTTCTTCTTCGCCGGCTGTCAGAACTTCCGAAAGTGTCGCCGTTCCAAGCCCCTCAATATTATCAATGGGAAGCAGGGAACCGAAATAACTGTTTCCAACAACGCCGGTCTGCTGACATTCCAGCTCATAGGTTCCTGTGGATATCTGTTTTTTAACTTTATAAGTAACACCATCTGCGCCAAAAAGGGAATTAATCGGGACATCCATTGGGTTTCCGTCTGCAGCGGAGGTAAAAACGCCTTTCCGGATTGCACTGGATGCTGGGTAGCGGTTGACCCCATGTTCCGCACAGCGGCGTGTTAGATCATCTCCGATCGCGGTATCAGGCATGGTTGCATCTTGAATGTTGTCGGCATAAAACTGCTGCTCGACGAGCATCTCTGCCACGGGGGCGAGCGTGACATAAATAGGACTGCCATCCCGTTTATCAAGATCGTTCGGAACTTTAGAAAGCATTAGCTGCATAATCTCTTCAAATGTTTTCATTTCGATATCACCTCCGTCTGTGCAGCACGGCTTCCAAAAATGGTGTCAATCGTAAAATATATCACATTATCTTTCATTGCAAAATCGCGGACACCCGTAATTCGGGTATCAGTGCTTAAAGTATCTGCAATCATCCTTTTTGCTTCGCTAAACACGTAATCAGCGTCTTTTCCTACCAGCGTGTGTAATTCGCTGCCATACTGCCATGAAAAGATAAGATGTTCATAACGCTCCGTTTGCAGTGCCATGAACGCTGACTGCATGACTGCATCGAGGCCGTCGATGAACCCGGAAATATGATTTGTTTTTAAATCCAATTTCCAAGTCTTTGATGGTTCTTCAGCTAAATCAACGTCAGCTGCTTCTATGTTTGGTATCACGGCGATACCTCCCTCGTGTCTTTGTAAGGCTGAATGCGGTCAAGAAGAATATACTTAATCCCGTCACGATTGCCGGGACGGCAAAGCAGCAGCACACCGTCTCCAGCCTTAAGCGACTGCCGGAAGATCTCGCTGCCTTTTTTAAGACCGATGCAGTTATCAGTGACGTACAGATCATCTTCCTCCAGTTCCAGTTTCGCGCTGATCCTGATTTTCAAGGGGGCAGTGGAGGAAACAATCCCTGTTTGGAACCCGCCCCGTCCGGTATGATCAAGATATGCCTGAATGATTCGCTTGCATTGTTCGACGGTAACAAACATTTTAAAACCCCCTTTAAACCAGTTTAAAATCTGCCTTTACGGTGTGAGAAATGTCAGAAAAGGTATGCACAGCTTTGGTACATAGCAGGAATTTTTTGATTCCCGCGCGCGGGATGTCAACATAAACCATGTAGCCGGCGCGAATGTTTTTGTCGCCAAGAACCTCTACTCCGGTCAGTTTTTGCTGAACCCGATTCTTTAGCCCGAGTAAAGCGTCCGCCTTGGACTTTGCCTGTTCGGGATTTACTTGATCATCGAGCTTCTCATAATACTGCAGCAGACCCCATTTTTTTATGGTACTGCTGTCTTTAGCAATGTACACCTCGCGCTTTCCGGTATCTTTGTTGTCGCGCACCAGCTTGATCTGATTATAGGCTTCATCGTCGATGCTGCGTTCGTAGCTGTAATTAAACAAGGTGCATTGGGGGCTGATCAACAAGTCTGAAATGGTAGACTGCACGTTTCGCAGCACGGCCAGTCCGTACTCATCTTTGATGTAATAATACTGTTTTGTGTTACGCAGAGTTAGGTTAATGCAGTCAGAAATCATGTCCAGAACTACTTTATCATCAAAAGGGGAAAGACTGCCGAGGTTATACCCCGTGTCCTCAATGGTTCCGGCTTTCAGACCGAAATCTGCAAAGATTTGTTTTGCAGCCTGAGAAGCCGTTTTATTTTTAAAACCGTAGGTGTCTTTTGCCTTTAGGTACCGCAGCTGGTCGTAGGCTGTGACCTTCATCGGGTCGTTGTTGCTGAAACTGTCTTTGAAGATATACCCCTTAAAATAAGGATCGCCGCCATATTTCACGCTGACCGCATTGCCCTCTGCCGGCGTCACAACATCGTTCTTCAGGGTGTTGAAAGTGCAGATACCGGACTGATTGATATTGTCCGTAAATTCGACGGAATCAATAATCTGAGAAACATCGAATATTTCTTCGTTTGCCGACGTCAGCATGGCTTCAAGCATAGGTCTCACTTCACTCCTTAAGGAATCACCAGCACCCAGCCGGGTTGAATTAGGTTAGGATTTTTAATCTTGCTTTTATTTGCATTGTAAATCTTGGTATTCTGGGCACCGTTACCGTAGAAAAGCTTCGCAATATTCCAAAGGCAATCTCCGGACTTCACGGTGTATGTCTTAGCGGCTGGTGCCTGAGTCGTTCGTATAGGTTTCGCGCTGGCCAGTGCTTTAGCGGCAACTGTAGCGGTTTTTATGATTTGTACGCGCTTAATGACCGGATCGCGGTACTCTTTCAAGGACAGGGAATAATAATACTCATTGGTTTCACCAAAATGCTGGGAAGGTTCAAAATTTTCAATGCTGCATAGCATATTGATGTCCACGCCATCACCGGTTATGATCAGGCGTACCGGCAGCTGCTTCTCCATATAACCATAAATGTTGTCAACATATGTTTTTGCAAGAAGTGGGGAACTGGTGGTAGAAAACGGATAGACATTATTGGTAAACAGGCTTTTGATGCTGATTTCCTTCAGCTTGCGTTTTCCGATTTTTGTAATCTCACCGAGATCAACAATATCGTACTGCTTATTGTTTCCTTGCACTTTGATGGTAATGTCCTCAAAAGGATTGACAGGCAGCTGGACGCCGCTGAGAAAAGTCTTAATCATCCGTTCACCACCTCATCAATCCCGGACAGTCCTGTCTCAATCTGGCTTTCGGTTTCATCGTGAATTTTAGCCTTGATTTCCTCCCAGTCTTCGCCCTTTTTCACATTATTTTTGATATGAACTCCACCACCGGAATAATTGAGATAATAAACATTGGTACTGCTATTGGCGCTGTTGCGAAGGGCATCTGCGTCTTTCTGCGACAGCTGCAGACCGTTCATCTGTTCATAGGTGACCGTCTGGTAGCTGTCGAAGGAGTCAAGTGCCTGCGCCGCTGCAATATCATTCAGGTACTGCAGGCTCTGATCGGAAATATCGACTGCATCGCCGATTTTTTTGACTTTGTCCAGCTTGCCGCCGGTTGGATTGTTATAGGCGTTTCCAAAATTGGAAGTTTTACCTGCCCCGGATGCAGATTTATTCAGGTTTGCAAGTTTATCTGAAAGGCCGGTAACGCTGTTCATCAGCCCGCCGACTTTGCTGTCAATGCCCTGACCGACCTTATACCCGGAGTTGTACGAATCAGTGTAATTGAGACGATCCATGTGCAATGACGTAGCATCCATCCGGGGAACCTTGATTTTAGCTTCGCCGGCAACATTGTCTGTCCAGCCCTGCAGATCCTTTTGCCACCCGGAGACAGCGTCTGCCAAATGAGATCCGAACAGTGTATCAATAGCCGAAGCGATGCCTTTCAGAATACCGAGTATCGTGTCGGCCAGTCCGCTGAACAACCGAATGATAGAGCCGACCGGGTCGTTAAAGACGTTGGCAAAAAACTCGGCGAAGGTGGCAATAAAGTTATATTGTGCTACGAAAAGGTCAAGCACCAAGTTATAGGCTACTATGAAAATATTTCCGATGAAAGCGCCGGCGGCGGCAAACGCGCCGCAGATAACTCCAGTGGCAGAAATACTCGACCCTGTTGCCTGATTGATCGCGCCAACCACGGCATAAATGACCACAATTAAGAGAATCACAGCCGCGATGATCCATGTAACTGGGTTGGCCAGCATGGCTGTATTCAAACCAACTTGCGCGCCTGTAGCCGTTTCTAGAGCTGCAGCCTGTGTGAGACTGCTTCCGGCATGAATGGCTTTTGATGCTATAGATAATGCTTCAATAAAGTTTGCAACCGCCATTACTCCGTTATATATGAGAGTGACCGCTGTTAGGATTCCTATAGCGGTAGCGACACCAAGAACAATAGGCCCTATCCATGACCAGTTATCCGCGAAAAACTGATAAGTAGATACAGCAATACCGAAAAACCATGAAAGAATATTCGCAGCGGTAGTCATACCCGCAGAAATGTTCTGCATCAGTACGGTTCCCTGTGGTGTGTTCAGATAAGCGGTCATTTCTTCAATCTTTTTTATGACGATGTCCACGGCATGGCCGGGCTGGGAAAGATAATCCATCATCTGGCTTACATCGTTTCCCATGATTGTCGTGGCTTGCCCGAATGTCATGGGCATTTGCGCGAACTGCTTATCCAGCGTCGAAGATTGCGCCATGATGGAGCTGACCACCACATCGGTTGTCAGTTTCCCGTCCTCTGCCATTGCCCTCAATTTGCCTTTGGTAACGTTCATGGACTTGGTCATCATCTCGGCGAGAATCGGAGCGTTTTCCATGATGGAATTGAATTCGTCGCCGCGAAGTACGCCGGAAGCAAGGCCCTGAGTCAGCTGGATAATTGCGCCGGCGGCTTCCGTCGCCGACGCTCCGCTGACTACCATGCCTTTATTGACGGTGGACGCGAACTGAATCGCTTTGTCATTGCTTCCTTTAAAATAGTCCTGTCGCCCCATGCTGGCAACCAGCGCAGCAGTGGCAGTATATTCCGAGCGGGTGGCGTTAGCTGCGGCCATAACCTTGGATTCCAGCTGTGCCTGTGTCTGCAGGCCATCGTTGATTAGGCTCAAACGAGCATCCACACCGATGCGCTGATCGGCAGAAGCGCCGACCTTTTCAACGCCCTGCCATGCAGCCTGCATCAGCTGCAAACCTTGATTTGCCACAATAATGGCTTTGCTTAACCCGCCAAAACCGGAACTGACACCGGAAACTGTGTTTGTTCGGCTTCCAGTTTCTCCTAATTCGTTATTAAACTGATCAAGCGCATGGGTGGCAAGATTAATTTCAGTACGAATTTCTCCAAATGTCTTGTCTGCATTGGGCATTTTAGTAGAGCGGTTCATGTTTTCCATCGCATCCACCATTTTGTTCATGGCGCTTATGCTTTTATCAATCGGTCGGCTGAATGCGTCCTGAATTTTCAGCATGGAAGAAATGGTAGCCAAATCAATCTCACCTCCTGCGGCTGTGCTTTATTTTGGCAGCCTCTTTTTTGTCCTGTTTAACCTTTTCGTCGATAAATTCATAAACAGCTGCTCTTTCAGACAGCGGTAACTTCATCAGTTCGCCGGGAAAGCGGTGAAACTTTACCAATGCGTAATACGCATAATTTGTTTCAGCATCCCCGGCCTCTAGGAGTTTTTTACTTCTTCCTTAGCCTCCTCGACTTTTTCTGCGTCGAATCCGTTAATCTCATTAACCGCCTGCAGCAGATTTGCATGTTCGCCGGAAATCAGCATTTCACGCACCAAATCGTCGTCGCTGGTGACGCCATAGCTTTTTTGTAACTCGGCGTCCTTCAAGTCGGGGAATACTGTGGAAGCGGCAATCAGTTTATTGAGATATCGTTGGTTATCAAAAGTAGTCGTCTGGCGGCCCTTAAAAATGCTTTTATAAGTACATATTTTTTTTAGCTCGCTATCTTCCGTTTCACTGATTGCTTTGATCTCAAAAGGAGTTGGATTTCCATTTTCGTCCGGGAACCTGTCGCTAATGATTACCTTCTGATTTACGGGCTGCACTGCGTTTTCTCTTAAAAATGCGGACATTGACATAATTTTTTACCTCCAAATATTTATAGATTATTTTTATAGATTATCTTTGAACTTTTCGAGCAGCTCTACGCCGTCAAATGTAAACGGCAGCTCCAGCTCTAAGAAATTGTCATCACTGTCGAGAGCAGCAATGTCGATTTCATCAAAATTACAACCGGTCAGAATTTTTGTTTCACGACCATAACTGGTGCTGGGGTCTTCGTTAGTTACCTGCAGGCTAAAGAACTGGTCTAAACCGCCATTAGCGTAATCAACAAACATTTGCTTAAACAGACTGGTTACCGCATGAACGGTTAATGTTCCGGAGCCTTTCCATGACGTCGCTTTACTGCCAACCGAGCGTTTGCCGATAGCCTTAACGTCTTCCTTGTTTTTCGTTATTTTGGCTTCGATTTTCTTAGCAAAAAACAGGTCATAGTTTCTGCCACCGATGGTGACAAAAGCCTTACCTTCAGAGGACGCGATTGCATCCTCACTTCGAAATGCCTTTGACATTCCCGATCACCTACCCTTCTATCGTAATGGTGTTGTAAATGGTTTCAATCACATCGACCGGTCGGACGGCGTAACTGACTACCATGGCGTCGATGAGGTTTCCCTGTTTCACTACAATGTCTTCTGGAACAACATCCCGGACTACACCGTTCGATTCCAGCGAGCGGAAATATGAAAGAATGTTGGCCTGAAACAGGTTGCGCCCGTCCTGATTGTTTGCAACTTTACCGCTGTAATAAAGCGTCCCGCGATTGTTGATTTCAGTGCAAATGCTGAACAATATACGGATAATCTTGTTTTTGCTCATAGCGTAGGTGTGCTCGGTAGTGAAAGAGGTTAAGGTATTGATATCCTTTTGAATCAGGACACTGTTGCCGCCCACAGGGGAAGGGATAAAGACGATTTGCCCAGATTTTGCGTATTCGGTTTGCTGTGGGATGGAATATCTTTCATCTACGTCCACCGCTCCGATATACTTCGCGTTCGTCAGACTCTCCGTCAGGGGACAGGCCGCAGTAGCTCCGGCTATGTAGGCAGTAGCCATCACGTTGGTAACATGGGTACCGTTTTCAAGAGTTACACCATTCTTTATGGAAAGCACACCTTCATAATCTGCCAAAGTGTTTGGCACGGCCACCTGAATGTATTTGCCTTCTTCTTGAATCATGCGTTTTCCAAAGGCAACAAAAAGAGCCTTAACGTCTGCATCGTTGCAGGGGCAGGCTACCGCATTGACCGTTTGCAGTTCAATTGCACTTAGAAACGCCGCATAATCGGCGCTGGTTACAGTCCCGTCCGCGCCATTTTTTAATAGTGTTCCGGCATTCACAGCCAAAGTGACATCTTGAGCAGCCTTGAAAAAGGTGATCCAATTGTTGTCGGAAAGACCGGCTATATCTGCAACAGTCTGCCGGCCGATTTCCGAAGTGTCCAACCAAGTGACAACATCAAACTTTCCGGTTTGACCGACGGTATTTTCAATTGAAACACTCAGCCGGTTTCCATGGATACCGGAATACAATGCCGTGCAAGTCAGGTTTCCAATTGTTGCTGAAGCTTTTACTCCCGCATTCAATCGGAACAGATAAACTTGAGAAGCGTTTTTCATTGCCTCGGTAACAAGCATTGCGTCGCTGCCAAAATCAGCGGCCAATTTTTCCGCATCCTCCTTGGTCAGTAAAATCAAAGTCTTTTCTTTGAGCCACGGAAAAACAACCGGAAGCCCCACAATGCCGCTGTCACCGGTCACAGACGGATTTGCACCGCTGCCAACATAATTGGTATAAACGCCTGGCAGAACCTTATTCTGCGTTGTCCAGTTTCCTCCCGCCATTGCTCACAACCTCCTTTTTAAGAAATTTATCAATTAGGTCTTTTGCTTCGGCTTCCGTATACTGCTTTGCTGGAGATAAAACAGCAATCATCACATCGCGGTTAATCCCGGAAGCAAATTTAATTAATTGACTGCCTGAAAACATCGGAGCTTTTGCGGTTTCGTCTTTTGCAAAAGCTTCTTCAATTGTTGGCTGGCTTTTTGCGGCTTCATCTTCCACAGAAGTCTCTTTGCTTATTGTTGCTGCCATTATTTCAAATCCTCCTTGTCAATATTGATATTTTTAACTTTTGGAGTATTGTCGACCGGATACAGAAAAACGGAAAAATCGCATAGGTCATGCAGCTCATCCCCGTCATCGTGTCGGGTATGGTTGCGTAACTTCAGCGAGCAGCCGCTGTACTGAATTAGGCGAAGCTGCAGGCTGAGAGTAGCAAACTTTTCATTCAGTTCTTTCTTAATCTCCAGATCGTTCTGCTTCTCCGGTGGAACATAGCTGATATCAAGTTTTCCGGATACCTTCATGCGGCTTCCTAGTTCTTCACTGACGCTCACCTGCCCGGCGAAGCCAATCAGAAAACAGCGGGGCGGCAGTTTATTCGGCACCCACTCTGAATAAATTGAAGCATCCGGATAAAGCGCGTCAATACCGGCAGACAGGGCTGCGAGTATTATGTTAAAAATATCCATTAGCCTATTCCTTTCCTGATTGCATCCTCAATTCGCTTTGCCGCCCGGTCAAGTTCCTGCTGGGCCTTTTGTTCGCTGTCCGTCATGACAAAAGCTCCTTTGACGTATGGCTTTTTCAGTTTGAACCAGATTCCCCATTTTCCCGCGTGCTTTCCGGTTTTAACCAGTTTGGCGGCCTGACCGTATTTTGATTCTCCCGGATGCAGTTCAATAAAGATGAGCCTGCCCGGCGTCTGCCGATGACCATATTCGTAATAGGCGGCATATTCCACCGGGTTAAATACTTCTGCCTGAACGCCTTCGGACGTTTCCACCACTCCACTTCTGTCCCACGCGGGGGCAAGGGTGGGGGAATCCGGGCTGCTGCCTGTCGCGGTATTATCCTTGCACCGTTTCCAGTGTCGGTCTGTAATCCGGTTCAGCTGAGTTTTTGATTCAGCGTCTGCAATTTTCTGTGCCTTTTTCAATCGCTCCGTAAATTCTATAAACGGCTTCGGATCAATCATCATGACCGATCATCCTCCGACAGCGGTACTTCGCAATGGGAGCCGGCATAGCTGAATGGCTTACCGGCCCACAGTGTAAAGATCTGTCCGGCTCCGGTCGTTACCACTGCTTTGTCGCCTTTGACCATATCTGTATCGGGTGCACAAAACAGGGTATAGCTTCCGGAAGCCTTTCCATAATCGCCATTTAAAGAAAGTTCCCTGCCCTTATTCTGAGATAAGGCGCAGGGAATATTTTGTAAAACGGCGGTTTCGGTTTGTTTCGTTTGCTTGGTTTCCGGGTCTTTGGTATCAATACGGCGGTAGGTGCTGCAGTGGTCAAAATAGGTGCTTTCAATTGCTTCCCGCTCCGTCATCGTATTTTCGCCGCCTTAAAAAGCGCGATACGCGCATCCATGCCGCTTAATCCGCTGCCGGAATCACCGGAGCCGCTGTCATATTCGATAGTGGTATCACCGCGCTTGATAGATGATACAGTCTGCTGGCCGCTGGCCGGCAGACCGGTTTTACTGATTTCGACAGCAAGGTCGATCCAAAGATACATAGCCCGATCCGGCACCACCCTGCGCCCGGTTTTAGCTAAAAAATACTCTTCAGCCTGATTAACAAAATCGTCAACCTTTTCCGGAGAGACATTGGTCAGCGCTGCCTGAACCTTTGCTTTTACCTTTTCGCGGTCAGCAGCTGCCATTACTATTCCTCCTTAGAATCGCCTTTTTTGCCGCCACCTGTCGGCTTTTTATTGGGATCATCGTTTGTTCCGTCGGTTCCTTCAACCGCTTCTCCGGCAGGATTGTCTCCGGAATCATCATTGGAAGCGATGATTTCATACCCGATGGCAACGAAACCATCGGCTTCGGTTTGAGTGGCGACCTCACGAACAACGCCGCCTTTTTGCAGTTTAATTATTTTGTTATCCATTTTTTATTCTCCTTCAATTACGTGATTATGTATTGCTGCGAACACAAGCGGCCAATGTAACAACCTGATTTTTCATTACCCACAGATCGTACAGTAGATGGTAATTAATGGTGGTTTCATCTCCGGTCTGATTCTCATCAGCAGAAAACACTTTTAGGCTGTCAATTTTACCAACTGCAATCGGGGCAGATGAGTTCATAATCAGAAATTCAATTTGCTCAGAAGTATCATCCTTGACAATGCCGCCTGCTTCCTGTCCTGCCGTGCGTCCGTCAAGCACTTTAATTACAGTCTGTAAGCGTTTGGATGGCACAAACACACATGGCAAATCATTTACCATCATGCCCCGGTAAGTAACTCCGTTGACAGAAATTTCCTTGTCGAACGTAATGGAATTATTGTTATTTTTGGATTCATCGCGGAAAGCCTGCTCATTTTTCAGACTGATAAAGCAGACAAAGTCAGCATCTTCTCCGGAATCATCCTTTGTAATGGTGTAGAGGCTTTTCAACGCTGTGACCACTGCAGACACCGGATCAGCTTTTGCTACCCTTGCAATATGGCTGGTTTTGTAAGCGGTGCTAGCGGCCAGCTGAGAATAAATTCGATTGAAACGGAACATATCCTGCTCCGGTACAAGCTGCTTGCGCGAAAATTCGCGTGTTACATTTTCAGTAGTCGTCATGAAGTGGGAATCATTCGGGTCTAGACGGCCCAACTCAAATTTGACAGCTCTATCCATTTCCATGGTGTAGGGTACCCATTCCAATTTAACGGAACCATTGGGATATTTGGATGCAGATGAGCTTCCGTAGTTACCGAGGCCGCTCACACTGAGCTGTGCAATTTTGACATCCTTACCGCCGCTGTATTCGATTTGGTCATCGTTTGGAACCATCCATTGGGTGGATGATTTTGCCTCCAACTCCTCATCAATAAAGCCCTGATATACTTCTGCGTAATCAATTTGATTTGCCATTGTCAATCACTCCTTCATTATTTTACAGAAACGCCACGGGGGCGTTTCTTGCCTTCGTCGCCCAGCTCACCGGCTGCTGTGCCTTTGGGGACATAGCCGTTAGCCTTAAATCGCTGGTCAACACCGACCTGAACACCTTTGTCATAAGCGGCCTTGAGCGTTTTGATTCTTTCATCCGTGTCCTTCTCATCGCTGCCCTTGACAAATGGAACAAACTCCACCGGCAGTCCGGCTGCGGAAAGCTGCTTTGTGGTGTAACCGGCCAGCTTTTCATCGGACATCTGCTTTTGGAGGTAAACTACTTTTTCTTCGGCAGTCATTTTTTCAAAATCCTTGGCTTCCTCCAAGTGCTTTTTGTAATCTTCAATTGCCTGCTGTCTCGCCGATTCAAGCTGCTCTGTAGTGATTGCGGCAGCCGGCTCTTTTGTAGGCTCCTTGGCCGGTTCCTGTTTTGCTGGCTCTTGGGCTTTGGCCTCTTCACCCGGTTCTTGCTTTTCCGGTTCAGTGGCCGGTTCTGCCGTACCACCACCAGCATATCTGCGGGTCAACATCAAAAGGGCATTTCTCTTTTTTCTCATCTTGAAGACTCCTTTAATAATATTTTGATATATTTAAAAACACCCTTTAAAAGGCGTTTAAAACAGCTTATTCCCCGGATTTCCGATTTTGATAATTTTGGCTTCGGTACTTCGATTTCATCGAATCCCACGCGACATGATCCGTATACTTGATGTTTTGAAATTTATCTAAACTGCCCGGAGCATCTTTGCTTAATGTGGCTTTGTACTTCTCATACTGCTGCGCGTCGGCTGTGCCGTTTTTATATTTTTGTTCTGCAAGTGTCTCTTCAGGATTACCTTTTGCGTATTTTTCATACCATTCCCGGTATGTCATGTTGGACGGAATTTTATAGGTTTCACCTTTTCCGCTGCGGGCAATGCGGGTGTCATCGGCGTCCAACTCATCATCTGGAAGAAAGGGAACGGTTTTGGAACGGCAGAACGGATGCAGCGGCGGCATATTTACTCCAACATGGCCATCACTGACCTGAAATATCCTGCCATCCATATCCCGGCAGATCTCCGACGTTTTAAAATCAAGTGTGGCGCGGAATTGAAAGCGCGGGGTGCCGTTCTCCTCATAGGCTAAAAGATTTGCTTTGGACGATACCTGACTGTGTTCCGTGCGGATCAGGCGGCGAGCATGATAGGCGCTCATATCCATTGCCTTCTGCAGCTCGTTGACCATCTGTCCGTTCGAAGAACCTTGAATAACTCCGCTGGTGACAATCCGGTTCAGATATCGGGACAGCGAGACCCGGTGGTCTCCCCAAATACGCTCGGAATAGTTCTTTCCTTTCCAAGCGGTGGATGTGGCTGCCTGAATCTGGTGTGTGCTGATCCTGTTGAAGTTGCTGCCATATCCAATAAACTGCTGATAATCAAAAATTGTCTTGTAATAGCTTTCCTCAAAGGCTTTTGTAAGGCTTTGCTCTGTGACCAGCGCGTAATCACCGTATAGATCGGTAGCCAGCATGTTCAGCTGCATAATCAAAAATTCTTCCCGGCTGACCGCCCTGCTGTAGAATGCCTTATCCAGCAATTTTTTTAGTTCTCCATCCAGCGGATACTTTTTTGAAAGCACCTGACCTTCCTGCAGGGTAATATTCAGCGCTTGACGGTCGGGCAGAACCGCTTTTGCTTCCTGAAGACTAATACCTTCTTTGTCGGCGTATTTTTTATAAAACTCATTGATCTTGGCTTGCATTTCTCGGGTGCAGCGCTTAAACCAGCGAGTGACGAGCTGCGCTTTCCGCTGGCTGTACTGAAATTCTTTAACGGCGTTCTGTTCGGCGCGTTCCAGCCAATAGTCGGAATTGTCCAATTAGAAGACCTCCTCAGAATCCCCGGCTCCATCATTCCCGGTTTCGCTGCCATCGCCGGTGTTTTCTTCTTTTGCCTGTTCGTTCTGCTTCTTTTTCAGCTCCGCAGCAGCATCATCAATTTCCGGATACATGCCAATCAATGTTTCTTCAGACAAAATGTCCCGGAGAAGGTTGATGGTCTGTGCAGCTTCGTAAGTATTAGCCACCGCCGAGCGGTCAAAGGACAGCTTTACGGTTCTCCAATCATAATTGGTGTTTTTTAGGGCGTTAATGTATTCGGTAACCAACCGGACTTTTTTAGTCTCAGACGAAGTGAAATAAGTCTGCTTCTCAATCGACAGCTCCTCCAAGCCAAACAGCTTGTATTTAATGGCCACGCCGGAAAGATTTCCGGCAAATGCCTCATCTGTAAGGTTTGGAACCTGAGAGAGAAAAAATATATCTTTATATGAACGGTTTTTATGATTTTCTGATGCCGTATCATTTGTATCTTTAGTAATAAATCCCGGCTTGCATCCGGTCGGTGCATAAATGATTCGGTTCTTTTTCATAACCTTGGCGCTGTCTTCAGCCGACAGTTCATTGCCATCCTCATCTTCCGCATTGAGGTCGTCAATGCCCTCAAAGACGAGATAAGCGTCAGTGAAGTAATCAAGGTCGTTTGCAGTATCGCTGACGGCTTTGTCATAAGCGTCGATCTGAGGGATAACATCCTCATAATCGCCTTTTATTTCCGCATTGTTCATGCGGACAATAATTGGGACATCGGAAAAGTTATGGCTGAATTTCTCCTGCTGTTTCCACTGGCCGCCGCTCATGCGCTTAAAATTGTAGACGTAATATTTGGTATAAATATCTACATATTCAATGTCGTTGCTGTGGCTGTCAATACTTGTAATTTTGTATGGGCGCAGGGCCATAGCTAAAAAGTTTGAAGGCGTCTGACTGAAAACCGGAATAATTTCATCTGCCTTGTAAAATTGAGTCTTTAACTTTCCTTCCGGATTGATGAAAAGTAGCTCATAGGAGATGCCGCGTTTGCTCATTTCCTTTGATTCTTCAAAATGCTTGATTTTAGTCATATTAGAATCAAGAATATCGTCAAGCTCTTTTTTGTATTCCGGATCATCCGTTTCGTATCTTACACCGTATCCCATAAAATAGGCCGTTGCAATTTTTGTGATGTATTTTGCGAAAGCATGGGAAATCTTGTTGTTTGGCTTGTCGGGATCATCCATGCTGCGGCTTTGAATTTCTGTTTCGTTATGATAATACTTTTCAAGATAATTCAGCCGGCGCTTATTTGGTTTGAATTTTGTCAGGCAGTAGTCAATGACTTCCGCAGTAATTTCAATATCGTCAGTCAGCTTAATCTCAATCGGGCGGGGAATCTTGTTCTTGATATCGCCGTTCATTATAATCCAAACCTCCTTTTACCAACTTTAATACGCTTTTTGTTTCCCCCACAGGCAATTGTGCGGCAGCCCTCCAGTGCATCCGGCCCATCGTCGTGATCTGCCATAGGGAAATATTGAAGCTGTTCCAGCAGCCGCTTGTGCTGCCGATTGAATTTTATGTACTTGTTTTCAATGTCCGGCTGTAACGTCTGGATACGCAGCACTTTATCGGAAGTCTGCTGCACCTCTTTGATTGGAAGATAAATCCGACGTTTGGCGCTTTCTTTTGCGAGCTCGGTCTTTAGAAAATACTGGAACTGGTTTGTTTCACAGCCGAAGCTCTTATATTTTTTCTTGAAAGTTTTCAGAATCCAAGCTGCCTTACCCAACACAGCCTCAATGATTGCGCTTGGCAGCCGCCGCTCCACGTCGGCATCAGCAATATACATATAGCCGGTGCTGCGTGACTTTGCAATGGTGATAATGGCTGAAAAGTCAGATTTCTTGCTTTTGCCGAGTGATGGATCAACAAATCCATAAAAGTCGAAGTCTTTATCCGCAAAGGATATATCATGTGGATTATAGTAATCGAACCGCTCTTCATTGAAGAGACAGTCCTCCGGATCAATCGGTTCGTTTTGTTCCTCAGAATTGAATGAAGCTTCTCCTTCGGATATTTTCATAACCATCAGGTTGTAATACGACAGCTTTTCCGGCCAGAGCACTTCCGTGCCAGCAGTCATTTCCTCACGGTGCTGTTCAAAGAATGTAAGCGCATCCTGTTCATTGTTTTTATTGTTCTTATCAATTAAAATTGCTTCCCATTGATCCCACAGAGGAGAAGCGGAAAAACTAAGGACGGCCTGATATTTAACGCTGTGATAGTTTGGCTTGCCCATAACATTGACCAGCAGGCTGTCGTAGTGGAGGACAGTCCCAATATACACAAAATCAGTGTAGGTGTCGCCGCATTTTGAAACCGCCTTGTAAAACCAGTTGCGCAGCTTCTCCCGCTGTTCTGGCGTCCGAACGTTTTCATCATTTTCAATATCATCAAGAACAATGAGGTCTGGCCTCCAGTTTTTGTGCTTTAGGCCACGGACTTTTTGCCCCGCACCCTTTGCCTGAACCTTGATTTTCGTTTTGGTGACAATAACGTCCTCACGCCACACGTCGCCGGCAACAGGGCCAAAGTCTTCAAGAATGGCCGTATTTTCCTCCAGTTCATCACTGATCGCTTCCAAAAAGCCTGCGGCCTGCGGGTAAGTATCCGATAAAATGAGGATATAGTGCTTATATTGATAAACGATCGCGTGAAGGTCGTCTTTGAAAGTGAGGTTGGTGCTCTTGGCATGACCACGGGGTGCCGCTACCGCATAATGGCAGCCGGACTGTGAATCAATCAGTTTGGGTTCGGAGTATGGGTTAATCTCTTTTAAAACGCCCCCGCTCCAAATGTCATCCAGTTCTTGGTGAAATTCAGGGGAAGGTTTGCTGAAATAATGAGGAAGATAGGCGCGCCCGAAAAAAGAAAGGTCAAATGCCCCAAGCTGCTTTCTTATTCCGGATTCACCAGTTAGGGCTGCTCCAGCGGTCAGTTGTTTTTTAAGTGATTGCCGCTCTTTGGCATGATCCTTGAAGGAGACGGTATCGAGATGCTTTTTAATCAGCTCTTTTAAAGCTTTTAAATCCTGTTCACTTTTATCGCCTTCATCGCTTGCGGCAGGGGTCATGATTTGGTAAAGTTTGTTTAATTTTTGCCTTTTGGTATTTATCAATTTCACAACCTCCTTCATAATTCAATAGATTGGCTTGTATGCCCCCAAGTGCGTTGCTATTTGGACTGGTGTAATTTTCCTGACCTTGGCTAAAAACTGTTTTTAAACGGTTTTAAAAGGGTTTAAAGCCAAAAGAAAAGAACCTGTACGGATTCTCCTGCATTTTGGCTGTGCGTTGCCATCCAAACAGCAGTTATCTGTAAGGTTCTTGCTTTTTATAGCAGCCTTTCGCGGTTCGGGGACGAATCAACCCGTCCCGCATCCGGGCATTTGTAATCTGTTTTAAAACTCTTTTAAAACCTCAAGGGACAGATAAGTAATTTTTGGCTTTCCCAAAATGCTGATTTCAACTTTTGCGCGTCGGCGATGCCGGTCAATTTTCAATATTTTTATGTTTTGCCCTGTGAGCGGCCCGCTGATGACCTGATAGCCTCCCATTTCTACAAACCGGACGGTCGACGGCTCCAGCGGATTCTCCCACGTAATGATCCAATCTTCTTCATTGGGGGATAGCGGGGAGGGTTGCCCACCGTTACCAAGGAGTTTTATAATTCCGCTAGTTTCCTTAAGCACATAAAACAGAGCGGCTGTGTAATCAATCTGAACGAAAACATAACTGGGAATCAAAATGTACTCGCGCTGGAGCCATTTACCGCCTGACCGTAACACCCGCATTTCATGCGGTACAGAGGCGTGAATTCCTTTGTGCGCCAACTGTTTCCGAATCTGATCTTCCATTCCGGTCATGACCTGAAGCACATACCATTTCATCCGTTATCCCTCCGATTGCTGCGCACTTTCCTTTTCTTTGGTGAGGACATCCATTACCTGCTTATATAGGTCAGGATGCTTTTTGGACAGAATATCGAACAGCAGTGATTGGTTGGCATCCAAAGCGGTCTCTGTATCAGTTTTATTTTGCAGGTCGACCCGGCGCTTATATCCGGCAGCGCGGATCAGGCTGCTTGCTTCTTTCAGAAGCTTAGCCGGCTCCATGTTCTCCCAACTGTCCTGATCTACGCTGGATATCGCATTAAAAACATTTTGGGAAGCCACCCGCAAAATTGCCTCGGTGGTGTCAAGGTTCGGATATTTGTCCATCTCATCCATCATCATCTTCATGTTTTCCTGTGACATCTTCAGCATTTCGACGGTGGCAAGATATTTGCTGGCATACCGGCAAACGGACATTTGCGACGCCGTAACATGGTTCTGACTAAGGTACTGTACAACGTCCTTGTATGACTGCCCGCTCAGCAGCATTTGCTCAACGGTATTTTTCAGATCATCCGGCAAAGTGTCAATTTTTCCGGAACTGCGATTACGCTTTCTGGCCATCCCACCACCTATGCCTTTATCATGTTGTCGATAATGTCCCCGCCCAGCAGCCTGATACCTTTTTCCGTAACTTTGGCCTCCAGCAACGCATAATCGGCATCAGCAATGTTAGCCGGCGCTTTGGTTGCAGCATTCCTAAGAACAATATAACCCGCTTCACCCAAAAAATTTATGCTGTCAAGATATTCCGTTTCGGACATCTCGGCGTCCACTGCATATTTGACATCCTTCAGTCGTTCAAATTTGTGCCGCAGAATATTGATGGTACGCAGAACCATCCCGTTGTTTTCCATAAATTTGCCAGCCCGCATTTTTCGTAGCATTTCATTATTGTCCATGATTTTCCCCTCCCTTGTTCATTTGATAGATCATGTCATAGATGCGGTCAAGCTTCTGATCGGTTGAGGCCTGAGTTCGATAAAAGTCTTCTTTAAACAGACATTTTTCTTTCAACTCTCCCATATCCGCTGTAAGCTGTTTGATATCATCACGAGATTGATTTTTATAGGACTTGAAATCGTCCTGAGTGACATAAGTTTGCTTGATGATCTGAATGTCTTTATCGTGCCCGTCGGTTTCCGCGATTGTGCGCTTTAGGAAAAAACTGATTATCCCAATAGACAAGGTAACCAACGTTGTTACTATCCACCAAATCTCCGTACTCATACTCAATCCTCCGCACATAAAAAAATAGGGTATACCATGCATTACCATGAATATACCCTATTTAAATGTATCTGTCTAAACACGTTCTTCCCGGAAGTCCTTCCATTATCCGCTTTTTCCAAATAAGCTTGTTTGGCCCTCAATGCGCTTCAAATTGGCAGTAATGGCGCGGATGGTTCTGTCGCTAAGGTTGTACTTCTGAGAAAGCTCAAGCTCATTGCGACCATTATACAACGACCGGATTTCGTTGTCACGTTTTTCTTTTACCAAGGTGTCTTTCTGCAGAATACGGATTTGGTTTCCACCAAAATTTTCAACAAGTTTTCTGTAGTTTTCAATTCCAATCAGTTCCGCAATTTCAAGCTGCTCTCCGATCAGGTCATCCAGTATGATAGTATCTAAAAGGTTCATTGCGCATTTTCCCTCCCGACCCGTTGCTCCGCGCTGGATATGTACTTCTTTAAAATCTCAATCAGCTGGGAGCCTTGGTGATAATTCATCCAGCGGAAAGGCTGCTGCGCGTTGGCATCAATTTGGAATTGCCGCTTGATGATTCCGCATAGCCGGGTTCCGATGGGTGAGCTGCTCGGTTGCCGGTCACATCCGGCCAGCTCGTACATTAGCTGCCATACCTTGTTTTGCTGTCCGGAGGTCATTCCAGAGGAGACTGGCGCGTTTCGCTTTTTTGCCGGTTTCGGGGGAGCCGTAAGATGCAGCAGTTTTACACGTTCCAGTAATTCATGTTCCACGGCTTTAAACTCATTGTCGGAAAGCTGGCTGACGTGCTCCTTGCCTGTAATCCCATAAACCAGCGTATGCAGCTCATCATTTTTTATAAGGCCCAGCACACTGCCAAGTTTGTAAATCCGCTGAATTTGTATTGTTGTCATCATTCCGTCCCCCTTACTGACCTTGATTAATTTGCTTCGATCTGAATTTTTGGCGTTTCCTCAACCACAACCGCGCTGTTAATTGTGTTCATCACATCTTCCATGTCAGTCTCCGAATCCCGCTTGTTTACTTTCATAAGCTGGAGAAAGCTCTCCCAAGTAGCTGCCTCGGAAACAAAATAAGCATACTGTTCAGCATCCGCTTTACTGAAACCACCAAGAGTCATCAGATTTTTAACATCGGTCTTAAAGTTAGCCCCCTTCAGCTTTTTCCCCAGCACTGTCTTGACATCATCACTGCGGGGGAGCTGCCGGATCACCTGTTCTACAGTCATTTTAGTGTAACTCTTTTGCCACAGATTGGTGAGCATCCGGGAAGCCGGCGCGGAAAGCTTGTATTTCGTTTCCTCGGTAACGGCATCGGAATAGGCACTTCCGAAAATCTGTTTAAAAAAGCTGGGATAGATCTGTTTCAGGTTTTCGGACATCGTTGCGGTGACTTTGTTGGCGTTGGTACCGGAATAGGCCACCGTTTTCAGTTTGGTGTTCTTCAGGTCATCATCGCAAAGTTTTAAGAAAAAGCCTTCTATTTCGTCCTGTTCTGTTTTCAGTTTGTCAATTTCGCCTTTGACATGAATTAAACGGTCAACCTTGCTCTGAATTTCACCGCGATCATATTCCATGCTTTTCACCAAGTTCCTTTGATAGTGCCTTCGCACAGGCCAAACAAATATCTAAGCCTGCAACCTGTTTCACGTTCTCAGTTCTGCCGCAGAAGCGGCATGTAGGAACGTGCGGCTTAATTAGGATACCTTCCCGCTGGGTCTCAATGTCGACTGCCATACCGGGCTGAAAGCCGGTATCAATGCGTATTTGCTTTGGGATGGTAATGCCACTTTTGGACGTTAGTTTTTTTGATGCCTTCATTTTGATTCCTCCTAATTTAGATTTTGGGTAGCTTCCGTATTTTGTCAGTGTGCCTATGTACCACGGTGAGAAATTCCTTATCTTCCCCAAAAACCAGCCAGTTATCAGGGCTTAGCCTCAGACTGGAGATGAGGATTTTTTGTTTCCGGGTGGGCCGTTTTCCATGCTTCATTTTTAAATCCGCTCCCAATCGTAATTTCCTCACTCTGCATTTTCGCGGGCTTGTGACCGCCTTCGGCTGCATTAAGGCGGGGCCAGCGGCCCCTAACCGATTTTGACATGTCCAGTATTGGCATCATCGTGAATAAACGCTTTTTAAAGTTTTGATAGATCAGATCCGGAAAGCTTACTGAGTGCAACCATCAGCTTTTCCGCGCACGATTTACAAATCCACAGATCGTGATATTTTGTCGATAGGATTTTCCCATCGAAATATAGCGTTTCGGGGATGCTGAGTTTCAGCACTTTTGCAGCGTCGTGGCAGCATCCGCAAAGGCAATTATCGTATTTGCTCACTGTGCCACTAAATGTAACATCAAGTTTTTCCATCAGTTTTTCACCCGGCCCAACTTCTCAGCATCGAAGCAGCCGCGATAACCTTTCAGCATCACGACCACGCTGCCACACATATCCCATGGCAAGCTGTCCACCGTCCATACAACGCCAAGATGCTTCTGTGCTTCCGGGCAGTTGATCATAATTACCTGATCGCCGGGATGCAGATCACACTGATCGGCGGACTTCCTCAGATTGCGAATTAACCTTTGACTGCTCATGCTCATTCTCCTCTTCATTAGAAATTTTATAAATTCTTGCCGGATGACCATTGAATAAACGGGTTTTTCGGTGTCCTTTAATCACTCTGCAAAGATAGGGAACTCTTGTACCGCATATGCGGGCCAGCTCGGTCAGAATATCCACTACCGCCAGCGGCAGCTCATATTCGGAGGTATCAGTGATCAGGTACAATCTCCCCAGCGCCCTTTCTCCTCATAAGATTTTAGGCAGCATGGCTGGAGGGCATAGCCACGCCGCCACCGAATCCCCACTCTGCATTTACACGGGCTTGTGACCGTCATCGGCTGCATTAGGGAGGGGCACCTGCCCCACTGTATTTTGGCTTTTTTACCACGGGTGCCGTCCGCGCATATTGTCGTTATGGCTTTTTCTCCGAAAACGGTTACTTTTTTCGGCCTGTGCCGACCGAAAATCCTGCTCAATTGCTTTAGCCTTGTTGAGTTCTGCCTTGCGCGTGTCCTCTTCAGCTTTCCAGTTCTGCCACGTCATGCACCCGGAATGGCAGCCTATGTAACGATAGGAGCAGTCTTTGCAGGGCGGCGGCGTGATGCTCATCGGTTACCTCCCAGCAGCCGCGCCCGGTCGCCACGTGTAAAGGCCCTTAACCCTGCCCACGTTGGTGTCCATCCATAATAATGGCAAAGGCTCATATAAGACTGTAATGCTTTAACGGTCATGAGATTCTCCTTCTTTCCTTTAATAGGTGATTATGTGCATAGCTTTGGCCATGGCCAGCAGCCCTTGGTATGTGGTGTTTTCATTGTCTGCTGCGTTGCTGTACAGATTGACCGCCCCGCGCACACCCTGCTCGCTGCGCGCGACGGTGTGCAGAAATTCTATTTCCTTTTCGCTGTTGGCCAGCGCCGGGAACAGCAGCTTGATATCGTCTTTCGTAATGTGGGAGGTATGGCGTATTTCTGTCAATTTAGTGCGGTTTCGGATTTGAGCGAACGCCTCGCGGCTTTTTCCGACCTTGGTGGTGACCGTTTCGGCATTTCCCACCAGAATAACGCCTAACTCGGGGTTACTGTCGGCAAACGCGCGGATGGATTCGATGGTCTTAATCGGCAAGTGCTGCGCTTCATCAATGATAAGCACCTTACGGCTGCCGCGCAGGCGGCTGTCAATATCAAGCCACATATCATCTTTGCGCCCTGTCGGTAATTTCAGCTGACGGCATAGGAGTTTTAAAAAGGCTGTCACGCTTACTAAGCACGGATTCACCGTGACATAGATGGCACTGTTCGGATAATCATCAACATATTTTTTGGCGGCTTTGGTTTTTCCGATCCCGGCGTCGCCGCATTCAATGGCCAGCCCACCCTTCAGGTGGCATATCCGGATTGTTTCATATACATGCTTAGAAATGGATGTCGGTACGAAATCAGGGGAGCTATAGAGCGTTTCAGCCTCTTCGTTGACTGAAAAAATCTCCTTTAAGCGGGTCTCAAATTTTTCCACATCACCGTTATAAATTCCCTTGCGGTAAGTGCTGATCGTTCCGGTGCTATAACCTATCAACTCGGCGGCCTTGGACTGGCTGCCGGCCTTTGTTATGTATTCCTCCAATTTCTGCTGTAAATCCGAATTGTATTCCTTTGCCATAAAAAGCCCCTACCTTTCATTGTTTTTGATCATTCTCAATCTATCAATCTGCACCGGAGTACAGTTTGTGCCATTGGATACAGCAGCCAGCTGCTTGCGCTCTTCCGGGATAACCATTTCAACTACATTGGTATCCGGAGTAACTAAAAGGCCCTCACGATTTGATTTGGCGGCCCTAACAAAGAGGTCAAGCATATTGATGTGGCCATATTGTGATACGATATTTTCATGCTGCAGTTCAATAATTTCCTTGGTCTTACGGCGATAACTACGCTTTTTCTGCATTGCATGGGATAGTTCATCCTTGGTTGCAAAGTAGTCAAGCATCATATCCGTCTGTATTGGAGCGGTCAACATGAATTTTTCGTCTTCATCGTAAACTCGAACCTCATCCATTGCTTCCGGGTCAAACCGGACAAAAACTTTTTTACCCTGCAGCATAAACAGCTCGTCATTAAAGTAATAAATCTTTTCGCCACTGATTTTGACATATACACCATTTTGCGCTATCGTCTGCATACGTGTGCTGCGCATCATCATTAGGTTTAGATCTTCATCGGCGGCCTTGCGAATCTTACTGAGATGGGCGTTGTAAACCTCATTTCGCGTCTTGCCTCTGTCAGCGACCACCTTGCCGTTATAGACCTGTTGATTGAAGTAGCCTTCAATCATATCTTCAACCACCTGCGTCAGCTCGCCATCAGTTGGTATCTTACCAGCCTTCAGTTTTGATTTTAGCTTTTCCGGCTTGGCAACTACGTTTGACCCGCACCAAGTTTCAAATAACTGTGATAAAAAAGTAAAATTCCTAAATTCGCGCTCAATGATTTTTGCCTGTGCATTGCGAGGAATAGCATTGGTCATTTGTATGCCGAGCCGCGACAGGATCGGGGTCGGAAGCTTAATGTCGACATGACGTTTTCGCGTACGGTGACCCATGCCGCCGATATCATAATTCAAATATTCGCGCCCGTTATCTACATAGAGATACCGGGGAATTCCGTACTTTTTAATGGCCTTGCGCAGCGCACATAAGGTGGCGTCCGAGGAAGGATTATCCGTTACCACCCAGCCGACATAAATACCGCTTCGGGCATCTATAAAGGCTGACAGAGTCAAACGGTGCTGCTGCTGGGAGCCGTCATCCATTTGCGTAATAACATCGATGCTGTGACCGTCCGCAATCCAGTAGTCATTGCTTTCCATATCATCGTACAATCTGTCTACAAACACGCCACAGCGGTCATTAAAGGCTTTTTCTCCGGCACGGGCGAGTGTTGCCACAGGCATTGGGCATTCTTTTGACCATCGGTAGAAAGTATCATATGCCGGTATTGAAGGGAGCAGCTCCGGACGCTCCTGTTTGATAATCAGGTGTGTTGCTTCCACACATTTTTTAATTGTCAGCGCACGTTCATCAAGGTATGTATACATAAACAAATCCCTGATTTCAGGAGGAACACTTGATTTTCCTTTTTTCCAGTGGCCCCGTTTATCTATCAGGCCGTCCAGATCATTCCGTTTCAGGACCGCCTGTTTTCGATACAGGATATCTTTTGAAACTGGAAAATCCGAGCCATAATTATCCTTGCATTGTTTAACAAATGCTGCGTCGACTTTCGCTTTGGAGCCGGGCGTATTGTTTCGGAAGTTCTGCCAGTCCCTAAGAATTTGCGTCCAACGTTCAATTTCGTCACGCTGATCCGCAGTGAACCCTTCGAGCGGCTTGAGCTTTTTGGGTGCAGCCTTTTCTTTTGATCGTCGGAGCTGCTCCGGAACTTCTCCATATTTCTGTTTATAGTATTTTGACTGGAGGGGCTGTTCCAAGGCATCTATAGGGATTAAATACATTTTTCGATTTTTTCCATTGGTTGTTGTCTGACTTACCAACGAACCATTCAATGCTAATGATTTGATATACCTATCACTGCATCCCTTTAGCTGAGCCACTTCTTTAACCGTAAGAAGTTCCAATATATTCACCTGCCTTTCGGCTGATTTTGAATTTTAGCCTGCCATCATCGGCTGCAGGAGGCTGTCTCTGCAGAACGGAGCCACGCTCCGTTTCGGCTGGGTTTGTGCTATAATAAGAAAAAAGGAGGATGATTTTATATGCCAAGGGCTAAATTTGATTCAAATCAGGAACACATACTGCAAATGTTCGATGTTGCGAATTTAAAGAGTTATTCAACCGATTTGCTCTATGACGCTAAAATAATTTACAAAACTCAATTGCAAAAATACAGGGAGTGGTTTCTTAAAGACGATTTGAAGCGCACAGAAGATCGGATCAAAGCATTGGAATCCATGAAAATAGTACCGATTAATAAGACGCGCGTCTACATTGTTTCCTGCGATACCTTCATCTGCTTTGCTATGTATAATATGGACGAATGCGTTGTGGACAATCTTTGTGATGTCTTTGATTTAGTCGGGATTTCGCTGAACGAGGCCGAGTTGGTAAAGCCGAACTTTAGAAGCACCTTGTTTGTTTTCAAGGGAAAAAACCTACTTTTATCTGAAGAAATCTCTACTACCCAACTTGCCAAACTAATGGCTATTTTTTACAAAGAGAACTTAGTCAATTACTCCGGAGCTCGTTACGATTATTATGGGAAGCCACGTCGGGACACAAATCATCGTAAGTAACTGGCACGTTATATCTTTCAGCGTTTTTGCAAATTCCACGTATTTTCTCAAGTGCTTCCATATGAGAGGTTATCAAGCGTCTTGAGTTTACATCTGAAAACAAGTTCTCAAGCATTTTCATTTTTTTCGGTCTGCTTATAGTGACATCCTCAAATAAAATTCTTAGATAAATTTCTTCTAACACTTGTTCTTGCGCGTGTTTCTCGGCATAAGACTGTCTTTCCCGCTCCTGA
Organism: uncultured Caproiciproducens sp.; assembly: GCF_963664915.1. Taxonomy (NCBI): domain Bacteria; kingdom Bacillati; phylum Bacillota; class Clostridia; order Eubacteriales; family Acutalibacteraceae; genus Caproiciproducens; species uncultured Caproiciproducens sp. The sequence continues at coordinate 1,670,901 of NZ_OY761810.1, forward strand.
ATTTCTGCTTCAGGGGCGGCTTCTTTTTTTGTAATATCCATACATTTTCCTTTCTGCCCTGCCATCCTCGGCACAGGTGGGGCGGTTCCTGTGGACGGCCTTAAGGCCGTTTCGGCTGTCAACATTGGCAAAGGATCGCATCAATCTGTGTTCTGCTTGCTCGGGCGAAACTTCTGTAAAATACATGACCGGCGATTTCTTGGTTGAGGGCGTAGTGACCATCTGCGTAGTGCTTAATGAGCCAGACCTTACGGTCGTTCCATTTGTCCACATGCCTTTTCAGTGTGGTGACGTTTCTCCTGCTTCTCACATTACTGCCCCCTTCAATAGCTGCGGATGAAGTCGAGCAGTTCGCTTACCTTATCCGCGCAAAATTCAGGGTAGCACATTTCTATCGGTGACTCGTCCGGCAGGAAAGCACCGAACTCGCTGTTTTCAAGGTCGAGGCGGTCATCTTCGGTGGTGGCTTGATAAATACTCCAGCCTTTGAATGCTTTAACCTTTTTCATAGATTTGCTCCTTTTTACGCACTGCGGTGTTCCGAATATTTCTCATTGAAAATCTCTTCAATTTGGGTAATCTCGCTTTCGTTGAACTGCCTGATTCCGCGCATCTTATCAGTCAGATTCTGTGGCCAGATTCCAATGCATTTAGCAATTGACCTTAGCTCGATCCCTTTGAGTATAGATTGAGTTTTAACCCATGCACCAAGCGGCGTTAAAGGGCGCGGCTTCCGTTTTTTCACTTTATTTTTGCCTCCTGTTGTAATCCGTTAATTTATAACTAAATTCGATAGACTATAACGGTTTTGTGTGATATTATTATTTTGTATTATTACTAACCTATGACTATTATATTGCGTAATTATCGCAAAGTCAATAACATTTGCGTAATAATCGCAAATAATTTGCGAGGAGGTATCACATGACTCTTATAGATCGGATTACTAAAATAGCTAAGGACAATCACATTAGCGGAACTAAATTTGGCGAAATTCTTGGGCTTAGCAAAAGCCCTTTGACCGACTGGAAAAATTCAAAATCGAAACCTACACTCGAACAGATCATTAAGATTTGCGAATATTTCTCAATTTCTTCCGATGAAATCCTATTTGGAAACAAGACGAATTCATGCGTATCAAATGAAGAAGATTCCCTACTTCAAGATTTTAAAAAATTGGACAAGCGAGAACAACAAATCGTTCTTGGCAAAATTTCAGAAATGATTTATAATAAAAAAATGGAGGAAAGTTCCGAAAAACTCTCTTCCAAAGTATTATGGGATTTACTTGCTGATACAAGTTGTAAAGAGGCAGTAGCTTCTAAGCACAATGATTAATTTTTTTGCTTTAAAAAGTTAGTAATAACCAATAAGGGGGATTTAGTACTATGGGACTGTTTAAAAACAAAGAGCTTGAGAGAAGAGAACTAAAAGATTACAATGAAAAAATTAGAGTGATATTTAACGATGGGATTCCTGATGTTCCACAGAATACAATATGTGAAGTTGCCATATCGGATGAACAGATAGTTATTAATCCGCTGGTTGGCCCTGAACATAAAATTTATCTCAATATTTCTCAAATAAAAAGCGTAAGCGTTCTACCTTGGGGCGAATATGCTTTGAAATATCAGCACACTACTATATCTATACCTAAGAATTCACCCGGAAGAATATATTTAGTTATTAGCTTTCAAGCTTCAGACAATACATCTAAAATAATTAGCTTTTGGGGATCACTACAGTTCATAAAATTTGAGCATTTTTCCGATATTATTAACGCAAAAATTACCTCAAATGCTGTTTATCTGTAGAATGATTAAATATACATAGAAATGAATATTGTTTCATAATCAATTGAACTTTGTCACCGACGCAAATTATTTTTAAAGTTTGAATAAAGTCTGCCGAAACCCGCATAGAATCTAAATAGGAACTACTTCCTATTAGATGTTCTATTTACTTCCTATATTCCCATTGAAAAACAGTTGCTCTTCAAAAATTAATTTACAATCAGAATCCGAATCAGTTTAAAAAGTTTTAAAGTCTATTAAACACACAAAAGCCCTGTATATCGCCATTGTTGGAGATATACAGGGCTTTATTTTCTATTTTAAAAGGCTTTTTAAAAGGGTTTAAAGGCAAAATTAAAAGCAATTCAAGGTTTGGAAGTAATACTCCCAACAAGCCTAAAAAACACTTTTACAGTTTGCACACTATTTACAAAAATTACTTATTTAACAGACATAAACGATTTTTAACACCTAAAAAACGGCTGTCTAACGGCATTTTTCGTTTTTTCACGGATTTTAACGGCTTTTAACACCTAACTATCCTTTTTTGTATTCTCTATCAAAAATAACAGCGGAAAAAAGGAAGCTGCGGAAGCGATGGAAACGCTTTTGCAGGAATACGAAGATAACCACATAAAGGGTATCTCAACTTACCGCACGGAAGAAAAGCACCGCATTATGTTCGAGGGCATTGCCTGCTGGCCGTGGTTAAGGGTTACTTCAAACGGTCTTAAGGACAGGGGCATCAACATGGTAACTACCATCTATGCCGATGCTTTCGGATTCATCTATGATGATTTTGATGGGATGTGCCGTGCGTATGCAAAAGTCCCGAATTCGATGAACCTTGAACAATCCAGAGATAAGCGTATCAAACTCTGCAAAGACAACCATGTCGAAGGACTTTTGGTTCACACAAACCGTTCTTGCAAGCTTTGGTCCGGATTTATGGCGGAAATGAGCCAGCAGATAGGCCAAAGCTGCGGTATTCCGGTAGTAAGCTTTGATGGCGACCAGGCAGACCCGAGAAATTTCTCCGAGGCGCAGTACGATACGCGTGTGCAGGGTCTGGTGGAAATTATGGAAGCAAACAAGGGAGGTCATTAATCATGGCAATAGCTGAATTATTGGCTCAATTTCATGAAATTGCTGCGTCTCCGCGGGCGCAGCTTGACAAATATCTTGCGCAGGGCAAGAAAGTTGTTATGTGCGCGCCGGTTTACACCCCGGAAGAAATCATCCATTCAATGGGGCTTGTACCCATGGGTGTATGGGGTGCGGAGATGGAAGCCCATGAAGCAAAGAAATATTATCCGGCATTTATTTGTTCTGTTATGCAGACAATACTTGAACTTGGAATCACGGGAAAGTTCAAGGGAGTATCGGCAATTGTTATTCCTTCACTGTGCGATTCGCTTAAAAGTTTGGGCCAAAACTGGAAATATGCCGTTAAGGATATTCCGTTTATCCCCATGACCTATCCGCAAAACAGGAAACAGGATTACGGCATCAAGTTTACCAAATCGGGATACGAGAGAGTGATCAATGACCTTACTGTTGCAACCGGCGCTAAATTCTCCGGGGTTGCACTTGCAAATTCCAATAAGATTTACAATGAGCATAACGCGGTTATGAGGGAATTTGCAAAGGCGGCAGCAGTTCACACGATTACAGCGGCTCAGAGAAACGATGTTTTTAAGAGTGCTTGGTTCATGCTGAAGGAAGAACACACAGCCTTAGTGAAACAACTGGTCGAAGAACTTATAAAAACACCAAAGGACGAAGGCAAGGTGCGTGTGATAGCAAGCGGAATACTTGCTGATTCACCCAATCTTCTCGAGATCTTTGATAAGAACGGGATCAAGATTGTTGCCGATGATATTGCACAGGAGTCAAGACAGTATCGTACAGATGTGCCGGAGATGGCAAATCCGCTTGACGCGCTTGCGCATAAGTTTGCGAATATGGATAACTGCACTTTGCTCTACGACAAAGACAAGAAGCGCGTTGACTATATCGTTAACCTGGCCAAGCAGCACAACGCTGAGGGCGTTATCATTCTTATGACTAAATTCTGTGATCCGGAAGAGTTTGACTATGTTCCAATTAAGAGAGCATGCGATGCAGCGGGCATCAAGAGCCTGAACATCGAAGTTGATTGCCAGATGGTCAACTATGAACAGGCCAGCACCATGATCCAGGCGTTTAAGGAAATGTCCTAACAGAGTTTTTATGGGGATATTGAGGAGCAACCTCAAAAGAAAGGAAGTATTTACCATGATTGATAAGAATAAGATGCCAATTGCGATTGGCGTAGCGTTTGTTTGGTTTACTACGCAATTCGGCGGAGGGTTTGCATCAGGGGCTCAATTATATTCTTACTTTGTTAAATTCGGTATCTGGGCACTTCTTACGCCAGTTCTCGCACAGGCCTTCGGAGCATTCTTTCAGTGGTACGGTCTTCGCTATGCAAAAAGGCACAATACCTATGATTATCGTACGTTCACTGACAGATTTTATGGGGACTTAGGAACGAAGGTCAGACCGATTCTTTCGAATTTGTATGAACTGGTTTACTTGTTCACCATTTGCTTAGCTCCGTCGGTGGCATTTGCAACGGGTGGTGCCACGCTTCAGGCACTTACCGGCATTCCGTACATCGTTTGCACCGTAATAATCGGCTTAATTATCTTTGCGCTTGCCATCTATGGGACTGATATCGTAAGAGCGGCGGCTTCTACCGTATCGGTAGTTATCATTCTGGGCTTGCTGGTGGTTTATATCCCAAACATCATTGCACAGTGGGGAACGATTACAGCCAACATCGGGCAAATGGCTGCGACGCCCGCGCCGGCAGGCCCGGCATTTTGGAGATGTTTCGTATATGCCTCTTTCCAGATAGCATCGATCGGCCTTCTTACGCAGCATGCTGAGCCGTTCAAGGATGAGCACGAAGCGAAAACCTCCATGGTCTACGGATTTATAGTGAACGCGCTGATCATTTTTATGTGCACATTCGGCTTGCTTTCTATTATAGGCAATCCGGATCTCAAAACCGTTTCGATCCCAACGTTACTGATGGTTAAAACAGGCGTCGGCGCTTCCTTCCTTACTCCGATTATCTCTGTTCTGATTATCCTTGGTGCGGTGTCAACTGCCGTCAACATGATTGCGGGCGTCATTGCGCGTTTTGTTAACGCATGGAATAAGAAAGATGCTTCACCCGATGTGTCAGAGAAACAGGCCAAGAAACGTACCGTTATTATTGCGGTGTTTTTCACACTGCTTACTTTTGCAATCGCTCAGTTTGGACTAATTCCTCTTGTTAACACCGGATATGGATACCTCGGATATTTGACGATGCTTGTTGTGGTGGTTCCGTTCATTATCCATATGATTTTGACAAAAAGAGGAAAGATTGATGCGGAATATAAGAATAAAACAGCTCAGACCAACAATCAAAAGTTAAATTAAACCAAATTAAATAATTACTTTTATTATGCGAGGAGATAATGAGACATGAGCAAACCACTTGAAGGAGTCCGGGTAGTCGAGCTTGCTAATTTTATAGCGGCAGCTACAGCAGGCAGATTTATGGCTGACCTTGGAGCCGATGTCATTAAGATCGAATCACCGAATGGCGATCCGCTGAGATATACGGCACCGTCCGAGGGCAGGCCGCTTGACATGTATGAGAACACCACATGGGATCTCGAGAACGGAAATAAGCGCTGCATTTCTCTCAATTTAAAGAATCCGGACGGCAAAGAAGCTTTTTATAAGCTGCTGGACACAGCCGATGTCCTTATCACCAATTGGAGAGTTCAAGCCCTTCAGAGGATGGGACTGGACTATGAGAGCTTGAAGGGCAGATATCCGAAGCTTGTATACGCAATATGCACCGGATACGGAGAGTACGGTCCTGATAACGGCCTTCCGGGATTTGACTTTACCGCTTTTTTCTCAAGAGGCGGATATCTTGATTCCCTCCGCCAAAAAGGGGCCGTTCCGATGAACGTGGTTCCGGGACTTGGCGATCATAACGTAGGCATGAATCTTGCCGCAGGTATTTTGGCGGCTTTATTCCATGCGAAGACCAAAGGAGTCGGCGAAAAGGTCGAGACATCCCTTTTCGAAAGTGCCATCTACAATATGGGTATGATGGTTCAGGCATCTAATTACGAAGGGATTGCTCAGCAATATCCGATTGATGTAAGAAAAGCCGCCAATCCCTTTAATGCCGCATGGAGAACCAAGGATGAGCGCTTCATTCAGACCTGTATGCCAGATTATAATACATATTACAAGGCATTTATTACAGCTATCGGCAGAGCGGATCTTGTGGATAACGAAAACTATTTCCCGATCCTGACCTGCCAGAAAAAAGGTCTCACATCCGAAGTATACGACATTGTTATGGATGCATTCAGTAAGAAAACCGTAGCGGAATGGAAACCGATTCTGGAAGCTGCAGATGTTCCGTTCGCAGTTGCGCAGAACTGGACGGAAATTAGAAACGACAAGCAGGCGGAGGCGAATAACTGCTTCTATGACATGAAGTACTCCAACGGCAATACAAGAAGGCTTGTAAGGCTTCCGGTCAAGTTCCAGGAGATGGGCGTTCCGGATTACCGACCGGGTCCGATGATCGGCGAGCAGGGATCGGATATATTAAAAGAACTTGGATATAGTGACGCACAGATTAAGGATATGCTTGAAAAAAAATCTTTGTATGTGTGGAAAGATGAGCGCAAATTAAATAAAGGTTAAGTAAATGGCAAAAAAGACTGTTGTCGATTAAGACAGACTTTCGGGGACAGTCTTTTTCCTTGAAATTTATGTAATTCCACAGGTGAAATTATGGACCTTATCAGTAAGACAATCAGCGAATGCTTAAAAGAGCGGGTCAATATCAGTGGAAAGCGGACAGCCATTGAAATGGATGACTGGAGCTGTACATTTGAACAATTGGATCGGTTTTCGAATATTCTTGCCATTCAGATGGGAAAATATGGAATAGGAAAAGGAACCCATGTCGGAATATGGAGTGTCAACAGCCCGAATTGGGTGTCCACTTTTCTGGCACTTACTAAGATTGGCGCTATCCCCGTACTTGTCAACACGTGTTTTAAAGAGGAAGAGGTCACGCAGATACTGAATTATGCTGACGTGGAAGTGCTGTACTATGGTGCAGGCTATAAAACGATCGTCTTTGAAGACCTTATTGCGAGAATAAGGAATAAAACGCCAAAGGTAAGACATTTCGTTCATATTGATGCGAAGGAAGCCGGAACGTGGATCAATGAAGACGATTTCGGAAGAGAAATGAACTCTCCGAAAGCTCTGGCGGAATTGGAACAGAAAAAAAAGAAAATTAAACCGACTGATACGGCTTGTATGATTTTTACTTCGGGAACCACTTCATTTCCTAAAGGCGTGCTTCTCAGTCACCACAGCCTTGTGAATAATTCCCTTGCCATGATCAGAGCCATGCATTGGAATGAATTTGACAAGATGTGCATTACGGTGCCAATGTTCCATTGCTTTGGGGTGACGGCCGGAATCATAGCCTGTTTACTCAGCGGTGCGGAAATGGATCTGCTGCCTTATTTCAAGACGTCTGCCGTATGGGACGCGCTCGAAAAAGGAAATTGTACCATACTGAACGGCGTACCGAGTATGTTTTTAGCGTTGATTCGGAAACCGGAATATCAGGACAGACGTGCAAACGGCCTAAAATCCGGTATTATAGCGGGTTCTCCGGTCACTCCGGAAGAATACATGGAAATCTGCGGCAGGTTTCCCAATATGCACTTACAGCCCTCGTATGGCCAGTCTGAGACTTCTCCGTGTGTGACGATAGCGAATTGGGACGATCCCAGTGGAAAAAAAAGCAAATCGGCCGGAAGGCTGATTGACCATGTAAATGCGCGCATAGCAGATATGAGCACCGGCAGCGTACTTGAACAGGGCGGAGACGGTGAGATTCAGGTGAAAGGCTATAACGTTATGCTTGGTTATTACCAGCTTCCAGAGGCTACCGCCAAGGCTTTTACCAGTGATGGCTGGCTGAAAACAGGGGATATCGGTCACTTTGATAAAAACGGAGAGCTTCATATTACGGGAAGACTGAAAGAAATGATCATAAGAGGGGGAGAAAACATCTCTCCCGAAGAAATAGAGCGGGTAATAAAAAAACTAAACTGGGTTGAGCAGGTCAAAGTAGTAGGTATCCCTGCCGATGTGCTGCAGGAAGAAATTGCGGCATGCGTCATTTCAAAGCAGGGATGCAAACTGAACAAAAGCGAATTCTTCGACTTTTTAAAGCCGAGATTGGCGCATTATAAAGTGCCCGCCTATCTATTGGGTTTTGACTCATTCCCGGTGAATGCAAGCGGAAAAGTTGAACTGAAAAATCTGAAATCAAAAGCAGCTGCAATGGTCAAAGAAGGAAAGCGGATTTAAGAAGACGGATTTTATACTCTCTCCGTTTTTCTGCATTGCGTTTCACTAAGCGAGGAAGTTAATATTATTTTTAGTGGGAGGAAAAAAATATGGCAGATGCGTATTTTACAGAGCAACATGAATTAATCAGAAAGTTAGCCCGTGAATTCGCTGAGAAAGAATTTACCAAAGAAATACTGGACACGGTTGAGGCGACCGGAGTTTTTCCTGAAGAGCTGCTTGATAAAATGGCGGTAGCGGGATTCTTCGGAATTAAGATTCCAAAGGAATTAGGCGGACAGGGCGCGGACGCACGCTCTTATGTTTTGGCTATGGAAGAAGTTGCAAGAGTATCCGGTGTGGCGAGCATTTATGTATCCAGCCCGAACTCTCTTTCGGGTGGGCCGCTGCTTCTTGCGGGAAATGACGAGCAGAAGGCAAAATATCTTACGTCGGTTGTAACCGGTAAGAAGAAACTGGCATTTGCCCTTACCGAGCCGGGTGCGGGTTCCGATGTGGGTGGCCTCGTGACTACCGCGGTGAAAGACGGAGATCATTATATACTCAACGGGCGCAAATGCTTCATAACGATGGCTCCGCTTGCGGATTATTCGGTAATCTTCGCAAAGACCGATATGACAAAGGGCAATAAGGGCATTTCGGCATTCGTGATTGACATGAAAGCACCGGGCGTAAGTTGCGGCAAGCCTGAGGACAAAATGGGCATTATAGGATGCGCAACCTCGGATATTATTCTCGATAACGTAATCGTTCCGGAATCCGACCGCCTCGGTGAAGAGGGAGACGGATTTAAGATCGCCATGAAAACGCTTAATACAGGACGTCTGGGTGTTGCGGCCCAGTCGATCGGCGTTGCGCAGGGATGCCTTGACGAAGCAATCAAGTATGCCAAGGAAAGAAAGCAGTTTGGGAAGAGAATTGGGGACTTTCAGGCTATTGGTTTTATGATAGCGGACATGGCGACAAAGCTCGAGGCAGCAAAGCAGTTGACGTACAAAACTGCATATCTCATGGATACAAAGCAGGATGCTACCCTCAATGCGTCCATGGCAAAGTATTACTCTGCAGAGGTCTGCAACGAGATTGCAGGCAAGGCTGTGCAGATCCATGGCGGATATGGTTTCATTAAAGATTACAAGATCGAGCGGATGTATCGCGACTGCCGTGTGTTCACTATCTACGAAGGGAGCAGCCAGGTTCAGCAGATAGTAATCAGCAAAACATTACTGAAGAAGTAAAAGGGAGGATTGGCGAACATGAAAATATTGGTATGTGTAAAACAGGTTCCGGATACGAATGAAGTAAAAATAGATCCTGTTAAAGGGACCCTTATTCGTGAGGGCGTTCCCAGCATTCTTAATCCGGATGATGCCAATGCGCTTGAGGCGGCGCTCCGGATTAAGGATAAAGATCCAACCACGCAGATTGTGGTGCTTACCATGGGGCCGCCGCAGGCTACCTATATGTTAAGGGAATGTCTTGCAATGGGAGCGGATGAAGCTTATCTGTTAAGCGACCGTGCATTTGGCGGAGCGGATACCTGCGCGACGTCAACAACCATCGCGGGAGGAATCAAAAAAATTTCGGGTGCAGATATCATCTTTGCAGGGCGTCAGGCTATCGATGGCGATACCGCGCAGGTAGGACCTCAGGTCGCACAGCGCTTGGGTATTCCGGTCGTAACTTACGTTCAGGATATCAAAATGGGTGACGGCAAAGTAACGGTACAGAGACAATTGGAAGACGGGTATGAAATAGTCGAGGCTCAGATGCCATGTCTCCTTACATGCGTAAAGGAATTGAATGAGCCTAGGTACATGTCGATAGGCTCGATCGTAGATGCCTACAAGAAGGATATCACGGTATGGAGCCATACGGAGGTTTGCCTTGACGCGAAGGAATGCGGACTGAATGCTTCCCCGACACAGGTGTTTCGTTCCTTTACACCGCCGCAGAAGGGCAAGGGCGAGATGCTCACTGGATCAGATAACGAGATGGCGAAAATTCTTATCGGTAAATTAAACGAGAAGCATCTAATCTAGTTAGGAGGATGAGATTGACATGGCGGTAGTAGTATTAAAGGATAAATGTAAGGGATGCACAAAATGCATTAAATCCTGTCCTTTTCAGGCTATAACGATGGAAAACAGGATTGCCGTAATCGGGTCTGCCTGCACGGGTTGCGGTCAATGTATTGAAGTATGTCCGTTCAAGGCCATAGAAAAGACCAGTGATGGCGAGGCAGTAAAGGATTTAAGCGCTTATCATGGCATATGGGTGTTTGCAGAGCAGCGGGAAGGAAAACTGATGCAGGTGGCAATAGAGCTTTTGGGCGAAGGTCAAAAGCTTGCCAAAGCCATAGGCTGTGAGCTTTGCGCCGTGCTTTGCGGTTCGAATGTAGACTCGCTCGTGGATGAACTTTTCCAGCATGGTGCCGATAAGGTATATTATGCCAATGCACCTGAATTGAAACAGTATACCACCGATGCTTATACTAAGGTTATTAATGAAGCTATAGAAAGATATCAGCCAGAGATCGTGCTCCTCGGTGCAACGCATATAGGGCGTGATTTAGGCCCCTGCCTTGCAGTTCGCTGCCGTACAGGACTTACGGCTGATTGCACAAAACTCGAGATCAATCCGGAAACCAAGAGGATTATGCAGACCCGTCCGGCGTTCGGAGGGAATCTTATGGCTACCATCATATGCCCCAACCACATGCCGCAAATGTCGACTGTTCGCCCCGGAGTTATGGAGAAAGCAGTCAAGACACCGGGCAGAACGGGCGGATTGATTAAACTTGACGTTAATTTTGTCGATGGAGACATACGCACCAAGGTACTGGAGGTTGTAAAGACCGCCAAAGAAATAGTATCACTCACTGACGCGGACATCATAGTGTCCGGAGGAATGGGTTTGGGTAATGCCGAGGGATTTGAACTTCTTAAGAAGCTTGCGAATAAGCTCGGGGGAACTGTAGCATCTTCGAGAGCCGCGGTAGACGCAGGCTGGATCGATCATGCGTATCAGGTTGGGCAGACGGGAACCACCGTTAAGCCGAAAATTTATTTCGCATGTGGCATTTCCGGTGCGATTCAGCATGTCGCAGGTATGCAGCGTTCCGACCTTATTGTTGCCATCAACACTAATGAAAATGCTCCGATCTTCGGTATAGCCGATATCGGTATCGTTGGTGACCTGTATAAGGTTATTCCTGCTGTCATGGAGGAACTTGATAAACAACAGGCTAAATAATTTTTTATTTATCATCTGCGGCAGGAAGAATTTTTCTTCCTGCCGTACTTTTTATCAGCCGCAGATTGCGGGCTGTTTTACAAACTGTCAAAGCCGTTAGTCACTGCATAAGATAATACAGCTTCATATGGCGGACTTCAGTACAGCCAATGAACCGGAATTTTCAGAAATCCACAGGGAGTGATGCAAACATGAGTCACAAAAGAAATGTCAGCCTGTGTATGATTGTGAAAAATGAAGAGAAATTTATTGAAAAATGTCTTACAAGTGTACAGGATATTGTTAATGAAATCATTGTCGTTGACACAGGTTCAACTGATAAAACTGTGGAAATCGCAAAAAAATTCGGGGCAAAAATATATTTTTTTGAATGGAATGACAATTTCAGCGACGCCCGAAATTTTTCCATTGGCAAAGCCACCGGAAAATGGATTTTACTGATGGATGCAGACGAGGTTTTCGAAAAAAGTGGCCGGGAAGCCTTCATGGACTATATTCAGAACTCAAAAGCCCACGGATGTCATTTTACCATTATCAATTATATTGGAAATGGTAAAAGCGGGCGTTACACCCTGCACAATGCACTGCGTCTGCTGCGCAACAACGGACTTTACCGCTTTCAGGGAAGAATACAGGAACAGGTTTGCAGAAAGGACGGCGGGGTAATTGCAGCGGGATTATTCGACCTAAAAGACATCAGGCTTTATCACTACGGATATATGGATGAGGCTGTGAAAGATAAAAGGAAGAGAAATTTCCCGATTTTTTTGAAGGAACTGGAGGATGACCCTGATAACCCCTTCATTCAGTTTCATTTAGGCAACGAATACATGGCAGCGTCCGATTACAAAAACGCGGTTCTGTTCTATGACAAGGCATACGTCAATATGGATAAAACCCAGGCTTATGCCCTGCATTTGGTTTATCGGCGCGCAATGGCCTATTATAATCTAAAGAAATATGCGCAGTCAGTTAATGCGATTGCCGAGGCGCTTGCAATTTACCCGAAATGCACTGATCTGGAACTGCTCAGGGGTACGGTCTATTCGGAATGGGGAAGGTACACGCTTGCGATTGACAGTTTTAACAGGTGCATACAAATGGGTGATCCCCCGCCCACAATGAAATTTGTGGAAGACAGTTCCTTAATCAGACCGCTTTTATCACTCGGGGATTTATACGTTCGGCTTTGCGATTACGAAAAGGCATTGAAATATTACACGCAGGCAATTGTGCAGGACAGATCTTTTTACCAGACCCTTTATTCCATTGGTCATGTTTTAAATCTAATGTATGAAGAAAAACAGACAGCAGTTGCAAAGCTGACTGCGTTTTTTTCCGATCTGGATACTCCAAATCTCATTGTGCTGACGGATATTCTGATACGGGAAAAATTATACGCCTATGGGGTGGTTTATTGGGACAGCATAGCAGAACAGTCTGAATATGAACAGGATAAGGACTTTTTACGGGCAAAGCTGTATTTTTATATGCAGGAATATGAAAAGGCTTTTGATCTGTTTGAGCCGCTTGCCAACGCGCAGGTGACCGGTTCTGTTTTACAGAATATTCGCGGCGAAAGCATAGAGTATCTGTATATTCTTTCTTTGATTCTGGAAAACAAAAGAACTGAGGAATGTATCTGCCTTGCCGAAAACTGCTGTGACGAACTTACAGCCCGTACATTCAGACAGCTTTGGAACATATATCAGGACAACGGAGAAATTGTTTTTAAAGAAAACGAAGACTGGAATGCCGTATTAAACGAAGTGACCACGATTTTCGACAGAGTGATTCGCGTTCAGGAGTTCGAGTTGTTTGAAAAATTGCTGTATGTTTTAAATGACATAAACAGTCCTATGGTATTGACCGCTTTGGCCGGTGTCTATTTTGTCAACGGATACGATGCGCTGGCGGCGAATCAGGTTGTGCGCTCAGTGAAAGAACTGAATTATCTTGATGCCGCGGGACTGGATATTCTGCTTCGCACAAACAGAAAATAGAAGCTTGCTTCCAAAAAACAATAGCCGGCCGTTTTAACGGCCGGCTATTGTTTTTTTAATCGTCAGCAGAGGATGCCGCACTGAACCGTTCTACAAGCATTTTCAGTGTCTGTGCCTGACTGTTTAATTCCTCACTGGATGCTGCGCTTTCCTCGGAAGTGGCAGAATTGGTTTGAACAACGGCTGAAATTTGGTCGACACCCGTGGTAACCTGATTGATTGAGAAAGACTGCTCTTTTGAGGCTTTGGATATTTGATCAACCAGATCCGTTGTTTTCTGTGCGCTGTCAATAATTAGATTGAGCGATTGTGCCGTTTCATTCGCTATATTGGTGCCGTTCTTTACAGAATTTATGGAATTTTCGATCAGTATGGTCGTATTCTCTGCTGCTTCGGCGCTCTTGCCCGCAAGATTTCTCACCTCGTCGGCAACGACCGCAAAGCCCTTGCCTGCTGTGCCTGCCCGAGCTGCCTCGACTGCGGCGTTCAGAGCGAGAATGTTGGTCTGAAATGCAATATCCTGAATTGTCTTGATGATCTTGCCGATTTGGCTGGAGGACTGACTCATTTCGTCCATAGCCTCAATCAGTTTACGCATGGATGTGTTGCCGCGTTGTATTTCGGCGGAAGTCTGATCGGCAAGCTGGCTCGCGGTTGCCGCGTTGGCCGCATTCAGGGTTACCTGGCCTGCGATCTCAGTAATGGATGCGGACAGCTCTTCAATGGAACTCGCTTGCTCCGTAGCGCCCTGCGCAAGAGCCTGCGATGCGCTTGCAACCTGATCGGAGCCGCTCGCCACCTGTTCTGCGGATTCATGAATCCCTGAAAAAGTTTTTACCAAAGTATACTTGATATTTTCCAGTGATGTTTTAATTTTTGAGAATTCTCCGATATAATCGCACTGCAGATGAAAAGTCAGATTTCCTACGGCGATTTGATCCAGCACCGCTGACACCTCATCAATATATTGAATATACTGTTTTAGTCTGTTCACCGTTCTGGAAAAAGCCTCGGCCACCTGACCTGTTTCGTCCTTGGACTTGATATTAACATCAACATCCAAATCTCCGTCCGCGATTTTCCCCGCAGCAGCCGTCAGCTTTTTAAGGGGATTGATCATGCCTTTCGACACGAAGATGATGAGCATGATCAGCAGGAGAAAGGCAATGATAAAAACCGAGAAAACAGAGGTCCGCACCGCGTCGTAGCTGGAATTGAATTCTTTTTCCGGCAGGCCGGTTGTAATTGTCCAGCCGGTATTTCCCACAGGGGACAGATATCCGTAGTTTGTTTGATTCATGGCTGTGTATGTAGTAGTGCCCGCGGTTTTGTTTTGAATCGCGCTGACGATATTTTTTGACATGCCGGATTCGGATACGTTTTTATCCTTTAAATTCTTATCCGGGTGGTAGATCAGCTGCCCGGCATCGGTAGAAAGCATGTAGAAGCCCGTTTTGCCGAGCTTGTAGTTTTGCACCATGGAATAAAGATGATCCAAATTAAAGTCAATGGCGGTAACGCCCAATAAAGTTTTGGTGCTTGACTGATACACGGGTGCAACTACGCTGACAATCAATGCTTTCGTTGCGGTATCTTGGTACGGTTCTGTAATAAACACGGTTTGTTTTTGAAGAAGTTCCTTGTACCATGGGCGCTCCAAGATGTTCCAGTCCTTATCGGAAGAATATCCGTCTGATTGGGTCAGCTGGCTGGAATCCACATCGGCAATCCATGAAACAACAATGTTATCCGGGTCTGTTTGCTTAATGTTGTCCAACGTGCGTTTGACGTCGGTGAAGCCTTCGGTTGCTGTAAGGCTTGTACCGGGAACGGCTTTTATAAATGTTTTTTCAAATTGTGAATTTGCCGCCATCTGCGTTGCAATTTCGGTGTACTTTGAAAAATAGTCGCCGATTTGGTAAGAAGCAGCCTGTGATTCGGCAGTCAGCTGACTGGTTGTCAATTGAGAGACCGACTGTTTCACATTGTTTAATACAATCAAGGCGGTTATGCAAAAAATAATTGCAACCGGAACGCCAATAAGCAGAAGCATTTTTGATAATAACCCTTTTTTGTGTTTCATCTCATCTATTCCCCTAACTTGTAATTTCAGAAAGATTTACGATTACTGTATCGATCAAATTATTTATCGACTGATTATATCAAAATATTTGAAAAAATACCTAAAATCGCTATATTTAGCAAGATTACCATTTCAATGACAATCTATGTATGATTTTTTGATGAAAAAAAGTTTTTTTCACTAAATGCAAAAACCGGACAGGCAAAATTGCTTTTTGTCTGTCCGGTCTGATTTATTCATTGTTTTTTACTGTTTTTTCATCTGAAAAGATTCACAGTCCGTACATTCTTCAACGGTTGGATTTGCCTCATGTGTACCGACAGAAATGCAGTCCAGAGCACAATAATTCTGATCCTGACAATGATTTTCACACTGTGGAACAGTACATTTTATACTTTGATTGGCTTTTTTATTATCCATTTAAAAAACCTCCTTTCCAACAGCTATTTTATCCATGAAATCATAAAATATCAGTTTTGGTTGGAGAGAAGATTAAAAAATCAAAAATTTCTTAAAAAGGATGAATATGATAATGCTGATGCGTGGTTCCCGAATGTCTGTGATAGTATTCGTCCACCAGGTTGACTCTTTTCAGCAGGTCAGTATCCTCCAGCAGTTCCTCGGTAGGCTTATCCGCAGCAATGGTATGGTTTTCGTCAAACAAGATGGCCCTGTCCGCAATTTCCAATACCATCTCAAGGTTATGTGTGGAGGAAATCAGCGTTTTTCCGGCTGTGTGCAGCTGTATCAGGAAAGATACGAACCATCTTTGTGTGCGTGGGTCAAGCCCGTTCATCGGCTCGTCAAAAACGAGAACATCGGGGTTCAGCGACAAAACACAGGCAATGGCTACTTTTCTTTTTTCACCGCCGCTCAAATGATAAGGCTGACGGTGGCGAAAATCCTGAATGTTTAAAAGTTCAAGACAGTCATCCACTCTTTTTTTCACTTCGGCCTCCTCCAGTCCCATCTGCCGTGGGCCAAAGGCGATTTCGTCATAGACGTCGGAACAGAATAGCTGTGAATCAGAGTTCTGGAATACGAAGCCCACCCTTTGGTGAAACCGTTTGGAAAACACAGAGTCCTGCATTTTTTTTTGCGTAATTGCTTCTTCGTCAAAAAAGTACTCCCCGCTGTCGGGAAAGATGATGCCGTTCAGCAGTTTTAAAAGGGTTGATTTACCGCTTCCGTTTACGCCCATCAGCGCAATGGATTCTCCTTTATTGACATGCAGGCTGATTTTTTTCAATGCCGGAACTCCTTCATAGGAATAAGATACATCTTTAAATTCAATCATTCTTTTATTCATCCTAAATATGCAAAAAATATAATCAGTACGATATGAAGCATTATATAAAGAAAATCCGCCGGGGTAAAGCGGATATGCCGATTGACATGATAATCTCCGGTAAATCCCCTGCACTCCATCGCGGCATACATGTCTTCAGCCATTTCTTTTGATTTGATGAACATAGTGCCGGCTATCCCAGAAAGGGAGGAATATTTGCCTGCGTTTTTTCCGACTGATCGCAGTTTCAAAGAATAGAGCATATTCAGTGAAAATTCACCCAGCATGACGATGTATTTAATAGTGATGTCCAGAACAAAGATAAAAATATCCGGGATAAAAAAATTTTTCAGCGCGCCGGTGATCGAGTGCCATCCGGTGGTATGGGAAAGAATACTGATAGCCGTAACGGTTGCAAAGGTTTTCAGCGGAATCATAACCATACTGTACCGGTTACCCATAAAAAAGGACGGCAGAAGAATCACCAGTGAAAAGAAAGAGATCATCAGCCCTGTTTTCAGAATACGGATGATTTTTTCCACAGGCATCAAGCTTAATACCGCAAGCAGATACGCCCCGATCACCGCAATAAAAAAGATATTTTTAGAAATGGAAAGCAGCACAATGAGCAGAAATGTACAGGCCACTTTAAAGACCGCATGTACATTGTGTTTTCCGGGGGTATAACTGCCTTGTGCCCTTATGCGCGAAAGAATGCGCAGCAAAGATAGGATGCTTTTATCGATAAACGTATCCCTGTCGGGAAGGGGTTGATAGTTTTCATCCTTTAACAGCCATTCGGGCATATCTTACCTTTTTCTCCCACGCTTATTCATGGGTATTTTGATTTGTTTTCCGGAATGAAGATATAATTTTGAATATAATCAGCAATATAGCAACACCCGCGACTGCCGACAGAATGTATCCTGCGACTTCAGGAATGCCGCCGACCGAGTAGTCGGGCATAACTGCTTCAAAGCTGATTCCGTTTTTCATTCCCTGCGGTATAAAGCCAAGCGCATTACCGTTGGAAACGACTTCCTTGATTTCATCCGCGCCCCATTCGCCCCATGCGGTTCCGGTGGCAAGCAGGCCGAGCGGTGTCAGGCAGACCAGAGCGGCAATCAAGCCGTAAACGGCTTTGCTCTTTTTCTTTGCGCCTTCATATATTGTGCCCGGAGAAACTTTTTTGATAAATGCAAAAATAGCAACGGTGAATAAAACTTCGACAACACCCGCAACGAGAAGATGTGGAATTGTCATTGCCGGAATGGATACGGACAAAGGATACGGGCTGTAAAGCGGCTGCCCGGCGGCGTTTTTAAACAGGAGCGGCTGAATTCCGAACTCAACGGCGGCGCATAGCGCCGCAACGTTGATACCTATGTAGGAACCGAGCGCGATTGCCACATACTCGCCTTTTTCGGTGTGCACTCTGTCCTTAATGAATTTATAAGTGTAATATCCGACAAAAGGCAGGACAAACGCCATATTAAAGCAGTTGGCGCCAAACGAAAGCACACCGCCGTCCCCGAAAAACAGCGCCTGAATCAATAGGGCCACCGAAACGGAAATGCAGGCTGAAAACGGCCCCAGCAGAATTGCCAAAAGGGTTCCTCCAACGGCATGACCGGTTGTGCCGCCCGGAAGAGGCACGTTGAACATCATCATCAGGAAGGAAAAGGAAGCACCGATGCCCAGAAGGGGCATTTTGACCTTTGTAATCTCTTTTTTAATTTTTTTAACAGAAAAAGTCCATACAGGAATCATCGCCGCACCCATAACCGCACAGGTTGACGGGCTTAGGTAATTGTCTGGAATATGCATTTTGTTCATCCTCTCAATTACAAAAAAATAACTCAAAAAGGAACTACTTCAGTAGCTGCTTTTTGAGTCTATCAATTTTAAAAATAAAATATCTATTTCAAAGTCTTCATGACTTATATTATTTTTTATGTTAGCACAATCGATCATTTTTGTCAATCGGTGAGAAGTTCATACGCAATAAAAAGTATGGAAAAATTCCTCGAATTTTTCATAATATGATTGACAACAGGGCAAACAGGGGACATAATCATATTAAAATAGATTCGTTGACGTATTGCGTTTTTTTATATCCTGATTGCTTAGGCTGAACATCGGACTGAGCTGTTTTATCAGGGAATCGTCGCTTTCCGCAGTACACGGAAGGTTTGTAATATTTATGAAGTACGGAGGGTTAAAAAATGAAAGTAATGTTAATCAACGGAAGTCCTCATGAAGAAGGCTGCACGTATACAGCATTGCGTGAGGTTGCAGGGGAACTTGAAAAAGCCGGCATTGAAACCGAACTGTTCCACGTCGGCAAGCAGCCGATCCGTGGCTGCATCGGCTGCGGCTACTGCAAAAAGAACAATTCAAATAAATGCGTTTTCGGAAATGATACCGTTAACACTGCGCTTGAAAAAGCAAAGGAAATGGATGGCTTTATTTTTGGCTCACCCGTCCATTATGCGGCGGCATCCGGAATGCTGACTTCTTTTTTAGACCGGTTTTTCTACGCCGGGACCGTATTGCAATACAAACCGGGAGCGGTTGTCGTGAGCTGCCGCCGGGGCGGGGCTACGGCTGCGTTTGACCAGCTGAACAAGTATTTTACGATTTCGAGTATGCCGGTTGTGTCTTCCCAATACTGGAATATGGTACACGGAAATTCCCCGGAAGAAGTGCTTCAGGATTTGGAAGGTATGCAGACAATGAGAACCTTGGGCAAAAATATGGCGTGGCTGCTCAAATCCATTGAAGCCGGTAAAAAGGCGGGTATTACAATTCCGGAGGCGGAAGAGCCGCAAAGAACGAACTTCATCCGGTAGCGCTTGCTGCTAAAGCAATTCATAAAATAAAAATTGCCTGTTCCCTTCAGGAGACAGGCAATTTGTTTATTTAGGGAGGTTCAAGATGGAAATCCGTAAGGCAGTACCGGGCGACATGGCCGGAATCACCATATTATTCAAATCCTGTACGGCGCATATGGTCCAGCATGATCTTCTCCAGTGGGACGAGCTTTACCCCAACACGGAGGTGTTTGCGCAGGATATAAAAGACAGAGGCCTCTATGTTTGCGTAACGCCTGAAAACTGCATCATCGGGTGTGTCGTCCTTAACCGTTTTCAGGATAAGGAATATGAAGAAGTTGACTGGGAATTTACAGGCGGGATCATCGGCGTGATTCATCGGCTGATGGTTTTGCCTGAATATGAAGGAACGGGCATTGCGCACAATCTTTTAGTTTATGCTGAAACATGTGCCGGGGCACAGGGGATGGACGCAATCAGACTGGACGCGTTCCCACAAAACCAAAGGGCAATTGCCTTTTATAAAAAACATGGATATCGTATTCGCGGCAGCGTGAATTTTCGCAAAGGTCTTTTCGTGTGCTGTGAAAAGAGCCTTATTTGCCTGTCAGGAGAAAATAGAGAAGCACTACCAATCCGAGGACAATCCGGTAATAACCGAATACCTTAAAGTTGTGTTTCTTAATATATCCCATCAGGAATTTTATTGCAAAGATGGATACGATAAAAGCCGTAATCATCCCTGTTATTAAGATGATAGCCTCGACCGGCGTAAAGACCAGACCGAATTTTACGATTTTTAAAAGGCTTGCTCCGAACATTACCGGAATTGCCAGAAAAAACGTGAATTCCGCGGCTACGCTTCGGGATGTTCCGATCAGCATCGCGCCAATAATGGTGGCCCCTGAACGGGAAGTTCCGGGGATCAGCGCAAGAATCTGAAAGATTCCGATGAAGAAGGCCGTCTTGTATGTAAGCTGCGAAAAATTCCGTATGGCCGGTTTTGTGTTCCGATTGTGATTTTCAATCAGAATAAACAGGATGCCATAGAGAATGAGGGTTACCGCTACGGTCTGATAGTTATAAAATAATCTGTCGATCTCATCATTGAACAGAATTCCTATCACAGCGGCCGGAACACAGGCAGCGAGAACCTGCAGCCATAATGTGATGGTTTCTTTCTTTTGGATTGCTGTCTTTTTTGAGGAAAATGGATTCAGCTTTTGAAAATACAGAACCACGACAGCCATGATTGCGCCAAGCTGAATCACAACCAGAAACATTTCTTTAAACGCGGGGGACACATTCAGCTTGATGAATTCATCCGCCAGAATCATATGCCCCGTGCTGCTGATGGGCAGCCATTCGGTAAGACCCTCAATAATGCCTAAGATAAATGCCTTTAAGATTTCAATCACAGCCATAATCATCACTCACATATTCATAATCATTTAATCTGCCGATTACGGCCCGATCGTTTTCTATTATAAAATAGATAACTGTCAAATACAAGAAAAATAAGGTTTTTATATAATGACAAAGTATTCGCTGCCTCCTGAACAAATTGCAGGAGGTAGCGATTCTGTGAGCTTGTAAGGAGTCAGGCAGTGGGACGGTGATAGATATCCGCAAGCCGTTTGAAGTTCGGCCGCCCGGCGGAATCCAGCAGATGGGCGGATTCATCTGCATCTTCGCTTCTGTTTTGGTTCAGTTCGCGGATAATCGTTTCCGCATTATGAATACCAAGGCCATGCCCGTAATACTTGTCGCCGCCCAGGTCAATGACATTTTCACCCTGCCATTGAGGGGTCAGCGGGTCAACGTCGGGATTCGCAAAATATCTTCGGTCGCCCGGCAGGTAATCGTCTCTTTTGCTCATATAACCGACTTCCTGAAGCAGCCTGTCAATGTGATGCCAGTTCATCAGCTCAATTTTGGGGAAGGTTGTGTTAAACAGATGTTCACCATAAATGTTTAAAAGTGCCTTGTAGTACACGATCATCATGGCAGTCGCACATTCCGTGCCGTATTTGGAACCGTTGGAAAAAATGTCCTGAATTGCCTGAGCTGGTTTGACTCCGTTTTTCAGAAGAAATCCGCCTTCCTGGGTCCTTTTCCAGTAATCCGGATTGCATCTGGTTTCACGGAAAATCTCAAAATCCATTCCGCTCTTATATAGCTGGCGGGATGCCTCGATAATTTCTTTGCGTAGGGTCAGTTCAAATTTAAGCTGTTCCATCGAATCAAAAACGTATTTTGTACCGCTTGAAGCAAGGGTATCAAGAATTGATCTTTCGACGCTTCCCGGTGCGTATTCGCCTACGCTTTGGGGCTGAACCGTATTTCCCGCTATCACAATCATGCGAATTCCCTCCGGCCGTATTTGGCGATGTCAATTTGTTTGCTGACCGGATACTGCATCCATTCATCCCAGGAGGGTGGATTTTTGTCATGAAGGGTCTGGGAATACTTCGCGAGAACGGCTCTTTCATCATCCTTTGCTCCATAAAATTCATTTAAATTGGTACGTTCTGTTTCGGTTAAGGGGGTCAGCGGCATATTGCTGCGCGGAGAAATGTCTTTGCAGAGGTATTTTGCGTCGATGTTCACTCCGCAGACGGAGGGGGTGTTGGTAAGCTGAAGGCTTTCTCCGGTGAAATAAACATAGGGGCTGTTTTCCTTCAGCCAGGCCAAAAATGCGTCATACTGTTTTTGTTTGTCGCTGTTAGTCCTCAGCGGCACATCCTGTGGGACATTTAGAAGCAAACGTACCAGATCGACATCTTTCTGAACGGGGGAGCGCAGCCGCGATGCGATATAGCGCATCGCCTGTGCATCGTGCGCCTGGAAAAAAGCCCAGATCAAATCATGGTTATATACACCTTTCCGATTTCGTTTAAACATTAAATCCGCCATGACAGGCAGGACTGTTTTTTCATGGTGCGTTTTGACTAAAATCGACGCGGTAATATCCAAAGCCTGATCGAATTGACTGCTTAGTCCGTCGTCGGCCGCGCCGGTCATAAACATCCACATTAATACGGCATGGACGGGCTCGCTGTTTAAAGAAAAGGAACTGCCGGAGCCTTTCGCTGAATTTTTTGCATCCGCTATTTTTTGGCATATGTTCAGCGCAATGCGGTTGCGCTCACTGAGTTCCTGATATAAATCCAATTCCCTGATCTCCGGCTGGAGGATAAACAAGGAAGCGAAAAGAAGCCTGTCGTCATCTAAAAGCCCGACGGCGTTTTGTCTGCGCGAGGCTCCCATTTTTAGAAAGACCTTCCTGCAGGTATTCGCTCCCTGCGTACGTCTGATACGGTCCAAATTGTTTGCCGGACCGGCATTACCCGAATTCATCCTATTCGCGCCTCTTTCGATTACAGCAAATTCCAAATAAACGGGATATTTCTTCTTGCCAGGTTTGTTGGACTGCTGTAGTGGATAGTCCCCGAAGGGTCTTCATTCCATAATATTTTGAAAGGGCGTTTTTGTTCTGAATTTATTGAGTAAATGATAAAAACAGAAGAATCCTAAAACAGATGCCGAATGGAATAATTCTGGCGGGTTGACAAATTCCGCAGAATCGTATAAATTGAAAGCATAGTGAATTTATATGGATACAAAAGGACGTGAGAGCTTGAATATCATTATTACAGCGGGAGGTACAAGGGAGAGAATCGACGCGGTAAGAACCATTGCAAACGAGGCAACCGGAAAGCTGGGAAGCCTGATTGCACAGGAACTGGCCCAAAGGCTTGCGGGAAAAGAATACACAATCTATTATCTTTGCGGTGTCGGCGCTTATCTTCCCGCCGTGAAGAATGCGAATATACGGATTGTTCAGATCGAAGGGACGGATCAGCTTCAGAATGCGTTAAGCAGGCTGTTGACAGAGCGGCCTATCAGTGCGGTTATCCATTCCATGGCGGTGAGCGACTATAAAATAAGCAGCATTACAACGCCGGAACAGATTGCGAAAGAACTGACTGAAAAATTCCGTGATTCTCAGCCGGTACTTTCCGAAACGCAATGGAATCAAGTGATTGCGCAGGCCCTTTCCGCTCGGCCGCTCGGTGCGGATCATAAAATCAGCTCTGAACTGGAGCACCCGGTGCTGGTGCTTGAAAAAACACCGAAGATCATCAGTATGATTAAGAATTTCAGTCCCGGAACCGTTCTCGTAGGGTTTAAACTGCTCAGCGGAGTAAGCCGGGAAATGCTGATTGAAACGGCGTATGGTCTGCTGAAAAAAAACCGGTGTGATTACGTACTCGCGAATGATACGGATTCCTTCAAGGACGGGAATCACGAGGGCTATCTTGTCAATGAAAAAGCGGACTATGTCAGTTTCTCGGGTAAGGAACAGATTGCGAAAGGCATAGCGGACAGCGTACTGAAAAAGCTTTTGGAGGATAAAAAATGAAAAACATGATTCTTGGAGTAACCGGAAGCATTGCGGCATATAAAGCCGCCGATTTGGCTCATCGGTTTTTTAAAGACGGTTTTCAGGTTGAGGTGATTCTGACGAACGGCGCGACGAAATTCATCACGCCGCTGACCTTCCGAAGCCTGACGCAGAACCGCGTTTACACCGATGTGTTTCAGGACGATTTTCCTCAGGAGATTAAGCATATTTCACTCGCTCAGAAAGCGGATATTGTGCTGATTGCGCCCGCAACCGCAAACATCATCGGAAAGATTGCCGCGGGAATCGGGGACGACATGCTTTCCACCACAATTTTGGCAGTCAAAAATAAGCCGGTGCTGATTGCGCCGGCTATGAACACCAATATGTGGGATAACCCCATTGTTCAGGAAAATATTGCGAAATTGAAAAAATTTGGTTATCAATTTATAGAACCAAAAGAAAGCCTTCTGGCGTGCGGAACCGTTGGAAAAGGAGCGCTCGCCGAGCTTGAAGATATTTTTGACGCAGTGGCCGCCGCTTTGAAGCCGTAACAGTTCAAACGGCATTTCCAATCTTCATAATTTCTCCACATTCTGCTGATAGGATAATGTAAAACAGATTAGAAGAGTGCACGAAATGGAAAATCCGCAAAAATTGAAAGCGTAAGGGTGAAAAATCCGGCGACGCGCAAAATATCCTTCTTCAAAAAGGGTTAAAGAATGTACAATCTTTCCGACGGTTATAAACAGTTCAAAAAAAAAGGACTTAGAAAATAAAAAATAAAATTTTATATTATACGCAAAAGGGACCTGAAGTAAAATGCTTCAAGTCCCTTTTGAATGCGTTTTACCGGCCGCTTGCGGTTTTATACGGCCAGGAGCGAATTCCGCCCATATTGCTGATGTTGGTATATCCCATAGAAGAAAGCTGACTGCAGGCGCTTGAGGCCCGTGCGCCGCTCAGACAATAGACAATGATTTCCTGCTCTTTGTCAGGCGCAACTTTTGAAATTTCACGCCCCAACTGATTAAGAGGCACAAGTTTGCTTCCCGGAATATGAGTTTCGCTGTATTCCTCCGGTGTTCTGACATCAAGCAAAAGAATATCCGGGCTTTCATCCAGCCTTTTTTTTGCTTCTTTTGGGGAAATGGTCTGATATGTCTTTGTTCTGAATAATGTTTTGAACATTTTAAATCACCTTTTCTTTTTTCTTTAGTATAGCCGTATTTTCATATTTCTTCTGTGACTTGGTAACATAATGCTGAATATCTGTGCCTTTTGATTTAGGATTGTAATATAAAGGAAGGAGTGATATAGTGAAAATACAGAAATTTTAATAAAATAAGCAGAAAGGTGATCAGGATGGAATTTATTGAAAGCATTATTGAGAGGGCGAAACAAACGAAAAAAACAATCGTCTTGCCCGAAAGCGATGACATAAGAACCCTCCAGGCTGCCGGAGAAATTCTCAGCAAGGGGATTGCGGATTTAATCCTTGTGGGGGATAAAGGGGAAATCGAAAAGCAGGCCGGCGATTTGGATCTTTCCAAAGCGCAGATAGTGAATCCGCTGACTTCTACAAAACGTGAGGACTATATCCATACATTTTATGAATTGAGAAAAGCAAAGGGAGTTACGCCGGAGCAGGCGGAGAAAATCATGGCGGACAACGTATTTTGGGCTGTCATGATGGTGAAAAAGGGCGATGCGGACGGAATGGTTTCCGGTGCGGCGCATTCCACGGCGGATACGGTGCGGCCGGCTCTGCAGATTATTAAAACGGCTCCGGGCGTCAAGATCGCATCCAGCTTCTTCGTCATGGCTGTTCCGGACTGTGACTACGGTAATCAAGGCACCTTTGTTTTTGCGGACTGTGCGCTCAACATCAATCCCACTGCGGATGAACTGTCCGAAATAGCAATCGCGTCGGCAAAGTCGTTTAAAAACATGGTCGGAGCGGAGCCAAAAGTTGCCATGCTGTCTTTCTCATCCTACGGGAGCGGCAAAGACGAGCTTGTGGATAAAGTAGTTGAAGCGACAAAACTGGCGAAAGATAAAGCGCCCGGCCTCACGCTTGACGGCGAACTGCAGGCGGACGCGGCACTGGTGCCGAGCATCGGCCTGTCCAAGGCAAAGGGAAGCAATGTGGCCGGTCAGGCGAATGTCCTGGTTTTTCCGGACTTAAACTGCGGCAATATTGCGTACAAGCTGGTACAAAGGCTGGGCAAGGCAACGGCGTTCGGTCCGGTGCTGCAGGGGATTGCAAAACCGGTGAACGATCTGTCAAGAGGCTGCTCGGCAAAGGACATTGTGGGTGTTGTCGCAATTACCGCAGTACAGGCACAAAGCGAAGAGTCGGATTAATAAAAAGAAAACAAGGTCTGCGCTTTTTCAGGGTGCAGACCTTGTTTTAATCCGTTCTGACATTGCTAGATATAGAACATGATACGGGTTTTTTTGGGCAACATCATTAATACCAATGCAACAGTGAAAATAAAAATTAAATAAAGTTTCTGCTTTATTTTACCATTTCAAGAATAAATCTTTTAGCTGCCTCAATATCGGCGGTATCCGGATGGCCTTTTGCTACGCCGCCGATTAATTTGAACGGTCCGAATGTGTCGAAGCCTTTGCAGGCGAAATTTCCGGCGATGTCGGCACCTGCGGTTTTAAGCTGTTCGATGAGCGCGGCATGGTGGTTTGTGCCGCCGGTGCCGCTTGTTGAGAAAACAAAAGCGGATTTGCCGTGCAGGTCAAGTGCACTTGTTGCTTTCAGCAGCTTGTCATAATGCTTGCTGAAGGCAATTCCGGCGCCAAATCCGATTATTTCGTACTCTTGAAGATTTTTGCCGTTGATGCCGTCAATCGTGCAGAGCTCGGCACCGGCAGTTTCTGCCATAGCGGCGGCGATTTTTTCCGTATTGCCGTGATGGTAAGAATAATAAACGATAAGGCATTTTTTCAAAAAATTTCCCTCCAAAAATAAAATAGAACACATCATAATGTAACATGATAGTATTATAAACCTTAAATTGCAATATACCAACTTTTAAACTGTTTGAATTTACTAAATCTGCGGCGGAAGCGCATACAAGAGCTTTAATGTCCTACCCATATTACATACAAATTGCAGAAAGCAGCCGAAGTTATAACCATTAATTCCAATGAAATGCAGCTCTATTTATTGAAAATGATAGTACATTAGAATATACTAAAAGTTGATTGAAGAGAACTGGATGTATCACTTTGCGAGTTTGCAGTCGATCAGGTGTGTCCTGCAGAAATGACTGCAAGCAGAAGGAATAGAGCAGGGAGGAAGAAAACAATATGTTAGTAGTTGGCGTTGACATTGGCGGGACAAAATGTGCGGTCAATCTAGGTGAAATTTCAGAGGATTATGTTGAAATACTACATAAATGTAAAGTCAGGGAGACACAGGCGTATGCTCCCTTGGGAATGCTTGATGCTTTAGTGAAAGATATTGTTTCGTGCGTGAACACACTGGATGGTTCCCGGCAGATAAAAGGGATTGGAATTAGCTGCGGGGGACCGCTAGACAGCAAAACAGGCACGATTCTTTCTCCGCCGAATCTTCCGGGATGGGATTCTATCCCGATCACCGATTATTTTCAGGAGAAAACCGGAATCCCGGCTTGGCTCTGCAATGATGCCAATGCCTGCGCTCTTGCGGAATGGAAGCTGGGCGCGGGAAAGGGAAGCTCCAATATGGTTTTCATGACCTTTGGCACTGGACTTGGAGCGGGTATTATTTTAGATAACCGGCTGTATCTCGGTGCGTGTGACATGGCGGGGGAAATCGGGCATATGCGTCTTTCGGATTACGGCCCGGCCGGGTATGGCAAGATGGGTTCTTTTGAAGGGTTTTGCAGCGGCGGAGGTATCGCGCAATTAGCAAAAACCATGATCCAGGAGGAACTTCAGTCAGGCCATAAAACCGGACTTTGCAGTAATTCCAATGAACTTGAACAGATCACAGCGGCCAAGGTGGGAATTGCCGCGAAAAACGGAGATCATCTGGCACGGGAAATTTTAAAGCAGGTCGGTTTGCAGCTGGGGAAAGGGTTGTCTGTTATCATGGATTTATTAAATCCGGAGTGTATTGTGATTGGAAGCATTTTTGTCCGCAGCTATGATGAAATATGGCCTTATGCGGAACAGGTGATCGAAAAAGAGACGCTTCCGATGATTCGAAAAGCTTGCAGAATCGTGCCAAGCCAGCTGTCGGATTCAGTTGGGGACATCGCCGGCTTAATCATTGCCGGCTATCATTTAGGATTGGAGCAATAATATGAAAGAACGTACGATGCAGTTTTGTCTGCATTTTTTTGACATGCATCAGGACTTGCTGCCTTTAAAAACAAACTTATCGAATGTTTGCGAAATTATATTGAAAGTCTATCAAAATGGCGGCAAAGTCTTAATTTGCGGCAACGGGGGGAGCTGTGCGGACGGCGACCATATTGTGGGCGAGCTGATGAAAGGATTTTTGCTGAAAAGACCGCTGAATCAGGAAATACAAAATAGATTCAAACAAAATTATGGTGCAGAGGGAGCCTCAATCGCGGAGAAATTACAGTGCGGACTCCCGGCCATCTCACTCAACGCCCACGCCGCGCTGATGTCGGCATTCAGCAACGATGTGGATCCGGAACTGATTTATGCACAGCAGGTAATGGGCTATGCACAGGAGGGAGACGCGGTGATTGGCATCAGCACTTCCGGAAACGCGGTCAATGTGGCATATGCGCTGATGACTGCGAAAACATTGGGAGCGGTTCCCATTGCGCTGACCGGACGTGACGGCGGGAAAATAGCGGCAATCGCCGAATACAGTTTAATTGCCCCCGAACACGATACCTATCGTATTCAAGAATATCATTTGGCTATTTATCATTTGATATGCGCTTATGTTGAATCTGAAATTTTTTCGTGTTAATGAAAGTCTTTTGTAGCATAAGAGGAGGAAGGTATGATAAAGGTTATTATCGCAGACGACGAAGAAAATGTATGCCGTCTGATCCGTGGATTAATCGACTGGGATTCGCTGGGAATGGAAATTGTCGGGGTTGCCCATAACGGCGTTGAAGCACTTGATTTAATAAAAGCCCTTTTGCCCGATTTAATGATTACGGATATCCGTATGCCGGGCTACGACGGGCTGGAAATGATCCGTCGTGCCACAAATATCAATCAAAATCTCGACTTTATTATCATCAGCGGTTACCACCATTTTGAATACGCGCAGAATGCAATCAAATATGGGGTGAGCGATTATCTTTTAAAGCCGATTAAGAAGGATGACTTTCTGGTTGCGCTCAACAAAATGCGTGAACGGTATTTGAAGCGCACGGAACAGCTGAATAATGAAGAACAGCTGAAAAAACGTCTTAAAAATGATGTGAATAAATTACGCTCAAATCTGTTTACAGAACGGCTGCTGAAAAAGGGCATGACCACACAGGATTTAACGGTTGAGATGATCAATGAAAATTATCATTTTTTATTTCAGCCCGCTCTTTTTCAAGTGTGTGCGGTAAAGATTGACTGCGGTTTTGAAGATGAATATAACAATACCATTAAAATATTGGAAGATAAGGTCATGCGGATTTTAAACAGCCTGTTAAAGGAACAGTGCTTTGACATGGAGATCTATTTGGATGACAGCATTACATATTGTATTTTAAATTATGATGCGAATGATAAGAAAACCATACGTAAACAAATCAAAGCGGTATTTGACGAATTGATGATCCAAAAGATCTCGTTTGAACAGCATGAATTTACAATTGGCGTGGGTACCGCTGTGGAAGATATCAGGCAATTAAAAGAGTCCTTCCGGGTTGCCAGGTACGCAATCGGGCAGAGATTTCTTCTGGGGACGGGCAGACTGATTGAAGATGTGACCGTGCATATGGAACCGCAAAGAGAAAGTGCATTGCTGGCAGAAATGAATAAAACGATGGGTGCTGCTATTGAAGTGCTGAAGAAGGATGCGGTGCTGAACTGCATTACCGGATTAAAAAAGCAGATAGAAACGGAGAACCTGAGCGGAATTGAACTTTTTTCTTTAGCAAAACATGTTTGTGAAATGTACTTAACCCATCTTCGGAACAACCAGATTCAGATACAGTACGGGCAGGAGTTCTATGAAAAATTCTGTATTCATGCCAACCGCTGCAGCTCCATTGACCAGCTGTTTGAATATCTGTCCGTCATGGTGGGGAAATCCATTGAGGTGATTATAGAAGAAAAAAAGCAGGCGGATACCAAGCCGATCCGCCTTGCGAAAGAATATATTCAGGAAAATTACAGGAAACCGATCACCTTGGAAGAAGTCAGCGGTTATGTCGGGTTTAATCCGACTTACTTCAGTACCCTGTTTAAAAAAGAAAACGGGGGCAATTTTGTGAATTACCTTTCCGAAATCCGCATGAATCGTGCGAAAGAACTTCTAAAGGAAACAAACTTAACCATTGCTGCCATCTGTGAACAGGTGGGGTACAATGATCTCAAGAATTTTACAAAAAGCTTTTCAAAGAGTGTCGGGTTAAAGCCAAATGAATACCGAAAATTATACTCTTAAACCGGGGCGATAAAATGAAAAGTAAAAAAACACGGTATCTTTCCTATCGCGTTGCCTGGATGTTCGCCATTATTTTTGCTTTCATGCTTGCTTCCTTGATTATTTTTACAGTGATTGCTGTTCGGGAAGGCAGATATCTGTTTTTTATTTTAGGCGGGTATTTTTCGCTGAGTATCCTTACCTATGTTGTTTACCGTTGGATCTATCAGCCATATCGGGAAAGCGCAAAGGTTTTGCACCTCTTTTTAACAGGTTATACAATCCATGCGCTTTTTGACCAACATGTACTTTTAAGCCCGGAAATAGAAGAAATAATTAAAAAAGTTGAAAAGATTATGAACACGGATGAGTTGGTCAATGCAACGAAAAAGCAGGCACAGTACCTTGCTTTGCAAAACCAGATTAATCCGCATTTTCTTTATAACACGCTGGAAGGAATCCGCGGGGAAACGTTAAATGCAGGGTTGGAGAATGTATCTAAAATGACGGAGGCGTTGGCTACATTTTTCCGTTATACGATCTCAAATGTTGAAAATTTGGTAACGCTGGAGGATGAACTCACTAATGTAAACAATTACTACATCATACAGCGCTATCGCTTTGGGGAGAGGCTGAACCTCAGTGTGGAATATGACACGGAAAATGAAATGGAGATCATGGCCTGCAAACTTCCCAAACTAACCCTGCAGCCAATTGTGGAGAACGCAATTTATCACGGTATTGAGCGGAAAATTGGGAATGGAAATGTGCGGATTAAGATAGAAACGACTTCATCCCGGTTAATTATTACCATATCCGATAATGGAATCGGAATGACGGAGGAACGGCTCAGAGAGATTGACGATAAACTGAGCCGAACGATTCTGGACTATATTAAACCGGACAGCGAGGCCCATGGCGGCATCGCTGTTGTCAATGTCAACAACAGAATCAAACTTTTGTTTGGAGAAGAGTACGGGATTTGTATGTACAGCACATTAAATGTAGGTACGGACGTAGAGCTCACTTTGCCATTGGTGAAAAAGGATATAGGAAAATAAAATGAAAAATGAAATTCTGAGGCTGGAAAGAGTCACTACCATTCAGGATGAAGTGACTTTGCTTGATAATTTTAATCTGCATATTTTTCAGGGTGAAATTATGGGGCTCGTTTGCATCAATGCAAATGGAAAGGAGTCCCTAATTCAATTAATCAGCCAAAATTTGCCGATTCATTATGGACGAGTCTATTTTAATGAAGTACTGGTCAATAATTATCAGCACAGCCCCTTAACAATGAATAAGGTGGCCGTGATTGAGCAGAAAAGCAGACTGATTGAAGATCTGAGCGTAACGGACAATGTATTTGTACTGCGCAGAGGGTTTAAAAAATATCTCATCAATCCCCGAGTGTTAAATGAGCAGCTGAAGCAGTTCGTAAAAGAAATAGATCCTAATATTGACGGAAATGATTTGGTAGCGAATTTAAGCCCTTATGAAAAATGTGTTGTGGAGCTTTTGCGTGCAGTCATCATGGGCGCAAAACTGATTGTGATTATGGATATCAGCAACTGTGTCAGTGCGGCGGATCTCGTAAAATTCCATAATCTTTTAAGGCATTACTGTCAAAAGGGCTTTTCGTTTTTATATATTTGCAATCATCATGAAGAAGCGTTCAAAATATGCACCAGAATGTCTCTCATGAAAGACGGGAAAATATTAAAGGTGTTTGACCAGCATGAATTTAAAAATGAAAATTTGGTTCCGTATTACATCGGGGAGTTTGCAGACGTTAAAAAGGTTACCGTGAATCGCCGGAGCGAGAAAGGAATATTGACCTTTCAAAACGTTTGCACGGAAAATTTAAATCATATGACGTTTTCGGTGTCGAAGGGAGAGTGTACGGTCTTATTTGATATGGATAATATCATATTATCGGATATTATGCAGCTGATGAATGGAAAATTGCGGCAGGACAGCGGTAGCATTTTTCTGGAAAATGCTGTTTATTCGCAAAATCAGGCGCGGCATGCGCTGGGGAGCGGTGTAGCGTTTATCGGGGAAGACCCTATCCGATCAATGCTTTTTAAAGAAATGAGTTACATTGATAATTTGTGTTTTCTCCTTGATAAAAAGGAGAATGGGGTTCGGTTAAGCAAGAGAATCATAAAAAGCATTATTCGTGAATATGAACCTCTTATCGGTCCGGAAATTTATGAAAGCAATATTATGAATTTAAAAATACAGTCGCTTTATGATTTAATATATTACAGAATTCAATTATTTCATCCAAAGATTGTCTTTTGCGTGCAGCCTTTTGCGGGTGCGGATATGTACCTGAGGCGGCATCTGATTGAACTCATTAATAAATTGAAAAAAAAAGGAATCACGGTTATTTTCCTTGCGGTTAATATTGCGGACTCTCTTGTGGTAGCGGATAAGCTGATTCTGTTGGAAAAAGGACGGTTCAGCAGTGAATATTTACGTTCCGAGTTTAACGCGTTCAGTTCTGAAGGAATCATACTTTAAAAAATAGATAAAACAGATATGGGATGTTTATACTTTATATACAATAAATATAAAACAACAGAAGATATACCCTATCATTCAAAATCTGTCCCCCTTATGGAAAGAAAGAACCCATGCTATACTGATAGCGCAGAAACGAGTTCCAGAGAAATAAGGACAGGTGAATTTTTATGGGGGAATACATAGCGGAACTTAATCATATCAATAAAAGTTTCCCGGGGGTAAAGGCACTGGATGATGTGTCGTTTAACTTAAGGGCCGGCGAAGTTTTAGCCCTTCTGGGAGAAAACGGTGCCGGAAAATCAACTCTTGTGAAAGTTTTGAGCGGTGTTTATACAAGGGATGACGGTGAAATAAAAATCTTTGATCAGGTCATCGGGGAGTTAACACCAAAAAAGGCACAGGAACTGGGCGTAGCAATTATCCATCAGGAATTGAATATGTGCGCACATCTTTCAGTGGCGGAAAATATTTTTTTGGCACGTGAAAAAACGCATTCCGGAATTCTTTCAAATAAGGAAATGAACAAAGAGGCAGAGGCTATTTTGGGCCGCCTGAATATTGATATCGATCCGACGACGATTGTTGGCGATCTGGCTGTCTCCAAGCAGCAGATGGTGGAAATTGCAAAAGCACTTTCCACAAATGCGAAAATTCTGATAATGGACGAACCGACCTCCGCACTGACTTCGAACGAAATTGACGATTTATTTGTGATAATACGAAAACTAAAAGCAGAGGGCTGCGGAATTGTTTACATATCCCATCGGCTGGAGGAACTTCAGAACATTATTGATCGCGTGATTATCATGCGTGACGGAAAATATATTACATCCATGAAATTTGAGGACACGACGATGTCCGAAATCATTTCTTTTATGGTCGGCCGTGAAATAAAAGAAAAATTTCCCCGTGTCACTTGTGAACGAGGGAAAAAGATATTTGAAGTAAGGAATTTAAATGCAGGTAAAATGGTCCGAAATATTAATTTAGACCTGTATGAGGGAGAAATTGTCGGCATCGCAGGGCTCATGGGGGCCGGTCGGACAGAGACTACACGGGCGATTTTTGGTGCAGATCCGAAAGAGTCGGGCAAGATTTTTGTGGACGGCAGGGAAGTTACGATTAATAAGCCGATCGACGCGATTCGCGCAGGGATTGTGCTTGCTCCCGAAGACCGAAAAAAAGACGGATTATGCGTCAAACTCAGCGTGCAGGATAATATTGCTTTGCCCAATTTGGATTTGCTTTGCAATAAGATTGGCGTTGTAGACAGGAAAAAAGAAAAAACAATGACCGATAAGGCGGTCAAAAGTTTAAGTATTAAGCTTGTAAACGCGGATATGAATGCGGGCACCCTTTCTGGCGGAAACCAGCAAAAATTGGTTGTTGCCAAATGGCTGGCACGCAATTCGCGTGTGGTAATGTTCGACGAACCGACAAGGGGAATTGATGTAGCCGCGAAAGTTGAAATTTACAATCTGATGAACGAACTGAAAAAGCAGGGAATTGGGGTGCTTTTCGTATCCTCCGAAATGCCGGAGGTTATGGGAATCAGCGATAGGGTTCTGGTAATGTGCGATGGAAAAATTACCGGGGAATTGGCAACAGAAGAAGCTACACAAGATCTTATTTTGCAATACGCCACAAAATTTGATTCTAAATTCGAGCAGCAAAAAGCCATTTAATAAAATTGAAGTCGGGAGCGTCTGAAATGGAAACGAGAGAGAAACAAAGCGTATGGAAAAAGTTTACGGCTATTCGGGGCATGGGTCAGGTTGTTACCGTAACAGCAGGTCTTATCGTATTATGTATTGTATTTGCTGTATTGAACCCCTCCTTTTATTCAGGAAGGAATGTCGGGAATCTGCTGCGCCAGGTTGCGCCGATCTTAATTATCGGAATCGGCCAGTCCTATGTGCTTATCACAGGAAATATTGACCTGTCAATCGGCTCTGTTGTGGGTATGAGCTGCATGATCTCTGCGACCTTAATGACAAAAGGGATGAATCCCTGGGTTGCAATGCTGCTTACCTTGTTAATTTGCGTAGGGGTGGGTATCTTAAATGGCTTGTTGGTAGCGCAGTGCAAGCTGCCGCCCTTTATCGCAACATTGGGCACCATGACGGTCGCCAGAGGGATCGCCCAGATTGTCAATAACAACTATAACACGGATGCAATCGGCGAGGCGGCGCAGGGCTACCGGAATTTATTCTACTACGGCAGTACGTTTGGGCTTTATAACACGATCTGGATTGCTCTTGTGCTGTTCATTGGCTTTAACTTTCTGCTGAGTAAGACACGCACGGGGCGTCATATTTATGCGGTGGGCAGCAATATTGAGGCGTCTAAATTGTCGGGCATCAACACAGACAGCACGACCATTAAAGTATATATTGTGAGTGCGTTCTGTGCCGGTGTGGTTGGTCTCATCACGAGTGCAACTGCCGGAATGGGAACGATGGATGCCGGCAACATGTACGAAATGTATGCGGTTGCGGCTTCTGTTATCGGCGGTGTTTCCACCCTTGGCGGTCAGGGCCTTCTCGTTGGTACGGTGGTTGGCGCAGCAATTTGGGGAGTGCTTCAGAACGGTCTTCAATTTGCAGGCGCACCGGTTGCAATGCGTAATATCGTAATCGGGACCATCGTAGTAATTTCCGTTTTGCTTGATGTAGTCATTCGTACAGGAAAACCGAAAAAAGTAAAAAACAGCAGTAAACTCATTCAAGCACAAAAAGAAAGTTAAAGCAAACGCTTTAATCTATAAAAATATGGGAGGCTTATTGTAATGAAAAAGAAAATCCTGGCTCTTTTACTATGCGCGGCTATGGCGGCAACCTCTATGGCTGGCTGTGGTCAGACAACCGGCACGGCATCCACTCCTGCCAACACACCTGCCGCAGGTGCAAGTTCGGCGGCAGCTCCGGCTTCCGACAAAAAGATCAAAGTCATTTTGATTACGATGGACAGCTTGGATCAGCACTGGGTATCGGTGGATAAAGGCGCCAAAAAAGCAGCTGACGAAATCGGAAATATTGAATACAAATGGATGGCTCCTGATAAGAAAGATGACGCGCAGCAGATTGAACGTGTAAACAACGCCATTGCTGATGGAGCAGCTGTAATTATGATCGCAGCTAATGGTCCGGATGCTATTTCAGCATCATTGGAAGATGCAAAAGCGAAGGGAATTAAAATCATTTATGTAGATTCCCCGGCGAAAACCGAAGGTGTTGCTACATTTGCCACAGATAATGAAGCTGCGGGTAAAACAGCAGGGACTGAAATGCTGAAGGCACTGGAAGCTGCCGGTAAGAAAGACGGAAAGATCGGAATCGTAAACGTCAACTCCGCCACAGCCTCAACCGTAGCACGTGAAAAAGGATTCCGTTCCGCATTTGAAGGCAAAGCCTATACATTGCTTCAAACTCAGTATGGTGAAGGCGATGCCACCAAATCACAGGATATTGCCGACAACTACATAACAGAAGGTGCCGTAGGTATTTTCGGAGCGAACGAAGGCAGCACCGTTGGTGCCGGCAATGCGATTAAAGGTTCCGGCAAAAAGGATATCGTTGGAGTCGGCTTCGATAAATCCGACTCAATTTTCTCTTTGATTAAAGATGGATCCCTCCTTTGCGCAATGGCTCAGAACCCGGACGTTATGGGATATGAGGGCATGAAAGCTGCCGTCAAGGCTGTCAAAGGCGAAACAATTGATAAAACATCAGTTGATACCGGTGTTTCTGTTCTCACGAAGGATACTATAAAGTAGAGTTTTTGAGAAATACCTTAATGGGGGTCACTGTGTAAACAGTGGCCCCGTTTGTATGCCCCCGACAAGTCCGTGCACGGCCATTTTTGCAATACCTGAAGAAGGTGTCACAGCAAGTGAAAATCTATACAGGAGCAGGTATTAAAACACCTAATAAAATTCATAAAAAGAAATTAAAAAGAGGACTCTTGGTGTAAGCTAAATTTAGATAAACAGCACTTTTTTATAGGATACGGCGTTGGCAGTCTTATCGAAAGCTCAAACAGCTTTTTGTTAATTTCTTTCCAACGCTTATTTTTGTAAAACAACCAACAGAGGGGGTATTATTCATTGGAAGTAATAAAATTATTACCAGCCTGCAAGGATTACCTGTGGGGCGGAAGCAGATTGAAAACAGAGTTTGGAAAACATAGCGAGAAAGAGATTATTGCAGAAACATGGGAGCTGTCCTGTCACCCGGACGGACCGAGTACTATTGCGGAAGGAACGCATAAGGGGAAAACGTTGGTACAGTACCTAAGTGATCAGGAAAAATCTATGCTCGGAACGAACTGCGCGCAGCTTAATGGTTTTCCACTTCTGATTAAGCTGATTGATGCGCAGAAAGATCTTTCGGTGCAGGTACATCCGAACGACACCTATGCCCAGCGAGTGGAACACCAGCTGGGAAAGACCGAGATGTGGTATGTGATCGACTGCAAGCCGGGAGCAAGTCTGTACTATGGTCTTTCCTGTGAACAGACGAAAGAGGAGTTACATAAACACATAGAGGACGGAACACTTTTGCAGGTGCTCAACCGGAAGGAGGTTCATCCGGGTGATGTCTTTTTCATTGAGGCAGGGACGATTCACGCGATCGGCGCGGGTATTTTAATTGCTGAAATTCAGGAAAACTCCAATGTGACCTACCGGGTCTACGATTATAACCGCACCGACGCGCAGGGGAATCAACGGGAACTGCATGTTCAAAAAGCGTTGGATGTTGCAAATTTGCGGCCTGCACCGGTACGGCATTGGAAAAAGCATCTGGCGAGCTGCCGATATTTTACGGTAGATAAGCTTAAAACAGATTCTGCTGCTTTTATTAATGTGGATCAAAAAAGTTTTCACCATCTGCTTTGTCTGAGTGGAAATGGAAAAATTGATTGGGATGGCGGCAGAATGATATTTAATAAGGGAGACAGCCTTTTTATTCCCGCCGGATTGGGCGGCTGCACACTGAATGGCTGTTTTGAGGCGCTGCACACCTGGATTTCGGACCCGCCCGTCTACCGGATTGGAATTGATCTGGGAGGAACGAATATCGCGGTGGGCGTGGTGGACGAGAATTACCGAATCGTGGCGAAATATTCCGTCCCGACAGCATCGGAGCGTCCTTATCAAGAGATTGTGGAGGATATGGCACAGGCGGTGCATAAAGTTCTGCGGGATGCCGGAATTTCAATTGAACAGTGCTGTTCCATCGGAATCGGAAGCCCGGGCATCTGCGATTCCGAAACGGGGACTGTACTCTACACAAACAATTTGAACTGGAAAGATGTGCCTTTAGCGGCTACGCTTCAAAAATGGATTGATCTGCCCTGTTACCTCAGCAACGACGCAAACTGCGCGGCGTTGGGGGAGGTGGCGGCAGGCGCGGCAAAAGGCTGCAAAAATGCCGTGCTGATTACTCTGGGCACCGGCGTCGGCGGAGGCGTGGTACTGGACGGGAAGATTTTTTCCGGCTGTCACTCCGCCGGAGCGGAATTAGGACATACGGTTCTGGTAAAGGACGGCGAGCTTTGCACCTGTGGAAGGCATGGCTGTCTGGAGGCGTATGCATCGGCAAGCGCACTCATCCGGCAGACAAAGCGCGCTGCACAAGAACATCCCGAATCGGCAATCTGGGCGCTCTGCGGCGGAAATCTTGAGCATGTCAGCGGCAGAACTTCCTTTGAGGCAGAAAGGTTGGGCGATGAAACGGCGCGGCAGGTGGTGAATGCTTACATATCCTATCTCAGCGAAGGGGTTCTGAATTTTGTAAATATTTTTCGGCCGGAATGCATCATCCTCGGCGGCGGTATCTGCAACGAAGGGGCGCGCCTGCTTGATCCGATCAACACCTATGTCAGGCAGTATTGTTTCGGCGGAGAAATAGTCACTGCACCAAAGGTAATCAAAGCAGCGCTTGGGAACGATGCTGGGATTATCGGTGCCGCGCTTCTGTGTTAATGGGAAGTAAGGCTGATCTAAATCGCTCTTCCGCTGTTTATGTCGGTTTTACATGAATATGTTAGCAGAAGAAAATTAAACAGCCATTGTGAACAAATTGCTCACAATGGCTGTTTTGCAAAGCTCCGATCTGAAAGACAGATATGATATCCCTAGAACAACAGAAAAGATTTGTGCTTTATGACAATAAATGTTGGACGGATTAAGATTTTACAAAATCACCTATCCGATGAAAAGCTTCTTTTATATTTTTAAATTGTGTTCCCAAATTGATGCGGATGTATCCTTCGCCGTTGCCGACAAAATGATTGCCGCTTTCCACCAGCACACCCGTTTCCTGTGCAAGACGTCGTGTGAATGTATCACTGTCCATTTTGGAATTTTGGATATTCACCCAAAGTAAATAAGAAGATTCCATGTTCATGTACGACAGACATGGGATTTCTTCATTGATGGAGTCACATGCATATTTGTAATTTTGAGCCAAATAGTTCACACATTCGCGAGTATACTCTTCTCCATCATTGTAGCAGGTGATCAGCGCAATAATTCCAAATACGGACGGGGAAGTGATTGAATTTTTAACCAGACGATCCCGGAAGATCATCCGTAATTCTTCATTCCGGATGATGGCATATGACGTTTTTAAACCACCCAGATTGTACTGTTTGTTGGGCGAGGAAAGCAGGATTACGTTGTCGAAACCCCTTCCCGTTTCGATTGTGGAGGTGTACACTCCGTCAAGAATCAGCCCGCTGTGCACCTCGTCTGCGACCACAATTGTGTTGTATTTTGCACACAGCGCGATCAGGGAAACCAGCTCTTCACGGCTCCAGATTCTTCCGGATGGGTTATGCGGATTGCATAGCAGATATAATTTTGGGTGATGTTCCCGAAGCTGCCGTTCAAAAGAATCAAAGTCGATTTGATAACGATTGCTCCGGACAACCAGCTCATTCTCAATGACTTGCGCTCCTGCCGCGGCTGCCGCACGCGCAAAAGGATCATACACCGGCGTACTGATCATAACGCTGTCGCCCTGCTTGCAAAAGGCCTGTACCACGTAGTGCAGCGTCGATACCGTACCGTAGCACAGCGTAATCCATTCTTTCATCGGT
Source organism: uncultured Caproiciproducens sp. (assembly GCF_963664915.1). Classification (NCBI taxonomy): domain Bacteria; kingdom Bacillati; phylum Bacillota; class Clostridia; order Eubacteriales; family Acutalibacteraceae; genus Caproiciproducens; species uncultured Caproiciproducens sp. The sequence goes on from NZ_OY761810.1 coordinate 1,711,252, forward strand.
GAGGTGTGGTGGTGCCGTTCAAAATAGCGGATGACGGCGTCATAGAATTCATCATAGACGTAAGTATAACCGAATATTCCGATATCAACGGCTTGATGCAGTTTTTTCAGCAGCTGCTCCGGCGCCTGAAAATCCATATCGGCAATCCACATCGGAATATAATCTTTGCTAACCGGCCCGAAATGCTCTTCGATTTTAGCCCGGTTCCATTTGCGGCAGTTCTCCGCAAAGCGATTCGGAAAATAATCAAAGTCTGTCACGATAATCTTCCTCCTGCAAAATTCACCGTCGAAAGATAAGCTGTCTTATCAAGGCTTTTTATTACTGCCGTCAGCAGATTGACAGCACCGTCCACATCTTTGCTGCTGGAGATGGAATAAGGACTGTGGCCGTAGCGCAGCGGAATACCGAGGACGGCGCACACGGCCCCGTCGCGGGTCAGGTGTGCCTGGCCGCCGTCTGTCCCACCGTTGCTGAACATATCCTCCTGCAGGGCAATTCCGCTTTGATCGGCAATCGCCTGAATATGAGCCAAAAGCCGGGAGGACGGCACCATCGTTTTGTCATAATGCAGCAGCATGGGACCGTGACCGATCTGCCGGTTGTTGGTGTGATCTCTGCATAGCTCGGTTCCCCAACAGGCCACATCCAGAACAATTACGATGTCGGGATGAATTTTGTAGGCGGATGTTTTCCCGCCTCTCAGCCCGACCTCTTCACTTGAAGTTGCCGCCATATAAAGCTGGTTCGGCAACTGTACGTTCGCCAGACGTTTCATCGTTTCCGCAAGCACATAGCAGCCCAGTCTGTCATCAAAAGCTTTGCCCGCGAAAGTGTCCTGAATTTCGTAATTCTGGCAGCTGCTGCTGAAGGTAACCATATCACCGACCCGGATTCCCAGTGCAGAGACTTCTTCTGCGGAAACGGCGCCAATGTCGACCATTAAATCTTTTACATCGCCGTCAAGATAAGTGGAATTCAAAATGCCCGGAATTTTGCGGCCGGATTCGGTAGTGACTCTGACACCCTGCATGAATTTTGAAAAAGTCCGCACGCTTCCCACCGGAATCACATACAGCATGCCAAGGCCGCTGATACTTCTGACGAGAAATCCGACTTCATCCATGTGGGCGCAGACCATCACACGCGGGCCTTCGCTGCTGCCTTTTTTGTAGAAAATAGCGGACCCGAGTTTGTCAAAGTCAATTTCATCCGAGAAGTCTTTCAGTTCTTCCAGCAGAATATTCCTGACCTCGTCCTCATGTGAGGCGACTGCATCCGCGTCGCTGAGCTTTTTTACCAATTCAATATCCATTCGTTACTCCTTATCTGCAATCATCAGCTGCTTCGGCGCGCGGGTTAAAATCTGAGGGCCGTTTTCCGTGACTAATACATCGTCTTCTATTCGTACTCCGCCTAAATTTGGCACATAAATGCCCGGCTCCACGGTCACAACCATACCCGGCTCCATGCGCTTTTGCTCCGTCGGGGAGAGGCGGGGATCCTCGTGATCGTTAATCCCCAGCGAGTGCCCCAGATTATGGCCAAAATACGCGCCGTATCCCGCGTCATTAATCACAGTTCTCGCCGCGCCGTCCGCATCGCAAAACCGCGCGCCTGCACGGACGGCGTCAATTCCTTTTTGCTGTGCTTCCAGAACGGTCTGATAAATTTTCACCAGTTCCTCATTGACTATTTTTCCTACCGCAAACGTTCTGGTCATGTCGGAACAGTACTGGTCAACTTTCGCACCGAAGTCCAGTGTTACAAAGTCGCCGGATTCAATTTTTTTCGCGCTTGCCTTGGCGTGCGGCATGGAGCCTCTGACGCCGCTCGCGACAATGGTGTCAAACGACTCCTTCGCAGCGCCGTTTTGCTTCATGAAATAAACCAGTTCGTTGGCAACTTCATCTTCACGCATTCCGACTTTTACAAAATCCAAGATAAATGCGTAAGCTTTATCCGCGATAGCGCAGGCTTTTTGTATCGTTTCTATCTCAACCTGATCCTTTACCGCACGGATTTGATTCATATCGATGGGCTTTAGTGAAACAGGAAGCTTTTCCTGAAGCAATGTGAACCGGTCATAGGATAAATCATCACTTTCAAAACCGATCGCATCAATTTTTTCCTCTTTTACGATTTGATTGACAATGCGGTCATACGGATTTTCGACGGTCATTAAAAGCACCTGTGCATCCCGGTTATTTTGCTGTACTTCATTGTAATAGCGTGAATCCACGATCACATACTTGTGATTCAGTGTGATCAGAACATAGCCGGAAGAGCTGTAGAGCCCTGAAAAATAATATTTGTTGTGATAAGAGGTACACAGCATTGCCTGTGCGTTGCAAGCGGCTAAAACCGTCCTGCAGTTTTCCAATCTGTTCATACGCTGCTCCTATAAAAGGAAGGAGTACGAAACGCACTCCCTCCTCATCGTTCATATGTAATCAGTCGTTAGAGTCTACTTCCAATTTGCCTTTTTTAATGAGGTTGTTCCGTGCAAAAATAACAATCAGAGCGGTAATAATCGCGCCGATGGCAATTCCGGCAATATAAGCGCCGATGTTGGAAATCAGAGGCCATGCCCAAATTGCCGATTCGGGGAACCACTGCACCGCACCCATGGCAACAGCGGAGGTGCCGCCGACAATGGCGCCGACCATATAGGCAGGAATTGTGATGGATGGTTTTTCAAGAGCAAACGGGATGGAACCTTCGCTGATACCCATGAAAGCGAGGAACATGGCCGTTTTGCCCTGCGGATAGAACTGTTTGTCAAAGACATGTCTGCCAACTACCCATTTGTCGATAATGGTAGCAAGGCCAAGGCCGATGGAAGGCACAACAATGGCGATGCAGCGCGCGGTAATCGGGAGCACCTTATCGGTTGTAAAGCTCAGAGCCACAAAACCCGCGGCTTTATTAACAGGACCGCCAAGGTCAATCGCCGTAGCCGCCGCAAGTGCAATGGAATACCCGTAGCTTCCCGCTGCGCCGGCCGCGCCCAGAGCCGCTTTAATCCAGCTGTTCACAAGGCCGCCGAACGGTGTCACAATATAATGCATACCGAGCATAACGGCTACCGCCGCGAGAATTGGAATCAAGAAAGTAGTTTTAAATGCCAGCATATTGTGGCTGACTTTAATGGTCTTATTTAACCATTTTACAAAATAACCTGCTGCAATCGCAATCAAAATTGCGCCCAGAAAGGTGGATGCGACCGGTGAATTGGTTGCCCATTTACCTTCGACAATGCTTAAAACAGCAGTTGGTTTCGTCGCCATCAGGCCGCCGATAAATCCGGCCGGGAATGCGAGCTTTCCGCCGATGGAATTCGCCATAAATGCCGCAAACATTGGAATGGCAAAGCCAAACAGAGTTCCGCCGAAATCAGCCGTCAGATTGGCGAACTTGAGAAGACTAAGTGAAAATCCGGAATACTTGCCGGTGTTCATTGCATCGACAATTCCCATGGCAGGGTCGACACCGAGGATTACGTAGGGTATCAGCTGAGACAGCGCCAGAATCAGTCCGCCCATGATCAGGAACGGAATCATGTTGGAAATACCCGTCATAACATGCTTGGAAAGTTCCGACCAAACACTTTTCTTTTCAGGTTTTGCCGCTGCCGATGAAGCTGCAGTTACCTTTGGCTTTTCTGCTCCTGCATTTTGCGCACTTTTTTTAGTAATTGCCATTTTAACTCCTCCTCATAATATAATTAGTTTATGTAGTTATTCCGCCGAAATCATTTCCTCAATTTCCTTAATAATTCCCTTGGCGTTTTTTATTGCATCCTGCAATCCGATCTCGTAAACATCATAGTTGTCGAAACGGTCATTGTTTTCAGGTGTGATCGCCACCGCTTGAATGATGATATCGGCTTCCGCCAAATCCTGCGGGGTAAGGGCGTTTTGAATTCCATCTGCGCCCTGCGTTTCAATTTTTGCATCGTAACCCAATTCTTTCGCCGCTTCCTCCAATGACTGTGCGGCCATAAAAGTATGGGCCAGACCCATTGTGCAGGCGCATAACGCAACCAGTTTTTTTGCCATACCAAATTCCTCCTTAACTTTGAATTGCTTGATTTATAATACCGAATATTTCATCGGGATCACACGAACACAAAAGAGACTTCTGAAAATCAGCATTGACCAGTTTCCTCGAAAGGGAAGCAAGCAGCGTTAAATGTGTGGTACTGGCAACCTGTTTCGGAACGAGCAGCGCCAGGATTACGACAGTTGGCTGGCCGTCCATGGACGGCCAATCGATACCGGATTTTGTTTTTACAACCATTACTGCCGGTTTTAGGATTGCGTCGCAGCGTGTGTGCGGAATTGCAAATCCATCGCTGAAGCCGGTGCTTTCCACTTCCTCACGCTCTAAAAAACCATCAATGGTTGCTTGTGCATTATTGCAGATTCCGAATTCCTCTGCTTTTTTTGCAATGAGGGCGAGACATTCGCCCTTTGTGGATACGTTTGCGTTTGTCAAAACATATCTGGGTTCAAAAACACTATCTTCCTTCATTTGTGATCTCCTTTAACAAGCCAAAATTTTCATGAACTGAATATATGAGGTTGAAGCAATCAGCTGGTTTACCAGTTTAATGTCTTTTACACATTGATACAGCTGGCGGAACATGGACGCCTTTGCGCTGTCGACACTGTTAAAGCTGATAAAGAACAGCAGCTGAACATTTTCTTCTCCCCAATTAATGGGTTGTTCCAAAATGCCGATGCCAACCACGGACGGCAGATTTCCTTGAAAAATGGTGTGGGGAACGGCCACTAAATTGCCTATGTCTGTGGAGGATTTCTGTTCCCGATCCTTGACGGAATCGAGCGCATCCTGATGGATTAAGCCCATGGCCAACATCCTTTTACCCATTTCGTCAATTGCCTGTTCCCTTGACTGCACCCGAAGTTTAAAAAAGGCCTCCGGTCGAAAAAAGTTGAACAGCTGGGGCTTTTTGGAACTGTGATAATAAAGGGATTCTTTAATTAAGGCAATACAGTCATCTCCAAGAAAATCGTCGATTACCACAAGAGGGACATTGTAGTGATAAGAATCAATTTCCACTGTGGAAATGATCAGATCGACATCCTGCGCGAGGGCGCTTTCCAGATAATGAATAGGGTAAACGCCGACAATGTCAAGTTCCGGCATCTCACGGCTAATCCGCTCCGCAATCAATTGGCTTGTTCCTATGCCGTAATTGCAGAGAACGGCAACTCTTTTCCGGAAGTTACCCCTTTCCCGAAAGGCGCCGAAATGCATTGCAAGATATCCCAGTTCGTCTTCGCCTATTTCAATTCCATATTCTTTTTCAATTTTTTGTGCCAGAAATATTGCATAATTCATCTCAAGGGGATATTTCTTTTTGATCTGGCCGAGCATAGGGTTTTTACCCGGGATTTGATTATCCATCCGTTCGAGAAGAATTTTAATGTGTACGGATAGTGATTTTATGACTTCCTCATCATCAGAATAATTGGAGCCTGAAATCAAAGAAATTTCCTTAATGCGTGCCTTTATAAAGGCTTGAATATGATCTTCAACATTTATATTACCTGCGTCAAAACCCTGAATTACGGGTCCTGACAGCGCAGCGACATAATTGTATTCTTCCTCACTCAGCGCAATATTGAAAACCTCCGCAAGAGAATCCATGATTTGATGGATGATATGCAGATTATGGCGCCGTATGCCTTTCGGCAGCGGAATGTCAATCAAATGATATTTCTGTCGGGACCTGGAGAAAGAAACTGCAATCCGCATTGACAAATTTTGAATGTCCCTGTCCGCAGCCACCACGTGAATCTGCTGCAGGGACTCCAATACGGTCCTGTCTATTTGCGCATATTCCTCTTTGCTCAAATTGGGCAGATTGATCTCAAACCCGCTTTGCTCATTATTGAATCCGATATCTGTTAATAGCGTGCGGATGTTAAATTCTTCTCCCTCAAGGGATAAACCGTAATACGGTTTTGAAGCAAGTTCCAGACTGTATTTGTACAAGTACTCTTTAATGGAAGGCATGAGCTTGTTGATCGTGGACGGACTCAGATGCACATAGCCCGAAAGCATTTCAATCGTAATCGGCTGCGACTGTATAATGGTCAGAAGAATACTTCTGACTCGCTCTGCATTGTCATCGTAAGATTCACCGCCGTTTTTCAGCAGCTTTTTTACGGATTTTGGGTTGCCTTTCAGCACATATCCCATACCCCGCTTGGAAACAATCTCCAATTCAAAGTTTTTGATCTCGTCGTTAATGATCTCGACGTATCTTTTCACTGTCCTGGAAGAAATGTCCATCAGTTTGGCGATATCTTCCGCAGTCAGCGAGGTTTGCGTCTCACTGAGATGCTGGACTAATTTAATTTGAATCTTTGTCAGCATTCAAACACCTCACACTCATTCATCCCATTGATCATTATTATAACTTCTTTTTCAACGATTTCCTTATAATGTTTGACATGGAATCGTGACAGTCATAATAATTAACTATTGAATATGTACATTTCACTTGACTATTGCGCGTTATACAAGCCTTTTTTTGTTATGATAAATATTAAATCAGTCAATACACAGAGTAAAATTCCAACATACAAATAACAAATATATTTCCAATCAAAAAAATAAATGCAGAGGATGTGATTCTAAAAGACATCTGATCGAAAAAGCAGCTGTTGCATTTCTGTCGGATTATGCTATCATAAATATGGGATCAGAGAGGATATACTCTTATTACTTAAAAAATTACAAAAATTAAGGAGTTTTCTCATGAAACAGTTTACGTACACAATTAAGGATCCTGAGGGAATCCACGCACGGCCCGCCGGGTTGTTAGTAAAAATTGCCGCTTCTTATACCTCTGAAATTAAAGTGACAAAAGGCCAAAATTCGGTTAATGCGAAAAAAATATTTGCCGTTATGGGTCTGTCCGCAAAGCAGGGTGATACAATAACCGTCACTGCAGAGGGCGAAGATGAGGTCAAAGCGAACGAAGCTTTGTCCGCCTTTTTTAAAACCAACTTATAAGACTGTAACAAATCCGTTTTCATGAAATTTCCAGGCTGTCTGACATGATCAATAGCTGCCTTCGGCTGATATACCGCAAGAACATATGAAAGCCGCTGTGAGGAGAAATATGAAAAACACACAGAATATCTTTGATGACGAGGATTTCTTTGAAGGCTATCGAAAAATCCGTGACAATCCTGTCAACTACAACAAATTACTGGAACAGCCTGCCCTGATGAGCCTGCTGCCGGATCTTGAGGGAAAGTCGGTATTGGACATTGGCTGCGGTGCCGGCGGGGCCTGTCTGGAATATGTCCGCAGAGGTGCATCGCAGGTTACCGGCATCGATCTGTCGGAAAAGATGCTCGCCTTGGCAAAAATACAGGCACTGCATGAAAAAATTCAATATGAACGCATGGATATGTGTGATATCGGAACACTGAACCGGCGCTTCGACATCGTCGTCAGTTCGCTGGCGGTTCATTATGTCGCAGAATTTCCTACGCTGCTGTCCGCGATATCCGATTGCCTGAATGATGGCGGCTGCTTCCTTTTCTCGCAGGAGCATCCTCTGACGACCGCGCCATGCACGGGGCCCAAGTTTACAGTGGCTGAAAACGGCGAGCTGCTGCACTACAATCTTACGGATTACGGACGCGGGGGAATCCGTTCCACTAAATGGATGGTGAATGGCGTTATCAACTACCACCGCACTTTTTCTGAGATTATAAATGCGCTGCTTGACGCCGACTTTGCGATTGACCGGATGCTGGAGCCACTGCCGGATGACCCAACGCTGTGTTTGAACCCAAATATGGAAAAGGAATTCTATAAGCCCAGCTTCCTCGTCATCCGCTGCCGGAAAAGTCAGAAGCAGCACTGCTGAATTGATTCAAAATACAGGATGACGTTATCTTCGTCTTGGGAAACTATTGACATTCCGGAAATACCGGGTTATACTAAACGCATTGTGATAAAAATAAAAAAGGAGGCGGACAAAGATGGAAAACAATGGCTATTTTGGAGTAAAGGTTGGCTGTTCTGTTAAAAAATTTAAATCAGAAGTATTTTTGCCCGCATTCTACGGATAGCTTTTTGCGCCCTGCTGTGAAAACAGGCGTAAATACAATGGCAAAGGCACCTCTGATGATCAGAGGCGCTTTTTATTTTATACTGTTGAAAAGAGATGAATACAATGGAGGGGCAAAGTACGAAGAAAAAGGGAGCCGGACTGATCTGGCGTTTTTTAAGGGGAAGTGTCGGGCTTTTTATCGCCGCATTGATTTTTGCCATGCTGAATACGGTTTTCAATGCCGTTACACCGCAGATTATCCGTGTAGCGGTTGATTACGTGATCGGTGAGCAGTCTGTCAGCCTGCCTGTCTGGCTGGAACGTTTTGTTTCATTACAGAAAGTCCAAAGCGACCCGGCAAACAGCCTGCTGCTATTCGCCGCTGCCATACTGCTGGTTGCCGTCCTGTCGGGCATCTGCAATTACTTAAGCCGCATGGGCGTGGCAAAAGCGTCGGAGTCCTTTGTGAAATCCCTTCGGGACCAGCTTTTCGGGCACATTCAGCGGCTTCCGTATTCCTGGCATAACCAACATCAAACAGGGGAGATTATTCAGCGCTGCACTTCCGATGTAGATGTAATCCGCAACTTTATCAGCAATCAACTGCTGGAGGTGTTTCGTACCGCATTTTTGGTGATCCTGTCCATTATCATTATGTTTTCAATGAACGTGAAGATATCGCTGGTTGCGCTGACATTCATTCCGCTGGTGGCGGCATATTCCGGAGTTTTTTATTCGAAAATAGCAAAACGATTCCGTCTGGCAGACGAAGCCGAAGGGGAACTGTCTGCCACGGTGCAGGAAAACCTGACGGGTGTGCGGGTGGTGCGTGCATTCGGACGCGAACGGTATGAAATTGAACGTTTCGACATACGCAACAACCGCTTTGCCGGCCTGTGGATTCGGCTGGGCCGACTGCTAAGCGCCTACTGGGGAATCGGTGATCTGATTACCGGTCTGCAGATTCTTACGGTCATCGTCATGGGCGTTATCGAAGCGGTGGATGGAAGAATCACGCTCGGCGAATTCCTGGCGTTTGTATCTTATAACTCCACACTCATTTGGCCTGTCCGCGGTCTTGGCCGAATTTTATCTGAAATGAGCAAGGCCGGCGTTTCCATTGAGCGTGTGGCCTATATTCTGGACGCGGAAGAAGAGCAGGATATCCCGGACGCCGTTAAGCCGCCAATGGATAAAGACATCGCGTTTCATCATATCAACTACAGCTACGAAGGTCAGAAACCGGTTCTGAAAGATATTGATTTTACCATTCTCTCCGGCAGCACCTTTGCCATACTGGGCGGAACGGGCAGCGGAAAATCAACGCTGATGCATCTGTTGGACCGGCTGTACGACCTGCCGCCCGAGTGTGGAACTATCACTGTAGGCGGCGTCAATATAGCTGAAATCAAACGTTCCTGGCTGCGCGAAAACATTGGGATGGTTCTGCAGGAACCGTTTCTGTTCTCTCGTACTATTGAAGAAAATATCCGTGCCACAAGACCCGGCGCTTCACTGGATGAGGTACGGCGCGCCGCCCAAATTGCCTGTGTAGACAATGCGGTGGACGATTTTGCCAACGGCTACGATACGATTGTGGGGGAACGGGGAGTGACGCTTTCGGGCGGGCAAAAGCAGCGGGTGGCGATTGCCCGCATGCTGATGCAGCTGGCGCCCATCATGGTATTCGACGATTCACTCTCCGCTGTGGACTCGGAAACAGACGCGCAGATTCGCGCGGCACTGAGAGAGAATCTCGGAAAATCGACCGTTATTCTTATCTCACACAGGATAACCACCCTGATGCAGGCCGACCGGATTCTGGTGCTGGATGACGGAAAGATTGCGGAATTCGGCACACACGAAGAACTGATTCACCAAGATGGTATCTATAAGAGTATCTACGATATTCAAATGAACAGCGACGACCGGTCACTGCTGGAAAAGGAGGAAGGTTAATGGGTTATGATGAACAGGAATACAGCAAAGCTTTTGATCTGAAAATTTGGAAGAATATTTTCCCCTTTTTAAAACCTTACCGGCGTACTTTGCTAATGGTTTTTTTATTCAACCTGTTCTGTGCCTTTGTGGATATTCTGCTGCCGTTGTTCCAGCGGTATGCCATCGACCATTTTATTGAGGCACGAACTACGGAAGGTTTGGTCTATTTCGCGCTGACATACGCGCTCGTCATCTCGTTGCAAACCATCAGTGTAATATTATTTACCCGGGGTTCCATGCGGATTGAGATGAACCTTGGCCGCGACCTCAAGCGGGCGTGCTTTATTCATCTTCAAACTCTCTCTTTTTCGTATTATAACATAACCCCGGTCGGATACATCCTAACCCGGGTAATGAGCGATACGGACCGGATTTCCAGCCTTGTGGCATGGAATCTGTTTGACATCATTTGGTCGTCAGCTTATGTGTTGGGCGTGTTCGCCGCTATGCTGATACTGAATGTGAAACTGGCATTGATCGTAATCCTTGTAGTACCGGCTATTGCACTGCTGACCTTTTATTTTCAGAACCGTATTCTGCTCTGGAACCGCAGGGTTCGAAAAACGAACTCTCGGATTACCGGTGCGTACAATGAAGGCATAATGGGTGCCAAAACATCAAAAACTTTAGTGATTGAGGAGAAAAATCAACGGGATTTTACGGACATCACACAGGACATGAGGGTATCCTCCATTCGGGCCGCCCGGCTGAGTGCCGTTTATATTTCACTGGTTCTGCTTATGAGTTCGATTGCAACGGCTTTGGTGCTGGAGCGCGGCGGCAATATGGTTTTGCAGCACATTCTGCTGCTTGGCACGCTCTCCGCTTTTACCTCCTATGCCGTCGGAATTTTCGAACCGATTCAGCAGCTTGCGCGCAACTTTTCCGATGTCATTTCTGTACAGACGAATATTGAGCGTGTAACCGGCCTGCTGGACAAAAAACCGGATATTGTAGATTCGCCGGAGGTTGTCGAAAAATACGGCGATTCGTTTCACCCGAAGCTGGAAAACTGGGAGCCTATCAAGGGCGACATCGAGTTCTGCAATGTAAGCTTTCGGTATCCGGACGGAAACGAGGATGTGTTCAGCAATTTCAGCCTGAAAATTCCCGCGGGTACCACCGTTGCCATCGTGGGTGAAACAGGTGCGGGCAAAAGCACTTTGGTTAACCTTGCCTGCCGCTTCTTTGAGCCTGTTTCGGGCAGGATTTTGATTGATGGCCGCGACTACCGCGAGCGCAGTCAGCTTTGGCTTCACAGCAACATCGGTTATGTGCTGCAAAATCCGCACCTGTTTTCGGGGACCGTCATGGAAAACATACGTTACGGTAACCTAACCGCTACCGATGAACAGGTAAAACGCGCCGCGGAAGCTGTGAGTGCCGATACTGTGGTGGAAAAGCTGGATAACGGTTATGAAAGCAGCGTCGGTGAAGGCGGAGACCGTCTTTCCACCGGTGAAAAGCAGCTGATCTCCTTTGCGCGCGCCGTACTGGCGAACCCGCGGATTTTTATTCTGGATGAAGCAACCTCGTCAATTGATACCCAGACCGAGCAGCTTATTCAAACGGCTATTTCCCACCTGCTGAAGGATCGCACCTCGTTCCTGATCGCTCACCGTCTTTCCACAATCCGTCATGCGGATTTGATTCTGGTGGTAAAGGATGGCAAAATAGTGGAGCAGGGCCGGCACGAAGAACTTCTGCTTCATCACAGCTATTACCACACACTGTACAGCCATCAATTTGCGGAGGAATCCGCTATGCGTGTACTTAACTGATATTTATGGTGTTTTGTTCAGCAAAGTACACAGTGTTGCGAATTTTTCATTGATCGGTACTTTACGAACGGGTTATACTATTAGCGCGATATTTTTTATTTATATAGGAGCTGCGTGATATGGTGCAAGTAAAAGATGAGAGCATAAACCACCTGAAACCTCATTGTGAACAATGCTTTGGGCTTTGTTGTGTTGCCTTGTATTTCTCGACACAGGATGGGTTCCCGGCTGATAAAAGTGCAGGAACCCCTTGTTCTAATTTGGATACGGATTTTCGTTGTATGGTTCACGGAAAACTTGAGGAGTTAGGTTTAAAAGGCTGTGCTGCCTATGAATGCTTTGGTGCGGGGCAGCAGGTTTCACAAGTCACTTTTGCGGGAAGAGACTGGCGGATGGAGCCTTCGTCTGCCGACCTCATGTTTGAAGCATTTCTAATTATGCGGCAGTTACATGAAATGTGTTGGTATCTTAATGAAGCGCTGTCATTCAAACTGGACTTGCCTGTACGTGAAGAAATCAGGGAAGCGCTTCATGCCACTGAACGCATTGCCCAATACACTCCATATTCCTTAAAGAAATTTGATCTTTCGGCACATCGTACAAAAATTGCAAGCTTGCTCAAGAATGCAAGTAAGCTGGTGCGCAGTGAGATAAGCCGTGCCAATCGAATACCCTTTCATGCCAATAAGGAGCGTAAATCGATGACGGATTATTTTGGCAGAGATTTAAGAAAGAAAGATATAAGATGTGAGGATTTACGAGGGGCTTGTCTCATCGCCGCAAATTTAGAAGGCACTGATTTAAGCGGCACTGACTTCATGGGCGCTGACTTTCGGGATGCCAATTTAAGGGAAGCAAACCTTTCAAAGAGCATCTTTCTGACCCAATTTCAAATTAATGCTGCCAAGGGTAATTCGAATACGATGCTGCCCCCGTTGATTTCCCGTCCCCAACATTGGTAAGGAGGAAAGAAATGAAAACAGTACGTACTATACTTTGGGTCTTACATGCAATTGTAGGAATTGGCGCAGTGGCCGGGGGGGTGGCGTGTATCACGAATCCGCAGGCCCCGCTTGGAGCGTCGGTTGAACTTTTAAGGAATTCACCGTTTAGTAATTACTTGATTCCTGGGATTATCCTGTTTGCAGTGCTTGGTCTGGGGAATATCTTTAGCGCGATTATGTTCTGTTTTCACCTGAAATATCAAGGGTATATAAGCAGTGTTTTTAGTTGGGCTTTAGTCATTTGGATTGTGGTCCAATGTATCATGATTAATGCCGTTGCTTTTTTGCATGTTTTGTTTTTTGGCATTGGATTAATTGAGGCCGCCTTAGCAATGATGATCTTATTTGAGCAGCGTCTGTTTCCGGCGAATATTGTATTAAAATTCTATGATGAAGTTAGGAAAAAAAAGTAACGATATTCTCTCCAACTTCCTGATTTTGTCATCCATCAAGACGATATCGGGCTGTACGTCCATATTCTGTAACTAATTCAGTTGCCGTCACAATAAAAATATAGTAAATGAGATAAATTACGACCAAACAATTCAGGCTGCCCAACACAAAGGAAGGGCAGCCTGAATTGGCATTCTTGTAAAATTATGACTTCATTATGGTAATTTCTTTCGAAACTGTGTTTAAGACTTCGCAGCCTGTCTCAGTAACGACTACCAGGTCTTCAATGCGAATTCCGAATTTTCCAGGAAAATACGCACCCGGTTCAAACTTGATCCAGATGCTCTTTCTCCAGATTGTCAATAACGCGTGCCAAATGCTTGCGTAAATGCGAAAATCCCCGCACCGTCCAGCTTCGCGGCCTCAAAAAGGCTGTCTGGGATATCGTCGCAGATGTTCGTATCAAAAGTCCCAGAAACTAGACTATTTTTGTTGTCCATTGCTCCAAATTCCAAACATCCGTAACAACATCATAATAGAAATCCGGCTCATGGCTTACCAACAAAACGGTTCCTTTAAACTCTGCGATTGCTTTTTTCAGTTCAGCCTTAGCATCCACGTCAAGGTGATTGGTCGGCTCGTCGAGAACCAGTAAATTGACTTCCTTAAGCATAAGCTTACATAGGCGGACTTTTGCGTTTTCCCCGCCGGAAAGCACCTTCATTTGTGAAGTAATATGCTCGTTTGTTAATCCGCATCGTGCAAGTGCCGCTCTGACTTCTCCGTTTGTCATTCCGGGAAACTCGTTCCATATTTCCTGTAAAGCGGTGTCGTCCGTATCGGTTTCTTCCTGCTCAAAATAGCCGATCTCAACAAATGGGTCAAGTTCTGTGGTGCCTAAAATGGAAGGGGTGATCCCAAGCAGTGTTTTTAAAAGTGTTGATTTCCCTAAGCCGTTTACTCCCTTGATTGCTATTTTTTGATTGCGTTCAAGAGAAAGGTTCATCGGTTTTGTTAAAGGTTCTGTATAGCCCAAAACCAAATCTGTTGCTACGACAATCTGTTTGCCCGGTGTTCTCGCTGTTTTAAAGCTGAATGACGGTTTTGGCTTTTGGCGTGCCAACTCAATAACGTCCATCTTATCCAGTTTTTTCTGCCTTGATTTCGCCATATTGGCCGTCGAAGCTCTTGCCTTATTTTTAGCAATAAAGGTCTCAAGCTGAAAAATTTCCTTTTGCTGTTTTTCATAGGATTGTTCTACTTGATGTTTCTTGAGTTCATGCATCTCAATAAATTGATGATAATTTCCGGTATAGCGTGTTAATACCGCATTTTCAATATGATAAATCACATTGACGACATCATTTAAAAATTCAACATCATGAGAAACTAAGATAAACGCGTTATCGTAGTTCTGCAAAAAGTTTTTCAGCCATGAAATATGGTCTTCATCTAAAAAATTCGTCGGCTCATCCAAGATTAAAATCATAGGGTTTTCTAATAACAGCTTTGTAAGAAGGACTTTGGCACGCTGGCCGCCGGACAGTTCATCAACATCACGGTCTAACCCGATTTCACCAAGGCCTAAGCCATTCGCGTATTCTTCTATTTTGCTGTCAATAATGTAAAACCCATTGTATTCCAATATCTCCTGAATCTCACCGACATCCTCCATGGAAGAAGATAGTTCTTCTTCCGTGCAACCTGACATTTTTTCATAAATGTTTAACATTTCCTGTTCTAATTCATATAAACGCTGAAAAGCATCCCGCAAAACATCACGAATCGTCTTGCCTTTTTTCAAAGTACTGAACTGATCCAAATACCCTGTAGTAATATGTTTACACCACGAAATTTCACCCTCGTCCGGCATTAATTTGCCGGTGATAATATTTAAAAAGGTAGTTTTACCTTCCCCATTTGCACCAACTAATCCAATATGTTCTCCCTTTAGTAACCGAAAGGAAGCATCTTCCAGAATCCTTCTTCCGCCAAACCCGTGCGTGACATTTTCAACATCTAATATACTCATAAATCCTCCAGTAATATAAGCTGCGTACAAATAATTATATCATGCAATGAAATTGCCTACAACATTTTTATTGAACTTCTGCAAATCATTTGCATTTGGGCTTGACAATCCGCAAAATCTGGTATAGTCTTAAATGCAAATGATTCGCATCAAATTGCAATCTGTATTTAATAAGCTTCCTTAGGAGGATTCAAAAAATGAAAAAGCTAGTATCTGTGATTCTTGTCTGTATAATGGCATTGGGCGTTTTTACTGCCTGCAAATCCGGTTCAGAACAAACACAGGCCAAAACGGAGTCATCCGCAAATCAGTCGTCAAGTGAATCTGCCATTCAAACGACAGGAGGAAAAAAACTGAAAGTATACACCAGCTTTTATGCGATGTATGACTTTACAAAAAAGGTTGGCGGCGACAAAATCGATGTAACGAACCTTGTCCCTGCGGGAACAGAACCGCATGACTGGGAGCCCGCGACAACAGACGTTGTCAATTTGGAAAAGGCGGATATCCTTGTTTACAACGGTGCAAGCATGGAAAGCTGGGTAGAAAAGGTTTTGGGCTCGCTTCAAAACAAAAATCTGACCGCGGTAGAAGCTTCAAAGGGTCTTGACCTAATGGCAGGACACGCGGAAGAGGGCGAAGAAACTACAAAATATGACCCGCATGTTTGGCTCAGCCCCGAGAATGCAAAAAAAGAAATGGAAAATATCAAAAATGCACTCGTACAGGCTGATGCGGCAAACAAAAACACTTACGAAAGCAATTATGAAAAATATGCCGCACAGTTTGATGAACTGGACCAGGAATATAAGACCGCTGCCACATCCTTTACCAGTAAAGACATTATCGTGGCGCACCAGGCGTTTGGTTACCTGTGTAAAGCATATGGCCTGAATCAGATTGCAATTGAAGGCCTTACCGCGGATTCGGAGCCCGATCCGGCGCGCATGAGCGAGATTATCAAATTCGCCAAGGAGCATAAGGTTAAAACTATTTTCTTTGAAGATCTGGTAAGCCCAAAGGTCGCTGAAACCATTGCAAAGGCAGTTGGCGCCAAAACGGCAACCTTCAACCCATTGGAGGGATTGACGGATGAGGAGCAGTCAAAGGGACTGGAATATGTTTCGGTAATGAAGCAAAATTTACAAACCTTAAAGGATGCACTAAAATAAGATGAATATCATTACAATAAAAGATCTCTGCTTTCAATACGAGAATATTAGCGTGCTCAGCCATATCAGCCTATCGGTTGAACACGGTGATTTTGTCGGGATTGTCGGCTCTAACGGCGCGGGAAAGTCCACGCTGTTAAAGCTGATGCTCGGCCTTCTAAAACCAAATTCCGGCAGTATTCGATTGTGCGGTCAAGAGATCACTCAATTTAAAGAATTTAGCAAAGTCGGTTATGTTCCTCAGAACAGTTCTTCGCTTGCCGCCGGGTTTCCGGCGACGGTTGAAGAAATTGTAAAAGCCAACCTGTTTTCACAGATTGGCTTTCTGCATTTTCCAACCCCAAAACACACCGCACTGGTACAACTGGCTTTGGAAACAGTCGGGATGCAGGAATATGCGAAACGGATGATCAGCGAGCTTTCGGGCGGACAGCAGCAGCGCGTAATGCTTGCCCGTGTTTTGGTTAATAGTCCGCAGGTTTTGCTGCTGGACGAACCAACTACGGGAGTTGATTTGAACGCTGCCGAAGCGCTATACACCCTGCTGCAACAACTGAACCGTGAAAAAGGGATTACTGTTGTAATGGTCACACACGACATCGAACGGATTTCACGCTTGGCCAAGCGTGTGCTCCGCATAGATCATAATGGGATATTGGAGGAAAAGCATGATATTTGAATATGAATTTATGCAGCGTGCGTTTCTTGTCGGAATCTTGCTTGCCATCATCATTCCCTGTATTGGCGTGGTTGTAGTGCTGAAGCGTCTTTCCATGGTGGGTGACGCGCTTTCCCATACCTCTTTGGCCGGCGTTGCAACAGGGCTTATTTTCAATTTCAATCCTATTTTAGGCGCGGTGGCCGCCTGCACTCTGGCCGCGTTCGGCATTGATGTCATCCGAAAAAGAATTCCAAGGTATTCCGAAATGTCCATTGCGATTATCATGTCGGCGGGCATCGGGCTGGCGGGCGTACTTTCGGGATTTATACAGAATGCACAAAGCTTTAACAGCTTTTTGTTTGGCAGCATTGTTGCGATCACCGACTTCGAGCTTCATCTTGTAATAATAATTAGCTTGATTGTACTGGCTGCTTTTATTATTCTTTATAAAGAGCTGTTTTACATCTCATTCGACGAGCAGTCTGCTAAACTGGCCGGAGTCCCGGTACAGTTCGTTAATTTTGTTTTTACACTGCTGACCGCCATTACCGTATCCATTGCAGCGCGTACAGTGGGCGCGCTGATTGTGTCCTCCATGATGGTGGTTCCGGTCGCATGTGCCATGCAGGTAGCGAAAAGTTACCGAAAAACGGTACTTTGGTCGATTGGGTTTGCGCTTCTGTTTACACTTTCCGGTTTAACAATCTCGTATTATGCGGGGCTGAAGCCGGGCGGAACCATTGTACTCTGCGGAGTTATCACCTTGCTGTTCATTTTTATAGTGAAAAAACTGATCTGTGGAAAGGCAAAAATATGCAAACTAAAATAGATATTATCTCGGGATTTTTAGGCGCAGGGAAAACAACATTAATCCAAAAGCTGTTGTCAGAAAGCCTGAAAGGGCAAAAAGTAGTGCTGATAGAAAATGAATTTGGAGAAATAGGAATTGACGGCGGAATTTTAAAGCAGACAGGGATTCAAATCCGTGAAATTAACTCAGGCTGCATCTGCTGCACGCTGGTGGGTGATTTTGGCGCAGCGCTGAGCGAGGTGATTGGTCAGTATCACCCGGAGCGGATTTTGATTGAGCCTTCCGGTGTCGGTAAACTGAGCGATGTGATAAAAGCATGCCAAAAGGTTGGCTTGAAAGAGGATATTGAAGTCAATTTATGCATCGATGTAGCGGATGCAACAAAATACCATATGTACAGCAAAAACTTCGGAGAATTTTTCAATAATCAGATAGAGCACGCAAAGACGGTTGTCTTAAGCCGTACGCAAAAGATGGACGCAGAAAAACTTGCCGCCGTAGTGAAGGAGATTCAGCGTCACAATCCGAACGCGGAGATCATTACTACCCCTTGGCAGGAACTCAGCGGAGATAAGATTCTTTCCGTTGCAGAGAACAGCGCGGCGCCCCTGCTGAACCAGGATGAATTGTATGAGCATGAGTATGAGTATGAGCATGAGCATAAGCACGAACACTGCCATCATAACGCCGACGAAGAATTTGCTGTCTGGAGTGTACAGACACCAAAAGTATTCCGGAAAGATGAAATTGAAACTCTGTTGGAGAAACTGCCGGATTACGGCACGGTTTTGCGTGCAAAAGGAATCGTCCCACTTGCGGGCGGCAGTTGGCTGCAATTCGATTTTGTTCCGGATGAAGTAAGCAGCCGTAACATTGAACCCGATTTTTCCGGTCGCTTATGTGTTATTGGAAAAGATTTGGATAAGGCCGGATTAGCCATATTGTTCGGAGTGTGAACCGAATTCAAACGAACTGAATATGGGGAGTAGTGAGATGCGTAAGACAAAAATCGAAGTAATCTGCGGCTTTCTGGAGGGCGGCAAAACCACACTGATTCAGCATATGCTGGAAAATGACCTGATGGAGCAATATGATAGCATTGTCGTGCTCCAGTGTGAAGAAGGCATGGAAGAACTGCGGGCCGGCACCCTCGTCAACAAAAATGTTGTACAGGCGGAAATTACGGAGCTATACAAAATTTCCGGGCGGCTGTTCAGCAAAATCAAGTGGGAACTAAACCCCGACCTGATCCTGATTGAATATAACGGAACATGGCCGATAGAGAACTTGCTGCGGGCCCGTCTGCCCTCTGATTATTATATTGATCAAATTCTGTTTTGCGCCGATGCAACTACTTTTGAACTGTACCGAAACAATACGGGTGAGCTAATGGCAGAACAGCTCAACAATTCGGATGCTGTTCTATTTAACCGCTGTTCGGGTGAACACAGCATCCTAAAACAAAATGTGAAGGGGCTGAACCGGAAGGCAAAGTTATTCTTTGAAGAAGCCGCAGCGGATACTTATCTTTATGATACATTGAAAAGGGCCGATGTTACGGAACAGCAGGTGCGGCACTGGGAATTGAGCGGAGCGGTGATTTTTGCAATACTCTGTCTTTATTTATTGGCTGTAAAAATACCGGCTGCCACTACTACATACAGTTTTCTGAAAAGCGTTAACACCGTTTTCATCGGAGTTCTGCTGCAGGCGGTTCCGTTCTTATTACTCGGCGTATTTGTATCGTCTATCTTGCAGGCTCTAGTTCCGGACGACAGGCTGGCGTCAGTTTTTATAAAGCACCCGGTACTCGGATTTCCCCTCGCGGTTGTGCTGGGAGTTTTATTCCCTGTCTGTGACTGCGCTATGGTACCAATTACCACGCGGTTAATCCGGAAAGGAGTTCCTCTGCCACAGGCAATTACATTTATGCTGGCTTCACCGGCGGTAAATCCTGTGACTTTCATCTCAACTCTTTACGCTTTTCCAGGACAAAGGGAATACGCGGTATACCGCCTTCTGCTCGGCGTGATTATTTCTGTCATTGTAGGATTGATTCTGTCCATACAGAAGGTTAAGGCGGAGGAAGTGCTGACGGACAACACGATTGGCTCAGCCTGTTCGGGGGGCTATATGGGCAGTCTTCATTACAAAGGAGCACTTGGAACGGCGGAGGGCATTTTTCGCCACGCGGGTATGGAGCTCTTAAATGTGGGCCGTTTTATCGTGTGCGGCGCGCTCATTTCGTCTGCTCTGCAAATTGCACTGCCCGCTTCCGCGTTTCAAGGTGCCGGTAAGAATATTGTTTTGCCGCTGCTTATCATGCTATTGGCGTCGTTCGTTATGTCGGTTTGTTCCACATCCAACGCCTTTATTGCCAGAAGCTTTTTGAACTCTTTCCCGTTGCCAGCCATCATGGGGTTTGTTGTAATGGGGCCAATGCTTGATCTGAGCAATTTGTTCATGCTGAGCAGCAGTTTTCACAAAAGGTTCATACTGAAGCTGGTAGGGATTCTGTTCTTGACCGGATTCCTCGTATTGATCGTTTTTTCATTTTTAGTCCGCACATAAAAACTGCCGCAGGAGGTTGCCATGAAACGAAAACTAAATTTTGAAGTATTGCTCCAACTGATTATTCTGCTGGGGTTGGCAGTTCTTTTGATTTTCGCCTTAATCAGCGGCAAAGCACAGGATTATGTCCATCCCCGATTAAACGGTTATCTGTGGTTTTCCGTTGCGGCATTGTTTGGAATTGGATTTTTTATGCTTCCGGGCCTTTCCAGACCAAAGCACAATACAAGCACAGTAAAATATTTAATTATTCTGTTTCCAATGGTAACAGCGGTTCTTTTGCCCACCGGAATAATACAAAGCAAAGCGATTACGCTTGGCGGCACAACGGCCTCCTCCACAGGGCAGCTGTCACAGTCAAAAGGAACCATTATTCCGGATACTTTCGTCCCCCAGGATGACATTGGGATTGAAACCAATTCTTCTGCGGCGGAGCCGCAAAAAGATGCAGGCGGAGTAACCAACATCACGGACGAACAATTCGCAGATTGGTACGCAAATCTGAACAGAAACATGAAGCAGTACGAAGGCCAGACCTTTCGGTTTAAGGGACAGGTCTTTCGGATGAATACCTTTGCAAAAAATGAATTTGTCCCGGTTCGGTACGCAATGGTTTGCTGTGCAGCGGACCTTCAGCCCTGCGGAGTTCTATGCCGAAGCGATCATGCGAAATCACTCAAAGATGACGATTGGGTTTGGATCACAGGAAAGCTGAAAATTGAAGATTATGACGGTCAGACGATGCCGGTCTGTTATGTAACGGCGATTGAGAAAGCGGAACCGGCTACACAGAAGTATATTTATTTTACTTACTGAAAATTACGGGAACTGCTTGTTACCAATGAACCGTATCTTATCAGTTTCACATAAGAGCATAAAAACACAACATCTATTTCAGTTTAAGAAACGCATTAGATAACCGACAAACGGTAGTCTGATGCGTTTTTTGCTGGATATTATAAAAATCAAATTTGTATTAGCAAATTTCTCCGCAAGTGTCTTTGTGCAAAAGATTGTGCAAGAAATAGCGAATGGAACAATTGCTTGCATGAAATACCTTTGTTACCATGAATGTTTTTGGTAATAGTCAATTTGAACAATATATGTTAAGCTACATACAATAAAATGTTTATTATAATAAATTAACAAAAGTAATGTCTTGAAAGGGGAAACAAAATGTTTCAGAAAGAAGTCGTAATCAACAATAAAACGGGGCTGCATGCACGCCCAGCATCCGAATTGGTGGAATTTTGCAAAAATATCAAGAGTGATATTATTCTGAAAACTCCGAAAAACGAAGAAATCAATGCAAAAAGCATTTTAAGCATTTTAAGCGGAGGGGTTTATCGGGGAACAAAACTTCTTGTACAGGTGGAAGGCTCGGACGAACAGACAGCAGGCCCGAAGGTAGTTGACTTTTTACAGCGTCTTTCGGACTGATAATGAAAAACGGGAGGCACAAATGGAACTTAAGAGCAGGCAGACCTATATTTTGCGCGCCCTGCTGGTGACGGGAAAAGGCGTTGCACCCGAGGAATTTCTTGAAAAAATGGGTGTTGGAAAACGCACCATGTACTACGATCTGGAAAAAATCAATGATTGGTTGAAGTACTACAAGTTGGGGAAAGTAGTCATTTCCGGACAAATTATCCGTGCGGAAGTCCCGGACACGCTCGCGCTAGAACAGCAGCTCCGGGAAGGTACGACCTACTTCTTTTCAGTCGAGGAACGGCGTGCGATGGAGGTTGTGCATATTTCGCTTGCCAGCGAAAATATTACGATCAACCGCCTGATGGAGCTGTTTAGTGTGAGCAAAAACACAATTTTGAGCGACATTAAAGAAGTACGCGGTTTGATGGAAGGCTGGGGACTTTCCCTGAGCAGTACGATTAAAGCCGGTTATATGATTATGGGTGAGGAAATGACCATCCGGAAAATGCTGGGCGGACAATTTCAAATGTTGTCAAGTCCGGGCTGCCAGATGTGTATACATCATTTTCTGCAAAAGAGTCTTGTCTGCCTTTACCACAATGAAATCGACTTTGGCGAACTCTGCCGCTGCCTTATCAAACAATACGAAACAGATATTCATGGAGATTATATTCTTGCAAATATCGAACTCATCAGAATGATGATTCAGGTATCATGGATACGCAGCCGCAAAGGAGATATCATTCAGTTAAGCAGTGATGAGCAACTTGCTTTAATGAAGAGCCTTTCGTTCCGTTCCGTAGAATTCAGCCTCCAGAAATTGCGTGTTCATGGGGTGGAGGTTGCCATGCAGGAGACCTATTACATCACCACGCTGTTTCTCGGTATTCAGACGACAGATTTTCTATCGCAAGAGCAGGAGGATACTTTTATTGCAGAATTTGCGGAGGAACTGGTGCTGAGCTTTGAGCGCATCGCCTGTCTATCCTTTCCAAACCGCGAACGGCTGCAGAAACAGCTCAGTCATCATATCCGTCCGATGTATTACCGAATCAAATATGGTATTCCCGATAAAAATCCATTGGTTAAGGATATCAAGGCAATGTATCCTTTTGTGTTCGATTTTACCCAGAAGGCTGTGCAGGCGGCAAAAATGGATCTTTCCGCCGGGGGAATTTCGGAAGATGAATTGGCGTATCTGTGCGTCTATTTTGTCAGTAATCTTAGTGAAAAATATCTGGTGAAGGAAAATGCGGACAGCAAGGGGGTATTGATTGTTGGCGCAGAGAACATGGCGGTGGTTGTTTTAATGCGCGAACAGCTGCAGGATCTGTTTGGCCTGTCATTGGATTACCGCGTGATCAGTCAGAGCAAGCTTCGCGAATGGATGCTGGGAGATTATGCTCTGGTGGTTTCGTTAGTGCCGCTGAGCAAGGGCTTCACCTGTAAGAAACTCGTAGAAACCGGTCCCATCATTACAGAGAATACACAGCGCCGTATCATGGAGATCCTGCGTGGAGATCGATCTGTCGCTCGTTATGACGAAATGATATGTGAAATTATCAAACGCGTAAAAGGCAGTGTCAGCGGAAATGTCCAGGATGATAAACTGTATCTCGATCTTTTTCGGTATTTTGAGGAAAAGGATCGCGGCAAACGCCCTCGGGCTAAAAGTGACATCTTTTACGAGAAGATTGAACAGAACAAATTTTTGGTGCTGCCCGAAACAGCGAATTTGAAACAGACTCTCCTCAGCTGCAGTAAGGTACTGCGTCCGGGGGCGGCCGGGCAGCGTCTTGCACAGAGAATGTTCAATCTGCTGCAAAACAAAAAACTCCAGACCTACCGGATTCAGGAGGATGTTGTGCTGGTGCATTTTCCCCTGCAAGGGGACGCGAACCCCCAAATCGATGTCTGTATTGCGCTGGCGCCAAAAGAAATGGTTTGCCCCGACGGAGAAAACACCAGAATATTGGTTGGACTTGCGACAAAGGACTCGCATTCGCACTGGGCGGTGCTTGAGAGCATTTATCGCTACTTTAATGACCGTAATCATGTGAATGGAATTAAACAATTATATCAAAACGACAAGGAGCAATACGAATGAAAAAATTTACCGGCCTTGCGGGAGCTGGAGGATGCGATGTATCTCAGACGGTAGTCCTGCGCAGGAAGAAGCTGATATTGGAGAAAAAAGCTGTGGAGGACTGTGACAAAGAGGTGGAACGCTTCAAAAAGGTACAGCAAGAGTACGCCAAGGAGTTGGATGAGCTGTACCGTACCGCACTGGCGGATGCCGGAGAGAAAACCGCCGCTATTTTTAAAGCATACCGCACGATTGTCGAAGACGACTTCTTTTTTAAAAAGTCAATTCAGACGGTACGGGAAGAACGGATTGGCATTGATTACGCCATCGAACAGGAAAAGGAGAAAGTCAGCGCAAAGTTTGCCTCCATGTCCGACCCTTACATGCAGGAGCGTGCAAACGATATCCGCAATGTGTGCGATGAGATCATCCGACGTCTTAACGGGGAGACCGGTACCGGCCAGGAGATTCAGAATATGCGTGAATCTTTTGTTCTGGTCGCTGAAGATCTTTCACCGGAGGACACTATCCGCATTGATAAGCGGTTTCTCCGAGGATTTATAACCGAAAAAGGCGGGATTACTTCTCATGTGGTCATATTGGCGAAAACACTGGGAATCCCGGCGGTTGTGGGTGCGGCTGGAATCATGCAGGAGGTCTGTTCAGCTCAGACGCTCTTTATTGACGGTGACCGCGGCTATGGGATTTTGGAGCCGGATGATGCATTTATAGGAGCATTTCGCGAAGAAAAGGGAAGGATTGAAGAACAGAAAAAGCTTTATGCGGCCATGGCGGAGCAGCCTGCCGTTACGGCGGACGGCCGAAAAGTGGCTGTTTGTATGAATTCCGGCGATGCCGAAAGCCTTCGGAGCTTCCGTGTGGAGCAATGTGACGGCGTGGGGCTGTTCCGCACCGAATTCCTCTTTATGGATCAGCGTGAATATCCTGATGAAGAGTTACAGTTTCAGACGTATAAAAAAATCGCGGAGCGTGCAAAGGGGAAGGAGGTTATTATCCGAACGCTGGATATCGGTGGAGACAAACAGCTTGATTATATGGACATTCCAAAAGAGAATAATCCTTTTCTAGGCTACCGGGCAATCCGTATTTGCCTGGACCGTGAGGATGTGTTCCTTACGCAGCTGCGCGCCATTCTTCGCGCTTCCGCTTTTGGAAGTATAAAGATTATGTTTCCCATGATTGTTGCGCTTGAAGAACTGCGGCAGGCCAAAAAAATGGTTGAGAAAGCCAAAGCGCTGCTTCGTGCTGAGAAAACCGTTTTTGATGAAAACATCCCCATCGGGATCATGATTGAAACACCTGCCTCGGTATTAATCAGTGACAAGCTGGCCAAGGAAGCTGCATTCTTCTCCATTGGAACCAACGATCTTATCCAATACACCACAGCGACCGACCGAATGAATGAGAAGGTCCAGTATTTGTATGATCCCTGCAATATCTCGGTGCTGCGTTCCATTGATCTGGTAATCCGGAATGCGCACAGGGAAGGGATTCCCGTGGGAATGTGCGGTGAGGTTGCCTCGGATGCAAGGCTGACGCCGTTGTTACTGGCAATGGGGCTTGACGAATTCAGTGTTGTACCCGCACAGGTGGGCCGAATCAAATATCAGATCCGCCGGTATGATCTCGGTAAGCTTTCCGGCTTGGTGGAGAAGGTACTTGACAGCGACAGTATCGAAGGAGCGAAAAAGCTGCTTACGGAATATGCCGCAGAATAGGAAGGGTGTCAAATGAAATCAGAAGCCAAAAGGCTCGCGGAACAAAGAGAGGCCGCAAAGGAGCAGGAGGAAAAAAAGAGGGAGGCGAAAAAAAAGGCGGCCAGAACAATTGAGGCGGAGCCTTGCTTGTACTGCGGTAAGCCTACTCTTTGCAGAGAGTATATCATTAATCAGGGCGCAGAGCATGAACTTCCCTGCTGCAGTGAAGAATGTTTTGACAGAACCAAAAAATTTGTTGATTATGATACACACGGCCGGTTACCCTTTTATTTGGTGCTGCTTGCTTTAGTGGTGGCAAATCTGGTTCTTATCTCATTCAAGGCGGCAACACGCTGGGCATACCTCCCCTTGTTTGGAATGGGAATCACCGCCTGCGTGTGTCCGCTGATATTCACCCGCTATGAGCGTTATCAAAAATTTGGCATCAGTAAAACAAAAACGGTTATCCGTTTCATCGCTGCGGCGATTTCTGTATTTGCACTAATCCTCATCATTTGCCACTGATTGTGCTAATTTGCACAAAATGGTTCAACTAATTGCAAAATGAACTGTATAATTTGTGAATAAAGTTGGCCTTTTTTGTACGACGGCAATATGGTATGTTTTAGATAGCGACATATCAAATCTCAACAAGTTGGGGGAAAAGAAAGGGAGGCGGCTATAATAGGAAAATTACTGGATGAACGGCTCATCATTATGGATGCGGATGTGCACAGTGACAAAGATTGCATTCGAATGATGGCTACCCGCTTTGAAGAATGCGGCTATGTCAAGCCGGGATATGGAGAAGCGGTGATTGAACGCGAAACAGATTTGCCCACCGGACTTCCGGGGAAGGGAATCAATCTTGCGATTCCGCATACAAACAACAAGCTGGTAATCAAACCGGCAGTAGGGGTTATTATTCCGCGGAAACCGGTTGAATTTCGAATGATGGGGAATAAAGAGACCGCTCTAAACTGCGAAGTGATCCTTCCGCTGGTCGTTAAGGATTCCAAACAGCAGATCGGAATGCTGAAAAAAATCATGCGGATCATTCAGGACAGCGAGTTGCTGAAAAGGATGAAGGATTCTGAGAGCAAGGCGGAAATTATGGATTGCCTGAGCTCTTTGGAAGACGAATAAAAATAATGAAGGGAAGGAGAATTTAAATGAGAGCGGTGAAAGTTTTATCAGTATGCGGTTCCGGCACGGTCAGTTCAGCAATGCTGTCTTCAAAATTAGAAGATGTATTGGCGGAGCATGGCTACCAAATGGAATCTACGGAAGTAGCGCCCGGCGGCGTGGAACTTGCGGTGGCAACCGGCGGCTATGACTTGATTGCCTACACAAGCCCGGTAGAGGATATTTATGGAATTCCGGTACTGAATGCGACAGGTTTTCTCGTTGGAATCAACGAGGACGAGTTTGTGGAGGAGCTCCTTGCGGTATTAAGTAAGCTGGATTTGGGATAAAGGAGAAGATCGGCAATAGCGGAAAATCTCATCTGCCAAGCAAAAACAACCGAAAAGAGGAAGGTTAGGAATTATGTTTTTTACAGTATTGAAAAGTGTATTTGATACCTTTGGCAACTATATCACAGTACCTCTCATTATTTTTATCATTTGCAAGCTCTTTAAAGCACCCACTAAAAAAGCGTTCTCGTCTGCTATCCTCATTGGCGTCGGCCTGAAAGGCATGGCGTTCATCACAACCGAATTCGGCGCTGTGCTTTCCCCGCTGGTGCAGCAGATAGTTAAAACGAGCGGACTGAATCTGCCGGCGTTGGATATTGGCTGGCAGGCCGTTGCCTCCGTTGCTTACTCCACCGATATCGGCATGATGTTCATCGGCGTCGGTCTAATTTTTCAGATCGTGCTCTGGCTGGTCAAATGGACCGATATCTTTATGCCGTCCGATCTGTGGAATAACTATTCCATTATTGTGTGGGGCTCCATGCTCTATCAGCTGACACATAATTTACCAATGGCGTTTGCCCTGATGCTTTTTGTGAATGTGGTCATCCTGCTTATTGCGGAAGTCCTGCAGAAAAGATGGTCCACCTATTACCACTATCCATCCTGCGCGATGACTGCGCCGCATCACAATGGTGACGCGCCCATGTACCTTGTATTGAACATTTTGTTCAGCAAACTGGGAATGGACAAAATCAAGGCCGACCCCGTTACCATCCGCAAAAAAATCGGATTCATGGGGGAGCCGATGTACATAGGAATTGTCGTCGGTTTGATTTTGGGTGTGATCGGAAATCTTGCCGCACTGAACACCATGGCGGCCTGGGGCCAGGTTGTTAACGTGGCAGTGACCTGTGCCGCTGTTATGGCTATTTTTCCGAAGGTCGCCGGACTATTCGCCTCAGGGTTTACCACTTTGACTGATTATTCCCGGAAAACCCTGAAAAACAGTAAGTATGGCAAAGACCGTGAGTTCATTATCGCTGTGAATGACGCGCTGGGCTACGGCGAACCGGCTACTCTGACTACCGGACTGCTGGTAATTCCTTTCGCCGTTTTACTCGCCTTTGTACTGCCGGGCAACGTTGTCATCCCGGTTATGGTTTTACCTTCGCTGCCTTATATGGTTGAAATTCCAGTATGTCTGAGCAACGGGAATATTGTAAAATCTTGGTTGATGGCATGCATCGTGTTCAGCGCGAAGATCATGATGGCTTCCTATTGGGCGACTGTCTTTACTCAGGTGGCTGCCGGCGCCGGATTTGACGCTGCTACTACCGCTCTGGCGGGAGGTACGCTCATCATTGGTTTCATCATGTCCAACTGCACTGCCGGACTTATTACGATGGCGTTCCTGACAATGAACCCAGTTATTATCTTTGCAGTGATTGCCGTATATCTGGTACTGTTCATCCTGTTTAAGAAAAACAAAGGTTCAGTCCAGGAGTACCTTGAAAAGAATGCTCTGGGTGAGGCTTATACCGCTCCCCAGCCTGCTGTCAATGCATAAACCTATTTTAGAATATTAGTATGAGAAACTGACGGATGAAAAGCATTCATTTTGCCGCTTTTATGCGGCAGGATGGATGCTTGTTTAAGAGAGAAGAAAACATCGGATACAGAAAGGATACTCTATGAAAATTGTAGTGATCGGCGATATCGTCGTGCCTTGCAAACTGTTAGCGGAGGCGGCGGAGTCCTTGGGTGATCCCGGACGAAACACAGTCGTGCCTATCGTGTGGCCTGCTGAAACACGGCAGGAATTCCAGAAAAAAGCACAAAACATTGAAAAAAACGGGCCTATGGCGGAAAAAGTTCCCACGGAGGTTTACCGTGAGATTGTGGACGCGGATATTTTGCTGACACATTTTTGCCCGGTTCCCGAGGACCTCATTGCAGAGGGTAAGCAACTGAAACTCATCGGTACCTGCCGCGGCGGCATGGAGCATGTAGATGTGGCCGCAGCAACCAAATACAACATTCCGGTTATCCATTGCATCCGCAATGCGGAGGCAACATCGGATTTTGCGATTGGCCTGATGTTTGCCGAAACGCGTAATATTGCCCGGGCACACGCGGCGCTCAAACAGGGGGACTGGCGCAAGGAGTACGTTAACAGCGGCTACACCACGTCTATGTGCGAGATGACTCTGGGCGTGGTCGGCCTTGGACATATCGGCAAACTGGTTGCAAAAAAGGCAGCCGGTGTGGGAATGAAAGTCATTGCTTATGATCCATATGTCAAGCAGGAAGTTCTTGATGAGATGGGACTGCCGGTTCGGCTGGTTGGTCAGGAGGAGCTTTTCAAAACGGCAGACATCATCACGCTGCATCTGCGCCTGACTCCTGAAACGAAAAACAGTGTCGGGGAAAAGCTGATCGGCCTGATGAAGCCCACAGCTTACCTCATCAATACTTCACGTGCCGGGGTGCTGGATAAGGACGTACTGGTGAATGCGCTGCAGCACAAGGCGATCGGCGGAGCCGCTCTTGATGTGTATTGGGAGGAACCTATTTCCAAGGATGATCCGCTTTTGGCGTTGGACAATCTCACAATGACCCCGCACAACGCGGGAAATGTGGTGGATGCGCTTCCTAAATCGCCGCTGCTGCTTGCACGCACGATTCAAGACTTTTGGAAGACGGGCAAGAGCGATATGGTTGTGAACCTGAAAAATATTAAGCGCTGATAAAATTGTTTGTCAGTATGAAATCAACCAGCCGGGGTTATACCCCGCGTAAGAAAAGGAGAAATAATTTATGTTGATGGAAAAAGAAAGAAAAGAAATCGCAGATTATGGCCGTAAGATGAGTTCTTCCGGATTGAGCAAAGGTACCAGCGGAAATATCAGTATTTATGATCCCGCGACGGGCTATATGGCGATCAGCCCTTCCGGCCTTGGCTACTTTGAAACCGAGCCTGAAGATGTGGTCGTTATGGACCTGAATGGTAATATTATCGATGGGGCACGTAAACCCTCCAGCGAGCATGGCTTACATACCGTGATGTATCTGAACAAGCCGGATGCCCGCGCGGTCGTTCATACCCACTCTACCTTCTGTACCACGCTGGCCTGCCTTAACATCCCGCTGAAGGCTGTCCATTATGTGATTGGAGGTGCCGGTGTGCCCGAGATTCCATGCGCGGAATACGCGACTTTCGGAACCCAGCAGCTTGCTGAGAATGTCGCAAAGTCAATCGGTAAAAGCAAAGCCGTTTTGCTGGCAAACCACGGGCTTGTGACCAGCGGCCCAAGTCTTGCGAAAGCCTTCGGACTGGCCGTCAACCTCGAATTTGTGGCTGAAATGCAGTGGAGAGCCTCCTGCATCGGAACACCTGTTGTGCTGAGCGATGAGGAAATGGCCACAGTTATGGAAAGCTTCAAAAGTTATGGTCAACCTAAAAAGTCAGACGAGAAAAAGGACGGCATGGGCTACTAAACCGAGGACAGGAGACTAAGAAATGCTGACAGCTATGCTGTATGGTGTGGAAGACATCCGCATCATGGAAACGCCGGTCCCGGAAATCGGTCCGGCCGAGGTGCTGATCAAGAATAAGATTTCAACTACCTGCGGCACCGATGTGAAGAATTTCAAGCGGGGCTATCCGCTGCTGAAGCCGCCGCACCCTTATGGACATGAATTTTCCGGCGTGATTGCCGCTGTGGGAAAAAATGTCAAAGGGTTTCACGAAGGCGACCGCGTAGCGGTACATAACACCGCCCCCTGCAACGAGTGTTATTATTGCAAAAAGGGATTGTATTCCATGTGCTCCAATATGACGTTCAATCGGGGGAGCTATGCCCAATACGTGAAAGTTCCGGAACCCATCGTGCGGCAGAATATGTTTTTGCTGGACGATTCGGTTTCCCATAAGACAGCCTCTTTAATGGAGCCGTTTTCCTGTGCGGTATACGGCATTGAGAACTGCCCCATCCATTTGGGCGATACCGTCGTCGTGAACGGCGCCGGTCCCATTGGGCTGATGTTTGCGCGGCTGGCAGTGCTGAAAGGCGCCAAGGTGATTGTGAGCGACATGATCAAGACACGTTTGGAATTGGCCGAAAAAATGGGCGTGTGGAAAACCTGTAATCTGACCGGCGTTGAAAACACAGCGGAGGCCGTCCGTGATTTGACCGACGAACGGCGTGGAGCAGACATCGTCATCGAGGCGACCGGCTTGATAGATGTATGGAAAACCAGCGTTCAGATGGCGCGGAAAGGTGGATTCGTCCTATTGTTTGGCGGCACAAAATCCGGAAGCGAGCTTTGTGTGGATGCTACCTTGCTGCACTACTCTCAGATTACCATCAAGGGCGTATTCCACACAACACCGCGTCATGTTATGACGGCGTTGGAGCTTTTAAAAATGGGCGTTATTCTGAGTGATGATTTTATTCAGAATGAATATCGCCTGCCGGACCTTGAAAAAGCGATCCGCGAACATGCTTCCGGTTCGGTAATCAAAAACTGTATTATATACGACGATTAGAAGGAGTGGAAAAACGAACAATGTATTCAATCAAGCTTGGATGTGAACATATCTATTGCGGCGAAAATGCGGTGCAGTACCTGAAAGAGTTACCTTCCACTCGCAAACGAGCCTATATTGTGATGAGCGGCACCATTCAACAGGAATTGGGACAGCTCAAGATTGTTACCGATGTGCTGGAGGATGCCGGCTTTGTTTGGAAAGCCTATACCGATGTGGAACCGGAGCCCAGCTTTGAAAGTATAAAGCGCGGTACGGCGGACATGATGGCTTTTGAGCCGGACTGGGTAATCGGGTTTGGCGGCGGTTCGGCCATGGATGCGGCAAAGGCAATGTGGGTCTTTTATGAAAACCCCGAGTATCATGAGTTGGAAGACGTGATGCCGCCGAATGAAATAAAGAATTTGAAGGTAAAGGCGCGTGTAGCCTGTATTCCGACTTCAGCGGGAACCGGCAGCGAAGCGACCCGTGCCGCTCTCATCAAGGATACCGTCAAGAAAAAGAAGTATTCCATTCGCTGCCTTAAGGGACGCATGGTACCCGATGTGGCAATTCTGGACCCGGTGTTTTCCGTGACGATGCCGAAGAGCCTGACAGCTGCTTCGGGAATGGACGCACTGACTCATGCCATCGAATCCTATGTTACACCTTTGGCAAACCCTTACTCGGACGGTATGGCGATTGCTGCGTTTATCTACGGTTACAAAAATCTGCCCGTCTGTTACGAGGACGGCAATAATATGGATGCCCGCAGAATGATGTTGGACGCCTCTTGCATGGCTGGGATTGCGTTTTCAAACTGTGCCTTGGGAATTGTGCACAGCATAGCACATACTTTTGGAGCAGAGTATGGTGTGCCGCATGGTCTGGCTAATGCCATTGTGCTTCCATACGGATTACAGTTCAATTCCCGCGACAGCCGCACACAGGCGCGCTATGACGAACTTGCTGCCTTTGTAGGAGAAAAATCTCTGCTTAACGGGATTCTGACATTGCGCAAGAGAATCAATGTGCCTTCCCGTATGAAGGATGTTGTACCGGATGAACAGGATGTCCTCGGCAAAATCGACGCACTTATGGAGAAAGCCATGTCTGATGTCTGCACGCCGTTTACTCCGGTAAAGCCTACAAAAGAAGAATTGAAGGATTTAATTTTGGAAGTCTATTACGGAAAAAAAGGTCACAAAGGCTGAATGGCTCGTTGAAGTTCTTAATGGCGAACGCATATCAGAACAAAATGTTGTTGTAAAAAGATCAGGCAATAGCTGCTGATATATTTCTAAGATTTAACTTAATTGCAAAAGGTCGCCGGGAATAATTGACCCCAAAAAGTTAGACAAATATTTTAAATTAAGCAGTCCTGAGGGCTTGTTGTCTGTGTAAAGCAGGTGGCAAGCCCTTTAATTAAAACGGTCTGTTTGTATCTCCTGAACAATCAAACACCCGACTGCTGATTCCTTCAGTGCCTACGGTTAAATCGGTGCAGAAAAAACCGAATATCTATTGTTGACAAAAAAGTGCTAAGATGCTAATCTATACATAGCGAACAGCTGAACAATACGATAGTTGAATAATAAGCTGTTTGGAAAAGGGGAGGATGTGTCACTATGTCAGGAGAAAAAAAGGTTCATAGCGAGGGATTGGGGTTCGGAGAACTCTGGGCATTGGGTCTAGGACAAGTTATTGGAGCAGGTATTATTACAACAGTTGGTCCGGCTATCGGATTGACAGGATACTCAGTATGGCTCGCGTATTTTGCCGCAATTATTTTGGGCTTGATTATCAATCTTCCGGATATCATCTTTTCTTCCGTTACAAAATTTTCAGGTGGTGATTATTCCATCATTACCAGTTTGGGCGGTGAAAAAAGCGGCGGGATGTTTATCATCAGCTTTTTCTTGCAGATGCTGACAATGTCCCTGTACGGAACCGCACTGGGGATTTATATCCATTCCATGTTCCCCGGTGCGAACAACATTGTCACGGCGATTCTTGGTATTACTGTGTTTTATGTCATTAATCTTATGGGAACCAAAAATATGGCGACCCTGCAGAAGGTAATGTCGGCATTCCTGGTAATCGCGTTGCTTGCATTTGCTGTTGTAGGCTGCGTAAAGGGCAATATCGTTCCTCCTTTGCAGTTCAGCGGCGAAAAGTTCTTTTCCGGAAAAGGCACAGGCTTTATCGGGGCAGTCATGATTCTCGTTTATTCCTGTCAGGGCTATAAGTTGACCGTTAACTACGGAGGAATGGCGAAAAATCCAACCCGTGATCTTCCCCGCGCAATGCTGGCGGTTGTTCCGGCTCTGATTATCTTGTACTGCGGAGCGGCGTTGTCGGATGTCTCTATCCTTCCCTTGAGCAAGGTTGCCGGTCAGCCTTTGACGGTTGCCGCAAGAGCCATGTTTTCCACGCCTGTCTTTTACGCGTTTATGATTGGCGCTCCAATTATGGCTTTGGCAACCTCCATGAACTCGACCTACGGCATGGCTGTCGGCCCTTATATGCAAGCTACCAAAGACGGCTGGCTGCCGGAAATATTTGGCAAGACCAACCGTCATGGCGCACCTGTCTTGATTCTGACCATTCAGTTGGTGGTCGGCGTTATTCCGGTTTTAATGGGACTCTCCGTCGGTACCATTGTAAGCAATATCATGGTCATCACCTCGGTTTTTCAGTTTCTCTTATTTTACGCAATTTTCAAACTGCCTTCGAAGATGCCCAAAAAGTGGGCGAAGTCTTCCATGCATATGAGCAATGGCATGCTTTATCTGGTTCTCATTATTGCCTGCATTGCCCAAGCGGTCATTCTGTTTTATTCGCTTAAAAATCTGACCCTGCCGCTTGCAATTTTCAACATTGCTGCGGTTGTCGTCTGCTTTGTGTACGCAATTTTACGCCACCGTTCCGGCAAGACGCATATTGAAACAGAGAGTATTCTAGATCAGGCATAAAAATGAATTATTAGAAAAGGAAAATATTTGTTATGAAGATTACAAAAATTGATGTTTTTCATGTGAAAGATAAGGAAAATCCGTCCGTCCGTCCCATTCTTTGCCGGGTTTACACCGATCAGGGGATTTACGGTGACGGTGAGGCCGCCATGGCTTACGGAGTAGGCTCCACTGCCGCGTTCGGCATGGTTCAGGATCTTGCAAACATCATCATCGGAATGGACCCGCTGGAAAACGAAAAAGTATGGGACAAGATGTACCGTACCACCTTCTGGGGGCAAAACGGCGGTGGCGTTTTTACCGCGGGTATGAGCGCCCTTGATATTGCCTTGTGGGATATTAAAGGTAAATATTTCAATGTGCCTATCCACACCTTGCTGGGCGGTAAACTAAACGATAATCTGCGCACCTATGCTTCTCAGCTGCAGTTTGGCTGGAAAGACACCATGGCAGGCATGTTTACCATTGAGGACTATGTAGGCGCGGCGAAGCGTGCGCTTGACCAAGGCTATGACGCAATCAAAGTCGATTTCTTTACCTTTAAAGAAACTCCCGCTGAGGGCGCCTTCACGGATAAAGACCGGACAACCCTGCTTACGCACAAAAACCTGAAAACAGTCGTTGACCGTGTTGCGGCTGTGCGTGAGGCTGTCGGTCCGGATGTGGATATCATTATGGAAAACCACAGCTTTCTGGACGTAAACACCGCAATTCAGCTTGCGGAGGCAGTCAAGCCGTATAACATCTTCTATTTCGAAGAGCCGAATACGCCGGACCCCCACACCGCAGAGCGGCTGGCCCAGCGGATTCAAATGCCCATTGCAAGCGGCGAGCGGATTTATACCCGCTGGCAGTACGAAAAGTATTTCGCAACAAACAGCCTTCAGATTGCACAGCCCGACATGGGAACCTGCGGTGGTTTTACGGAGGTTAAGAAGATTTGCGATATGGCATATATTTACGATGTCTCCATTCAGATTCATGCCTGCGGTTCTCCTATCAGCACTGCGGCAAGTCTGCAGATGGAAGCGGCAATCCCGAATTTTGTGATTCATGAGCATCACCAGTGCAACATGGTGCACAGCCACATTAAACTGTGCAAATATGATTACCAGCCGGTGAACGGGCGTTTTAAGGTTCCGGATCTGCCCGGTCTGGGTCAGGAGCTCTCCGACTTTGTTCTGAACGACAGAGAATCCGTTGAATTGGTGACGATTGACGGCAAAGTACAGTCCTGGAAAATGGCCTGATTCGAAATCCCTGGATAAAACCAAAAACGCGGTCTCAGCCTTTTTATTGGTTGGGACCGGTTTTTATTTTGGAATATACGAATTGAATTCATGACTGTGTTAAGGTATAATAATAGAAATAATAAGAAAATGAAGCAGAGGAATCGATATGCAGGAAAATCAAAGTCCTAAGAAAATTGAACGCGTTTCCATTGTTGATCAGGTTGGGGAAGCAATTAAGCAGAAAATTTTAAGCGGAAGCTGGCAAGTGGGCGACAAGCTGCCCCCCGAGGCGGAAATTGCTCAGATATATGGGGTGAACCGCCTGAGTGTCCGCATGGCGCTGCAAAAGCTCATTACGCTGGGGGTGATTGAGACCCGTGTAGGAGAAGGCTCTTTTGTCCGCGATTTTTCCATCTATTCCGTGCTCAACGAAATCGTCGATTTCTACGCCAGTGAGGAACGGTTGGAAGACATTAATCAAATGCGCCGCATCATCGAAAACGAAAGTGCTATAAGTGCCTCAAGACTGGCAGCGGACGAAGAACTGGTCATACTGAAACAATACCTTGATAACTACAGCCGGATGTTTGGTCAGTCAATGTGCGAGGATACTGATGAAAATTTTTGTCTTCTGGTCGATGCGGACTTTGATTTTCACTCGCAAATTGTTCATATGTCGCACAACCGTCTCTTTGAAGAAATCTATTTTATGGTTCAAAAACTGGTTACAAAACACATTCGGTCACTTATCAATCGGAGAAGGTACTTTGAAATGAGCGCCGGCGTTGATTATTTAAAAATGCACGAAGATCTTTACACCGGGATTTGTACGCATGATGAAGAAGCGGTCCGGCGTACAATCGATGTGATTCTCGATGTGTAAGTTTTGCCAACGGAAAAGCATGTGCGATCATCCGCTGCGTCTCAGGTATACAATTATTGGGAAAATGCGTGACGAGGCTACCATTCTGTTCCACACAAAATCTCTCGGATGGTTATTCGATTATGCTGCAAACATTTGTTTGTCATGCAGAAGGAACTTTACTTGCAAGGTCAAATGAAACCACTAATATAAGATGGGTAACACAGACGGAATGTCTTCAAATGCTAACAAATAAAATTGATGGATTTTATCCAATGCACGTAAACGTACTGAAAAAATATCTCGCGTTGAGTTCCTTATAATGAGCAAATCGAAAAGATGCAAGGGCTAAAGGAACTTCCCAGTTTGTTTAAAACAGTCAGGCAAACAAAAATTTGAGTCAGAAGACAGTAGCCGAAATTTCAGAATCCGGAGGTCAAGTGTTGTGGATCAAAAACGTATAGTACAATGCATTAATACACTCGGCGCATTTTGCGGTCGCCGGGATATTCCATTACTGACATCTCAAGAGTTGAAGAAGAAGTACGGCTTTGAGCAAGCAGACATTTTAGTGCTATTTGGAGGGAGCATTCTGTGCGGTGGCGACGTTTTGGCAAACGCCATGCAGAACAGGATTGCCAAGAAATATATCATCGTCGGTGGAGCCGGTCATACCACAGAAACATTGCGCATCAAAATGCACCAGCAGTTTCCAGCGATCGCCACTGCTGGTTTGCCTGAAGCCAAGGTGTTTGCTAGTTATTTAAAATTTAATTATGACCTTGAGCCAGATTATTTGGAGTGCAACTCTACAAACTGCGGGAATAACATTACTTTCCTGCTTGATTTGCTCAAAGAACACCATATGGCTTTTCATTCAATTATTCTTAGCCAAGACGCTACCATGCAACTTCGCATGGCCGCAGGGCTGAGAAAATATGAACCTGATGTTACGATTATCAATTATGCAACATACTGCGTTGATGTCGTAATAAAGGATGAAAGGCTGACGTATACTGAAATTCCTTCGGGAATGTGGGATATGGAACACTATATAACTCTCTTGATGGGCGAAATTCCCAGATTATCCGACGATATCGAGGGCTATGGGCCAAAGGGGAAGAACTATATTGCCCATGTGGATATTCCGCATGATGTTCGCAGTGCGTTCGGTTTGCTGAAAGGAAACTATAGGAACATGGTGCGTGAAGCGAATCCGCTGTATACTTCAAAGGATTGATTTTGCCTGGATTTGCAATCAGAATTCCCCTTTGTATTTCAATTTATCACATAGCTTAGATTATAGATTATGAGCAAACTTGGAAGTTCGGAAGTCAATGTGAGTTTCCTATTGGTGCTACAAGTTCAGAGTATTCTCAGAACTTAATAGGTCATTTAGAAAGGAACTAATAAATTGAATGAAATAATAAATCGAAGAAGCGTTAGAACATATAACAATAAAAATGTTGGCGATGATACGATAATGCATTTATTAGAAGCTGCTAGGTTAGCACCTTCTGGAAGCAATACACAGCCTTGGAATTTTATTATCGTTAGATCTACTGAAGCAAAAGTAAAAATTGCTTCAGTAGATCATAATCAAACATGGATGACCCAAGCACCAGTACATATTGTTTGTGTTGCAGATATTGGAGTTCGTATTCAGAATAGCGCCGAAATCTCATTGCAAGAAGAAAGCCCAATGGAAGAGCTCAAACAAATTATCCGAGACACAGCAATTGCAGCTGAACATATTGTTTTGTCTGCAGAAAGTATGGGCTTATCTACATGTTGGACTGCATGGTTTAAACAAAACGACATAAGACCTATTTTAAGTATCCCATCGGATAAGTATGTTGTTTGCGTTATTACAGTAGGTTATTCTGATGAAGCACCGAATCCTAGGCCAAGAAAAGATCTTCGTTCTATTTTGCATTTTGAAAAGTGGTAACATGATTTCATCTGGTATTGAGTTCGTTAGGAATCCTAAAAATCAAGAATACGGCGCGGTTGCTGTAATTAAAGATTTATATGGAAACTTATGCGATTTGGAGATTTGGATTTTTGCTGGATTCCGCTTTCGCATTTAAAAGATAT
Source organism: uncultured Caproiciproducens sp. (assembly GCF_963664915.1). Taxonomy (NCBI): domain Bacteria; kingdom Bacillati; phylum Bacillota; class Clostridia; order Eubacteriales; family Acutalibacteraceae; genus Caproiciproducens; species uncultured Caproiciproducens sp. The sequence continues at coordinate 1,750,132 of NZ_OY761810.1, forward strand.
TAAACTTTATCCGCTGAATATTAGATCTGCTGACACTGCCAAAAAATATAAAACATTTTATTTACAGACAGTGAAGATTAAGAGCAGCCTAAAGGCAAATGAGAGCTTCGCAGTTTGTTTGTAATATTTTTTGAGAGCACTATCTAATTGCTCATATTTGACGAAGGAGTGTAAAAAATGAAAGTTAAAATTTTGCAAGCCATGAATGAAAAAAGATTGGAAAAAGACGTAAATGAATTTATTGAAAACTCGCAAATTAAAGTTATAGAACTTCAATTTGCTGCCACTGTTTTCTACTTTTCTGTTATGATTTTATATGAGGATACATAACCTACGCATACCAATTATGAGTATAATGTGTCTGTATCCCTTTCGTTTGAGCTGCACATTATGTTTACTTAATTCTTACATGCAGGTAAGCGGAATAATGAGAAATAGGGACAAATTCAGCTTGTTTATAGAATGTGAGGTTTGTATATATGAATATAGAGCCGATTGATGCCCAATATCGTAATTCTGTAGATACAATGCTAGAAACCGAATGGAATTGTCCTCCTTCGGTTTCACGAGGTAACGCAATTGATACGACAGTGTTGCCAGGATTTGTATCACTATCAGGTAATAGTATTAACGGGGTAATTACATACAACATTGAAAATTCAGAATGTGAAATCGTAACCCTTAATAGTTTTGAAGAGAATAAGGGTGTGGGAACCGCTTTGATAAACGCAGTCTACTCTGTTGCAAAAACCAATAAGTGCAATAGGCTCTGGCTTATTACCACAAACGATGACATTAACGCAATCAGATTCTATCAAATAAAAAGATTTGAATGGGTTGCAACACATAGTAACGCTATGGATATTTCAAGGAAAATAAAGCCTTCAATACCCTTAACTGGCATGTATAATATACCTATCAAGCATGAGTTGGAATTTGAAATAAAGTTATAGCGTTATATGCTAATTATGATAAAATCGAGAACTTCAGCCATTATGGCTGAACTTCGTTTAATGTTTATCATATTCCTTTATGGCACAATGCAATTATTTATATTTTAAGCAGTTAACAACAACTTTGGAGTTTCAAATGAGAAAGATAAAGAAAATTATAACTAAGACACTTGTGTGTGCTATAGGTTTGGTCGCCTTGTTTTTGCTTAGTATGACAATTTACAATCATATCATGTTGACACAAGAAGCCAAGTTGATAAAGCCTAATGGAACATTCGTTACGGTTGATGGCTATAAAATGCACGTTTATTGTGACGGATTAAAGGAAAATAGATCAACTCTACTAATTATGTCGGCCTATGGCACTGCCGCACCCGTATACGACTATAAGGTACTATATTCAAAACTGGCGAATGAATATCATATCGTTGTTATCGAAAAGTTCGGTTATGGCTATTCGGATATAAGCGGTCTACCACGAGATGTCGGTACTATTGTAAAAGAATACCGCGAAGCACTAAAGCTCTCTGATGAAAATGGCCCGTTCGTACTAATGCCCCACTCAATGTCCGGTCTGGAAGCGTTATATTGGGCTCAGCATGATCCAAATGAAGTTTCGGCGATTGTGGGGCTCGATATGTCTGTACCGGAGTATTATCGGTATAAGAGTAATAGCCCTTTTGCTAACTTTTTCGGTTCACCCAAATTTCTTAGATCATTGGTTTGCATGGGCTTGGACAGAATCCCGGGTACCGGCTTGGTAAGCGATAGAGGATTGACAAAAGCGGAATTTGCCCAAAACCAATACTTAACATATAAAATGTTGTTGAACAAGGATGTATCAGCGGAATCGAACACTGTGGAAAGCAACGCTCAGACAGTTCAGAAGGGCGGCATACCCAATATTCCGATGCTTATGTTTTCATCAAATGGTACGGGACTTGGAGACAAATGGGTGCAATGTGAACGAAACTTTGCCAACCAATCGGATAAAATCAAACTGATCCAGCTGGATTGCAGTCACATGATACAGTATTTTAAAGCCGACTATGTTGCTAAAGAAACAAGAGATTATTTACATGGCCTCTTCGCTAAATGAGCACACTGGGCAACTTAAAGGCAAAAAACGAGCTTTCCAGTTTGTTTACACCCTACGAAGAAGAACGGATTGAAAGGGGAATAGAAATTATGGAAATTTCCTGTTGTGGAACTTTTTGCGAGAAATGTCCACAGTATCAGCAACCCTGTCCGGGATGCATAAAGCTACAGGGAAAGCCATCATGGATAACTGAGGTCGGATTGAATTGTTGCCCATTTTATGCATGTTGCGTTGTGGACAAAAAACTCTTGAATTGTGGACAGTGCTCCTCAGCGCCCTGTCAATTGTTCTACGATACGAAAGACCCGTCATTAAGCAATGAAGAATTTCAGAACGACCTAGCGGACAGAATTGCAAAATTGAGAGTAAGCCATTAAGGTAACAGCTATGAGTGATTTAAGGCAGATTCCAGGAGTCGGTAAAAACATAGAACAAGATTTAATAAACATTGGGTATGGTAACATTGCTTCGTTGATTGGTCAAAATCCGGAAGATATATATTTGAAAGACTGCCTGTATAAAGGCTTTCAAGAAGATAAATGCCAGCTTTACGTTTTTAGGCTGGCTGTTTACTATGCGGAAAATGAAACACATGCTCCGGAAAAATTGAAATGGTGGTATTGGAAAGACAAAGAATACAAACCTAAAAGCAAATAAACAAGGCCATTTCGAGCACAATGGACAACCTGTTTATGACATTCATGGGGAACACCATCTAATCATTTATATAAGCAGAAGACAAGCAAATTCATAATTCAGACAAATAAGGAGCATATAATGAACTACGATGCATTGATTATAATTGACATGCAAACAGCTTTAGTGGAAGCAGGCCCTTACAACAAAACAGTGTTATACATCTACGATTAGCATAGCAATAGAGAGATTATCAAGGTTCTAAAAGCCCTTGGAGAGGGGCTCTAAACACTACTACTTTTATAATGGCGAGGACATACTTATGGCTTGTACAACTATTCTGGTTGGGAAAAAAGCATCCTATGACGGTTCTACCATGATCGCCCGAAACGATGATTCGGGTTCTGGTCATTTTACCGCTAAAAAATTTGTAACGATCCATCCCGAGGAGCAGTCCGCAACCTACAAATCTGTACTTTCCCATGTGGCAATCGAACTGCCTCAAAATCCCATGCGGTTTACGGCAGTGCCGAATGCCGTAGAAGGCGAGGGCATCTGGGCCGCCAGCGGTGTGAATGAGGAAAATGTTGGCATGACGGCCACGGAAACCATTACTTCCAACCCGAGAGTGTTGGGGGCGGATCCGCTGGTCGAGTATCAACCGGCACAGGACGGGCAGCCTGAAACTGCCGGCGGCATTGGTGAGGAAGATATCGTTTATATTGTACTTCCTTACGTTCACAGTGCGCGTGAAGGTGTAGAGAGGCTGGGCGGCCTGCTGGAAAAGTACGGCACCTATGAAATGAATGGCATTGCCTTTCAGGATGTCAATGAAATCTGGTGGTTGGAGACCATTGGCGGCCATCACTGGATTGCCAGAAAGGTTCCGGATGATGTTTATGTCGTGATGCCGAATCAGCTGGGACTTGACCAATTTGATCTGGAGGATGCACTTACCGAAAAGAAAAACCATATGTGTTCAGCTGATATGAAAGAGTTCATTAAGGAGAACCATTTGGATTTATCGCTTAACGGAGACTTTAATCCGAGAGACACTTTTGGAAATCATGATGATGCAGATCATGTTTACAATACGCCGCGCGCCTGGTTCATGCTGCGATATTTTAACCCCCGCACCAAAGCATGGGACGGGCCGAATGCGGATTTCACGCCGCATTCCGATGATCTGCCTTGGTGCATGGTGCCGGAGAAGAAGATCACGCCGGAGGATGTAAAATACGCGCTGTCCTCTCATTATCAGGGAACGCCGTATGATCCCTATGAAGGCCATGGTGATCCAACCATGAAAGGCATTTTCCGCCCAATCGGCATCAACCGGAATGACTTTATGGCTTTGATCCAGATGCGCCCGGACGTCCCGGAGGAGTTCCGCGTGGTGGAATGGATCGCCTTTGCATCCAACGCCTTCAACGTGCTGACGCCTTTTTATGCCAATGTGTCAATAACACCAGACTATCTTGCCGATACAACAAAGGAAATTTCAACCGAGAATTTCTACTGGTCCAGCCGCATGATTGCCGCTATGGCAGACGCATCATACGGTAAATCAGTATTTCATATTGAGCGATATCAGCTTGCAGTACAGTCCAAAGGACATGCGCTGATCGGCCAATATGATGAAAAGCTCCGGCGGGAAGCGAATATGGCAAAACGGGCTGCTCTTCGGGAACAGGCCAATCAGAAAATCGCGGACATGTTGAAAAAAGAAACCGCCTATACATTGAACAAGGTTCTCTTCGAACTGAGCAGCCAGATGAAAAACGCCTTTTCCAGATCCGACGCTTGATCGTGACATGATTCTCAGCCTTATTACCTACTGCTTTTCCATTGCTCTAGCAAGGAAAAGCAAAATCCAAAGGTCTTTTTAAAATCAGGAATCCATCAGAGGACTGCTCGCTGACCTGCTAAACCGGGGATAGGCGCCGGATGTTCTGCGCCTGTTCATTCTGGATGGCGAAAGAGCCATGCATAAGGTAAGTGACCGACACATTCGGAAGGTGCGCCATTATCCAGCGCTGTCAGGTTGTACAAGAAGCAAACTGAGCAATTCGAAGTATTAGCCGAACTTCGCATTTTGAATAATGAATTATCTGAAGTTAGGCGCAATAGTTACCCCCCGGTTTTTGAACTGAACCAGTAAAAACGGACATTGCCAAAAAGCCTCTCATTGTAGGATAATTTGGACTGAACCAGAGTTAACGGACAAAGAATAAAAAGCCCTACCGCAGGATATTGAAAGATTACGCAGCCTGACGCCGTTTTTCGAGCGGTGTCAGGCACGTTTCCGTTTGTATGCGCTCATTGTTGTAGAAATCTATGTATTCGGCGATGAGTTGTCTGGCCTCATCAAATGATTTCAGTTGATGTCTGTAAATGCACTCGGTTTTGAGAATAGAGAAGAAATTTTCAGCGAGTGCATTGTCATAGCAATTACCACGTCTTGACATTGACGGAGTATGATAATAGCTATGATCTTCATCAGTGGAAAGCTTTAGCATTCCTGTGCGCCAGATCGTCTGCAGATGAAAGCAAATCACTTCTTCTTTCGAGGAAAAAGAACGATAAAAAGTTCGGCGGGACAAATCGGCTTTCTCAGCAATCTCTGAAATACTGATTTCCTGAAATGGTTTGTTTTTCATTAACTCCAAAAGGGCTTTCGTCAACCATTCCTTGGATCGTAAAGCAATTGGATTTTGTGTATCTTTCATATCGGCTCCTTTAAATGTCTCAAAAATGGCCATATGTAGCACTTGTCCCTGAAATCTTGAATTACTGTTATAGATTCATTATAATGGAAATAATTAAATGTCACAAGTGCGACATTTACAATTGTGAGGCGATATTATGAAAAATGTGATCTACTATTTTACAGGGACAGGAAACAGCCTTCGCGTGGCACAGGTCATTGCCGAGCACTTAGGTGATACAGAAATCATCTCCATGCGATGCTACCCAAAGGATGTTCCGTCAGAGGATGCTGAAAGGATTGGCTTTGTTTTCCCGGTGCATCACTGGATGATGCCAGCGTATGCGATTCATTTTGTAGAGCAGGTAAAGTTAAATCCGAAGGCATACATTTTTGCGGTCTCCACGCCAGGGTTGATCAACGGAGGATGTCAGGATAAACTGGCGGAACTGCTGCAAGGCAAGCACTGCACGCTTTCCTATGGGGAAAAAGTGTACAGTGTTGCCAATTATGTGGCTATGTATCCGCCGTTTCCTAATCCTGACAAGCGCGTTCCAAAAACTGAAAAACAGCTTGAATACATTGCACAAGAAATTGCTGAAAAGAAACTACGGAATCATCCACACGCCAATGCAATGACGCGATGGCTCGCACTACGAAAGATGCAGAAGTTTATTGAGCACTGCCCGTCAAACGACAAATACTTTTCTGTCTGGGATGATTGCATTTCCTGCGGTTTGTGTGCCAAAGTCTGCCCCTGCCATAATATCAGTTTCGAAAATGGCAAACCAGTTTTTCTTCATCAATGCAGCCAGTGCATGGCCTGTATTTCTTTCTGTCCAAAACAGGCAATCAATTTCCCTAAATTTACGCGGGAACGAAAAAAATATCACAATCCACATGTTACAGTAACAGATGTCGTTTCAGACAGGAAACAATATCTACCACAAAACTAACTTGAACGCATCGAAATGTCCATTGCAATTTCATAACGGAACTGCATTTATCAATCTAATTATGAGCAAACGGGGAAGCTGATGTGCTACGTCAGCTCCCAGCTTTTTTCATCGCCTATAGCAATGGGCACATATGAATTTTGTATTGTTTATATAATCTGGCAAAGCGATAAAATGAAGTTTGAAAGGTAAGATACCCCTATGGATTTTAACGAAAAATTGCAGGAACTTCGTAAGCGTAAAGGTCTCACGCAGGAGGAGCTTGCGGAGGCGCTGTTCGTATCACGTACCGCTGTATCAAAATGGGAGTCTGGACGCGGCTACCCAAGCATTGATTCCCTTAAGGTGCTTGCGAGTTTCTTTTCTGTGTCTATTGATGAACTCTTGTCTGGAGAGGAACTGGTCAACATTGCGCAAAATGATCATGTTCAGGAAATGCGGAAAATGCGGGATCTGGTGTTTGGCCTGCTGGACTGCGCCATGGCGTTGTTTCTGTTTTTTCCGTTGTTTGGTCAGGCGGAGGAGGGGGTAATCCGCAGAGTCTCCCTGCTCTCTCTGACGTCGATACCCTTGGACATGAAAGTCACATACTTTATGCTTGTGTCGCTCACCGTTTTATGCGGGCTTGCGACCCTTGCCCTGCAGGGAAGGCAAGTGCGATTCTGGAATCAGATCAAAAGTGGTCTCTCTTTGCTTTTCAACGTATCCGGCGTTCTGGCTTTCATTCTGAGCCGCGAACCGTATGCCGCTTCGCTCACATTTCTGTTTCTGCTCATCAAGGGAATTTTGTTGTTAAAACGCCGATGACACGAATCGTGTCGGCATTGTGACGGTGGGATTCTACCGCTTTTCGACTCCTCGAGGTAAAGTAAGAGTGTAAAAACACTTACACCTCATTAAAAAAAGGAGCTTTGAAAATGAAACGGAATTCTCGTTCTCTGGGTAGCTTTCTGCCCACCATTTGCCTGTCTGTACTGTTTATACTTTATACAATGCTGATCCAGCATATTGATGTGAAACCCATCGGGCCGAAAGGCTCTGCCGTGGGTTTTGCGTCGGTCAACGGGTGGGTGTATGACCTGTTCGGCGTAAACTGGACGCTTTATACAATCACTGACTGTTTAGGGCTTGTGCCTATCTTTGTAGTGTTTGGATTTGCTGTGCTGGGGCTTACGCAGCTCATACGGCGCAAAAGCCTTCTTCGGGTGGATAGCAGCATCCTTGTGCTGGGCGGCTTCTATGTGCTGGTCATGGGCGCGTATCTCTTTTTCGAATTATATCGTGTGAACTACAGACCGGTTTTAATCGACGGTATTTTGGAAACGTCCTATCCGTCCTCCACCACCATGCTGATTCTGTGTGTGATGCCTACCGCCATGATGCAGTTTCGCCGTCTGATTTGCAATAGAACTGTAAAAAACGCCGTAAACATCGTACTTGCGGCATTTACTGCATTTATGGTAATTGGGCGTTTGATATCGGGAGTTCATTGGCTGACCGACATTTTGGGCGGGGTGCTGCTCAGTGCGGCGCTTGTCCTGTTGTATCGAGGTGTAAACGCGTATATAGCCGAAAGCCAGCATGAAGCTAAAGTACCCGGTAGTCCTACAAATTGAAATTTGTAGGAGGAGATTATAAGCAAACTGGAAGTTGATTTGCTACATCAGCTTCCAGCTTTTTCATCGTCTATAACGATTATGTTGGGTACTCACGGAGCGCCCAGACACGCAGTAGAGGCACTTGCCAACGCGTTGCGACTGGAACTGCACAGCTTTCATATAGATACTGCCGTAATCGAACCTGGACCCGTTGAAACCCATTTTTTCAAAACGCTCGACCGTACTTCAGGGGAACTGCTCGCGAGTCCCAATTCGTGTTATTCTCATTTTTATGAGGCGAATGTGAACTATCGAAAGATACAAAAGCGGACGCCTGTCAACGAAGCAGCCGTGACGATTGCAAAAATTATTAAAAAAAAGAAGTTGAAGTGCCGCTATAAGGTCGCCGTTCCGTTTATGTTCAGGTTGATAATACATCTTCCGGATTCTCTGAAAGAGCGTATGATGAGAAAGCACTAAGCAGATTTTCAGCCATCTTAAGGATCGATAATTGGACGTAAACAATTCTTATACGAAGTTCGGAAGGCCCTCTGAACTGCACATTAGCCTAGCAGCGTGTCTTTGAAAAGAAAAAACGAACTTCCCAGTTTGTTTATGACATACATCGGAGGCTTCATCCAATTATTTATATCAAATAGAGTACCAAGACTCTCTGAACTGACACCCGCCTCTTACTCGTTCAAGTGCCCTTACCTTTGCAACGCTCATGCAGAGTAACGGAACTAACATTCGTATAGTGCAGTTAATGCTTGGTCATACGAATATCAAAACTACCGCCGGATATTCACATCCGAATTTAGACGAGATGCAAGCCGCAAGCGGGTCTTATTACAGCTACCTAAGCAAGGATAAGAAATCATTTAATGGCATACAACTGGCATATTGGCAATCTTAATATAAATCAGAGAAACAAAAAAGCCGCATCAAATAACCATTAAGCGGCTATCTAATGCGGTTTTGTTATGGTGGACGTTATAGAACTCGAATCTATGACCTTTCGCACGTCAAGCGAATGCTCTACCAGCTGAGCTAAACGTCCATTTGTAAGTGCTCGATTATTATAGCGTAAATAAATGCAAAAATCAATACAAAATCTCAAAAAATCTCAATTTTATTTGTATTGCTTGTATTCAAAAGGAGTTTAGCCTATAATAATTAAAATATTAATAGATGTGAGGTGTTTGCTATGCCAACAGGCCTTGTACTGGAAGGCGGCGGTATGCGCGGAGCATATACGAGCGGTGTGCTGGAAGTTTTGCTGAATAATAATATTGAATTCCCGAATGTTTATGGCATTTCAGCCGGCGCCTGCAATGCACTCAGTTATATTTCCAAACAGAAGAATCGAAATTACGATATCTTTTATAAGTATATTGCCGATAAAAGATACATCAGTGTAGAAAATTTAAATCGAACAGGTTCTTTGTTTGGATTCGATTTTATCTTTGGCGAGCTTTTCCATGATCTCCTTCCGTTTGATTACGCAGCGTTTTATAATTCCCGTACTGACCTTAAAGTTGGTGCTACCGATTTGAAAACCGGGCAGACTGTTTTTTTTGACAAAGCTGCTTTAGACGAGGATTTTACTGCAGTCAGAGCTTCCAGCTCTCTGCCGTTTATTTCAAATACTGTTTCTTTTCAGGGGCATGAACTGCTGGATGGCGGTTGTGCCACACCAATCCCAATTGAACGCTCGATGTTTGACGGCAACGATTTGAACGTCATTGTGCTTACCCGCGAGAGCTCTTATAGAAAAAGTCCCCGGCCGGAATTCCCGCATTCCGTTCTTCACGTAAAATACGGTGAGTATCCGAATTTTGTAAACACGATGCAGATCAGAGCGGAAGTTTACAACAATGAGCTTGAAGTCTGCCACAGACAGGAAATGGAGAAGAAAGCGGTGATTGTCCGTCCCAGCAGACCGATTGTGACAGGCCGGTATGAGAAAAATCCAGAAACGTTGAAATCAATTTATGAAATGGGCATGAGGGACTGCGAAAAAAAGCTTTCGGAAATTGATGGGATTATGGCCCGGGCATAAATGAAAATTGTGGGACGGATATATTCCGTCCCTTTTTGCTTGACAATGGGCTATCATCAGCTTATGATATGTATGCGAATGATTTGCATTTGAGGAGGCCGCGCAAGCATGATGAAAAGAGCAATTGCCGTAATTTTAGCGGCCGTGCTTTTGGCTTGTTCAGCAGGATGTGTAAGAAGAACACCGCAAACTGTCCGGTTTAGGGTTGTAACATCTTTTTACCCATTATATATTATGGCGCTGAATATCACCGAAGGCGTACCCGGCATACAGGTAGACAATATGGCGGGGCAGCAGACCGGCTGCCTGCATGACTATCAGCTTCAGTCCAAGGACATGAAAAATATTGAGCAGGCGGATGTGTTTGTGATTAACGGCGCAGGTATGGAAAACTTTATGACGAAGGTAATTTCTCAGCTGCCGGATCTGCGTGTTGTGAATTCAAGCGATGGGATTTCGCTTTTACTGGATGAAAATGGGGTAGCAAATCCGCACATATGGGTTTCTATTACCAATTATATAAAACAGGTATCCAATATTGCAAAGGGTTTGGCGCAAGCTGATCCCGAAAATGCGGCGATTTATCAAAAGAACGCGCAGGAATACGTGGCAAAGCTGAGTGTGCTGCGCAATAAAATGCATGAAGAACTGAGTAATATCACGCATAGAGATATCATTACATTTCATGAGGCATTTCCGTATTTTGCCGAAGAATTCAATCTGAATATTGCGAGGGTGGTCAACCGGGAGCCAGATAGCCAGCCAAGTGCGCGCGAACTTGCAGACACAATCAGGCTGATTCGAAGCAGCGGCGTAAAGGCTGTTTTTGCGGAGCCGCAGTATCCAAAGTCCGCCGCCAATATCGTGGCAAACGAAAGTGGTGCGGTAGTCTATTCGCTTGACCCCTCGGTGACGGGGGAAAACAGTAAAAATGCCTATCTTGACGCGATGGAAAACAATCTGAAGGTACTCAGAACAGCATTAAAATAAGAGGAGAACCACATGGATACTTGCAAATGCAGTACGGAGATACGAAATCTTACCGTAAGAAAGCATGACGGAGTGATTATACACGACATTTCTCTCGATGTGCATCATGGAGAGATATTGGCGCTGATTGGACGGAACGGGGCCGGCAAAACAACGCTGCTGAAGGCCCTTTTGGGGCGTATTCCCTATACGGGGAGCATTCTGTTTCACAACTCCCGTGGAGAAAGGATTCTCAATCCCCGCATTGGCTATGTGCCGCAGAATCTTGTGTTTGACCGTTCCACGCCTGTTACGGTCGGCGATATGCTCTGCGCCAACATGAGCGGGTTTCCTGTCTGGTTGGGGCATAAGAAGGAGAAGCTGGCACAGGCCCAGCGGCTGCTTGCTACGGTTGGGGGGAGCCCTGTGCTTTTGGGCAAGCGGATCGGCAGCCTTTCGGGCGGAGAGATGCAGCGTGTACTGCTTGCCTTTGCACTTGACCCGAAACCGGACCTTCTGCTTCTGGATGAGCCGGTTTCCGCGGTTGACCGCAAAGGGATTGAGGTTTTTTACGACCTTGTTACCTCCATGCGTGCCGAACACCAGATGCCGGTTATTTTAGTGTCCCATGATTTGTCCCATGTGGAGAAATACGCGACGAGGGCCGCTTTGCTGGACCGTACGATTCTGGTCAGCGGCAGCGTTCGTGAAGTCATGAAAACACCTGAGGTACAGGAGGCTTTCGGCCTCAAACTGACCGGAGGTGTAAGATGATGGGTGCAATTTATTTTTTAATAGACACATTTTTGCCGTTTGAATGGACGGAATTCAGTTATATGAAAAACGCGCTGCTTGCCGTTTTACTGATTACCCCGCTGTTTGGGTTGGTCGGAACGATGATCGTCAACAATAAAATGTCTTTTTTCTCGGATGCTTTGGGACATTCGGCCTTAACCGGAATTGCCATCGGTGTGCTGATGGGAATCGACAATTACCTGATCTCCATGATGGGCTTCGCGCTTTTGTTTGCACTCTGCATTTCGGCGGTTATGAACTCCGGCACTTCGTCGGCGGATACCATTATCGGCGTATTCTCCTCGACCGGGCTGGCGCTCGGCATCGTGCTGCTGTCCGCATCCGGAGGATTTGCAAAATACTCCGGTTATCTGATCGGGGATATTTTGACGGTTCAGCCGGTGGAAATTGCTATGCTTGCGCTGATTCTGGCGGCGGTTGTTGTGATTTGGTATCTGTTTTTCAATAAGCTGATGCTGACCAGCATCAATGCCGATTTAGCTGCGAGCAAAGGAATTCAAATCCGGTATGTGGAAAAAATATTTGTTGTTGTCGTGGCTGTGATCGTCACGATTTCCATTAAATGGGTCGGTGTGCTGATTATTAATTCTCTGCTGGTACTCCCGGCGGCGGCGGCCCGAAATCTTGCGAAAAGCATGCGTTCCTATCACTTTATCGCAATCGGAATCTCCATGTTTTCCGGCGTGAGCGGACTGATTGCATCTTATTATACAGGGACAGCCGCAGGCGGAACGATTGTCCTGATTGCCGCGGTGATCTTCTTCTTCAGTTATTTTCTCAACCGGGTTTGGGCAAAAGCCTGAAATGGGTTGCATGAACCGCCCGAAATGTGGTACTATTTTATTACTGTATAGGCGGCACGCCTTATTTCGTAATAGAATAGGAGAATTCTGAATGTTGCACCCGTATTTTAAACCGGCGGATATTTTGCTGCCGAAAAATGTACCGACAGAAAACTGGTGTGTGGTTGCCTGCGATCAATATACTTCTCAGCCGGATTATTGGCAGGAAGTAAAAAAGACAGCGGGTGATTATCCATCCACTTATCATATGGTGTACCCTGAATGTTACCTTGAAACAACCGACGCGGCCGAATATTCCGCCGGCATCAATGCCGCGATGGAATGTTACCTTTCCGGCGGCGTTTTTCGGGAAGTAAAAAACAGCTATTTCTATGTAGAGCGCACTTTGGCGGACGGAAAAATCCGCCGCGGCGTGATGATGGCGCTCGATTTGGAGCAATACCGGTATGAGGCCGGCAGCAAAACGCCGATTCGCGCAACAGAGGGGACTGTACTGGAACGGATCCCCCCACGTGTGAAAATCCGCCGCAACGCTCCACTGGAGCTGCCGCATATTATGATTTTGATTGACGACAGCGCATGCGGCGTAATCGAAAAGATTGACCATACGGATTTGAAACTTGCGTATGAAGGAAAACTGATGCAGAACAGCGGGAACATCCGCGGGTTCAGCCTGAATCCGACGGCTGCCGCAAAGCTGGAAAATGCGCTCGACAGCCTGCCGATTAGGGATAACCTGCTTTTTGCCGTCGGTGACGGCAACCATTCGCTTGCAACCGCCAAGGCCTGCTATGAAGAATTGAAGAAAACGCTGTCTCCGCAGGAAGCCGCGGCTCATCCCGCGCGCTGGGCATTGGTGGAAGTTGTGAACCTGTATGACGAATCCCTGCAATTTGAACCGATTCACCGTGTGGTATTCCAGACAAAGCCGGAAGAACTGATGCGGGAACTGCGTCGGTTCTATGATATTTCCGATATCCCCTGCAAAGGGCATCAAATTACCTGTGTACTGGGAAAGCAGAAAAACGACATTTGGGTAAAAAATCCTCCGTCCAATCTGGAAGTCGGCACGCTGCAAAAATTTCTGGATTCGCGCCTTGCGCAGGTGGGCGGAAAAGTTGATTACATACACGGTGATGAGGTGGTTGAGCGGCTTTGCGCCGGCGATGAAGAGGCTGTCGGATTCCTGCTTCCGAAAATGGAGAAAAGCAGCCTGTTTAAGACGGTCGCCGTTGACGGTGCGCTCCCCCGGAAGACTTTTTCCATGGGGCACGCCTGTGACAAGCGCTTTTATATGGAGTGCCGCAAAATCAAATGAATGATTGGTACCGGTGGGACTGTATCCCGCCGGTTTTTTCTGTTCTATCACGCGAATTTTTAGAAAAAATGTCAATGTTTGAATAGCCCCTTTATAATGTAGGACAATTGTGATACTATTAAAGATAAATTATGTTGAAACGGCTGCTTTCAGGCGGCGGAACGGGGGAAATATGTCTGACGTTATCAGAGTATTTGTGGAAAAGAAACCCGGCTTCGATGTTGAAGCACAGCACATCAAAACAGATCTTGTAGAAAATTTGGGTATGAATGCAATTGAGGAGCTTAGGCTGATTAACCGGTATGATGTATCCGGTCTTATGAAAGAAGAATTTGCCGCCGCAAGGGGCACTATTTTTTCCGAACCCAATGTGGACGACGTTTATGATGAAGTTTATCCGGCATCGGCGGGTTTTACCGTATTTGCCATGGAATATCTGCCCGGTCAGTATGACCAGCGTGCCGATTCCGCCGCCCAGTGTATTCAACTTTTAACGCAGGGGGAGCGTCCGCAGGTAATTACCGCCCGTGTGATTGCCGTAAAGGGTAATTTAAATGAAGAAGAATTGAATAAAATAAAGAGTTACATGGTGAACCCTGTTGAGAGTCGCCTTGCCTCTTTAGCAAAGCCCGAAACCCTCGATGTAGAAGCGGATGTTCCGCCGGATGTCGCTCGCGTGACGGGCTTTATCAGTTGGAGCGAAAAAGAACTCCAGAAATTTTATAAGTCCATGGGCTTTGCCATGAGTTTTGAAGATTTGGCGTTCTGCCGCGATTATTTCTTAAAGAGTGAGAAGCGTGACCCCAGTGTGACCGAGCTGCGCGTAATAGATACCTACTGGAGCGACCATTGCCGCCATACCACTTTTTCAACAAGGCTTGAGAATATCACAATCGAAAAGTCGGCGGTCAGCGGGGCGATTGAAGATGCGCTCAAAGCGTATTATGAGGCGCGTTCCGAGGTGTACGGCGAAACGGACCGCCCTGTCTCCTTAATGGACATGGCGGTGATCGGTATGAAGCTCCTGCGCAAAAGGGGAATGATACCGGATCTTGATCTGAGCGAAGAGATCAACGCCTGTTCCATTGAAGTTCCGGTCACCGTGGACGGGGAAGAACAGACATGGCTGGTGCAGTTTAAGAACGAAACCCATAACCATCCGACCGAAATTGAGCCGTTCGGCGGAGCGGCAACCTGCCTTGGCGGCGCAATCCGCGATCCGCTTTCCGGCAGGGCATATGTCTATCAGGCAATGCGCGTGACCGGTTCCGGTGACCCGCGTATTCCTTTCGAAGGTACTCTTCCGGGGAAACTGCCCACACGAAAAATCACAACGGGAGCGGCGCAGGGCTACAGCTCCTACGGCAATCAGATCGGCCTTGCGACCGGTCAGGTGACGGAATTGTACGACGCGGGGTATGTCGCGAAGCGTATGGAAATCGGCGCGGTTATCGGCGCATCTCCTAAAGAGAATGTTGTCCGTTTTGAGCCGGATGAAGGCGATATTATCGTGCTTCTGGGCGGCAGCACCGGGCGCGACGGCTGCGGCGGCGCCACGGGTTCGAGCAAAGCGCACACCGAGCAGTCCATAGAGGTCTGCGGTGCGGAGGTACAGAAAGGCAATCCGCCTACCGAGCGTAAAATCCAAAGATTATTCCGTCACCCGCAGGTCGCACAGCTGATTAAGCGGTGCAACGATTTCGGTGCCGGCGGTGTTTGCGTCGCCATCGGCGAACTTGCGGACGGTCTGAAAATAGATTTAAATCAAGTCCCTAAAAAATATGAGGGCCTTGACGGAACAGAACTTGCCATTTCCGAATCGCAGGAAAGAATGGCGGTGGTGCTTTCACCAAAGGATGTCGACGCATTTATTGCGGCGGCAAATGACGAAAACCTCAACGCGCAGGTTGTCGCCGTTGTAACGAAAGAGCCGCGTCTGCGCATGAAGTGGCGCGGCGATACCATTGTGGACGTCAGCCGCGCGTTTCTGGATACCAACGGTGTTACGCAGAAAAACAGCGTGACGATAGAAGCCGCCGATCCTGACCGGTATTACAGAAAATTAGTGCCGGAATGCTTAAAAAACAAACCTCTTGGCAAAGCGTTTGAAGAAAATCTCTCACGGCTTGAGGTTTGCGGTCAAAAGGGCCTGTCGGAGCGGTTTGATTCGAGTATCGGTGCGGCGACCGTTTTGATGCCGTTTGCCGGAAAATATCAGCTGACCCCGGAAGAGGCAATGGCTGCGAAAATCCCGGTGATGCACGGCGAGACGGACGACGCCACCGCGATGTCCTACGGCTACATTCCGGGTATCGCACGGTTCAGCCCATTCCACGGCGCCGCATACGCGGTTGCGGAAAGCCTTTCAAAGCTGGCCGCCATCGGTGCGGACCCGCTGAAAGCCAGACTGACCTTTCAGGAATATTTTGAAAGACTGAATACCGATCCGAAACGCTGGGGCAAACCAACCGCCGCGCTTCTCGGCGCATTGAGCGCACAGCTTGGCATGGGTCTGCCGGCCATCGGCGGCAAGGACAGCATGAGCGGTACCTTTGAGCAGTTGGATGTTCCGCCGACGCTGGTCAGCTTTGCCGTCGCCATGACAAAAGCGAGCAGGACGATTTCTGCGGCATTTAAAAATCCGGGCGCAACCGTGCTGCTTCTTCCGCTGCCGGAAAATTCCGATACGTTACTGCCTGACTGGGATAAAATGAAGGAATACTACGCCGGTATTTTCAATATGATACAAAAATACGGAACAGTGGTTTCCGCATCCGTCATCAAAGAGGGCGGAATAGCCGCGGCTGTTGCGAAAATGTGTTTTGGCAACAAACTGGGTTTTGTATTTGATAAGGCAGTATTGGATGAGAAAATGCTGTTTGCTCCGACCTCCGGTTCTCTTATTGTGGAATTGGCCGTAGAAAAAAATGCCGTGATCAATGATGATTTTCATCCTGTCGTTTTGGGCAAGATTAATGCAGAGCCGCAGATCATTCTGGGCAGCGAAACGTTAAGCATTGAGACGCTGATTTCAGCATGGTGCGGCACGCTTGAGAAGATTTTTCCGAATCGGTCGGAGGATCAGCCGATTACACGCGAAGTTCCGCTCAGTATTGAGCGCAGTCAAAAAGCGCCCGCGATCAAGGCCGCGAAGCCCCGTGTCTTTATTCCGGTGTTTCCGGGAACAAACTGCGAATATGACAGCGCCCGTGCTTTTGAGCGTGCGGGAGCGGAGCCTGAAGTTCTTGTTGTGCGCAATTTGACTTCCGCCGATATAGAATATACAATTGAACGGATGGAGAAAGCCATCCGTCAGTCGCAGATCATCATGCTGCCGGGCGGATTTTCCGGCGGTGATGAGCCGGATGGCTCCGGCAAATTCCTTGCGACTGCGTTCCGCAATCCGAAGATCGCCGAAGCGGTCAGTGATCTGCTGAAAAACCGTGACGGCCTGATACTTGGTATCTGCAACGGTTTTCAGGCATTGATCAAATTGGGACTTGTGCCATACGGCGGAATTAAGGAGCCGGATGAAACTGCGCCGACATTGACTTTTAATACGCTTGGGCGCCACGTTTCCCGCATGGTATACACCCGTGTGACCTCAGTCAAATCCCCATGGTTCGCAGGGGTAAACGCGGGCGACATGTTCGCGGTGCCTGTTTCCCACGGGGAGGGGCGCTTTGTCGCGAGTGACGAAGTGATGCGGAAATTAATCGACGGCGGCCAGATTGCAACCCAGTATGTTACTCCGGACGGTACTCCGAGCGGCAGCGTCGAGTGGAATCCCAACGGCTCCGTTTGCGCGGTTGAGGGCATTACCAGCCCGGACGGCCGCATCCTTGGCAAGATGGCCCACTCCGAGCGCAGGGGAAAAGACCTGTATGCAAATGTTCCCGGAGAGAAGGATCAGATGATCTTTGAATCAGGTGTAAAATATTTCAAGTAATACGGGTGAAGAATAGAATGAGTGAATTTTTCAGAAGAACCTGGGCCGAGGTCAGCCTTGACGCAATCGACCACAATTTTCAGATTATTAAAAAGCAATTAAATCCGCAAACACTGGTCTGCTGTGTAATCAAGGCGGACGCCTACGGTCATGGTGCCGAAACCCTTGCAAAAGAGTATGAAAAATTGGGTGCGGACTGGTTTGCCGTTTCAAATCTGGAGGAGGCAATGCAAATCCGCAGCGCGGGAATTTGCCTGCCGATCCTGATTTTAGGTTATACTCCGCCCAGCATGGCCGCGCAGCTGAGCGAACTGAACATTGCACAGACGGTGCTTTCCACCGGGTACGGCGAATCGCTCTCCACGGAAGCTGCGAAAGCCGGCGTTACGGTGCGTGTTCATATCAAGCTCGACACGGGGATGAGCCGTATCGGCTTTATGTATCAGAATCCGGGCCGGGATGCAGATGTGATTGATGAGATCGAAAAAGTCTGTAAGTTGCCGTCCCTTGACGCCGAGGGTATTTTTACCCATTTTGCCGTTGCGGACGAGGGCAACGACGGACGCGCCTATACCATCATGCAGTTCGACAATCTGATGAAAGCAACTGCGCTTTTGGAACAGCGCGGCATCGTTTTCCAAATCCGGCACTGCGCAAATTCCGCCGCGATTTTTGACTACCCTGACATGCAGCTTGACATGGTGCGTCCGGGGGTCATTCTGTATGGCCTGATGCCGTCGGATATGATGAAAAATACCATTGATCTCATGCCCGCCATGGAACTGAAAAGTATCGTATCGCTGGTTAAAATGATCGAGCCGCAGACCAGCGTCAGCTACGGCCGGAAATACATCGCGAAAAAGCCGGTTAGAATTGCGACTGTACCGATTGGCTATGCGGACGGCTACCCGCGGCATCTCTATATCAGAGCAAGTATGCTTGTACGCGGGCATAAGGCAAAGATCATCGGACGGGTATGCATGGATCAGCTTATGCTGAACGTGACTTCCGTACCGGACGTGCAAGAGGGTGATGTCGTGACGGTGTTCGGCCGCGACGGAGACGCCTGTATTACACTGGAAGAGCTTGCCGCGTATAACAACACCATCAACTATGAGCTTGTCTGCATGATCTCAAAGCGTGTGCCGCGCATTTATTATAAGAATGGGAAAGAAGTCGGCGAACTGAATTATATTTGCAAGTAAATCGCTTTTAATAGGGGCTGTTGCAAAATAGCTCTGAATAATAAAAATACACAAAAAGTTAGCCTGAAAGAACGTTTTACAACGCTTTTTCAGGCTTTTTCTTGGCTATTTAAGAATATATTTGTGCAAGTTGCTATCACAAATTCATTTTGCAACAGCCCCATCCAGCATATTTCCGACTAAATAATCAATGGACACTTGATAAATACAGGATAGCTTTATCAGCATTTTAATGCTCGGTCTTGTTTTGCCTGTTTCATAATAGGAATAGCTTGAACGGTCAATTCCAAGCAGCTCAGAAATTCGCTGTTGAGTAAAGCACCGGCTTTTCCGCAACTCTTTCAGTCGCTCTTCAAGTAAAATTTTTGGTTCCGTACAGGAGCGCATGAGAGTGCTGCCTTGCATTTCTATAAACCCCTTTATGTTATTGTAAACGTTGTAAATCATTGACTGCATCATGATAACTACATGTAGTACCTATAATATTATATATATTACCATGTTATATAACGAAAAACAATAGGTTAAACTATATTAGGGTGAAAAAATGAATAATTTAGATAAAAACCGGTATGTGCAGATTGGTTTGAAAATTGCATATTATCGAAAACTCAACAATTTAACGCAGGAAAAACTGGCTGAGAAAATAGGCATAAGTCCCGGATATCTTTCTCAGGTGGAGACCCCCGCCTTTGTCCAGCCTGTTTCTTTGGCGACACTTTTTGCGCTCGCCGACGCTTTTCACATTCCGCCTTATAAGCTTTTACAATTTGATGACATTGAATAAATGCTGCAGGCATGTTACAGACTTCCAGCATTTATTTATGAGAAATTATGTTTTATGCAGCTTGGGGAATCGGATAAAGCCTTTTAAATATTGAAATTCACGGGTATGCCAAAACAATGCAAGATAAACCGTATTGGGCAAAAGAAGGCAGATCACACATTTAGCGGCGAAGCCCGCAAAACCGGCGCCCGGTAAAAGAGAGCAGCATAGATAGGTCAGATATCCCGTTATACCGGTCAGCCCGGCATAATAGATGTATCGCGTAAAATACGCTCTGACCGGGCGGTGAAAGCCGTGCCGAAATAGAACCAGCGGTTCCACCCAAAAGTCAATCGTCATGGTGCTGATGAAGGTACCGATAAAAACGCCGACCACACCATAGCTCCTCGCCAGAATAATGGAGAAGAGCAGGTTTACGGCGGCTTCCGCTACCGCCTTGTATCGGTCGTACCAAAACAAACCGAATGCGTCGCGGAACGTCAGCGTTGCCTGACGCATGCCGGTGACAAAAAAATTGAGAGCAATAAAAAACACGATGGGCAGATCAAATAAAAGATTTGGCCGTCTCGTCCAAAGGATAATAAAGGGGTTAAAAAGGCAAAAAAGACTGATTGCACAAAAGCTGAATATCCAGAAACACGCGAAGTTGATCGAAAGATATATGTTGTAAGATCTTTTCCTGTCCTCCACTGCCCCCAAATTTCCAACGCTGGCCGTAATTCCTCCAAATATCTGGGAAGTCAGCCCTTTTAGGGTAGTGGTAATCAAATAATAATTCGAATAGATACCGACGCTGACAATCCCCGCGAAGCTTGAAATCAGCAGAATATCGGTGCCGTTTACCACTGTGCTGCCGATTCTATGCATGAACATCGCCTTAATGTTTTTTATGATGGAAGCTTTGTCGCTCCGGTTCAGCTTTTCTTTTTCGTATTCTTTCAGATAAGGGTACATTTTGTCAGCTTTTCTCGCAAGAATAAAGTTTGTGAAAAAGCTGAACGCAATTTGTACGCAAAGGTAGAGAATGAAGTTGCGTGTTTGAAATAAAACCGCGATCTGGATGATGTTTTGCAGGATACAAAAACCATATTGGTATAATGTGCAGATATAGTTTTTCTGATCAGCCACGATGATTGACTGCTTGTAGGCAAAGAAATACGTGATGACGGTATTAAAAATATACAGGAGATAAATCTGTGTCAGGTTTGGAATATCCGGTGTATTCTTAATGAAATACGGATAAAACGGGGTAAAGGCAAGGCCGGCGGCCGCTACAATCAAACCGATTGTACGGTAGGCTCTTTTATACAGGCCCATGAGCGCCCCGATTTTTTTACGATCATTTTGCGCAAGCGGTTTATACATGCTGAAAATGATCGCGGTTCCTACGCCCAGTTCAGCCAAAGAGAGCAGGGTAAGGATATTGCTGAACAAACCGCTGATGCCTAAATAGGATTCTCCGAGTGTTCTGATAAAAATTGTTCTGCATATAAAACTCAGCAGGATACTGAATAGCTGGCTGCCAACATTTACAATGATATTTTTAATGGAATTTTCACTGCGCATGGTTCACAGCCTTTCTGTAATAAAAAATATATTGACTGATACCCGGGGGGATGGTATATGATGGTCTTGGGGTGATTCGGAATGTTGATCAAAGATGTTTGCAGAGAATGTAAACTTACCAAAAAAGCGATTGAATATTATGAAAAACAAGGCTTGATTCAACCGGAAAAAGGTGAAAACAACTATCGAAATTACAGTGATGAGAATGTATCAATACTAAAAAAAATATCCATTTTGCGGAAATTAGGAATCGGTATTCCGGATATTAAGTCTATTCTCGCCAGCAAAAACAAGACTGCGGTTCTGTCTAAATGTAAATATCTTATGGAATTGAAATTACAAAGGGCAGTTGCACAGCACAAAGGAATGGAGCATTTCATATACAGCGATAATATTGATGCTGAATTCGAGTATATACAATCTAATCTTGATGAATTTTTTACAATAAAAGAAAAACTGATACAGGCATTTCCCGGAAATTATGGAATGTACCTCTGTGTTCATTTCGGCCGTTTCCTCAACGGCAGGATTGACAGCTGGGAAAAAGAAGATGCGTATCATCAAATAATAGATTACCTTGACAGCATTGATGATCTTGAGCTTTCGGCGGAACTGGAGGAATACTTGGAAAGTTGTTTCTCAGCATTAGACACAATAGATTTTGAAAAAATGAACGGCACTGTGATAAGTGCGACTGACAATATTGAAGAGTATATTGAGAACAATCAAGATACTTTGGAAGAATACCTAAGAATACGGAATTCGGCGGAATTCAAGAACTCGCCCGCTTACCAAATGCAGAAAAAGCTTTTGGATTTTCAGCAAAACAGCGGCTATTATAGTGTTTTCCTTCCCAATCTAAAAATATTGAGTCCATCCTATCGTGAGTATACGGATAAACTTGAAAAAGCAAATAAACTGTTTATTGAAAAATTTCCGCAATCGGAAGAGTTGTATCGCTAGGTTTTATTTCCATTATATCATTCATTTATGAATGTATATTTGACCTATCTTGAACATTATATGTCAAACCCGTGTGCAATACAGAAAAAATTATGTGGCAGCGTTGCAAATTGAAGCGGTACACGTAAAACAGTAGAGACGGCCCCAAAGGAAATGGAGCCGTCCCTGCTGCTTTATAATGAAATCCATACAGCTAAAATGCTTTTGGAATAAAGCCGACTTTTTTCATTACCTTGTTGAATGTACGCATGGAGATGGAAAGGGCTTTCTGCGCGCTTTCGGTATAGCATTTTTCAAGATAATCCTTGTTTTTCAAATAGTCCGCATACCGTTCCTGAATGGGGCGTAAATGCTCGACGACTGCTTCCCCGACTTCGGTTTTGAAATCTCCGTAGCCTTTTCCTTCGAACTCTTTTTCAATTTGTTCATTTGTCAAACCGGTTACACAGGAGTAAATGCCCATCAGATTGTTCACGCCGTCTTTGCCTTCGGCACAGCGGATACAGGCGTCGCTGTCGGTCGTGGCGCGTTTGCATTTGCGCATAATATCCTCTGGTTTATCCAGTATGGCAACATAGGCGTTTGCATTTTCATCGGATTTACTCATTTTTCTAGTTGGTTCCTGCAGGGACATAACGCGCGCGCCCTGTTTTGGAATATAACCGTCCGGTACGGTAAAGGTCTGCCCGTAAATGCCGTTAAAGCGTTCCGCAATATTCCGGGTAAGTTCCAGATGCTGTTTCTGGTCGGCACCCACCGGAACAAGGTCGGCCTGATAAAGCAGAATGTCCGCGGCCATTAAACTTGGATATGTGAATAAGCCCGCATTGACATTGTCGGCGTGCTTCGCAGATTTATCTTTAAATTGCGTCATTCGCTGCAATTCCCCGAACTGTGTGTAGCAGTTTAAGACCCATGCAAGCTGTGCGTGCGTGCAGACATGACTTTGGATGAAGAAGGGGCTCTTTTCCGGTTCAATGCCGCATGCAAGCAAAAGTGCATAAGCTTCTATTGTATTGCGGCGAAATTTTGCGGGTTCCTGACGAACGGTGATGGTGTGTAAATCGGCCAGAGCGAAAATGCAGTCGTATTCGTCCTGCAGACTAATCCAGTTTTTGAGCGCTCCCAGATAGTTGCCGAGGGTGATCGTGCCGCTCGGCTGTATTGCGCTGAATATTACTTTTTTGCGCTCAGTGTTGGTTGTTTCCATGTTTCAATGCCTCCAAATTAATTCCTGATAAGTTCGTTTGCGAGTTCGCCCAAAATTTGAATTCCTTTTAATAACTGTATATCTGTTGGAGTTGAGAAGTTTATTCGGAAAGACTGGCAAGGGTCGTTCTCATTGGTTAAGAACGCATTGCCCGGTACGATGCAGACCTTGCGCAGAACCGCCTGTTTGCAGAAATCCAGCATATCAATGCCGTCCGGCAGTGTGCACCACAGGAACAGTCCGCCCTCAATCGGGTTGTAGGTGATTTTCGGAGCGAGATATTTGTCAAGCGCGCCTGTAGCGATCGCCGATTTTTTTAGGTAAATCTCATGCAGCTTTTTCAAATGGGCATTAAAATCATAGCGCGTCATAAATTCATTGCAAATAATCTGCGACCAGATGTTTGTATGGACATCTTCGCCTTGTTTGCAGACAATCATTTTTTGGAGCAGTTCCTGCGGCGCAATTGCGTAGCCGACGCGCATTCCGGGAGAAATAACCTTTGAAAAAGTGCCGGCGTAGAGGACGATGCCATCTTCGTCAAGGGACTTAATTGCTTCGATGTGATCGCCGTAGAAACGCAGGTCGCCGTAAGGGTTGTCTTCCAAAATAAGAACACCGTATTTTTTGGCCAGAGCATAAAGCTGTTTGCGCTTTTCGCGGCTCATAGTAATTCCGGACGGGTTTTGAAAATTCGGTATGGTATAGATAAATTTAACGCGGGTTTCTTCGTTCAGTGCCTTTTCCAGTTCGGCCATGTTCATGCCGTCGCTCTCCATGGGAATTCCGCGCAGGCGTGCGTTGTAGGAACGGAAGGTGTTCAGCGAACCGATAAAGCTCGGCGCTTCACAAATGATCACATCGCCTTCGTTGCAGAGTGATTTTGTGGCAAGATCCATCACTTGCTGGGCACCGCTTGTAATCAGAATATTGTCAAAACCACGGCCGACACCATGCGTTTTTTTCATGTAGGAAGTAAGCTGTCTGCGTAAAGGTTCATAGCCCTCCGTAATACTGTACTGCAGTGCGTCAATGGGACGCTCCGATAAAATTCTTTCGGAAATTTCCGATATCTCCTTAATCGGAAAAGCTTCCGGCGCCGGGTTTCCCGCGGAGAGGGAAATAACACTCGGGTCAGACGCATACTTGAAGATCTCTCTGATTGCCGATGGCTTGAGCGATAAAACGCGATCGGAAAATTTATATTCCATATTATCACCCTCTCATTTATATTGATTTTTATTTTACCACAGATACCGGCCTATGACTATAAAAAACAGTACAATTTATAAAAATACTTATAAATTGATAGGAAACGTCAAATTTTTACGGCGTGTTGTGACAACAGTAACCATATACATATAGTATAATTATTTTTAGTAAAAAATGGACAAGTTTCCAAATATTGTATGGCGGTGATAGGAATGATAAAAGCAAAGACGGGGCGCATCAACTTTACGACAGCTGCTTTAGATCCCACAAAGGCAGTGGCGAAGCAGTTGGTTTATTTTACGGTTGCACTGCTTTGCTCCCGAGGACTTGTATTCGGTAAATATGCGCCGTTCGGTGTGGCGGCGGTTGCGGCATTTCCATACTCTGGAATTTGGAGTGTCGTTTTGGGCAGTACCATAGGGTATCTGCTGCCCTCTGCGGCGGTCGTGCCCGTACATTATATTGCAGCGGTTTTGGCTGCCGCGGCGATTCGCTGGACTTTAAATGATCTGGTAAAGCTGAAAATGCATCCGGGATTTGCTCCCGCAACGGCTTTTCTTCCGGTATTTGCGACAGGAATGGCAATCGTCTTTGTGAACGGTTCCGCTACTTCGACTGTTGCCATGTATATGGCCGAAGCCCTTCTGGCCGGCGGAATGGCATACTTTTTCGCCCGTACGGCTGGGATTGTCAATTCCGGCAGGAACATCAGCACCATGAATGCGCAGGAAATTGCCTGTGCGGCGCTTTCGGCAGGTGTGGTGCTGCTGTCGCTTTCCAATTTGTCGATCGGCCCTGTTTCACTGGGACGGATGCTTGCGGTAATTGTAATTTTGTTTGCCGCGCATTACGGCGGAGTTGCCGGCGGCAGCGTTGCGGGCATTGCGGCGGGCATTGTGTTCAGTCTTTCCACTTCCGGCTTAAATTATCTGTCCGGCGCCTATGCGTTAGGCGGCATGATGGCCGGCGTGTTTTCACCGGTCGGTCGGCTGGCGTCGGTTATTGCCTTTATCTTTTCCAATGCGGTCGCTTCGCTTCAGGTCGGTAATCAGGAGGCTGTCATCGGGGGACTTTATGAGGTGATGATTTCTACGGTCGTTTACATGCTGCTGCCGCAGAAAGTCGGCACGCCGCTGATTGGCATGTTCTCACATGCTGACGATACATCCCGCTCCGACGGTCTTCGCCGTTCGGTTATTATGAAACTTGATTACGCGGCAAAGGCGCTCGGTAGTGTCTCAGAATCAGTTGAAGAAGTTTCCAAAAAGCTTTATAATGCCTGTGCTCCCGATATCAATGGCGTTTACAAGAGGACAATCGATGATGTGTGCTCCAACTGCGGATTAAAGGTTTATTGCTGGGAGCGCAATTATAATGACAGTATGAACTCCTTTAACGATCTGACAGAGAAACTGCGGACAAAAGGGAAAATTGAGCGCAATGATTTTAACGCGCAGTTTGCAACACATTGCAGCAGGCTGCCGGTCATGCTTGATACCGTAAACAGCAATTATAATGAATTTATGATAAAAGATGCGGCGGACAGCCGTGCGCAGCAGGTGCGGAACATGGTTTCCGATCAGTTCACCACCACAAGCAATATGCTTGAGGACATGGCGGCCGAACTTGAGCTTTATGAACAGTTCGACTTTGCCGCCGCACAAAAGGTCGGAGAGGTTTTGCGCGGCGCAGGGATTCTTCCCATTGATGTGAGCTGCCGCACAGACCGATTTGACCGCATGTCGATTGAAATTATTACCGCTCAGATTGAGAGCTCCCGTTTGAATAAAGGAGAGATTACGGAAGAGATTTCACGTGTGTGCAATCGAATGTTTCAACAGCCCTGTGTCAGTACGGTAAAGGGGAAATGCCGCATGCAGATGACGGAGCGCCCGCTTTACCGGGTACAAACCGGATGCGCCCAGCATTCCTGTGGGAACAAACAAATCTGCGGCGACAGCTGGGATACCTTCTCCGACGGAAATGGCCGGCAGATTGCGATTATCAGTGACGGAATGGGGACGGGAGGCCGCGCGGCGGTGGACGGTGCAATGGCGAGCGGAATTTTGTCCCGTTTGGTGAAAGCCGGCATCGGATTTGACGCTTCCCTCAAAATCGTGAATTCGGCATTGATGGTCAAATCGGGCGATGAATCGCTTGCGACCATTGATTTGGCCGCATTGGACCTGTTCAGCGGAAATCTTGAATTCATGAAAGCCGGCGCTCCCATCAGCGTGCTGCGTAAATCCGGCCGGGCAGTGGTGATCGACGCACCGAGTCTTCCGATTGGCATCTTAAATGATATCAATTTTACCAAATCTTCGGACAGCCTCGGTAAAGGCGATCTGCTGATTCTGCTTTCCGACGGAGCGCTTGCCGCGGGGGACGACTGGATTTGTGATACGGTCGAAAAATGGGGCGGACAGATTCCGCAGGAGCTTGCGGAGGAAATCGTAACACAGGCAATCGCCCGGCGTACCGACGGGCACGATGACGACATTACTGCACTGGTGTTGAAGGTGAAAGAAAACGAATAGAGCGGATTATCAATCGAAGGGAGGGAGGCATTGCCTCCCTCCCTAATTTTTTTGCAGGTTTTCCTGTACAACTTCACAGTTTTCAGCGGCATATTCGAGAAAAATGCCAATCAATTCATTTCGGCTTCTGCCGCTTTTCAAAGCGAGCCTGTCAATGGTTGAAACCGTTTCCTCTTTGATGCGTATGGAGAAAGTTTTGTAACCGTCCTCACCTTTTGGCGGTTTTACCTTTATGACAATCTTATGATTTTCCATGAAATCACCTGCTTTCGAACATATTATATGTTTAAAATAAAAACAAATATATGTTATAATTTATGTTATAACATATATTTGCGGGAGGTGATTTATTTGCCGGATTATCAAAAAATGTACACAACACTTTTCAATCAAGTCACAAGTACGATTGAGCAGCTAAAGCTGGTACAACAGAAGACGGAAGAGATGTATATAGATTCAGAGGGAACACCTTTAAAAATACATTCTTCGGTGAAAAACAGGTCGGACAAATAATTTACGGTAAAATTTACATAATAGCTTTGCGAATACTTCTTATTAATGCTTGCTATTTATTTAGCCGGGATGTAATATGTTGTTCATGGCGGAAATTGTAAGAAGCCCGCCGATACCGTGAAATAGTACGATAAAAATTGAATTTAGGAGACTGATTATGACGTCGACAAAGAGAAAAACATTGATGCTCTGTGCATCTGCAATGTGCGCACTTGCCGTTTTTACTGGATGCTCCAATCCCAATTCTTCCAGCAGTCAGCAAAGCTCTTCAGCCGCTTCCGTTTCTTCCGCGGCGGCGCCTTCATCCGCTGCATCCGTGGCGAGCTCCACCCCGGAATCGTCCCAGCCAATTGATGCTCAGACAACACTTCTTCAGCTTATAATGAAAACGGCCAAACAGGGAAAGGTGATTAACTCTGATTTTGCGGTTAAATCCAATGTGATTGAGGATGTGCAGGACAAGTGGGGGAAAGAAGACAAGTCCGAATATATTGCCGCCGCCAAAGGCACCTATGCCACGTATGCCAAAAAAGGCGTTGCGTTTGGCTTTAACAAGGGCTCACAGATTTTTGAAGTCCGGTCGTTTGACAGCCAGATTCAGGCGATCACTTTGTCAAAAGCGCAGGAAATTTTTGGTAAGCCGGATCACGATGCAGCTTCCGGCAGTGAAAGAATTATCGGATACGTTGTCAGCAAAGAGTATAAAATACTGATGGTTTTTCCGGATTCGAAAGCAAATGGCGAAGATGCGAAACTCGATCATTACTCTGTATTTTATCCGGACGGTACCATCAATATGATGGCGGATGACCCGGGCAGGCAATGGTAAGCTGAAAATTCAAAAGGAAGCCGCTCGAAAGAGTCAGCTTCCTTTTATTTATCCTATTTGATTTTAAAAAGTGTTTCGGCGTTTCTGCGCGTAACCTCTAGAATCTCCGCTATCGTTGTGCCCCGGATTTCGGCAATCTTTGCAGCTGTGTAGGCAATGAGCGTGGAATCATTGCGCTTGCCGCGGAATGGAACGGGCGTCATATACGGACAGTCCGTCTCCATAAGCATGTGTTCCAGTGGGATGGCAGCGGCCACCTCGACCGGCACGCGCGCATTCTTAAACGTGACCGCTCCGCCAAGACCGATGTACATGCCAAGCCGTACGCACTCTGTTGCCATTGCTACGCTGCCGGAAAAGCAGTGTACCACACCGGAAGGCTTTCGCTTGCGCAGCAGCTCCATAGTGTCGCCGTGCGCGTCACGGTCATGCACAATAATCGGCAGATGATACTTTTGCGCAAGCAGAATCTGGCTTTCAAATAGCTCTTTCTGCACGTTTTTCGGCGCATTTTCTTCGAAATGATAGTCCAGACCGATTTCCCCGACCGCGACAACTTTGTTCTGCGTAATCAGTGCTTCGAGCTGCTCCAGATAGTTTTCAGGAGCGTCCTTGGCACATTCCGGGTGGATTCCTACGGCAGCGTAAATATAAGGGTAATCTGCCGAAAGCTGAATAGAAGCCCGGGTGGAGTCCAAATCCGCACCGCAGTTTATTACATTGCAAATGCCGCGCCGGGGAAGGTCAGCTAAAAGTGCTTCCCGGTCGCCGGCAAAGGCCTCGTCGTCATAGTGTGCGTGAGAATCAAAAATGTTGTTTGTCATTTCCATATCAGCGGATTTTGCTCCCTGCCGGAATTCCGTCCACAAAAATGACCTTTACGTCTTCTCCGGCATCCGCCGCCAGAATCATGCCCTGGCTCTCCACGCCGCACAGCATGGCCGGTTTTAAGTTTGCAACCAGTATAATGCTGTGGCCGGTTAAATCTTCCGGCTGATACCACTTTGCAATGCCTGAAGCGACGGTTCGTTCGCCTTCACCGTCATCAATCGTCAGCTTTAAAAGCTTCTTTGCTTTCTTAATCGGCTCGCAGGCAATGATTTTGCCTACACGAAGTTCCACCTTGCCAAAGTCGTCAATGCCGATTTGGGCAATCCCTTCGATTTTATTGCCAGTGGATTCTTTTTCTCTTTCTTCGGTTGCCGGGTTGGGGATCAATTTGTTCAGCTCTTCAATCTCTTTGTCTACGTCGATGCGGGGGTAAAGCGTTTCCCCTTTGGTGATGACCGCATCGGCAGGCAGAAGTCCCCATTTTGCCGCGGCTTCATAGGTCAGCACATCGGCTTTTGCGCCAAGCTGTGCTTGAATTTTCGGCGCTGTTTCCGGAATAAAGGGCGTAATCAGAATTGACACGATGCGCAGGCTTTCGCAAAGATTATAAATTACCGCCGCAAGACGGGCATGTTTGGCTTCGTCTTTTCCGAGTGCCCACGGCATGGTCTCATCGATATATTTGTTGGTGCGGGCAATCAGTTTCCAAATTTCGGTCAGCGCGTTGCTGAACTGATAGCCGGCAATGGCATCGTCGCATTTTTGACGCAGCTCCAGCGCCATGTGAATCAGTTCGTTGTCAATCGGGTCGCTTTCACGTTCGGCGGGAATTTTGCCGCCAAAGTATTTTTCAGCCATTGCGGTGGAGCGGGAAAGAAGGTTTCCAAGGTCGTTTGCAAGGTCGGAGTTAATGCGGCTGATCAGCGCTTCATTTGTAAAAACGCCGTCCGCGCCGAACGGAATTTCACGCAGAAGGAAATAGCGGATTGCGTCCACACCGTAACGGTTGCACAGAATCACCGGGTCGACCACATTGCCCTTTGACTTGCTCATTTTGCTCCCGTCGCCGAACAGGAGCCAACCGTGGCCGTAAACCTGCTTGGGAAGGGGAAGATCGAGCGCCATCAGCATGGCGGGCCAGATAATGGTGTGAAAACGCACGATTTCCTTACCCACAAAATGCACGTCGGCAGGCCAGTATTTTTTGTAATCGGAGTCATCGTCCGAACCGTAGCCGAGCGCGGTGATGTAGTTTGTCAGCGCGTCGAGCCAGACGTAAACAACATGCTTGGGATCAAAGTCAACGGGAATCCCCCACGTAAAGCTTGTGCGCGAAACGCACAAATCGGAAAGACCCTGCTTAATAAAGTTGATCATTTCATTTTTGCGGCTTTCCGGCTGGATAAAGTTCGGCTGATCCTCATAGAGCTTTAACAGCCTGTCCGCGTAGTTAGAGATACGGAAGAAGTAAGCCTCCTCATTGGCCATCTTTACTTCTCTGCCGCAGTCCGGGCATTTGCCGTCCTTTAACTGCGTTTCGGTCCAGAAGGATTCGCACGGTGTACAGTACCATCCTTCATATTTCCCTTTGTATATTTCCCCTTTGTCATAGAGGGTTTTAAAAATTTTCTGAACGGCCTTTACATGATAATCGTCGGTCGTGCGGATAAAGCGGTCGTTGGAAATATTTAAAAGCTTCCATAAGTCCTGAAAGCCCGCGACGATTTTATCGACATATTCTTTTGGGGTGACACCTTCTTTTTCGGCGTTTATCTCAATTTTTTGGCCGTGCTCGTCAGTTCCGGTCAGAAACATCACGTCGTAGCCCTGCATTCGTTTATAGCGCGCGATTGCGTCGCTTGCGACGGTGCAGTAGCTGTGGCCGATGTGCGCCTTACCCGAGGGGTAGTAGATAGGCGTTGTGATGTAAAAAGTTTTTTTGTCCATGTTTTAACCTCCAAGAGAATGGTATTCTTCAATAAAATGACTAATTTTAATATTATACCATTTTTTTCATAAATAGTGAATATAAAATTAAGAAACATGTGTCATTCGCTGACTGGAATGTAAAAATTAAAAAAAAGTACCGCTCCGAAACTTAAATTAGTCTTGGAGCGGTACAATTATGATATGATTAATCTGATACTGTAGCGGAATCATCAGTTCCGGCATTTTCGCCATACAGGAATGTCCATAATAATTTGCAGTTCTGGGGCAGATCCGGATCAAGCACCTGGCCGATTCCTTTTATGGTTGGCTCGGTATAGGTGTTCAGATTGGGAACATGCATGGTTTTCATGCTGTAACTGGAAATGGACGTGGCGACGGGTAACATTGCCAGCAGTTCGCTGTCCTGAAGATCAGTTTTTACGAGAGGGAAAAACTCATTCAGCAAAGAAGTGAGTTTTATAGGGCCGAGGCCTTCCATCTTTTTAATCATCAGCTCCATCACTTCACGCTGCCGGCCGGTACGGCCAAAGTCGCTGTCCGTTTCACGAATTCGGGCGTAATATACAGCCAGGCGTCCGTCCAGATGATTGACCCCCGGCTT
The DNA here is from genome assembly GCF_963664915.1 of uncultured Caproiciproducens sp. Classification (NCBI taxonomy): domain Bacteria; kingdom Bacillati; phylum Bacillota; class Clostridia; order Eubacteriales; family Acutalibacteraceae; genus Caproiciproducens; species uncultured Caproiciproducens sp. Next base: position 1,782,202 of record NZ_OY761810.1, read on the forward strand.
CAGGTGGCTGCCCATATTCCGGTTTTCTGCATCGCAAAGCTTTTGATCCATCTGAATGTCGAGGCCGCCGATTTTATCAATGATCGCCGCAAAATTTTCAAAATCCACCGAGATATAATGATCAAGATTAATCCGGAAATTGTTTTGAATGGTTGCCATGGTTAATTCAGCGCCGCCTTTTGAATAGGCTGCGTTCAATTTTTGCTTTTTCATTGTGGGTATTTCAACGTATAGATCACGCAGAAAAGAGACCAACCGAAGAGTCTTGTTCTTGGTGTTAATGGAAACCAGCATGGTAGTGTCGCTTCTGCTGCTGTTCCCGTCGTCTCCCTTGTCAGTGCCGATCAGCAGAATATTGCTGACCTGGCTGTTCGATAAAATACTCCGTGTGGGTGCCGCGCTGGGCTGTTCAATATACTTTGATGTGTTGATATTTTCAGATCGGTCCAAACGGGACATCATGTACTTTCCATACACGAAAACGCCTGCACATGCCACCAGAATCAGACACAGGATGCTGAGAAAAACTTTTTTCAAGCCGCTTTTTTTTCGGCCGTATTTTTTGTTCCCCTGGCGAACAGGCCGGCTTTTGCTGTAAATATCACGGTCAACATAATTGTAGCGGTCAATCTCACCGGTATTATTATCCGGTTGGCGCCCTGCGCCTCGCGGTCTTGAACCCATATTATTACGCTGCGACCGGTCGTCGCGGTTTTGTTTATTCATATTTCACCTCAAAAACTTAATACACAAAGCAGTCTTATTCTATTGCAATTTCGGGGACATGTCAATAGTTATGTAAACTAAAAAAGAAAGCGGAAAATATTCCGGCTTTCTATATAGTTTGTGTTTTTTAGGTGAATAGGGAATACGCTGAAGAAAACAAAGTGTTACATATGACTGTCATCTTTGAATTTTTTTAAAAGTTCTTTCACATAATAGTCCTTGGCAGCAACAGATGTTTTAAATAGCAGAGGCTTCATGAAAATATACGAAAGGCTTGTACTCCAATCTTCAGCTGAAAATAAGTTGGGATCCATATTTTGAATTATAGGTAAAATAACGGTGCTGTTTGCTGACAGCCGAATATTGGAAATATAAATATCACATGATTTTGCAATATATTCTACCATCTTTTCACTCATTCTCACACCGCCCTTCAAAATATAAGCCGGTAACAAAAACCCCTGTATGGAATTCCCTAATACCATTATAGTAACATTTTGTTACTTAGTCAACATAATAAGAAGAATTTTGACAAATCCTGTAACTATTTGTTACATAAATTGCTTGTAAAATTCTTAAACTGTATACTTTCCGTAAGGGGATGATAAAGTGGTTGCACGAAAATTAAAGGAGCTTCGCACAGAACATAAACTCACTCAGAACGAAATAGCAACCCTTTTAAATATTTCACGCGAAGCATATTGTATGTATGAAAATGAAAAAAGACAATTGAATTATGAAGCACTATGCTTTCTTGCTGATTTTTACCACGTATCACTCGACTATTTGTTTGACCGGTCGGATGATCCGGGACATTCTGAGCCGATGAGTAAAGATGAAATGATGCTTTTGAGCTATTATCGTGATCTGGACGAACGAGGCAGGGAGAGTATCCTTGACATGGCAAAAATGGAATATAAGCGGGAAATGAGAGGAAAAAAATTTTCAGAATCGGCAATATGATTTATATCAACGGAAGCTGAAGCAGAAGCCGCCTATGAAAATTTACAGTATGTTCACTGCTTTTTTAATCGTTTTGCTATAATAAATTGATAGAAATTCAGCAGGATGAAGGAGGAGATTAGAATGCAGACCCCTAAAAAGACGGGGCACCGCACAGATATGCGTACACTTCTTGTCCGTGTGGTAGCGATCCTTTGTGCGCTGGTAATTGTCGGCTCCGCGCTTCTCGCTGCTTTCAGCTAATCGCATAACGAATCCGCCGATAAAATAAAAAGGCTTCAGCCCGTGGGCTGAAGCCTTTTTTGCCGAAGAAAGCATTTAATCTTTTCCGGACTGAATGAAATCCACGCCTGCGCTATATGGATGGAAGACCACGCCTGTAACGCCTTTAGCGGCGGCGTAGTAATGTTTCTCATAATATAAGGGGTAAAAGACACCCTGTTCGTTCAGATATTTTTCCGCGGATGCGAAAATCGCCGCAGAACCGGTGCCGTCGCTTTTTTCCGCGTTGTTCAGCATGGTGTCGAACGAGGAGTCTTGCAGCTTGGCTGGATTATCTTTTTCGCCGCTTTTAAATAGGGACAGAACAGACAACGGGCCGTCGCCCGCAGGCTGTACAGGGCACAGCGCAATTTGATAGTCACCTGATTTTATACGCGCGGCAAGCTTGCCGCTATCCAAAGGTTCCATATTAAAATAGTTTTTAAACTGAACATTCCATGTGGCAATCATCTCGTTAAGCATCAGCTTTACGTCTGCGTTATCGGGGCATATGACGCTTACGCTTTTCAGTTCCGAAAGGGAGAGTTCGCTCAGGCCCGCGGCAAGAAGCGCTGCGGCGTTTTTGTCCTGCTTTAGGAAGAAGGAACCGCTGTTTGCAAGGCTGCGATAGGGTTTCCCCATCAATGTTGTCATGGGAGTGATGATATCGTTTGCCGGAGATACATTTTTCGGCAGGTGTTTCAACACGGCGGCGCGGTTGAAAGACTGAATAAATGCCCTCCGGATGTTTTTGTTTTTCATCATATCGGACTGTGTGTTAAAGCAGAGACCCCATGTTGTATCTTCAAATGAAGTGATGGTGCAGCCCTGTGCCTTAGCGGACGCAGCCTGATCGCCGGAAACCGCAATCGCATCCACCGTATCGGCTTTCAGTGCCGCAACAGGATCGGAAATGACATTATCCTTGGTTTCTATAGTGAATTTAATGTTGGACGGCAGTGGCTTCTGATTGCCTAAATAGGTGTCCGAACGTACAAGATTAAGATATTGACCATGATCCCATCCGTATTTTCCGTCTATTTCAAAGGGGCCGTTGCCCAGCAAATATTTTCGTTCCAGACCATATCGGCCCGAGGTGCTTTCAAAAAATTTCTGGTTGCAGGGCATAAAAACAGTTGCAGCGGTAATGGAAGGGAAGTCCGGATAGGAATAATTTAGCCGCACCACCAGGGTGTGAGCATCCGCAGCGGTTACTCCAAGCTGATCTGCCGATACTTTGCCGGAGTTCACTTCTTTGGCATTTTTGATGCAGAACATACGGGAGCAGGTTTCCGATTCCGTCTGCGGCAAAAGCGCGCGCCGAAACGCGTAGACAAAGTCATTTGCGGTAACCGGTGTTTTTTTATCATCCGACCATTTGGCATTACTGCGTAAAGTGAAGGTAAACACGGTGTCATCTTCACTGCTTATCCATTTTTCTGCGACGCCAGGATACGGACGATTGTCCGATCCAAGACGTACAAGCCCTTCAAACAATGCTTCAATCGCTATCATGGCGGAACTGTCCGAAGCAATCTGTGGGTCAAGTGTTTTCGGTTCCGCTGCAAGATAATAATTTATTTTTCTATTTGCATTTTTAGGCTCGTTACGGCCACACGCGGAAAAGGAAAATAATATACCAAGGCAGAGCACAGCTGCCGTAATTCTTTTGAACAATTGTTCAGTCACCCCTTACTTTACGGGATTTAATTATTTTATCATCTTTTTCCTGCTATTGCAACGAGGTTAACATAATTGTTATCTTTTTCTGCCTGTAAAAGTATGGCAGAAGCCTCAAACCCCCTTTTTTATTAGATGTCGTCACCAGCATGGGGAACAGTAAAAAGAAACTGGATATAAAAAAGCTCTTTCTCGTTTCGAGAAAGAGCTTTTGACTGATTAAGAGATTATTCCACAATGCTGGTGCCGTCCATTTCAGCGGGCTGGGGCAGACCCATGATTTTAAGCATGGTGGGTGCGATATCCGCCAGTTTGCCGCCGGTGCGAAGTTTGCATGGGTGGCCGATGACGCAGAATGGAACAGGGTTTGTCGTATGTGCCGTGAACGGAGAACCGTCCTCTTCATACATCTTGTCGGCATTGCCATGGTCGGCCGTAATCAGGGCGATGCCGCCCATTTCAGCAATTGCATGGGTAACTCTGCCCACACAGGTGTCAACGGCTTCCACCGCCGCTTTTGCGGCACTGAAGACACCGGTGTGCCCAACCATGTCGCAATTGGCAAAGTTTAAAATAATGACGTCATATTTTCCGCTCTTAATGCGATCAACCAAAGCGTCCGTCACTTCATACGCGCTCATTTCGGGCTGCATGTCATAGGTTGCAACCTTGGGTGAGTTAATCAGAACACGGTCTTCACCCGGATACTGCTTTTCTACGCCGCCGTTAAAGAAGAAAGTGACATGAGCGTATTTTTCGGTTTCGGCGATACGGAGCTGAGTCAAACCTTTTTCCGAAATGTATTCGCCGAAGGTGTTTTTCAGCGACTGCGGTTTAAATGCGACCAGAACATTCGGCATGGTCACGTCATACTGCGTCAAGCAGACATAGGTAAGAGGGAAAAATCCGTTTTTTCGTTCAAAGCCCTGAAAGTCCGGGTCAACAAAGGTGCGCGTAATTTCACGGGCACGGTCAGGACGGAAATTGAAGAAGATAACGGAATCATTCGCTTTAATGTTTCCGTCTTTTGCGCATACCGTGGGCAGAACAAATTCATCGGTCACTTTGTTTTTATAGGAATCTTCAACAGCCTGCACGGGGTCGCCGCACTGAACGCCTTCGCCGTATACCATTGCGGAATACGCTTTTTCCACACGTTCCCAGCGGTTGTCACGATCCATCGCGTAGTACCGGCCCATGACCGTCGCTATTTCGCCCACACCGATTTCCCTAAGTTTTTGCGCGCATTCCGCTACATAGTCTTTGCCGGAGCTTGGCGGAACGTCGCGTCCGTCAAGCAGAGCGTGGATATATACTTTTTTGCAGCCGCATTTTTTTGCCAGTTCAACCAAAGCGTATAGATGAAGGTTGTGACTGTGCACGCCGCCTGCGGAGAGCAGGCCGATCAGGTGCAGTGCGCCGCCGCTTTTCGCCGCATTGCCGGCGGCAGTTAAAAAAGCGGAATTTTCAAAAAAATCACCGTCTTTAATCGATTTTGTAATCCGGGTCAGCTCCTGGTAAACAACACGGCCCGCTCCGATGTTGGTATGGCCGACCTCGGAATTGCCCATCTGACCGTCCGGAAGACCAACGTCAAGGCCGGAAGCACCGATTTGTGTTAATGGATTATTTGCAAAAAGACGGTCAATGTTCGGCTTATGTGCCGCTTTGATCGCGTTGCCGCTCTCTCCGCCGATTCCGAAACCGTCGAGTATCATCAGTATTAAAGGTCTTTTCATTTTTTTAAACCAATCCTGCCTTTCGGGAGTATTTTACCTGCTTGCAGCTTTCACTATTTCAGCAAAGTCGGCCGGCTTTAAGGAAGCGCCGCCGATTAATCCGCCGTCAACGTCAGGCTGGTCGAGCAGCTCGCATGCATTCTTAGCGTTCATGGAACCGCCGTACTGAATCGTTATTGCATCGGCACTTTCGCTGCCGTACAATTTTGCGATGGTTGCGCGAATGACAGCACAAACCTCATTTGCCTGCTCTGCGGTGGCAGTTTTGCCGGTGCCGATTGCCCAGATTGGCTCATACGCGATAATGATCTTTTTCAGTTCCTCTTTGCTTACGTCGCCAAGCGCTATTTTGGTCTGCATGGCGACCAGTTCGTCGGTGATGCCCTGCTCGCGCTGCTCAAGATATTCACCCACACAGAGGATGACGGAAAGGCCGCTGTCCAAAGCCGCACGCACGCGCTTGTTTACGGTAATGTCTGTCTCGCCGAAATAGGTCCTGCGTTCGCTGTGGCCGATAATGACGTACTGAGCGCCCATGGCGGTCAGCATATCCGCAGAAATTTCACCGGTATATGCGCCGCTTTTTTCCCAGTGACAGTTTTGTGCGCCCACGCCGATATTGGAGCCTTTTGCCGCTTCAAGCACAGCTGCAAGGTCAACATATGGTACACATGCGATGACACCGCAGTCCGCACCTTTAACCAGAGGTTTGATTGCCTTAATCAGTTCGGTTGCCTCGGCAGGAGTTTTATTCATTTTCCAGTTGCCGGCGATGACGGCTTTTCTCAACTTCTTGTTCATAAAGCATATCTCCTTTAAAAATCATTTAATATATTTTAAATGCGGCAGACCGGCTGCCGCATTTGCATGCAAGCAAATTCAGCTTGCTTATTTATTTGTCATTCAGACATGCAATGCCGGGCAGCTCAAGACCTTCAAGAAATTCAAGAGAAGCGCCGCCGCCGGTGGAGATGTGCGTCATCTTTTCAGCAAAACCAAGCTTTTCAACAGCCGCTGCGGAATCGCCGCCGCCAATAATGGAAATGGCGCCGCTGTTCGCAACTGCTTTTGCGACCGCAATTGTGCCGGCAGCAAAGTTGTCCCACTCTGAAACGCCCATCGGCCCGTTCCAGACTACTGTGCCGGAGCCCTGAATGGCATCGGCGAACAGCACGGAAGTTTTCGGCCCGATATCAAGACCCATCCAGCCTTCCGGAATCTGGTCGGAGTCAACAATCTTGTGCTCTGCGTCCGGCTTGTACTCGGTAGCTACCATGTTATCAATCGGAATCAGGAACTTGACGTCCTTGTCTTTCGCTTTGGCCATCATGTCTTTTGCCAGTTCAACCTTGTCGTTCTCGCAGATGGAAGTGCCGATGGAATAGCCCAGAGCGTTCATAAAGGTGTAAGCCATGCCGCCGCCGATAATGAGGGTGTCGACCTTGTCGAGCAGGTTTGTAATCACTCCGATTTTATCGGAAACCTTCGCGCCGCCCAGAATAGCGACGAACGGACGCTTCGGTGTTGTCAGCGCGCCGCCCATAATGGTGATTTCTTTTTGAATCAGGAAGCCGCATACGGCGGGGAGGTATGCCGCAACGCCCGCTGTGGAAGCGTGGGCTCTGTGCGCGGTGCCGAACGCATCATTTACATATATATCGGCTAAAGAAGCAAGCTGCTTCGAGAACTCAGGATCATTTTTTTCCTCTTCTTTATGGAAGCGGACATTTTCTATCAACTCAACTTCGCCGTTTTTTAAGGATGCGGCAATACTTTTTGCACTGTCACCAACAACATCCGTAGCCATTTTGACTTCCTGACCAAGTACCTTTGACAGATATTTTGCAACAGGCGCGAGGGAATATTTCATGTTGAATTCGCCCTTCGGACGGCCCAGATGCGAGCAGAGAATAACTTTTGCCTTGTGGCTGATTAAATATTGGATTGTTTTCAGTGCTTCATCAATGCGCTTTGAATCGGTAATGTTGCCTTCAGCATCAAACGGTACATTGAAATCGCAGCGCACCAGAACTTTTTTGCCTGCAACCTCGATATCTTCCACGGTCTTTTTGTTGAGATAGTTCATGCATAGCACTCCTTTATATTATGATAACAGAATATACGATTTTCCTTCGCTATTATACAATAATCTACCAATAAATTCAAGCATAATGAGGGCTGAATCACCCGTTTGCGAAAAGTTTGTTAAAAAAGTATCACCATGTAAATTCTCTGAGCTGCCCTTTGCACAGAAGCTGCGGATAGCCCCATTGCCGAAGCACTTCATAAACACCGACCGCCACGGAATTCGACAGGTTCAGACTGCGTGCGGAGGCATCGTCAATCATCGGGATGCGTACGCACCGATCGGGGTTTTCATGCAAAAGTTTTTCCGGCAGTCCCGCTGTTTCTTTACCAAAAAATAGGAAACAGTTGTCGGGATACAGGATATCTGAATGAATATGCTGTGCTTTGGTTGAAAAAAAGTAAAAATTACCCGAATTACTGCTGAAAAAATCGGAAAGGCTATTGTAATAGGTAATGTCCAGCAGATGCCAGTAATCCAATCCGGCACGTTTTAATTTTTTGTCGTCAATTTGAAATCCCATCGGCCCGACAAGGTGCAGCCTTGCTCCGGTTGCGGCGCAGGTGCGTGCAACGTTGCCGGTGTTTTGGGGAATTTCAGGCTCGACCATTACAATGTTCAGTGTTGACATAGCAGGCTCCTTTATTCAAAAAAAATTGGTATTAATTTTCAAAAATAAACGAAAGGAAAGCGGGGAAGATATTGAAAGGCCTTATATTTTCAGTGGGGAGGATTTACGTTATGTATAAAGAGACCATGGGATTTGTCAAAGGAATGGGCGCCGGAATGGTTGCCGGCATGGCAGTTGTCACAATGGGCAACAGAATGATGAAGAATAACAGGCATCTGAGGCGCAATGCCAATAAGGCTATGCATGCGGTCAACGGCATGCTTGACAATGTTCAGGTCATGTTCAAACAGTAAATGGTGATTTGATTTTATTAGCGCAGCAAATTTCTCAAAACATCGGCGGGGAATACCCCGCCGACAGTTGTTTTATCAGGTTCATCCGGCTGAAATCACATTGTACATACTGAACATCGGGACAACAATAGAGATGATTACGGTACCGACGATGAAAGCGATAATAATTGTCATGGCGGGTTCAAGCATGCTGGTCAGCCGTTTGGTAGACTCCTCTGTCTGCTGTTCGTACATAGCTGCCATTTTATCCAGTGTCTCAAACAGCATACCGGATTCTTCCCCCACTTTAATCATGGATACGAGAAGCGCGTCGAAGATCGGAAATTTCGCCATGGAGGCATTGATGGACGAACCGAATTTCACTTCTGAAACAATTTGTGTAAGCTGTTCTTTCATAAAACGGTTTGGGATGACGTCGCGTGAAATTTCCAGCGCCTTTACAATATCGACTCCCGATTCCACAAGGGAAGACATGATGCGGCACAGCCGTGCTATGTATGACTGCCTCATCAGCGGTCCGATTGCCGGGATGCCTAATACCAGCCTGTCCATTGCGGTGGCAAAAGGGCTGTATTTCTTTGTCAATATAATATAGGAAAATACGATGATAAATAAAACAAGTACAATCAGATACCATTTAGTTGTAATGAATGAGGACAGTGACATCACAAATACCGTAATTGCCGGCAGGTCGGTACCGAATTCCTTAAAGATATTTGCGAAATTAGGAAGGACAAACGCATTCATAACAATCATCAGTAGCAGGGTGAGGAACAGCAGGAAAATCGGGTATCCCGTAGCGCCCTTCAGTTTGGCGTTCAGCTGGATTTCCTTGTCCAGTATTTTGGCACAGCGGTCAAACGCGATGTCAAGGCGGCCATTGGCTTCACCGGACTGTATGATGTTGATACTGATTTTCGGGAAGGCTCTGAATTTTGACATTGCCTCGGACACCGGAATTCCGGTATAGAGATCGCGGTTCATTTCATTTAGGATCTGTTTGAGCTTTTTATCCTTTTCGCTGCTGATCAGAACCTCCATGGCCATCGGAAGGGATACGCCGGCTTTCATCATGATTCCCATCTGATTCATGATGGTAAGAAGCTTTTTCTTTTGTATTTTTACCTTATGAATATCGGTATTTGTTATTTCCATATCCCAAATAGATGTGGGCGCACCGGATTTACCATCTCCGTTGCCTGAAAGCGTAAGCGCGGTCAGTCCTTCGTCTTGCAGATGGGCAATCGCGTCCGCCTTGGTTTCGGCGTTGATAAAACCGCGGGATTTTCTATTTTTATAATCAACCGCCGTATATTGATACCGCAATAAAATCCCCTCTTACGTCATGAATTTCGCGCGTTGATGTCAAATCCGTACTCCTCGGCGGTGCTTTTCGTAATGATTCCCCGATGCAGCAGGTCGCCAATGCTGCGGTCAAGCGTGATCATCCCCTGGTTCACGCCTGTTTGTATGGACTGGCCGATATTCGCCGTTCTGCCCTCGCGGATCAGGTTGCTGATTGCGGAATTGACAAACATCATTTCAAATGCGGCGATGCGCCCGTTACCGTCGGCAGTGGGAAGAAGCCGCTGTGAGATTACACTTTTCAGTACGAGGGAAAGCTGTGTTCTGATTTGCTGCTGCTGCTGAGGGGGAAATACGTCAATCAGGCGGTCAATTGTTTTGGAAGCGCCGATTGTGTGCAGCGTGGAAAGCACCAGATGGCCGGTTTCCGCCGCGGTGACCGCAATGGAAATTGACTCCAGATCGCGCATTTCGCCGACCAGAATAATGTCCGGGTCTTCACGCAGGGCGGATTTCAGCGCCCGTGCGTAAGAAGTGCTGTCCCCACCGATCTCCCTCTGATTGATGATACAGTTTTTGGGGGTGTGCATATATTCAATCGGGTCTTCAATCGTAATAATGTGACAGCTTCTGCTTTTGTTGTACTCGTTGATAATCGCCGCCAGAGTGGTCGATTTACCGCTTCCGGTCGGGCCGGTCACCAGAACCAGGCCGTCCTGCAGTTCCAGAACCCTGCTGATGGAGGGCGGAAGGTGAAGCTGCGAAATTTCCGGTGTGGCGGCGTTGATAATGCGCATTACAAGCGTGTCACCGCGAATCTGGCGAAAGGCGTTGACACGGAAACGCCCGCATCCGCTGATTTCGGCAGAGGCGTCAATGTCGCCGGTTGTCCGAAACTCCTCGTATTTTTCATGCGGCAGACATTGACCGATCATGTGGTCCACCTCGTCCGGCGTGAGCGGAGGAACGTCCAGAAAATGCATTCTGCCGTTAATGCGGTAGGCAGGCCGGTTGTTTGTGGACAGGTGGATGTCCGAAGCATGGCTGGAAACGCCGTTCATAACGATTTGAAAAAAATCCATAAGATTTCGCCTCACATTTGAAGGGAATAAACCTCAAGCATTTCCTGAATGGAAGTTTTTCCCTCAATCACAATTCTTTTAATATTATCATCGAGAGTTATCATACCCTCTTTCATTGCTGTTTCTCTGATTTGATCCATACTTTTTCCGTTATTGATGCAGGATTTAATCGCGGGTGTAATCGGCATGATTTCATGAATTGCGGTTCGTCCCCTGTAGCCTCTGCCGCTGCAATAGCTGCACCCCTTTGCCCGGTACAGGGTCAGACCGGTTCCTTGCTCCAATCCCAGGATCTCAAGTTCGGCCTCGTCCGCCCGGTATTCTTCCTTACAGTGGGGGCAGAGCGTGCGCACAAGGCGCTGTGCGATCACCCCCAGTACGGAGGAGGATACCATGTAAGGCGCAACGCCCATGTCGATCAGACGGATGATGGAGCTCGGCGCGTCATAAGTGTGCAGCGTGGAGAGCACCAAATGACCGGTAATGGCCACGCTGCTTGCAATTTCAGCGGTTTCTGTATCGCGGATTTCACCGATCATGACCACGTCGGGGTCCTGCCTTAAAATGGAGCGCAGAACGGCGGCGAAGGTCAGGCCCGCCTTTGCGTTGACATCAACCTGCGTGATGTTGGGAATAATCATTTCCACGGGGTTCTCCACCGTGACAATGTTGATATCTTCGCGCATAATCTCTTTGAGCGCGGTGTAAAGCGTGGTGGATTTGCCGCTTCCGGTCGGGCCGGTCAGAAGAATGATGCCGTGATTATTTTTCAGCATCGCGTTGAATTTTTCAAGGTTCTCCGGCAAAAATCCGATTTGCTCCTTTACGAGCGAAAAGCTGAGCGCGGTGGTGATACGGATGACCACCTTTTCACCAAACACGCAGGGCAGGATGGAGATTCTCATGTCAATATCCTTGCCACCGATTCTGTAATTGATGCGCCCGTCCTGCGGAGTCCGCTTCTCGGCGATATTCATGCCGCCGATAAATTTGATGCGGGAAACCACTGAGGGAATCAGTTCCGCGCTTGTTTCCATGTAAAGGCTGAGATGACCGTCCACGCGAAAACGTATCCGCATGGATTTTTCCTCCGGCTCAATGTGGATGTCGCTCGCTTTTAACAGAACGGCCTGCTCGATCATGTTGTTAACAAAACGGGTAATCGGCTGATCCGCTCCGCCCTGCCCCTCATACTGGTCAAGCGGGATTTCCGACTGAACGGAGGATAGTTCCCTTGCGGCGGCAAATGCTTTTTGCGTGGTGTACAGCTCGCGGATTTTGGTTTCCAGTTTTTCGTGCTCCGCAATTACGGGATTTACTTTTAACTTTGTATAAATGCCGATATCATTGATGCCGTTGTAATCCAGCGGGTCGGCTACCGCCACGGTAAGAATGCTGCCCGTGCGGCTGATGGGAACAATTAGATTGGAGCGCGCCAGATCCTCGGGTACCAGGGACGAAAGGGAGGGGTCCACGCTGACGGATGATAAATCCAGATAGGGAATGGAAAGCTGTTTCTCAAGCGAACGGATAATCTGCATTTCCGTCAGAAAGCGGTTATCAATTAAAATTTTTCCCAGACGCACATTGGTGCCTTTTTGATGCTCCAGTGCCTGCTGGAGCCGGTCTTCTGTGAGTACTCCGGAATTTATTAAAATCTGCCCGAGTTTCAAATTCGTAATTTTCATGATAAACTCCTTTAAACGTTCAGCAAAGACATGTACCAGGCTGCGAAAGAATCAATCTGGCTGTGAAAGGCCAAAAACAAAAGCAGGCTGAGACATAAATACGGCCCGAGCGCGAGATAGAGATCCCGGGTTATCCGCTTGTGCAGCATCAGATAGATAATATAGAAAAGCGCAAGGAAAATGGTCATAAAAAATACAGCGAAAATATGGGGGAAACCGGTCAAAAGTCCCGCGGCTGCAAAGAGCTTCACATCGCCGAATCCCATTGCCTCTTTTTTATACACCAGTCTGCCGGCGACGGCGAACAGAAGTATCAGGCCAAAACCGGCCGCCGCGCCGTACAGGGGAGACAGCCATGCGGAATTGAAAAGATGAGTTCCGCTCAGCAGGTCGTAACCGGCAATGACTGCGAATATCAGAAGAAGAATCAATGTAAACTGATCCGGAATAATAAAGTATTTGGTATCGGCCGCTCCAATCATCACGAGAATGACCGCCGCCCCACAGCAGGCAATCAAGAAAAACACACTGCCTCTATACTGATAATACATCCCGATGAACGACAATGACAGGATCACCGCCATCATTATGCCGTGAGGCCGGAAAAAAAGCCTTTTGCGATACAAATCTTCACCCGGCTGTTCGTCGTAGTCACAGAACCATTTTGCGGGCAGTGCGTTAAACAGTACAACACAAAGTTTTGCAAGTACGGTTGCGGCAAAAACACAGAAAAAACAGATGACAGCATCATAAACGTGTGCGACGGCTGCAGGACTCAGCGGATTCATTGTTCAGCACCTTCAGAGAGATAATACAGCGTCATTGTAAGTATGGCGCTGATTCCCCCCGAACCGTTGGATTCCGGCGCAGTACTTACATGAGTGATGCAGTAAACCCCTTCTGACTGATTTTCAAAATAGCCGGTCAGTTTGGGAAGCTGTGCCGGAGTGCATATGACGTTCAGTTCAACCGAAACAGTTTGAAGCAGTTTTCCGTTTGAAGCGGTTTTTCCTTTTTCAGCCTGCTCCTTGCCCATGCTGACGCTTTGCATGGTGACTCCGGATGAACCGACAATTTTGCCAATGTCCTCGGCAACGTTTTTTCCTGTCAGCGCCGTGCCGTTTTGTTCCGTTTTGAGTTCCGTTTTCAGCTTATTTATTTTCTGCTGCAGATCGTCAATTTGAGCCGTCTGGAGTTCATATGACTGTGTTTGCCGCGTATCGGCGTTATGTTCGCTGCTTAATGCGGAGACCTTTTGGTTTAAAGGTAAAAATATATAATTGACATAAAGAAGCAGCACAAGGGTAAAACCGAACAAATAAAGCAAAACACCCGATACCTTTACACTTTTCATTTGCTGACACCGCCCTTACTATCCGATGTAAGAGGGGTAAAGCCCCTTACCTTTAAGGCCACGCTGCATGAACATAGGCCGCTGTTGTCGGCTTCGACACTGAATGGGATAGCGACCAGAAAGTAGCTGCTTGATTCAATTGTGTGCTTTATCGTTAAATAATTGTTATAATTTGCAGTCTCAAATGTGAGGGCGATCGTACCCGCTGTATTGTCAAGGTCACAGGTGTTGACCAGCTTTGCTTTCGAGAAAACTTGACTGATCAGCTGCTGAACGATTTCAGTGGAATTGCTTTTGCCGGAGGGAAGAAGCTTTTGGTCATTTTTTAATTTTGAAAGCTGCTGAGTCAATTCGTTTTGCTCCTGCAAAAGGTTTTTGACCTCGGTGAATTTAGCGTCATTCAAAGCAATTTTGTCCTGCTTTTGCTGTGTGAGGGCGGACTGGTACACAATTGGTTCAAGGGCCATCACACACAGGGCAAGCAATGTAACAATTGAAAGGACGGCAACGTTTGCCGCATGGGTGTCCGATATGGATTTTACAAAAAGTAAAAAATCAATATCCTCTGATTTTTTGGCGGCTAAAAGCCCGGCTGCGGTAAAAAAAGCAGATGGAAGGTAACCGGCTCGTTTCGCCGCCGCATTGATTGCTGGGAGAGCTGCCGAACAGGTGCCTATATTTTCAATGGGGATATCCAGCCCGAGATTTTCACAGAATTCATTGAATTTTGGCACGATAGACAGGCCGCCGCATAAGACCAGCCGGTTCAGCTCCAACCGTTCACTTGAAAGAACCATCCGAATATTTCGCACAGCTTCGCTGACACAGGCATCCAGCAAATCAGAGATTTGCTTTTCCGCTTGCTGGTCGTTTTCAATGTTAAAGCCGTAGGCGGTCACCATTCGCACCGCGTCGGGGAAAGACACCGAACGGTTTTTCATGATAATCTCTATAATATCGTCAAAGACTGTTTCGAAAGTTCTTTGGAATACCGGCAATCCATTTTGGAAAAGAATAAGACGCGTCTTTTCATAATCGAAATCAAGCAGCGCAACCGTTTGGTTTTTGGAATTCGGAATCGACTTGCCCGCGTATAAAAGCCCGCTGATGGGGGGGACGATCTTTATTACATGAAGGCCGTATTTTAAAAAACTTTTTCTGATTTCCGTGATCAGTTTGGCTTTCATTGCAAAAAGAGAGCTTGTCAGCTTGCCCGTGACCGGGTTTGGCCGGTTGTATTCGTAATTCTGTATCATAAAATCGCTGACATTGTCTTGAAGCACCGTTTCGGCTTCCAGCTTTGCCAAAGCGAGCAGTTCTTTCTTTTTGCAGGGCAGATGCTGATATTCCTTACTGATAACATTATCATCTTCAAGGCAGAAAACAATTTTATTGGTTCCCATCCTTGCTGTATTTGCACACTCGTGTACATATTTTGCAAAAGCGGGAATATCACTGCATTCCCGGCCGTCGCGCATACTTGCGGGAAGTTCAAAGCATTGCGGCAGGCCGAATACGGGTTTGCGCGTAAATTTTACCCAGGTAAGATAAAGCGCGTTTCGGGTTGTTTGCAGCAGAATAACATTCAAAGCAGCTGACACCACACTTTTCTTATTTCAATCATAATACATCAGTATTATACAATATTTTACTTTTTGCGACAATAGGCTTTCTTGTCCTTTAAGGCAAAACAAGCCCCGGTTTCCCGGGGCTTGCAGATAGAATATTCAATAATCGCTTAGTGAGTAATAACCGCACTTAATTTAGTATCATTTTTTAAATCAGTACCGGAAGTATGACCTGATTCACAGAATACTTCGTCGTTTTCAAATTTCCAGGTTGCTCCAGATTTACCCTTCTCTGAAAAATCAATCCCGGTGATACCATATGTTGCAAGTACTGTCTTGACATTGCTATCAGTAGTAATTCCGGATTTTGTTTTTGCCTCGATTTCTGCATCTGCTGTTTTTAGGGCCAATTCAACAGTCTGTGCGTTTGCCAAATCGACGTTTTTGTTCGCGGTTGAAATAACATTGCTTACGGTCGGAATGGCGATGGCAGCTAAAATGGCAAGGATGGCGATGACGATGACGAGTTCAACAAGAGTGAACCCTTTTTTATTTGTTTTTCTCAAGGTGTTTACCATGGCTGTCCTACCTCTTCTTGTTATAATTTTGATGAAAAATAAGCGCCGCATTAATATTTTTGTACTTCTGTTTTGATTATAGGGCGAATTATCTTATCTGTCAATAAGCTTCATATAGTTACAAATAAATGTTTTTTTCGAAACTAATTTATTTCTAAAATACCTTGATTCGCCACGGTTTAAAATCCTTGCGCTATTTCTATAATGAAGCTATAATCAAGATAATCCTTTAAAGTGAGGTGCGAACAGATGAAAACAGCCTCCAGACGGGGCGCTGCCCTTGCGTATGTCATTGTAGTTTCAGCGGTGCTGATGATATTGGCGGCTGCTTTGATTTTTAGCGCCAAATTCAATCTGGATTTCTCAAAAAACGGCCTTGAGGGCCGTCAGGCCTACCTCGACGCAAAATCGGCTATCGAGTACGGCAGGTCATATGTATTAAAAAATCCAGACACCGGCGACTTCACCATTGTGAAAAATACCGGTGATCTGGGGTTTGCCATCGGCCATTCCGGCGATGCCGGCGAGGTAGCGAGTTACAACAGCGCCAAAAAGCTGATTAGCGCGAGCGCAAAGTACCTGTCCTCCGACCGCGTCAGAAAACTGGGCTATCAGTTTACGACGGAGGAGAGTGGAGAAGACGAGAGCTCCAACTTACATGATTTTCTTATTGCAAGCAACGGATATGGAACAAACGAGATTTTTAATACTTATACACAAACTTTTTCCAAAGACGCCACGTCTATCTATCCGGTGGTTTCCCATCTTTTTAGAATGACCACAGACACCAATAAATTAACTGCTCCGCAAATTTATTTTTTAGGCAAGAGCAACGGAGATTCAGTGATCATTTACGATTCTGATGTATTAACACTAAAATCTGATTTCATCTATATAGATGGAGGAATCAATTCATTTGAAAACTGGCTGCATGTTTATCAGCCCTTTTATTTGCAAACTTATTCTGGCTCTGGCAATACCAAAGGAGTCATTTTCTTTGGAAAGGATGTTATAAAAGATGGCAGGACAATTGCAAAAGGGGGGGGATATTATTATTTTAGAAACAATGTCAATCTTTATAATCTGGCTTCAGGTGACTTAGAAGAAGTTGAAGAAAGCAAGCTTCCTGCGTATGTGAATCAGGAAAAGGTCGATTTTATCGTAAACAACAGCGATGACCTGATAACCGGAGACAGTTGGAATCCTAACCAGGGTACAAATTGGAGCGGTCAAGGGATTATCAGCGGAACCTTGACCAATCAGTATGGTGGTAATGGCTATGTGCCGCCCTATGTCACTTATAAAAAACAAATAGAACAATACACAAATATCCAATCAGGAAAGCTGTGTCGTGTAAACTATGATTCCAATCATCATAACGAGGATGCACAAATTGTGTACTGGTATTTAAATGATGTTAGTGGTTGGGGAAACGCACTTCTAGGAAACAACAATCCATCAAGCGATAATATTTTTACAAACGTTTCTAATGTTTATTATGCTAAAGAAATCAATCTTCATTATGTCAATGCCAGTACGGATTTTAAAATTTCGGGAAATAAGACAGTTGTGTTTAAAGCGGATAAAATTATGCTCAGTACGGAGTATAATGATGCCGAAATTGGAAGTGGAGACAGCCGGCCAAAAATTACGCATAGCGGCAGTACGGCTAAATTTATTCTGGAAGCTCAAAATGCGGATGATTCTGTTCAGCTGTATGTTCCGAATCCCATTCAAGTTCAATATAAAGACAGTAATGAGATAATGCGCAAATACCAAATAAAATCCGGTCAATATGAAGTAACGCAACTGAACCTGTTCAGCGATGAGGCAAAAGAATTTTTTAACAATACTGAGCCAGAAGATGGCTCGTCCGGCGGCACAGGCGGCTCCGGCAATAGCGGAACGGAAATCACCGGAGGTGTTTATACCGATGGACAATAAGTTTTTTGTAAAAATGAGAAGCAAAAAGGGAACAACCATGGTTGAGGTTCTTGCGGCAGTGCTGATCCTCGCGCTTGTTGTGACAGCGGTTCTGACGACCATCGGGTTTTCTCAGCGGATGATTCTTTCAAACAGCAGTGAAACCGCCGCGGCCGCACAGGCGCAGGGAATTGCGGATGCGCTCATTACAAAGCTGCAGGAATCAGGCGAAGCTACAGTGAAGAACGAGACCGTGCTCGGGGCGGGCTTTGCAGCGGAAGAAGATTTCCCCGATGCATCAAAGGATAAGCAGTTTACCTTTGCCCATGTAGAGGATGATAAAGGCATTGCGGGTTATAAAATTAAAACCGCAGTCTATTTTACAGACGGCAGCGGGAGAAAATGCGTGCAGATGACGGCATTCGCAGCAGAGGACGGTGGCACGCCATGATAAAAGCGCACAGCAGAAAAGGCATGACGCTGGTGGAACTGATTATCGCGGTTGCCTTCACGGCAATCGTCATTGCCGCCGCGTGCGCGGTGCTGTTTTTGGGAGGAAACTTTTTTAAAAGCGGTACGGCCAGTGCTGTAAACCAGCAGAAGGCGGCTCTTGCGGAAAGCTATATTCAGCGGTACGCATCAACGGCATTCCGGCTTTCACCGACAAAAAGCGCGGATACAAACGGTATCGTTTTCACGCTCTCGGATCATGTGCTGCATGTCAATAAACAGACGGTTGAAAAAGGCACGGCTGCTGAGCAGACCGTTGCCGCCGTGGACGGAATCGGGCAGGTGCAGCTTCAGGCTGACGGGAACATCCTTTCGTATAAAATCTTTTCGCAGGACGGAACCTATACGCTGTCTGGCTCAGCGGTACTGAACAATTATAAAAGTGGCAATAGCGATGCGGATGATTTAACAGCTGATTCGAACAACTGTCTTTTTATGGAACTTACCGCGCCGAGCGAGGATCCCTGACAAATTTCTCGATTTTCATAATTTAAATAAAATAAGTGGTTTCTATTTCCCTAACGGATTCAAATATGTTATAATATGGTAAATAATGCCAAAATAGATGAGAATCAGAGCAAAATTTAGCGCCTTCATCGTATGTTGGGAGCAGACAATATGAATGCAAAAAGCGTAAAAAAAGCGTTGCTATTTAATGATTTTTTATCATCGCTTTCAGGGGTACCTCTTGAAATAAAATATAAGCATTTAGCACATATTTTTCGTGTCTCAGAATCCACTATTTCAAAATTGAGGCATGAAAAACTTAACAAAATGCCGTCGGGAATCCATCCCGATGTCATTGGCGCCGACTTTGCCAGCGGGGTTGTGCAGTCATTTGCTCCCTCCGGCAGTACGGTCAGACGCTTTTCCGCGTATGCGCAGATGATATCTGAAAACTACCTTGTTTCTGAAAAACTTGAAAAAGCGGCTGCGTGTCTTGCCGGTATCGGCTCGGTCGACGATGATTTCGCAAAAAGAATTTATACAGACGATATTCCTCAATTTATCCGGTGCTGTTATGAAGAGGCTTATGTCAACTCTGAAACGGACTTTTCCAGCCATGCGGCTTCCCGCGTCTCTGTTCAGTCAGACATCATTTATCGTAAAATATGCGATATCATCAACCGCGACACTTTTGACGATGACAAGCTGAAACAGCTTTTAAATGTTGTATTTGCGGCAAATATTCGTCATCAGATCAATACCGTAATTAGCAGCAGATCCGTTCTGGATCTGATTGACAGGTTTGTGCAAAATCAGGCGGGCGAACCTTTTTATAACTATATCCACCGTACGGAAGTGATCTCCATTTCGGAGGATGCCACGCAAATGGCGCGAGCCATCAAGGGGCGCCAGCAAATCGTACTTCAAACACTGAAGCCACAGGAATTCGTTCTGCGTCAGCCGCTGAATCACTATCTGGATTTGCCTGATGACGAGATTATCAGAAGTGTGTTTCGAACATTTACCTGTACCATCAACCATATTCCCCTCATCAAGTATCTCAATTTAAATGAAAATGCGAATTATACTGATATGGAACAGTTTTTAGCGGTCTGCCAGGTGCATGACAACGTCAGTGGAACGATCAACACGGAACTGACGTTTCGGTTTTGTCTTTATCCCAGCGTTCTTGGGGAAACGATGAACGTTCTTTACGAATACTGCTTCGTTACGCCGTTTATTGAAAATATTTCCTGCAATTACAGCTTTTCGCTGTTTTATCCCTGCAAGTTTTTGGAGCATGAGTTCGCACTTGACGCGAAAACCAAAAAAAAGTGGGGTGTTCAGGTTAAGCTCTTTACACCCATGACAACCAGTGCCTGTACTTCCGAAAGTTCGGATGAACCCATTGTGCAGAGTGGGGGAACCAGTGATCTGAAACGGATTACCTTTTATGACTGGGCAATGCCCGGGACTGGTTATCTTCGTAATATCTATGAGCTAAAATATGCCAGCGGGGAAAAATAAAAAAGGCAACATTTGTTAATTACGCGGTTTCTATTGCATGCGCTGTGCAACATCATATATAATAGAAAAATAACCGCATGAGAGGAGGCTTTCCGATGTTTTATACGGTCTGTTACAGACGGTATGACGGCAGTATCCAAAACAATGCGGCTCTTACGGAAGTGCGGCGCAGCTATCTGACGACCCACAGGTCCAAAGCGGGCAGAACACACAGCCGTTTGGCCGGAACGGAACTCACTGTCCGTTATAAAATAAGCAAAAGAAAATTCTTATGGGTTAAGACAAGCGGAAAAGCTGTCCTTCAGAAAACATATCGTCAAAAATACGGCTACTACATATTAACGCGCGGCATGACGGGGGAGACCGTCAGCAAGGCGCGTTTCGGCAAAGACCATACATGGCTTCAAACTGCTTATTACTCGGGCGATACAGCACGCCCGGAGGCGATTTTGAAACCGGAGCAGGGGCAAGATATCCTTGTTTTGCTGCGGCTGATTCCGGAAACGGGAAGATATGCGCGCATGGAACTTTTCCCGAGTGAAAGTGGCGGCGCGACGGCGCAGCAGAGCCTTGTAAACACCTTGGTGGGGGAGCCGCAGGTCTATGCGGAAACAGACGGCGGAAGTTTTTTCTACAGTTCTTCATGGGAAACAGAGCGCCGTATGGCCGTGATGAAAGACCTGAATTCCGGAAAAGAGAGCCTTATTCCTGAATGGCCGTGTGAAAAAGAAGTATCAGTTCCTTTCAATTATATTGAGAATGACCATCCTGTTCAACCGTCCGCAATCGAACCGGAAAAGCCGCTTTTTAAGGCTCCGCATGAGCCGGACTATGCGGCCGACCATGAAATCTTCACCACGGATGAACCGTTTCAGCCGCCTGTCCGTTATACGGTTGCCGGTAAAGGGCTGTATGGTGAAGCGCAGGTCTGTGATTATATTCCTCTGCATGTGGAACGCGATACGAAACGCATTGTCATCAGCGCGGAAGAAAGCTACACTTATTTCGGCAGGGTGATTGACGGGCTTCGGCAGGGACGAGGCCGCACCCAGATGCAGAACGGCTGTACTGCCTATGAAGGTGATTACCTTGACGATAAACGTGACGGATTTGGGGCCTATTATTACAAATCGGGAAAAATCTGTTATGTGGGCGGCTGGAAAGCCAATAAACGTGACGGGGTGGGCGTGTCGTACAGCTCACAGGACGGCTCGATTTTCGTTGGCAAGTGGAAAGACAATATTCCGACCGGCAGCGGGGCGGCGTTTGACGCCGACGGACGGCTGATTTATACCGGCGAGTGGAAAAACGGCCTGCGACATGGCCGGGGAACCGAATATAAAAACGGGGAAGTAATTTTTACGGGCGAATTTCGTGAAGATAAATATTATTCAGGGTATAAGCATATGTAGACGCCATCATTAATCGACAGAGGTGTGAAAATTGCAGAGTATCGAAATACATCAATTGAGCTGCGGCGAATGTATTGTGCTGCGGGGAGCGAATAAAGACATTCTGATGGTGGACTGCGGGGAGACGGCGCAGGGCGGGGTTCCGGATATTATGAAACGGTACTCCGGTGCGGCGTTCCGCAGCTTTCTGCTGACCCACTATCATAATGACGAACTGCGGGCACTGGAGCGGATTGTGAAAATAAATCCGAATTACCTTGACCGGATTTATCTGCCCTTCTTACCCTGTGACAGGCGGGGCAGGCCGCTGCTGTTGGAATTTGCCCTGTTTGCTCATGTGTTTTCCAGAAGCCGGGACGATTCTTATAATGAAGATACAGCCGTACTGCGTATTTTTCACGATCTTGCCGAAAAAATTGGCGCCGGCCGCATGATGGTGCTGAAAGCGGATTCCAATTTTCGGTTCGATGGTGTGGACTATGATGTATTATGGCCTGCTGCGGAGCGTTTCCCGTTTTCAGACCTTTTTGCCGCCGCGGTAGAGGATATGAACGTATGCCTGTCATCGCCGTTTCTGCCCGAGGCCGCGAAGGACTTTCTGCGCCTCAAGGATCAGTTTTGCACCGCATATCTGGCTTGCTGCCGTACTTCGCCCATGGAGCAGACAAATATCAGCAGTATGGCTGCTATCTATAATAATATAGAAGAAATGATACCGCAGCTCAGTGGGCTGCCGTCCGCACCCGATATTGCAGAGATACTCGGCCGCCCTACTACGCGAACCGCATATGCGGCGGAATGCCGCGCGGCAAGTGTGATTTTCCATAACCGCCGCAAAAGGGAGGCAAGCACCGACGACGTTCTGATGACAGGTGCCGCCGAACCGGAGAGTATGGATGCGGTATCCGGCAGGCTTTACGATGGTTACTTTATTCTGAAAGCGCCCCAGCATGGAGCGCCACTTGCGTGGAGCCATGTTTTCGGAGAAATCAGCGCCTCGCATATCTTAATCAGTCATGGGAATAACAGGGAATACGAATCCATTGCGGCCGAATATATCGATTTGCCTGCAATCAGGCATTGCACCGATTCTTCGGGCTGCCCTTGGTTTCAAAGCAGCGGGTGTTCCTGCAACCGTATGAGCTGCTGCTATGATTTGCCGCGTCCCGGACTGGCAATAAAATGCCCCTGCTGCCAGGACGCGAAAAACGATGCGCCCTGTGGAATTTACGTGATTACCTCCTCCGGTACACGCTCCTGCTTGTGTGACGGAAAACCGGTAAATATTAACTAGTTGTGAACATAAAGGAAAATTCTCATGCATCATTTTTCTTAATGTGCCAATGTTTTCCATACTACAGGAGAAAGATGGCTTCAATACTGGAAAATCTTAATGAATTGTGCAAATATTATTAAAAAATATGTCCATTATATACTTGACATTGATTGCCAAATATCTTATAATCCAATTAAACATATGAGTGGTGGTTGTGGCTGCGGCAATGCCAAACGCATCATTGGCAAAGTTTTTCCACAAAACCATTGCAAGTCAGGGGATTATCTTAACACCCATGGCGAACATGTATGTTAAATTCTCATAGCACACGCAAATACGCAGAACGAACTATTTTAAGGAGGACAAAAAGGATGAAAAAAATCACAGGAAAAGTTGTTTCACTCGTGCTTGCATTAGCACTTGTCGTAACTAGCTTTTCGGCAAACTTCGCTTTTGCTTCTACCAAGAAGACATTAAGCGGAACAGTATCTGACACACAGCACGACGACATTTATCTCGTCAATGGGGACGAGAAAACTGTAAATCTTAACGATTGGCTTCTCGGTTCGGACCTAAACCTTGAGACCAAAGACCACAAAGCTGTTACCGGCGTAGAAATTAAAGCAATCTCCCACGTTTCTGGTGATAAGCTGGTTTCCGGTTCTATCAAGGATGACAAGGCGGAACTCAAATTAAAGGGCAAAACCGGTAAGGAAGTAGTCTCTGTTCTTTATCAGGGCGATTACTCTGATGACGACAATGACTACACTGTAAAAGGGAAAGCCAATTTGACCGTGCATGTCTACGACAAGGGAGACATTGTGTTCGGCGAAGCAAAGGATTCAAATTATTCTGCCACTAAAGTTGGCAAAGGGCTTGATGATTTTGAAACCTTTGCACAGAACAAAAACAGTGAAAAGAAAATAGGCATCTACAAGGCGGTTCAGACAACTGGTTCCGCACTTGCTGACTTTGCGGATGTAAAACTGGTTACAGCAAAAGAGGCTATTACTCTAGCTACTGGTGATAGTACGGATAACGTTTACTATTATGAAATGACCAGCGGTGAAGATGATGTTCATGTTGCAAATTATGCTAAGGATATTGCCAATAGTGGTAGTGCTTTTGATTCAGAGCTTGACGCAACGATCGGAAGAGGCACTAAGGATTCAGGTGGAAAATATCCTACTGATGCAAAGACAGGCAATGTGACAATCAATGTCAAAAAACTTTCAACTGACAAGAGCAATTCCGGTAAATACAAACCTTCCAGTGATTCTGATGACAAATACACACTGAAGACTAAGGTTGAGAAAAAAATTGACGTCAGTGTAGCAAATGTACTGTCCTCAACTGGTAATTATACCATCAAGAAAGATGGCTCAACAACAAAATTGTTTGGCGGCGCAGATGCAATTACCGTCAAGGATTATGAACTTGTTTTCCCAACAGGAACTCAGAAGGTTTCCGTTGAAGAAAAAACTAATGTGAAAAAGGTTTCTGGTACAGTTAAAACATTGGTGATTGGCGACGGCAAGGTCGATTCTGTTGATCTTGACAACGGTGATGTTGATGTGACCGACGGTAAGGTTGGTAGCATTAAGACCGATGCTGATACAGGCAACTTCGGTAGAGTTGAAGTTACAGGCGGAACAGTCGGCAATATCGACACTACTGATGTCGATGATGCTGATGCGGGTACAGTTTCTGTTTCTGCTGGTACAGTCGGTGATATCAAATCCGATGACAAAGTAACAATTAAGTCCGATGATGAAGATGAAGCGGTTACAACTGGTGCGATTACCGCTCCTGAACTCGAAGCTTTTGCAGATGATGGAAAATTGAACATCAAGAGCATTAAATCCACCAAAGATAATGGCACATTCCTGCTCAAAGGTGAAAAGCTGACAGCAGGTTCCATAGATCTGGATTATTATGACACGACTGTTCAGTTTGGTGACGATGCGGACAATTTCGTTGGCAAACTTGTTGCTCCGTTAAATTCCAAGAATGGCAAAATCAATACGGAGAACGAAGATACTGATGTTACATTGACTGGCACAGTCAGTGCGGATACAATCTCTGTTGGTACTGATTCCAAAATTGCTTTTGACGGCAATATTACTGTCAAGACAATAGATGGTGATGGTGCAATGAAGATTGCCGCTGGCAAGCTTTATGTTAGCGAAGGCGTTTCCAGCGTAAAACTGAAGCTTTCTGATGCAACTCTTACTCCGGGCACAACAGTCTTTAAGGCTGACAAAGACGCTGTTGATGTAGATGATTTTGACACCTTTGGCTTTACTCTTGATAAGAGCACAGGTAACGATGTTGACACCTTTAAGCTTAAGACTCTTTCCTTTGCAGGTCCTGCAATCAATAAAACTTCTGTTAACATTGCAAAGGGCTATTCCGAAACCTTTACAGCTTCCGCTTACCCGAACGGAACATCTCTTCCGACCGGTGCTACAATCAAGTGGGAACTTGACGGCGGCAGCAGCGATGTCTTTAAGCTGACAACAACAGGCAACACTGCCAAAGTTGAAGTTATAAGCCTTGACACTGCTTTTGCTTCCGAGAATAAGACCACACTGACTGCAACACTTTATGATGCAGACGGTGATGAGATGGACGATTATGATGTTGCAAAATGTGAAATTACTGCAACTGCTGTACCGGATGCTACTTCCGACACAACGAAGGACTTCTCTGTTGCAAAGGGTTCCTCCTATCAGTTCAAGATTACTTCTGCAACTGCTCCTGCCTTCACAACCGGCACAGCAAGTGTCTTCGGTGTAGCTCTTGTCTCTCATACAGGCAATGACTACTTCTACAAGATTACTGCAACTGGTAATGTTGGCGCTTCTACTGGTATCTACCTCAACGGTGTAAAACTTCTTGTTGCTACTGTAAAAGCTCCTGCTTTCACAACTGACACAACTAAAGATGTTACCGTAAAAGGTTCTTACACTTTAAAGGTTACTGCTACTGCAACACCAACTTTCGCTCTTGGTACAGCAGGTGTTTTCAAAGCAGCTTTCGTTTCCAAGACTGGTAACGACTATCTGTACAAGATCACTTCTGTTGGCAAAGCTGGCGCAAAGACTGGCGTCTATGTAAATGGCGTTAAGACTTTTGTTGCTACTGTTGGCTAAGTAATCTTAGTTGCACAGGCAATCTCTTAATCAAATTATTACTATCTCAACAAAATAAGTATAGTTGTATTTGCGTAGCGGCGGTTTGGGTGAAAGCCCAGACCGCCGCTTTGTGCTGCTTTTACTAAAGCTTACTTCGAATCAATTGATTGTTATAAATAACTAAACAAATTGTTTACAATTATTGTTTTGTACTGTTACTTGAAAAAAGATTCAAGATAACGTAGAATAGATATATTATAAAAACGCAGGGGAACGGTAAAATGATATTTAGCAGTTTGTTTTTTATGTTTGTGTTTTTACCAGTGGTATTGATCGTATATTTTCTTGTGCCGCGGAGATTCAAAAATCTCTGTCTGTTCATTTTCAGCTTGATTTTCTACGCATGGGGCGAACCGGTATATGTTTTACTGATGTTGTTTACCACTGGCTTTGATTATATAGCGGGATATTATATTAGCAAATACCGTGATGAAAAAGCAAAAGCCCGTGTTTTTTTGATTATCAGCATCTGTGTCAATCTTGGGCTGCTTGGCTTTTTTAAATATTCGGGCCTTCTGGTGGAAACATTTAATTCGATTGCCGGCCTTTCTCTGCCGTTGCCGGCGGTTGCACTTCCGATTGGCATTTCGTTTTATACTTTTGAGTCTCTATCTTATTCGATTGATATTTATCGCGGTGAAGCGCCGGCACAGCGTAATATTATTGATTTTGGTGCCTATATTTCCTTTTTCCCCCATCTTGTGGCCGGCCCGATTGTCCGCTATGAAGATTTGGCGGAGCAGCTCCACAACCGTCAGGAAACACTGGAGAAATTCACAGTCGGTGCCAGACGCTTTATGGTTGGTCTATTTAAGAAAGTTCTGCTTGCAAATAATCTTGCCATGCTTGCAGACAAAGTGCAGTATATGGGCAACCCCAGCACCCTTACAGCCTGGCTCGGAATGCTTGCGTTTACTTTTCAGATTTATCTGGATTTTTCCGGATATTCGGATATGGCAATCGGCCTTGCAAATATGTTTGGTTTTAAAATTCCTGAAAACTTCAATTATCCATATATTTCACGCAGTGTTTCTGAATTTTGGCGCCGCTGGCACATTACTTTGGGAACATGGTTCCGCGAATATGTCTACATCCCCCTCGGGGGCAATCGCTGCTCAACCATAAAGAACGTTCGTAATCTTGCAATTGTATGGGTATTGACCGGTATCTGGCATGGTGCGAGCTGGAACTTTGCTATCTGGGGCGCCTATTATGCTGTGTTAATCATCTGTGAGAAATTGTTTCTTCAGAAATGGCTTGATAAGATACCTGTTTTCTTTCAATGGCTTTACAGCTTTTTAGCTGCGGTGATCGGCTGGGTATTTTTCTCATATCTTGATATTCACAAAGCATTCGGCGTACTTGGCGCGATGTTCGGGCTTGCATCCGGCGCGGACAAGCTTGGTGTTTATTCGTTAGTCACTTATGCGCCCATACTGATTATCGCGGCATTGTGCAGTTCAACAATGGTTGAAAATTTGACGGAAAGGCTTCGTAATAGCGGAATACCCGGGAAGATAATCTGGAGTGCTGGCTTTATCTGCCTGTTTATTATGTCAATGACATTTTTAGTGGATAATTCTTACAATCCGTTCCTCTATTTCCGTTTTTAATCAGATGACAGGCAGAAGTCAAATCGTGCACAATAGCAACTATGCGAATGCATGGATGCTATTAAGTTCAATGGTTTTTAAAGGTGAAACATGAAATTATTTTTGAATTTAAAAGAGAATATTAAAAAATGCAATATTGAATCTGTCATTGTTACTTTGGTTCTATTGATAACAATCGTTGCCGGTGCATCGTATTTGCTTTTTGCACCAAAGCAGGATTTTTCCGAAGATGAAAACCGGGTGCTCGAATCCGCACCAAAGGTAACGATGACCTCATTGACGGACGGTTCCTTTATGGATTCAATAGAGAGCTACGTTGGCGACCATTTTATGCTGCGTAAGGAATTTATCGCGCTTAATACGCGCGTTCAGCTCATGATAGGAAAGCGAGACCTTGGCTCCAATTACAGCCAGACCCCTGCAGAAGGCGGAGTGTATTTCGGAAATGACGACCATATTTATGAAGTGCTGCTTCCAAATCGTACCGATATTTTTGCGCGCAATGTGGCTGCAATGCAGTTGTTTGCAAAAAAAACGTCGCTTCCGTTCTATTTTATGCCTGTGCCCTCCGGTGCACAGGAGCAGCAGGACAGACTGCCTTTTTCCGCACCCAGCCATGACCAGCATGAGGAACTAAATGCTATAAAGGCTAACGCAGGAACAAACACAAAGGTAATTGATCTATTTGATGTGCTGAGTGACCGTACAGGATATGATTATTATTACAAGACAGATCATCACTGGAACACGTTCGGCGCTTACAAGGGCTATGAGGTGCTCGCAGAAGCGATGAATATTCAGGCCACGCCGCAGACAGACTTTGATTTTAAAGAGGTCTCCAATTCGTTTTTGGGAACGCTGTATTCAAAAGCGATCTTAAGCACGCAAACACCCGATATACTGTATTTACCAATATATAAACAACAGATTACTGTGACACAGCAGACCGGAAAGCAGCAGCAAAACAGTCTTTTCTGGGAGGAATATCTGGAAAAGAAAGATAAGTATTCAGTCTTTCTCGGCGGCAACCACAGCGTCGATGTGGTTAGAAATTCAAGCGCTGCAAACGGCAGAAAACTGCTGATTATGAAAGATTCTTATGCAAACAGTATGGTGCCGTTTCTTGCCACAAACTTTTCAGAAATACACATTATCGACCTTAGATTTTACAATCAGGATATTTATGACTATATTCAACAAAATGGAATTACAGATACAGCTGCTATATACAGTATTAAGCAGCTTTGTGACGTTTCGGTGGCAAATAAATTAAGTGCTCGTTAAAAAACAATCATTGACAAATCATTGAAAATTGATACAATAATTTTAGTCGGAATGATATTTGCAAAACATAAAATCTAAATATAAGGTATATTAAAGATATGAGAGAGGTTGATTATTGTGCAGACGTTCCAATATGTAATAAAAGATGAAGCAGGGCTTCACGCCAGACCGGCAGGACTCCTTGTGAAATTAGCATCTTCCTGTGATTCGGATATAAACATTCAGTTTAAGTCAAAAAATATCAGCGCGAAAAAACTGTTCGCGGTAATGGGTCTTTGCGTAAAGCAGAGTGACGAGATTACTGTTACTGTAGAAGGGGTAAATGAAGAGGCTGACTGCATACAAATGAAAGAATTCTGCGAGAAAAATCTTTAAGGCTGGTGGTAATTATGAAAAAAATACAAGGCATCGGCGCATCTAAGGGGTATGCAATCGGAAATTTGGCCCTTTGCGTGAATATTGATGATCATATTGAAAAAAAAAGCATTACAAATATTACGGCGGAACTGTCCCGTCTTGAATCGGCAAAAGATGCGGCAGTAGAGGCGCTGAACGCGATATATATGAATGCGATAAAGCGCGTTGGCGAAGCAAATTCCATGATTTTTCAGATTCATATTATGATGCTTCAGGATGAAGATTTTTTCAATGCGATACAGGATACAATTAAAAATGAAAAAGTAAATGCAGAATATGCCGCATGGCAGGTGGGCAAACAATTTTCCGAAATGTTCTCGAAGATGGACGACGAATATATGCGCGGCCGTTCTGCGGATGTAATTGATATTTCCAAGAGGCTGATTCGCAACCTAGACAAGAATTTTGCTAATGGACTGGACAGCCTGAGCAGCCAAGCGATTGTCGGCGCCGTTGATCTGATGCCGAGCGAAACCGTACAGATGGACAAGAATATGGTCCTTGCTTTTGTAACGCGTGAAGGTTCGAAAAGCTCTCATTCGGCAATTTTGGCAAGAACAATGGGAATTCCCGCTGTGGTTGGACTTGCAGACAGCTACATGGAGCTTAAAAACGGTGTGCCGATCATTGTAGACGGTGCCACAGGGGACATTATTCTAGAACCTGATGAGCAGACTCTTTTGGAATATCAGAAGAAGCAAAAGGATTTTCAGGGATATCAGCAGGATCTGAAACTACTCAAAGGGACAAAAGCCATAACAAAAAATGGAATTGTCATAGAAATTAACGCAAACATCGGTCATCCGGAGGATGTCGAAATGGTATTGGAAAATGACGCGGACGGCATCGGCCTTTTCCGCAGCGAGTTCCTGTACATGGAGAGCAAGAAATTTCCGACTGAAGAGGAACAGTTTAAGGCGTATAAAACAGTACTGGAAAAGATGGGCGGAAAACGCGTAATTATCCGTACTTTGGATTTGGGTGCGGACAAACAGGTGCCGTACCTTGATATTCCGCACGAAGAAAACCCGGCGATGGGCTATCGTGCGATTCGAATTTGTCTGGACCGTCAGGATCTTTTCGTCACACAACTCAGGGCGTTAATCCGCGCGTCAGCGTATGGCAGACTTGCTATTATGTTTCCGATGATTATATCGGTCGATGAGGTAAAGCAAATAAAATTGATTGTCGAAAAGGTCAAAAAGGATCTGACGGAAGAAAAAATTGCTTTTGCATCGGATTTTGAGCTAGGTATTATGATTGAAACGCCGGCATCTGTTATGCTGAGCGACCTGCTTGCGAAGGAAGTTGATTTCTTCAGCATTGGAACCAACGACCTGACACAGTATACATTAGCGGTCGACCGTATGAACCATACGATTTCCAAATTGTTTGACTCGCGTCATCCCGCGGTATTGCGCATGATCGAGAAGACTGCGGAAAGTGCAATCAATGCCGGTATCTGGGTGGGTATCTGCGGCGAATCAGCTGCGGATACAAGCTTGACGGAATTCTATGTAAAAATCGGCGTGAGTGAGCTTTCGGTCACCCCCTCCGCAGTGCTTGAGCTGCGGAAAGCGGTTCAGCAAGTCGATTTATAAAGTCAGAAACTATAATGTAAACAGCCTCCCGTTCAAAATTGAACGGGAGGCTGTTTACACATCCGATATGTTCAGCGAAATTTTAAAATTCTTGTTGCGTTGATGACGGTGAGAATACATACGCCGACATCCGCGAATACAGCCATCCACATGGGAGAATAGCCAAGGGCTGCTAGAACCAGAACCATTGCTTTGAAAACGAGTGCAAAGGCAATATTGAAGCGGATGACGTTCATTGCGCGGCGTGCAATCTGTATGGCGGGCGCAAGTTTGGATGGTTTATCCAGCGTGAGTACAACATCGGAAGCTTCTATTGCCGCGTCGGTGCCAAGTCCCATTGCAACGCCGCAGTCGGATGCAGCCAGAACAGGCGCGTCATTAATGCCATCGCCAACGAAAATGGTCCGGCCGGTTTCACTGCGGATTTTCTCCATCATGTCGACTTTATTTTCCGGAAGCAGCCCGGCATGATACTCAGTGATTCCGCAGGCCAAAGCTGCCGCCGCCGCTGACTTTTCATTATCCCCGGTCAGCATGACGATTCGGTGAAGACCGATTTCTTTCAGAAGTCTGACACTTTCAGACGCGTCGGACTTTGCGGTGTCACTGAGCTCGATGCTGCCCTCTATGACGCCGTCAACCGCGATAAAGATCGATGCGGGGGAAATGTCACCCATGTCCAGTCCGTTTTCTTCAAGCAGATTTCTGCGGCCGCAAATTACTTTTTTATCGTTGATAGAACCGACTACACCGTGGCCCGGAACTTCCTCAGCCTGATCAACCGGCAAAAATTCCAACTTGGCCGCGGCTTTCAGCACTGCTTTTGCGGCAGGGTGCGAACTGTATTGCTCGGCAGAGGCCGCAATTTGCAGAAGTTCAGTTTCACTTAGATTCCCCAATACATTAATCTTGCTTAATTGAAGCTCGCCGCTGGTCAAAGTGCCTGTTTTATCAAACACGACCGCGTCGGCAAGAGCCAGAGCCTCTAAAAATCTTCCGCCTTTAATCAGCACTCCATTCTTACTTTCGGCGCCGATACCGGCGTAAAAGCCGAGCGGGACGGAGATGATCAGTGCGCATGGACAGGATGCAACAAGGAAGACCAATGCGCGGTAAAGCCAGACACGAAACTCGCCCAGTCCGAATAAAGGCGGCAGAGCCATGAGTAAAACCGCAAGTACAATGACCACAGGAGTGTAAATTTCAGCAAAGCGGGTAATTAATTTTTCCGCCTTGCCTTTCCGAGCGGAAGCGGATTCAACCATTGCAATGATTCTTGAGGCGGCTGAATTTTGGAAATCATTGGTTACTTCAATCGTCAGAAGACCCTGTTCATTCATCATTCCCGAAAGGACGGCAGAACCGGCAGCAGCATCAATGGGGACACTTTCTCCGGTCAGCGCGGAAGCGTTCAGCACTGAATTTCCCGAAAGGACAATGCCATCCAGCGGGATTCTTTCAAAAGGGTATATAAGTATGGTATCGCCAATCTGAATTTGTTCAGCGGAAACCATTTCCTCATTTCCACTCTGAACTCTTCGGGCAGTATCCGCGCGTATTTCGGCGAGCTTTTCAATGCTTTCACGGGAATTGTCTATCGCTTTGTCTTCAATGATTTCTCCCAGCTTATAAAGGATAGCGACCATAGCGGCTTCAAGATACTGCCCAAGGCAGAAGGCGGCGATGACGGCTATCGCCATCAGAGTAGTTTCATCCACCCGAAGCCTCAGCAATGCGCGATAACCGCTTCTGAACACACGCCAGCCTGCGAAAATAATGGAGGCACCAAACAATATCCCCAGAGTAATTGAAGGGGCGTAAAAAACATGTTCCGCAATCAGGCCCGCTGCAAAAAACAGCAGCGCGGAGATGCTTTCAATTTTAAATGCAGCAGGGTTTTCCTCCTCACCGCTTTCGCAATGACCGCAACCGCATCCACAGCTGGATGCGTGGTGATGTTTCTGCTCTTTTCCGTGCTCGTGTTCGCTTTCGCAGTGAGTTCTATGGTCGTTACCGCAGTCGCAGGAACTGTTAAATTCTTGGTTGCCGTCGCCGCACGCGCAAACAGCGCATTTGACTTTGTGCTCATGCTGATTTTCATGCATGTTGATTTCCCTCCTTCACGTGATTCAGTCCCTGCTCGAATAGCAGACGTACATGCTCGTCGTCCAGCGAATAGAAGGAGGATTTTCCTTCGCGCCTTACCCGGACAAGGTGTGCATTTCGCAGAAGACGAAGCTGATGTGAAATGGCAGACTGTCCCATTCCCAATATTTCGGCAATATCACAAACGCATAGCTCGCTTTCAAACAGAGCACAGATAATTCTGACTCTTGTGGTGTCTCCAAAAACCTTAAACAGCTCTGCGAGTGAAAACAGCGTATCCAAATCGGGCATTCCAATTAGTGTCTTTTCAACGAGGTTATGGTGGATACAATTTTCTTCACAAAGATCGGTAAATTCCTCCAATAAAATCACTCCTGTTCATATGAACATATATTCATTTGTTTAATTTATTATATTCCACAGAACTGGGTTATGCAATAGTATTTTTAAAAATTCTCATATTTCCCTACAAACTCCGAAAATATAACATATCACTTTATTTTGATAAAGGTTAACAAGGCATATTTGTTGGCTCTGCGTGCCGTATACATCTAACTATATTGAATATTGAGAAAATTAATATGCAAAAAAATGGAGTATTTGAGAATTGTCAACATATTAAGCTTGTATTCTGAATTAAAAATTGATATAATAATGCATAGTATAGCTTATGTAGGACACATTCAAGGATGAGTGTGTCCTACATAAGCATTTACAGGAAAATTATAGACTTTGTTGAATTAAGGCTATATTTGTGATATAATTTTGAATTGTGTTCTTGTATTTTAGAAAGATCCTAATATTCATTTGGAACCTAAAACATGATGATATGTTTTGCAAACAGGAATTTTAAGGAGTGGCTGTAGTGACAAATTATGTGATAAAGCGTATTGGGTATGCGCTTTTGACAATTATTCTGATTTCCATCATCACATTTGCGCTGATGAACATGATACCCGGCGGCCCTTTTCTGAGTGAGAAGGCGGTGTCTCCGGCTACAACACAGGCGTTGAACGCAAAATACGGTCTCGACAAACCAATTTATGTGCAGTACGGAAATTATATGAATAATTTGCTGCACGGTGATTTTGGCCTTTCCATTAAACAAAAAGGAAGGACCGCCAATGATATTATTTTTTCCACATTTCCTGTTTCGGCCCGGCTTGGTGGAATTTCAATTCTGGTCGCATTGTTTTTAGGCTTGATCATGGGTTCCGTTGCCGCTTTGAACAGGGGAAACTGGGGAGACAGCGTTTTGATGATCATTTCAACGCTAGGAATTGCTGTTCCTTCTTTTGTTGTGGCTACTTTTTTTATGATGACCTTCGGCGTAAATTTGCACTGGCTGCCTACGATGGGATTGAAGACTCCGATTCATTATATACTGCCGGTTGCAACACTTGCATTTTATCCGATGGCATATATTACGCGTCTGATGCGGTCAAGTATGCTGGACGCATTGAACCAGGACTACATACGAACAGCAAAAGCAAAGGGAGTAAGTAAATTCTCCATGCTGTTTAAACATGCCCTGCGGAATGCGATTATCCCGATCATCACTTATGTCGGCCCGTTGCTTGCTTATACCGTTTCGGGCAGCTTTGTTGTTGAAAAAATCTTTAATATTCCCGGTCTCGGGCGTGAGTTTATCAATTGCATCAGCGGGCGGGATTATCCTATGGTGATGAGCACAACAATTTTTCTGGCGGTGCTGCTGGTTTTAATCAATGTTCTTGTTGATATTTGTTATAAATTGGTCGATCCTAGAATTAAATTAAAGTAAGAAAGGCAGGGAAGTAATTCAATGGAAGAAATTAAATTAAAGAAAAATCCTTTCAGTATGCAGTTAAATGCGGAAGACTTTTTACCTGCCAGCTCTGAAGATAAAGAACAGCTTAATGTCATGCGCGAAAGCACGACTTATTGGAAAGACGCAATGCAGCGCTTTCGTAAAAATAAAGTGGCGATGGCTGCGTTCGTTGTCATTATCATCATTCTCATATTTGCATTTATCGTTCCCAATTTTTATCCGTATCAATACGATCAGCAGGTGCGGGGAAGTGAAGATTTGACGCCGCTGCAGTATTCCCAGACGGAAATCCAAAAAATGAATGCCGGTCAGAGTGTGTTTCCTCACATTTTCGGCACAGACAAATTTGGTCGCGACCTTGGTATCCGCGTAATGGTAGGCGCTAAAATTTCCCTTTTGGTCGGATTGATTGCCAGCGCCCTTGTTCTGTTAATCGGCAGCATCTATGGCGCGGTCGCCGGCTACTTCGGCGGCAAAGTCGATTTAATTATGATGAGAATTGTGGATATCATATATTCTATACCGGACATTCTGATTATCATCCTGTTGCAGGTTTCTCTTAAAGAACCCTTGAATTTACTGTTTGCAAGCAATCCTGCTTTTGCCGGTCTGCAAAGGGTCGGTGTCGGATTAATCAGTATTTTTATTACTTTCAGCTTGCTGTATTGGGTTGGAATGGCCCGTATTGTACGCGGCCAGGTCATGTCGCTGAAGGAACAGGAATTTGTTACGGCGGCCAGGGCGCTGGGGGCTTCGAACGGAAGAATCATCCGCCAGCATCTGATTCCTAATTGTATCGGTACTTTGATCGTTACGACAACACTCCAGATTCCATCCGCAATTTTTACAGAGGCGTTTTTGAGCTTTTTAGGTCTTGGCGTTGCTGCGCCGATGGCAAGCCTTGGTTCTTTGGCCTCGTCCGCCATTGACGGAATCACGTCATATGCCTATCGGCTGATCGTTCCGGCAGTTGTAATCAGTTTGATTATTTTATCATTCAATCTTTTTGGTGACGGCCTGAGAGACGCGTTTGATCCAAAGCTAAAGAAATAGGAGATTTGAAAATGAGTTCTAATTGTTTGCTTGATATAAAAAATCTTCAAGTTTCTTTTTTTACCCCGGCCGGTGAAGTGAAAGCAGTCAGCGGTGTTTCGTACACGCTTGACCACGGCGAGGTACTTGGAATCGTTGGAGAATCCGGAAGCGGAAAGAGTGTTTCTGCTTATACCCTGATGGGAATTATCGCCGATCCCGGTAAAATCGTGGGCGGCACGGTAGAATTTAATGGTCACCACATTGAAACAATGAAAGAAAAAGAGTTCCGGAAAATGCGCGGCAGCGAAGTCAGCATCATTTTTCAGGATCCAATGACATCTCTGAACCCGGTTTATTCAATTGGAAACCAGCTTACAGAAATGCTCCGTCTTCATACGGATAAAAACAAAGCGGAATGCAAGGCTAGGGCAATTGAGCTTTTGGGCTTGGTTGGAATGAACGAGCCGGAAAAACGCATGAAGCAGTACCCGCACGAATTCTCAGGCGGAATGCGCCAGAGGGTTATGATCGCCATGGCGCTTGCCTGCGAACCAAAGCTTTTGATCGCGGATGAACCCACCACTGCGCTCGACGTAACCATTCAGGCTCAGATTCTTGAGCTGATGGTGGAGCTGAAAAAGAAAATCAACATGTCGATTATCATTATAACGCATGATTTGGGCGTTGTGTCCGATGTGTGTGACCGCATTGCGGTTATGTACGCTGGAAAGATTGTAGAGATCGGCAGTGTCGACGATATATTTTATAATCCCAAACACTGTTACACGGTTGGACTTTTGAATTCCATCCCGAAGATACACGAAGAGGGGCATGAAAGACTGATTCCAATCGAAGGAACCACAGTCGACCTGCTGAATCCCCCAGCCGGATGCCCGTTTGCTTCCCGCTGCAACCAATGCATGAAAATTTGTCTGACGCAAATGCCGGAGTTTACTGAAATTTCTTCGGGTCATAAGAGCGCCTGCTGGCTTTTACAAAAAGAGCAGTTTGAAAATGCCGGGGAGGGGAACACAAAATGAGCGAAAAGCTATTGGAAGTTCAGCATCTTCAGCAGTATTTTCCGGTTAGCGGAGGTATATTCAAGACCAATTATGTGCAGGCTGTTGATGACGTAAGTTTTTTTATAAACAAGGGGGAAACCTTTGGTCTGGTTGGCGAAAGCGGCTGCGGAAAAACGACAACCGGCAGAACAATATTAAGACTGTATGAGCCGACCGGAGGAAAAATTATTTATGGCGGTGTGGACGTCACGCATGTCGATTTTGCTCCTTACCGCAAAAAAATGCAGATCGTTTTTCAGGATCCTTATGCTTCTCTGGATGCCCGCATGACGGTCGGCGATATTGTTGGCGAACCGATTGACATTCACGGGCTTGCTTCCAACCGAAAAGAACGCAATGACAGAATTCTTTCCCTGCTTGACAGAGTTGGACTGAATTCCGAACATGCAAATCGGTATCCGCATGAATTTTCCGGCGGTCAGCGTCAGAGAATAGGGATAGCGCGTGCGCTTGCGGTAAACCCTGAATTTATAGTATGCGACGAGCCGATTTCCGCTCTGGATGTTTCCATACAGGCTCAGGTAGTCAATATGTTTGAAGATCTGCAGCAGGAACTGGGTTTGACCTATCTTTTTATTGCCCATGATCTGGCCATCGTTAAGCATATCAGCAACCGCATCGGGGTCATGTACCTTGGTAAACTTGTTGAACTTACGGACAGCGACACGCTCTACGACCATCCGATTCATCCTTACACACAAAGCCTTCTCTCTGCGATACCGATTCCTGATCCGAAGGCAAGCCGTACGAAAAAGAGAATTGTACTTCAGGGAGATGTTCCAAGTCCGCTCAATCCGCCTTCTGGCTGCCGTTTCAGAACCCGCTGCCCTTATGCAACGGAACAGTGTGCCGCAGAAGTGCCGGAATTCAAGGAATATGAAACAGGCCATTTTGCGGCCTGTCATCGAATCGGTCAATTTTAACTGATTTTAATTTGCTGTGCAAGTTGAAATAACGAAGAAGAGAAATTTATAAAATGGAGGGATTATTAATGACAAAGAAAATAGTATCTTTGGTCCTGGCGCTGACTTTGATTGCTTCGGCTTTTGCAGGCTGCGGTAATAACACAACAGCATCGTCAGGAGCAACATCAACAGCAGGAAGCAATGCAACTGCTGAAGCGAAAACCCTTACCGTATGTGTCGGCGCGGAGCCGACAACAATTGACCCGGTTCATAACCAAACGGTGGATGGCGGTACTTTGATTCTTCATGCTTTTGAAGGCCTGACAAAGCATGATAAAGACGGAAAAATTGTAAACGGTCAGGCAAAAGACTTCAAAGTGAGCGACGACCATCTGACCTATACGGTTACTTTGCGCGACGATATTAAATGGTCGGACGGCAAAGCTGTAACGGCCGGCGATTTCGTATACGCATGGCAGAGAGGCGTGGATCCGAAGACGGCTTCCGAATATGCCAATATCTTTGATCCGATCAAAAATGCCACCTTGATCCGCAATTCTGCGGAAGACGGCGCTGAAAAGAAGGCAGACGGCTCCGCTTATACTCCGGCCGACTTGGGAATTGTTGCAAAAGACGACAAGACTCTTGTCATTACGTTGGCAGCACCCTGCGCTTATATTATGGAGCTGTTCACCTTCCCAACCTATATGCCTGTCAGAAAAGATATCATTGATGCTAAAGGCGACCAGTGGACGCAGGACCCCAAAACCTATATCAGCAACGGTCCTTATATGCTCAAGGACTGGAGTCACAAAGAGAGCATGACTTATGTTAAGAACCCGAACTATTATGACAAGGCTAACATCACAAACGATACGCTGAAGTTCACCTTGATTGAAGATGACGCAGCACAGCTTGCAGCTTACCAAAACAATGAAATTCAGTTTGCCTATCAGTTCCCTGTGGATGAGATTGCCGCATGGAAGGATAAGGCCGATTTCCACACGATAAACCAATTGGGTACTTATCTGATCTGCTTTAACACCACCAAGGCACCTTTCAACGATCCCAGAGTCAGAAAAGCCCTTTCCCTTGCTATTGACCGTAACTATCTTGTTGAAAAAGTAACAAAGGGCGGCGAAACCCCTGCTGACGCAATGGTTTCCACAGGCGTAACCGACCAGGATGCTTCCAAACAGTTCCACGATGTGGGCGGCGGATACTATTCCGTAAAACCTGAAGATTACGAAAAGAATGTTGCCGAAGCAAAGAAATTGCTTGCCGAAGCCGGCTATCCGGACGGAAAGGGCTTCCCTGCGTTTGAATATATGTTCAATACCTCTACGAAACATCAGTCCGTCGCAGAAGCGCTGCAGAACATGTGGAAAACAGAGCTCGGCCTAAACGCTTCCATCTCCGCACAGGAATGGTCGGTCTTTGTTGATACCCGTAACAAGGGTTCCTTCAGCATTGCCCGCCACGGCTGGCTTGCAGACTACAACGACCCGATTTCCTACCTCACCCTGTGGATGACCGGCGACGGCAATAACAATGCAAAATACAGCAACAAGCAATATGATGCTTTGATTAAAAAATCGCTGTCTACAGATGACAACGCAGTCAGAATGCCTGCGATGCATGATGCGGAAAAAATTCTGATGGACGACATGCCGATCGCTCCGCTGTTCTTCTACACGCATCCTTATCTGATGAATACCAATCTGAAGAATTTCTATGAGTCTCCGCTTGGTTTCGACTTTTTCATGTACACTACTGTAGAATAAAAAATTAAGACAATTTTCTGAGGCGCTTCCCGAAAGGGAGGCGCCTTTTTTACATATTTAATTTTGATATGAATGAATAGAGTGTATGATACTGCACCAGAATGAGATTTTATCGGTTTAAAGCGATAGTAAGACGATGAATTTGCAATATGCATTACAGGATATTTCATTTCTATAGAGCAGAACATCAAAAAGTAAATAAAAACTGTTAAATTGTACGATTTTTCGAAATAGAACGAATAATTGTAAATATGCAGTTGCAAATATGCTTCATCAGTAGTATAATCAAAAACATTAGAATATTAAGGATGGGGTATAAAGCCGGGTTGCTTCGGTTACTCGGCTGTATCATAAAATTGCAAAAGATTAATTTACTTGGGAGGTAAATAATGATGAAAAAGCGTTTATTGGCAGCTGTTCTGGCAGCTGTGATGCTTGCGGCTTCTGCGACAGGCTGTGCTCAAGGCGGAAGTACGGGATCTGCTGCTACAGGGAGTGCTGCTGCGGGCAGTGCCGCTGCAACGGGTGAAACAATTAAAATTGGCGGCCTTGCACCACTGACCGGGAATGTATCTGTTTATGGTATTGCTACCAACAACGGGGTAAAGCTAGCCGTTGATGCCATTAACAAGGCTGGCGGCGTTCTTGGAAAACAAATAGAATATATATTTCCTACGATGAAAAAGGCGATGCAATTGAAGCCGTAAATGCTTACAATAAGCTTGTACAGGATGACAAAGTGGTCGCGTTGGTTGGTGACGTTACTTCAAAACCTACGATCGCGGTTGCTCAAAAGGCTGTAAAAGACGGTCTGCCAATGATTACTGCGACCGGTACTGCGGCGGATATTACCAAGGCCGGCGATAACATTTTCCGCGCCTGCTTTATTGATCCGTTCCAGGGTGAACTGATGGCTGCCTATGCGGCACAGAAGCTCGGCGCAAAAACTGCGGCTATCATTTATGATAATGGCGACGACTATTCGACCGGTGTCGCAAATGCTTTTGAAGCGGCTGCGAAAGAGGCGGGAATGACCATTACCAATAAAGAAGCTTACCAGAGCGGCAGCGTTGATTTCAAATCTCAGCTTACTAAGATCAAGGCCGGAAATCCTGATGTCGTTATGGTTCCGGTTTATTATTCCGATGTAGCGCTGATTGCCGTTCAGGCAAAGGATGTCGGCTTAAATGCAAAACTGCTTGGTGCCGACGGCTGGGACGGTGTTATTGAGAAAATCGACAAAAGCAATTTGGACTCTGTGAAGAACTGCTACTTCTGCAGCCAGTATTCCGCGGAAAGCACGGATCCGAATCTTCAGGCATTTTTGAAGCAATACAAAGAAGCCTACAAGATTGACGCTAACATGTTTGCTGTTTTGGGCTATGATGCCATGGGTATGATGGCTGCCGCAATCACGAAAGCGGGTTCGACGGATTCCGATAAAATCGTGACTGCAATGAAGGGCCTTGAGTATAAGGGCTTAACAGGAAATACCACTTTTGATGAAAACCGCAACCCGGTAAGAGAAGCTGTTATTACAACTATTGCGGACGGAAAATATAAATTCGTAGAGAACTTTAAAAAGTAATTTACCCGGTATGTTTAGAATTTAAAGGGGAAAAGAGGGTGAAGAAATTCACCCTCTTTTCGGATTTTAAAAATAGCAATGGCATTTCGATTAAATGCAGGAGGGTGCGATATATGGATTTCTTTTCGCAAATCATCAATGGCCTCGGCATCGGCAGTATTTATGCACTGGTTGCTTTGGGCTACAGCATGGTTTATGGTATCGTGCAGTTGATTAACTTTGCTCACGGCGATATCATCATGGTAGGAGCTTATTTTGTATTCGTCATTCTGGTAACGATGAATCTTCCTTTATGGCTCGCGGTATTGGGTTCGATTATTTTCTGCGGTATTGCCGGTGTGCTGATAGAGCGCATAGCGTACCACAGGCTTCTTGTTCGAGATGCACCCAGAATTTCTCTGCTGATTACCGCTATTGGCGTCAGCATCTTTTTACAGAATCTTTTCCAGCTGCTGTTTGGCTCCGATGCGAAATCTATGCCCAGAATGTTCACCTTCAGCCCGCTTCAAATTGGCAGTCTGCAAATTACCTCATCCACTATCTTGAACATAGTGGTTTCTGTTGTGATGATGGCCTGCCTGCAGCTTATGGTCAGCAAAATGAAAATCGGCAAGGCGATGCGCGCAACTTCAGAGGATGCGGGCGCTGCCAAACTGATGGGCATCAACACCAATACAACAATTGCCTTTACATTCGGCATCGGCTCGGCGCTGGCTTCTGTGGGCGCGGTGCTTTACTGCAATACTTATCCACAGATTAAACCGATTATGGGCGGTATGCTGGGCCTTAAGGCATTTGTCGCCGCCGTGCTCGGCGGTATCGGCAGTATTCCCGGCGCCATGCTGGGCGGCTATTTGCTGGGTGTCGCCGAAAGCCTGACCAATGCCTATATCAGCAGCAACCTGACAGATGCGGTTGTTTTCGGAATACTGATTATTGTTCTGCTGGTAAAGCCCACGGGCTTGCTTGGCAAAAATACAAGGGAGAAGGTGTAACAAGTGTTAGGTATATCAAGAAAGAAAAAGATCTCTTATATTGTAAATCTGGCAATTGTTATTCTCCTCTATTTCCTTTTTTCCACACTGATTCGTCAGGGAATCGTCAACAGCTATTATTCGGACATCATGAACATGATGTGTATTAATATTATTATGGCTGTCAGCCTGAACCTTGTGACCGGTTTACTGGGTCAGCTGGTACTGGGCCATGCGGGTTTCATGCTTGTCGGCGCCTATGCCGCAGCACTGTTTACCATCCACTCCGGTTTGCCGCTCACGATTTCATTCCCGATCGCACTGGTGATCGGCGGTCTGGTAGCGGCGGTTTTCGGGGTCGTCATTGGGGTGCCCGCCCTGCGCCTTAGGGGCGATTATCTTGCGATTATTACTTTGGGTTTCGGTGAAATCATACGTGTTATTGCCAACAACCTTACCATCACAAACGGCGCGAAAGGCCTTTATGGCATAGATTCCTTGAATTCACGCCATAATCTCACGGCGATGTTCACCTATGTGTTCTTTATCGCTGTTTTGGCGATCTTCATCAGTTTCACTTTTGGAACTTCACGGCATGGACGTGCCGTCATTGCCATTCGCGAAGACGAAATTGCCGCCGAGGCTTCCGGTATCAACACAACCTACTACAAGCTGCTTGCATTTATTCTGGCGGCGTTTATTGCCGGTGTGGCCGGTGGTCTTTACGCACACCAGATCGGTCTGATTGACCCCTCTAAATTTGACTTTAACCGTTCGGTGGAAATACTTGTTATGGTTGTCTTGGGCGGCATGGGCTCGATTACGGGCTCGATTATTTCCGCGGGTGTGCTTACAATTCTGCCAGAGGCACTGCGCGGGTTTTCCAGCTACCGCATGCTGCTTTACTCCCTCGTACTGATCTGCGTAATGCTGTTCCGCCCGACCGGACTGCTTGGGCGCAGCGAATTTTCACTTGTCAGAACCGCCGAAAGAATAAAGCGTGCTGTAAGCGAAAAAAAGAAAAACACCGCTTCAAAGAAGGAGGGCTAATCAATGTCTGTGCTTGAAACGAAAAATCTTGGCATTGCTTTTGGCGGCCTTCAGGCCCTTGAGGATGTGCATTTTGCAATAGATGAAGGAGAAATCATTGGTTTGATTGGGCCGAACGGCGCGGGAAAGACCACGGTTTTCAACCTGCTGACCGATGTTTATATGCCGACGCAGGGTGTCATTGAACTTGACGGAAACAATATTGTCGGTAAAAAGACTTACCAAATCACTCAAAACGGTATTGCAAGGACCTTTCAGAATATTCGTTTATTTAAGGATATTTCCGTTATTGACAACGTTAAAGTTGCAATGGACAGCCAAATGAAATATTCCGTAGTGGCCGGCATGTTCCGTCTTCCTTCCTACCGCAAGGAAGAAAAGGCGGTTTCCAAACGCGCGCACGAGCTTTTAAAAGTTTTCAATCTTGACGACCATGCGCATGATTCAGCAAAAAATCTCCCTTATGGCCAGCAGCGCAAGCTGGAAATAGCCCGTGCGCTTGCGACCAACCCGAAGGTTCTTCTCCTTGATGAACCGGCGGCCGGAATGAACCCGACCGAAACCATGGAATTAATGGAAACCATCATGCTGATTCGTGACAAATTTAAGGTCGCGATTTTGCTGATTGAGCACGATATGAACTTTGTTATGGGCATCTGCGAACATATTGTAGTTTTGGATTATGGCAGGATTATCGCAGAAGGTACCGCAGAAAAAGTACGCAGCGACCCAAAGGTTATCGCCGCGTATCTTGGAGGTGAGTAATATGGGTGTAATGCTGTCAGTGAAAAATCTGGATGTTTATTATGGCTCGATCCATGCCATTAAAAATATTTCCTTTGACGTGCAGGAGGGAGAAATC
Source organism: uncultured Caproiciproducens sp. (assembly GCF_963664915.1). Lineage (NCBI taxonomy): Bacteria > Bacillati > Bacillota > Clostridia > Eubacteriales > Acutalibacteraceae > Caproiciproducens > uncultured Caproiciproducens sp. Next base: position 1,826,559 of record NZ_OY761810.1, read on the forward strand.
GTTACCCTGATCGGCGCTAACGGTGCCGGAAAAACCACGACTCTCCATTCTATTTCCGGGCTTGTCAAGCCGAGAAGCGGAGAGATTACTTTTATAGAAAATAATCTGCGCACGACAGAGGCCCATAAGATTATCAAGCTCGGGCTGGCACAGGTTCCCGAAGGAAGACGCATTTTTTCCAAAATGACCGTGCTGGAAAATTTGGAAATGGGCGCATATATCCGCAATGACGGTGATGCGATTGAAGACGATTTTGAAAAGCTGTTCGAGCGTCTGCCGCGCCTGAAAGAACGCCGCAAGCAGATTGCAGGAACGCTCAGCGGTGGGGAGCAGCAAATGCTCGCGATTGGACGCGCACTCATGTGTAATCCGAAAATGCTGCTGCTGGACGAACCGTCCATGGGACTTTCACCATTACTGGTTACCGAGATTTTCAATATTATCCGTGATGTCAATCAGTCTGGCGTTACCGTTTTACTGGTTGAACAAAATGCTAAAAAGGCACTTGAAATTGCCAACCGCGCTTACGTTCTTGAAACAGGGATGATTGCGATGGAGGGTGACGCAGACGAACTTGCTAATAATGAAAAGGTCCGCAAGGCTTATCTGGGCGGCTGATGCTTTATAAAAAAGGCGGGAGCTTTTGCTTCCGTCTTTTTATCTATTGATCGTTGTGAGTGAGGTAGTTGGATAGTACCAGGCCAGAATCTGCTTGTAGGTTGAACCCTGCGAAGCCATGTAATCTGCGCCCACCTGGCTCATGCCAACGCCATGCCCATAACCCTTTACAACAAATGTAAAGACATTATCCTTGCAGCTGACGGTAAAATTCGCTGACCGAAGCCCAAAAGCGCTGCGCGCATCGTTTCCGGTTATGGAGGCACCGCCGATTTCAATACTTTTTACGGAGCCGGCGGCGGTACGGCTTACGACACCGATCCATTTTGCCGCATCCGTCCCAAGGCTTGCCTTCGGCGCAGCTTTAAGAGCTGCCGTTTTGAATTGATCGGCGCTGAGCGTAACGGTGGTTTGATATCCGCCGGAGAAAACATCGCCGGGACTAGCAACCGAGACAAGATAGGTGCGCTTTCCTCCCCATATGTCTTCGGAGGTTTCCGTATTGCCGGAGGAAATGGCATAGTAGGTTGCGTCGGCAAGATCACCGTCGCTTTTGAGTACCTGTCCGTATACGGCGTTTACGACCTGAGTGAGCTTATTATAGTAATCATCGAATTTGCTGCCCCAGCGTTCCTGCATCTGTGCTTTCGTGACGTATATCTGCCAGCCCTGCGTGTCCGCGGAGAAATCGGCTCCTTTCAGCGAAGCCGTAGGTTTGACTTTTTCCTGCTCACGCAGACGGCTGTAATAGGTATACGCGGCAACGCCCTGCGCCTTCAGTGCTTCCGGCTGGGAGTCCGGAGACATTTCGGTGGCTATGGCGCCATAGAGAAAGCTGCGGTCGTCTGCGGCGATTACTTGGTTGCTTTTTGTATCGAGTATTTTAAACTGTGCCGAATTCTGTACAGTGGGCGGGGCGCTTTGCGGCGGCTGTGACGATGATTGCAGCTGCGATTGCAGATATGACTGTGGCTGTGATTGAGACTGCGGCTGCTGAGATTGAGACTGTGCGGCAGACGAGGAATCCGCCCTGCTCAACTTGTCTGTCTTGTCCGGAATTTTTGCGCCCAATGACAAAAACGGAATCAGAAACATAATAAAAAAAAGCAGAAGTCCCAATATGGTTTTGCCTTTCATTTTAAACCACCATTTCTCCGTGCGGTACAAAATTTTGTGAATAAGCGACCTGATTTTGCACGGGAAATACCGGTGGCTTATTCTGGTTTATGCAATTTTATTTCCGGTTGGTTGTTTTTGGCTGATCTGTTTTCTGAACATGAAAGCTCCTGTCTTACATTTTACATGAGCATATTAGAAATTATTCATAAATTTATAAATATATTTCACTTACACTGTAATATGACAAAAAAATGAAATTTTTAATAGATTTTGTTGCATAATCAGTAATTTTGCAAGGGGTTGATTACTTGACTTTGACTACTCGGTGATATATATTATAGGTTAGAGTATTTATAGGGGATATTGACACTGCCGTCGGTTCTTTCACGCGGAACAGGATGGCTTCTTTTTGAATTTGCGTGGAGAAATGGTGTGCTTATATGGCAGAAATTATACTTGAGCAGGACAATCCGGGCCTTAAAAGCCTGTGTAACGAGTTTAGAGCGAATAATAAGATTCCACCCGAGAAATTTGAGCTGTATCAGGTAAAACGGGGCCTGCGCAACCCGGATGGCACGGGTGTGATGGCAGGTCTTACCACAATCTGTAATGTACATGGTTATCTGATTGCGGACGGGGACCGCATCCCGGACGAAGGCAAGCTGACTTACCGAGGAATCGATGTCAATGACATAATTGAAGGATGCATAGCAGAAGACCGTTTTGGATTTGAAGAAGTTGCGTGGCTTCTGCTTTTCGGCGAACTGCCGAATGCAGAACAGCTTCAGACATTTTGCAAAACACTCAACAGCTACCGCGAACTTCCGGAGTATTTTGCGGAAGATATGATTATCAAAGCACCGTCCAAGAATATTATGAACAAGCTTGCGCGCTCCGTGCTGGCCTTGTATTCGTATGACGACAACCCGGACGACACCTCGCTTCAAAACAACATGCGCCAGGCGATCCAGCTGATTGCGCGTATGCCTACCATTATGACGTATGCCTATCAGGTAAAGCGCCGTCATTTTGACAAACAAAGCATGTATTTTCATCCGATTGATCCTTCCCATTACACGGCACAGGCTATTTTAAACGCGATTCGCCCGGACCGTGTGTTCACCGATGAGGAAGCGAAGCTGCTTGACCTCTGCCTGATTCTCCACGCGGAGCATGGCGGCGGCAACAACTCCACATTTACCGCGCGCGTTCTTTCTTCTACCGGGACGGATATTTATTCTGCTATTTCGGCCGCAATCGGTTCCCTGAAGGGCCCTAAACATGGTGGCGCCAACCACAGGGTCATGATGATGATGGACAACATCATGGAAAACGTGCATAATTGGGAAGATGAAACAGAATTAGGGAACTACCTTGAAAAAATAGTGCGCGGAGAGGCCGCAGATCATTCCGGCCTGATCTATGGCATGGGGCACGCGGTATATACGCTGTCCGACCCGCGGGCAGTCATTTTAAAGACGAAAGCCAGAAAGATGGCCGAAGAGCGGGATATGCTCAAGAAATTCGAACTTTTTGAACGGGTCGAAAAACTGTCGCCAAATGCGTTTGCAAAGGTAAAGGGAGAAATGAAGGTTATTTCAGCCAACGTCGATTTTTATTCCGGCCTTATTTATGAGATGCTCGGCATTCCAAGTGACCTGTACACTCCGCTTTTTGCTATTTCGCGCATTTCTGGCTGGTGCGCCCACCGTATTGAGGAAATGGAAACCTGCGGCAGAATCATGCGGCCGGCTTATCGTTCCCTGTCCAAAAGCGAACCTTACATACCACTTGAAAAAAGAAATGCGAAGTAATTTTGGAAGGACGAAATGTCATGAATATTAAAAGTGCATGGATTGTGTTTGTAGTTACGCTGCTGATTACGCTGCCGACCAGAATTTATCAGGTACTGTTTCTGGTAGATCAGGACACCGGTTTTTACACCGATGGAATTAGAACGACCGCGTTTGTTTCCGTTGGCCTTGCTGTGGGGGTTCTTTTGCTGATTATCATGTGTTTTATGGATAAAAGCACAAAGGTGAGATACAGTCCGATTCGAAGCGTTCCGGCGGCGGTTATCGGTGCTTTGGCGGGACTTGGAATCATCCTTCAGTATGCCGTCGGCATATTTACTTTTGATGAATCTCAAAATCTGATCCCTTCCATAATCTTGTCGCTGATTGGAATTTGCGCCGGAGCCATCATTATTTTGACCGCTTATAATTTTGCAGCAGGAAACAATACGTTTGAGGAGCGCCCGCTTTTAGCGCTGATTCCGTCTGTATGGGGCTGCGCCAGTCTGGTTTCGCTTTTTATCACCTATGTTGCGGTCGTAAATATTTCCGAAAATATTTACGACACTTTCACCGTGATCTTTTTGCTCCTGTTCTTGTTTGCCCAGGCGAAGATGCTTTCGCGTATAGATGACGGGAAAAGTGGAAAAATGATTTATGTGTTTGGGTTACCGGCGGCGCTGCTGTCGCTGGTAACCGGAATTCCGGGGACAGTGATGGTTTTAGGCAATATCAGCCGTACAAGCTCATTCCCGGCCGGACTGTACCCTGTGAATGTTCTGCTGTCGCTGTATGTGCTTGTATTTCTGATTAATTATTCACATCTGAAGACGGATGAGCCGGAGCTCGCCAATGCTTCTCTGAAAGAGACGGAGGCGCAAATCAATGCGGCCGCGAGCGGAATATCGGAGGACGCAGACAGCGAACAGCCCATCGGTGCGCCAAAGCAGGAAAGCTGCCTGGAATTTTTAGGGAAAGCATATCACAGTGAAGAGCGGTTTTGTGATTGCGTTCAAAGTCCGTTTTTAAAAGGCTAAGATCAAAAAAGTTAGTTAAATTTATGTCAAATCACTTGTAAAATGTCTTGAAATGCTATAAAATAGAATAAGAAATTAAATTTCAGGAGGTATCGTTTTATGTCTATTAAAATTGGCATCAACGGGTTTGGCCGTATTGGCCGCCTGGTATTCCGTGCAGCTGTCGCTCAGCCGGAAGTGTTTGAAATTGTTGGTATTAATGATCCGTTTATCGATGTTGCCTACATGGTTTATATGACGAAATATGACACCATGCACGGCCATTTTGACGGGGATATCAAAGCAGAGGACGGCAAGCTTGTTGTAAACGGCAAGAAGGTCAATGTCTATGCCGAGAAGGACCCTTCCCAGATTCCGTGGGGCAAAATTAACGCTGAGTATGTTGTAGAATCTACCGGTGTGTTCTGCACAACGGAAAAAGCTTCCTCTCATATCGCAGCCGGTGCAAAAAAAGTTGTTATTTCCGCTCCTGCCAAGGATGACACACCGACTTTTGTCTGTGGCGTTAACCTCGAAACCTACACAAAGGATATGAAGGTTGTTTCCAATGCATCCTGCACAACAAACTGCCTTGCTCCTTTAACCAAGGTTATCAATGATAAGTTTGGCATTGTCGAAGGTCTTATGACGACCGTTCATTCCACAACAGCCACCCAGAAGACTGTTGACGGACCTTCCAGCAAAGACTGGAGAGGCGGCCGTGCGGCATCCGGCAACATCATTCCTTCCTCCACCGGCGCTGCAAAAGCCTGCGCGCTCGTTATTCCTGAGGTAAAAGGCAAACTGACCGGTATGTCCATGCGTGTACCTACACTGGATGTTTCCGTTGTTGACTTGACTGTCAGCCTTGCAACACCTACCACCTACGATGCAATTTGTGCAGCCGTTAAAGAGGCTTCCGAGAATGAAATGAAGGGTATCCTTGGCTATACTGAGGACGCGGTTGTTTCTTCCGACTTCCTCGGTGATCCCCGCACATCCATCTTTGACAAAGACGCCGGCATTATGCTGAACGACCACTTTGTAAAGCTGGTTTCCTGGTATGACAATGAGTGGGGCTATTCCAACAAGGTTTTAGACCTTATTAAACACATGAACAAAGTAGACCATAAATAAGATTTAATCTTCCGAATTCTCAGCACCCCATCTCAAGTAGGTCCTACTTGAGATGGGGTGCTTTTTCATCCAAATAAAAAAGGAACGACGGCTGAAAGTGAGCCGTGATTCCTTTTATTTTCTGAATTAATGGGAATTTTTGATTTTATTTCAGGCTGCGTTACTTATTAAAGCTCATTACAATCGTTTTACCGCCGGATACATCGCCTGCATTACATTCTAGTTTTTTGATCGCATCAAGATTTGTAATAATGCAGGGAGAAACCGTGCTGTAGCCTTTTGCTTCAATTGCCTTAACATCCATTTCCATCACTTTTTGGCCGGCGGCAACATGCTGACCAACTTCTACGTGGCAGGTAAAGCCCTCGCCATTCAACTTAACAGTGTCGATTCCAAGATGAACCAACACCTCTATGCCGTCATCACTTTCAATTCCAATGGCATGCAGTGTGTGGGCAATTTGTGCGATTGTTCCGGATACCGGAGAAAACACCTCGTTTTCTGTGGGGATAATCGCGATTCCGTCGCCTAAGACCTTTTCGGAAAATACAGGATCGGGTACTTCGGATAATACAATTGCTTTTCCTGTTTGCTGTGCCAATATGGGGTGCTTTTTATTTCTGCCAAATAGTTGCATGATAGACCTCCGATGTTGAATTCCGTTAGAATGGTATTAATATAGTTTCCTCCCCTGATTTGAACAGGGGAGGAAATAGGGAAGGTTTGTTATGCCGTTGCGTTGTCATTTGAAGGAAGGTATTTTTTCATTGCGTCGACTAAAAGTTCCGCCTTTGTGCCAACGATGATCTGGGTGACCTGAGAGCCCGCTTTCATGACACCGGAAGCGCCCAGCGCCTTAAAATCTTTTTCATTTAATTCTTTGTTGCTGACAAGTGTCAGGCGGATACGGGTGATGCAGGAATCGATTTCCTTTATATTGTTTGCACCGCCGAGGGCCGCTATGTATTGCTTTGCAACTTTGTCAAAGCCCTGATCGTCTACCAGTTTTGAGAAGCTGGACGTTTCATCGTCCTCTTCACGGCCCGGGGTTTTCAGATTGAATTTCTTGATGACAAATACAAACAGGAAGAAATAAACAACCCCAAACACAAGACCAATCGGAATAATCATCCATCCTTTTGTAGCAATATTCCAGTTCAGCAGATAGTCAATTAATCCTGCTGAGAAAGCAAAGCTGTCATGAATGCCAAATGCGCTGCAAACGACGAGGGAAAGGCCGGTTAAGGCAGCATGTATCACAAATAATACGGGAGCAAGGAACATGAACATGAATTCGATCGGCTCCGTAATGCCTGTCAGGAAGGCCGTAAATGCTACAGAGAAAAGGGCGCCGCCGACGATTGCTTTATTCTCTTTTTTGGCACAGACATACATGGCTAATGCCGCAGCAGGAAGAGCAAACATCATAATGGGGAAGAATCCTGCCGTGAAATGGCCGGCATTCAGAGCGTCGCCGTTAAAGAAACGGGTGAGGTCTCCGGTATAAACTTTTCCGTCCGGCGCGGTAAATGAACCGAACTGGAACCAAACAACCGTGTTGATGACATGATGTAAGCCAAAGGGAAGGAGTAAACGATTCAGGGTGCCATAGATGAATTCACCGATGCCCTGACTGCCGGTCATCCATGTTGCCGCTGAATCCAGCCCTTTTTGAAAGGTTGGCCACACAGTACCCAACAGGCCGCCGACAACAAGCGCGCTGCCGCCGGTTACAATCGGAACAAAGCGTCTGCCGCCGAAGAATCCAAGCCAGTCAGGCAGTTTGGTGTCTTTAAACTTATTATAGCACAAACCGGCAATGATACCGGCAATGATGCCGCCGAAATGCATCATTTTTATATCCGTGATCTCCTTGGGAAAACCGCCCGCCGGCGTGAAAATGGTATGTACCTGCAGAGCGTAGTTGACCGCTTGCCCCGCCGCGTTCAGCACAAAGAAAGACACCGCTCCGGCTAAACCCGCCGCTCCGTGGTTATCCTTCGCCAAACCGACTGCAATGCCAATGGCAAACAATAACGGAAGATTGTCAAACAGGACACCGCCCGCGTTGGCCAGAAGAGGAATGTTGAGTAAATCGCTCTGTCCAAATCTCAACAACATACCTGCAACCGGTAATGATGCGATAGGCAGCATCAATGCCTTGCCGAGTTTTTGAAGTGCCGCTAAAACTTTTTGCATTGTTTTTCCTCCTAAAATAGTATTTTAAATCGAGTTCCCCCGAATAGGCTACAATTGTTTCAGTTTTTCAATATCAACTGCAATAAAGGCAACCGCATCCTCACACAGATGAACATCCATTTCTTTCTCAATCAGCTTTGCAACCTGTACCGCTATGGAATAAGAGTCCATCATGCTCAGCTTAATCTGCTGATTAAGCTTCATTGTAACCGGATTGTGGTTCGAAGTTAACGTGACAAGACAGTGGAGAGATAGTAAGAAACTCTTTGCAGGAGCATGCGTGTTGTCAAGTTTTTTTCCAATTGAGTTTCCAACCATGCTTAAAATTTCGCTGTAAACACGTGTGCTCTTCATGGCGGTGCGTATGTGCTTGTTTTTACGGGCTGAGTAAAGATGCAGAGCAATAAAGCCTGTTTCTCCGTCTCCGATTTCCACACCGATACGTTCCTTGATGATTTCGGCGGCAATTTGCGCGGTCTCGTATTCCTGACTGTAAAGGATTGCAATTTCGCCACAAAATGGGTTATCAATCGGCAGTCCCATATGTAAACATTCCACAGCAAAGGTAATGTGATCCACTAAAGCATCGTAGAGTTTGCTGTTGTCAATATACAGCCGTTCGCGCGCCACCTCGACAATTTCCCTTGTGACCTGTTCTACTTTTTTCACTTCGGAGTCGATCTGCTTCAGTTTCGCAGAGTTTACGTTGTCATCATGGATATAGAATATTTTCCGATTTTCAGCACTGTCCTGAATTGTTTCGCCGACACGTTTGCCAAATCCAAGCCCTTTACTCATGAGGACGACCTGATTTTCCTCCTCATCATGGGCCAGAATCGCATTGCTGTTCAGTACTTTGGCTACCTTGTAATTCATTTGCATCCCCTCTGCTTGAATCTCGATTGTAATGGTGATCAATTGACCGATGTTCGCAGCCCATTGGCGGAATTGTATTGCCGCACCATATTTCGTCAATTTTCTTGGCTGAAAAACAAAAGGCATAAACCACCATGAAAACCGTGTTCCATGAAAGTTTATGCCTGATCGAATCAGTTACACACTTTTAATATTCTGTTCACAATCATTATTATACCGAATAAGAATGATTTGTCAATATGAAATTTTAAATAAATACATAAATTTTATTATATTTCAAAAAATACTTGTTAAATCCGACCATTGGCGGCTCGTGCGTTTCCATTTTTGCCCTCATCATTTCTTTGAGATGTTTTCTGCCCGAATATTTTTATAAAATGAATATAAAGGCAGTTGTTACTGTGGTAAAATGGCTTTTTTTATAACAAAATAACTAAAATTACAGGATATTGCCAACAGATATTACAAATAAATTACTAAAGTATTGATATTTTAAGAATTTGTGATATTATAATTTTAAACAGATAAGGAACGATTAAAACCAGAAGGGAGTTGTTTAAAATGCAAAAGAATACTGCATCAAATGACGGAAATCTGCCGCTTTATTTGTTCCACCAGGGAACTAACATAAAAGCATATGAATTTATGGGAACACATAAAACTGTTATGAATGGAAAAGAGTGTATGGTTTGCCGTGTATGGGCACCGAATGCCGAAGAAGTTTCCGTTGTCGGGGATTTTAATGAGTGGAAGCCGGGGGCACATCCCATGGAAAAAATCAGTTCCGGTGTTTGGGAGTGCTATCTGCCGTTTGTCATGAAGCAATATCAGACTTATAAATTCTGTGTGGTAAGCGCCGACGGAAAACAGACTTTTAAAAGCGATCCCTATGCTTTTCATTTTGAAACCCGCCCGGGCAATGCTTCCAAGTACTACGACATTGAGGGTTACAACTGGAATGATACCACATGGATGAAGCACAAAGCAGCGAAAAAGTGCTACAGTCAGCCGGTGAATATTTATGAGCTGCACATGGGTTCCTGGCGAAAATATCTGGACGGCAATGTTTTTTCCTATGACAAGCTTGCCGATGAAATTGTGCCTTATGTAAAGAATATGGGCTATACGCATATTGAGCTAATGCCGATTACGGAATATCCGTTTGACGGCTCGTGGGGGTATCAGGTTACGGGATATTTTGCCCCGACTTCGCGATACGGGGAGCCAAAAGAATTTATGAGCTTTGTGGAGAAATGCCATAAGGCGGGAATCGGCGTCATTATGGACTGGGTGCCCGCGCATTTTCCAAAAGACGAGTCCGGTCTTGCCCGATTTGACGGTACGCCATGCTACGAATATGGCGATCCGCGCAAAGGGGAACATAAAGAGTGGGGAACCCTTGTATTTGATTATGGCCGTAATGAAGTAATCAGTTTTCTGATTTCAAGCGCGGTGTTCTGGCTTGAAAAATATCATATCGACGGAATTCGCGCCGACGCCGTCGCATCCATGCTGTATCTTGACTACAGCCGCAAGGACGGAGAATGGATTCCAAACAAAAACGGCGGCAAGGAAAATTTGGAGGCAGTCGCATTTTTGCAGAAGCTGAACGAATCCGTATTTGAGCTTTTCCCGGACGTGATGATGATTGCGGAAGAATCCACTTCCTGGCCGATGGTTTCCAAACCGACTTACTGCGGCGGACTGGGTTTTAACTACAAATGGAACATGGGATGGATGAACGATATGCTTCATTACATGTCGCTCGAGCCGGTCTACCGCAAATTCAACCACGATAATGTTACTTTTTCTTTCGTCTACGCGTTTTCAGAAAACTTCATTCTTCCGATTTCCCATGATGAGGTAGTGTACGGAAAATGTTCGCTGATCGACAAAATGCCGGGTGACGACGAGCAAAAATTTGCAGGCGTACGAGCATTTATGTGCTACATGATGGCCCATCCGGGTAAAAAACTTGTTTTTATGGGCACTGAATTTGGGCAGCGCAGCGAATGGAATTACGAACAGGGACTGGATTGGCTGCTGCTGAATCAACCAGAGCATCAGGTGCTGAATGACTTTTTTAAAACTTTAAACCACTTTTATCTCGACACTGCCCCCCTGTGGGAAGTTGATTTCTCATGGGAAGGCTTTTCGTGGATTTCCAGTGATGATTATACCCAAAGCGTCATCGCTTTCCGCCGCATTGACAAAGCAGGCAATGAGGTCATTATCGTTTGTAATTTCCTGCCCGTACAGCGCAGCGGTTATTCCATCGGCGTACCGTATGAAGGAATTTACACAGAAATATTCTCTTCCGACCGGGCAGAGTTCGGCGGAAGCGGAATCACAAACGGCAGCGATATTCGTTCCAGCAAAAAACCAATGCACGGGTTTGAACAGTCGATTGAGCTGACATTGCCCCCGCTGTCGGTTATTTTCCTGAAATGCCGCCGCAAATCTAAGAAGGCCGTAAAACCCGCACTGCTTGCGGGCCAAATAAAAACAACAGGGAAAGCAGCTAAAAAAGTAAAATAAACTACTAAGGGGGAAAATAAAATGTTGCCAAAACAAGAGGTAGTCGCCATGCTGCTGGCTGGCGGTCAGGGCAGCAGACTTGGCGTATTAACAAAAAACCTTGCAAAACCGGCGGTGCCTTACGGAGGAAAATACCGTATTATTGATTTCCCGCTTTCCAACTGCGTAAACTCGGGGATTGAAACGGTGGGTGTACTGACGCAATACCAGCCGCTTATATTGAACGAATATATCGGGAGCGGCCAGCCCTGGGATTTGGACAGCATGAATGCCGGCGTTCGCGTCCTTCCCCCTTACCAGCGCAGCAGAAAATCCGACTGGTACAAGGGTACGGCGAATGCGATTTATCAGAATATCCAGTATATCGACAGGTATAATCCAGAATATGTTGTTGTACTTTCCGGCGACCATATTTATAAGATGGACTATTCCAAAATGATTGCTTTTCATAAGGAAAAGGAAGCCGACTGCACCATTGCGGTGATTGAGGTTGCGCTGGACGAAGCTTCCCGCTTCGGCATCCTCAACACACACGAGGACGGGACGATCTATCAGTTTGATGAAAAACCGAAGGTTCCTAAAAGCAATCAGGCATCCATGGGTATTTATGTGTTCACGTGGAGCAAGCTGCGCAAATACCTGGAGGCGGATGAGGCAAATCCCAAATCCTCCAATGATTTCGGAAAAGATGTTTTGCCGGCTATGCTCAATTCCGGCGAGCGTATGATCGCTTATCGCTTTGAAGGCTACTGGAAGGATGTCGGAACCATCGACAGCCTTTGGGAATCCAACATGGACCTGCTGAATCCGAAAATTCCTCTTGATTTAAGTGAGGACGACTGGAAAATTTACGCCCGCAATCCGGTCATGCCGCCGCACTACATAGCAAACGGCGCAAAGGTGCAGAATTCACTTGTTGCCGAGGGCTGCAACGTTTACGGTGAAATTGATTTTGCCGTGCTGTTTTCCGGCGTCTACATTGCTCCGGGCGCGGTGGTAAAGGATTCGATTATTATGCCGGGTTCCAGAGTGGAGGAAAATGCCATTGTCCAGTATGCGATTGTTTCAGAAAACGCTGTAATCGGGAAGGGCGCTGTCGTAGGTGCCCGTCCGGAAGATATTGAAAATAAGAACGAGTGGGGCGTCGCTGTTGTCGGCGACGGCTGTGTCATTGCCCCCGGCACCACGGTGCCTCCAAAAGCAATGATTGACGCTGAAAAAGTGGCAGAGGAGGCGGCAAAATAATGCGTGGAAACAATGTGCTTGGATTGATTTTTTCAAATGTACATGAGGAGAGAATTCGGGAACTGACCGAAAAACGTACCATGGGTTCGGTTCCGTTCGGCGGCAGATACCGTTTGATTGACTTTCCGATTTCCAATATGGTGAATTCCGGAATTAATAAGGTCGGCGTGATTACAAAGAGCAACTACCAGTCCTTGATGGATCATCTCGGCTCGGGGAAGGCATGGGATTTGTCCCGTAAAAGAGAAGGTCTGTTTATGCTTCCTCCGTTCAGCGGCGAGTGCAGCGTGTCAAACAGCCGGATTGAGTCGCTTTCCTCTATCAATATTTTTCTGTCCAATTCAAAGGAGGAATTTGTCCTTCTTTCGGACAGCGACGTTGTCTGCAACATTGATTTTACGGACGTGATGTCCTCCCATATCAAGCATAATGCGGACGTTACGGTGATCTACCGTTCCGGCAAGCTGCCGGAAAAAATTTGCGACCCTACGGTTTACACGATTGACCCGGATAAACGTGTGCGCGACATGCTTATCAACCCGAGAACGGACGGCGAATGCAACTACGGTTTAAGCATGCTGCTGGTGAAGCGTGAGACCTTGATGAAAATGGTCGCCGACTGCGTAAGCCGCAATTTGTATAACTTTAAACGTGATTTTTTGCAGCGCAATATTTCCAATTACAGGATATTTGCCTATGAGTTTAAAGGTTTTACACAGGTTGTTTGTTCCATGAATTCCTATTTTGATGCAAATATGTCCCTGATGCTGCCGACGGTCCGGTCGGAACTGTTTAACGCAGACCGACCGATTTACACCAAGGTGCGCGACGATATGCCCGCTCGCTACGGGCTCGGTTCCGGTGTGAGCAATTCTTTGATTGCCGACGGTTGCGTGATTGAGGGCACCGTTGAAAACTGCGTTTTGTTCCGCGGCGTTCATGTGGGAAAAGGGACAAAAATCGAGAATTGTGTTGTCATGCAGGACAGCATCATAGGCCCGAACTGCAGACTCAATTATGTTGTTATCGATAAAGATGTCATCATTAAAAATGACCGTTCGCTCCTTGGCTTCCAGTCTTATCCGGTTTTTATCAGCAAGGGCAGCGTGGTCTGACGTATCCCAGATTACCATTTCGGTTAAGGAGGCTTAAAAATGAAAGTATTATATTGCACCAGTGAAGCGAGGCCGTTTGCGGCTACCGGCGGTTTGGGAGAGGTGGCGGGTTCATTGCCGCAGGCGCTCAGATTAAGACTGATCGGCTGCCGTGTGGTGATGCCGCTGTACGAGGATATTCCCCAGGAGCTGCGTGAAAACATGAAGTTTATCACAAGCCTTTCCGTTCCGGTCGCATGGCGCCGCCAGTATTGCGGGGTATTTGAAGCGAAGGTCGGCGGAGTGATTTATTACCTGATTGACAATCAATATTATTTTAAACGTCATGGCCTGTATGGCCATTATGATGATGCTGAACGGTTTGCATTTCTGTCACGCGCGGCTCTTGAAATGCTTCCGTATATTGATTTCAAACCCGATGTTATTCACTGCAACGATTGGCAGTCGGCGCTTGTACCGATTTATTTCAGTATTTTTTATGCAAATAATGACTGGTATAAAGGGATAAAAACGATCTTAACGATTCACAATATTCAATATCAAGGGAAATACGGCAAAGAACTGGTAGAGGATGTACTCGGTATTCCGAAGACGGATATGGAAATCTTGGAATATGATGACTGCATCAATCTGCTCAAAGGTGCGATTGAATGCGCCAACCGGGTTACCACAGTCAGCCCAACCTATGCCACAGAGATACTCGATCCGTGGTTTTCCCATGACCTGGACGGCATTTTAAAAGCACGCGAATGGAAAATTTCCGGAATATTAAACGGCATTGATACGGTCAGCTACGACCCGGCCAACGACAGCGAAATTTACGCCCCCTATTCGGCGGAAGACATGTCGGGCAAGGCCAAGAACAAACAGGGGCTGCAGGAAAGACTCAACCTGAATCAGGAGCCGGGCGCGCCTTTAATCGGCATGGTGACAAGGATGGTTTCACACAAAGGGCTTGACCTTGTCAAGGATGCGCTCGGCCAGCTGATGAGAGAAACCAACGCACAGTTTGTCATTCTCGGTTCCGGCGACTGGGAATACGAGAATTTCTTCAGGGAAATGCAGATTAAATACCCCGGAAGACTTTGTGCGTGTTTCGGATTTATTCCGGAGCTTTCACGCAAAGTTTATGCAGGGTCGGATATTTTCCTGATGCCAAGCAAGAGCGAGCCCTGCGGGCTTGCCCAAATGATCGCTCTGCGCTACGGCTCAATTCCGGTTGTCCGCGAAACGGGCGGGCTGAAGGATTCCATCAAGGACAGCGGCGACGGAGAAGGAAACGGTTTTACCTTCAAAACCTATGATTCCGGTGATATGCTGTATGCCGTCAACCGTGCGCTTGAAGGTTACGCCAACCAGGAGGGCTGGAGAATTCTGGTTGAACGTGCTTTGAAATCCGATTTCAGCTGGGGACGTTCCGCAAACGAATATATCCGCCTGTACCGTGAACTGATGAAGGAAAACCAGCCCTGATATTCAGCCTGCCGTTAGCAACGGCAGGCTGTTTGGACTTATAGACTTAAACGGGGAAAAAAAGGTTGGCCGACACTCAGCGGCTCAGCGACAATGTGGTATCCTTGCATGAATCGAGAAATGGAAATTATCTGACACAATAGAGAAAGAAACGATGCTTATGAGAAGAATTCCTCTGAAAAAAGCAAAAAACATGCGGGATCTTGGCGGATATTGGACACAGAGCGGCAAAATAACACAGTTTGGCCGGCTTATCCGGAGTGATGCTCCGGTGCTTTTAAGTGATGATGAAATTCAATATTTAATAGATTTCGGTGTTAGTGCGGTTGTAGATATGCGTTCGGATGATGAGGTAATGAAAAAACCGTGCTCGTTGAATCGAGCAAAAAAAATTTGTTATTTTCATTGCCCGATGGCGGTTGGCAACCGTTCTCCAAAATCACAGTCGGAGGTTCCCAATCTGTATTGGGAAATGATTACCGACTATTCTGCGATGAACCGGATTCTGAGCTTTATTGCGCGGCAAAGAGGTGCAGTTATATTTCACTGCACCGCGGGGAAAGATAGAACAGGTGTTGTCGCCGCGGTTTTATTACTGCTTGCCGGTGTACCGCGCAGCGATATTTTGGCAGACTATCAGGTTTCGTACACATATATTCGAGAGGATATCCGTGCTTTGCTCGCGAGAGAACCGGATCGCCCTGCTTTTACAGGCCGATCCGATCCCGAATACATGGAGGAATTGCTTAACCGCTTTGAAAATGTATATGGCACCGTGTATCGGTATTTGCAGGAGATTAATCTGCCAAATGACGAAATTCAACGATTGCAAAGTAAACTGATTGGCGAATAATAATTTAGTACAATAAGGAGTAATGATGAATATGAATTTAACTGAAGAAGAGAAAAATATTCTGCTTGATATAAAGCACTCAAAAAGGTATCCGATTGTGCGTTTGGAGCTGCACAGTTCCGAAAACGAGGAATTGGCATCAATTGCACTGAATTATGTTCGAATTACAAGTGTCGACGACGCTATGGAGACGGTGAAGGCGCGTGCTGCCGCCTTGAAAAGCCTGATGGAAAAGGGACTTGTTTTTATCGATTATACGGTGCGCGTATGGGTTTCGGGCGACTACGATCTTTATTACAAAAGTAAAGTTTATGAACTGCTGTGCCATACCATCATGGAAAGCGCAAAGCAGCCGGGCGCGATTTTTAATTTGCCGTATATGAGAAAAGGTTATGCCACCCTGACAGTCAAAGGTACGAAGGCTGCAAGGCAGTTATAAAAAATTCATAGTAAAAATTATGGTTGGAATATTTTGGCTGCATCGGTAAAAACGATGCAGCCATTTTTTAGGTACGATTCTGTTTTACCGGAAAATAATTTTCCGCATTCGCTGACAGCTTGAGAGAACTAAATTAAAAAATATTTAAAAAAGTTTGGAAAAAAGTGTAACAAAACAGGGGGGTTAGTTGTTAATATTATAGAAGGAAAAATAAAAGCTTTTAAATGCATGGCGCGCGACACGCATTTAAAATAAATTAACTGAGAAGAGATGATTCCATTGGGCTAATATTGGGATGAAAATTCCCGGTTTTTTCTGTCCGCCATTCAACTAATGTTTAAAAAGGAGAGATTAAATTGAAAAAGAATATGAGGAAAATAATCAGTTTAATGTTGGCGTTGGTACTTTCCTTAACGGCTTCTATGCCTGCTTTTGCACAGGCGACCAATAAGCAGCATGAAGCGAATCATGTTAGTGGAATCATCGCAATTGGTGACTCAAAGGTAGTGATCAGTAAAGTATTAACATTTGATGAAATTGTTGAAGCAATTGCTGGGGACAGCCAGATTTCAAAAGCTCAAGCGGCCAATCAGGTTATTTCAGGTTTTACAAACAAGAATTCTAATAGTTTGAATTTGACCGCGAAAGCAGCGGCTTCAAGAGCTACATACCGCACGATAAATTCAGATTTTACAGTAACATCGGAATATAAACCTACTATGCGATTTTACTGCGAAACTTCAGAGAGCGGTTCTTTTCACGGAATAGTCAAAATATTAAATGTTAACATGATCAGAAAATACAATGGAATGACTAAACAATTTGGGGGGACGGTATATACTAATTTGGAAGATGCCAATAGTATATTCTATACTGTGGATGGAGATTTTTATAATACTGGTACGACAACTTTTGGCGGTGGGGTTAGCATTGGTGTTGGTGAAGGTTCGTCTGTAAGTTTTAATGCGTCATCTTCCTCCAATTTTTACGCTTATTGCTATGTGGAAGAACACTGCCTGTTTTAACTGCAATAAGGAATTTAGAATTTTGTAGTAATTTCCTGTTTTGCATAGTATTCTGTAAAGTGGATTCTCTCAAAATTGTTACAGTTGTAGATTATTAGTGCAATATAACAAAATTTTGAGGGAATCTCAATTAAATAGCATTCTGGAGGAAATCAATGAAAGCAAATCTATCAAAAAAAGTATATTTTGCTGTTAGTTGCTGTATAGCAATTATTATTATTTTTTCGCCGACGCTTATTTTAGGACACGGATATAGTGAATATATAAATATGGGTGTAGTGTTGGCAGGTGAAGTTGTTATGAGAATAACATCTCTGATGGTCGGTATGCTCGTTATTTATGATGCAATAAAAACGTATTTGAAATGATTTTCATTAGGGATACAGCTTTTCAGGGAAAGCAAAAACCGGCCCGCCAATTTTGGCGGGCCGGTTGCAATTTAAGTTCGATATGATATAATTTATTTAGCCGCTTTTTTTGCTCCCATCAGCACTTCGGCGTTTTGAATCAGATTAAACAGCGAGCTTGAAAACAGTGGGTACTCAGCCGAGATTTTTTCCGGAGAAAGAACGGGTAAATTGGTTTTATCCAGACCCTCCATCCCATCGGCGTCATCTCCCCCGGCAAGGCAGGCCGCGTTTGAAAACGCGATTTCCAGCGCAGCGCCGGAACGACCGTCGCTCAGCTTCTGCGGAACGGAAAAAAGCCCCTGCGGATTTTTGGGGTTTGCAGAATACAGAAGCCGAAAACTTCTGTAGACGGAGATGTTGAGGTAGGAAGATACTTCGGCGGTCAGTGACTTGTTGCCGCATTTCTGCAGCGTGCTGAAAATAATGTTCATTGAGTTTGCAAGGAGTTTTTTGTTTAGAACCGGCAAAAGGCTGCCTTTTAGAATGTTTTCCTTGCCGATGGCATCAGGTTCCGGAATATCGTCCACCGTAATGGTTGCCCCGCTGCGGTGCGGGGTTCTTCCCAAAAGATAATCACAGGAAACATCATAAAACGAAGCGGCCTTCACGACAAAGTCCAGCCCGCATTCACGGATTCCCTTTTCATAATGAGAAAGCAGAGCCTGAGAAACATCAAGTTCCTCGGCCGCCTTTTTTTGACTTAATCCACGTTCTTTACGCAGCAAAGTAATAATTCTCGGGAAACTATTATTCAGTGAACTATCCCCTGTCGAATAATGGAAAAATTAACACCTTGTAAAGTATATAACAAATATAACGCTTTGTAAAGCCGCTACATATCGTGTCATTTCTATGAATGCCTACATGTATCTATGAATTTCGCACTTGTCAAGACCTGCGGCAGAGAAATTTAGAAGGAGCAGTAATATGAAATCTTATACCATCCATTTGATCCGTCACGGAATTACACAGGGAAATCTTCTCGGTCAATACGTAGGACGTACGGATTTGCCGCTTGCCAAAGAGGGAATCGCACAGCTGGAAGAATTGAAACAGCGCAGTTCCTACCAGGCGGCGCAGGTTTTTTATTGCAGCCCGCTGAAGCGCTGTATACAAACTCTGCGTATTCTGTATCCTGAAGCGCAGCCAATTGTGGTAAATGACCTGCGTGAATGTGATTTTGGCGACTGGGAAGGGAAAACGGCGGAAGAAATAGCTGCTACGGATGAGAACTTCACCCATTGGGTGGGGAGCGATGAAATTGTAACTCCGCCGAACGGAGAATCCGGCGGTGAATTTATGCAGCGTGTCTGCGCCGCGTTTGAAAAGATTGTGGAGGGAATGATGCGTTCCGGGACAACCAGCGCTGTTGTGGTTGCCCACGGAGGAACCATTATGTCCATTCTTTCGGCATATGGGCTTCCGCGCGCGAATTTTTACGATTGGATGACAAATAACGGCTGCGGCTATTCCCTGCGCATTACGCCGGGCCTGTGGATGCGCTCCATGGTAGCCGAGGTGTACGAAACGATTCCTGCACGGGAAAAGAACATGCAGAGCAGCGAAAAGCTTGTTATAGACCTTGCACGCGAAGCTGCCGACAGAGCCTTCGGGAAAAAAGAGCAGGAATAAAATATAATCCTTGACAACGGTGCGCGCATAAAATATAATAATAAATAATTTAACAAATACGATAAAGGCAATGAAGGGAAAAAGACATTGGTTAAAACATTGCAGAGAACCGGCGGTTTGGTGCGAGCCGGTGTTGCAACCTTTGTGTATAGCTCATCCCGGAGCCGCCGTCTTCGATGTGAAAGCGTAGAAGCGGACGCAGTGGCAGCGTTATAGGCTAGAGTCTTGATTGAGGCTTGTTAAGGGCTTCCGTTCAGCGGAGCCGAATTTGGGTGGTACCGCGGATATGTTTATTCGCCCCGAACACAGTAATCTGTGTTCGGGGCTTTTTTATTTCCGCAGATAATCATATATAACAAACAAAGGAGTGTTGGATGATGTACGAAGGCTGCAAAAAGTATATTCCGTTTCAGCCGATCAGCCTGCCGGACCGCCAATGGCCCGACAAAGTAATTGCAGAGGCACCGATTTGGTGCAGCGTGGATATGCGTGACGGCAACCAGGCGCTGATTGACCCAATGAATCTTGAGGAAAAGCTGCTGTATTTTCAGACCCTCGTGGATATTGGTTTTAAAGAGATTGAAATTGGTTTCCCCGCCGCCTCAGAGACGGAATATGAGATTCTGCGCACATTAATCGAGCGGAATTTGATTCCAGACGACGTTACCATTCAAGTGCTTGTTCAGGCCAGAGCGCATTTGATTACAAAGACCTTTGAAGCGATCAAGGGCGCAAAAAATGTCATCGTTCATTTTTATAATTCCACATCCACTCTTCAGCGCAAAGTGGTTTTCCGCACCGATATGCAGGGTGTGATTGACATCGCCGTCGAGGGTGCGAAGCTTATTAAAGAACTTACCGACGCGGAAATCAGAGAAAGCGGCGCAAATATCCGCTATGAGTATTCCCCGGAAAGTTTTTCCGGGACTGAAATCGACAATTCCATTCTGATTTGCGAAAAAGTGATGGAGGTTCTTGCCTCCACGCCAGAAAATAAACTGATACTGAATCTTCCCAATACCGTAGAGGGCAGCACGCCCAACTGCTATGCGGATCAAATCGAATATTTTTGCCGCCATATGAAAAACCGTGAAAGCGCAATCATCAGCCTGCACCCCCACAACGACCGCGGCACCGCCACGGCTGCTACCGAGCTGGGACTAATGGCGGGGGCCGACAGAGTGGAGGGGACACTGTTCGGCAATGGGGAGCGCACCGGAAACGCCGACGTAATGGTGGTTGCCATGAATCTGTATTCCCAGGGCGTCAACCCGAAGCTTGATTTTTCAAACATGCATGAGATCCGCGATGTATTTGAAAAATGCACAAAGATGAAAGTGCATGAACGCCATCCCTATGCGGGGGATCTGGTGTTTACGGCGTTTTCCGGTTCCCATCAGGACGCCATTAAAAAAGGCGTGGAATACATGGCGCACAGCGAAGGAGGATATTGGGAGGTGCCCTATCTGCCGATTGACCCTGCCGACGTGGGCCGTGAGTATGAACCGATTATTCGAATCAACAGTCAGTCCGGCAAAGGCGGCGCAGCCTTTATTATGCAGCAGAATTTCGGTTACGAGCTGCCGAAAGCAATGCACCCTGAATTCGGCGTGATGGTGAAGGCCGCCTGCGACGAAGCGGGCCGTGAACTTCAGCCAAATGAGATATTCAGTATCTTCCGCAGGGAGTTCCTTGAAATCAATGCTCCGTATAATCTGAAACAATATAAGCTCTATGAAGAGAATGATATCAGCGGAGATACACTGGTGCATTTTGACGGAATTATCCGTTTCAAACATGAAGATCACCCGGTCAGCGCAAGTGGGAACGGGCCGGTCAGTGCGTTTTTCCATGCGCTTAAATCCGTGGGAATCACCGACTATGAATTCGTTTCCTACCGCGAGCATGCCATTTCCAGCGGAGCGGATTCCAAAGCGGTTTCCTACATTCAGCTGACCGCACCGGACGGCAGCCCTGTGTTTGGGGTGGGAATCGACAACAACATCAGCCTTGCTTCCATTAAGGGAATTATCTGTGCGATTAACCGCGGGCAAAGTTCCGCCGGGAAAAATTCTTAAACAGGGGGAATCATAATGAAGAACTATAAAATCGTTTTGCTGAAGGGTGACGGAATCGGACCGGAAATCGTAACACAGGCGGTAAAGGTTTTGAGTCGCACAGCGGAAAAATTCGGCTTCGGGGTCTCTTATGATGAGGCTCTTTTGGGCGGCTGTGCGATTGACGCGACCGGGGTGCCGCTTCCGCAGGAGACCATAGAGAAATGCAAAGCTGCCGATTCCACGCTGCTTGGCGCGGTCGGCGGACCAAAATGGGACGGCATGCCCGGAAATCTGAGGCCGGAAGCGGGACTTTTGGGGATTCGCGGCGCGCTCGGACTTTTTGCCAATTTGCGTCCGGCGGTGATTTTTGAGCAGCTGCGCGACGCGTCTCCGCTGAAAGCTGAAATTATCGGTGAAGATCTTGACATCATGGTGGTGCGGGAACTGACCGGCGGCATCTATTTCGGTGAGCGTGGCCGGAAGACCGTCAACGGCTTTGAAGCAGCCTATGACACCGAGATGTACTCTGTACCCGAAATTGAGCGTATCGCGCGCGTAGGCTTCGATATGGCTTCTAAACGCGGCGGCAGGCTGTGCAGCGTGGACAAAGCGAATGTCCTTGAATCCTCAAGGCTTTGGCGCGCAACGGTTGCAAGGATCGGAAAAGAAGAGTATCCTAATATTGAACTAACAAATCTATATGTGGATAACTGTGCCATGCAGCTTGTGCGCAACCCAAAGCAGTTTGATGTGATTGTAACCTCGAATATTTTCGGGGATATTCTTTCCGACGAAGCGTCCATGATCAGCGGTTCCATCGGCATGCTGGCCTCTGCGAGCCTGAGTGAAGGCAAGTCCGGCCTGTATGAGCCAATACACGGTTCTGCACCGGACATCGCCGGAACAGGCAGCGCAAACCCGCTGGCGACCATCCTTTCCGCCGCAATGATGCTTCGGTATTCTCTGGATGAGCCGCAGGCGGCAAAAGCGATTGAGGACGCTGTGGCCAATGTGCTGAAAACAGCCCGTACGCCGGATATCTATACGGAGGGTATGCGGAAAGTTACTTGCGAAGAAATGGGCGATCTGGTCTGCGAATTATTGTAAATTATCCGATAATTTGTATTGTTATAAAATAATTATACAAATAGTATTAATATAGGAGCGAAAAGATGCAGGGAATACAGGCTTTAACGTTTAAAAAAGGATTGAAGGATGGCTTACCGATTTGCCTTGGGTACATCAGTGTCTCCTTTGCATTTGGGATGATGGCGACACAGGGCGGACTGCCGGTTTGGGCGGTTATGCTGATTTCTATGAGCAACATGACCAGTGCCGGGCAGTTTGCCGGTACCGAGCTGATTTTGTCAGGCGGCCTTTACATAGAACTTGCCGTAACCACTTTCATCATCAATATCCGTTATATGCTGATGTCGCTTTCACTTTCCCAAAAAATAGACGAAACCATGACCTCCCTTCAGCGGTTTATTCTTTCGTTCGGGGTCACCGATGAGGTGTTTGCCGTTGCCATGCAGCAGGAGGGCAGTATCAACGCGCGATATTTCGCCGGGCTGATCGTCACACCGTATACCGGCTGGACGCTTGGAACCCTGCTTGGCGGTACCGCAACCGGTCTGCTGCCCGCCAGTGTACGCACTGCGCTGGGAATTGCGATTTACGGCATGTTTCTCGCAATCATTATTCCGCCGGCAAAGCGTGCGCGCCCGATCGCAAAGGTGATTGCCATTGCGGCTGTTGCCAGCTGTATTTTTAAGTGGACGCCTTTTCTAAACCGGATTTCCAGCGGTTGGGTCATTATTATCTGCGCGGTAATCGCCTCGGCTTATGCTGCGCTGCGCTATCCGGTTGATGACGCGGAGGTGCGGGAATGAATTATCAAAGACTGCTGATCTGCATTTTTATCATGGCGATTGTAACGTATATCATCCGTATGCTTCCGCTGGCGATTTTTAAAAAGAAAATCAACAACCGTTTTGTAAAATCATTTTTGGCTTATGTGCCTTATGCGGTACTTGCGGCAATGACTTTTCCGGAAATTTTGTATTCCACGGCAAACTTGTATTCGGCTGCGTTCGGCCTTGCCGCCGCACTTCTGCTTGCATACAAAGACAAGGGGCTTCTCACTGTTGCGCTTGGTTCCACCGCGGCCGTTTTTGTTGCGGAACAGGTGATCCGTTTTTTCGGATGACGGGGCGGGCTGTACGTATGATTAAATGAACCGATGCCGCTGCATTTTTGCAGCGGCATCGGTTCGTCATAAAATCAATATCCGAATTTGCCGGCCAGAGATTCATCATCTTCCACCCATTCCTGCACATAAATCGAAGAAAAGGTGGTTTTGGCATTGCGCGCGACAACGCGCGTAATGCCCGCGTTGATAATCATCCGTTTACACATGGAACAGGGGGAAGCGTTTTCAACGTAATCGCCTGTTTTTACATCCCTGCCTACTAAGTAAAGCGTACTGCCGATCATATCCCGGCGGGAGGCGCTGATGATGGCGTTGGCCTCCGCATGAACGGAGCGGCAAAGCTCATAACGTTCGCCGCGCGGAACATTGAGCGATTCGCGCACACAGATGCCGGTGTCAATGCAGTTGCGGCGGCCCCGGGGCGCCCCCGTATAACCGGAAGATACAATCTCGTCATGCTGAACAATAATCGCGCCAAAATTCCTGCGCAGGCAGGTTCCGCGTTCCAATACGGTCTCAGCAATATCAAGGTAATAATTTTCTTTGTCTGTACGGTTCATTTTTATGCCTCCCAGTCCTTTTTCAGTAATCTTATCATATTGTATTTTCGACAGATAATCAATGGAAATCTGAGAATTTGTATGATATAATCATTAGATCACAGTATTTGTATATTTTAAGATCATCGGATATGCTTTTGAAATACCGGATCATTCTTATAAATAGATGAAGCGGAAACGATATGGAGAAAAAAATGGATTTATCGGATATCAGGACAATCAAGAACGTACTTGCGCGCCATGGCTTTAATATTTCAAAATCGCTGGGACAGAATTTTTTAATCAATTCGGAAATCTGCCCGCGCATGGCGGAAGAATGCGGTGCGGAAGAGACCGTCGGTGTTTTGGAAATCGGTCCGGGCGTGGGGGTATTGACGGCGGAGCTTGCAAAGCGCGCCGGAAAAGTTGTTTCGGTCGAGCTTGACAAAAGACTTCTGCCTGTTTTGGGTGAAACGCTTTCCGACTATGGCAATGTAAAAATCGTAAACGAGGATATTTTAAAAACAGATATTGAAAAGCTGCTCGAAACCGAATTTTCGAATAGGGAAGTGGCTGTATGCGCCAATCTGCCGTACTATATTACCTCTCCGGTCATTATGCGGTTTTTGGAGGAACGGCTGCCAATCCGTTCCATTACGGTTATGGTACAGAAGGAGGCGGCCCAGCGCCTTTGCGCCCTTCCCGGAACCCGCGCCTGCGGCGCGGTGAGTGCGGCGATACGGTACTTTTCCGAGCCTGAAATTCTTTTTGAAGTGGACCGCTCGAATTTCTTTCCGCAGCCGAACGTCGATTCTGCGGTAATTCATTTGCATGTTCTGAAAGAACCGCCGATCAAAATCAACAGTGAAAAGGATTTTTTTGCACTTGTCAAAGCAGCTTTTGGACAGAGGCGTAAAACGGTGCTCAATTCAGTGGCTGCTGGGCTTGCAGTTGGCAGGGAAACGGTCGCGGCGGCGCTGGAAAGAGCGGAAATTACCGCGAACGCACGCGCGGAACAGCTTTCCATGGAACAGCTTGCGGCACTTTCCAATGAAATATTTTCTGAAAAATTATAACAATCTAAAAGTCGGGAAGAAACCAGTAAAGGAAACCGCTTCTTTTTGGAAAACTGGTATCATAACCATATCATAATAGCGGGAGGGCTTTTTTATGAGCGACGGAAAACTCGCAACTCTGTTTTTTGAGGTCGGCATTGTGCTGACCCTGATATCCATGGTGCTCGGCCCGTTTGAAATTACCGGCTGGGCTCTTGCCACCGCGGCTGTAGCCTGTTTTGTTGCACTTGCCGGTATGTATCTCGCTTTCAGCAGCTGGGACGAGCCGGATGTGGAAGAATTGGCGGAGGAACCCCAAGATTCCGAAGCAAATGAAAAATAGAATACGGAAAAACAGGCAGGAAGCTGCAAAAAGCTTCCTGCCTGTTTGATGTTTTAATAAATAATCGCGCCGTATTTTACTGCGAGCGGCTCAATCAGTTCCGTTTCTATTGAACAGGCCGAATCAACAATCAGCCGGCCCTGAAAATAGCGGAGCGCCGCGTCAAGTACCGGCAGGCTGTCACAGTGTACGGCAACGGGAAGGCGCGACATCGTGCTGTTTTCACACAGCAGCATTGCGTCGTCTATACTGTTCACTTCAACAAGCGCCGCAGTGACTTGTTCATCGTCAAGGTCAATCAAATCTTCTCCCAGCGAACTAGTGCAGGAAATCGGTTCGCTGAATACGATGTCGTCTCCCAGAAAAAATGCTTCCCGCTCATTTGCCGCGGCGTAACAGTCGGGCTCTACCGGTATTTCGGGCGGGGCAAAATCTTTCACCACCGCAGCGAGAGCTTTCAGATGCTCCGGTGTAGAACCGCAGCAGCCTCCGACAATCCTTGCACCCGCTTCCATTAGTCTGCGCATTTGAACGGCAAATTCCCCGGGGGAAAGGATTCCTTCCCCAGCGGGGGAATTCCACATCGGAACACCGGCGTTCGGTTTGGCAATCATTGGCACGCTGACATGCGCGGCAGCCTGTTCAACGTATTCCAGCATGTGCTCCGGCCCGAAGGAACAGTTCAGCCCGATTGCATTGATTCCCATGGCCTGAAGGGTGATCACAGTGGGCAGGAGGCTGCCCCCGGTGAGTGTGTGTCCGCTTTCATCGACGGTGATGGTTACAAATGTCGGCAAATTGGTCGTCCGCGCGGCAAGTACCGCCGCGCGCATGTCGGCAAACGAAGTCTGTGTTTCAATGATGATAAAATCGACGCCCGCGTCGTCCAAAGCGCGTATCTGCTCCCGGTAAATGTCATAGATATCGTCAAAATCAGAGTCGCCGAACGGCGGCACAAACAGGCCGGTGGGGCAGACGTTTCCCCCCACCAATACGCCGGCGGGTTTCGCAATGCTTTGGGACAGCGCAACAAGCTTTTGGTTCATGCCGGTTACTTCGTGTTCCAGGCCATAATTACTAAGACAGGCCCTGTTAGCGCCAAATGTCGGCGCATAAACCGCCTGTGCGCCTGCGGCGATAAAATCGCTTTGCAGATCCATGAGCTTCTGGGGGTTTTCCAAAATCCATTTTTCCACACAAACGCCGCTTGGCATTCCGGCGGCGGCCAGATTTGTGGCCGTTGCGCCATCCAGAAGGAGGGGGAGATTAAAAGGGAAACTCATTTGTTCTTCATTGCTCCTAACGTATTCAGCCTGCTTACATGCTTTCCGGCGCAGATATTTTCAACATGGAAAGCACATTACAGATCACGGTGGATGTCGCGCTGCATAAATACAGTCTTGCGGCGGTCAAACTTTCATCTTCGCCTTTTACGCGGCAGGCATTGTAAAATTTATGGAAGAGCGTTGCCAATGTGATAACATAGCGGGTAATTCTTGCAGGATCATAATCCTGGGCTGCGGCGACAATTTCACCCGTGTAGGCTGAAAGATGCCGGATCAGCTCAATTTCTTCGGGTGCTGTCAAAAGCGCAAGCTCTTCGTCGGTGCAGTCCCGCAGAAAAATTTTTTCAGCGGAAAGGGCTTTGAAAATACTGCATATTCTCGCTCTTGCATACTGTACGTAGTAAACCGGATTCTGTGAATCCTGCTGAACGGCAAGGTCAAGGTCAAAATCCATCTGGGAGCTCGCTTCACGCTGGTTGAAGTAAAATCTAGCCGCGTCCACCGGCACTTCTTCAAGCAGGTCAGCCAATTGAATTGCCTTGCCGGTACGTTTGCTCATGCGCACTACCTCGCCGCCCTTGACAAGCCGCACCAGCTGAATCAGCACTACGTCCAGCTTGTCGCCGTCAAGGCCGACCGCGTTCATGGCGCCTTTCATTCTGGCTATGTGGCCGTGATGATCCGCACCCCAAACGTCAATGCAGCGTTCAAAGCCGCGTTTTGCGAATTTATTTCTATGATAGGCGATGTCTGCCGCGAAATAAGTTGGATTTCCGTTTTGGCGCACAAGGACTTCGTCCTTTTCCGCGCCGAAATCAGTGGCCTTGTACCAGACGGCGCCGTCCTTTTCGTAGGTCAGACCTTTTTTCTTTAAAATCTGAATCGTTTCCTCCAGTTCGCCATCCTCATGCAAACGGCTTTCGAGGAACCATTCGTCATAAACAATCCCGTATTTTTTCAAATCGGCTTTCATCTTAGTGATGTTTTTCGGAAGTGCAAAATCAATCAGGGCCTTCTGCAGTTCCGCGGGATCCGCATTGACATATCTGTCGCCGTTTTCTTTTGCGAATTCAGCGGCGCTGTCACGGATATCCTCCCCGTGATAGCCGTCCTCCGGAAATTCAACCGCATCCTCGCCTTTAAATATCTGTAAATAGCGTGCGGAAAGGGAATTGCCGAATTTTTCAATCTGGTTGCCGGCGTCGTTTACGTAAAACTCGCGCCATACGTCATAGCCCGCAGCGTCAAGAACAGCTGCGAGGCAGTCGCCCAACGCACCGCCGCGCGCGTTGCCCATGTGCATGGGCCCGGTCGGATTCGCTGAAACAAATTCAACCATGATTTTATCTTTTTTTCCATAGTCGCTGCGGCCGTATGAAGCGCCGCACCGCGTGATATCCTTTAGAACCTCACAATAAAAGCGTTGATTCAGAAAGAAATTAATAAAACCGGGTCCGGCAATTTCAAGACGGTCAAAAAATGTGCCTTCAAGCACAATATGATCCGTGATAAGCTGTGCAATTTTCCGTGGTGACAGGTGAAACGCCTTGGCGGATACCATCGCTGCGTTGGTAGACCAGTCACCGTGGCTGCGGTCCGCAGGCACTTCGATGGAAAACGGGGGCATGTCGGCCTGCGGCAGGTCACCGCCGGACTGTGCTTTTTCCACCGCGGAGAGAATTGCGTTTTTCAGTTCATTGGTCGCCTGTAACACTATTTTTGACATCTTTGTTATTTGCCTCCTTGACCGTAATAAAAAGCTCATTTAGACTTGATAAATTGGAGTTGATATCCAGCGTGTAGTTGACTTCCAAATTGCCGCCCAAATCACCGAGTTCAGATTTTACCTTGCTGGTGAAAACACCCACCATCATGTTCCCAAAGCCTGTGTCATACTGGCAGAGGTGCCGCTTTCCGCTTTCCAAAATCAGGCGGGTGCTGTCGGCTCCTCCGCGCATCAGGGTCACTTTTGAGCTGCCGTCTACTTTCAGCACCGAGGTTTGCACCGCGTTGTTGTGGTCGGTGTCATATTCTTTATATACAATATATTGGCTGCTGCCTTTTTTAATATACGAACCAAGGGTAGTCAGTTCGATTTCGCCGGTTTCGTTATCTATTTTCTGCCGGCCTTTGATGGAAATGAGGTAATTTTCCAGCATTTGTTTACTCCTTGCGATTTTATTCAGTTAGTATAAATCGATATTCACATGGCTGACTTCGCGTTTGATGTCCTTTCCGAGAAAGATCCCCGCTATCTGTGAGAATCCTTCAACCTGATCGCTGACATAGAAGGAGCAGTCCCCGTCGGTTTTTCTGTCGCTAAGCAGGCCCTGTGCTTCTAATATTTCAGCGCAGTAAAAGGCGGTTTCCCGGCCGCTGTCAATCAGCGTCACGCCGTCGCCCATCACCTCCGAAATGATATGCTGAATAATGGGATAGTGTGTGCAGCCCATAATCAGGGTGTCGATTCCGGCTTCCTTCAGCGGGGTCAGGTAGCGCTGCGCGACTAGGCGCGTAACCTGCTCATCTTGGGCGATCCATCCGTTTTCCACCAGTGGGACAAACAGCGGGCAGTCGCGGTCGCAAACCTCGATTGCGGGATCAATTGCGGCAAGCTCCCGCCGGTACGCACCGCTGCGAATCGTTGCTGAGGTGCCGATCACGCCAATCCGTTTATTCTTGGTGGCGGCGGCGGCGGCTTGTGCTGTCGGCTTAAGTACGCCGATGAACGGCAGGGCAAGATTATTACCGATGCCGCCCGCTACCGAGCTTACTGTATTACATGCGGCTACAATTGTTTTTACATTGTTGGATTTTAAAAACAACATATCCTGTTTTGTGTATTTGATAATGGTTTCGCGGCCTCGCGTTCCATACGGAACACGGCCGGTGTCGCCGAAATAAACGATGCTTTCATGCGGCATAATGGTTAATAGCTCTTTTACGGCGGTCAGCCCGCCAAGCCCGGAGTCAAAGACGCCGATCGGTCTGTTATCCATTCTTTTCCATCGCTCCAAAATGATTCAATTTTAGTATTGTGTCTTTATCTCAAAAGCAAGAGTTATCAGTCTGTCAAGCAGTTCGCTGTACGGGATGCCGGAGGCCTCCCAAAGCTTCGGGTACATGCTGATGGCGGTAAAGCCCGGCATGGTATTCAGTTCGTTCAAAATGACCTCTCTGCCGTTTCGCACGAAAAAGTCTACCCGGGAAAGGCCGCTGCATCCGATCATGCGAAATGCTCTTACCGCAGTGGAGCGGATTTCTTCAATGACCGCCTCGTCAAGATGCGCCGGAATATAGAGCTGGGATTTTCCGGATTTGTATTTGTCGTCATAATCGTAAAATTCAGCCGAAGCCGCGATTTCACCAACAGTCGAAGCCTCCGGCTCTGCGTTGCCCAGTACGGAACATTCGACTTCCTGACCGACAATGGCTTCTTCCACAACAATTTTATCATCTTCATGTGCCGCCTTTGCCACTGCTTCATCAAGGTCGGCCTCGCAGGTTACCTTGCTGACTCCGACGGAAGAACCTGCATTCGCCGGTTTTACAAAAATGGGATACCCAAGTCTTGCGTCAATTTTTAATTTGATTTTGGCGGCGCCGGTTTTGTATTTCTCAGCGTAGAACCAAAGATAGTTAGCCTGATGGATGCCTGCTGCAGTCATCAGCGTGTGGGTGACGGCTTTATCCATACAGTCGGCGGAAGCAAGCGCGCGGCATCCGACAAACGGAATTCCGCTCAGCTGCAAAAGGCCCTGCATTGTGCCGTCCTCTCCGTTTTTGCCATGCAGAACGGGGAATACGCAGTCCACCTTGATGACGTCAAAACCCATTTTTCCGTCGACGACAATTCCGCCGATGCTCCTGTCGGGGGATATAAACGCGGGCTGGTTGAGAGGGTCGTGCTCCCAGCGGCCGTCCGCAATTTCTTCCGGAGATCCGTTAAACAGATACCAATGCCCGTCTTTGGTAATGCCAAGACAGATAAATTCATATTTGTCCTTTGGCAAATTGTTAATTACTGAGGAAGCGGAAAGGCATGACACTTCATGTTCGGATGAGCTGCCGCCGAAAATAACAGCAATTCTCTTTTTATTCATCATAATATCCTCCAAAGATTTGCTCTTTTCTTATTTTAATAATATACATAATACTACAAATACATATCATACCACAAGGCTTTTACAGGCGCAATTGGAATTTTGTTAAATTGTATGGTGACAAAAAAGTGTTTATGTAGTATAATTTATAAACATCATGATTCATAATAACAATATCGTATATAAATATAAATTCAGGAGTGATTTTTTTGGAGCAGAAGGCATTTGACCTGATTGCTGAAAAAGTTGGAGCGGTTTTAAACGGACAAGGGTTTGTAAGAGCCGACGGGGAACAACAGGAAAGCGACGGCCGTTCAGTGCTGTTTAAAGGGGAGAATACCGCTTACAGCATTTTTTATAATCGGGGCAAAAAGCGCTTTGAGCTTAGAACCTGTGATGTAGATGACGGAGAGCCTGATTTAAAATGGAAGTCAATTTCGATTTGGCTTTTCGATTCCCAGACCGACAGTCTTTCCGAGGCCGAGAGCATTGTGAACGACTTTGTCGAAACCATTGAGGGACCCAAGCGTTTAGCTGCGGTCAAGACAAAGAAAAAGCGTAAGAAAGACGATGAAAATAATGCCGATCCGGTATTCTTTTTCAATCGTTTTATCGGAATTTTTCCGGAGCTTCGGGACGAGCTGAGCAATGAGAAAGCCCAGTACGGCGATGTGCGTGCCGTACATTTTGCGCGTGAGAATTTGACACCGAAAATAGAGGCGCTTTGTGCACATACCGAGAAGACAGACAGTATCAAGCGCTGCAGTGATCTTTTAAACGACATGTACGCCGTCGGTGATATGGATGTGCGTTCCATTATCACTATTGTGGTCTTAAATGGCATCAATAATCAGATTGCTATTGAAAATTTAAAACCGATGTTCAGCGACGATCTCAAAAAGAGTTTTATTTCCGGTTTAAAATTCAAGGGCAAAACAGTGAAGCCGGCAAAGAAGAAAAAAGAGAAAAAATTTGTTGCGGCCAATCTAAATGACATAAAATAGCTGTGAACTATGCGGGGCGGGCGTATTTCCGCCCTGCAATATATAAAAAAAACTTGACATGTTCAACATAAGTATGTTATTATTATTACACCTCATAAAGGGGTTATTTTTTTGCGCCCTTTTAAGAGGGAGGCTGAGGCCCTTAAAAGGCCTAAATATTTTTCCGTACAACGGGAGGTGCCGTCATGAGAGTTAAAATTACATTAGCCTGCACTGAGTGCAAACAGCGCAACTACAACACGATGAAAAACAAAAAGAATGATCCGGACAGGCTTGAGATGAACAAGTACTGCAGATTCTGTAAGAAACACACTCTTCACAGAGAAACAAAGTAATCCGGACGGAGGGACAAAGAATGGCAGATACAACTCAAAAAGAAAACTTTTTTGCCAAGACCAGCAAAAGCACCTCAAAGTTCTTCCGCGACTGCAAAAGCGAGATCAAGAAGATAGTTTGGCCGACACCGCAGGCTGTATTTAAGAATACCGGCGTTGTTTTGGTAACAATATTTGTTATCGGCCTGTTTATCTTTGGACTCGACACGTTACTCATGAACCTGCTTGGATTGATTATGAATGTTGCAAAGTAGGATAAGCGGAGGAAATTACTATGCCTGAAGACGCAAAGTGGTATGTTGTTCATACTTATTCCGGGTATGAAAACAAGGTAGCCTCTAATCTTGAAAAGACTGTGGAAAACCGTCAGATCCATGATTTAATTCAGGAAATACGTGTGCCGACGGAAACTGTTACCGAAATTAAAGATAACAAAAGGCGTGACGTTGAGCGCAAGATTTTCCCCGGTTATGTTCTGGTGAAGATGCTTCTTACCGATGAGTCATGGTATGTTGTCCGCAACATCAGGGGCTGTACAGGCTTTGTGGGTCCATCTTCAAAGCCCATTCCGCTCACGGATGAAGAAGTAGCGAAATTAGGCGTTGAACAGAAACAAATTGAGGTTTCCTACAGCATCGGCGACTCCGTACACATTATCGACGGCCCGCTTGAGGGTTTTGTCGGTACTGTCGAAGAGGTGGATGTCGACAAAAACCGTGTTCGCGTAACAGTTTCTATGTTTGGACGCGAAACACCGGTCGAGCTTGAGCTGGATCAGGCTGAAGCGATGGAATAATATTCATGATAATTTGCGGGAGACCGCTTATTATGAGGGGCATTGCCCCTGTGGGAGGAACGGATAAACTGATTCATCCGCTCCGCCATCTACCACGAATTTTGGAGGTGCAAAGAAATGGCTCAAAAGGTTACGGGCTTAATTAAGCTCCAAATACCTGCTGGCAAAGCTACCCCGGCGCCGCCTGTTGGACCGGCCCTCGGTCAGCACGGTGTCAACATCATGGCGTTCACAAAGGAATTCAACGAGCGCACAAAAAATGACGTAGGATTGATTATTCCTGTTGTCATTACTGTTTATGCGGATCGTTCATTTACCTTTATCACAAAGACTCCGCCGGCTGCTGTCCTTATTAAAAAGGCTTGCGGTCTTGAGAGCGGTTCAGGTGAACCGAACAAGAAAAAGGTAGCAAAAATTACCCGCGAGCAGGTCAGAAAAATAGCTGAAACAAAAATGCCTGACTTAAACGCAGCTTCTGTCGAAACAGCCATGAGCATGGTTGCCGGTACAGCGCGCAGCATGGGCATTGAAGTCGTAGATTGATCACCCGGGTGGGAGGAACTTTTCTACTCCGATTTTACCACTCAATAGGGAGGAAAACCAATGAAACACGGAAAAAAATACGTTGATAACATGAAGCTTGTTGACCGTACAAAACTTTATGATGCAAACGAAGCGCTTGAACTTTGCGTCAAGACGGGAACATCCAAGTTTGACGAAACTGTTGAGGTTCATGTCAAACTGGGCGTCGACAGCCGCCACGCAGACCAACAGGTCCGCGGCGCTATCGTACTGCCGAACGGCACCGGCAAGAAAGTTCGCGTACTTGCAATCTGCAAGGGCGACGCTGTCAAAGAAGCCGAGGCTGCCGGTGCTGAATTTGTCGGCGCTGAAGAAATGGTACAGAAGATTCAGACTGAAAACTGGATGGATTTTGATATTCTTATCACCACTCCGGACATGATGGGTCTGGTTGGCCGTTTAGGTAAGATCTTGGGCCCCCGCGGCTTAATGCCTAACCCGAAAGCCGGCACTGTTACCCGCGACATCGGCAAGGCTGTTACAGATGCCAAAGCCGGTAAGATTGAGTATCGTCTTGATAAGACTAATATTATTCACTGTTCAATCGGCAAGGTTTCGTTCGGCGGACAGAAGCTGCTCGAAAACTTTGATGCTTTGCTCGGCGCAATTGTAAAGGCAAAACCGGCCGCTTCAAAGGGCCAGTATGTCAAGAGTTGCGTTATTGCTTCAACAATGGGCCCCGGTGTCAGAATCAACCCGAACAAGGTTGGCTGATAACAAAGGACTTGACAGGCTGTAGAGTCTGTGATAGTATAATATTCGCTGTTCTTTATTCCAAAGACAGCAGGCGCATTTGCTTAATGGGTTTTGCCCAGCCTGCCGAGGATAGAGCCGATACGCACGATATTTGTGTATTTACGCCCTTTCCGCGGTTATGTGGGAAGGGCTTTTTCATTTTCTTGCGCGCTGCATCTCAATTGATGGAGGTGAATACATTTGCCAAGTGAAAAGATTTTAGAGCAAAAAAAGCAGGTGGTTGCGGCTCTTGCCGAAAACCTGAAAGCTGCATGCACCGGTATCCTTGTGGACTATAAGGGCATTACGGTCGCTCAGGATACAAAGCTCCGTAAGGAACTGCGTGAAGCCGGAGACGAGTATATGGTCGTTAAGAACACTCTGCTGCGTCTTGCGTTAAAAGATGCGGGCATTGATGGTCTGGACCATGTTCTGGAAGGTACAACCGCAATTGCAATCAGCAAAGACGATTACGTTTCCAGCGCGAAAATCCTCGCTAAGTTTGCTGAAACAAGCAAGAAGTTTGAACTCAAAGCCGGATTTGTCGACGGCGGCGCCATCAGCGCTGACGGAGTCAAGGAATTGGCGTCCCTGCCTGCTAAAGAGGTTTTGGTCGCACAGGTTCTAGGTGGTTTGAACGCTCCTATTACAGGCTTTGTTACTGTGCTTAACGGTACAATAAAGGGCTTGGTTGTCGCTTTGAACGCGATTGCGGAAAAGCAGGCTGCCAACGCATAAGTTTTCAGATTAAAAATAAAAATTTTGGAGGTAACTATCAATGTCAGATAAAGTTGTAAAATTAATTGAAGATGTAAAATCCCTTACCGTTCTTGAGCTTTCCGAGCTCGTAAAGGCTCTTGAAGAGGAATTCGGCGTATCCGCTGCTGCTCCTGTCGCTGTTGCTGCCGCTGCTGCTCCTGCTGCTGCCGCTGTTGAAGAGAAGACCGAGTTCGACGTTATTCTCAAAGCTGTTGGCCCAAACAAGATTCAGGTTATCAAAGTTGTCCGTGAAATCACAGGCCTTGGTCTGAAGGAAGCAAAAGAAGTCGTTGACAGCGCACCGAAGGCTGTTAAAGAAGGCGCTTCCAAAGACGACTGTGAAACAATTAAAGCCAAGCTTGTTGAGGCTGGCGCAGAAGTCGAAGTTAAATAATTTCGCATACCGACAAAAGAAGGCCCTGCCGCTCATTGAACGGCAGGGCCTTCTTCTATCTCAATATCCATTACATTTTTCTGTACTTTTTAACTCTGCGGAGATTCTTCTTTTTGCGGTTGTAAATCAGCGCCAAAATAATGTAAATAATCACAAGCAAGACAATAATTGATACAATGACGATAAACCACACAGAAGTAAAAATAGCCTTGACCGTATTGGCAGAATGCAGCAGTTCGCTGCGCTCAACGCTTACAGCGGCCACAATATTGACGGTTGTGAGCTTCTGGTTGGCGTAACTGAGAGTTGCCGTACCAATGACCTGCCCTTTTTTTACGGGCGCAGTGACAACATCCGGGATGTTTTTTGTTATGATCACACTGCTTGCCGACACATTCATTGGGAGCATTGCGGAATAGTTTTTTTCGGCCACAAGGAGTAATTTGTCTTTATTCCATGCATCTTTCAGCTTGACTTCACCGATAGATTCATTGCTGTTTAATATGCTTTTTAATTGCAGATTCTTAAACGCCCACTGGTAAAGTTTTTTCGTATCAACCATTTCACCGCGCGTCTTGATTTGATTGCCATTTGCGTCTATAGACGGCGCACCGAGCGCAACGCACAGGTAACTGTACCCTTCGGCCGTGGCGGAAGAAACCAGACAGTAGCCGGACTCATCGGTATGGCCCGTTTTAATTCCGCGCGCGTATTGATAATAATACTGACTTCCCGTGTTTTTGTCGATTAGCAGGTTTGTAGTTATAAGTAGTCTTTCTTTTCCCGCATCAGGGCCGCCGGCCGGTTTATACGTAGCGCGTGCCTGCGAGGTAATTTCGGTAAAATGCGGCAGGCTCATAGCGTATTTTGTCATAAGGTACAGGTCGTGTGCCGTTGTGTAGTGGTTCTCATCGTGAAGGCCGTGCGGGTTGGTAAAATGTGTACCGGTGCAGCCAAGCTCTTTCGCCTTGGCATTCATCATATCCACAAAGGAATCTACGCTTCCTTTTCCCACATAGTCCGCCAAAAAAAGGGCCGCGTCGTTCCCGCTTGGAACCAGCATGCAGTTCATTAGCTGAAGGGCGGTCAGCTGATCGCCAATCTTAATATTGGACATGGAGCTGCCTGTGCCTAAGAGCGTGTCCATCAAATCTTTGGTGATCGTTATTTTTGTTCCGTCAAGGTCTTTAATTTGTTCGCTTGCAATGATAAAAGTCATAATCTTGGTGGTCGAAGCAGGTTCCCGACGCACATCGGCATTTTTTTGATAGACGACGGTATCCGTATCTAAATTCACGAGTTCGACGGCGGCGGAGCTTGGATCAAAATCGATGTTGAATGTGGCGGCGTTTGCCTTGAATGATGAAAATACAACTAATATCGTTAAGATGGTAATAGACAGTATTTGGCGCATTTTTTTCATGGAACTTTTTCCTCCGATGTGATATTATATGTTTAAAGTTTTATATTTTATAGGACAGTTTGGTCTGTAAACAAGTATAACAGCAATTTTGCAAAAGATAAAGAGCAGTTTAAAAATGTAATTAAATTGTAAGATTTATTGGAGGAATTACAGTGATTTACATAACAGGGGATACACATGGCGAGATGTGCCGCTTTGATTCCGGCCAGATCAGAAAATTGAAAAAAGGGGATACGCTTATTGTATGCGGGGATTTCGGTTTTATCTGGGACGGAGGGCAAAAAGAAGAGAAGAGTCTTAAAAAGCTGGGAAAAAGGAAATATAACATCCTCTTTTTGGATGGAACGCATGAAAACTTTGATTTGCTGGATCAATATCCGGTGACAGAATGGAGCGGCGGTCAGGTGCAGAATATCAGCGGTAATCTGTACCATCTGATGCGCGGTCAGATTTTTACCATTGAGGGTAAAAAACTGTTTGTGTTCGGTGGCGGAGAAACTTTGGAAAAACAGCTTCGCATTGCCGCCGGAAAATGGTGGGAACGTGAAATGCCAAGCATTGAGGAGATGCGCGAAGGCGTAAAGAACCTGGCTGACGCCGATATGGCGGTAGATTATATTATCACACATGAGCCGGCTCCTCGGGTAATGTCCGATACGGTTAATCCGAAGGAAAAAACCAATCAGCTTGATTCGTTTTTTGAGCAGCTTGTTAAGCAGGTCAAATTCAGCAAGTGGTTTTTCGGGAGCATCCATATTGACCGCAAAATTACGGCTAAAAATTACGCTGTATTTAATGATGTGCTTTCGGTGGAGCCACCGCAGCAAAGAAGATTCAAATAAAAAGCAGCCCCGCCATCATTTATGATGACGGGGCTGCGGGTATCTAATCCGATATGTTTTCAAAAAGCTGTTTTACCTCAGCCCTCAGCCCGTGGTGCGGGGCGGATTCCAACTCGCCGTCCTCGCTCAGAATTTCGCGTGCGACCGACTGAGCCTGTTTTAATATGTCCATATTGTGTATCATGTCGGCGATTTTCAGCTCGGGCAGTCCGTGCTGCCGGTGTCCGAAAAAGTCCCCCGGGCCGCGGAGCTTCAAATCCTGTTCGGCAATCTGAAAACCGTCGTTCGTGTCACACATTGTTTTCAAACGTGTTACGGTCTCATCATTCTGTGCATCGGATATTAAAATGCAGGTGGATTTGTATTTACCGCGTCCTACACGGCCGCGAAGCTGATGCAGCTGGGAGAGGCCGTATCGCTCTGCATTTTCAATGAGCATAACAACCGCGTTGGGCACATCCACGCCGACCTCCACAACAGTGGTGGAAATCAGGACAGAAATCTTGCCCTGCGAAAATTCAGCCATGACGGCTTCTTTTTGTTTCGGTTTCATTTTGCCGTGAAGCACACCGGTTTTATAGCCGGGCAGCCATTCGGCCCGTACCTTTTCGGCATATTCGTTCACGCTCGCCATGTCGTTCTGACCTTCATCGATCATCGGACAGATGATATAGCACTGTCGGCCTTCGTCAATGTGCTTTCTGACAAAACGAAACGCTCTTTGCCGCTTTTCGCTCGTAATGGCATAGGTGTCAACTTTCTGCCTACCGGGCGGCAATTCGTCAAGAACTGAAATGTCAAGATCCCCATAGATCATCAGCGCCAGTGTGCGCGGAATGGGAGTGGCGCTCATGACGAGCATGTGCGGATGGTCGCCCTTTGAAGCAAGAGCCGCGCGCTGTGCTACGCCAAAACGGTGCTGTTCGTCCGTGACCACCAAACCAAGACGCTGAAATACAACTCCTTCAGAGAGAAGGGCGTGTGTGCCGATCACAAGCTGAATTTCTCCGGTCTGGAGCGCTCCCAAAACAGCACGCTTTTTGACTGCCGGCATTGAGCCGGTCAGCAGTGCGACACGTATTCCCGTCAACAGGGCAGACAGAGAAGCATAGTGCTGCTGTGCCAGTATTTCCGTGGGTGTCATCAATGCCGCCTGCATGCCATTTTGAACCGCGCAGTAGCACAAAGCCGCCGCAACCGCAGTTTTTCCGGAACCGACGTCGCCCTGAATCAGGCGGTTCATCGGGAATCCGCTTCTCATATCCGCCACGGCTTCTTTTACGGCCCTTCGCTGGGCGCCTGTGGGCCTAAACGGCAGTAAAGAATAGAATTCCTCGGAGAGGTCGTGATTCAGCCTTAGATGGCTTACAGCGCGGCTGCGGCCTTTCAATCGGAGCAGACCGAGCTGCAGAATCAGAAGTTCCTCAAAAACAAGGCGCTTCCGGGCAGATTCCAGATCCTCCATGCTTTGCGGCAGATGAATATTTTCCAGTGCAAAACGCAGCTGGCAGAGTTCATATTCCGCGCGGATTTTCTCCGGGATAGGGTCTCGCACCACATCCGGCAGCAGTTCGAAAGCGCTTTTGACCGCGGTTTCGACCATTCTGCTCGAAAGACCCTGTGTCTGGCGGTAAATGGGCCGGACCGGAGGACAGACTTCGGAGCGGACAAATTCCGGTGTATTCATTTCACGTTTCAAAAAATTAGCCGTTATTTTTCCATAAAAAATATATTCCTTATCTGTTTTGAGCATGACCGGAATATAGGGATTGTTAAAGTATGTCAGCTCCATATCACTTTCGCCATCGGTGACCTTTACCTTGTAGATGGTCAGGCCGGCACGGATTCTTGCTTCCGCAGGGCGCTCCACAACGGTCGCCCGGACGGCGCAGGGCTCGTTCAGCGGCGCTTCCTGAATCGGGTATGGATGGCTTAAATCCTCATATGCACGCGGGTACAGACGCAGCAAAGCGCCGACAGTCGGCGCGCCAAGCTTTGCAAACAGCTTGGCGCGCTTTTCGCCGACGCCTTTCAGGTCGCGGATATTTTTTTCAAATAACGAGCGCATCATTCTATAGAAACAATAAAGTAATAAACCGGCTGTCCGCCGTTGACAAGCGTAACTTCGGTTTCGCTGCCAACTTTACTCTTAATCCGGTTATAAGCCTCGTTTGCCTGATCTTCCGTGACGTCGGCTCCGTAGATAATGGTAATAAATGAAGTATTGCGGCTTATCATGGAGCGTGTCAGTTTACTGCATGCATGAACGATATCTTTTTCAATGAGTTCAAGCTTGCCGTTATTCATGCCCAGAATATCGCCCGCTTTGATTTTATGACCGCCAAATTCAGAATCGCGTGCGGCAAAGGTGACGGAGGCGGTCGCAACATTTGAGGCGGCTTCCATCATACTGATGGTGTTTACTTCTGCGGCGGCGTCCGGGTCATAGGCAAGCATAGCGGAAAGCCCCTGAGGAAGCGTCCGTGTAGGCAGCACGATTACTTTCCGGTCATTGACAAGAGGGATGGTCTGCTCGGCAGCCATAATAATATTTTTGTTGTTTGGCAGAACAAGCACGGTTTTTGCAGGTGTTGCCATGATGGCCGCCAAAATATCGTTTGTACTTGGGTTCATCGTTTGTCCGCCGCTGACAACATGTGTGCAGCCCAGATCGGTAAAAAGTGTCTTTAATCCTTCACCGGCGGCAACTGCGACAAACCCTAGCTCGTTTACAGGGTCAGCGGGAGCTAAAGGGGATGCGGCCCTCGCTTTGGCTTCTTCATTTGCCTCAGCGGCTTTTCGGTGCTGTTCCTTCATGTTTTCAATTTTAACGGTCAAAAGCTGGCCGAAAGCCAAAGCCGCCTGCAGCGCGGTACCCGGTTCTTCCGTGTGTACATGCACTTTAATGATATCGTCGTCATCGACCAGAACCACACAGTCGCCAATGGTTTCAAGGTAGCCGCGCAGATCCTGCGGATCCTTTTTGCATTCGGGATCACGTCCCACAATAAACTCCGTGCAATAGGTAAAATTAATAATTTGGTCGAATTCAGCCGCGGCATTTCTAAAGAAATCATTTTCCACTGCTTTTTCTTCGGATGAATCAATTTCGTCCGCAATCACAGTGCCATCCTTAAATACGCTCAGCATTCCGTCGAAAATATAGCAAAGGCCTTTTCCTCCGGCATCGACAACGCCTGCCTTTTTCAGAACAGGCAGCAGTTCAGGGGTTTTTTCCAGTGCTTCGGCAGCGCCTTTGCAAATCGCGCTCCAGACATACACGGCATCGTCATCAATTGCCGCTGCCGCTTTGCCTTTTTCACTTGCAACACGGGAGACAGTCAATATAGTTCCCTCTGTCGGTTTCATAACAGCTTTGTAAGCGGCCTCAACGCCGACGCCTAAAGCATTGGCAAGGTCTGCGCCGCCGACTTCTTCCATTCCCTCAATGCCTTTGGAAAATCCGCGGAACAAAATGGACAGGATGACGCCGGAATTGCCCCTCGCACCGTGAAGCATGGCGGAAGCCGCACTGTGCGCGACTTCACCTGCATGATTATTTCCGCTTTTTGAAAGTTCGCGTGAGGCGGAACCCATCGTCATCGACATATTGGTGCCTGTATCTCCGTCAGGTACGGGGAAAATGTTCAATTCATCTACTGATGTTTTATGTTTTACAATATTGTTAGCGCCTGAAATTATAGCGTTTCTCAGGTCAGTTCCATTTATCACTATTCAGCACTCCCTAATAATTCACTTGTTTCATTTTATTATTATATCATAGTACAAAGACAGATTCAATCTTAAATTATCGCAGGCAAATCGGTGAATCTGGAATATCAAAATAACGGATTTATAAAAAATATCCTCACATTTTGTGAGGATATTGATACGGTTCGATATTATCTTGGCTCAACAATAAGTTTGATTGCTGTGCGTTCCTCACTGTCAATGATTACACTGGCAAAAGCCGGAATGCAAACAATATCGATTCCCGACGGAGCAAGGTAACCTCGTGCAATCGCAATGGCTTTAATAGCCTGATTGGTGGCACCTGCACCGACAGCCTGCAGCTCAACCGATCCCGTTTCACGAATCACTCCTGCAACTGCGCCTGCAACTGAGTTTGGCGCTGACTTGGATGATACTTTCAATATTTCCATAGGCTATCCTCCAGACTATAGTAAAATGATAATATCATCATAAATCGAAATACAAAGTTTTGCAAGTATTATTTACCAAAAACACATAGATTATTAAAAAAAAACTGTAAAAAACAAACGAATTATAATTATTGAATTTGTATACGTTCCACCGAGACGGTTTTTCCGGTTTTTTCATCAATATTGAACATGGTGCAGTCCATTTTGCAGTCACCTTCAGCCAGTGCGAAACGAACCGGCATTTTGGTGCGCATTTTTTCAATAACAAGCTCAGGTCTCACGCCAAGCACCGACTGAATTGGGCCTGTCATGCCCAGATCCGTAATGTAACCGGTTCCCTCGGGCAGCACACAGTCATCTGCGGTCTGAACGTGGGTATGCGTTCCGAAAACCGCGGAAACCCTTCCGTCCAGATAGTAACCGAATGAACGTTTTTCTCCGGTTGCTTCAGCATGAAAATCAATCAGTGTAATTTTAGGCATACCGCCGGCGAGCAGCCGGTCGGCAGTGTCAAACGGGGAGTCCAGACTGTCCATATAAATTGTGCCCATCAGGTTGATTACCCCTACCTGCATTCGTCCCATATCCACAACGCAGGCGCCTCTTCCCGGTGCGGAGGATGGAAAATTTGCGGGGCGCAGCAGACATTCTCTGGAATCGTAGAGTTCATAGCTTTCTTTGCGGCGGAAGCTGTGATTGCCGGAAGTAATCACATCCACTCCGCTGTCAAAC
Source organism: uncultured Caproiciproducens sp. (assembly GCF_963664915.1). Taxonomy (NCBI): domain Bacteria; kingdom Bacillati; phylum Bacillota; class Clostridia; order Eubacteriales; family Acutalibacteraceae; genus Caproiciproducens; species uncultured Caproiciproducens sp. The sequence goes on from NZ_OY761810.1 coordinate 1,869,410, forward strand.
AGAAACTGAACGGAAACAGGAGTCAGACCGTTGCCGTCAGCAGAGTTTTCACCGTTCGCAATGACCAAATCCACGCCCCTCACTTTCTTTAATTGGGGAAGATGCGCGCGCAGAAAATGGCAGCCAATGCTGCCGACAACGTCGCCAATGGCAAGAATATTCATTCTGAAAGCCTACCTTTGTATGGATGCCCGCGGTATTCCCGGGCTTATTTTGAAACATTAATTTATTGTAACAGTTTATTTTTTGCATGTAAATGCTAAACTACTGATTTATCTGCATTATGTTTAAAAAATACAATTAAATGTTGTAAAATTTTACAAATAAATCAGATAGAGACAACCTTATTTTGCATTAATCTAATAAATTTAAACAGATTATGAACAAAGTGTTGACTTTAGAATTCCAAGGTGTATTATGTAGTGAAAGAAGTTTAAGACTATAGATCGGAATGTTTTATTTTTGAGTTAAATAAATTTAAAGGGGGATGAGGTTACGAAAAAAGTTGAAATGATTGTCAGACCGGAAAAGCTTGAGGATGTCAAAGAAACACTGAATGAGCTTGGTATTCTTGGTATGACCGTTGCAATGGTTTCTGGGTGCGGTCAGCAAAAGGGCAGAAAAAAAGTTTACCGGGGAACTGAATTCAGCATTAACCTTCTTCCTAAAATAAAAGTGGAAACAGTGGTACATGATTCCGTCGTGGCAGAGCTGATAGAGAAAATTACGCAAAAAATCCAGACCGGTGAAGTCGGTGACGGAAAAATCTTTGTTTATAATGTAGAGCAGGCCGTTAAAATCAGGACAGGGGAAAGCGGAGACGACGCTATTTAACCAAAGAATTTTTTAAATCGGTTCACTCTTACGGATTTGTTGAGTATTATTTAGTATGGCAAAGGCGCCAGTATTCGTTTATAGCGGATGCTGCGCCTTTTTTATTTCTATATGCGATGTTTCATTATGTGAGAACGGCAATGATGTCGGTTTCGATTTTTTCGAAGCCGGCGTTTTTATATTCATTTATTTTACGAAGGAGATGGCTGTAGTGAAAAAAGTAGAATTGATCATCAGGCCTGAAAAGCTTGAAGAAGTGAAGGAAATCTTCAATGAACTGCAGATCTATGGAATGACAGTTGCCATGGTATCCGGGTGCGGACGCCAAAAGGGAAGAAAAAAAGTTTACAGAGGAACCGAATTCAGCTTAAACCTTTTGCCGAAGATCAAAATTGAAACTGTGGTGCATGACTCTGTAGTAGACGCTTTGATCGCGCAGGTAACGGAGAAAATTAAAACCGGTGAAGTCGGCGACGGAAAAATCTTTGTCTACAATGTCGAGCAGGCGGTAAAAATCAGAACAAGTGAGAGTGGTGACGATGCAATCTAAAAATGGAACGTTTCCTGTAGAGTTCAGAAAAAAGGCAATTATCACGGTGCTGTTGATTACGGCCAGTGCGATTTGTGCTTCAGGCATTTTCTTTTCAATATATAGCTTTATCAATAACATCAGCATTCAGGTCATGAACACGAAGGTTTCGGGAATTCTTTTCGGCGTGGCCGTCTTATATTTGGGGATTCGTTATTTTACTTCACTGATAAGCCTAAAAAATGAATTATATAAGCCGACATCGAGATTTTCATGGGATAATTTTAAGAGGAAAAGAAAATAAAAACGGCGTAAAGAAGAACAGGTATCATTTATTATTTTATTTGAATTGGGGTATTGGTATGAAAAAATTATTTAAAATTCTCAGTATCGCTTCAATAGTGGTAATTGTCACGGTGCTGTTATCCACAACTGTATTTGCTGCTGCTGCCGATCCTACCGGCGCATCTTATGCAACATCCACAGGTTCCGAAACGATCAGCGATGTCGCTGTTGCTGCGAACAGAGCGCAGCTCAGTGCAAATTTCGTTTGGATTATGATTACAGGGTTTATGGTCTTCTTCTTCCAGTGCGGTTTTGCAATGGTTGAAACAGGTTTTTGCCGCGGAAAAAATGCGGCTCATACGATGACAATGAATTTTATGGTCTTCCTCGTCGGTGCGGTAGGCTACTTTTTGGTTGGATTTGCCCTTCAGTTCGGCGGTTCCGGTGGTGCGGCCGGCCTTGGAACAGGCGGTGCGGCGTTGAACGGTATGCTTTCCATTCCGGGTTTTGGCGGCATATTGGGATATAAAGGATTCTTTCTGCAGTCCGGCAATACATATGATGCCGGTATTTACGCGCTCTTCTTCTTCCAGATGGTGTTTATGGACACTACCTGTACCATACCGACCGGTTCTATGGCAGAGAGAGTAAAGTATTCTGCGGTTGTGATTTCCACTTTCTTTGTGTCAATGATTTACTATCCGCTGTTCGGTAACTGGATGTGGGGCGGCGGCTGGCTTGCAACCCTCGGAAAATATTTCGGCCTTGGGCACGGTGCGGTAGACTTTGCGGGTTCATCCGTCGTTCACGCCATGGGGGGTATGATGGCTTTCGCCGGTGCGATTGTGATCGGCCCCAGAATCGGAAAATTCAAAAAAGACGGTACGGCAAGAGCTTTCCCGGGCCATCATCTTCCAATGGCAATCGTTGGTACGATTATCCTGTTTTTCTGCTGGTTCTCCTTTAATGCCGGATCCACACTGAACGCGGGAGATTTCAGGCTGGCTGTTGTCGCCACCAATACCATGATTGCCGGTGCAGTCGGTGGTTTGGTCGCGATGTTCTACATGTGGATTAAATACGGGAAACCGGACCCTTCCATGACCTGCAACGGCGCGCTTGCCGGTCTGGTGGCTATCACAGCTCCCTGTGCGTTTGTGAACGGCATTGTTGCTTTCTTAATCGGTGCTGTCGGTGGTGTCCTTGTATGCCTGTCGGTTTCTTTTGTTGAAAACAAATTAAAAATAGATGACCCGGTTGGTGCAATTTCGGTTCACTGCGTAAACGGTGTTTGGGGTATTATTGCCCTTGGATTATTTGCGGATGGAACATACGGTGACGGTATAAATGGCATTACAGGCGGAGTCAAGGGTCTGTTTTATGGTGACGCCGGTCAGTTTGTCGCACAGATGATTAACGTAGCAGTACTGATTGTCTGGGGCTTTGGTCTTTCCTTTGTTTGGTTTAAATTCCTCAACAAGGTTTGGGGTCTCAGAGTAAAGCCTGAGGTTGAAATCGAAGGGCTTGATAACGAAGAAATGGGTGCCTTGGGTTATCCGGACTTTGTTATTCAGCAGTCCGAGCTTGACAATGTTTCTCCGGATCCTATTATTATCCAGAAATATGTAAAATAATAAAACACATTGCTGGAATCTTTTTTCATAAAACCTGCAAAGACCCTGTCATGGGCTCTTGCAGGTTTTACTTTTTTACTTACAGCAAGCTGGCCGTTTTCACATGTCCACCCTGTCAGACAATATAAAATGGGGAACAGCCATCATAAGCTGTTCCCCAAAAACTTCTCCCCAACGCGCCGGAGAGCCCTATATCGCACTCCGTCGCTTATGCGTCATTCAGTACGTCCTGTCGACTACTTCGCGTACTCAATCGCGCGGCTTTCACGAATTATGTTTACCTTGATCTGTCCCGGATATTCCAAGTCGTTCTCAATCTTATTACAAATGTCCCGAGCCAAAAGCACCATTTTGTCATCGCTGATCATTTCAGGTTTTACAATAACACGGATTTCCCTGCCGGCTTGAATCGCAAAGCAGCGTTCAACGCCTTCAAATGAAGAGGCAACTTCCTCGAGCTTCTCAAGACGCTTAATATAGTTCTCAAGATTCTCACGTCTTGCGCCCGGTCTTGCGGCTGAAATCGCATCGGCCGCCTGTACAATGCAGGCAATTACCGTTTTTGCTTCCACGTCGCCGTGATGAGCCTGAATTGCATGGATAACTGTTTCGCTTTCCTTGTATTTGCGAGCCACGTCAACACCAATGTCAACATGGGAACCTTCAATTTCATGATCGAGTGATTTGCCGATATCATGCAGCAAACCCGCTCTGCGTGCGATTGTAGGGTCCAAACCAAGTTCGGAAGCCATCACACCGGATAAAAAAGCAACTTCCAGCGAATGATTCAATACGTTTTGTCCGTAGCTGGTGCGGTAACGCAACCGTCCCAACAATTTAATCATTTCAGGGTGGATTCCATTTACTCCGGCTTCAATTACAGCGCGCTCGCCTTCTTGCTTGATGGTGGCGTCCACCTCACGGCGTGCCTTCTCTATCATTTCCTCTATTCTTGCAGGATGAATTCTGCCGTCCGCAATCAAACGTTCAAGAGCGATACGGGCTACCTCACGGCGAACCGGTTCAAAACTGGAAAGAGTAATTGCTTCCGGCGTATCGTCAATAATCAGGTCAACACCGGTCAGGGTTTCAATTGCGCGGATATTTCTTCCCTCACGTCCGATAATACGGCCCTTCATCTCATCATTCGGCAGCGGAACAACGGAAATTGTGGCCTCGGCCACATGATCTGCCGCACAGCGCTGAATCGCCATCGAAATAATCTCACGCGCGGATTTGTCGGCATCCTCACGGGTTTGCTGCTCAATCTCCATCAGCTTGACGGCTTTTTCATGCGTAAGCTCATCTTCAAGGTTTTTCAGCAGATAATCCTTTGCCTGATCTACAGTAAAGCCGGATATGCGTTCCAGCATATCAAACTGGCTCTTCTTAACAGCCTCTGCTTCGGCAAGTCTCTCATCAGCCTGTTTGTTCTTGTTGGTCAGGATTTCATCCTTTGCTTCCAGACTTTCCACCTTTTTATCAAGGGTCTCTTCTTTTTGCTGTATGCGGCGTTCCTGACGCTGTACTTCTTTTCTGCGTTCATTCAGTTCCCGCTCTGCTTCGTTTCTCATACGGTGGATTTCGTCTTTGCCTTCTAAAACTGCTTCCTTTTTCTTGGCTTCAGAAGATTTAATCGCGTCACTGACGATTCTTTTGGCTTCCAGCTCAGCAGAACCGATGGTGAACTCAGCCTGCTTTTTCCGATGGGCAATTCCGCCTAAGAATGCGGCTACACCTGTAATAATCGCGCAAACCAGCACGATTATAATACATGTCATTAAAGTAACAGTGGTTGTGGTCAATTGTTGGCACCTCCTTGTCTTTCTTACTTTTTAATATTTTAGTTTTAAATCATTAAAGAATGGGTGCGTTGAGCCCATAAATGCATATGAGTGCATCTTATTCATAATTGTATTACTTCTAGTACCCCAATGTCAAGAAATATTGATTGCAATCGGCATAAACTGTTCACATATTTTAAGGATGATGGTCTATACTATCATATTATATGGAAGAAGTATGTCTAATATAGACAAATCGTGCGAATGCCTATTGACAAGAATTTTTATGGGTGTTAATATATATGATATATAGAAAATATGTATAATATGTTGACGAGGAAGCCTTTTATCTCAAGATTGCAGCAGAGAGCGCACGCAACAGCTGAAAGCGCGCGCACAGTTTGATACAAAGGACACCGCCTCTGAGTGCATGCCGAACGCAATTTGCCAAAGGTATGCCGGTTGGCACCGTTAATTGCTGCAATGAGAGCGGATCATTCATTCGCTGAAATTGGGTGGAACCGCAAGCTTTAGCTTTGCCCCTTTGTTTGGGCAGAGCTTTTTTATTATTTAAGGAGTGAACGATATGATAAACGTAATGTTAAAAGGGAATACAAAAGAGTTTGACAGCGGCGTAACAGTTGCTGAAATTGCAAAATCAATCGGCATGGGTTTGTACAAGGCTGCCTGTGCCGGAAAAATAGACGGAAAGGTTGTCGACCTGCGTACCCCCGTAACCAATGACTGTGAATTGGAGATTCTCACCTTTGACAGCGAAGACGGCAAAAAAGCCTATTGGCACACCACATCGCATATCATGGCGCAGGCTGTGAAAAGACTGTTCCCCGGTGCGGGTTTTGCCATTGGCCCTGCGGTTGAGAACGGCTTCTACTATGATGTTGATCTGGAACGGTCACTGACCCCGGAAGACCTTCCGAAAATTGAAGCGGAAATGAAGAAAATTATCAAGGAAGATATTCCTCTTGAACGCTTTGAGCTTGACCCGAAGGAAGCCAAAGAGCTGATGGAAAAAGACAACCAGAAATATAAGGTGGAACTGATTGAAGAACATTCCGGAAAAGGAGAAAAAATCAGCTTCTACAAGCAGGGCGATTACACAGATCTTTGCGCCGGTCCTCATCTGATGAGTACGGGAAACGTGAAAGCTGTTAAACTGACCAACTGTACGGGAGCCTATTGGCGTGCAAATTCAAACAATAAAATGCTTCAGCGCATTTACGGCATTTCTTTTCCAAAAGCGGCTGAGCTTGACGCTTATGTCACAATGATGGAAGAAGCAAAAAAACGTGACCACCGTAAAATCGGAAAGGATCTTGAACTGTTCACAATAATGGAAGAAGGCCCCGGATTCCCATTCTTTCTGCCAAAAGGCATGATATTAAAGAATTTGCTGATTGATTATTGGCGGCAGATTCACCGTGAAGCAGGGTACCAAGAGATTTCCACGCCGATTATTCTGAACCGTAAGCTGTGGGAAAGAAGCGGTCACTGGGGTCACTATAAGCAGAATATGTACACAACGGTGATTGATGAGGAAGACTATGCCATCAAACCGATGAACTGCCCGGGCGGAATGCTGGTTTACAAGACAAAGATGCGTTCCTACAAAGATTTGCCGCTGCGCATGGGTGAGTTGGGGCTTGTTCACCGCCACGAGCTTTCCGGTGCTTTGCACGGATTGATGCGCGTGCGCTGCTTTACCCAGGACGACGCACATATTTTCATGACCAAAGAGCAGATCAAGGATGAGATTAAAGGGGTTGTGCGCCTGATTGACAAGGTGTATAAAACATTTGGGTTTGAATACCATATTGAACTTTCCACACAGCCGGAGGACTCCATGGGTGCGAAAGAGGATTGGGATACTGCTACAGATGCTCTGCGTGACGCTATTACTGAGCTTGGATATGACTTCGAGGTAAATGAGGGGGACGGCGCATTTTATGGCCCGAAGCTTGACTTTCATCTCACCGACTGCATTGGGAGAACTTGGCAGTGCGGTACGATTCAGCTCGATTTTCAAATGCCGGAGCGGTTTGAACTGGAATACACTGGTGCGGATGGTGCAAAGCACCGCCCAATTATGATTCATCGTGTTGTGTTCGGAAGTATTGAGCGGTTTATAGGAATTCTGACAGAGCAGTATGCGGGAGCATTTCCACTCTGGCTTGCCCCGGTTCAGGTTCAGGTTCTTCCGATTTCCGAAAATACACGCACATACGCCCAAAAGGTTTATGATGAGCTGACTGCGGCAGGTCTGCGCTGCGAAATTGATAATCGCAATGAGAAAATCGGTTATAAAATTCGAGAAGCACAACTTCAAAAGATTCCTTATATGCTTGTTATCGGGGACAAAGAGGTACAGGAAAACTCCGTGGCGGTCCGCAGCCGAAAAGAAGGCGACATCGGCTCCATGAGCATTGATGCGTTTGTTGCAAAAGCGGTCGATCAGGTTGCTGAAAAATCCAAAGACTGATTCTATTTTTATTAAAAGCCGGATGATATGCTCATCCGGCCTTGTTTTTTTTGCATTTTACTGGAAAAACGCAATTTGCATACATGTTTATGTCAACCTTTGCAACCTTTATTTATTCCACCGATTTCTTTCAACATAGAATTTTATAAGTTGAAAATCCTAAAAAGGTTTGGTTTCTACATGATTAGCATGTTGAAAACTAAGTTGAAAGTGTTGAAGGAAACATTTTATATTGTAAAATGAAATATTATGCTTTGATTTATGTAAAGTAAAGAATATTCAAGATTTTTTTTGTTTAATACAAAATGAATTTATAGAATTGATAGAATATGGCTATATTTAAAAATGTTCTTATAAACAATTAACTTATCGCCATAATACGGTAAAATACACAATAACAACAGCAGGGCGGGGGCGAGGAATTGAACAAAATAGTCATGAATAAGAGAAAATGGAATTTTTTTTCCACCACTGCACTGATTGTTGCTTTCGCTATTTTCGCAGGCTCATTTCTTCTTGTTAGAAATATGAAGGAGAATGTGGCAGGACCTGCGCCGGCTCGTGTTACTGCAAAGATTATCAGTGAAATGCATTATTCCAATATGATCGTAGTCAGTCAGAGCCAGTTATCCAAACATTACAGCATTCCCGACGCGGTGATTACCGACAGTTCGCTTTACATGAGCAAATCTTCCGATAACGCAGCAGAGCTCGCTTGTTTTTTGTTAACGGATAAATCAAAGTTTTCTGAATTGAAGTCAGCAGTTACCAGCCACATTAATTCCAAAGCCGCGGGATTTAAAAGCCTTAATCCTGCACAGTACACTTTGCTTAAAAATTACGTGATTGTACAGCAGGGAAAATATGTTCTTGTCAGTGTCGGCAACAATGCTTCCTCAGATGAAAAGCTGTTCGTCGAAATACTGAATTAATACTTTTTACTTGATTCTTAAAAATGTTTATGATAAAATAGGAAAGACGCGGAAGTGGTTCAATGGTAGAACATCAGCTTCCCAAGCTGATGACGCGGGTTCGATTCCCGTCTCCCGCTCCAATGAAAAAACCGCATGGATACTGAGTTTTTCAGTCATTCATGCGGTTTTAATTTTCTTATAATGACATAATATTACATGATATTTCGAGATATTATATAAAGCTGCAAGTCAAAATGCAAGTCAAAAAATAGCCTCCTTGATTGCTGGACTGAACCAGAGTTAACGGACAAAGAATAAAAAGCCCTACCGCAGGATATTGAAAGATTACGCAGCCTGACGCCGTTTTTCGAGCGGTGTCAGGCACGTTTCCGTTTGTATGCGCTCATTGTTGTAGAAATCTATGTATTCGGCGATGAGTTGTCTGGCCTCATCAAATGATTTCAGTTGATGTCTGTAAATGCACTCGGTTTTGAGAATAGAGAAGAAATTTTCAGCGAGTGCATTGTCATAGCAATTACCACGTCTTGACATTGACGGAGTAATGCCGTACTCTTTGGTTAGGTTAAAATATGCTTGTGATGTGTATTGAAACCCTTGGTCGCTGTGGAGGTGCAACTCCCCGGCGACCGTTTCTTTTTCCATAGCAAGCTTGATTGTATTCAAAACAAGATTTACCGTCTGTTCGGTTCCTGTCTTGTAAGCGACAATGCTGTTGTCAAAGAGATCGCGGATCATAGACAGATACAGAACGCCTTGGGTTGTGTGTATATATGAAATGTTCGTTACCCACTTGGCGTTTGGTCTGTCAGCAACAAAGTTGCGATTCAACAGATTTCCATATTTGTGAAGCTGCTGCCCCATTTGCTTGTACTTCTTACGACGGCGTATTTCAGAGAGCAAGCCATATTTATTCATGATGCGGAGTATCGTTTTAGGGTTCAAGTGCAAAGATTTCTTACGCTCCAGCCAAATTTGAACTCGTCGGTAACCATACGTTTTACCACAGCTTTTCTGACACTCGGCTATGAATCCGGCCGGTTCTGTATTGCGTGGCAGCGATCCACGGCGCTTTACATAGTCGTAGTAGCCGCTTCGCGAAACTCCGAAGAATTTGCACATGATTTGAATCGGATATTTCTCTCTGCGGCAATAGATTACTTCATATTTTGTGACAGCTTTCACTTCCTTTCAGCGGCGTGAAGAAAATCCCGCAGCAACTCATTTTCCATCTTTAACCGCTTGTTCTCATATTTGTATTCTTGTAATGTGATGGCTGGCTTACGCCCTCGTCCCTTTGGCGGAAGTCCTGCTTCCTCACGGGCTGTTGCTTTGTTGTGTCGGTTAATCCAGGCTTTTATCTGAATTTTCTTTAATCCTAATTCATCCGCAATTTCACGTCGCGTTTTTCCTGCTGCCCTCATTGCCAGAATTTTTGGTTCAAGCACTTTTATATTTGTCTAACTTCTTTTCATAAAAATTGCCTCCCATCGTAGTTTAATTATCCTACAATGAGAGGCTTTTTGGCAATGTCCGTTTTTTCTGGTTCAGTTCAGTCCACCTGAGGGGGGGCTATTATTGTGCCTACTGAAATTTTACTGCAGCGTTTGTGGAGGGATTGGCCGCTGTCTTATTCGTTTACTAACATAGTATAATTAATGTTTATAAGCTGATCTAAAATCTCTGTTATCTGATATTTTGAAAGCTTTTATGAAGACTTATATTTCCAAACGAAATATTGTCGGATAATTTCTATTAATGATTTCCCTTTAAATTCCGACATTTCTTGAAATGTCTTGTACAGCTTCGGAAATCCCATGCCAAACGGATCTTGAATTAAACGAATCCGCCGGTCCATCTTTTTAATTTCTTCTTGTGTCATTAATAGAAACCTCCTCAAATTATTTCCTGCTTATCATTATAATTCTTTTTACGTCAATATTCGACATATGTAACATATTGTTCCAAAATAAAAAAGCCGCACCGGAAATTAATCCGATACGGCTTAATTTTATCTATCAAGTTAGCATTGCATTCATTCTTTTTATATATTTGCGACAAACGATGTGGCCTTCAAAGTTAACAACATTATGTACGCCGTTGCAAAATTCACATGTAAATTTCTTTTTTCTTAGAATGATTTTATCGTCATCAACAAAAAATTCAAACTGATCATTTGCATTTATATTAAGATCCTTTCTGAGTTCTTTAGGCATAACAATTCGTCCTAATTGGTCAATTCTTCTAACTATTGCAGCTGCCATACGTTCACCTTTCGTTTTGAAGATTATATTATTTTCTCATATTTTACCATGCAGAAAACATGGTTTAGTTCCGTACTATAAATGGTAATAATTGCTAATTTAACAAAAGGCTCGCTGGAAATTAATCCAACGGGCTATAGTTTTGTCTATTCTGTTTTCGCGTCCCCGGCCACCGCCGTATCTGTTTTAACCTCTGCTGCTGTGTTCGCTCCGGTCTGTGTAGCTCCGGCGGGCTCGGTATCTTCAGTCATACCAATAATACCCTGCATTGCACCCACCGGCAGCGCTTGATCCGATTTGCTTTCAACCTGGGACTTTAAGCTTTCGACAATCTTCATCAGGAATGGAAGCAATGCCACACCGATATCGGACTAGGAGTCAACGCTAAACTAATTTGTTCACCTATGGAGGATGAATGTGGATTACCAATTGATTATTTCAATGTCGTTTATTCTGTTTATGGAATTGGTTGGACAACAAACCTGGACAAAACCTTTCAGCGTATTCATTCTTATTTGAAAAAAGATGGGATATTCGTATGTGTGTCTGTTGAAGATGGCAAACTTGTGTTTAGTAATTCTTATTTTAATGAAGAATGGTATTGCGCTGATATGAGCGACAAAGAAATTATGCTTTCGAATCGTATGCTGAGTACATATATTAACGCTTTAGCCCAAAATGGTTTTGTTGTTGAAAAACTTATTGAAGAAACGGACAAAGAACGAGCAATGGTATCAGATAATGATTTTGGCAGAAAAGCATTAATGCTGCCAACAGCTTTTGCCATTAAGGTGAGAAAATTTTAGATTCGGGGATTTACATCTCTTTAGATAAACTATGTGAATATTATTATGGAATCTCATCAATAGATAATTAAATAATTTATCAATTTTCACTCAATTCACAGTCAATGTGTGTTGCTAGGAGAATGCACCATCTCCATGTTTAGTAAAACTATTGCTGGATTTTTTTAGTACTGGAATCATGCCGAAAAACTGCTGTTACATTAAAGTCACACCAGCGGCGACCTGTCCCGCAGCAGGAAAGATTCCTTTTACTGGTACAAAAAAGTGATTGAGTCGAATGGACAGAAACTTTGAATTCATAGAGAAAAGGAAAATATATTATGAAAACATTTACGTACACGATTAAAGATGAAAACGGGATTCATGCGAGACCGGCTGGTCTGCTTGTAAAGGAGGCTGGAAAATTTTCTTCTGATATTACAATTACGTGTGCAGGGAAATCCGCGAATGCAAAAAAGCTTTTTGTGCTTATGGGTTTGGAAATTAAGCAGGGAGATACAATCACTGTCAAGGCCGAGGGGAATGACGAAGAGACTGCGGCTGAAACGCTTGCGTTATTCTTTAAAAGGAATGTATGATCATGGAGTAATATTGCATTTACTAAGGTTTTCTTTGCCCATATAAATTTAAAGCCGATGCAGATGACGTCTTTCTGTGTCGGCTTATTTTAAACTACTTTAAATGAGGGGTTCTATGCAGTATCAGGCGATTTTTTTGGATTTGGATGGAACGCTTCTGAATCGACGAAAACAAATTACATGGTTAGTTTAAGGATAGCATTGTGAGTGCACAGGCTCTCGGTGTTCAGTCGTAATCAATTCTGGTAGGATACCGACTGAGATTGAGGACATTCTGAGAAAAGCAGAGCTGAAGGAAACCCGCTGTCGGCAAGAATTACTTGCTTGGTCTGCGGGTCTACTTAGATGCTTTTGAAATCAAAATGGGTCGAAAATATAAACTACCACAGTAGTTGACAACTCCACACGCCTGTGGTAGTATAAAGGCGTCGACAAAATTGCTTTCGTAGCTAGGAGGTTGTAGTATGGAAATCAAACTGTTTGATTCTGAATTAAAAGTTATGAGTGTCCTTTGGAAGGAGGGCGATACGACCGCAAAGAAAATTTCCGTTATCCTTAAAGAGCAGGTTGGCTGGAATATGAATACCACTTATACACTTATCAAAAGGTGCATTAGTAAAGGTGCGATTGAGCGCAGAGAACCTAATTTTTTGTGCCATGCATTAATTGCACAAGAGCAGGTGCAGGAGCAGGAAACCACGGAACTGATAAACAAAGTATTTGATGGTTCTGCCGATTTACTTTTTGCGTCTCTTTTAAACAGGAAGAACCTGTCCCCAGAGAAAATCGAAAGACTAAAGCAGCTTGTTGATCAATTGAAATGAGGTGACCGTATGGATATTTTCCAAATGAGTCTTTCCGGAGCGGTTCTCATTATAGCTGTTGTGATTTGCCGGTCAGTTACTCTTCATAAGCTACCGAAAATGACATTTCTTGTCCTATGGGGTGTTGTGATTTGCCGTCTGCTTATCCCATTTTATATCCCGTCGCGTTTTAGTTTTTATACGGGTATTGCCCTATTAAGACGGATAATGTCGGGAACGGCCACTTTTACCGCTTCTTTAAGGATGATAGGCAATACAGGTACTGTTACTGATACAAATAATACAAATGAAATTGGTGCTACAACAGTATCTGTTTCACCCGTTATGATCATTTGGCTAATTGGGAGCTGTGTCTGTGCTTTGTTTTTTATCATAGCCTATATCAAATGCTGCAGAGAATTTAAAGAATCTTTGCCAGTCGAGAATGATTTTGCGACCCATTGGTTGCGTGAGCATTCTGTGAGCCGGTCTGTTCAAATCAGACAATGTGATAAAATCAAAGCACCGCTGACTTACGGGGTATTTCATCCTGTGGTACTCTTGCCCAAAGCAACGGACTGGACGGATGAAACGAGGCTTAGGTATATTCTGACACACGAGTTTGTGCATATCCGGCGGTTTGACACGTTGACAAAGCTATTATTGGCTTTTGCTTTGTGTGTACATTGGTTTAATCCCTTTGTATGGGTGATGTATGTGCTGGCAAACCGCGATATTGAACTTTCCTGTGATGAAACGGTAGTGCAGACATTTGGAGAAACAATAAAATCTGCATACGCCATGACGCTCATCAACATGGAGGAAAAGAAGAATGGAATAACCCCTTTGTGCAACAATTTTAGCAATAATGCTATTGAAGAAAGGATTATATGTATTATGAAAATTAAAAAAGTTACTAGTTTAAGTGTTATAATGGCCATTATCCTCGTGGTTGGTACAGCCACCGCATTTACCTCATCTGCTAGCGCGGCGGATAAGTCAAAGGAATCATTAAACCAATATGTGGCTCTCACTGCCGAAACAGCATTGCAGAATGGCTTAACCATTAATCAAACTGCAATTAGTTACAATGATTATGAAAATTGGTTGGGAAAATACAAAATCATGATTCAGAAAGAAGTGCAGAACGGTAGATTATCACAGCAAAATGCGGATAAAAGCATCCAAGAGCATGAACAAATTTTAACTAATATACAAAATGGAGATCAGGTTTCACTCATTGTTGATGCAACCGAGGAAAAAGTGATCATAATTCCTCTTTCGGATTTTAAAGTGTCGGAAAATGAAGATGGTGTTATTACTATAAAATAGCTAACCAAACACCATTAGCAGGGTAGAACTTTGTTTCTGTAAGCGAGAAGAGTTCAAAAGTCTGCATCTGCCTTGCATCTAAATTAAGCAATTAATACAAAAAAATCAACCCGGCCTATCATGTAGGCCGGGTTGATTTTTTGCGTAGCAGGGTGGATGAGAACCCTGCGCAAGTCGGGGGAAAGATGAATTATTCGGCTGGCTTAACTTCCTCAGGCGCCTCAACGCTCTCTTTTTTAACAGCCTTGATGATGGCATAGATTTCATCTTCCGGATCAAGTATCTTGACCCCTGAGGATAAGTGAAAGTCGGAGGCGGTAATGGTTTCTCCGGATTTTTTTTCTGAGACATCAACAACGACCTCATCGGGCATAAGCGCTGTTTTTCCCTCAACTTCAATCTCTGGTTTGTAAACTTGTAACTGCAGCAATCTATGTTCTAGTTCAGTATGACCGTGGAAAGTAATTGGCAACTGCATTTTGACCTCTTGATCTTTTGAGACCAGTTGGATCCCAATATGAATGATTTTTCCCTCCACAGGATGTTTTTGAACTTCCTTAATGAAACCAAATGTTTTCTCAGTGCCTAGTACAACCCATAATTTGGCATTCGTCCCGTGTTTTGCAATGATTTTGTTTAGCGCTACGCTTTCGAATTTTACAGAGGCAGAAGTTGTACCGGGTCCATTAAGAACGCCTGGAATAAAACCTGAACTTCTCACTTTTTTAGGTTTTTCGCTTCTTGCCATCGCATTTAAAATTATTTCTTCCATAAAAACACTCCTTTTGGTTTCCAGCCATTATCTTTAAATATTATCTATTCGTCTCTTTGATTCTATACCTATATTATTAAATGTCAAGTTTTGCTAGAAACATGAAAACAGGATATCCTTGTAAGAATTGAGCGATCCAGACGCATTAACGGGGAAACACACTGCAGGCTGAATATGCAGATTTGGGATTTCCAGCTTTCGTGTTGACAAACATTTGCCTGGTTGCATAAGATATAGCATACTTCCCAAAGGAGATGATCCAATGAGTTTAAACCGTAATTCAGACAATTGTACAAATGTTGAGAGTACCAGCAATGATTGTGATTGTGAAAGTGCAAAAGCATTAAAGAAAATTCTTTCTCTGCTTGATGATTTAAATAATAGAGATTTGCGTTTGCTTGACGATGTAATTGATCGTATTTTGTGTACCCGTTAGAGGTTGTGCATGAAAAATGGTGTTCTCCTGTACGGGAGAACACCATTTTTACATACCAAGCTTAACGCCGAGTTTTATTTGAAAATCGCTTTCATTGCGGCCATGCTCATCTGTGCCGCTTCATATCCAGCGTCCATACATTGCTCCATTTGCTCAAAAGTCAGCAGCCCAGACTCCTTCGGAAGCTGTGGTTTTAACAACAGCTTTTCACCGCGGGAATTTAATTCCTTTAAACGAGTGCTCATAATCGAGAGGGAGTGTGTCGTAATATCGATAATGTTCTTTTTTTTGGGTGTTTCATAATTTTTTGTAATATCAACCGCTAAAACATTGGATACACCCGCTGCAATTAAAAGATCCACTGGTAAGGTATCCGTTACTCCTCCGTCAACCAAACACATATTGTCGATTAATTTTGGTTTAAATACTGCAGGTACCGCCATGCTTGCACGTATTGCCTGACAAATTGCGATATCTGTCTTCCACGTTACCCGGTCAACGGCCGAAACGCCTTCCAAAGAATTTGTATAGGCAATTGTCTGCCCTGTATTTATATCTGCTGCCGGAATAATGGTTCTGATGTTGGTATCCATTATATTTTTTTTGTCCGTATGCTCAAATAAAAAGTTTTCTATCCGGGCGCCCTTAAATAATCCCTCAATATCTATTTTATGATGGAATATTAACTGGGGCGCAGCCTTCAAAATTCCGAGCAAATCCGCATCACAATAGTAAATACCTTTTTTAGACATATCAACAACAATTTGTTTCAATGCCTGCGCATTTGTGCCTGTGGCATAAAGCCCCGCTACAATAGCACCGGCGCTGGTACCGGCAATGGACGTGGGAAACATGCCGGCTTCTTCAAGCGCAAGCAGAACTCCCACATGTGCGGCTCCTTTTGTACCTCCTCCTGAAAGTGCAAGCCCAAAAGGCATCGTGTTTTCACCGACTCTCTAATAATTTACAGATATTCCTAATAAAGTATATTAAAGTTTCGGTGAAACGGTGCAGATTTTAATTGTTGACAATGGCGCCCGCCTGTGAGTGCGGACGCCATATCATCACGGTTACTTTAAGGAGGCAAAATTACGGTATCAGAAACAGCCACGGCAGCAGCGGCGGCGACGGCAACGGCAACACCTGCACCGACGCCAGAGCCAACAAGAGTTTAAACACATTTCAGCAATCACTCCCTTCGACAGTTCTGTTATATACTATGAAGATAGTGCAGAGCTTGTCAATATGAAATGAAAGAATGCATTTACGACGATAATAAGCGCATGTATAGATGCGAAAGACCCTCTGATTAATATCAGAAGGCCTTCCGCATGGAATATGTAGGTACTTGTAATCACATTTATTTGGGAGATTGACCGTAATACGCGTTTGCACCGTGTTTGCGCAGAAAGTGCTTGTCAAGCAACTCTTGCTGCATCTGCGGAATTTCCTGACAGGATATGTTTTTTGTATGCCAGGCCATCATGGCGAGTTCTTCAAGAACCACGGAATTGTGCACGGCCTCAAAGCAATCTTTACCCCAGGTGAATGGCCCGTGAGATCGTACGAGCACGGCGGGAATATAATCTGGATTGCTGTTTTGAAAAGCTTCGATCATTACCGTGCCGGTTTCTTTTTCATAGTCGCCGGCTATTTCTTCGGGGGTCATGCTTCTGGTGCAGGGAATTTCGCCGTAGAAATAGTCGCCGTGTGTGGTGCCGTATGCAGGGATGCCGCAGCCGGCCTGCGCCCAAATGGTCGCCCAGCGGGAATGTGTATGCACCACTCCGCCGATGTTTTTAAAATGTTTGTACAGCTCACAATGGGTGGGAGTGTCGGAGGACGGGTTTAATTCGCCTTCCACCTTTTCTCCCTCCAGATTCATTACCACCATATTCTTTGGTGTCAGCCGGTCATAGGGCATGCCGGAGGGCTTAATAACAAACAGCCCGCTTTCACGGTCAATACCGGAAACATTTCCCCAGGTAAATACCACAAGATGGTGCTCGGGCAAAAGCAGATTTGCATTGCACACTTGCTCTTTCAATTTTTCCAACATGTCTGTTACCTCGTTTGCGGTTATGTTATTTTTTTAGCTTCCAGATCAAATCATTCCATATCAGTTCTTTGCGCAGCTGATTAATATCCGTGTCTTTGCCGATATGTATAAACTCAATATCCATAATTTCCGCAAAATCCCTCATTTCATCTGCGGTAAGGGAATAACTGATCACCGAATGATGTGCACCGCCCGCATACATCCACGCTTCAGCGGATATTTCAAGGGTTGGCAGAGGTTTCCACAAAACGCCCGCCACCGGCAGCTTTGGCATGTCGTGTTTTTGCTCCTGACAAATGACATCATTTGCGATCATGCGGAACCGGTCGCCCATGTCGACAATCGTGACCAGAACGGCAGGACCGGCCGCTGAACGGAAGGTAAGGCGCGCCGGGTCTTCACGGTCACCGATGCCGAGCGGAACGACTTTGATCTGCGGCTTTTCACAGGCCACCGAAGGACAGACCTCAAGCATGTGAGCCCCCATATTCATACCGCACTCCGGATCAAAATTGTAGGTGTAATCCTCCATGAACGCGGTGCCGCCTTGCAGGTCGGCAGTCATGAGCTTCATAATTCTGCAAAGCGCGGCGGTTTTCCAGTCACCTTCGCCCGCGAAGCCGTAGCCCTGACGCATTAAATCCTGTGCGGCCAGGCCCGGCAGCTGGCGAAGCTGCTGTAAATCCTGAAAGTTCGTGTGAAATGCGCCAAAGCCTTCTGATTCCATGAATTTTTTAAGGGCGGCTTCTTCCCGTGCCTGATAGCGCACCGCGTCAATATTGTCAGTAGACATCTCGTAGTTCTCGGCATACTCCTTCATCTGCGCATCGATTTCTTCTTCCGTAACGGAATCTACCAACCGGATGATGTCTTCAACACCGAAATGATCGACCTGCCAGCCGAATTTAATGTGTGCCTCAACCTTGTCGCCTTCTGTGACGGCAACATCACGCATGTTGTCGCTGATACGCAGCACACGAAGCCTTTTACTTTCGTAAGCACCGACGGCAGCACGCATCCAAACAGCCATACGCCCGCGCATCTTTTCATCTTTCCAGTATCCGCAAATCGTCTTTTGCTGTAACCTCATCCTTGCGATGATAAAGCCGTGCTCACGGTCGCCGTGTGCCGACTGGTTCAGGTTCATGAAATCCATGTCAATGCTGTCCCATGGAATGTCCCGGTTAAACTGCGTGTTGACATGGAGAAGCGGCTTTTGCAGCGCGCCGAAACCGCGAATCCACATCTTGGACGGGGAAAAAGTGTGCATCCATGTGATGATTCCGGCGCATTTGCAGTCGTTGTTTGCTTCCATGATGACCTTATAAATTTCATTGGAGTTCCGCACAACCGGTTTGAAAACGATGGTGCAGGGAATAGCGGAATCGGCGTTAAAGTCCTCCACCATTATTTTTGTGTGTTTGTCAATGGTCTTCAATACTTGCTCTCCGTACAGATCCTGACTGCCCACAATAAACCAGAATTCATATTTTTTCAATGATGACATAATTGTTGTCTCCTTAATTATGATGGTTGCTCCAAAGGCGTTTTTCATAAAAACGCCTTTGGAGTGAAAAGGGAGGGGGATTTATGGTTTTATTTCTTTTAAGCGTTTCATCACATTGTCTGCACCGCGGCCAAAACAATCGTGGAGTGTCCGGCATTCAGTGAATAGTCGGTCGTAAACCTCCACGTTCTCAGGGATTGGTGTAAAGTGTGCCATAGTCAACTCCGATTGTACATTCTGACATGATATTTATTTCTAATACGAATTAAGTTGTACATACAACTTGTCTGAAAGAAATCGGCAGACTACTGCCTATTTAATGGTTTGTATGTGTCAGATTTCAGATATTATTTTGACAGATGCGCGTTCAATAACCTTTGGTTCGAAATCCACTGTAGCTTTAAACAGTCTGTTGTCAATCAGTTCCAGAATGTTGCGTGCCGCCGTTTCACCCAGCAGATCCATCGGGTGCGCCACCGAAGTGAGGGGTACTTCACAGAGGGACGCCAAATCGGAGTTGTCGATACTGATGAGTGAAATTTGATCCGGTACTTTTATATCGTTGGCTTTCAGCATACTGACAAGATTCATCGCTACCTCATCATTGTAGCAGACAACGGCGGTGCAGTCTTTTATCCTGCGCAGAATGCGTTTTGTATCGAGGGAGAGGTCTGCAAAGTCTTCGGTTGAATACCAGAGTACATTTTCGTCACAGATTTCAAAACCGGCCTGCAAAAGGGCTTCAAGATAACCGGCGTAGCGCAGATGCCCCTGATTGTCATCTGATTTAAAAATGCCGCCGATCCGCTTATGCCCCGCATCAATCAGATATTTTGTCGCAAGCAGGCCAGCCATATGGTCGTTCAGAGCGACATGCGGGATTTTAATGCCGGGATAAAAGCTGTTGATGAACAGAACCGGGATTCTCTGACGTGCTATCTCGTTATAAATTTCAATGTTTGGGTTTGGCAGCCCGCTCTGTGTGGGTTCGACAATCATTCCATCCACACCTTTTTCCAGCATTGAGCACAGCACTTTTTTTTCGTTTTGCACTTTGTTATGGGTAAAGGTGAGCTGCATGGAATAGCCGTGTTCGGTTAGGACATTCTCGATTCCTCTGATAATATTAGGGAAAATATAAGCGCCGACATAGGTGGTAATGACGCCGATTGTCATGCTCGGCTCATGTTTCACCAGCGTATTATAAGTGATATAGGTACCGCTGCCCTGTCTGCTCT
This sequence comes from uncultured Caproiciproducens sp., assembly GCF_963664915.1. Classification (NCBI taxonomy): domain Bacteria; kingdom Bacillati; phylum Bacillota; class Clostridia; order Eubacteriales; family Acutalibacteraceae; genus Caproiciproducens; species uncultured Caproiciproducens sp. Next base: position 1,889,700 of record NZ_OY761810.1, read on the forward strand.
CCACGAATTTTTCCTGAACAAGAACGTTGATGGCCTGCCGCACGGTCTGGCGGCTGATGCTGAACATGGAACTCAGCTCGTTTTCCGAGTACAGCCTTTCACCGTATTTTAACTCATTTTCTTCTATCTGGTTTTTAATCCAGTTCACAAGTGCAATATATTTAGGTATCTCTGTCATACTGCTTTTCCCTTCTATGGTTTAATTTTTAAATCATACTTCATAGGGATTAGCTTGTCAATACAGATTCCACAGCTGTACGCGACAACTTAGGCACTCTTCCTTTTTGAAAGCAGATCGACCGTGACGGCTCCTAAAAGGACCAAGCCTTTAATGACGCGCTGAATATCAACCGACCAACCGATCAGAGACATACCGTTGTTCAAAACGCCCATAATCAATGCGCCGACAACTGCACCGATGATAGTGCCGATGCCGCCATATGTAGCAGCGCCGCCAATGTAGCAGCTTGCCATTGCGTCAAGCTCAAACCCGTCGCCTGCTTTTGGCGTTGCAGAGGCATTGCGCGCTGAAAGGACAATACCGGCAAGGGCGCATAAAAGACCCATGTTTACGTAAACCCAGAACAGCACACGGTTTGTCTTAATACCGGAAAGTTTCGCGGCTTTAACATTGCCGCCGACCGCATAAATCTGACGGCCGATAACCATCCTGCTGGTGATCACGGTGTAAATGAGAATCAGTGCGAGCATTAATGCGAGCACGACGGGCAGACCGTTGTATTTGGCAAGCTCAATGGTAAAGAAGTTTAAAAGAAAAATAATAATAATCAGTTTCATGGCGGTTTGCCAGACAGGAGGAGTCGCAAAGTTGTATTTGCTTTTGTCTTTTATGGAATGGAATTCGCCGAAAATAATCAGCAGGGAACCGATAATTCCTACAAAGATAGACCAAAGTTCTATTTTTTGTCCGCCGATATGTATGTAAGATGAGGGGAGGTAACCGGCGCCGATCTGCACATAGGCGTCCGGAAGAGGACCCTTTGTCTGACCGTTCAGGATTACCATGGTGAGTCCGCGGAAAATTAGCATGTTGGCGAGGGTGACGACGAATGGCGGCACATGCAGATAAGCGATGAAAAAGCCCTGCCACATTCCGACCAAAACCCCAAGGATCAGTACAATGACAAAGGCAAGGGGGATGGGCATGTGATAGTCAAGAACCATAATTGCACAGGCGGCGCCGGTGAAGGCGACGACTGATCCGACGGAAAGGTCAACATTGCCGGTCAATACGCAAAGCAGCATGCCTACCGCAAGAACGACAACATAGCTGTTCTGCATAATTAGGTTGTTCATGTTCATCGGGCTTGCGTTTTTCCCTCCCGATAAAATTGTGAAAAAAAGGTAAATAGCGATTAAGGCAATCATCATGCCGTATTGTTTTAGATTGATACTGGCGGGTTTTTTCATTGCAGAAGCTGATGGATTACTCATTTACTTCTTCTCCCTTCCGTTATGCTTCATAATGGTTTTCATAATCAGTTCCTGAGAAAGCTCATTCTTTTGCAGTTCACCCGCGATTTGTCCATCATTAATTACATATATCCGGTCGCAGACACCCAAAAGTTCCGGCATTTCAGAAGAAATAAAAACAACGGCTTTCCCTTCATCCGCAAGTTTGTTGATAATACTGTATATTTCATATTTCGCGCCGACATCTATGCCGCGCGTGGGTTCGTCAAGGATGAGCACATCCGGCTCGGAAAGCATCCATTTGGCAAGAACTACCTTCTGCTGATTTCCTCCCGAAAGGGAACCTACATTTTGCTCTATGGAATTTGCTTTAATATTGATTTTTTCTCGGTAACTTTCAGCCTGCAGAATTTCCTCGCTTTTATTAATAAAGTTGTTCTTTGAAAAGCGGGATTCAAGACTTGCAAGGGTCATATTCCACTTAATATCGTTGATCAGAACCAGCCCGTAGGTTTTCCGGTCCTCAGACACATAGGCGATTCCATTGTTGATCGCGTCTTTAATGGAGGGAATCTTTATTTCCTTGCCGTCTTTATAAATTTCTCCGGAAATTTTAGTTCCATAAGCCCTGCCGAATATACTCATGGCTAATTCTGTTCGCCCTGCACCCATCAGGCCGGCGAAACCGACCACTTCTCCTTTAGAGACGTGAAAGGAAACATCTTTAATGATCTGACGGTCGGGATCGTCCGGATGAAAGACATTCCAGTTTGTCACCTCGAAAGCAGTGTCGCCGATGTGACTTTCCCTTGGAGGATACCGGTTGGTCAGTTCACGGCCAACCATATCTTTAATAATCCGGTCTTCTGTAATTTCGTCGGTATTTTTGTCCATTGTTTCAATCGTTTTGCCGTCGCGGATCACCGTGATTGTATCCGCTATGGCACTGAGTTCATTCAGCTTGTGCGAAATCATGATACAGGTGATTCCGTGCTCCTTCAAGCCAAGGATGATGTCGAGCAATTTTTTGCTGTCTTCATCATTCAGTGAGGCTGTCGGTTCATCTAAAATCAGCAGCTCCACTTTTTTCGCAAGGGCTTTTGCAATTTCAACAAGCTGCTGCTTACCGACACCCAGCGAACTGATAATTGTATTTACGCTTTCATTTTCAAGGCCGACTTTTTTCAATATTTCAATTGCTTTCTGCTGCGTTTTACCCCAGTCGATCATACCGCGCACGGATGTGACTTCGTTCCCTATAAATATGTTTTCTGCAATGGTGAGGTACGGACTGAGTGCAAGCTCCTGATGAATAATCACGATGCCTTTTCGCTCGCTGTCGCGGATATCGCGGAATTTGCATTCCTCGCCATTGTATATAATTTCTCCCGAGTATTCACCGTACGGATAAACCCCGGAAAGAACGTTCATCAAAGTTGATTTGCCAGCGCCGTTTTCGCCGCACAGCGCGTGAACTTCGCCGCGCTTTACCGTTAAATTCACATCATTCAGGGCCTTGATTCCGGAGAATTCCTTCGTAATATGTTTCATCTCAAGCAATACGTCGGACATATACTTGCCCCTTTCCTTGTCAAATGGTTGATTTAGGCGACAGTTCCCTGCTGCCGCCTAAACCAGAGGAGGATTGGTTATATTGCTTACTTTAACTGATCAGCTTTGTAGTAGCCGGTATCAATCAGGGCGGTGGTAATGTTGTCCTTATCGACCGGAACAGGGGTGCACAGATAGGAGGGAACAACCAGTTTATTATTATTGTAAGATTTTTTGTCGTTAATTTCAGGCTCTGTGCCTTCCAGAACGGCCTGAACCATTTTTACGCATTTTTCAGCAAGAATGCGGGTATCCTTGAATATGGTCATGGTCTGCTTGCCGGACTGAATGTTCTTAACGGCCATCAGTTCGGCATCCTGACCGGTAATGAGAGGCCATTTTGTGCCGACCTTGTAGCCTGCGCCTTCCAGTGCGGCCGCGATGCCGTAGGAAATTCCGTCAAACGGGCTCAGAACAATATCGACGTCTTTGCCTGTGCTGTAGTATCCGGAAAGAATGTCTTCCATGCGCTTCTGCGCTGTTTCTTGTGACCAGCGAAGGGTGCAGATCGTATCAAATTTTGTTTGTTTGGAAACGACGACCAGCTTGCCGTTGTCTATGTATTTCTGCAATACTTCCATGGCGCCCGTATTGAGGAAATGTGCGTTGTTGTCGTCCGGGGAACCAGCGAACAGCTCAATATTGAACGGTCCTTTGCCTTCTGCCAGCCCCATTTTTTCTTCTATGTATTTGCCGATTGCCGTGCCGACACCTTTGTTGTCAAATGTCGCATAATAGGAGACGGCGTCCGTGTCCATCAAGAGACGATCATAGGCGATCACCGGGATGCCGTTTGACTTCGCCTGCGCGAGAACATTTACCAGAGCGCTGGAGTCGATGGATGCGATGACCAGACAGCTTGCGCCGCTTGTGATCATATTCTCAATCTGAGAAACCTGAGCCTGCACGTCATCTTCCGCGTACTGCAGGTCGACCTCGTACCCAAGAGCTTCCAACTTGTCTTTCATATTGTTGCCGTCTTGAATCCAGCGCTGCGAAGACTGAGTTGGCATTGCAACGCCAACTTTTTTACCATTGCTTGCTGCTTTTGCCGTGGAGGCCGTTGATTCTGTGGGGGCGGCCGCCTGGGAACCTGCCGATGCTCCAGTGGTTGTTGTTGAGCTGCACGCCACTGCCGACAGCAGCATACAGACTCCGAGCACAATTGCGATGAACTTATTGAACCTCTTCATTTCTCTTCTCTCCTTTTGTTTGTTGTGGACAACTTATACTGATAAACCGTAAATATATACGGTAGTATCATTATTGATAATTTTATTTGTACTCAACATTTTTTTGTATCTATAATATACAATACGATATAGTACTTGTCAATATAAATTATACAGAAAAATCAATAAATATTATAATTTGTATGTACAACTTGTTATCATACAAGTATAACTTATATGTACTATTCAGTTCGCGGGCAGCCCTAAGAAGAACGATACAAAAAAGGAGCGAAGCATTTCAGCTCCGCTCACAATCATTTGCTTTGGTAAGATTTTCAGCAATTCTGCGCAGGTCTTCTTCCGAACGTACTTCAGGGCCGGCCTGTTTAATGTTTTCCTGCACAAACTTTGGCAGTGACAAAAAATATTGATTGGTATTCAAATTATCGACAAAATGATTTTTAGACATAATTCACCTCCGCGTGTTATTTTTACGGCGCTCACAGTTCGCTGACAAATTCCTTAATGCTTTCCAGCTCGCCGGTCAGCGGAACGCCGATTACCTTCGACAATGCCTGATTCAGTTCCTCATATTGGTCGCCGGTTGTAATAATGCGCGCAGTCTCGTGTTCTTTCAGCAATGCAATGCGGCGGTCAAGTTCATGAATCACCGCCTGCTTGATGTCTTTGCCCATGAAAGCACTTCCTTTCGCGGTTAGTATTTGTCTGCGGTGTAAAGAGTATGCGTGATGTCCTATTTTCAGAAGGTACTGATAGCTTTTGATTTTTGGGTAATAATTAGACTATTAGGTAAAGTTGTGTTATAATTTAAAAAACAAAAATATAGAACATGGTCATGAAAAGCCTTAGCACCAGGTTATATAGAATAAAAATTAGGAGTAAACATGAATTTTAAAGACCTTAACCTCAACCCAAAGATATTGGATGCCCTCGAAAAAGAAAACTATGCCGTACCAACACCCATTCAGGAGCAGGCAATTCCGCTTGTGCTCGCCGGCAGAGATTTGCTCGGCTGCGCGCAGACCGGCACCGGAAAAACAGCGGCGTTTGCCGTGCCGATCTTACAGCTTTTAGGCAACCACATCGCGGAAAAAATTGAGCCGCGTAAAATCCGCTCCTTAATCCTCACGCCGACAAGAGAACTTGCCGTTCAAATTTATGAAAGTTTTCATTCTTACGGCCGTTACACCAGACTGCACGCCTGCGTGGTGTTCGGCGGTGTTTCCCAGAAGATGCAGGTGGAAAAACTGCGCCGCGGCGTGGACATATTGGTCGCCACCCCCGGCAGACTGAACGATTTGATGAATCAGGGATACATTCAGCTGCAAAATGTGGAAATACTTGTGCTGGATGAAGCGGACCGCATGCTTGATATGGGATTTATTGCGGACGTAAAGAAAATCATTTCAAAGATTCCTCAGAAAAGGCAGACACTTCTTTTCTCCGCAACCATGCCAAAAGAAATCGAGGAAATGGTTAATTCCATTCTGGTTGATCCTGCCAAGGTGAGCATTACACCGCCGGCAACGACTGTGGACATGATCGATCAGTCTCTGTATTTTGTGGATAAGGATAATAAACGCAAGCTGCTGATTCATCTTTTACTGGATCAGTCGATCCGATCCGCTCTGGTGTTTACCAGAACGAAGCATGGTGCCGATCGTGTGGTTAAGGATCTGACCACGGCAAAAATCAACGCGCAGGCCATCCATGGGAACAAGTCGCAGAATGCCCGCCAGACAGCGCTGAACAGTTTTAAAAATGGAAATATCCGCGTGCTTGTGGCGACGGATATCGCGGCGAGGGGCATTGATATTGAGGATCTTTCCTGTGTGTTCAACTATGATCTTCCCGAGGTTCCCGAAACCTACGTTCACCGTATTGGACGAACCGGCAGAGCCGGCCTAAGCGGAAAGGCTGTTTCATTTTGCTGTATCGATGAGAAATCGGATTTAAGAAATATTCAGAAACTGATCGGAAAAACCATTCCAGTGGTGGAGGACAACCCGTATCCCCTGCTGATTACAACCCCAACCCCAAAATCGGAATTGCGCCACCGCCGCCCTATGGCGCCGAGCATCGATCCAAGAAGGAAAGCGCCGATCAAAAAAGAAACAACCGGCAGAAGCAGTTTCTCCGACAGTGCAAAAGGCGGCCCGCCGGCTAAAAAATATACGGATAAGCCTAAGTGGAAAAATACGTATTCCCGGAAGGGTTAAATAAAAATCCGTCCCGAATGTGCATTCGGGACGGATTTTTTAACAGACGAAATAATTACAGCTTGAATTCATCCGCGCTGTGTGGCTTCAGTGCAGGCAGATTGATCGGTGTGCGTTTCAGCGGATCATATACAAATCGGCTGCAGCTGCCGTCCGGTTCGAGATACCTGCCAAGTTTGCAGACGCTTGCTCCGTCGAAATCGGAGCAGTTTTCGCAGTGCTTACAGTCGGTCTCTATCTGATTACCAAAAAGCTTCACTTTCTTTTTTCCAAACATTTTTATTCTCCTGCTGCTTACATGATTGAAATTTGCAAAACAAAAAGGTTTTTCTTTACTGTGCTCTTTAAATTCTGCCCGTGTTTTTCAGATGATTGCATTTTTCTTTAGTAATATGACAATATTATTATAACATTATTGATCATTAATTTCCAGTTTTTCACGCGGAAGACTGAAAATCAATGCTACACAGAGCGCGATCAGCGCGGCGGCGGTGGGGACGGAGCTCGAAAAGGCTCCCGCCAGAGGCTGGGACGTTGTATTGAATACTTCCACATCAGCGGGAAATACGCGCATCAAAGCCCATGTAATGGCGGCGGCGGCTAATCCGTGAAATAGGCGGAACAGCATAAACCGGGGAAGATGAACCCTGATGCTTGAGACGGAAGAAAGAATCTGGAAGTGCACGCAGACGCCCCCCCAGCCAATGGCGAGCGAGACTGCCCACAGCGGCACTCCAAGCTTTGCAAGGTCGGAGCAGCCGCCTGTCACCTCCAGCAGAGCGGAAAGCGCCGCCGCCGCGCGCGGCTCCTTTACCCATAGCCGAAGCAAGTTCAAAATGGCGGCGAACAGGATTACAAAACAGCACATGTTGATCATGGAACGCGCCGCGTCGGCAGCAGACAAAATCAGCGCGTCCGCCCCTGTGTTTTTGGCGCGTTTCCGTTTGTTCTTTGATGAAACAATTTCGTTTTTTACGCCGATACCGCATACGACGCATAAAATCAAAGAAGCGGCAAGCTGGGAAACAAGCAGGATGATTCCGGAACGTTCGTTTCTCAGAAACCCCATTCCGACAGCGGTAATGACAAACGCGGGGCCGGAATTGACGCAGAAGCAAAGCATACGGGCAGCCTGATTCTCGCTGATGGCGCCGTCTTCGTACAATGACGCAATGCCGCGCGCTCCGGTAGGATATCCGCCGATCGCGCTCATCAGGATGGTCGCGGCCGTACTGCCCGGCAGTTTTAACACAGCGCGGCAGGGCGCTTCAAACAGTCTGCCGATTTTTTCCGACAGACCGCTTTTGACCACAAACACGGACAATACCATAAACGGATACAGCGAGGGCACAAGGATTTGCAGGCAGTATCCGATTCCGTTTTTGGCGCCTGCCGCGGCCTGTGCGGGGAAAATCAGGAGCGTGCAGGCGATCAGGAATGTTGCGGTCAGCAGCAGACCCTGTTTCATTCTCATATAAACCACCGTTTCTCTGTGCAGTTTCAGGGATTGGGCGGATTCATTCAGCCTGTCACCCTATTTATATATATGTCGCCGCGCGGATATTTACGCCAGTCACCGCATAGGCTTTATATGATAAATATGATTTAGGGCGGGGATTAGATTGGCTAAAAAAATGAGTATCCGAAAGCTGACGGCACCGATGCAAATGCCATCGCACATGGAAATAAACGGGAATCAGGAAGTGATTGTCGACGGATGCGGCGGTGTGCTGGAGTATGACACCGACGTGGTCAGAATTAAAACAGGAAAGTTGATTGTGCGCTTTACGGGGCGCGGCCTGGTCATTAAATGCCTGACCGCGGATTCACTGGTGGTAACAGGGTACCTGACCGGAATCGAGTTTTGTGTGTGAGGTGGCGGGATGATTTCTTTACATTTGACGCGCTGGCTCCTGGGATATGTTCGGTTTTCCGTTGTCGGCGGCAGCCGCGAACATTTTTTAAACTACTGTGCCCGCTCCGGCATCAATCTTTGGAATATCGAAGGCGGAAAGAACGGCGGGGCCTGTGTAGAAGCACGAAGTTACCGCGCGCTGCGTCCCTGCGCGCGCAAAGCAAATGTAAGGCTGAAAGCCGGCAATCGGCATGGCTTTCCGTTTGCAACAAAGGGCATACGAAGGCGCAGGGGGATTCTTGCGGGGGCAGTTTTATTCATGATTGTCATTCATCTGCTTTCGCTTCATGTATGGAGCATTGAGGTCAGCGGGAACACCTCCATACCGACGGAACAAATTGAAGCGGAGCTGGTGCGCATGGGCGTCACGCCCGGCGCTCCGAAATCAAAGGTTCAGCCCCAGGCGCTACAGCAGAAGCTTATGCTGGAATTCCCCCAGATCGGGTGGCTGTCGGTCAATACCAGAGGGTGTTCCGCCGAAATCAAAATGCAGGAAAAAGTCGACCGTCCGCTCATGGACGTACAAAAAGGTGAGAGCGTCTGCAATATTAAAGCCGCTGGAACGGGCCAGATCCTTAAAATGGATGTTTATACCGGCACTGCGCAGGTCAGTGCAGGAGACGCAGTTGTCGAAGGGCAGCTTCTGATCAGCTGTGTTGTTGTGGATAACCTCGGTTATTCCACACTCAGGCATGCGGCGGGTAAAATCATTGCGGAAACCGCCCACACCCTTTCGACTGAGGTCAGTTTGAAGCGCAGTTTGGTAAATCCCACGGGAAAAACACTCACGCGCAGGTGCCTGTATCTATTTGGGGCGCGTATTCCACTCACTTTTGCGGGGAAACCGGTCGGAAACTATCAGACAGAGGGGGTACGAACCGACTTGAAGCTGATGAACTCCGTTTTACCGTTAGGTGTTTATGAAGAAAAGTGGACGGAGCAGAAAACGGAAAATATCACGCTTACAAAAGAACAGGCGATTGCCGAGGCAAAAAAGCAAATCGAGCAAAAGCAGGCGGAGGAGCTAAAGGACGCGAAAATCATTTCCGTCAGCGCGAGTGACAATTTTATCGATTCGAAGCTGATTTACACAGTTAAAGTAAAATGCGAGGAAAATATTGCACAGGAATCGGAAATATTAATAAAATAATAAGAATTTTAGTCATTAATCATGGTGACTTAACAGGTTTGCTGTGATATAATAAAATTAATTTATCTGGGGGGAAGATTTTTCATCACTGGTTAAATCTTCAAAAAGGTGATAGAATGTTTGAACAAAGGATAAATATTGACCGCATGGAACAGGCGGTCGCTCTTTTCGGCAACTTTGATGAAAATATCAAGCTGATGGAAAAAGAGTACCGTGTGGGCATCGTCGGACGCGGAAGCGAAATCAAGGTTTCCGGTGATCCTGAGGATGTTGCGTTGGCTGTTCGTGCAATTGACAGCCTGTTGTCTCTTGTCAACAGGGGAGAGGCTTTAAGCGAACAAAATGTCCGCTACTGCATTTCGCTTGTGAATGAAGGCAATGAGAATAAAATTGATACGCTTGCAGGGGACTGCATTTGCATAACGTCAAAAGGGAAACCGGTTAAGGCCAAAACGCTTGGGCAGAAAAAATATTGTACGGCGATTAAAAGTCACACGATTACCATCGGAGTCGGTCCGGCAGGAACCGGAAAAACCTATCTTGCCGTTGCCCTTGCCGTTACAGCGTTCCGCGCGCAGGAGGTTAACCGGATTGTGCTGACCCGTCCCGCTGTTGAAGCGGGGGAAAAACTTGGCTTTCTTCCGGGTGACCTGCAGCAAAAGGTAGATCCGTACCTTCGCCCGCTTTACGATGCTTTGTTCGACATGCTGGGCGCTGAAACGTATCAGAAGTATGTTGAGCGCGGCAATATTGAGGTGGCGCCGCTTGCGTATATGCGCGGAAGAACCCTTGACGACAGTTTTATTATTCTTGATGAAGCGCAGAATACCACACCGGAACAGATGAAGATGTTCCTCACCCGGTTGGGATTTAATTCCAAAATGGTCATTACCGGGGATGTTACGCAGATTGATCTTCCCGACGGCCGCAAATCCGGTCTGAAAGAAGTGGTTAAGATTTTGCGCGATATTGACGATATCGCACAGGTTCGATTTAATGAAAAAGATGTCGTTCGCCATAAACTGGTGCAGGACATTATCAAAGCATATGAGAAAAACGAGGAGGCCGGGCATTAAACACAATGGAAAAGGTTAGAGTAATCATTGAAAATAAGCAAAAAGAAGTTAAAATTCCTACGGGTTTGCGCATGCTGGTGCGCCGCTGCTGCAATGCTGTGCTGCGCATGGAAAAATTTGGATCGCCCGCAGAGATCAGCGTCACATTTGTGAATAATGAGCAAATACATGAATTGAATAAGCAATACCGCGAAAAGGACGTTCCGACCGATGTGCTTTCTTTCCCTATGGGAGAAAACGGTGTTTACGACATCAACCACTCAACCGGGGCAAAGATTCTGGGCGACATCGTAATTTCCATGGAAAAGGCGGTGGAGCAGGCCGAACGTTACGGGCATAGCCTGGAGCGTGAGGTTGGTTATCTGTCGGTGCACTCCATGCTGCATCTGCTTGGTTACGACCACGAAAACGGCGGGATTCAAAGAGTCCATATGCGTGAAAAAGAGGAACTGGTCATGACCCAGCTGGGTCTTCCCGGCACGAGCAGCTATGTTTTAGATGAGGATGAGGAGTAAACTTGCGGTTTTTTAAAAGCTTTAAGTATGCTTTTCGCGGAATAGTCTATTGTATCAATAATGAACGGAACATGCGGATACATACGGTGGCTGCACTGTATGTATTTGTCTTTTCGTTCTTTTTTGAAATGTCACGGACAAGCTATGCGGCTGTTTTTATCGTGATTGCCATCGTGCTGACCTCCGAACTGTTCAATACGGTTGCGGAAGAGCTTTGCGATATGGCCGCGGCAAGCTTTCACCCTGTCGTTCGGATCATAAAAGATATGGCGGCCGGCGCAGTTTTGATCAGCGCTGTTTTTGCGGCTATAGTCGGCATATGCGTTTTTTGGCAGCCCGCGGCGTTTGCTAAAATCATACAGTATTTTTTTGCTAATCCGCTCATGCTTTTTCTGTTTGCCGCGGTGACCGCCATGAGCATTGTTTATATTGTCTTGGGGCCGATCGGTTTCCGTGACTACATCAGAAAAAAACGTGATAAATAAGGAGAAAATGCCATGGTGGATAATTCACGGGAAAAATCTGCATTTATTGCCATAGTAGGCCGCCCGAATGTGGGAAAATCATCCCTTTTGAATGCAATGATCGGCCAGAAAGTCGCCATTGTTTCCAACAAACCACAGACAACACGCACCCGAATTATGGGTGTTTTAACGCGGGGAGAATATCAGCTGGTTTTTATTGACACGCCCGGCCTTTTAAAGCCGCATAACCAGCTTGGTGAATATATGGTGCGCTCCGTCACCGAGTCCGTATCCGGAGTTGACGCATGCCTTTTGGTGGTGGAAGCGGGCAAAAAAACTTCTCCTGCCGATTTGGCGTTGATAGAAAAATTCAAGGCGAACAGTATCCCTGCGGTTCTGGCGATCAATAAGATCGATCTGGTTCCTGATAAAAGCGTTTTAATTGCTCAGATTTCTGAAATGTCGGCGCTTTACGGGTTTGAGGCAGTTGTGCCGATTTCCGCGATTGACGGCAATGGGGTCAAGGAGCTGATCAATGAGCTTGAAAAGCTCACAATGCCGGGCGGGCATTTTTTTGAGGAAGATACCTTAACAGACCAGCCGGAGCGCGTTCTTGCCGCAGAAATTATCCGTGAAAAACTGCTGCGTCTTTGCAGCAATGAAGTTCCTCACGGGATAGCGGTTGTGGTTGAAAAAATGCATGAACGCGGCGACAAAAGCAATATCACCGATATTGATGCAACCATTTTCTGTGAAAAAGAGAGCCATAAAGGCATCATCATCGGCAAGGACGGTGCGATGCTGAAAAAGGTCGGCACGCTGGCACGCACCGATATGGAACGGTTTTTCGACTGCAAAATCAATCTGAAGCTCTGGGTAAAGGTCAAAGAAGACTGGCGCAACCGTGCCGGTGTTTTACGCAGCTTTGGATTTGACAGCAATCATTTCGATCGTTAGGCAAAGCATATTTTAAAAGAAAAAGTTGTCTAATTATGGGTATAATTCATTTATTTACCGCTCATATAAGCTGATTTAAGGCGAATACTTAAATTAGCAAATGAAAAGGGAGCGGGAAATATGGATGAAAAAACAGCATGGAATTATTTTCAACATACCGGAAATGTAAGTGATTATCTGATTTACAGTCAGTGTAAACACAGCGACGAAGAAATGCAAATGCGGGAGGACGCGGATGCAGATAGAGACCAAGGGCCTGGTAATCATGGAGAAATGCGTGGGTGAAAGCGACCGGCTCGTGACTGTTTTAACAGGCGAGGAGGGTATTGTGCGCGCATTTGCCCAACAGGCCAAAAAAGTAAAAAGCAACAAACTTTCCGCAACACAACTTTTCAGCTATTCCCGCTTCACAATTTTTAAGGGGCGGGATAAATACATAATTGATGACGCTCAGCCCATTAATGTCTTTTTTGACCTTCGAAAAGATATTGAGCGGCTTTCCCTTGCCCAATATTTTTGTGAACTGGCGGGTGCGCTGGCTCCACAGGAAGCCGCGGCCGGGGATTTTTTGCGTCTAGTGCTCAATGCTTTTCACTTTCTGTGCAAAGGGACTAGACCCAATCCGCAGATTAAAGCAATTGTGGAAATGAGGATGCTCTCGCTTGCGGGCTATATGCCCAATCTGGTCTGTTGCTCCGGCTGCTCGTGCTATGAGGCGGAGGAAATGTTTTTTCTTCCGCGCAAAGGGCTGATTTACTGCAGAGACTGCTTTACGGATTCTGCGGAACCGGCTGTTCGGTTGAGCCGCGGCGCGCTGACGGGATTACGCCATATTATTTACTCCGATTTTGAAAAGCTTTTTTCTTTCAATTTATCAAAACAAGGGGTAAAGGAGCTTTCCGCAGCAAGCGAACAGTACGTTTTATGTACGCTTGAGCGCAGTTTCAACACGCTTGAATTTTATAATCAGATGAAAACAGAGGAATGAAAAACGAATAAAAGAATAAATGGGGGAAGACCTTTTGAATCATAAGAACGCGCTGCGCGCGGCTTTCCCGCACACCATTCCGGTGATGCTCGGTTATCTTTTTCTTGGTGCCGCCTTTGGCATCCTGCTGAACAGCAGGGGATACAGCTGGGGCTGGGCGGTACTGATGAGTGTGTTTATTTACGCAGGTTCCATGCAGTTCGTGGCAATCAGCCTTTTATCAGGGCCGTTCCTGCCCCTGCAGGCCGTACTGATGACGCTGATGGTCAATGCAAGACATACATTTTATGGTATTTCCATGCTTGACAAGTTTAAAGGCATGGGAAAGAAAAAGCCCTACATGATTTTTTCCCTTACGGATGAAACATTTTCCCTGTTATGCAGCGCCCGTGCGCCGGAGGGTGTTGATGAAAACCGGTTTCTGTTTTGCGTTTCCCTGCTGGACCAGCTTTACTGGATCATCGGTTCCGCGGCAGGCGGTATCATCGGTTCCATGGTTTCGTTCAACACCAAAGGCATCGATTTTGTGATGACCGCGCTGTTCACGGTTATCTTTGTGGATCAGTGGGAAAATAATAAGAATCACATTCCTGCCTTGATTGGACTGGGCGGTTCCGCCCTGTGCCTTGCCGTATTCGGGCCGGGAAATTTTATTCTGCCCTCCATGGCGCTGATCGTCTTCGCCCTCAGTCTTTTAAGAAAAACTGTTGAGCGGGAGGAGAATACATGACTTTGCCATCCGGACAGTCGCTCATCATCATTTTTGTTGTGGCGGTGACTACATTGTTTACCCGTGTTCTGCCGTTCCTCCTGTTTCCGCAGGGCAAAGAAACCCCTCGTTTGGTTCAATATCTTGGCAAAGTCCTGCCCTGTGCGGTAATGGGCATGCTGATTATCTACTGCTTGAAAAGCATTACGGTTACTGCGGCGCCGTTTGGCGCGCCCGAATTAATTTCCGTGGCGGCGGTCGTGTTTCTGTACAAATGGAAGCACAGCACACTTTTAAGCATTGGTGGAGGAACCGCTCTTTACATGCTGTTGATACAGTTCGTTTTTATAACATAACTATTTATAAATTTGATTTTATTTTCATAGAAATAATAAGAGGTAATTTATGGAAGAAATAATGCAAAGGCATTACAGAGCTTTAGAGCTTGATAAAATATTAAAGCTGCTTGCCGCCGAAACAGCGTGTGAAGATGCGGCTGAGCTTGCTTTGCTGCTTACTCCGTCCGTTTCGCTTACAGAGGTGCAGCGGCTTTTAGCCGACACGGACGACGCCCACACTCTTTTGGCCCGATTCGGTGCGCCGTCTTTCGGCGGGCTGAAAAATGTAACCAACTCGCTGCGCCGCGCCGAGGCGGGCGGCACGCTCAACATGGCGGAGCTTCTGCGCATCGCCGGCGTTTTGCGCACGCTGCGCGGAATTGTTGAATGGCGCGCTAAGAGCGCGGGGGTAAAAAGCTGCCTTGACTGGCGGTTTGATTCGCTGATGCCCAATAAGTATCTTGAAGACAGAATCTACGGTGCGATTCTTTCGGAAGAGGAAATGTCGGACAATGCTTCCGTCCAGCTCGCGGCCATCCGCCGTAAAATCCGTTCCGCATCCTCCCGTGTCAGGGAACAGCTTGACAAAATGATTCGTTCCTCGGTCTACCAGAAATATTTGCAGGACCCGATTGTCACCATGCGCGGCGGCCGGTTTGTCGTGCCGGTTAAAGCGGAGTGCAGAGGGGAAGTTGCCGGACTGGTGCATGACACCTCTTCAAGTGGCGCAACTGTTTTTATCGAACCGATGGGTGTGGTGGAGGCCAACAATGAGGTTCGGGTGCTTCAGTCGCAGGAACAGGCTGAAATTGAACGGATTCTTGCCGAGCTTTCGGCCGAAACCGGAAACTTTTCCAGCGGAACCATCAGCGGATATCAGGCTGCTGTCGAATTGAACCTGATTTTTGCCAAGGCAAATATCGGCTATAAAATGAAAGCGAGCCTTCCGGTCGTGAACGACAAGGGAAAAATTCTGCTGAAAAAAGCACGTCATCCGCTGATCAACAAAGATCAGGTCGTCCCCACCGATATTGAACTGGGCATCCACTTTGACACATTGGTCATTACCGGTCCCAACACCGGCGGAAAGACGGTATCCTTAAAAACCATCGGTCTTCTGACGCTCATGGCCATGTGCGGGCTGCTGCTACCGGTTGCGGAGAACAGCCAGATATCCATTTACCATAAGGTTTTAGCCGATATCGGCGATGAACAGAGTATTGAACAGTCATTGTCCACTTTTTCGGCACATATGACGAATATCATTAAAATTATCGGTCAGGCTGATGAAACAAGCCTGATTCTTCTGGATGAACTTGGGGCGGGAACCGATCCAATCGAGGGTGCGGCGCTCGCAATGGCTATGTTGGAATCTCTCCGCAAAAAAGGCGCGAAGGTCGCCGCAACCACTCACTATGCCGAATTAAAGGCCTACGCGCTTCAAACGGATGGGGTGGAAAACGCGTGCTGTGAATTCGACGTAAAGACGCTGCGCCCGACCTACCGTCTGCTGATCGGCGTGCCGGGGCGTTCCAATGCGTTTGCCATTTCCCTGCGGCTCGGCATGGACAATGAAATTGTCGAACGCGCAAAAGAATTGGTTTCGAGTGAAAATACGCGGTTTGAAGATGTGGTGCAGAGTCTGGAAAACAGCCGCCAGAGTCTGGAAAGCGAGCGGTCAAAGGCGGAGCAAGCACATTTGGAAGCCGTCCGTGCCCAAAAGAACGCGCAGGAAATCCGCGACAGCATACAGGCGGAAGCGGACAAAGAGATTGAAAAGGCGCGCCGTCAAGCTTCCGAGCTTGTTTCCCGTACACGCGGACAGATTGACGCCCTTTTAAACGAAATGGATGAACTGAAAAGGCAGCAGAACAAAACGCTGTCCGCTGAACAAAAGGCAAGGTTGAAAGCCGGCCTTCGTACCTTGGAGGAAACGGCAGACCCGATACACAGCAGAGAGGACGAGGGCGAGTATGTTTTGCCGCGTCCGCTCAAAGTGGGAGACACGGTTCTTCTTTATGATATCGACAAACAGGGAACGGTGCTTCAGCTGCCGGAGGGGAACGGTCAGAATATTCTTGTTCAGGCGGGTATCATCCAAACGAGGGTGCCGCTTTCCAATCTGCGTTTGGTGAAGGAAAAGCAGGTCAAAGCGCCCCGCAGAACCGTGACAAGAAACGTGACGGGCAGAGCACAGGCGAAAGTGACATCCGAGCTTGACCTGCGCGGCCAAATGTCGGAAGAGGCCATTATGAATGTCGATCGGTTTATCGACTCGGCGCTGCTCAGCGGTATTGAACAGCTCACCATCATTCACGGCAAAGGAACGGGGGCTCTCCGCGCCGCGGTACAGCAGCATTTGAAAAGGCATCCGAGCGTCCGCAGCTACCGGCTCGGTACATTCGGCGAGGGAGAAGCCGGCGTGACCATTGTGGAATTAAAATAAGGAATCGATCAATACCCTGACGGGTCAAACAAAAAATGCCGAAACAAACAGAAATTGGGAGGGAATTTCCATGAGAGAGGATCGAAAACGCGGCGGGAAGCTGTTGGTTATTCTTTTATCGGTGATCGTTCTGCTGCTTGCTGTGGCTGGGATTCTGTTTGGCCTGGCGATGAGTGACCCCAATGAGCCTCTTCCGCCGGACGGGAAAACGGATTCTTCCGCGGTTGCCGTAAAGCTCGTCTCCGCCGCCGCCACCGGCGAACCCGCAAAGCTGACCGGCGAAGAGGTCAGCGCAATGCTGACGCAAAAACTTGCACAGGGCAAACAAAGCGCCGTGCAGGGCGTCCGGCTCACAGTTAACAGCGACAATACGGTTGCGGCGTATCTGCCCGTTGTCTATAAAGGCATTAAGCTGGGCGTCAGCGCAAATCTGACAGTCGGCTGGGATGCTACAAAAAATCTGATCCGCGTTGCTGTCAACTCCATGAAAATCGGCCGTCTTCCTGTGAATTCCGCACGGATGCTCTCACGTGTAAAAGATAAACTGCCGCAGGGTGTCGAAGTGCAGGGCAGCGTGCTGTCCATAGCCCCCGACCTGCTTGGCGCTTACGCTATGCCGAATGACGCGATGGCGAACATCAGCGGACTCTCCGTTGAAGATCAGAAATTCGTCGTGAATGTTACGGCCGACCTTGGTAGACTGACGGAATACCTTAAAGAAAAATTGAAATCCCTGCTCTGACACGAGGAGTGATAAAAAAATAAAAAAGCGCGGCGCGAAAGCCTTTTTTTCCTATTGACAACCGCCGCGTTTTATTGTATAATTCTTAACTGTAAAGCAAATTACTTTACAGGCTGAACGGAGGGGTATGATGTCGAAAAATCTGGAAATATCACTATTGCTTGATTTTTACGGTGATATGCTGACTGATAAACAGCGCGAGGTAATTGAATATTACTACAACGAGGATTTGTCGCTTTCCGAAATTGCGGACAACCAGGGCATTACCCGTCAGGGTGTGCGCGATTCCATCAAACGCGCCGAGTTTCAGCTGCTGGATATGGAGGAACGTCTGGGACTTGCCCGCCGTTTCCGCGAAATGAGGAGCGGCCTTGAACGTATCGGTTCTGCCGCCGCACAGATTAAAGAATACAACGATCATTTTATATATTCCCACGAGCTTGAGGACAACACCAAGCTGATCCTTGACATATCACAAAAGCTCTGCGAGTAGGAAGGAGGGACCCCATTGGCATTTGAAGGTCTTGCCGATAAGCTTTCAGCCGCGTTTAAACGGCTGAAATCAAAAGGAAAATTGAATGAAGCCGACGTAAAAGAAGCAATGCGCGAAGTCCGTCTCGCCCTGCTTGAAGCCGACGTTAACTATAAGGTCGCGAAGGATTTTACCAACACGGTCAGCGAGCGCGCTGTCGGTGCCGAAGTAATGCAAAGCCTGACCCCGGCGCAGATGGTTATAAAAATTGTGAACGAGGAACTTACCGCTCTGATGGGCGGAAGTGACGCGAAGATTGCCAGCCCCTCTTCACCGCCGACTATTATCATGCTCTGCGGATTACAGGGCGCAGGTAAAACCACCCATGCGGGAAAACTCGGATTGATGCTGAAAAACAAAGGGCACAGGCCTCTTCTGGTGGCCTGCGATATTTATCGGCCCGCCGCCATCAAACAGCTGCAGGTTGTCGGGGAAAATGCCGGAGTTCCCGTTTTTGAAATGGGGAAGGAAAATCCCGTCAAAATCTGCAAAGCCGCCATTAAGCACGCGAAAGATTATGGCAACGACATGGTATTGATTGATACCGCGGGCCGTCTCCAGATTGACGAAGTGCTGATGAATGAGTTGAAAAATATCAAAAATGAGATATCTCCCCACGAGATTCTGCTTGTGGTGGATTCCATGACCGGTCAGGAAGCCGTCAATGTTGCAAAAACCTTTGATGAACTGCTGAATATCACAGGCGTGATCCTGACAAAGCTCGACGGCGATACCCGCGGCGGCGCGGCGCTTTCCGTGCGCGCGGTAACGGGAAAACCGATTAAATTCGCCGGCACCGGCGAAAAATTACAGGATCTCGAAATTTTCCACCCGGACCGCATGGCTTCCCGTATTCTTGGCATGGGCGATGTGTTAACGCTCATTGAGGACGCACAGAGCAAGCTCGACCAGTCGGCTGCGGAAAAAACAGCCCAAAAGCTGATGCAGAACAAATTCGATTACAACGATCTGCTGGATCAGCTGGTTCAGGTGAAGAAAATGGGGCCGCTGAAAAACGTGCTTTCCAAAATGCCCGGCATGGAAAAACAGCTGAAAGATGTGGATATTGATGATCGCCAGATGGACCGTGTGGCGGCGATTATTCTTTCTATGACGCCTGAAGAGCGGACGAAACCGGCCGTCATCAATCCGTCGCGCAAACGGCGCATGGCTGCGGGCAGCGGAATGAAGGTGGAGGACGTCAACCGTCTGATTAAACAGCTTGAACAGATGCAAAAGATGATGAAACAGCTGAAAGGCCGCGGCAAGCGGCGCTTTTCCGGCATGGGTATGCCGTTTTAATTGAATTCATCCAAGAAGGAAACTCCTTTTGGTGAAGATATTTATTCAATTCGTGGAGGTGAAACATTATGTCAGTAAAAATCAGATTACGCAGAATGGGCGCAAAGAAAGCTCCTTTCTATCGTATAGTTGTTGCAGATTCCCGCTTCCCGCGTGACGGCCGTTTTATTGAAGAAATCGGCTATTACAATCCGCTGGAGGAGCCATCCGTAGTAAAGGTTGACGCTGAAAAGGCTAAGAAATGGATTGCTAACGGCGCACAGCCGACAGATACCGTTAAAGCTCTGTTTAAGAGCCACGGCGTACTGTAATCGCGGAGGATTAACAAAATGAAAGAACTGCTGATTGCGATTGCACAGGGGCTTGTTGAGAGTCCGTCCGCCGTTCAGGTGGATGTTGACGAGCCCAACGAAGAAGGAACCGTTGTTTATCATCTGCACGTTGCCGAAGACGACATGGGCAGAGTGATCGGCAAGCAGGGCCGCATTGCCAAAGCGATTCGCATTGTCATGCGCGCTGCCGCCACCCGCAGCAACGGGAAAGTATCCGTTGAAATTGACTAGCATTCAAGCAGGGCTGCAACTATGCTGTTGCGGCCCTGCTTTGTAAAACACGCGGCTCCGTCTGACGGAGTGAAAATCAAATATGCCATAGCAGAGTAGAATTTTGTGCGTTAAGTGCCGTCTGAACGGGGAGTTGTCAGACGGACGAAAAGGAAACTTGCGGTACAATATTCGCATCCCGCTGCTGCATACTCTGAGGAGTGCCTCTTTTATGTAGCAGAATTAATATATCACATAAAAGGAGGTTTTTTCTTTGAGCTTTTCTTTGCATTCCATTAAATCATCCGTTCGTGAGTTAACAAGCGTAACAACCATTGCAGTGTGCGGGTTGTTGATCGCTTTAAATGCTGTTTTAGGTCTTTTAACCGTTGTAATTTCCAACGTATTGCAAATCCGGTTCTCATTTTTAACAGTTGCGGCGTCGGGAATGCTGTACGGTCCCGTTGTAGGCGGGATTGTGGGCGCTGTTGGGGATATTGTAAATTATATGTTTCGTCCTTCAGGCCCGTTTTTTCCGGGATTCACCTTGAATGCGATTATTACAGGGTTTATATACGGACTCATCCTTTATAAAAAACCGGTGACCATATGGAGGGTCTTGGCTGCGAATACGATTATCATGATTCTTGTCAACTTTTTGTTGAATTCCCTGTGGCTTTCCATGATGTATGGACAGGCATTTCTTGCAGTTCTCTCCGTACGCATCGTAACGAATCTAATTCTACTCCCGATTAATGTTGCATTGCTTTACACCTTGACTAAATTTATTCAAAAACTCCCTGTATTCCGTCAGAAAAAAATGCAGTAGGAATCCTGCGGATTCAGGCCGGAAAAAGCATGGACAAATTCATTGCCGGTGTGTAAAGAAGTGATGAAAGGGAATCCTATATTTTCATGGAGGATATTATGTTGAATCAGTTTTTAGAGGCGGGTAAAATTGTGGGGACGCACGGCCTTTTGGGGGAACTGCGTGTTGACCCCTGGTGCGACTCAGCCGAATTTTTGGCTCGGTTTAAAACGCTTTATTGGGATAAAGGCGTTCAGAAGCTTGAGGTCGTCTCTTCGCGTATTCACAAATCGCAGCTGCTCTTAAAGCTGAAAGGGATCGATACCATTGAGCTGGGTGACACACTGCGCGGTAAAATCATCTATATCAGCCGTGATGATGCGAAACTGGAGAAAGGCTGTTACTTTATGCAGGACCTAATCGGGCTGGAGGTTTTTGATGTTGACACCTGCATCTATTATGGCACGTTGACCGAAATCATGCGCACCGGCGCAAACGACGTTTATCAGATTACATCGGAGGATAAGAAGAATTATTTGATTCCTGCGATACCCGATGTAATAATAGACATAAATATTACAAACGGTAAAATGCAAATACGGCCGCTTAGGGGGATTTTTGATGATGCGGATTGATTTTCTCACTCTTTTCCCCGATATGTGTGAGGCGGTTATGTCTGAAAGTATTATTGGGCGGGCGCGCAAAAAGGGCGCGATAGAGGTTTGCTGCCACCAAATTCGTGATTTTGCATATGATAAACATAACAGAGTTGACGACGCGCCTTTCGGCGGCGGCATGGGCATGCTGCTCATGGCCGAGCCGATCGCTCTGTGTATAGACAATTTGATTGAACGGCTGGGGCAAAAGCCGCATCTTGTTTACCTGTCTCCGCAGGGAAAAACCCTGACCCAGCCGCGTGTAAAGGAACTGGCGCAGTTCCCGAATCTTGCGCTGCTTTGCGGACATTATGAGGGAATTGATGAACGGATTATCGACAAATATGTGGATGAAGAAATTTCTATTGGTGATTACGTTCTTACAGGCGGTGAACTTCCGGCGCTTGTTTTAGCGGACTCGGTTTGCCGGATGATTGACGGTGTCCTTTCCGACGAGGAATGTTTTCAGGAGGAAAGCCATTTCAATTCACTTTTGGAATATCCTCAATACACACGCCCGGCAGTATGGAGGGATATAAAGGTACCCGATGAGCTGATGACAGGTCACCATGAAAATGTGCGCAGGTGGCGTCGGGAACAGTCGATTTTGCGCACTTTATTAAAACGCCCGGATATGCTGGAAGCTGCCGAATTGACGAAAAAGGACAAGGAGTTTTTATCCAAGTTGCTAAATGAGGCGAAAAAGCTCGAAATCGAAAACTGAGTCATTTATTTATCGTAAAGGAAAACGGGAATAGTGTAGCAGAGAAAACAAAAGTTTTCAACATTTATGGCATATTGCACAAAGTAAAAGCAAACATAATCCTCCCATTTCAGTCATCAATCCAAACTTTTCTTATTTAGTTGACGGTATGCTGAATTGTGTTATAATAACGTTGAATCATAAAAGATAAAGAACTTTGATTGATAGTTTATTTTAGTATTTGTATTACGGAAACGATTTACTGTGTAGGAGTGAATAAATATGTGTGTTAAAGAAGTATTGGTTCAGAATCAAGTGGGCCTTCACGCGCGTCCGGCTACGTTTTTTATTCAAAAAGCAAATGAATACAAATCCTCCATTTGGGTGGAAAAAGAAGAAAGACGTGTAAACGCGAAAAGTTTGCTGGGCGTTTTATCGCTTGGGATTGTTGGCGGAACCACCATCCGGATTATTGCTGACGGCACGGATGAAGAAGAGGCAGTAAACAGCCTTGTTGAGTTGGTTCAGTCCGGGTTTACTGAGTAAGACATTCTGCCAAATAGCACCGCTTAACCGGCGGTGCTTTTTTGTATTTATGGAGGAGGGCACCATGACAGATCATGAAAATCATATTAAAGAGCTTCGAAGCCGTGCCATGCGCCTTCCGCTCAGCCCCGGCGTCTATATTATGCATGACAAGTCGGGAAAAATCATCTATATCGGCAAAGCGAAGGCTTTAAAAAACCGTGTAAGCCAGTATTTTGGGTCTGAAAAAAATCATGATGACAAAGTGCGGCGCATGGTCAGCAATGTCGATTATTTTGAATATATTCTTACAGACAGCGAATTTGAGGCCCTTGTGCTTGAATGCAGCCTGATAAAGCAGCACACGCCAAAATACAATATTCTTCTGAAAGACGACAAGGGCTACCATTATATTAAAGTTACCCCGGGGCCATGGCCCATCATTTCGGAGGCCAAGCAGATACTTGACGACGGAGCGAATTATATCGGTCCTTATGTCAGCTCATGGGCGACGAAGGAATCCGTGGATGAAGCGCTGAAAATTTTCAGGCTGCCGTCCTGCACACGCAAATTTCCTCAGGATATCGGTAAGGCAAGGCCGTGCCTGAATTATTATATCAAGCAGTGCTGCGCGCCGTGCCGCGGAAGGATCAGCGAGCAGGAGTACAATGAATATGTGGAAGAAGCCATTGAATTTCTGCGCGGCGGCAGTGCAAAATCTGTGCGTGAGCTTACAAAGAAAATGAATGATGCGTCCGATGCGCTTGAATTTGAGCGGGCCGCCCGGATTCGCGACCGTCTCACAGCCATTCGGCGTATGGGTGACCGCCAAAAGGTGGTTGCAGCGCGTGTGCCGGAGCAGGACATTCTTGCGCTGGCGCAGGGGGCTGAAACAAGCTGTTTTGAAGTTTTTCGCTTCATCAATGGCCGCCTCTGCGACCGTGAAACTTTTTTGATGGGCGAGACGGGCAACCCCAAAATTGCGCGCGGCGAGTTCATTGAACGCTATTATTCAATGCGTGACCGGATTCCTCCGCGCATTTGTCTGGACGGTCCGGCCGAAAGCACCGAGCTTTTGGAAATATGGCTGACGCAAAAGGCCGGGAAAAAGGTAACCGTTTCCGTTCCGCAAAAAGGGGAGCAGGCCCAGCTTGTGGAAATGTGCCGCAACAACGCGGCGGAACAGGTTGCACAGGCCACAGGACGAACGATGCGGGAAGCCTCCGCACTGGATGAACTGGGCAGACTGCTGGGCTTGGAACAGCCGCCGCTCTATATCGAATCCTATGATATTTCGAATCTTGCGGGAAGTGAAAACGTGGCTGGCATGGTTGTGTTTGAGAATGGAAGACCGTTAAAATCCGCTTACCGCAAATTTAAAATAAAAACGGTGGTGGGGCAGGACGATTACGCTTCCATGCAGGAGGTAATTGAACGGCGCTTCCATGAATATTTTGACGCGCAGGGTAAAAATATTACAGACGGATTCGGCAGGCTGCCCGATTTGATTCTGCTTGACGGCGGCAAGGGCCATGTCGGCGCGGTCAGGCCAGTGCTTGAAGCCGCCGGGCTGGTCATTCCGCTTTTTGGCATGGTCAAGGATGACAAACACCGGACAAGAGCCATTGCGTATGACGGGGGAGAGATTGCGATTAATTCCAGCCGCAAGGCGTTTACGCTTGTTTCCTCCATCCAGGATGAGGTTCACCGTTTTGCCATCGGGTATCACAGACAGGCGCGCAAAACAACAACCATTTCTTCCGTACTGACCTCCATTGAAGGAGTCGGACAAAGCCGGGCCAAGGCGCTATTAAAGCATTTTAAAACAATCAAGGCAATCAGAAATGCCGATTTGGCGGAACTGGCTGCCGCGCCGGGTATGACAAAGCCGGCCGCACAGAATCTGTTCAATTATTTCCACCCGGATGAGGAAAGAAGTTGACACAGCGCCGTTATAATGGGATAATAACGAATAAAGGATTATATTGCAATCTAAGGAGAATTCATATATGAGAGTAATCACCGGATCGGCACGCGGCATGCGGCTGACCACACTGGAGGGCGACAGCGTCCGTCCCACACCGGATAGAGTTAAAGAGGCGCTGTTCAGTGCTATTCAGTTTCAGATTGAGGGCAGGCGTGTGCTGGACCTTTTTGCCGGTTCGGGTCAGCTTGGAATTGAAGCGTTAAGCCGCGGCGCAAAACAGGCGGTTTTCGTGGATGCGAGCAAAAATTCTATTTCTGTTGTACAAAAAAATTTAGAGCATACAGGCCTTGTCGGGAACGCGGTTATTAAAACCATGGATTTTGCCGCATTTTTGCTTCAGAACCGGGAGACTTTTGATCTGGCATTTTTGGATCCGCCTTATCGCACCGGGCTGCTTCAGCGCGCGCTGCCGATGACTGCGGAGATAATGAACAAAGGCGGAACCATCATTTGTGAGAATCCGCGCGATGAGGACATGCCCGAAGCAGCAGGTGATTTTGTCCACGTCCGCAGCTATCGTCATGGGAAAATCCAGTTTACCCTATACAGACATAAGGACGTGACCGAACAATGAAAATTGCAGTTTGCCCGGGCAGCTTTGACCCGGTTACTTTAGGCCATTTGGACATTATCAACCGGTCACGAAAGGTCTTTGACAAGACTATCGTCGCTGTGCTGGTTAATCCTGAAAAGCACACAATGTTTACAGTGGAAGAGCGTATTAAGCTTTTAAAGCGCTGCACGAAAGACATGGACGATATTGAAGTCGTCGGCTTTGAGGGCCTTTTAGCCGAATACGCCCGTGAGCGCGGTGTAACGGCAATCGTCAAAGGGCTGCGCGCTTTATCGGACTTTGAATATGAATTTCAGCAGGCGCTTACCAATAAGAAACTGAATGCCAATCTTGAAACAATGTTTCTGACCACAAGCGCCGAGAATATGTTTTTAAGTTCCAGTATTGTAAAACAAATTGCCCGCTTTGGCGGAGATATTTCCAATTTTGTGCCGGAGTGTATTTTGGGCGATATCATTGACAGATTAAACGCGGGAGGAGAAAAGGAAGTATGAGTGATTTAAATACCGAGGATCTAGTCGACGAACTGTACGATATGGTGGAAAAAGCGTGGAATTTACCGCTTAGCCACGGGCGCACGGTGTTGGACGGCGACGAGGTGAAACAAATACTTGACGAAATCCGCGAAAGTCTTCCGCAGGAAATCCGTCAGGCGAAAGCGATTTGTGCCGACCGCGCCCAAATTATCAGCGATGCAAAACGCGAGGCTGAAACCGTCGTCCGTGTTGCGGAGGAGCGTGCCAAAGCGATGGTCAATCAGGATGAAATTGTCAAGCAGGCACAGCAGAAAGCCAATGATCTGCTTAGTCAGGCACAGACGAAGTTCCGTGAAATGAGAAAAGCATCCAATGATTACATAGATGATTTGATGAAACGTACGGATGACGGCCTTGCCGCGAATCTGGCGGAGCTCCGCCAGACGAGGCAGAACATCAAAGCATCCCAGCGTTCAGGTCAAAATTAGACAAAATTTTCCATTTAATAAAAAACACGACACAAGATATTGTGCCGTGTTTTTTATTGCGTCCAATATACGATTTGATATGCAAAAACAAGGGAATTTGGTTGACATAATCAAAAAAATAAAAGTTGCATTTTCAAAATAAATACGCTATAATCAAAACACAAGTGGTGAAAGGTGGGGGTAAGTAGCACAATGTGGTTTTCATGTTGTACTTTTACCCGAAAAGTGGCTTGCAATGTTAATCGGCGAGTACCAGCATAATATTGACATAAAAGGCCGTGTAATTGTTCCGGCCAGATTCCGTGAGGATCTGGGCGAGCATTTTTATATCACAAAAGGGTTGGACGGCTGTTTGTTTGTTCTTTCACCAGAAGAGTGGACAAGGCTTCAGGATAAGGTAAAAGCAATGCCTATTTCCAAAGCGAGGGGCTTGCAGCGTTTTTTCTTTTCCGGTGCGGCGGAGGTCGAGCCGGACAAACAAGGCCGGATTCTCATTCCGCAGGTTCTTCGCGACCACGCACAGCTTACAAAAGATGTGACCTTCATCGGTACATCAAGCCGCGCGGAAATTTGGGACAGCAGGCGCTGGAATGAGT
This sequence comes from uncultured Caproiciproducens sp., assembly GCF_963664915.1. Lineage (NCBI taxonomy): Bacteria > Bacillati > Bacillota > Clostridia > Eubacteriales > Acutalibacteraceae > Caproiciproducens > uncultured Caproiciproducens sp. The sequence goes on from NZ_OY761810.1 coordinate 1,916,646, forward strand.
TTAACTCCACTCTAACAGAGGAAAGCATAGCCGAAGCAATGGATATGCTTGAACTCTAGACAGGCGGTATCGATATGATTTTTCAACACAAGCCGGTTCTGTTTGATGAAACGATTGAAAGCCTCAATATTCATCCGGACGGTATCTATATTGACGGCACCGCAGGCGGCGGAGGGCATTCGCAGGCAATTGCGGACAGGCTCACAACGGGCACGCTCCTATCAATTGATCAGGATCCCGACGCAATCAAAGCCGTTACCGAAAGATTGAGTCCATACGGCTGCTCCGTTATCTATCAGGCGAATTTTTCCGAAATGGCCGAGGTGGCGGCAAGTTTAAAGCTTGTTCCCGCCGATGGTATTTTACTCGATATAGGTGTTTCCTCCTACCAGCTTGACAACCCGAAGCGCGGGTTTTCCTACCATTCCGACGCCCCTCTTGACATGCGCATGAGCCAGCAGGGCGTTTCCGCCGCGGATTTGGTCAACAACCTTACGTGGCAGGAGCTTGCACAGATTATCAGCCGTTACGGCGAGGACAGGAACGCGAGTCGCATTGCAAAGGGAATCGTAAAGGCACGGTCACAGCAGCCGATTCAAACGACCCTTGAGCTTGCGGAGATTATTAAGTCATCCGTTCCCGCGGCGGTTCGCCGTGAACAGGGGCATCCCGCCCGAAAAACGTTTCAGGCGCTGAGAATTGAAGTCAACGGGGAACTTGACAGGCTGTCGCAGGGACTGGACGCCGCATTTTCAATTTTGAAACCGGGCGGCCGCCTTGCAGTGATTACCTTTCACTCCTTGGAGGACAGAATTGTAAAACAGCGCATGGCCCTTTGGTGCACCGGCTGTACCTGCCCCCCGGATTTTCCGGTTTGTGTGTGCGGTAAAAAGCCAAGGGCGGAGCTTCTCTATAAAAAAGGGCTGGCGCCAAGCGAAGCGGAACTGGAGCAGAATCCGCGCAGCCGAAGCGCGAGGCTCAGAGTCTGCATAAAATTGTAATTGATCTTACGGGACGAATATATAAAGACTGGAAGTGGAAATATGACTTCTCCGAACAGCAATGAAGCTTATGATTTTGCATTGTTTGAACCGAAACGTCAGCAACAGGAAGCACCCCGGAAAAAAAATAATATTATAGAGCTTCCTCAGGAAAAGCTGGAGCAAAATCGAAGGACGAAGATAAAGCCGTTCCGGGCGGTATCCGCTTTTCTTGCACTGGGCGTTATGTTAAGCATTGTCGGGACCATGGTTTACGGTCAGGTGCAGCTGACGGAACTGACTGAAAATTTGAACGCTGCAACGAAAACACTTGATGAAAGTGAAAGTGTTTATACGCAGCTTCAGATGAAATCCGATTCCCAGCTTTCCCTTCAGACTGTGGAAAATTATGCGACAGGAAAGCTTGGCCTGAAAAAGATCGAACAGAATCAGGTGGAGCCGATTTCCCTTTCCAAGGGAGATAAAACACAGGTTGTTCAAAGCGGCGCAGATGAAAACTGGCTTTCTTCGCTTTGGAACTCAATCCTGCAATTATTGTCATAAAAAAAATAATTGATAAATAAGTATTACTACCCAAATTTGTTGAGATGTTTGGTTTGGTATTCGAAAAAAGGAGAGTTGAGAGCAAATCTTGACTCTCATTTTTATAACATCGTTTTTTGGAGGAGCAGCAATGGCGAAAGGTACGACAATCAGAATGTGGCGCCGCACAATTTTTGTGCTTGTTGCGCTGATCCTTATCGGTTTTGGCGCGATTGTTTTCAGTCTTGCCAGGCTTCAGCTGATTGAAGGGGAGAGCCTGCAGACGCGCGCGGTTGACCAGCAGCTGAAGGATACCTCCATCAGCGCACAGCGGGGTACGATTTTCGACTGCAATATGAAACCGCTTGCCCAGAGCGCTACCGTATGGAAGGTAGTGCTTGAGCCGGCGTTTATCACGGATAAAAACCGCGAAACGATTGCCGCGGGACTCGCCAAAATTCTTGGAATGGATAAAAACGCAATCATTGAGCGCAGCAAGAAAAAAACGTACTATGATGAGCTCAAGCGCAAGGTTGAAACCGATGTGAAAGATGAAGTTCTCAAGTTTAAGGCGGATAACGGAATCGGCAATGGAATCCGTTTGATTGAGGATTATAAAAGATACTATCCATACGGTGAGTTCGCAGCTTCCGTTCTGGGTTTCACCGGTACGGATAATCAGGGACTGTACGGAATTGAAAAACAGTATGACAGCTATTTGACCGGTGTGCCCGGGAAACTGGTCACCGCGAAAAATGCAATCGGCACGGATATGCCCTTTCAGTACGAGCAGAAGGTCGAAGCTCAGAACGGCTCCAGTCTTGTACTTACCATTGATGAGGTGGTGCAGCACTTCCTTGAGAAAAATCTGGAGGAAGGCGTTGTCACCAATAAAGTTGGCAACCGCGCCTGCGCGATTGTAATGAATGTGAAAACCGGCGCAATTCTTGGGATGGCGGTCAAAGGGGATTTCGATCCGAATAATCCGTTTGTCGTAGCAGACAAGACGGAGGCCGCGCAAATTGCCGCAATGCCGGAAGGAACAGCAAAGAATACGGCGCTGAAAGCCTCACAGGAAAAGCAATGGAGAAACAAGGCGGTCAGCGACACCTATTATCCGGGCTCCGTTTTTAAAATGGTTACAGGGTCCTCTGCGATGGAGCAGGGGGTGGTGAATGAAAACTCTACCTTCTTTTGCAGCGGTTCCATTAAAGTATCGGACAGAACCATTCACTGTTGGAGGTCCTACGGCCACGGCAGCGAGAATTTTGTGCAGGGACTCTGCAATTCGTGCAACCCGGTTTTTGTGCAGCTGGGCGAAAGGCTGGGGCCTGATAACTTCTTTAAATATTTTACGGCTTTCGGGCTTACAGCCAAAACAGGAATCGATCTGCCCGGTGAATCCCGCAGTATTTATTATACCGCTGCGCAATTGAACCCGGTTGAGCTTGCCACCGAATCGTTCGGGCAAAACTTCAGCATCACGCCGATTCAGATGATCACCGCAGTTGCTGCGGTTTCCAACGGTGGTTATCTGGTGCAGCCCCACGTTGTCAGTCAGATCATCGACGCTGACGGAAATATTGTCAAATCAGCGGATACGACACCAAAGCGTCAGGTGATTTCTACCGATGTTTCTGAGCGTATGTGTAAAATTTTACAGACCAACGCCACCATCGGTACGGCGAAAAACGGTTATCTCCCCGGCTATCGTGTCGGCGGAAAAACCGGTACATCCCAAAAAATGGATGTGCTTCAGAAAACCGGAACCATGCAGTATATTGCTTCGTACTGCGGCTTTGCCCCTGCGGATGATCCGCAGGTAGCCATGCTGGTGTTCTTTGATGAACCGCATGGCAGCAGTTATTACGGAGCTGCAGTAGCCGGCCCGGTATTTTCCAAGACGATGGAGGAAATTCTTCCGTATCTTGGCGTGGAACGAAAATATACTGATACGGAACTGGCAAAGCTTGATGTGAATACGCCGGATGTCGTAGGCAAAGCCGTTGCCGCTGCGAAAACAGATCTTTCCAAGATGAAATTGACGCCGAAAATCTACGGCAGCGGAGACAAAATTGTATCACAGGTGCCTGAACCGGGCAAAACAATACCGCAGAACGGCACGGTTGTACTGTTTACGGATGAATCGAGTTCAAACAAGACGGTTACGGTACCGAATTTAGTGGGTCTTTCTCTTTCCTCCGCCAACAAAACGGCTGCGGATGCGGGTGTCAATATCAGCATTACCGGAGCGGCGCTGACCAATGGAACCAATCCGGTTTCCAATTCACAGAGTATCGTCTCGGGTACCAAAGTGGCGCCCGGAACGGTTGTGACAGTCGGATTTATAGAACCCAATCAGGTGGAGTAAGGGATTTTCGTGGAAGGGGATGACAATCATGGAAAACTTTCATCCTGCAAAAAAGCTGATTGCTGTAAGTGATAAAAAAGGGCATACTATTTCGATATTAAAGGATATTCTGGTCTTCTGCGATCACGAAAATTATTTACTTGCATCTGCCGGAGAAATTATTCCAGACCATGTACAGCCGGCAGTGCTGCTCCTTTGTGACCCGGAGAAGCCGAATGCTGAAGGCTTTGCGGTTTGTGTGGCTGACTACGCTTTTTCTGCAATGCCTGAAATTTCCGCCCTCAAGCCTTTGACGTATTCCACTGTCAGTGACAGCGCTGATTTTACGGCAAGAAATATCCGAAAAATGCCGGATGGCTTCACGGCTTTTGAAATTATCGGGGTCGGAGTGATCGGCCGTGCCAAACTTGCGGTTGATGACACAGACTCAGTAGTCTCTGCGCTTGCCGCCACGGCGGCGGCGATTGCCTGCGGAATTCCGTTTGCCGAGGTGCTTGACGCATTGAATAATATACAAATCAATGTTAAAAAAATGGAATAATTATGATATAATAAAATGCTTGCACTTTACACGCAAGCGACAACGATTAAAAGGTGGAGTCAGAACATATGAATTCAGTTTGGACAATTTCGGCGGCGATTCTTTCCTTTGGAATCACCGCTTTGCTTGGTAAGTGGATGGTGCCTTTCCTGCACAAAATCAATTTCGGTCAGATAATCCGTGAGGTCGGGCCCAAATGGCATCGTAAGAAAAACGGCACACCCACGATGGGCGGTTTTATGTTTATCATCGGGATTTCTCTCTCTGTAATTCTTTGTGTGCCATTTTATTTCACCATGACAAAGCAGAATTCGCTTGAAATGATGATGCGGACGAAAATTTTTGGTGGTTTGCTCATGGCGGTCGGTTTCGGGGCGGTCGGTTTCTTTGATGATTATATCAAGGTGGTCAAAAAACGCAATCTGGGTTTGAATGTGCGGCAGAAGCTTGTTTTACAGTTCATCATTGCGGCGTCTTATCTTTATTCACTCCGCCTGGCCGGGAGCACCTCCGCAACGCTGATCCCTTTTGCGGGCAGCGTCGATTTAGGTGTTTGGTACTGGATTATTGCCCTGCTGGGCATTGTCGGCATGGTCAACGCCGTAAATTTTACGGATGGAATTGACGGCTTAAATGCTACGGTTACTTTCTTTGTAAGCTTGTTTTTCATGCTGATTGCCGGTATGATCGGAATTTACGGAATGAGTATTTTCGCAGCCGCCGTTGCGGGCGGGTGCCTCGGCTTCTTAATTTGGAACATAAATCCTGCAAAGGTTTTTATGGGCGATACCGGTTCGCTGTTTTTAGGCGGAATTGTATGCGCGCTCGGCTTTGGTTTGAATCTTCCGATTTTGATCTTGCCGCTCGGTATTGTGTATATCTGTGAAATCCTGTCCGTTGTGCTTCAGGTAACCTATTTTAAGGCGACGCACGGAAAGCGGCTTTTTAAAATGAGTCCGATTCATCATCATTTTGAAATGTGCGGATGGGGAGAGCTTAAAATCTGCCGTGTATTCGGTATTGTGACGGTACTGTTCGGCATTGGATCCGCTGCACTTGTTTATTACGGGTTCTAAGTCAGAATATTTTTTTCTGTCACCGCAGTATTATAAATTGTGACAAATATTTTGTTGCCTATATGATTAAATAAACAGTAATGCATGCTCTGATGATGTGGGAAGGGGGACAAACATGACGAGAACAAAAGAAAAAACCGATACCACCCCCAACAGGGCCCGGAAGAACGAAAAGAGCGATCTGAAAGAGCCGACGTTTACAAACGGAATACGGAAAAAATTCCGGATCTTTTCCGTGCGTTCCGGTATGGATATGCCCTTCCTGTTTTTGATTCTCACTTTGCTGATTATCGGTTTGGTGATGCTTTTTTCAGCAAGCTACGCCAACGCCTATTACCGTCATGGCAGCAGCTATTTTTTTATCAGCCGTCAGGCTGTTTTTGCTGTCCTTGGCGTTACCGCGATGATTTTTATTTCCTATTTTGACTATCATCATCTGCACAAGTTTGCCATTCCAATCCTTCTTCTCTCGTTTATGATGCTGACCCTTGTGCTTTTTATGCCCGCAATCAACAAGGTCCACCGCTGGATCGACCTTGGACCGCTGGGCCAGTTCCAGCCCTCGGAGCTTTCCAAATTTGCGGTGATACTGGTATTTTCCCATTTGATTTCACTGAATTTTAAACGGATGGATACCTTTCGGTACGGCGTTCTGCCGTATATTTTAATACTGGGCGCGACAGTAGGCCTTTTGGTGCTGGAGCCTCATATTTCGGCCACCGTTATTATGGTGCTTCTGGCCGCGGTTATGCTGTTTATCGGCGGCGTACGCCTGCGCTGGTTCGGCCTTGCGTTCGGCGGTGCGGTCGCTGCGGTCGCCTACCTTGTGCTGTTTGCTAAAAAGTTTAGTTACGCCAACGACCGTATTGTCGCGTGGCTCGACCCTTTTTCCACGGCGAGCAAGGCAATTATGGAGGACACCTGGCAGACGCGGCAGTCGCTTTACGCGATTGGCTCCGGCGGTCTGCTTGGGCTTGGGCTCGGCCAGTCAAGGCAGAAATACCTCTATCTGCCCGAACCGCAGAACGATTTCATCTTCGCCATTGTCTGCGAGGAGCTTGGCTTCATCGGCGCGCTGATTATCATTATTCTTTTTGCCATGCTTGTCTGGCGCGGGATCAGCATTTCGCTCAAAGCAAAAGATAAATTCGGCATGCTGCTCGGCATCGGACTTGTCGTTCAGGTCGGGCTACAGGTTGTCCTGAATATCGCGGTTGTGACCAACACGATTCCAAACACCGGCATCAGCCTGCCGTTCTTTAGCTACGGGGGCACCTCGCTGGTCATTCTGCTTGCGGAAATGGGAATCGTCCTTTCCATCTCACGAACGTCGGCTATTGAAAAAACATAGCATCCGTCTTTGACGGTGAATATAAAAGGGGTATTACAATGAGAGTTTTATTTGCGGGCGGCGGTACCGCGGGGCATATCAACCCGGCGCTTGCCATTGCCGGTTATCTTCGTGAAAAGGAGCCCGATACGCAGATCCTTTATATCGGTGCGAAGGGCGGCATGGAGGAACGGTTGGTTCCCGCCGCGGGTTTTGATTTCAAAAGCATAACAATCTCAGGATTTCAGCGCAGACTCAGCTTGAAAAACATCAAAAAAAATGTGAAAACCATAGTTCGTGTTTTTACGTCGAGCCGTGTGGCCCGGCAAATCATTCGGGAATTTCAACCCGATATCTGTGTGGGTACGGGCGGCTACGTAGCGGGGCCGGTTCTCCGCGAGGCGATGAAAATGAAAATACCGGCGGTGATCCATGAGCAGAATGCGTTTCCTGGCGTAACCAATAAAATGCTCTCCAAGCGTGCGGACAAAACGATGCTTGCCGTCATGGACGCGCAAAAATATCTTGACCCGGCGGCCAAATGCGTTCTTACGGGCAATCCGGTAAGGCAGGCTGTCATCCGCGCGAAGCGCGAGGAATCACGCAAGGCGCTCGGTTTGGATGAGCGGCCGATGATTCTTTCGTTCGGCGGAAGTCTGGGCGCACGTAAAATTAATGAAGCCGCTGCCGATCTGCTTCTAAAAAGCGCGGAATCCGGCCGTTTTCAGCATATTCACGGATATGGGCAATGGGGCGGATGGTTTCCGGATCTGCTCAAAGAAAAGGGTTTGAATTTGTCCGAGCATCCCAATATCAATATCAGGGAATACATCAACAATATGCCCGAATGCCTTGCGGCAGCCGATCTGGTTATTTGCCGTGCCGGTGCGATTTCACTCAGCGAATTGCAGGCGCAGGGGAAGGCCTCTATTTTAATTCCGTCTCCCAATGTTGCGGAAAATCATCAGTATCACAATGCGATGGCTCTGGTCAGCCGTCATGCGGCTGCAATTTTGGAAGAAAAGGATCTTTCCGGCCCGTCCCTGTGTAAAATGGTGGATGACCTTTTCCAAAAGCCTGAAACCATTGGCTCACTGGGGAAAAATGCTCATGCTATGGCGATTCCGGATACCAATGAACGAATTTACAGAATAATTAAAGAGGTACTTGCAGGCATCTGATAAAGCAATCACAGCAGAACAAAAAACCGCATAGTATGTGATTAGACTATGTGGGGGTGTTGCTATGTCAGAACTATTGATACAGGGACCGAATAAATTACAGGGGGAAATCCATATTCACGGCGCGAAGAACAGCACATTACCTCTTATGGCGGCTTCTTTACTCTGCGGCAGTCAGTGCATACTACATAACTGTCCTATTTTGTCGGATGTGGACACATCTTTAAAGATTTTGCAGTACTTGGGCTGCGGAGTCAAACGCTCCGGAAACGATGTATCCATCGATCCGACAAGTTCAAATCAATATGCGATTCCGGATAGCCTGATGCGCGAGATGCGGTCGTCTATTATTTTTTTGGGTGCGATTGTCAGCAGTATGGGCAGGGCGGAGCTGTCCTTCCCCGGCGGCTGCGAATTGGGACCCAGACCAATTGATCTGCATCTTTTGGCATTGCGAAAAATGGGAGTGCTGATTGATGAAGATCATGGCTGTTTAAAGTGCAGCGCACCGAATGGCATTCAGGCGGCCTGTATTAATCTGTCGTTCCCCAGTGTGGGGGCGACAGAAAACATCATTATTGCCGCCAGCCGTGCAAAAGGAACGACCGTCATCACAAACGCGGCGCGTGAGCCGGAGATTTGGGATTTGGCTGATTTTCTGAACTCCTGCGGTGCGAAAATTCAAGGTGCGGGTGAAAGCACTGTCATTATTGAAGGGGTGAAAACCCTTGCCGGCTGTGAGCACAGTGTTATTCCCGACCGCATTGCGGCGGCAACCTATTTAACGGCAGCCGCAGTTACCGGCAGCACACTAACCATCGCGAGTGTCATACCTGAACATCTTGCGCCCGTTATCCCTGTTTTTGAAGAGTGCGGCTGCCGAATCGACATTTTAGATCATAATATTAAAATTACCGCGCCAAAACGTTTGGGAAGAGTGAAAAGCGTTAGAACAATGCCTTATCCCGGATTTCCGACAGATGCGCAGGCACCGGTGATGGCAATGACCACGCTGGCGGACGGCACAAGCATCTTTGTGGAAAATATTTTTGAGAGCCGTTACAAACATGTTGGGGAACTGATGCGTCTGGGTGCCAATATCAAGGTGGAAGGGCGTGTCGCGATCGTCGAGGGAGTGTACCGGCTTTCCGGAGCACCGGTGGAAGCCGCCGATTTGCGCGGCGGAGCGGCGCTTGTTGTAGCGGGGCTTGCGGCGCAGGGTGCCACGCTGATTTCCGGCTTAAAGCATCTGGACCGCGGTTACGAGAGTATTGAAAAGAGTCTGGCTTTGCTCGGCGCAGATATTAAAAGAATTTAATCCGACAACCGGAGGAATACGAATGAACAGGAACCGAAAAAACAGGAAGGATTCAACGCCGCGTGTCTATGATAAAAGAAGCGGCGAATATCGTCCTGTCCCTGACTGGGGGGAACAAGGCGCAAATGAGCGCAGTGCAAGATATGCTTCCCCTCAGCGCAGAACGGATACCAGAAAACGGCACAGACGACGGTGCCTGCTGCTGTTTTACATATTCATGTTTATTGCGGTGGTCGTTGGCGCCGTTGTCATTTCATTAACTGTTCTTTTTAAAATTGAAACCATAGAGGTCAGCGGAACCTCCCGCTATTCGGCAGAGGCAATTGTTCAGGCCGCGAATATTAAAAAAGGCGAGAACCTTTTTCTGGCCAACACAAAAAACGCGGCAGCCTCCATACAGCAAAAACTGCCGTATATCGGAGCGGCAAAAGTTAGCCGCCGTCTGCCTGCAAAGATTCTAATTGAGGTTAAAGAGGAAGCAATCTCCGGCGCGATGGAATATAAAGGAAAATACGCTGTGGTCAGCGTGAACGGAAAAGTGCTTGAATTGACGGATAAAATGCCGGGAAACTGTCCCGCCATCAAAGGGCTTTCGCTGTCGAAAATTGAAGTCGGAAAAAATATTGTTTATGGGGATACAACCCAGCAGGATACGTTTAAAAGCTTGACCACCGCAATCAGCAGTAACAAGCTTGATAAAATTACGGAGATCGATTTAAGCAATTCCTATAAAATTCAAATCATTTATGACGGGCGCATTATCATGAATTTGGGACTGCCGTCCGATTTTGATTATAAGATTCGTTTTGCTAAAAGCATTTTGGATGAAGGAAAGATTAAAGACAATGAAAAAGGGACACTGAATCTTTCCGTAGCGGTGGAAGACAATAACGCTTTCTTTGACCCGAACTATACAACTGCCTCATCCGCTGCGAGTAAGGCAGTACAAAATAGCAGTTGATAATTCTAAATATGAATATTAACATTGCAGGATTATAATATACTTAATCAGATAGAATTTTATTGAAATTAAACCAAATAAGTGTTAAATTAATATTAATCAAAAATTATAATGATTTGTAACCGCAGTGATAAATTGGATTACAAATTATAGATGTATATTAAGGGGGATGCAGCACATGTCTTTCGAGATTGACAATGACTTTGACAACATCGTGCAGATTAAAGTAATCGGTGTAGGCGGCGGCGGCGGAAACGCCATTGACCGAATGGTCACCATGGGTGTTCAGGGCGTTGAATTTATCAGTGTAAATACCGATAAACAGGCTCTTTACCGTTCAAAAGCCACACAGAAGATACAGATTGGCGAAAAAGTAACACACGGAAAGGGCGCGGGCTCCAAGCCGGAAATGGGACAGAAAGCCGCCGATGAAAGTCGCGAAGCTATTGCAGCCGCCATCAGGGGCAGCGATATGGTTTTTATTACCGCAGGTATGGGCGGCGGAACCGGTACGGGTGCAGCTCCGATTGTTGCTGAAATTGCGCGTGATATGGGTGTGCTCACTGTCGGCATTGTGACCAAGCCGTTTGACTTTGAAGGCCGCCGCCGTATGGAGCAGGCTGAAAGCGGCATTACCGCCTTGCGCGAGCATGTGGACTCCCTTGTTGTCATCCCAAATGAAAGACTGAAACTCGTCAGCGAACAGCGCATTACCCTTATCAATGCATTTTCCATTGCAGATGATGTACTTCGTCAGGGCGTACAAAGTATTTCGGACTTGATTAAACTGCCCGGTCTTGTCAATTTGGACTTTGCAGATGTTACTGCGGTCATGAAGGATGCCGGCTATGCACACATGGGTGTTGGCAGGTCTTCCGGCAAAGATAAGGCGTCGACTGCCGCCAACATGGCTATTTCCAGCCCGCTTCTTGAAACCGCAATCAATGGAGCCAAAGGCGTCATCATCAATATTACGTCCTCGCCGGACATCGGCCTTGATGAAATTGAGACTGCTTCCTCTATGATCGCCGCTCAGGCGCATCAGGACGCCAACATTATCTGGGGCGCCGCGTTCGACGAAAACATGGATGACGAAATGAGTGTTACGGTTATTGCCACGGGCTTTTCAACAACCGACGGAGCTCCTGCTTTCGCTGAGGACAGGCCTGAACAGAATTCAAAACGGGACGAGCCGGCAAAGTCGGTAAGCAAATCCAATCCGATTGATGATGAGGATTTCACCGATATTATGTCAATCTTTAACCGGAAATAATTACATGCCGATTTCTTTCCAAAAACAATTTTAATCGATTGGCGGATACGTTTTCGTATCCGCCTTTTTTATTTAAAATAGGAAATGTACTATAAAGTGAGAGAAAAATAGCCCTAATTCGTTCAAAAAGAGCCATGTAGCGCATTTTAGAACAGAATTACAGAAATATTGCTCAAAATACCCTGAATGCTCTTGTAATCTCGTGATATTGTGTTATAATAACGTTTGGAATAAATCAGTGAAACCAAATTTGGACATACTGGGGGTGGCATTGTGAAACCTGACCCTTTAAGTAGATACTTAAATAAATTTAATAAAGGAGATGAGCGCAATGCTATCCTATTACAAGACGATAAACGGTCACATCTCGCCGATTCCTTCCTGTGAACCCGGATGCTGGATTAACTGTGTGGCGCCGGACGATGAGGAAATCAACAGCTTGATTGCCGACTTTCAAATTGAGCCGGACTTTTTTCGCGCTGCAATGGATGAAGAGGAATCCTCACATATTGACAATGAAGATGATTGCACCCTTATTATCATTGATATTCCGGCGATTGAAAAAGCCGGTAAAAATATCACGTACACGACTACGCCGGTCGGCATTATCCTGACAGAAAAAAACGTCATTACAGTTTCCACCAAGGAGAATCCGATTATCAATGAATTTTCGGAAGACGTGGTCAAGGGCGTTCAGACAAATATGAAAACCCGCTTTGTTCTGCATTTTATGCTTCGTGTCGCATCGCGGTATCTGCAATACTTAAAACAAATTGATAAAATCAGTAATTTTGTGGAGCGGGAACTTCGTAAATCCATGAAAAATTCAGAGCTGATTCAGCTTTTGGATATTGAAAAATCTTTGGTGTATTTTTCTTCTTCGCTCAAGGCGAATGAAATTACGATTGAAAAAATCATGCGCGGCCGTGCCGTTAAGCTCTATGACGAAGATCAGGATCTGGTCGAGGATGTACTGATAGAAGTGAAGCAGGCAATCGAAATGTCCAATATATACCTCAATATTCTATCCGGTACCATGGATGCTTTTGCCTCGGTCATTTCAAACAATCTGAACATGGTGATGAAGGTGCTCGCTTCACTAACCCTGTTGATTTCAATTCCAACTGTCATTTCCGGAATTTATGGGATGAATGTTACGGGAATTCCGCTGACAAATTTCTGGTTCCCTGTTTCTCTTTCCGTGTTTTGTATGGGCATAGCCTACTTTATACTGAGAAAGAAAAATATGTTTTAAACGATTCGGGAATATGATATAATGAATATAAATTGATAGGGAACTGTAGTAGAGTTCCCTATTCTGATAATTGAGAGGTTAGCATGGACAGACTTCAAATTCATACAAACGATATGGCAGAGGCTGCAAAAACACTGAGGGCGGGCGACAAAATCCTGCTGAGCGGAACCATTTACACAGCGCGGGATGCTGCGCACAAACGCCTTTTTGCCATGCTTGACAGTAGAGAAAAACTGCCGTTTGAACTTAAAAATGCTTCTGTTTATTACGCCGGCCCAACACCTGCTCCAGACAATCTGCCCATTGGCGCGTGCGGGCCGACCACTTCATCGCGTATGGATCTGTTTGCTCCCCGGCTGCTTGATTTGGGTTTAAAATGCATGATCGGTAAAGGCGGCCGATCCCAAGAGGTAATTGAGGCGATTCGGCGCAACAATGCGGTCTATTTGTGCGCAATCGGCGGAGCGGGCGCGCTTGCGGCAAAATGTGTGCGTTCCATGAAAGTTCTTGCGTTTGAAGACCTTGGCTGTGAATCTATTAAAGAACTGCAGATAGAGGATTTCCCCCTGTTTACAGCAATCGACTGCTGCGGAGGCAGTCTTTTCGAGGTGTAATCATGTTTGATTTTCTGATTCGTACTTTTGTAAAGGATTATCAAAAAAAAGATGACAGTAAAGTGCGGGAGCGCTACGGAAAATTTTCAGGTGCGGTAGGAATTGCGACGAATATCCTGCTGTTTGTCATGAAGATTATTACCGGAGTTGCCTTTCACAGCATTGCCATCACTGCTGATGCAATCAACAATCTGTCGGATTCCGGTTCGTCCGTCGTCACATTGGTTGGCTTTAAGCTGGCAGGAAAACCGGCTGACGAGGAACATCCGTACGGCCACGCCCGCATTGAATATCTCTCCGGTTTAATTGTGTCGTTTGCCATTCTGATGGTTGGTTTTCAGCTTGTGCAAAGCTCCTTCGACAAGATTTTGAATCCGGAGGATGCCGAATTCAGCGTGGTTTCTCTTGCTGTGCTCATTCTTTCCGCGCTGATTAAAGTGTGGCAGTGTCTGTTCTATAAAAAGGTTGGGAAAACCATAAGTTCGTCCACCATTTCCGCGAATGCGGCCGACAGCCTGAACGATGTGTTTGCCACACTGTCCGTTCTGGCCGGTATTCTGATCACGTATTTCAGCGGCTTTAACCTTGACGGCTACATGGGCGTGATTGTTGCTGTTTTCATTATGATTACCGGTGTACGGCTGATTATTGAAACGAGCAATCCTCTTTTGGGCATGGCACCGACGAAAGAGATGGTTGATGATATCTATGGGAAGATCATGAGCTACGACGGGATTTTGGGAATTCATGATCTGAACGTTCATAATTATGGCCCGATGCGCTGTTTTGCATCCGTGCACTGTGAGGTTCCCGCCGGGCAGGATATTATGGTAAGCCATGATATTATTGATAATATTGAGCGCGCTTTTCTCGTAGAAAAAGGAATTCACCTTGTTATTCACCTTGACCCAATTGTTACGAATGACGAACGGACGAATCATCTGAAAAAACAGGTTGAGGAGATTATCAGCCGGATTTCGCCTAAAATCAGCATGCATGATTTCAGGGTTGTGTGGGGTACCACGCACTCTAATCTGATTTTTGATATCTGCGTTTCCTTTGAATTCCCCATAAGCGACAGTGAACTGACACAACGGATCACAGAGGAAGTCAGCAAGCTTGACCCGAATTATTTTGTAGTGCTTACCGTCGATCACAGCTATGTGCCGGCAGATTAATACAGGCTATAAAACGGGATATTTTTAAAAATTCTCAAAGCGTCTGAAGATTTGACCATGCTGATAATCTGCGTTGCAGGAAATTTCTGTGGGGATTTTGTTTTGCATAGCATTTATTATAGGAAAAGGTGATCAAAATGCATAATAAAAATATAATATCTCTTATTTGTCTGATAGCGACCGTATTCGTTTTCGGAGGTTGCGCTTCAGGGAACTCTTCCGGGTCTGCGGTTAATAGTGAAAATATTCAAGAGCTTGTGAAAATTGAGGTGTTGTCTGCGGACGACAGTCGTTCGTTGAAGACGATTGAAGATGAATCAAATTTACATGAATTCGCGAAAAAAACAACATTTAATGAATCCGATTATAAAACTAGTGATGATACGGTTCTCTTAGACTACAAGCCTATCTATATATTTATTGCTTATAAGGCACCAGCCGCTGTTGGGAGTACTGATTTGGAAAAAATATATGATTTGACTACCTACGAAAACACCAACATTGTCAGATTAAAAATTGCACCGGACGTTGTTAAAAACAAGAAGATTCCGGGTGATTTGCTAACATATAATTTTAAAATATCTGATGATGCAATTCAGTATTTAAATTCAATCGCAATAAAAAATTAACAATTCAACTACTTGAAATTTTTGCGGGGTTGTATTAAAATGTTTTTAGCACTTAAAAGCAGAGAGTGCTAAAACTAATGGACAGAGGTAGTTTGATTATGGCAGTAAAACAGTTTAAAGCGGAATCCAAACGGCTCTTGGATTTAATGATTAATTCCATTTACACCCATCGCGAAATTTTTATGCGTGAACTGATTTCCAACGCGAGCGACGCAATCGACAAGCTTTATTACAGGACGCTGAGCGACGGCGATACCGGCCTGAACCGAGAAGATTTTTGCATTAAAATCATACCGAACAAGGAAAACCGCACGCTTACAATTACGGACAACGGCTGCGGTATGACAAAAGAGGAACTCGAAAACAATTTAGGAACAATCGCCAAAAGCGGTTCGCTGAACTTTAAGAAAGAGAATGAGCAAAAAGAGGATATCGAAATTATCGGGCAGTTCGGTGTTGGTTTCTATTCCGCGTTTATGGTCAGCGAGGACGTCACCGTCCTGAGCAAGCCTTACGGCAGCGAAGAAGCCTGCAAGTGGGATAGTACCGGGACTTCCGGATACACCATTGAACCCTGTGAAAAGGAAAGCCACGGTACGGACATTATTTTAAAGATCAAACCCAATACCGACGATAATAATTATGACGAGTATTTTGATACGTACACCATTAGGAATCTCGTGAAAAAATATTCCGATTACATCCGCTACCCGATTAAAATGGATGTTGAGAAAAGCCGCTTAAAAGAAGGCAGCAAGGACGACTACGAGACCTACACAGAAAATGAAACACTCAACAGCATGGTTCCAATCTGGCGCAAAAATAAAAATGAAATCACCGAAGACGAATATAATGAGTTTTATAAAAATAAATTCATGGATTATGCCAATCCGGCTAAAGTGATTCATTCAAGCACCGAGGGTACTGCGACTTACAATGCTTTGCTATTTATCCCGTCCAAAGCGCCGATGAACTTTTACACAAGAGATTACGAAAAAGGACTTCAGCTTTATTCAAACGGTGTCCTGATTATGGACAAGTGCGCGGATCTGCTTCCGGATTATTTCAGCTTTGTGCACGGTCTGGTCGATTCTCAGGATTTATCACTGAATATTTCGCGCGAAATGCTCCAGCATGACCGTCAGCTGAAAATTATTGCCGGACGTTTGGAAAAGAAGATTAAGTCCGAACTCGAAAGCATGCTCTCCAATGAACGCGAAAAGTATGAGGAATTCTTCAAGAGTTTCGGAATGCAGCTGAAATATGGCATTTATCAGGATTACGGCATGCACAAGGATGTATTGCAGGAACTGCTGCTGTTCTATTCTTCAAACGAAAAGAAGCTTGTAACCCTGAAAGAATACGTTTCCCGCATGAAAGAGGAGCAGAAGTTTATCTACTACGCCAGCGGCGAAACAACGGATAAAATCGACATGCTTCCGCAGACGGAGGCGCTGAAGGACAAAGGCTATGAGATCCTTTATCTGACCGATAACGTTGATGAATTTGCGCTTCGCATGCTGATGAAGTATGACGACAAGGAATTCCGTTCCGTTTCTGCCGATGACCTGGGACTGGAGACCGAGGAAGAAAAGAAGGAAGCCGCAAAGCAGGTTGAGGAAAACAAGGATCTGCTGAACTTCATGAAAGACTCTCTCGCCGGCAAAGTCAAACAGGTGATTCTGTCGCAGAAGCTGAAAACGCACCCGGTATGCCTGTCCACAGACGGTGCAATTTCCATTGAGATGGAAAAGGTACTCAATGCCATGCCGACCGATGAAAAAGTAACCGCTGAGCGTGTTCTGGAAATCAACGCAAACCATCCAATCTTTCAAAAACTCTGTGATCTGTATGAAAATGACAAGGAAACGCTTAAGCAGTATGCATCGATGCTGTATGTACAGGCTCTTTTGATTGAAGGCGTCAGCATTGACGACCCGGTTGCGTTTTCCAATCAGATTTGTACCCTGATGACAAAGTAAGCTGAACATATAAAAAACACACCGCCGACGGATTTATTTTCCGCCTGCGGTGTGTTTAACTTATTAAATTAAATTGTCGATATATTTAAATACAAGCCGTTTGACTTTTGGCAGCCGATCATAGCACGTGAAAGCTGTCTGATGCGCAAAGTCCGCCATCATGATTCTTTCTTCCTCTGTGATACTGTGCTGACTGAAACGGGCTTTCAATGCAATTCCTTTTATTCCGGCACTGATTTCACCGCCGTATTTTTCAAGTGCGGTAAGATACGCATAAATTTCAATTGCAGCCTTATTGGCGTCTGTAAGGCTGAATAATTTTGCTCGATGCCGTAGCACGATTCTGCGCTTTATAGCCATACAGGCAAGTAGAAGGACTACAAAGGCTATGATTAGGACAAGCGGCGCAGCGGCAATGTTAAAATCGGGACTGCCTTCCGTTTCTCCGCCGGTTGAGGAATTGCCGGTGGGAAGTGATCCGGTGCTTTCAGGGAGTGAGGATGCGTTTCCCGGTTCGCTTTGCGCTGTGCTCTCAGCGGGTGCGCTGCTGACCTCTGTACTTGAAGCAGGGGGTTGGTTTACCGGGTTGTTGTCCTGGGTTAAATTGCGCGCCGGGTTGAAGCCGGGCGTAACGTCAAAAGGCTGCCAGCCCAGGCCCGGATAATAGAGTTCCACCCATGCGTGCGCGCGGCTGTCCCGAATATTAGCCCAGCCGTCGATTCCGGCGGTTAAATAATCGTCTGCCGTGACAATGTAACCCTCCGCATAACGCGCCGGTACGCCCATGGCTCGAAGCATGACGGCCGCGGCGGTGGCGAAGTGAACGCAGTAGCCCTGATGGCTTTCAGTAACAAAAAAGTTGACAAAATCATCACCCGTTGGTACTTTTGCGGGAGACAGGGTGTAATAGCAGTTACTGCCCAGATATTTTTTCACGGCATTGGCTATGTCGTTTACAGATGAATAGGAATAAGAACTGGTCATATCTTTTGTAAAGAAGCCGTTTAACTGCTTGTCCTGTTTTATCAGACTTAATATCTTTTTCCTTGTATTTCGCGGCAATTGTGTATATTTATCATACATAAACAGCCGGTAATCCTGCTCTGCTTTGATAAAGGTTTTAGTCTGCCCATCCAAAACATCTAGCAGGTCATCCGGCAGGGTGCTTTTGTAATAGGCTGCAAGATTTGAGGAATACAGTGTGCTAAACTGGTTTTGTGCCTGAAGATAGGCAGTCCCGCTTTTGGAATCAAACAGCGAATTTTTGGTCAGGGATAAAACCACTCCGGCAGGATCGGAGCTGATTTTGTCCTGCGACAGTGCATATGCGTAAAGGCTGTACCGGCCGGTTCCGAAAAGAAAGCCGGACCGGATAAACGCATCATTGACAAATTTGACGCCGGTAATATTCTCCGGGGTAGTAGCTAGATTGTACGGCGCATAAATGCATTGTTTCGCCGCAGCGATATTTTTAACCTGAATTCCGAATGGATTCAAAGTCGGGTCGTTCTGCCGATTGGCCAGCAAAACAAACGCATGGGACATATTCTGCACATTCAGGCCTTTCAGTTTTTGATTGATGCCGGTATAGTCGGAGTCTGCCAATTGTTCCCAACTCGAGCCGGTATAGACGCTACCGGCAAAGCTTTTCAGGTAGAGAGGATATTTTTTATCCGATTTGATTTGCAGAGCGGTTTTTCCGGTGAATTCCACACGGCCCGCACCTGCTAAATCCACATGGTTTACGTTTCCGGCAAACGCCTTTCCGCCATTCAAAAATATACCGCCCGTTACGGAGTCGATCAGGTTTGTCCGCAAATTCTCAGCCTCTTTTGGGCGCTGATAGCTCTGACGGGGAAATATCGCCATAATCAGTACAAAACAGAGGAGTACTGCCGGGATCATCAAAAGGCCGCTTTTCGCTGAAACGGAGTCGCTTTTGGTCATGAAAGCCTTGTGTATTTTTATAAAACCTTTCTTCTTTTCTGCGGACAGCCGTGTCAGAATCAGGATCGTCCAACAAAGAAAAAGCATAAGAACAGCGAGAAAATTCGGCGTGATCGTAAAAGCGAGTGCCGCAAGCAACAAAGGAGCTGTTGCGAAAAAGGCCAGCCAAAAACTTTTATTTTTCATGACGGCACGACTGACTAAAACGGTGACAATGAACAGTACAAACAGTACAAACAGCGTGCAAAGATGGGCATACTGCGAGGACAGCGCCGAAACAAGATAAATGGGGAATTCGTAATCGGAATGTTTTGAATAGGCGACCATCATGCGATTGACAGTGATGATGAATCCCTGGAAAATTGAATTGCGCAAATACCATGCGGCTGCAATGTAGAAAAGACATGCAATGAGGAAAATCAGGTACTGGAAGCGTTTCAAACTATAAATCAGCGCAAATACGCCGACGAATAGAAGAGTATATGAAATGATGGTGAAGGGCAGGACGGGCAGTGCGAAGGCAGAGATGAAACACCAGGCCGCGCCGAAAACACCGGACAGAATGAGGATCATGCGGAACACCGCATTTGCCGCAGGGGATGCCGTATGTCCGGTCAGGAGCGGTGGGGAAATTTGAATTCCGGGGATATTCGGCTGATTATTTTCTGCCGAATGGTTATCTGTATTCATGCGGTTCACCTGTTTACTCATAGAATCAGACCGGAAAGGCTCTGCTGTATTTTTTCAGGATACACTGTTACCACAGCAGCACCCATCGCGTGCAGGCCATCCGCCAATCGCTGCTGTTCCTGATCCATCTGTTCACTGATCAACAGCACCGTTATTTTTTCTTTGTTTGGCCTGTCGCAGAAGCCGGAAAGTGTATTCGTCAGCTTCCCGGTTATATAAATTGCATGTGAAAAACTTTCTGCGGCTTTTTCTGTTTTGCCGTGGAAGTCGAGTGCATATGGTTCATCTTCATTGTATTGTGAAGAAAGCATACCGTTTAGAAGAACAGCCAAATCCTCATCGTTTTCAATGCTTGCGGTATGAAACTGATTCTTTTTTTTATCAAACCATTCAATCCGGTGGCTGATTTGATTTTCGGAGAAAAAATGTGAAAGTGAGGCGGCTGTTTCGATCAGTGCGTCGAGTACCGTCATATCCGGAGCAAGCAGTTCAACGAGTAAAAGCAACTCGCTGTTCGCCGGCAGGCTGAATTCTTTCACCATCAGTTCATCGAGCTTGGAACTGAGCTTCCAATGAATGCTGCGCAGGCGGTCGCCGCTACGAAACGCCCGTACATCGAATATTTCAGATGGATCGTCGCCCGGTTTGACTTTTGAATAAGAACTGTTTTCCATACCGGCGGCCGCAGTCAAGTCTATCTTTCCGTCGATCAGATGTATTTTGGGGGTTATAAAAATTTCTGCCTGAGCGTTGGGCGTCAGTTTCAAGGTGAAAATCCCGAGAAAGTCATAATACCTGATTTGTGTCAGTTCCGCCGTTACCCGGCCGATGTGGCCCGACTGCATCCGATATTCGACATTCTGTTCCGTATGGGCGCTGATCGGCAGAACCAGAATTTGATTTTGTTCTTCACCGCTCAACGAATTTTCACAGAAAAAGCGGATTTGTGCCCGGGCAACCGGCAGGGCGGAAGCATTTTTCAGGACGATCAACAGAGAAAAATCCTCATTTTTATCAGCAAGGGAATTCTTTATTTGAAGTTCCACCGTCGTTTTGCGCACGGCGGGCAGCATAAACATCCATGAAATGAACGGCAGAAGCAGAACGAATATCAGCGTGAAAAACGACAGATATTCTTTAAAAAAGATGAAGAATAAAATTGCCGCGGCAAGAGCGGCGCAGTAGGCGGCACGATAACGAAACATGGGGCACCTCTAGCGCTGCGCAATGGCGGGCGCGGGAACTTCCTTTAAAATCGTCTTCAGCAATCCGGCTGAGGTAACATTGCTTATCTTCGCTTGGGGGCTCAGTATAATCCGGTGTTCCACCACATCGAAAAAAACAGATTGCACATCCTTCGGAACCACGTAATCCCTGCCGGAAAGATAGGCGTCCGCCTGTGCCATTTTCACAAGCGAGATAGAGCCGCGGGGACTTGCGCCCAGGCGGATCAGGCTGTTTTCACGTGTCGCTCCCACCAGCCGTGCAATATATGCATATAGATCATTGGATAAATATACTTTGTCCGTCTCATTCTGCATTGCAATGATATCTTGCGCATCGGCAACTTTGCGGACCGATTCCAACGGATCATCACCCTGCTTGCGTTTTAAAATTTCGATCTCGTCATGCAGTTCTGGGTAGCCCATGGTCAGGCGTACCATAAAGCGGTCAAGCTGCGAATCCGGCAGCATCTGCGTGCCCACCGAACCGATGGGGTTTTGGGTTGCGATCACGATGTACGGTTTCGGAGTGGGGCGAGTGGTTCCGTCAACGGTAATGCTCCCTTCCTCCATGACCTCCAAAAGGGCGGACTGCGTTTTGCTGGACGTGCGGTTGATTTCGTCCGCGAGGAACAGGTTGCACAGCGCGGCGCCGGGCTTGTACTCCAACAAGCCGGTTGCCTTGTTGTAAATCGAAAAACCCGTTACGTCGGTCGGCATGACATCCGGTGTAAACTGAACACGTTTATAATCCAGAGACATCGCCTTGGAAAATGCGAGGGCCAATGTCGTTTTTCCAACACCGGGAATGTCTTCGAGCAGAATATGCCCTTGTGCAAAGATGACCATCAGCACTTTTTTGATGATTACATCTTTCCCCACAACGGCCTTTTTCACCTCGTTGATGATTCGCACAGCTTTTTCCTGCATTACAAAGCCACCATCCCGTCTGTTTATTCTGTATTATTATAGTCGAAATAAATCACTTATGCAAATTTGAAACATTTTCCCTGTAGATGTATTTTTGCTCTTGAAAAATTGCCGAAGCGAGTGCAAAATAAAAGGAACGGAGAAATGGAGGCTGTGTTATGGAACAAAATATTGAAAAACTGCAGCACATGATTGACGAAAGCAAACGCATTGTGTTTTTTGGGGGAGCGGGGGTTTCGACTGAGAGCGGTATACCGGATTTTCGCAGTGTTGACGGACTTTACCATCAGCAATACAAATACCCCCCTGAAACGATGCTCAGCCACAGTTTTTATGAAACGCATACGAAGGAGTTCTTTAATTTTTACCGTGCGAAGATGCTTTGTCTTACTGCAAAGCCGAACGCCGCGCACAAGAAGCTTGCCGAACTTGAGCAGGCGGGGAAGCTGACCGCGGTTGTAACGCAGAATATTGACGGGCTGCATCAGCTGGCCGGGAGCAAAACGGTTTATGAGCTGCACGGCTCCGTACACCGCAATTATTGTCAGCGGTGCCATAAACTATACGACGCGGAGTTCATCCTGCACAGTACGGGAATTCCGACCTGTACCTGCGGCGGCACAATCAAGCCCGATGTTGTTCTGTATGAGGAAGGGCTCAATCAGCGCACGCTGTACGGTGCGGTGGAAGCAATTGAGCGGGCGGACATGCTGATTATCGGCGGTACCTCGCTTGCGGTTTATCCGGCGGCGAGTTTGATTGACTATTACAAAGGAGATCGGCTTGTTTTGATTAACCGCACCAGCACGCCGCAGGACAGCAACGCCAATCTGCTGATACAGGGCAGTATCGGTGAAGTGTTTGATATGATAAAATAAAGTAAAAGAGGTGGGGACATTGTCCTCACCTCTTTTACTTTTTGATTGCCGTATTATAAATTCCGTTCAGTTCCTCGTATTGGGGGGACACGATCATGCTGACATAATTTCCGTTTTGATTTACGCCGCATTTTTTCAGCACCGCGTATTCTTCCGGCAGATAATCCTTCATTTCGTTTTCTTTATTTTTGTATCTGGCGTCCAGCTTTTCCTTGATCCGTTTGGCAGCGTCGGCGTCCTTACCCTCAAGAAAGATGATCTCATCCCCTTTTATGCCGGTTGAATCGACATAAGCGGCAAACTGCTTTACATCGGCGGAATCAATGCCGTAATTCGGCATCAGGTCCTCGGCGGCATAGTCCATCATTTCCTGATTGGTGATTTTTGCCTTCATTTCTGTCATGACCTTGGAAAGGTCGGCCTGTTTTGTTCCGCCGCCGCATGCGGCCAAGGAACAGAGCATTGTTACGGCGAGCAGCAAAGATAAAAGCTTTTTCATTGGTATTCTCCCTTATTTTACAGTGTGCGTCAAAAGGTAATCAATCCATATCTGACAGGCCTTGTCGGTAAAATGGATTCCAAGATCGTTGGGGTCGCTGCAATATTCCGGCTTCAGGTTGCCTTCACTGTTGCGCATAACCGAAGCGACATCTATATAATAATATCCGTTCTGTTTGCAGAGATCGTTCAGTTTTGCATCGTAAGCCGCAAGATTCGGATTATTAAGGTTTGTCATCTGCTGTTCCTTAATAATAGGAGTGGCGGATTGCACAAATATTTTAGCACCGGGAGATTTCGCCTTGATTTTTGAGAGAAGCTTTGACATGTTATTGATGGAGCCATCAAGTCCATATACGGCAAGATCGTTGGCACCGAGCATGATGTATACTTTTTTTGCGCCCATTGCCGCAATATTGTCTTCCAAAAGCGCCTTTTTCCCATTATAGGACGGATGAATCGAGGAACTGTCCAGCGGTTTCAGCGCGTTGCCGCTGCCCATGCTGCCGGCGGCCAAAAACTGCGCTTTGCCAAAAAATCCAGCCTCTGTTTTGCGCTTTGCCGTCACATAGTTTTTCAGCTTCAATGAAACTGAATCGCCGATAAAAACCGCGTCATCAAGATAACTCGCGTCCGCCTTATCACTTTGTTCCACAACTGCGGTTGAATCCGGCTGCGAAGAAGACGCTGACTGTGAGGCGGGCCCTTCCGAGCTTGCCGCAGACGAAACTGCGCTTTGCACGGAAGAACTTGCCGATTGAGTACTCGAAGTATCTTTTTTGTTTCCGTTGCAGCCGCTTAAAATCAATAGACCGACAATCAATATTGTAAGTCCTGTTTTTCCATATCTTTTATTATTATTCATCTTTACACCTTCTAATCATACAATTTAAATCATGAAAACAGTATAACATATGTGTGCGCTTATCACAACATTTGTTACAAATTATGACAAGAATGGAGGAAGATTTCCCAGAAAAAAATCGTTCCTATGTAAATTGGTATTTGGGTATAAAAAATGAGCGGAACCGGTTGGAACCACTCATTTTTGTGTGTTAAATTCACTGAGTTGCTTTATCTGCTCTGAAAGCTTGCACATTCGGTCGCTGACTGTGTGTGCGGACTGTTTTCTCCGGATTTGACGCTGATTTCATTCGCACTGCACCGTTCATTTGTATTAAACGTGCAGTTTTCTGCTTCACAGTAAACATCCAGAGACGTATTCGGGAGAGAACAGCCAACTGAGTTCTGCGCACCGTCCGTCGCATCTAAAAAAGATGAACAACAGGTTTGTTCGCTGCCCAGTGCCTGACGTCCGCTGACTTGAATCTCCGGCCTGCAGCAAAAGTTATCTCTGTTGTTTGAACAGCTCATTACATCACAATGTAAATTGGTCATGGTCGACACCTCTTTATTAAAAATTACTTTTCAATATTGTGTGCCGGCCTCATGCCTTTTATTCAAAACTGCGGCTCATATGTTTTTTGATGGGGTAACAGATTGCATAAGCCGCGGCTCCGCCGATTACCGCTTCCGGAATACCGCTTGTCAAGATGGTAAGTCCAATCAGCCCAAGCAGCAGATTAAAACTGGTTTTGATGGCGTCCGCATAGCTCTGTCCAAAGAAAACATAGATTCCGCCAAGCACCAGAAGGGTATTGGTCAAACTGCCCAGTGCACCGCTAAGGCCATATGCAAATATATTTTTCCATTTCAGTTTTGTAAACAGGCTGAAACTCAGGCCGGTAACCACGCCGACCAAGATTCTGGGTACAAAACAGATGGCAAGGCTCCAGTAATTCCGCGTTATGGGGCCGGCCGAATAAAAAGGAGTGAAAATGAATGCCAGCGGACTTGGCGGAACGAAAGTCCAGACGCAAAAACTGAACAGCCCGGTAAAAAAACCCATGGCTGCCCCGGCGTTGGTGCCTAAAATGATTGCGGTTATAATAACCGGAACCATACCGAGTGTTGCGACGATTGGACCAAAGGCCGGCAATGAACCAAGGGGAGTGAAGCATACGATTGCTTCTATTGCAAGCAGCATCGAAAACTGTGCCAGAAAAAGGGTCTCTTTGTTGATCGTTGCTTTCATGAACATTCTCCTTGTTAATATATTATCAAACAAGATGTTTCATTAAATATATAGCATAATTCTTCCACTATATTTCTATTCAGCAATTAATTTACAAGAAATCCATAAATAATCTTAAAGTTCGATTTCAACGTCATCTTTGGATTCCACAACGCTCTTGTTTTTCCATCTTCCAATTTTATAGGAGGTAAAGGAAATAACGGCGCCAAGAAACCAGCCGACGGCATAGGACAGATAAATGTAATCTTTTCCCCAATACTGCGCAATCAGGTATGCAACCGGCACTCTCGCGAACCACAGGGAAACAAAGGTCGAGATCATAGGAATCATCATTTCGCCTGCGCCCCGGAGCACGGCGTTCAGAGTAAATAAAAAGGCTAAAATGGCGTAAAACGGCAGCACGCAGTGCAAATAAGCCACTCCGGCGTTAATAACCTCGGGATTTTGGTTGAACATGTGCATAAATAGAGCGCTCAGCGGATAAATAACGGCACTGATCACAATACTGGACCCGATTGAAAGGATAAGCCCCGCTTTCGCACCGGATTTCACACGCTCTATTTGGGAAGCACCCACGTTTTGCCCGACATAGGTGGTAACCGCGGCGGCAAAACTTTGTATGGGCATAAACGCAAAGGTGTCTATTTTATTTGCACCGTTAAAACCGGCCATATAGGCGGAACCATAAGAATTTACTAAAGCCTGCATCACCATGATGCCAATAGAAAACAAAGCCTGCTGTATCCCCGAGGGAATACCAAGCTTAAGCGCTTTTTTAAAAAGCTGGCCGTTAAACTTAAATTTAAATACCTGAATGTGAATAAATGCGAAATGTCTGTTAATAAACCGAATTCCAAATACCCAAGAACAGAACTGCGCGATAATAGTGGCGAATGCCACGCCAAATACGCCCCAACCAAAGACGACGGTGAAAAGGAGGTCGAGAACAATGTTAATAATGGTCGCAATGAGCAAAAATAAAAGAGAGGTTCGGCTGTCCCCGAGCCCCTGCAGAATACCTGAATTAATATTAAAGCCGAGGTTCCCTATTACGCCGACGAACACAACAACCAGATAAAGTTTTGCCATACCGAGCGTGCCGTCGTCCGGTACTTTCATCAGCCGCAAAAGGGGTTCGCCTAAAAAAACACCCGCTATGGTCAGCGGAACGGTTCCAATCATCATAGCGGAATAAATTGTATTAATGGTATTTTCGACATTCTCAATATCTTTGGCTCCGTAAAACTGAGAAATCATGATCGTTGCGCCGATTCCAATTCCCATGAACAGGGAACTCATCATGAAAATAATTGGAAAACCGGTACCGACAGCTGCCAGTGCTTTTTCTCCTACAAAATTACCTACGACGATGCTGTCGACCATGTTGTAAAGCTGCTGGAACACATTGCCGATCAGCAGCGGGATTGAAAACACAAAAATCAGTTCATATGGATTTCCCAAAGTCATATTCGTAACGCCGGCCAGGGATTTTTTCACAGGATGATTCTCCTTTTTTGTAATCTTCTTAAATTTAAACTTCTTACATCTGACTGTAAATTTACTTTATTTTACCATAAAATAAATCATAATAAAAGATAAATCATTCAGTTCGCAAAATACGATAAGATCCCTTGGCTTTAGCTTATAAACTTATAGTGGAATCTTTATGCAAAGCATTCTTAACTTGACTTTACGGAAAAAACAGGTACAATTTGTATTAATTTATAGATTGACACGACACCGATAATTGTGCAAATATACTTTACAGTACAGGATGAGGCGAATGTATCATGCTGACAAAAAGGCAACTGATCGATTATTGTCTGACATTTCCCCGCGCGTATGAAGACTATCCGTTTGACGAGGACTCCGGGTCGGCGGACGCGTGGGCTGTTATGCGCCATCGGGTAAACCAAAAGAGTTTTGCCTTTATTTTTGAACGCGGCGGACATTTAAATATTAACCTGAAATGTGATCCGATGTACGCGGATCTGCTGCGCGGCGTTTACCCCGGTGTAATTCCTGCATACCATATGAACAAGGTGCACTGGAATACCGTAATCATTGACGGCGCTATTCCCGATGGGGAAGTTTTTTCATGGATAGGCCAAAGTTACGGCCTTATAAAGCCCAAAAGCAAAAAAATATAAATACTGCTTGACAATTTCCTCTTTTTTGCATATAATAGCTGACAAAGAGAATAAAAACCACAAACCGATGATTAAGAGTAGTAAGCAGGTATATCGCTCATATAGAGAGCCGCAGATGGTGAAATTGCGGTGGAGTGAGGCAGGCTGAATGGACTTATGAGGGCAAAATGAAAAGCGGAGCGCTTAGCTCTGCCCAGTAGCTTTTGACGGGAACTTCACCCGTTACTAAGGAAGCGTACATAACATAAAGGTGTATGGAATAAGAGGACGATTTTTCGTCAATTTGGGTGGTACCACAGGAGTTAACGCTCTTGTCCCTGTTTTCAGGGGCAAGGGCTTTTTGTTTTTTTTCAAAATTATTTCGGGTTAAGGAGTGACGAGGATGACGAAGTACGGACAGCGATGGCGAGGCTGCCATTTTCACAAACCAAATCAAAATCAAAACAACTTAACTTTTAGGAGGAAATGACAATGAAAAACACAATTAAAAAAATAATGGCGGGTATTCTGGCGGTTACGCTCGCAGCTTCCTTTACAGCATGTTCTTCCGGTACAGCCGCAAGCTCAGCGGCAGGCACGGCAGCTTCGGCGGCACAGAGCCAGACCGCGGCGAAAAATTTTAAGATTGGTGTCATCCAGTACGCCACACATCCTTCACTTGACAATTGCTTCAACGGATTTAAAGCGGGCCTTGAAGAAGCCGGTTATCAAGACGGAGATAATATTACCATTGATTTTCAAAATGCACAGGGCGACAATGCAAACGGTGATCTGATCGCTAAAAATATGGTTTCAAAAAAATATGACATGATAATGGGTATCGCCACTCCGGCGGCCATGTCTGCCTACAGCGCGGCGAAGAGCACCGATATCCCTGTTGTGTTCACTGCTGTTTCCGATGCGGTCGCCGCCGGAATCGTTAAGTCCAACGACAAGCCGGGCGTTAACTGCACCGGCTCGTCCGATGTGCTTCCGCTTGAGCAGCAAATGAAAATGATCCGCGCTTTTCTGCCGGATGCCAAGAAAATCGGCATCCTCTATACCACCAGCGAACCGAATTCCGTTTCTCAGCTTGTGCAGTTTAAAGAGCTCGCGCCAAAATACAATTTTGAAATTGTCGATGTCGGTGTGACCAACGCCTCCGAAGTCGCCGCCGCTGCAGCGACCGCTGTTTCAAAGGGTGTTGACTGCATTAATAATTTTACCGATAATAATGTTGTCGATAACCTTTCCACGGTTCTTCAGGCGGCGAGCAAAGCGAAGATCCCGGTTTTTGGTTCGGAAGAGGAGCAGGTGAAAAATGGCTGCCTCGCCTCACAAAGCATTGATTATGTTGCTCTCGGAAAGGAAACCGGAAAAATGGCGGCTAAAATACTGAAGGGGGCAGCCAAGGCTTCCGAAACGCCGGTATTTATGGTGAAGGACTGTACACCAGTATATAACAAAGAAGTCATGGCTAAGCTTGGCCTGACCTTGCCGTCGGAATATTCCGGTGCCGCCGCGGTAACAAAATAACAGAAAGCTGGTAGATTCCGGATGGATATCATTCTCGGTTTGATTGTAAATGTGCTGGAAGAAGGATTTATTTACGGTATTATGGCCGTAGGCGTGTACATTACGTACCGCGTGCTGGGTTTTCCGGATTTGTCGGTTGACGGGACTTTTCCGCTTGGGGCGTGCATTACGGCGGCGTTGATTGCCGCCGGTGCCGACCCGTGGCTGGCCTGCCTGATTGCTTTTGTCTGCGGCGCTGCCGCGGGCTGCCTGACAGGATTTTTGCACGTCAAGCTTGGCATTACGGATTTGCTGTCCGGAATCCTTGTGATGACCGGCCTGTGGAGTGTGAACCTCGTTATTACAAGGGGCAAGGCGGTTATGCCCTTCTACGACAAGAATACAATCTTTAATTCCGGCTTTTCGGGACTTTTAACCAAGAATATTCCGGAGGATTACCGGGTATTAATCATTGTCGCGATCTCCTGTGTCATTGTCAAGCTGCTGCTGGACCTGTATCTGAAAACGAAATCCGGTCTGCTGCTGCGCGCTTCGGGGGACAATGCACAGTATGTCACCTCTCAGGGAAAGAATCCCGGCACCATGAAAATTATCGGTCTTGCCATCGGCAACGGCTGCACAGCGCTGGCAGGCTGTATTTTAAGCCAGCAGACGGAGTCCGCAAGCGTAGCGAGCGGAACAGGTATGGTGGTTATGGCGCTCGCTTCGGTGATCATCGGCACAAACCTTTTCAGAAAAATCAAATTTGTGAAAGCTACTACGGCGGCGGTCTTCGGTGCAATCATTTATAAGGCCTGCCTTGTTGTTGCCATGCAGCTCGGACTGCCGACCGATTATTTGAAGCTTCTGATGGCGGTTCTTTTCACTGTTGCGCTGATATCCAACAATATGTTCGCAGGGAGGGGGAAAAAGCAAAATGTCAATCCAACCCAAATCTGAGACAGGCGAGAGCTTTGTCGGCATGCGGCATATTTATAAAACCTTTAATCCTGATTCAGTGAACGAGGTTGTGCTTTTTACCGATTTCAACATGGAAATTCAAAAGGGCCAGTTTGTTTCCGTAATCGGCAGCAACGGTTCCGGGAAAACCACCATTCTCAACATTCTGTGCGGCAGTATTCCCATTGACAGCGGCAGCGTTTTTGTGAATGGCAAAGAAATCAGCAGGCTGAGGGAATATCAGCATTCCAAATTTATCGGCCGTGTTTTTCAGGACCCGGCGAAAGGGACCTGTCCGGAACTGACCATTCTTGAAAACATGGCGCTTGCCGATAATAAAGGCGCGTCTTACGGACTGCAAATCGGCGTCAATAAAAAGAAAATTGATTTTTACCGCACGCAGCTTGAACTGTTAAAACTCGGTCTTGAAGATAAGCTGAATTTGCCGGTCGCCAGCCTTTCCGGCGGTCAGCGGCAGGCGCTTGCGCTGCTGATCTCCACAATGACGCCGATAGATCTTTTGATTTTGGATGAGCACACAGCGGCGCTCGATCCCCGGTCCAGCGAAAACGTTATGGAACTCACGGAACGGTTCGTTCGTGAAAAAAAGCTGACTACGCTGATGGTCACGCATAATTTAAAGTTTGCCGTCAACTACGGTGACAGGCTTGTCATGATGCACCACGGCGGAATTGTGGTCGATGCGGCCGGCGAACAGAAAACCGCTCTGGAGACGAAGGATTTAACAGAAAAATTCAATGAAATCAGTATCGAAGTCGGAAACTGATTTTTGCGCAAATATGGCATGATATAAAAAAAGGAACGCTCCATAAAAACTGAGTTCAGTTCAATGGGCGTTCCTTTTTATTTGAACTTACAGTCCGGAGCAGTTTCCGGATAATTGCTGGGTTTCCATATCTTTCAGCACATTTTCCAGTGTACTGCCGATCAGAACCTCGTTCACACTGCGGTCAATCACATCCCAGACAGTCCGGTTCAAAAAGCTGCGGATTTTCGTTTTCTCGCCAAGATTGTCGTAAACAGACATGTCCCCTTCCAGCACGGTCATAATATCCTGAAGGGTTATTTCGTTCGCCGGTCTGGCGAGCACATAACCGCCCTGCGCACCGGCGATTCCGATGACGATTCCCGCGCGTTTTAAAGATGCGAAAATACTTTCAAGATAATTGAGGGACAAATCCTGCCGCTGGGAAATGCCGGAGAGGGAAGCGCATCCGTCTTCGCTATGCATTGCAAGGTCGATCAGAGCGCGCAGCCCGTATCTTCCCTTAGTTGAGATCTTCATGAATTCCGCCTCCGTTTTCTGCAATAAATTTATCTTTCAGTTCCTGTAATGTCAATTTGTCGGCTGTGTCGGATATTGCCGAGGAAATACGAACCCATACGTTTCGGCTCACACAGCTTGACCGCACTTTACTTTTGCATGCGGAAAGGCTGGTAACGCACTCGACCGGCACCAGGTCACCCTCAATCGCGCGGATAATCATACCTACGGTAATATCCTGTTCCTCTAAATTCAGAATGAAGCCGCCCTTTGCTCCGCGGATGGTCGAAACCAGCCCGGCTTTTTTTAAACTGAAAAATATTTGTTCCATATACGCTGCCGAAACATGAATTCCCGCAGACAGTTCTTTTATGCTCAGTAGTTTTTCATTGCCGAAAACCGCAAGATACAGCATCCCCTCGAGCGCATAGCGGCTTTTTGTAGAAAGTTTCATAGGGTTACTCCTCATATTGTGATTTATTATTCATACGTGCAAACGAAAATGTATCTTATTGATTCCTATCATACTATGTTTCCATGATTGCTGCAATAAAAATATTACTTTTCCTATTGACATTATCATATATATGCTCTATAATATCATCAAATCAAATACATTACTAAATAGATATGTTTTATAATGATTGGGGGAATGTTGGTGAACCGGCTGTTTTTTCTGAGGGCGGGGCGTAATATTTATTGTTGTCGCTTACCATATATTGTTTATGCCCCAAAGAAATACTATACTATATACTATCATGAATTAAGGAGAGATTATTATGTCTATTGCTAAGAATTTAACGGAACTGATCGGAAACACGCCTCTTTTGGAACTGACCAATTATGAGAAGGCGCAAAACCTTGAAGCCACAATTGCGGCGAAGCTTGAATATTTCAATCCTCTTTCTTCTGTTAAAGACAGAATCGGATATGCTCTGATTAAGGACGCGGAGGATAAAGGATTAATTAATAAAGATACTACCCTCATTGAACCAACGAGCGGCAATACCGGCGTAGGTCTTGCATTTGTTGCGGCGGCTAAGGGATACCGCCTTATTCTTACCATGCCGGAAACCATGAGCATTGAACGCCGCAGACTTGTCGCCGCGCTGGGAGCCGAGCTTGTGCTCACCGAAGGTGCCAAGGGGATGAAGGGCGCAATTGCAAAAGCCGATGAACTCGCAAAGGAGATTCCGAATTCCTATATTCCCGGTCAGTTTGTAAATCCGGCGAACCCGGCGATTCACCGCGCAACAACCGGGCCGGAAATCTGGCGTGATACCGACGGAAAAGTCGATATTTTTGTAGCCGGAATCGGTACGGGCGGTACCATTACCGGTGTAGGCGAGGCATTAAAAGCGCAGAATCCGAACGTTAAAATTGTTGGTGTTGAGCCTGCTTCCTCTCCTGTTATTACCGAAGGAAAATCCGGTCCTCACAAAATTCAGGGAATCGGCGCCGGCTTTGTACCGGATATTCTGAATACGGATATTTTGGATGAAGTGATACCCGTTGCCAATGAAGACGCTTTTGCAACCACCAAAGGCCTTGCAGGAAGCGAGGGCCTTTTAGTTGGTATCTCTTCCGGCGCAGCTGTCTTTGCAGCAACCCAGCTTGCAAAACGTCCTGAAAACAAAGGGAAACTCATCGTGGCGCTTCTGCCGGATACCGGCGAACGTTATCTTTCCACAGGTGTTTTTGACTGATTCGGCACTTCTATATCATATATTATTCCAGAAGCCGCGGCAGATTTCATTCGTCTGCCGCGGCTTCTTTTGTACACACTGCAAAATAATTAATTTACCGTGTGCGCGTAAGTTTTTTTGTATATACATCAACATAAATTATAATTTAATTATGTTATAAGCACACTATTCCTGCAAGTATGATCTGTGATACAATTGTTGTGTCAAATATCGCGAAAAAATCACAGAGTCTTCACAATGATGACGTATTATAATGATAAAGCTGAAAAAATAGCGGGGGCGAACAATTTGTATCACATTTTGGTTGTGGACGATGAAGAGAAGATTAGGGAACTGATTAAAAAATATGCCATCTTTGAGGGAAATACTGTCACCGAGGCCGGCGACGGTATGGAGGCGATTGCGGTATGCCGCAGTCATCCCGATGATTTTGATATTATTCTGATGGATGTGATGATGCCTGAACTCGACGGGTTTTCCGCGGTGAGGGAAATCCGCAAACACACATCTACGCCTGTTCTGATGCTCAGTGCGCGCGGCGAGGAATACGATAGAATACACGGATTTGAGCTTGGCGTCGATGATTATGTTGTCAAGCCGTTTTCTCCAAAAGAATTGATGCTGCGGATTCATGCCATCATTAAGCGCTCTAAACCGGAAAGCGGCGAGGCGCAGAAGGATATTCAGCGTTTTGAAGGTCTTACGATTGACTTTACCGGGCGTATTGTGACGGTGGACGGTGAAAAAATCGACCTTTCACCCAAAGAATATGATTTGCTTTTTTATCTTGCAAACAATAAAAACATTGCGCTGACACGTGAAAAGCTGATTACGAATGTATGGGGCTATGATTTTTACGGCGATGACCGCACGCTGGACACACACATTAAGCTGCTGCGCCGAAGTCTGAAGGATTACAGCAAATTTATCGTTACGTTAAGAGGGGTGGGATACCGCTTTGAAGTTGAAAGAACACTTTAAGTGCATCGGTATCAAGTGGCGGATCTTTGCCTATTTCGCCGGATTTACAGCAATTATTTTAATTTTGCTGTGGGTGTTTCAGGTGGTCTTTCTGGACAGCTTTTATAAAGCCATTAAAACCCGAGAAATAAAGACATCGGCACAAACGATATCCAAGAACATAGACTCCGCTAATTTGTCCGAGGTAGTACAGAATCTTTCCCAAAACGGCCAAATGTGCATCATTGTTACCGACCAGAACGGAATTGTTTACAATAAGGAAGATTCGCTGCCAAACAACGTAATCAGCCGTTTGAATATTTTCAATCTTGCACAGGTTTATGCTGCAACACAGGCCCAGGGCGGCACTTACTTTGAAAAGCTATCGCGTAACTTTGAGTCGGGCTCGCTTCAGCGCAGGTCAGCTGAGCCGCCGCGCGGCGGGATGGAAAGTATCATCTATGCGCAGATTGTGGCCAAAAAAGACGGCACCAAGCAAATGGTGCTGCTGAACTCTACCATTTCTCCGATTGATTCCACTGTAAACACGTTGCGCGTTCAGCTTGTATGCATTACAATCGTCATGCTGGTTATGTCCTTATTGCTGGCGCTGTTTCTTTCCAAAAGAATCTCTACGCCGATTATTAAAATCAATGCGGCCGCAAAAATGCTCGGTACCGGAAAATATGATGTCGCCTTTGACGAGACGGGGTACAAAGAGATTTCAGAGCTTGGCCAGACCTTGAATTACGCGGCGAAGGAGTTATCCAAAACGGAGGAATTGCGCCGGGATTTAATTGCAAATATTTCCCACGACCTGCGTACGCCGCTGACAATGATTACCGGTTACAGCGAGGTAATGCGCGACCTGCCGGGGGAAAATACCCCGGAGAATGTACAGATCATTATAGACGAAGCAACGCGCCTGACCACCCTGGTCAACGACGTGCTTGATATATCGAAACTTCAGTCCGGTACACAGCCGCTCAGCAGGGCTGATTTTAACCTGACGCTGAGCATCCGTACGATTTTGCAGCGCTATTCCAAATTGACGGATTATAATATTACTTTTCAGGCCGGCGAAGACATGATGGTGAATGCCGATGAACTGAAGATTTCACAGGTAGTTTACAATCTGGTTAATAATGCAATCACCTATACCGGAAAGGACAAAATTGTGGAAATTACGCAGCTTGTACAGAACGGCAGAGTGAAAATATCTGTTCGTGACACCGGCGAAGGTATTCCGCAGGACAAGATCAATGATATTTGGGACCGTTACTACAAGGTTGATAAAAAGCACAAGCGTGCGCAGATCGGCACGGGACTTGGACTTTCCATTGTAAAGTCCATCCTTGACATGCACGGCGGCGCCTATGGCGTGCAAAGCCAAGAGGGCGGCGGAAGCGTGTTTTGGTTTGAATTGAATATCTTGTGATTTTACACCGATCTTCTTCTTTTGCCACGGAAAGCAATGTGGTATAATAAAGAAAAAGGGAGGCGGCAGAATGAATATATCGGTCATCGGCTGCGGAAGATGGGGCAGCTTTTTAGCATGGTATCTCGATAGATTAAATCATCATATAACCCTCTATGGTCGCGAAAGCTCTCAGAAGATGAAAACGCTTCTTGAGGAACGCACCAACGGGCTGGTTACATTAAATAAGGGAATCGGACTTACGAGTGCCTTTTTCAAAGCGGTTGACACGGCGGAGATTATTGTGATTTCCATCGGAGCGCAGAGTTTTCGTAAGCTGATGCAGCAGCTGTCTTCGCTTGACCTGGGCGGGAAAACCATTGTGCTTTGCATGAAGGGGATTGAAGCCGATACGGGCAGACGGCTGACGCAGATTGCGGAAGAGTATGCCCCAAAGGTTCCGTCCGCCATTTGGGTTGGCCCGGGACATGTGCAGAATTTTATAAAGGGAATTCCAAACTGCATGGTGATTGACAGCAGCAGTATGGAAATTAAGGAATATCTGGTTAAAGCGTTTTCCAGCGACTTAATCCGTTTTTACTACGGAACCGATTTGCTTGGCAACGAGGTGGGAGCGGCGGCAAAAAACGTAATCGGCATTGCGGGCGGAATGCTGGACGGGTTGAATCGGACTGCGCTGAAAGGCGCCTTAATGTCCCGCGGTACAAGAGAAATTGCGCGTTTGATTCAGGCGATGGGCGGCAATGAGATTACCGCTTACGGCCTCAGCCATCTAGGCGATTATGAAGCTACCGTCTTTTCCGAGTTCAGCCACAACCGCCGGTTCGGCGAGCTGTTTGTGAAGGGGGAGAATTACGGTGAGTTGGCCGAGGGCGTTGCAACCACGACGGCGCTTTTAAAACTTGGCAGGGAGTACAACGTTGAGCTGCCGATCTGCCGTGCGGTGGACGTGGTGATCAATGGAGGCAAGGAACCGAAAACCGTGCTTTCGGACTTGTTCCTTCGCAGCCTTAAAATGGAATTTTAATTGTTGTTTTGAATATTTTTGGGATAAAGTTGACAAATTTAGTATATAATTTTACAATATATCTGTTCTATGGACTGGATTCTGCGGCCTGTTGCCGCAAATCGTATTATTAAAAAAAGGATGATTTTAATGAGCGAAGAAAATTGTACGCATAATTGCGATTCCTGCGGTGAAAACTGCTCCTCCCGCGAGGCAGGTCCTGCCGATTTTATTGAAGCACCAAACGCGATGAGCAAAATCAATAAAGTAATCGGTGTGGTCAGCGGCAAAGGCGGCGTCGGCAAAAGCATGGTGACATCCATGCTGGCTGTTCTTCTCAATCGCCGCGGCAGTCACACCGCTATCCTTGACGCGGATATCACCGGCCCGTCCATTCCAAAGGCGTTTGGAATGCGGCAGAAAGCAGTGGGCAGCGAGCTTGGTCTGCTGCCTGTAAAGAGTAAAACCGGCATTGATGTAATGTCCGTCAACCTTCTGCTGGATGAAGAAACTGCACCGGTTGTCTGGCGCGGCCCGATTATCGCAAACACTGTCAAACAGTTCTGGACGGATGTGATCTGGACGGATGTGGACTACATGTTCGTCGATATGCCCCCTGGAACCGGAGATGTACCGCTGACTGTTTTTCAGTCCATTCCCCTTGACGGCATTATCATCGTCACTTCGCCGCAGGAGCTTGTTTCCATGATTGTTGCCAAGGCGGTTAACATGGCAAAAATGATGAATGTACCGATTGTCGGCATCGTTGAAAATATGAGTTTTATCAAATGTCCGGACTGCGGAAAAATCATCAAGCCCTTTGGTGAAAGCCATGTGGAGGATATTGCCGCGAAATTCGGACTAAAGGTGCTGGGCAAGTGCCCGCTCGACCCTGAGATTGCGAAAAATTGCGATACCGGCCTAGTCGAGCTTGTGAACGCACAATGGCTGGACGCAGCCGCCGACGCGGTGGAACAGCAGTAAAGCATAGAATTTAATCAGCGGTTACGGACTGCCCCTTTCAAACTTATTTTAGGTTTTGAAAGGGGCAGTTTTCTGTTTCATAATCTGCCAGAATCAGGTAAATATATGGATAGCCTGTAAACAATCCGTGAAATAATGAAAAAAGTCTTGATTTATCAAAAAGATTGCGTATAATAATATTTTATAAAGTTAACTATTAATGTTATACAATATTCATGCTTGAAACAAAGGAGCGCAAACGTATGGAACAGAAGGAAAAAGATAAACTGTTGGAAGCAATACACAGCTTGAAAAGGGCGCAGACGTGGCTCCCTTCTACAGAGGGCATTTCACGGGGCGAGTATTTTACGCTGCATACGATTCATCACCTTACTGAACATGTGGACGATAGCAAGCCCGGCGCCAAAATTACCGATCTCAGCAATGCGGCGCAAATGAGCAAGCCTGCCGTTTCACAAATGCTGAACATCCTTGAGGACAAAAAATTGATTGAGCGCGTAATGGCGAAAAGCGACCGGCGCGTCGTTTATGTGAAATTAACGGAAGCTGGGGCCGAGCAGCTAAAAAGAACTCATCAGCAGTTCCATTACTGGTTCGATCAGATCATAGAGGAATTGGGAGAGGAGGATACCGCGGAACTTGCAAGGCTTGTGAATAAACTGCACACCATTATGGAAAATTTACAGGAATGTAAATGAATGACCATTTTTACGTTAGAAAGGATTATACAACATGATAAAACTCGCAAAATACTTAAGGCCCTTTGCACTCATGATTATCGTTTCGATTGCACTGTTGTTTGGGCAGGCGATGGCCGATTTGAATTTGCCGAATTATATGTCGCAGATCGTCAATGTCGGTATCCAGCAAAACGGCATTGAAAATGCCGCGCCTGAAGCCATCAGCGCAAAAGGGCTTACGTTTATGAAGAACTTTATGACTGATGAACAAAAGAAAGCAATCGAGAGCAGCTATTCGCTGGTCTCCGCATCAGGCTCGGGCGCGGAACACGACGGCTATGTTAAACAATATCCCTTGTTAAAAACAGAGGATATTTATGTGCGCGGCAGTGTCGATAGCGTTGCCCTTGCCGGGCTCAATAAAACTTTCGGGGAAGCCACATGGACCTTTATTAATACTATGAAGACGCTTGAAAAGCAATCGGGCAAGAACCTGACGGCTGCCGCAGGCGGGCAGACCGATGTATCGGAGGTGGATTTTTCAAAGGTTTACGCGCTTGAGCCCATGCTCCAGAAATTGCCCGCGAGCGTGATTCAGGATGCGCGCGGCGAATCGCTGAAAAATTCCGACTCCGTCCTGCTGCAAAGCGGTGCGGCGATATGCCAGAGTTTTTACCGCGAACTTGGCATGAACATTGGAAGTATACAGACAGGGTACATCCTTAGAGTGGGGATGCTGATGCTTCTGATCGCTTTAGCCGGCGGTGCGGCAACGGTAATGGTGGGATATTTTGCGGCGAAGATCAGCGCCGGTGTGGCGCGCGACCTGCGCCGTTCCGTGTTCAACAAGGTTGAAAGCTTTTCCAGCCAGGAGTTCGACGAATTTTCGACCGCCTCGCTGATTACACGAACCACAAATGACGTTACGCAGGTGCAGATGCTCCTGATGATGGGCATCCGTATGCTTTGCTACGCCCCAATTATGGGCGTCGGCGGCATCATCATGGCACTTCGCAAATCCGTTTCAATGAGCTGGATCATCGCGCTCGCCTGTGTTGTGCTGATCGGAATCATTGCAACCATATTCAGCATGGCCATACCAAAGTTTAAAATTGTACAGCAGTTAATCGACCGGTTGAATCTTGTATCGCGTGAAAACTTAAATGGTCTGATGGTAATCCGGGCTTTCGGGACACAGAACTTTGAGGAGGAACGCTTTGACATCACCAACCGCGATCTTACGAAAAATTCACTGTTTGTCAACCGCATTATGGTATTTATGATGCCGGCAATGATGCTGATTATGAACGCCGTAACCCTTTTAATCGTTTGGGTGGGTGCGCATCAGATCGCAGATTCCGCCATGCAGGTCGGCGATATGATGGCGTTCATGCAGTATGCAATGCAGATTATCATGAGTTTCCTAATGATATCCATTATGTTTATCATGGTGCCGCGTGCGGCTGTATCAGCCAACCGGATTGCCAAGGTGCTCGACGTGGAGCCATCTATTCAGGATCCGGATAATGCAATGCAATTCAGTAAAGATAAAACGGGATATATTGAGTTTAAAGATGTCTGCTTTCGTTACAGCGGCGCCAACGAGGACGTACTTGAACATATCACGTTTACCGCCAGACCGGGGCAGACTACTGCATTTATCGGTTCTACCGGTTCGGGAAAGACCACCCTTGTGAATTTGATTCCGCGTTTTTACGACGTGACTGCCGGCGAAGTACTGGTCAACGGCGTCAATGTAAAGAATGTGGCTCAGCGTGAGTTGAGGGAACAAATCGGTTATGTGCCGCAAAAAGGAATTCTGCTTTCCGGTACCATCGCTTCCAATCTGCGTTACGGCGACAGGGATGCGGCGGATGAAGAAATCAAAACCGCAGCGGAGGTTGCTCAGGCTATGGAATTTATCGGCGAAAAAACAGACGGTTTTGAGTCGGAGATCGCGCAGGCCGGTGCAAATGTCTCCGGCGGGCAGAAGCAGCGCCTTTCCATCGCGCGCGCGCTGGTAAAGAACCCTCCAATCTATATTTTTGACGACAGCTTCTCCGCGCTCGATTTTAAAACGGATGCGACCTTGCGCCATGCGCTTAAAAAACACACGGGCGACAGCACAGTTTTAATTGTAGCGCAGCGTGTCAGCACCATTATGAGCGCTGAACAGATTATCGTACTTGACGAAGGAAAAATTGTGGGTGTCGGAACACACGGAGAACTTTTGCAGTCCTGCCCAACTTATTACGAAATTGCCTCATCACAGCTTTCAAAGGAGGAACTGGCATGAGTAAAACTACCTCCGAGACAAGAAAACCAATACAGGGTCCCGGCTCGGGGCACGGTCCCGGCTCCGGCGGCGTAATTATACAAGGGGAAAAAGCCAAAGATTTTAAAGGCACATTCAAAAAGCTTGTCCGTTATATGGGCAAATATAAATTTTCGCTGATTGTCGTCATGATTTTCGCCATTGCGTCCACCATCTTTTCTATCGTTGGCCCGAAAATTCTGGGTCAGGCTACCAATACCCTTTTCACAGGAATCATGAGCAAGATTACCGGCACCGGTACGGGGATTAATTTTGGAAATATCGAAAACATTATTCTGTGGCTCGTCGGTCTTTATCTTATCAGCGCGTTGTTTTCCTATATTCAGGGTTATGTCATGACAGGCGTGTCAATGAAGGTGACCTATAATCTGCGCCGTGAAATCGCCGCTAAAATTCAAAAGCTTCCGTTCCAGTATTATGATAAAACGAGCAACGGTGAAGTGTTGTCCCATATTACCAACGATGTCGATGCCATCAGCCAAAGCCTGAATCAGAGCGTTACACAAATTATTACCTCGGTGACAACGATTATCGGTATTTTAATTATGATGTTCTCCATCAGCTGGCAGATGACGTTGGTTGCCGCTTTGCATTATCCCTTCTTCTCTTGGGTTTATTATGACCATTGTCAAAAAATCACAAAAACATTTTACTGCACAGCAAACCTATCTTGGCCATGTCAACGGCCATATTGAGGAAATGTATGCAAGCCATGTCGTCGTTAAGGCGTTTAAACGGGGAAGCGGATTCCACAAAAATCTTCGACAGCTACAATGATACGCTTTATTCCTCCGCATGGAAAAGTCAGTTCCTTTCCGGCCTGATGATGCCGGTCATGAATTTCATCGGCAATCTTGGCTATGTAGCCGTCTGTATTTTAGGCGGATATCTTGCTGCGAACGGCAGAATCTCCGTCGGCGACATTCAGGCTTTTATTCAGTACGTTCGTCAGTTTACGCAGCCGATGACCCAGGTCGCGAATATTTCAAACGTTTTGCAGCAGACCGCGGCGGCGGCGGAGCGCGTATTCGCATTTTTAGAGCAGCCGGAGGAAATACCCGAAAGCACAGCGCCGATTCGTGTCAACACCGGCGATGTACCGGACACGGAATTAAATGTGCATATTGAAGGCAGTGTGCAGTTCGCACACGTTCATTTCGGGTACAATCCGGATAAAATTATCATCAATGACTTTTCCGCCAATATTCAGCCGGGTCAGAAGGTCGCGATTGTCGGACCCACGGGTGCCGGAAAAACCACAATGGTCAAGCTGCTCATGCGTTTTTATGATGTCAGCGAGGGTGCGATCCTGGTGGATGGCTATGATATCCGCGATTTCGCGCGCAATGATCTGCGTTCTCTGTTCGGCATGGTTTTGCAGGACACTTGGCTTTACAACGCGAGCATTGCCGACAATATCCGGTATGGCAGACTTAACGCTACGGACGAAGAGGTCATTGCGGCGGCGAAGGCCGCGCAAGTGCACCATTTTGTACGCACGCTGCCGGATGGCTACGACATGATTTTGAATGAAGAAATCAGCAATGTTTCGCAGGGGCAGAAGCAGCTTCTCACGATTGCGCGGGCCATTCTTGCCGATCCGCAAATTTTGATTTTGGATGAAGCGACCAGCAGCGTGGATACCCGTACTGAAATTTTGATTCAAAAAGCAATGGATAACCTGATGAAGGGCCGAACCAGCTTTGTAATCGCTCACCGCCTTTCAACCATCCGTGACGCCGACTTAATATTAGTCATGAAGGACGGCGACATTGTTGAACAGGGTAACCATGAAGAGCTAATACAAAAAGATGGGTTTTATGCCAATCTGTACAACAGCCAGTTTGAAAAGCCGAAAGCGCTTGAAGCAAGCCTGTAGCCCATATATCAAAAAGAAGCGGTGAAGAATTTCTTCGCCGCTTCTTTTACGTTTCCACATCACGTATCAATAGTAAATTGATCAATAATATAATTGATTTTTCAAAAAAAACATCGTATACTAAATTATTAGATAATAATATCAATCTCTTACAGAATGATTCAACACTTAAAATAAACAAATGATATTTGATATATTAGAAAATTAGGAGGAGATAAAATGAAACTGGTTTTAGTTCGGCATGGCGAGAGCGAATGGAATCAGAAAAATCTTTTTTCAGGCTGGGCGGATGTCTGCCTTTCGGAAAACGGAAGGCGCGAGGCGGAAGAAGCCGGCATTCTATTAAAAAAAGAGGGCTATGATTTTGACGTGTGTTATACTTCCTATTTGAAAAGAGCAATTCAGACTTTGAACCTGCTGCTTGAGCAGCTTGACCGCGAATGGCTGCCGGTCATAAAATCGTGGAAGCTGAACGAACGGCATTACGGTGCGTTACAGGGGCTGAACAAAGCGGAGACCGCCCAAAAGTACGGGGAGAATCAGGTGAAAATCTGGAGGCGCTCTTTTGACGTAAGGCCGCCGGTGC
The DNA here is from genome assembly GCF_963664915.1 of uncultured Caproiciproducens sp. Lineage (NCBI taxonomy): Bacteria > Bacillati > Bacillota > Clostridia > Eubacteriales > Acutalibacteraceae > Caproiciproducens > uncultured Caproiciproducens sp. The sequence goes on from NZ_OY761810.1 coordinate 1,959,602, forward strand.
TCAGCGAGGACGATACGCGTAATCCAAGATTTGACCCGCAGTATAGAAATGAAAACAAACAGGAACTGCCCGTTTGTGAAAGCCTGAAAGATACGATAGAGAGAGTGCTTCCTTATTTTAATCTGATGATTAAACAAGACATGCAGGACGGTAAAAAAGTCCTGATTGCGGCGCATGGCAATTCCATCCGGGCGCTGGTCAAACATTTTGACAACCTTACCGAAGATGAAATCATGGAAGTGAATATTCCGACGGGGGTTCCTCTCGTCTATGAGTTCGATAATGCATTTCACCCTGTAAAAAAATATTACCTTGGCGATCAGGAGCTGTTAAAGGCTAAGATAGAACGTGTGGCGAATCAGGGGAAATCTTCGCCCGGCAAATAAGATCATATGCACAAAAGGCGCCTTGCCCAGTTCCGAGCCGGGCAGGCGCCTTTATGATGGAAAAAACTCAGTCTGACAGATTTAATTTCAAGGAGAGGGGGGAAGAAAGCATGGGAACCGGAATCTTGGGAATCGGAATCATCATCGCTGCCCTTGACTTAGCGCTTCGCATACTCGGCATTATAGCCCTTTGCCTTTTTATAAGATATATGCTGAAAAAGTAATAATATCCTTCTGCAAGTCCGGGCGTTTTCTTAATCCGAGCTGTGCTTGTGCCCATCTTCTTCCACGGCGTTCTCGAGCGTGTGCCAGCCCAAAACCGCGCATTTCACCCTTGCGGGCATGTGGGAAATATCCCGGAACGCGATGGCTTCATCAAGTGCTTCCAACTGTTTTTCATCCGTAATTTTATTTTTAATCATGCCTAAAAAGGTCTTGGCCAGTTTTAAAGCTTCGTCCACGGGCCCGCCCTTGATCAGATCGATCATGATGGAAGCGGAGGCCTGTGAAATCGCACAGCCGATACCGGTAAACGCGGCATCCTCAATAACATCGTCTTTGATGCGCAGTTCCAGTTCGATTTCATCGCCGCAGCTGGGATTTACCCCTTTCAGCACCGTTGTGGGATTCTCAATATGATGCTTATTGCGGCTGGAGTTGTTATGCTCCGTTAAAATTTGTGTGTACAGCTGTTTAAGCTCCATAACCGAGCCACCCCCTGACTTTTTTCAGACTTTCCAGAAAAATATCGATATCTTCTTTGGTATTATAAAAATACAGGCTTAATCTGCATGTCGCATTTACGTTCAGAAACCGCATCAGCGGCTGCGCACAGTGATGGCCAGCGCGAATTGCCACGCCGTCCTCGTTCAGGATGGTTGCGACGTCGTGCGGATGCACATCGTCCACATTGAAGGAAATAACACCGCAGCGGTTCCGGGTGCCGGTTGCGTCTCCGTAAACCGTAACATGGGGGATGCCCGTAAGGCCCTGAAGCGTATATGCCAACAGTTCGGACTCCGTTTTTTGAATCGTGTCATAACCGACTTTCTGCAGATAGCGAATCGCTTCGGCCAGGCCGACCGCACCGCCGACATTCTGAGTTCCCGCTTCAAATTTCTGCGGAAGCTGGGCGAAGGTTGCGTCCTGCTCGTATACATACTCAATCATTTCACCGCCGGTCAGAAAAGGCGGCATTTTTTCCAACAGCATTTTCTTGCCGTATAACACGCCAATACCCATCGGCGCAAGCATTTTATGTCCCGAAAACGCGGCGAAATCCACGTCAAGATCTTTGACGTTTAACGGGAAATGGGGAATGCTCTGCGCGCAGTCCAAAACAACCACGGCGCCGGCGCTGTGCGCCGTATCAATGATTTTAGAAACAGGGTTCACCGTGCCCAAAACGTTGGAAACGTAGGTCACGGCGACAAGCTTTGTGTTCGATGTGATTTTTTTTTCAATTTCTTCATCGGTAAAATGTCCGGCGGCATCCGGATACAGAAAATTCAGTTTAACGCCTTTTGCCTTTGCAACCATCTGCCACGGTACCAGATTGCTGTGGTGTTCCATGACGGAGAGCGTAATTTCGTCCCCTTTTTGCAGAAATGGGAGGCCGTAGCTGTAAGCGACAAGATTTAAAGATTCCGTGGCGTTTCGCGTAAAAATGATTTCGCTGTCGTCTTCAGCTCCAATAAAATTTTTAACCGTATGGCGTGCGTTTTCATACTCCTGTGTCGCTTTCACGCTTAACTGATACAGTCCGCGGTACGGGTTGGCGTTCGAGGCCCGGTAGTATTCCTCCACAGCTTTGATGACGGAAAGAGGCTTTTGGGCGGTAGCGGCATTGTCAAGATAAACCAAGCGCTTTTCGTTTGCTCTTTCCTGCAAAATCGGAAAATCATTGAGATAAGGATTCAATTCTGTTCAGCCTCTTTTCCACATAGTCAGACACGGCGCGCCTTAGCGCGGGGTCCGGAATTTTCGCTGTCGCAGGTTGGAACTGCGCTTCTATTATCAGCTTTTTGGCGGCAAGCTCATCCAGTCCGCGCGACATCAGATAAAACAGCTTGTTTTCGTCAATCTTTCCGGTTGTCGCGGCGTGCTGACCTTCTACATCATCTTCTGCGCATAAAATCAGCGGTGCGGTGCGGTTGCGCACCTTCGGGCTGAACAGCAGGCTGTATTCACTTTCATGCCCGACGGCCTGTTTTGCTCCTTTGTGAAAATCGATAGTGCCGCGGAAGATTTTGCTGCTTTCATCCAGCAGCGCACCGGACGCGTTCATTTCGCTGTGTGTTTTCTGGCCGATGTGTTCGGCAATATCATTCATATCAAGGGAACGGCTGCGGTCGCCGAAATAAATCGTGTTCAAGTCCATTCGGCTGTTTTTTCCCAGCAGGCGGGTTTTACAGCCTGCAAATGCGGTTTTGGCTCCAAATTCCACCTGAACCACATCGATGCCGCCGTTTTCCTGAACCACCGCGCCGATATTGTCAAAATTCACGCAGCTGTCATTGAGCAGCTGTACCTGCACCAGATGAATGACTGCATTTTTCCCCGCATACAATCTCGTCAGCCCGCTGTGAAAACCGGGAACTCCTTCTTTGGAAAAATAGCTCATTACGACCGTAATTTCGCTTCCTTCTTCCGTGACCACCGTATTCATATCCACAACGGCAGGGTTGGCTTCATCAATCCGGTAAGACAGATAAATCGGCTGCTCCGGATGGGTTCCCGCGGGAATAACGGCGGTGATTCCGCAATTCCGGTGATCCAGTACGAAATTCGAGGCATCGGCGCCCAGTCCTGTTTCAACGGTCGGAACGGGAAGTTCTCGGCTGAAAACCGTCACTTCTTTTGGAATTTGTGTAACAATATTTTCATTTTGAAAAGGCAGGATCTCCGGTATTTCTGCCGAAATGTCCGTGCCGTTTACGCCAAGCCAGCTCCATGTGGGGGCGGGCAGGCTGTTGATCTGTTTTAAAGTCATATTCATAGAATATCTCCTTGTATCGGCTGTCAGCCGATGACGCCTTCCATTTCCAGCCTGATCAGATTGTTCATCTCCACGGCGTATTCCATTGGAAGCTCTTTCGCAATCGGTTCCGCGAACCCGGTGACAATCATTGCTTTTGCATCCGCTTCCGACAGCCCGCGGCTCATCAGATAGAAGATCGCATCGTCACTGATACGCCCGATTTTCGCCTCATGCCCGATATCCACGTTGTCATTCTGAATATCCATCACGGGAATCGTGTCCGAACGGGAACGGTCGTCCAGCATCAAAGACTCACATGAAACGGATGATTTGCAGTCATGTGCGTCCGGAAGTATTTTGACGGAACTGCGATAGGTGCAGTTCCCGCCGTCCTTGGAGATGGATTTTGTACTGATATTGGAATAGGTGAAAGGTGCGGCGTGAACGACCTTCATACCCGTGTCGAGCGACTGTCCCTTTCCCGCGAATGTGATGCCTGTGAATTCCATGCGGGCGTTTTCACCTTTCAGAATGCTCATCGGGTATAAATAGGACACATGGGAGCCGAACGAACCTGAAACCCATTCCATGGTGGCGTCCTTTTCGACCAGTGCGCGCTTGGTGTTCAGATTGTACATGTTTTTCGACCAGTTTTCCACGGTTGAGTAGCGCAGATGGGCGTTTTCACCCACAAACAGTTCCACGCAGCCGGCATGAAGGTTGGCCACGTTGTATTTCGGAGCCGAACAGCCTTCAATAAAGTGAAGGCTTGCGCCTGCGCCGACAATGATCAGGGTATGCTCAAACTGCCCCGCGCCCGGTGCATTGAGACGAAAGTACGACTGTAAGGGAACTTCCACGTTCACACCGGGCGGAACATAGACGAATGATCCGCCGGACCAGACCGCACCGTGCAGAGCTGCGAATTTGTGATCCTCCGGCGGCACCAGTTTCATAAAGTGCTTTTTCACCATCGGCCCGTATACCGGGTCGTGAATCGCACTTTCCATATCGGTGTAAATGACGCCCTGTCGGCTTACTTCTTCACGAAGATTATGATAAACCACTTCGGAGTCATATTGAGCGCCCACGCCGGATAAGGATTGCCGTTCCGCTTTGGGAATGCCAAGACGCTCAAAGGTGTTTTTGATATCATCGGGGACTTCCGTCCATTTGCCGCGCATTTCCGTATTCGGGCGGATATAGGTGACAATCTGATCCATATCCAGACCGTCGAGGGGAGGACCCCACGAGGGAACAGCGAGACGGTTGTATGTTTGAAGGGATTTCAGTCGGAAAAGCCGCATCCATTCCGGGTCGTGCTTGGCCTCTGAGATTTCGCTGACAATTTTGGAGGTCAATCCCTTTTCAACCTGATAAGAGGCGTTTACTTTGTCTTTGAAGTCATAAATGCTGCGGTCAATATCTTCTACATAAGTTTTTCTGACACTTGTATCTCTCAATTTTGTTTCCTCCTCCATCAGCCTGCGGTAAATGCGGCGAGCTGCTGAAAACCGGACTGATTAATGAGGTCTATCAGTGAGCGGGAACCGGTTTTTGCAATTTTTCCGTCTATCAGGATATGAACATAATCCACCGGCAAATATTCGAGGATTTTTGTATTATGCGTAATTACAAGGAGAGAATTTTCCCTGCTTTTGAAATTTTCCACTCCCTGTGAAACAATTTTTACCGCATCCACATCCAGCCCGGAATCCGTTTCATCCAAAATGGCGAGTTTCGGGTTCAGCATCAGCATTTGCAGAATTTCGGACTTTTTCTTTTCGCCGCCGGAGAAGCCTACGTTCAGATAGCGAGAGGCATATTCTTTGTCCATATTCAGTTCGTCCATTTTTGCTTGTAGCTCTTTTTGATAGGCGAAAAGTTTTACACCTTTGCCGGTAAGGGCTGTTCGGGAAGTCCGCATAAAATTTTCAAGCGTTACCCCGGGGACCTCCTCGGGATTTTGAAACGATAAAAACAACCCGGCTTTTGCGCGTTCATTTGCCGGTTCATAGGTGATATCCTTCCCCTCAAAGTGAATGGAGCCTTCGTCCACGCGGTAGTGAGGATGTCCCATAACCGCATTGACCAGTGTGGATTTTCCCGCGCCGTTGGGGCCCATCAGCACATGAATTTCCCCTTTGCCAACGGAAAGGTCCACTCCATTTAAAATTGATTTTTCATCGACGCTGACATGTAAATTTTTTATTTCTAACAGTGGCACTGTGTATAACACCTCTTTTAATATTAATGTATACTAATTTAGTGTACATTAATATTATAACACAAGTATTGCACTTTTCAAGCGAAATACTCCATTAATTTAGCTTGTTTCATATGGTAAACTTTGGTCATATTGTTCTGAATGAATTTCAGGGTATCATTTTGCTCTCATTCGAAAATCAGTGTAAATTGACCCGCCCGGTTGCTACGGCATCCACAAACGAGCTGTCGTGCTCAACAAACAGCATGGTCGGATGATACTGCAAGATCAGTTCTTCTATCTGTATGCGGGACAGAACATCAATATAATTGAGGGGTTCGTCCCAAATGTACAAATGTGCACGTTCGCACAGACTTTTTGCAATCAATACCTTTTTCTTTTGACCTCCGCTGAAATCGTCTATGTCTTTTTCAAACTGCACCCTTGAAAAATCGAGTTTACGAAGAATCGCTTTAAAAAGGCTTTCGTCAATATGGTTGTCGGCCGCGTAATCCTTTAGATTGCCCTTTAAAAAAGAAGTGTCCTGAGGAACATAAGATACAATGAGATTTTTTCCTGCGCGCAGGCTGCCGCTGAAGTCAATTTTTTCGCCGAGCAGCAGTTTTAATATGCTGGATTTGCCGCAGCCGTTTTTGCCGCACAAGGCAATTCGGTCGCCTTGGCTGACAGAAAAAGAAAGATCACTGAACACTTTTCTCTCTCCATAGAAAATAGACAGATCATCGAATTCAACCAGCCGGTTCTTCGGATATTCCAGCGGTTTAATTGAAAGGCTCTCCGCCGTTTCAATGTTCTTCAGCAATTTTGATTTTTCATTAACAGCTTTCTGCCGGCGAGCCTCAATTGCTCCCGCCCGCTTCATCATCTTGGCCGCTTTATGGCCGATGTAGCCCTTGTCGGGTTTTAGTCCAGAATTCAGACTGCCGATTTTGGCCTTTTCCACCTGATCCGACCAGCCTGCGGTTCGTTTTGCGGAAGCCGCCAGCTGGCCGATTTGATTTTTCAGCTTTTCATTCTCCGCTGTTTCAAATTGATCCTGCATTTTCTTATTCTGCAGCCATGATGAAAAATTTCCTTTTTGTATTTCAACATTGGTTTTATTAATGGATAAAACATGATCGATGCAGGGATCCAGAAAAGCGCGGTCATGGGAGATCAAAATAAATCCCTTTTTGGTATTCAAATAATTGCTGACAATCTTACGGGCGTTCATGTCAAGATGATTTGTCGGTTCGTCGATTAAAAGAAAATGATTGTTCTTCATAAACAAAGCGGCCAATAAAACCTTAGTCTGTTCACCGTTGCTCAGTGTTTCAAATGGCCGGTACAGTACATCCCGCGAAACCTCAAGTAGGGATAATTCACGGTTCAGCTTCCACTGTACCACGTCATTGTAGATTTCGTTTATCAAATCTAACGTGTTCTGTGTTTTATCGGCAATTTCAAAAGGAAAATAATCAAAGGACACCGATGCCGAAATTGTGCCTGAGTACTTGTATTTGCCCATGAGCAGGTTCAGAAAAGTAGTCTTGCCGCGGCCGTTCCGTCCTGTGAACCCAAGTTTCCAGTCCGTATCGATCTGGAAAGAGACATTTTCAAAAATATTATCATAACTGCCTTCGTAACAGAAAGTCAGATTGCTGATATTGATCAGTGACATAAATTTACCTCCGATAAAAAATAAAAAGGACTGCAGGAAAGTAAATTCCCGCAGACCTAAAATACAGCATCATACACTTATGCCGAACCGGCATAAGCATGTTCTGAATTTTATTCTGAGTATAAGATGACAACTTTCCTGCTTAAACACAGCAAAACAAACAACTCGAAGGTTGCCTACTTTGCAAATGCACTATTTAATTCATAGTCAGCAAGAAAAATTGCGCATCTTTTCAACTCCGATTCTTATTTTTAATATTTATAATATATCACAAGAGATTTATTGTGTCAAGAGAGGAAGATATGTAAGCTATTTCGTAAAACGTTTATACAAAGCACCGAGTGATTTTTTTTCAATGCGTGATACATTCGGACTTTGTAATTAGAAATATTTAGGCATTTTTTATACCATCCTCTAGGAGATGGCTCAATTCCTTTATTCGGAAATGCATGATGACCTCTTTCTGCTCTGAGAGTTCGATTCGGGAGATGAGACTTACCAGCAGTTCCTTGTTTGTGTCCACAGAATCAATAAATTTTTGCATCAGAAGTTCCGCGTCCATATCGGGTGCGGAGCCTGTTTTTTCCTGGACTTTCAAAGTTTTTAATTTGTCCTGCAATGCAAGGCGATCCTGCTTAATTCTGTCATAGATTCGCTGGAAGTCAGCTTCGTCCAATGCACCGCCAAGTTTGTCATTGTAGACTTTATCGAGGTGGGTGGTAAGCTTAACAAATTGTTGTTCGACTTGCTTGATTTCGTCCGCCGGGTCAATCCTGTTTGCTTTTTTCTTTGCCGTAGCTTTCACCTGTTCGGCGCAGGATTCCCGGTCAAGGTATTGCAAGCAGATTGCCCTTACCTGTTCAAGAACCGCCTCGGTAACAGTATCGACACGCGTACAGTGGCAGGTGCACACGCGTTCCGTTGTAAAGCGCTGATAGGTTCGGCATACGAAATAAAGAACCTTTCTGTCGCCGGAGAGCGTTCGTTGTAAAACGCCGAGCGGATACCCGCATTCATGGCAGTAGATTAAGCCCTTGAGTAGAAATTCATGGGTGCGGGAACGGGTATTGGTTCGGCTGCCAATCATCATTTGCACTTTGCGGAAGGTTTCTTCATTCACAATCGGCTCATGCGTTCCGTCAACAACTGTCCATTCCTCCGGCGGAAGCTTCATGCAGGTTTCAATTTTGTAGTTGATTTTGCGGATGCGCCCCTGCACCATGTTGCCAATATAGACCTCGTTTTTCAGCATGAACGTCACACGCTCAGAACTCCATTTTCCACTATATGGACCTTTTCTTGCTACCGTCAGTTTCGCATACTGTGCCGGTGTCGGAACGCCCTCGTTGTTAAGCGTAACGGCAATCTCACGGCAGGATTTTCCTTCGAGCGCCAGCGAAAATATCCTACGGACGATTTCAGCAGCGGGCGGGTCAATTTCTATCGTGTTCTTGTGTTCTGCCGATATCTTGTAGCCGTATGCCGCTTTGCCGCCGATAAACTGCCCCTTGCGCTGTTTATCGCGCTTAACGCTGGTGATTTTCTTGCTGATGTCTTTCGCATACATGTCATTCATAATTGCCTTAAAGGGCGTGATGTCGTTGATACTGCTGTCGATTCCCGTATCCACACCATCCAGCAGGGATATGTAGCGAACTCCATTCAGAGGGAAGAATTTTTCGAGATAGTAACCAGTTTCGATGTAATCCCTGCCTAAACGTGACATATCCTTTGTGAGCACCATATTGACCTTTTTTGCCTTAATATCGGCGAGCAATCGCTGAAAACTGGGACGGTCAAAATTGGTTCCTGAAAAGCCGTCGTCAATATAGGTGTCGAAAACATCCAACCGTTGTTCTTTGGCAAATTCAGATAATAAACTGCGCTGATTGGTTACGCTTTCGGATTCCTTATCACTATCATCCTCCTTTGAAAGTCGAATGTAAAATGCGGTTTTATAGTCCATTGGGTTGCCTATTTTTGTGTACATTTTGTACCTCCAACAAGCAACCACCCATTTGTGTCATGATAACTCTTGTCGGCTTCATTAGCAAGGAATAAAGCGAATGATTCCGCAATAATATCTTTGGCATCTTCTCCATTTTCTTCATAACAGCAGGTGGCTTTAACACGTCCGTGTGTTTCGTTCTGATTCATGCAAACACCCCCGCTATATGTTTACGCAGAGCCTGTTTGTCCGTATGATAGCGCAAATATGTAAAAGCGCCCTTGCTGAAGCAAAAACGCCATTCTGCCAGAATACTTAATACACTCAATCCACTGAATTCCCCAGTTCACCCCCGACGAAGTGACCGCGTTTGTGATTTTTACCGTAAACCCCGTTGTGCTGATGCTTTTGACGATGCAGTAGCCGAAGCCATTGGTGTTGAATGATACCATGACATTCGGGGACGCGGGCAATGTGGTACCGAAGCTGACGTTAATATCCGCCGAGTAGTAAATGGAACCATAAGCCGTTGATGTGGCGGTCGTGCCACTCGCCGAGCCTTTCAGGACATGCAATCCGCCCACAGTGTCAGCGTTTGGATGGTAGCCGTCGCTGTAAGCCTTATTGCCGGAGATATAGATGTCGCCGCTCACGTCGAGTGCTCCATCTTCCGGAATTTTATTGATACCGATCTGCCCGTCACGGATAGAGAAAACCGGCTTTGCCGTGGGCAGCAGCGCTGATTGTGCAGTTACTGTATAGTAATCGGATGCCGCGATCTCGAAATTGAATGATGAATTGATGTCGAAGTTTCCGATGTTGGCGTTGAACGAAAAATCTCCTCCACTCACGGCCGGCGTGACGGTGACATAGCTGCTCCATGGTAGATGCGAAACGCCTGCACGCCCCGATGTGTGTTGACCCGGATGATATTGTTCTTTTGCAGGCGCTTCCATTTTCCGAAGGAATCTATCGAATGTGTAAGCTCCAGCTCAAACGCGCCGTTAATTTCTTCCGAAACGACACACGAGCCGGGAGCGACAGCCCCTAGTCCGTCGTTTGTAAATTCCTGCGCTTTAAAATCGTAGACCAGAATCATTACAGCCACCGCCAGTTCGGAGTAATTTCGAGGGACGTGATTCCGCCGGAAAAGGAGATTGCATTGTCACCCGGCAAAAGCATAGGATAGTCACCGGTCTTGGTGAAATTTTTGCTGATCAGTGCTGTGCCGGTGTCCTTGTACGTTTCCTGCAGTTGAGAATTGAGGATGACGCTCTCGTCGATACTGCTGAAAGATATCACACTGCTGTTTACTGTCAGAGCACTCGCGCCGGAGAGTTTCAATTTTGCCTCTCTGCTGATCGATTTCTTTATTCAGAACCTCGTTCCGGGCGGCGAGGGCACGCACGGAGGAGTCGTTTTTGTCAAACTCGCTGGTGACCAGCTGCATCTCCGAACCGAGGACTTTGAAACTCTGGTTGATGTCGCGGAGCGCGTCCTTGAAGGCCTTTTCGCCCTCAATTCCAATCCGCAAGCCAAAATCATCTGCGATGTGCGGTCACCTCCGATCAGATCAGAATACTAAATTATATATTGTAAATATTTTATTAAAATTTTACTTTTATTTCCCTTTTTAGTGCAACTTATGTCGCGTTATCCCTATTAGTGAAGGGACTTTCATGTTCCTATCATTTTAATAAGGGGAAATACTTATGAGCTATTTTGTGCACAAAACCCATATGTGGCCACCGCCGATTGTTTTGTCAAGAGTTAAAAAGGATTTGTTAGAGTTCTTTCGACCACCAACACATGAAAGTTTCAATTATAAAAACTGGATTGCACAGTTGGATTTAAAAACGTGCTTTGTTTGCCGTAGTAATCATGGTAAAATATATAAAAATGACGAAATGCCAGATGATGAGCCTCCAGTTCACAACAATTGCAGATGCGAAATGAAAAATATTGAAGCCGCTGTTGCCGGCACTGCAACACAAGACGGTATGAACGGTGCGGATATTGCGGTAAAAAACACAGGAAGACTCCCGTCAAATTATATTACAAAAAAAGATGCTATTAACTTGGGTTGGATTAGTTGGCAGGGAAATTTGGACAAAGTTGTTCCCGGAAAAAGTATTGGCGGAGAAATTTACCAAAATAGAAATGGTCATCTTCCGCAAGGAGTTGGTCGTGTCTGGTATGAAGCTGATATCAATTATGATAGTGGGCTTCGGAATACTCAACGGTTGCTTTTTTCAAATGATGGCTTAATCTTCGCTACATATGACCACTATATGACTTTTATCCAAATTCAATAAGGAGAGGCTATTATGAATTGTACGAAATATTTTATTCCCAAGCAGCGAGTTCTAAATTTCTCGAAATGTCAGTATTTAGGCGAAATTCATCAAGTTATACAACGGGAGTTGGAGTTGCCTGAGTGGTATGGTCAAAACTTAGATGCGCTTTGGGATTCTATAACCGGAATCATGTATGTTCCAGTAGACATAACCATTATATTCAAGCCAGAAACGCAGAAATCTGAAGAGTTAGCTTCTGAAATCAGTAAAATAATTGATGTTTTTAAAGAGGCTGCCCAAGAGTATAATGAGATCACTTTACGTGTTGAGATGTAGCATTTATCTTAAAAATCGCTTGGTATTACATCATCTACTGTCTGTTCCCAATGCGGCTTTTCTATCCCCAGAAACTGCTTGTGGCATGCCCATAAATCCAGAAAAAGCCCGATGGGCGTCAGCCAGAATTGCTCCGGCTCCATGTGCATCTGAACGGTTCCGTAATTATAGAGCCGGGTGAAAAGTTCGTTATTACTCACCCGGCTGCCGGGTTTTTTGATGTTTCATCCGCGCCTTCGCTGACCACGTTCCGGGCAGTGCCCTTGAACATGGCTTCGGTGATGGCGCTTTTGTATGTAGCCAGCTTTAGGGGCGACGTGAGCAGTTCCACTTCTTCCTCGGTCAATAAATCCTTTGGTGCATCCTTATGCTTGAGATTGTAAATCAGGACGGATTGGTTTGCCAAAAGCGTAATCAGCCATACGATTTCATCCAGCGCTAGTTCGAAATTCTCCGATCGCATCAGCTTTTCACCCAGATTTTCAAGACCGCCGTAACGCCCGGCGATGGCCTTGGTCGCTTTTGTGGTGAGAATTAGCTCGTATGCCTTATATTACCTCTCAGTTCATGCCGCGCGTCGCCGGGGATCGCCCGGATGTTGTGCCGGCAGGGAGCAAGAACTTCGGATTTCTCGGTCAGTATTCCGAGATCCCGCAGGACTGTGTATTTACCGTGGAGTACTCTGTACGAAGCGCGATGATGGCTGTATACAAGCTGATGAATCTTGATAAAGAAGTGGAGCCCGTATACCCGGGTCAGTATGATATACGCGTTTTAACAAACGCGGCAAAAACCTGCCTGAATATCGACAAGGTTCCGCTTGAGAATATTCCGCTTGGCAAATTGCTTCAGGGCACGGAACTCGTCAACTTGCTCAGAACCTGATCCGTTCATAAAAAACTGAAATCGTTCAATTTGGCAAAACGCGCCCTTCACTTTGGTGGAGGGCGTTTTGCTTTGTGTACGCGAGACTTATCTCCGCAGGGGTGAACAGCGCTCTGACGGGTGGCTTCATTGACTGGCATTGCTGCATGACCTTTTTTGCAAAATTTCAAAATGCATATTGTAAAATAAACTCAAAAACAGGCTACGAAACTGAAAGAAGTGTTCCAGCATTAACGCCGGGACACTTCTTAAAGCATAAAATGGGTGGTTGCTCAACAATTTTAAAATTTTTTGGGGTGGGTGCGAGACGGAAGGAGAATTTCATAGGTGTGATGCGGGTTTCGACATTTCGAATTGATTTTATTTACATTATCCGAGTCTTTACTCCGTGAGATTGAAAGAAATATGTCGAAAAAAAATTCAGTATCCATGCGGTTTCCCGGGTTCGTTTCTATTAAACGCGCCCGGATACTTGCGAAATAGAGAGAAAAATGTCGAATGTGGTCAATCTGAAATGAGATTATTTTAGAAGTGTAGAATTGGATGCATTATACATATTTACCATAATTTTCTAATTGTGGCCTCCGGATACATAGGACCGGGAAATCCCAAGTTTTTCCGCCACTTCCCGCTGTGTCAGCGGATTGAGTCCGGTCAGACCGTAACGAAGTTCGATAATCGTTTGCTCCCTGGGTGAAAGAACTTCATGAATATACCGCTTTAGCTGTTCGGATTTTATTTTGCAGTCAAGGTTATCCAGGATATTGTCTTCTGTGGCCATGACATCCATCAGTGTCAAAGCATTTCCGTCCTTGTCTGTATCAATCGGCTCGTTGATTGAAATATCCTGAGCGGTTTTTTTGGAGGAGCGAAAGAACATCAGTACTTCATTTTCAATACATCTGGCCGCGTAGCTTGAAAGACGGATCCCTTTGCTGGAATCAAAGGTATTTACAGCTTTAATCAGGCCGATTGTTCCAATGGAAATCAAATCATCCTGATCATTTGAGTTGGCATAGTATTTCTTGATTATATGAGCGACAAGACGTAGATTGTGTTCAATTAAATCATTTTTCGCTTTCATATCTCCGTTTTTCAGCCGCTCAAGGCAGTCCCGTTCTTCTTGTGCGGTAAGCGGCCTGGGAAAAGAACCTGAACCAGTGACATGAAGTATGAAAAACAACAGTCCCGAGAGCGCAAAACCAAGTACGGCACCAAGCATATAACCACCCCTTTATATAAGTCATCTGTCATTATATGCTCCTTGCAGCAAGTCCGTTGCAAGTCCGTTGGAACATGATATTCTTTTATTTCGCGAACTGAGTTGAAAAAGATCGAATGATCGTGTAAAATAAAAGAGTTAAATAAAGGAGTGGAATTTTTGGAAAATACGGAAAATAAAATGGGTACGGTGTCGGTATTTCAACTGATTGTTTCTATGTCGGTGCCGGCCATGCTGTCAATGATGGTGCAAGCTTTGTATAATATTGTTGACAGCTACTTTGTAGCAAAAATAAGCGAAAATGCCCTTACAGCGGTCTCACTTGCATTTCCTATACAGACACTGCTGATTGCGCTCGCAATAGGTACTTCGGTGGGTATTAATTCTCTTGTGTCGCGCCGTCTTGGGGAGCAAAAGCAGGATGAAGCGGACTCCGCAGCCACGCATGGTATTATTTTAGGAGTGCTTAACTGGATTCTTTTCGTTGCGATCGGCCTCTTTTTTTCAGGCGTCTTTTTCCGCAGCTTTACAAAAAATGCAGATATCGTAACAATGGGCATCCAGTATATGAGTATTGTCTGTATTTTTTCTATTGGCGTTTTTATCGAAATAAATATAGAAAAAACACTGCAGGCTACCGGAAACATGATTTATCCTATGCTGTCCCAGCTTCTCGGCGCGGTGACCAATATCATACTTGATCCGATTTTTATTTTCGGACTTTTTGGAGTACCAAAAATGGGTGTTGCGGGAGCGGCGATTGCGACGGTAATAGGGCAGATTTTTGCAATGCTGTTTTTGATTTATATTATTGTCAGGAAAGAGCATCAGGTAAAAATTAGTTTTAGAAATTTTAAGTTTGACTCTAAAATTGTAAAGAATATTTATTCAGTTGGTTTCCCTTCCATTATTATGCAGTCAATAGGATCCGTCATGGTAGTCGGGATGAATGCGATTTTAATCGGATTTACTGAAACGGCTGTTGCCCTGTTCGGCATTTATTTTAAATTGCAGTCTTTTATTTTTATGCCGGTATTCGGTTTGACACAGGGCGTTATGCCGATTATTGGATACAATTTCGGAGCACGAAAACGGATGCGCCTTCTGTCTGCCATTAAAATTGGTTCCGTCATTGCAATTGTGATTATGGCGCTTGGCACGATATTGTTTTGGGCAGTGCCGGACAGGTTGCTGTTGATCTTCAACGCCTCACAGACTATGCTCGGAATCGGTGTGCCCGCACTTCGGACTATCAGTATCTGTTTTGTGCCGGCGGCGCTTGGAATTGTGTTTTCAACAGTGTTTCAAGCTGTTGGAAATGGTTTTAAAAGTTTGATTATCACGGTGCTTCGCCAGCTTGTTGTTCTGCTTCCTGCGGCATTTTTGCTTTCTAAAATCAGCCTTCCTTCCGTTTGGTATGCTTTTCCGATTGCTGAGCTTGTGTCGCTTGCCGCAAGCATTGTGTTTTTTCTGCAGCTTTACAAAAAAACGCTGAAAGCACTTTGATTGGTTGATATTATCTATCTTTTATAAATAAATATTTTTTTATTCTAATTTTGTGACCGGCATGTGACTGAAAAGGAATATAATAGGTTTAAATGGCTCAGAATAAAGGTGATAAAATGCAAAACGTGCAATACATACAAGCTCCTGCCACATCTCGGAGTATTATTTATCTGAATCCCATACATAGTGAAACACTCAAAGGACATGTTTACAGCGAATACTATAAAAAAACCATGCGATTTCATAATGAGTGTGAACTGCTGAGCGGGATGGATGATATGTTTAACAGCATTTCTTTTCCGCAGGCTTCTTTTGAGAGTCGAGAGTTCGAAATAAAAAAAGCGAAGCCAATTATAAAAAGGGTGGATGACGCTGTGGACGAGACTATGAGCGAAATCATGAATGGAAAACCGACGACCTTTGTAGTGAATGTACAGTATAGGAAAAATGCTACATGGCAGGGTACGATTACCTGGGTTGAACAGAATCAGACGCTTCATTTCAGAAGTGCTCTGGAAATGCTGAAGCTGATGGAGCAAGCTACCATGAGCGGAGCCACACCGGTTGTTAACTGGAACGGGGAAGAATCAGACAAATCGAAATAAAGTGAAGGAATCGGTCTGATGTGACGGGTTTCGTTATCTTCTACATAAAAAAACCTTGAGGCAGCATTTATTTGCTGCCTCAAGGTTTTTTTTATAATTAATTTAGATTTAGTTTAGCCATTTTTGTTCAAGTTCCAATATCATATCTTCATATTGTTCAGCACATTTTAGAGGATTTTCATTTTCAAGTGATGTCAAGCAGGGGAAAAGGTGATTTTCCCAAATTTCTTTGTAAACAGCCCGTTGATTGTCACTTTGGTTAATCTTACTGACAATCAATGGGGCAAATAAATAATATTCGCAGATTTTTGCCTTTCCACCCGGAGAATTCTGAAGCCAGCCATCGCGGAATTTACGAAAAGCTTCCAGTTCCTCACAGTTGTCACCTTTTCCTAACGAGGAACAGACCGCTGTCGTAATAAAGCAGAGCTTTTTACGGAATCCGTTGCTGATGGCATCATAATTCGATTTACCAAGCGGATTTTTCGGGTAATGCGCGTTCCAGACTTTTAAAAAGCTGTCTGCGAGCGCTTCCGCGGCTGGCGTGTGCTGCTCCAATATGGCAGGAACTGTGAATGCGACAATCATGTAACGGTATTCAAAAAGGCGCGGATCACTTTCCTTTTTAATTCCCATTAATTCAATTTGCTTTTGAAACCGGTCGAATAACAAGCCTGCAAAAAAATCGGGCGCTTCATCGTTGCCTGCCGCGGCAAGACAGTACGATTTCAGAGCAGGAGAAATTATTTTATTATAGTTTTGAAACTCCTCGGGATAAATGTCTTGCTTGACATTTTTGAACGCATTTGTGACGGTGAATATGGCATCGTTTAATAGGGCCGTAGCTTCATCCATCAGTCTTCGGTAATCATCATCGTTCGGCTTGTCCATATCCATCTCAGCAAGAAGGGTTTTTACATGAATAGGCTGTGCGCAGTACATGCAAACGATATTTTCCGCATCATCCGGCAGCTGCAATTCCTTTTTGCAGTGAGGACACACGGCACTGATGTATTTCATATTGAACCTCTTTCATGATTTGTTAATTTAACTATTTTGCGTATACTGTTTAATACGGTCAAAACTTTCCTCACTGATGATATGTTCAATGCGGCAGGAATCCTGCAGGGCAATATCGCTGCTGACGCCAAGGGTCATTTCCAAAAACTGCGCGATCAGGGTGTGGCGCTCATAAACCGAGCTGGCCTTTTTCAATCCGGATTCCGTGAGTACAAGGTTGCCGTTTGATTCCATGGTAATATAGCCCGCCTCTTTCAAAATGCTCATGGCGCGGCTGACGCTCGCCTTGGTAAAATCCAAATAGTTGGCAACGTCAATAGAGCGGACATAGCCGTTTTTGTTCTGTAAAATCAGTATGGTTTCAAGATAATTTTCGCCCGACTCTTGTATCTTCACCGATATAACCCCCTAATGAGTGCGAAAATGAGGTCTGTATTTTTAATATTGTAGCATTGTTCATCAAAAATGACAAGCATTATTGCGATTACTTCATAATTTCCGCTATATTTATCTTTACGGTTTTATGATAAAATATTTAAATATACTTTTATGTTTTAAATTGGAGGAGCTATGCTTACAGTATCTGACCTTGGTCTTGGCTTTAACGGCCAAAACCTGTTTTCCCATGTAAATTTACTTTTCACCGCCGGGAACTGCTATGGTGTTATCGGAGCGAACGGTGCCGGAAAGTCAACTTTTTTAAACATTCTGTCCGGCGAAATGGAACCGACAAAAGGCGAGGTGGTTATTGATCCCCGGCTTCGTATGTCGGTGCTTGTCCAGGATCACCATGCCTATGATTCCTTTACGGTTTTTGAAACCATTATGATGGGCAATGTGCGGTTATACGAGGTCCTGAAACAAAAAGATGCCATCTATGAAAAAGAGGATTTTACAGATGAGGACGGAATTCTCGCCGCAAATCTGGAGGCTGAATTTGCCGAACTGAACGGCTGGGATGCTGAAACCGAAGCGGGAAAGCTTTTGCAGGGACTCGGCGTGGACAACATGATGCTGTATTCCGTCATGGGTACCCTTACAGGAACGGAAAAAGTCAGAGTCTTGCTTGCCCGCGCGCTGTTTGGCAGACCGGACATCATTCTGCTTGACGAGCCCACCAACGACCTTGACAATAAATCCATCGCATGGCTGGAAGGCTTTTTAATGGATTATGACGGGACGATTATCGTTGTTTCCCATGACCGTCATTTTCTAAACAATGTCTGTACACACATTGTTGATATTGATTACAACAAGATTAAAATGTACGTAGGCAACTACGATTTCTGGTATGAGTCAAGCCTGCTTATGCAGCGCATCATGAAGGATCAGAATAAAAAAGCAGAGGATAAAATCAAAGAACTGCAAAACTTTGTTCAACGGTTTTCCGCCAACAAATCAAAGTCAAAACAGGCGACATCCCGCAAAAAGCTGCTTGACAAAATCACTGTCGAAGAAATGCCTGCGTCGTCGCGCCGCTATCCGTTTGTCGGTTTTACCATAGACCGTGAGCCGGGCAAGGAAATACTTGAAGTCGTCAACCTTTCCAAAACGATTGACGGCGTGAAAGTACTGAACAATGTCAGCTTCCGTATGAACAAAGGCGATAAAATTGCGTTTGTCGGCTCAAATGAAATAGCCAACACCACTTTATTTAAGATTTTAATGGAAGAAATTGAACCGGACGAGGGTTCTTTTAAGTGGGGCGTTTCCACCAGCCAGTCTTATTTTCCCCAGGATAATTCGGCTTATTTTAACGGCTGCGATGAGAGTATCATCAAGTGGCTGGAACAGTATTCCAGAGATACGACTGAAACCTATCTGCGCGGGTTCTTGGGCAAAATGCTGTTTTCCGGCGAAGACGTATTAAAGCCGGTCAACGTGCTTTCCGGCGGTGAAAAAGTTCGCTGCATGCTTTCGCGCATGATGATGTTTGGGGCGAATGCTCTTGTGATTGATCAGCCGACCAATCACTTGGATTTGGAATCCATTACGGCCGTAAACAATGGCCTTATGGATTTTAAGGGCGTGATACTTTTTGCCTCCCATGACCATCAGTTTGTCCAAACGATTGCAAACCGCGTAATCGAGATTACAGACGAAGGCGTCATTGACCGCATTTGCACTTATGACGAATATCTTGAAGCGCGTGACGGCATCCTTGCATAACGATTGAAACTGTTCTTATGTGATTTGCAGATTCTTTTCAGAAATCTGCTTAGTCATACCGCTGTAAAAGGGGACGGAAATATGGCAAACGGTGAGTTTGTTTTAAAAATCAAGTCAAGATATAACCTTTTTACCAAGGCTGAAAAGAAGGTTGCCGATTATGTTCTGAAAGACCCCAAAAAGGTTTTGTTTTTGTCCATTACCGATCTGGCTGAGGCGTGTGAGGTAGGGGATACAAGCGTGTTTCGGTTTTGCAAAACCTTGCAGCTTCAGGGTTATCAGGAGTTTAAAATGCTGCTTTCACTGAGCATTTCGGATGATGAAGACAGCAACCGGTTTGCCTCCATGCTGTCAGGCAAGATAACGCAGGCGGATACCATTGAGGATGTAGCAAAGAAAGTTTTGCAAACCAATATCAATGCGCTGAATGAAACGTATACACTGCTGAATTTCGACGAGCTCTCCTTAACAATTGATTATATGATCCAAGCGAAACAGATCTATTTTTTCGGTGTTGGGTCTTCGCTTCTGACTGCGATGGATGCAGTGGATAAATTTATCCGGATTACGCCGAAGGTCCGCAATTTCTCCGATGCGCATTTGCAGGCAATGGCAGCTTCTATTCTTTCACCAGATGATCTGGCATTTATCATTTCCTACTCAGGCGCGACAAAGGACACCATTCAGGTGGCGCAGCAGGCAAAACGGGCTGGCGCCAGAGTGGTCAGTATTACGCGTTTTGCAAAATCTCCGCTCACTGCGAATTCCGATGTTGTGATTTTGTGCGGCACAAACGAAGGACCGCTCCAGGGCGGCTCCACGTCGGCCAGAATCAGTCAGATGCTGCTGCTTGACCTTATTTATATGGAATATTTCAAAAGAACCTATGAAGTGAGCAGCGATAACAAACAGAAAACATCCGGCGCCGTTTTAAAAAAATTATATTAATTGAATTGTTTACAGGAATACCTTTGACGTGCGGCAGGGGTATTCCTGCTTGATTTAAATTCATTTTCAATTGACAAAAAGGAAAATAGTGCTATACTTATACTTAGTATTACAAAATATATTGCAAGGGAGAGCATTCCTTGAAACCATGTTATGAGCATCAAATGAAAAAAGGTACCTTGGAAATTATTGTGCTGAAACTGATCAGTATCAAGCCTACTTATGGATATGATCTTCTTTCGTCCATAACCCAAAAAAGCGACGGCTTTCTTCAGCTTCGTGAGGGTACCTTGTATCCAATACTATATAGATTGGAAGACGACGGCTTTATTGTATCTAAGTGGAGTGAAGAAAACAGGCGTGGCAAGCCAAAAAAGATTTATACCATCACCTCCGCCGGGGATGGGGAACTCAGAAAACTGACACAAATTTGGACTCAGTTTGCCGAATGTGTTTCAAACATGTTGAAGGAGGAAAATACGTTATGACAAAGGAAACATACATAAAAGAGGTAATTAAGAGGGTAAAATTACCTCATACGCTTAAATCACGCTTAAAGAAGGATTTAATCAGCGATATCCAAATACGGCAGGAGAATGGTGAAAGTATAGAGGATATTATCCGCGCTATGGGAACACCCGATGAAGTTGTATCGGAGTTAGAAGAAAGCTATATTGATAAAATGCCGCATCGTTCGCGCCTGGAAAAAATATTTTTAACTTGTGGAATATTTTTAATGAGCGTATTATTCGCCACTGGAATATGGTGTGTATCTGCGAAAATTACTGCCCAGGACATAATTTGCAGCGTATTTCCTGCAAGAGAATTCATTAGCAGCAGTCAAGCTGTAGGGATTATTGGCGGTGCAGACGGACCGACTGCTATTTTTGTCACTTCAAAAATATCTTATTGGGTTCTTGTTATATTTGGAGTTATTTTATTTAGCTGTATTTTTTGTTTTGCAGCATATTTTATACTGCGTTGGAAACGCCGTAAGTGATAAAGAGACCGCGAAACAATTATAAAAACAATTATAAAATGCAGTGGTATTATTCTGTTTTCAAAATTAACATTATGTTCACAGAGTTATCTTGAAATATAGGCGAAAAAAAGTTATACTATAGAAATATCAACAAATGCTTACTATCATTAAAAGTTTATTAAGGGTGTTTTAAATGACAAAAAACCAGTCTGTACAGGCCGATGAAGATATATTTCATTTTCTTGTTTTTGTTCACAGAAAATTGACAAAGCCGTTTGAAGATTGTTTTAAAGGAAAATTTACAAGTTTGCAGCTTAATGCGCTCTGTATTCTATGTGCAAGCGGGCCGATGACGATGAGCGAACTGGCCGCCAGCCTCCACATGCCACGTCAGCAAATGAGCCGGATGATTGAAAAACTGTATGAAGACGGTCATATTGTACGCGGTTTAGATTCAAACGACAGGCGAAAAATACGAATTTCGGTTTCGGAAGCAACTGCGAAAGATATCAATAAAGGCCGTGAAAGATTTGATAAAGCCCTTAAATCAGTCATGGATGGATTCAATGCTGCTGATTATGGGGATTTTAACGCTGCTGTCCGTATTGTTAACAGAATTCTCACCAAAATTCCCCAAAAGGAATAGCGTATAATGAATGAAAAGGAGATATGAAAGTTGGAGAAAAACATAAATGGTGATTTTTTTACGGTAACTCCCGAAATTTTGGGGCTGACCGGCCTTTGTAAAAGCCACAGCACAATTGACCCCGCGTTGTTTGCAAAATATGATGTAAAACGCGGTTTGCGTGATATTAATGGGAAAGGCGTCCTAACTGGTTTAACCGAAATATCTGAAATCATTTCCTCCAAAGAGATTGACGGCAAAAGTGTGCCCTGCGAGGGGGAACTGTATTACCGCGGCATGAATATTGAAAATGTCGTACGCGGGTTTATCGCGGAGAACCGCTTTGGATTTGAAGAAACCACCTATTTGCTCCTGTTCGGCGAACTGCCGGATACGGCCGGATTGGAGGAGTTTAAAAAGCTTCTTTCCAAATACAGAACGCTGCCCACCAATTTTGTGCGCGACATTATCATGAAGGCACCATCCTTTGATATGATGAACACGCTGGCAAGGAGTGTTCTCACTCTTTACGCTTATGATGAAAGGCCGAACGACACGTCACTGCCGAATGTGCTCCGCCAATGCCTGGAAATGATCGCCCTATTCCCGCAGCTTGCGGTTTATGGTTATCAGGCTTACGCTCACGACTTGGACCACAATAACAGTTTCTTTATCCATGCGCCGAAGCCGGAGCTTTCAGTGGCGGAGAATATTTTGTACATGCTTAGAATTGACAATAAATATACTGCTTTAGAGGCTCGTATTCTTGATCTTGCGCTCGTTTTGCACGCCGAACACGGCGGCGGAAACAACTCCAGCTTTACCACCCATGTCGTCGCTTCTTCGGGCACGGATGCCTATTCGGTGATTGCGGCGGCGCTCAGCTCGTTAAAAGGTCCTAAGCACGGCGGCGCGAATATTAAGGTAATGATGATGTTTGAAGACATGAAGAAAAATATTGACGACTGGGAAGATGAGGATAAGGTTGCCGATTATCTGGATAAGCTTTTGAATAAACAGGCGTATGACAAGGCCGGTCTTATTTATGGGATGGGTCATGCTGTTTACTCCCTTTCCGACCCGCGCGCAAATATTTTTAAGAAATTTGTGAAAAACCTTTCTGAAGAAAAAGGACTTACAAAAGAATACAAGTTGTATTCGCTTGTTGAGCGTTTGGCACCGGAGGTGATCGGGCGCGAGCGTAAAACCTATAAGGGAGTCAGTGCGAACATCGACTTTTACAGTGGATTTGTTTACCATATGCTCGGTCTGCCGCCGGAACTTTTCACACCGGTCTTTGCCATGGCGCGCATCGCCGGATGGAGCGCCCACTTAATGGAGGAACAGATTAACGTCGGCAAAATTATTCGTCCTGCGTACAGAAGCATATCGCCCCACAGGGACTATGTTCCTCTGCATAACAGATAACATATTTGAACGGCAGACATTCCAGATTGCGGAATGTCTGCCGTTTTCCAAGTGAGCGGATTTCCGGTGGATGAACTTGACAAAACTCGTGATTCAGCCTATACTTTTTAGAGTTTACAGTCTAAACCTAAATCCTGTTTCAACAGCAGTTTTTAAATAGGAAGCAGTATAAAACTCTTTTTAGATTTTAGAAAGTCTATATGATCGTTCCATTTTAAGATATAAGGAGTAATGAATCATGAACAGCATAAATGAAAGGCTTGCCGCGCTGCGCCGCCAGATGCAGCAAAACGGCGTGCAGGCCTGTATTGTACCTTCCTCTGACCCGCACATGAGCGAGTATCTGCCTGCACACTGGGAAGCGAGAAGCTATTTTTCAGGCTTCACCGGTTCCGCAGGTACTTTGGTTGTTACGGAAGATGAAAGCGGACTTTGGACGGACGGGCGGTATTTTATTCAGGCCGCGCATCAGCTTGAGGGCAGTGAAATTGTCCTTTACCGTATGGCGGTAAAAGGGGTGCCGACTTATATTGAATTTTTAGCCGACAAGCTGGGGGACAATGAAACGGTCGGTTTTGACGGGAAGATGCTTTCCGCTTCCTCGGTCAGCGAAATGAGTGAAAAATTCGCAGACAAAAAGCTGAATATCAAAGCGGTTGATCTGATTGAAGATATCTGGACAGAAAGGCCGGAAATTCCGGCTACCAAAGTGTTTGTACACGATGCGAAATATGCCGGATATACCTGCCGGGAAAAGCTCGGGCAGGTACGTGAGGAACTCAAAAAGCAGCGCGCCGACGGGGAAATCTTTACCAAGCTTGACTGCGTCGCCTGGCTGATGAACATCCGGGCGGACGACATTGCTTATAATCCGATGGCGGTATCATACGCGATTGTTTATGCTGAATCCGCTTATCTGTTTATTAATACAAAGCGCGTTTTGCCTGAAACGCTCGCGTATCTGAAAAAAAACGGGGTTACGGTAAAAGAATATGAAGAAATCGATGCAGTGTTAAAAAACATTGATTCAGCGATGACGATTCTGATCGACCCGTCCGCTATCAATTATGATTTATATATGCTGCTGAAGAACAACAGCCATGTTACAGTAAAAGAGGGAAGCGACACGGTAATCGGCCTCAAGGGTGTTAAAAATGAAACCGAAATAAAAAATATTATTCAAGCCCATATCAAAGACGGCCGTGCACTTGTCGAGTTCCGTGTAAAATTTGAAGAAATGATGGAAAATGGTGAAACAGTGACCGAATGCACTGTGTGCGACATGCTCAGGGAATACCGGGCAAAACAGCCGAACAACATGGGGGAGAGCTTTGGCACGATTGCGGCATACAACGCAAACGCCGCGATGATGCATTACAGTCCTAAACCGGATACGTGCAGTATCCTGAAAAATCAGGGGTTTCTGCTGATCGATTCCGGCGGGCAATACCTAGAAGGTACCACCGATATCACCCGCACTTTTGTATTAGGGCCGCTCAGCCGCGAGGAAAAAGAGCATTACACCTACGTGTTGAAAGCGCATATTGCGTTGGCGACAGCTGTGTTCCTGGAAGGCTGCACCGGCGGCAATATTGATATTCTCAGCCGTGAGCAGGTGTGGAAGCATGGCATTGATTACCGATGCGGTACGGGTCATGGCGTCGGCATGTTCAGCGGTGTGCACGAGGGTCCGCAGAATCTGAGAATCAACAACAATGTCGCGTTTAAAAAGGGAATGACCATCACGAACGAGCCCGGTATTTATGAAGAGGGCAAGCACGGAATCAGGACAGAGAATATTATGCTTGTCACTGATTGTGTAAATAATGAATATGGTCAGTTCTATCAATTTGAAACCATTTCTTATTTCCCGATTGACACAGCGGGCATTCTTGTTGAGCTTTTGACGGACGATGAGATTGGGTGGCTGAATAATTATCATAACGTGGTTTATGAAAAGCTCTCTCCGGGTATGGCCGGAAAAGAGCTCGAGTGGTTGAAAAAGCACACGGAGCCGATTGGAAGAGAATAAAGCAAAACCGCACTGTATTCACAGTGCGGTTTTTTTGATAGCGGATTAGTTTTCATTAAAGCGGGACAAAAATGCTTTGGTGCGATCATTCTGTGTATTTCCGAAAAGCTGTTCCGGGTTGCCCTGCTCAATAATGGCACCGTTGTCCATAAAGACTACATAATCGGCAACATCCCGGGCAAATTTCATCTCATGTGTGACAACCACCATCGTCATATGCTCCGATGCAAGATCGCGAATCACTTTGAGGATTTCCCCCGTCAGCTCCGGGTCAAGCGCGCTCGTGGGCTCGTCAAAAAACAGGATGTCCGGATTCATGGCAAGCGCACGTGCAATGGAGACACGCTGCTGCTGCCCGCCGGAAAGCTGGCAGGGGTAGGCGTCCGCCTTGTCCGTCAAATCCATTTTCCTCAGAAGCTCAGTTGCGGCAGTTTCTGCCTGTGCTTTTGACTTGTTTAATACGCGGACAGGTGCTTCCGTGATGTTCTGCATCACCGATAAATGAGGAAATAGGTTAAAATTCTGAAAAACCAGCCCAATATGCAGCCCGATTTTGCTGCATGACGCTTTATCTAAATAGGCGGCTTTACCGTTCGCATCATTTCTGGCCAGCGTATCACCGCAAATCGTGATTTCTCCGGAATCAATCGTTTCCAGTTGGGTAATGCAGCGCAGTAAAGTGCTTTTGCCTGAGCCGGACGGCCCAATAACGGCAAGTACCTGTCCTTTGGTAACTTGTATTGAAATGCCTTTCAGTACTTCCGTGCCGTCGAAGCTTTTGTAAATATCTCGTGCAGTTAAAATTTGCATTTCCATCCTCCTAACGATAATAGTCGAGATGTTTTTCGGTCATTGTAAAGCATCTTGTAACGACCCCGTTCATCACAAGATAGAAAACGCCCGCAATGACCAGCGGCGTCATGTTGACGGCGGAGGAAACCCAGTTCGAGGTAACCTTGAGCAGTTCGACAATTCCGATTACCTGTGCCAGCGAGGTGTCTTTTACCAGTGTGATAAATTCATTTCCCATCGGCGGGATAATATGTTTGACAACCTGCGGCAGTATGATGCGAAAAAAGGTCTGGCTGCGGGTAAAACCGAGCACTTTGGCCGCTTCGTGCTGGCCTTGTGGAATTCCTTCAATGCCGCCGCGGAAAATCTCCGCAAAATATGCCGCATAATTCAGAATAAAAGCGACCTCGGCGGCAAGAACGCGGTCAAGCTGAATCCCGATCAGGGGCTTTAGAGCGTAAAAGAAGAATAAAAGCTGCAGCATCAGCGGTGTTCCGCGCATTAACAATATGTACAGCCTTACCGGCAGATTAATTATTTTAATTTTTGACATACGGCCTTTGGCGACAAGCAGTCCAAGCGGAAGCGAAAAAATAAGTGTTAGGAAAAAAATGCGAAGAGACATGAGGGTTGCCCCCAGCATTTGCATTAAAAGCACCTGATAGTTCATGAAACGCGACCTCCGTAAAAATATTGTAAAAAAAGCCAAAGGCACAGAACCGGACACAGTCCGGCTCTATGCCGCGCGGGGAAGTGAAACCTGTACTGTCATTTTGAGTGAAGAGAGAATCTCGGATGACAGATTATAACATAGATTCTTCGGTCACAGTTTTCCCTCAGAATGCAACGTAAATTTGTTTTTACTTTCCAACGGTTGTAACATCCTCACCAAACCACTTTTTGGAGATAGTCGCCATTGTGCCGTCTGCAGCCATTTCTTTCAGGGCGCCGTTGATCTTTTCAGTCAGCGCACTGTCCGCTTTGCGGAAACCGACGACATAGTCTTCGGTAGCAAGCGAGGCATCTTTTCCGTCTTTATCCTGCAGCACTTTATAAGCGTTCGGATTATTGGTCAGATAATAACGTGCGACAACCTCATCAATGCTGATTGCGTCTATCGTTCCGTTTTGCAGTTCCAAAACTGCCTTGGAATAGTCGTCAATCTGTACAACTGATTTTAAAGTCTTTTTGAAATCTGCATTTGCATTTAAGGCTACCTCAGCGGAAGAATCCGACTGCACACCGATTGTCTTTCCGGCCAGTGAATCCAGGCCTTGGTAGGAGGAGTCCGTTTTTACCAGTATGATTTGCTCGTTTTTCATGTAGGGAATACTGAGATTGAATTCCTTTTCTCTTTCATCGGTTTTGCTAAACCCGTTCCACAGGCAGTCAATGTTGCCATTGTTTAGTTCAGCGGTTTTGCTGTCCCAGTCAATCGGCTGTGTTTTCAGTTCGATCTTCAGACGCTTGCATGCTTCTCTTGCAAGGTCAATGTCGAAACCAACCAGCTCGCCGGTCTTGGTATCAACATATCCCATCGGCGGAAACGCGTCGTCAAGACCAAGTACCAGCTTTCCGGCTTTTTCCACCTTGCTCCATGATTCATCGGTTGCTGCCGGGGCCGTCGATGTGCCGGCAGCGCCGGTGCTGGTAGCGGTGCCGCTGTTTCCACAGGCAACGCAGGAAACGGCAATGCCTGCCGCTAATAATAAAGATAATAATTTTCTCATAACAATACCCCACTTCTCTTCTCTTTGATCTATCCGATATCAACATTTTACCTTATTAGCACACTAAAGTAAAGGGGCAATTTAAAGTTTGGTAATATTGCACCAATCATCTTCCATAATCTTTCCGCTAAACACCACGATATTGACAAAGAATGAGAACCGAAGCGGAAGAAGCGACAGGCATCATAAAAGCGCGGCGAAATTTCCCGCCGCGCTTTGTCATGCTTTTTTTCTAAAAAATGGTTAAGATAGAAGCATCCTGTCATTATCCATGGCGTCTCCGCTCACGTGTTCGAACATTTCGAGCAGATCCTTCACCTGTAAATCCTTCTTTTCCTGCCCCTTGATATCCAGAATGATTTTTCCCTCATGCATCATAATCAAACGGTTTCCCACACGAATGGCATCCTTCATGTTGTGCGTTACCATCAGTGTGGTCAGGTTATCCCTGCTGACCATCTCGTTGGTTAGTTCCAGCACCTTGCGCGCGGTCTTTGGATCAAGTGCAGCGGTGTGCTCATCCAATAGCAGAAGCTTGGGCTTCTGCAGAGTGGCCATCAGCAAAGTAAGTGCTTGACGTTGACCGCCTGAGAGCAGTCCTACTTTACTGGAAAGCCTTGTTTCAAGGCCCAATTCCAAGGTCTTTAGTTTTTCCTTATAAATAGCTCTTTCACCTTTTTTAATACCCCAGCCGAAACCGCGTCTCTTTCCTCTGCGGTACGCCATAGCAAGATTTTCCTCTATGCCCATTTCCGAGGCGGTGCCCATCATCGGATCCTGAAATACGCGGCCCAGCAGCTTTGCCCTGCGGTATTCGGGCTGTTTTGTCAGGTCAATGTCATCCAGTATAATCTGGCCGCCGTCACAGGGGAAAACGCCTGCAATCAGATTCAGCAGCGTGGATTTTCCCGCGCCGTTTCCGCCGATCACCGTTACAAAATCACCGGTTTCAATGGTCAAGTTGAGATCTACCAATGCTTTTTTTTCATTGATGGTGTTGGCGTTGAAAGTTTTATTTATATTTGTCAGTTGAATCATTTTGATTTCCCCTCGCTTCCGGCGGACTTTTTCTTGCCCTTTTTAAACCGATTGCAAAAGCTGTGCCATTTGTCTTTCAAATTTCTAAAGATCGCCGGCGCTTTTCTTTTTACAACCGGGATAGCAAGCGCTACCGCGACCATAACAGCGGTGAGCAGTTTCAGATCAGTGGATTTTAGGCCAAACCAAAGAACAAGTGCGATAATTACTCGATAAATGACGGAGCCGACGACAACGGAGATCAATTTATACGCAAATGAGAATCGATTGCCCATCAAAACCTCGCCGATGATCACGGATGCCAGACCGATCATAATGGTGCCGGTGCCCATTCCGACATCAGCGTATCCCTGGCTCTGCGCCACCATTGCACCGGAAAGCGCAACCAAACCGTTGCTGAGCACCAGTCCGATGATTTTCATTTTATCCGTGTTTGCTCCCAGTGCGCGGACCATGTATTCATTGTTTCCCGTTGCACGAATGGAGCAGCCGATTTCCGTTCCGAAAATCCAGTATAGAAGCGCGATTACCACAACGGTGAACAAGAGGCCGATAACAAGCGAAATGATATTTACACTGATGGCCGGATACAGCCCTGATACGGTAGTGATAATCGTTGAAATGCCCAGAAGCGGAATGTTTGCCTGCCCCATGATGCGGATATTAATGGAATACAGGGCGATCATGGTCAGAATTCCGGCCAGAATCCCCGGAATTTCAAGTTTGGTGTGCAGAAAACCTGTGATAAAGCCGCAGACCATGCCCGCTGCCAACGCAAACAAAAGTGAGAGGAAAGGGTTCATTCCATGTGAAATTAAAATTGCCGTTGTTGCACCGCCGGTTGCGAAACTGCCGTCAACCGTTAAATCGGCAAAATCCAAGACCTTAAAGGTAATATAAACGCCAAGCGTCATAATGCTCCATAGCACGCCCTGCGCAACAGCGCCCTGCATTGACTGAAAGATGCCCATGTGTAAATTCTCCTTAACGCAACATGAGCGATAGGGGATTCCCCCTATCGCCTTGCTGTTCAGTTTTTTAGGTTCTATTTGCTGCTGGCAGTGCTGCTTGCCGAACTCAGCTTATCCAACAGTTCCTGCGGAATGGTCACACCGATTTTTGCAGCAACCTCTTTGTTGATTGTAAGGTCGCAGTTAGTGGAATACTCAATCGGCATATCTGCGGGTTTTGCCCCGTCTTTTAAGATTTTAACCGCCTGTTGTGCGGTAAGAAGACCGAGATTGTAGTAATTAATGCCGTATGTAGCCAGTCCGCCGTTGTCCACCATGCCGGATTCACCGACAATAATCGGTAGTTTTGCAGGCTGGGCAACCATGGAAACCGTTGCCATGCCCGCTGCAATCATATTATCGGTAGGCGCGTAAATCGCTTGGACTTTCCCGACAAGGGACTGAACCACCTGCTGAATTTCATTGGAATTGGAGACCGTAGCGTCGACTGTTTCAAGTCCGAGTGCAGCAGCGCTCTTTTTGGCGATGTCCACCTGAAACTTGGAGTTTGTTTCGCTTGAGCAATACAGCATAGCAACCTTTTTAGCGTTTGGAAGCAGCTGTTTTAACAGTTTCATTTGCTCTTCCACAGGGGTCAGATCGGAAGTTCCCGATACATTTCCGCCCGGCTTCTCGTTGGAAGCGACAAGCTTTGCGTCAGCTGGGTCGGTAACCGCGGTCACCAGAATCGGAATGTCTTTTGTTGTATTGGCAACCGCCTGCGCGGCCGGTGTGGCAATTGCAAGAATCAGATCCGACTGGTCATTCACCAGCTTGCTTGCAATGGTTTGGCAGTTAGGCTGTTCGCCCTGCGCGTTTTGATAGTCCAGTGTAATATTCTGCCCGTCAACATAACCCGCTTTTGCAAGCCCGTCAACGAAGCCCTTGTAAGCCGCATCCAGAGCGGGGTGTTCCACAAGCTGTACAATACCGATTTTAAATTTCTTTTCAGCCGCTGCAGAAGCCGCCTGCGACCCGGCCGCCGCAGAAGAAGCGGAACCGCCGGAAGAACAAGCTGTGGCGGAAAGCGCGATAACACCGGCTAACAGCAATGCGAGTGTTTTTTTCATAAATACCCATCCTCTCGCCTATTTTATAATTTATTGCTTTAAAGTCATAAACACTTTATCGCTTTAAACTGATTTATAAATTTTACAATATTTTTCACTGTTCGTCAATCTTTAATTTCACAAATTATTAATGCGGTGATGGAGTAATTTCGTCAAAATAATGCTTAGTCAACAGGAATACGCTAACCATTATATAGGATTGTCCGTCTTAGGCGCATTAAATTTCAAGTATTGCGGATGCTGTACGTTTCTTTTGCCGACGATCATAAATCAGTATATTTTATTTAAATTCAATCTAAACTAAGCTTAACATGAATTTAACATTGAATCCGTACAATAAAAGTGTACTTAAAAGACAGAATGAAATTTAGGGGGATTATCCAAAATGAGAAAAATTATATCTGCTGTTTTGACAGCTGCGATTCTGTGCTCCGCGTTTGTGGGATGCAGTTCGGAAATTCAGGGAACCACTTCCAACGCATCAGCTGCGGATACATCAAATACGGCCGTATCAGGAAGTGTGACTTCTGTTGCTGATTTAAGCGGAAAGCTGACTCTCAACGGTTCTACTTCCATGGCAAAGGTTTGTCAAGCGCTCGGAGAAGCCTTTCAGGCGAAATATCCAAATGTAACGGTCGAAAAAAGCGGCACCGGTTCCGGCGATGCAGCAAAAGCGGTGACTGCCGGTACGGCTTTAGTCGGTGATCTTTCAAGGAAAATGAAGGACGAGGAAAAACCGGATGACTATGAAATTGTTCAGATTGCGATAGATGGAATCGCAATTGCGGTAAACAAAGACAATAAAGTTTCAGGCCTTACATCCGACCAGATTTCCAAGATTTTTACGGGTGAGATTAAAAACTGGAAGGAAGTCGGCGGGAACGATCAGAAAATTACAGTGCTCGGCCGTGAGGCTGCGAGCGGTACGCGCGACGGATTTGAGAGTATTTTTAAAGTAGCGGAAAAATGCAAATATGCAGCGGAACTTTCTTCAACGGGTGAAGTTGTTACCAAGGTAAGCAGCGATAAGGGTTCAGTTGGCTATGTTTCGCTTGACTCGGTAAATGAAACGGTAAAGGCGGTTGACATTGACGGCGTGAAAGCCAGTGAAGAGAACATTATCAACAAGACTTACAAAGCGCAAAGACCGTTCATTGAAATTTACAAAAAAGGCACTGACAGCGACCTTGTAAAAGCGTGGTTCGAATTCATCAAATCGAATGAAGGCCAAGATGTGATCAAGAAGTCCGGTCTGGTAACAGTAAAATGAGCATGGCAATGAACAGTGCGGCAAACGCGCTGAAAAACAAAAAAAAGAATAGAATTAAGAAAGGCCTGGCAATTTTGTTAGGCCTTCTTTCCGTTCTTACGTTCTTTCTTCCTTACATCCGATTTGTCTTTAAAAACACAACATATATTGTCAGTGCCTTTCAGCTTGCCACGATAAAAGGGTTCAGCGTACAGGGACCGATTTTGAACGGTCTTGTGACCATTCCGATTATTACGAGAATATCGGTGATTGCGGGTGTGCTGCTTCCGGCTGCAGGCATTATTCTGCTCTTCTGCAAAAAACCGATAATAGCGGGGACGGCGTTTGTGCTTTCCGGCATTACCCCCTTGATTGTGCTGATTACCACATCCAGTATTCAGACGGCGGTAACGCAGTTGAACATCAGTAAAATTTCGATTGCGTACCTCTGGCCGTCTATATATGTGCTGGTCGGCGGAATTATCTGTGCCATTCTCTCAATCTGGACACAGGGAACGGAAAAACTTGCGGAATCCATATTTCTGGTTTTCTCCTGTGTTTCCGTCGGTTCGGTCATCCTGATTACCGTCTATATTTTTGCCGCGGGTTCCCCTGCCATCTTGCAGATCGGCTTGGGGCATTTTCTGTTTGGCACAGAGTGGAATGCGGAGGCGGGCGTTTTCGGAATTCTGCCGCTGATTTTGTCTTCTATTGCAGGAACGGCAGGAGCAATCCTCCTGGGAGTTCCCATCGGAATCCTGACGGCTGTATTTCTTGCGGAAACAGCCAAGCCTCAGGTAGCCAGATTTGTACATCCGGCAATTGAGCTGCTTGCCGGAATTCCATCCGTGATCTACGGCTTTTTCGGAATGCTTGTTATTGTTCCGGCAATCCGCAGCTTTCCCCCTTTTCAGAACAACACCATCGGCGACAGCCTTTTAGCCGCTATCCTGATTCTTGCCGTTATGGTGCTTCCCACCATTGTCAGCGTGACCGAAACTTCGCTGAAAGCGGTTCCGCAGGCCTACCGTGAAGCTTCGCTCGCACTGGGGGCAACACAGACCACCACCATCTTCAAAGTCAGCATTCCTGCCGCAAAGTCGGGGATACTTGCGGGCGTGATTCTGGGCGTCGGCCGCGCGATTGGAGAAACAATGGCGGTGATTATGGTCGCAGGAAATGTTGCCAACATGCCGTCGCTTTTGGGTACGGTGCGCCTGATGACAACCGGTATTGCCATGGAGATGAGCTATGCATCCGGTCTGCACCGTGAGGCGCTTTTCGCCATCGGACTGGTGCTGTTCATATTTATTATGATCGTTAATATCAGCTTTACATTTATTTCAAAGAAGGGAGTGCAGATGGATGCCGAGTAATACGCTTTATGGTAAAAGGAAGCGTTCTTCTGACACCGTGCTGAAAATCCTGATTAATACTGCGGCGGCAATCACGGTGATTACGCTTCTTGGAATTATCCTCTACATTCTGTTCAACGGCATTTCCTATATTTCATGGACCTTTATCTCCACAGCGTATTCTGAAACAAACGAGACCTTAAAAGGCATTCTGCCCATGATTATCAACACCATGTACATCGTGGTCATCACCCTGCTGATTTCGGCCCCAATCGGCATTTCCTCGGCAATTTATCTGACACAGTACGCGAAGCAGGGAAGGCTGGTCAAAGCAATCCGCTTCACTACAGAGATCCTTTCGGGCATTCCGTCCATTATTTTCGGACTGTTCGGCTACACGGTGTTCTGCATCTTGTTCCGCCTGCAAACGTCTATTCTGGCCGGCTGCCTTACCATGACGCTGTGTATCCTGCCAACCATTATCCGCACGACGGAGGAGTCGCTTTTGTCGGTCCCAAGCATCTACAAAGAGGGCGCGATGGCGCTCGGCGCAGGGAAACTGCGTGTGGTTATGGGTATTGTACTGCCCTGCGCCATGCCCGGCGTTTTGACAGCGATTATTCTTGCCATGGGGCGCATTGTCGGAGAAAGCGCGGCGCTGCTCTTTACATCCGGATTGTCCTACAATATGCCGCGCGGTTTTTTTCAGCAGATTTTCTCAAGCGGCCGCACACTGACGCTGCACCTTTATCAGACCGCACGTGAGGCGACTTCGCCCGACGCCATGCATATCGCGTTCGCGACGGCGTCCGTACTGCTGATTCTGGTATTTTTACTCAACCGGCTCGCAGGACTTCTCTCCAGGGCCCTCAGGAAAGGATAAGAATATGGAAACAAAAATATCAATTCAAGACTTAAATTTATATTACGGTGATTTTCAGGCGCTGAAAAGTGTTAATATGGAGATACCGCATAATAAAGTAACGGCTTTTATCGGTCCTTCCGGCTGCGGAAAATCCACGTGCCTCAAAACGATCAACCGTATGAACGATATGGTCGAGAACTGTAAGATTACGGGAAAGGTGACCATTGACGGCGAGGATATCTATGATCCGCGCACCGACGTCACTCTTCTGCGCAAGCGCGCAGGCATGGTGTTTCAAAAGCCGAATCCGTTTCCGATGACGCTGTACGACAATATTGCCTATGGCCCGCGTGTTCACGGTATTAAAAGCAAGCAGAAGCTCGACGAAATTGTAGAACAGTCGCTGAGAAATGCGGCTCTTTGGGATGAAGTCAAGGACAGACTCAAAAAATCCGCACTCGGTCTTTCCGGCGGGCAGCAGCAGCGCCTGTGCATTGCACGCGCACTTGCGGTGGAACCGGATATTATTTTGATGGACGAACCCACCAGTGCGCTTGACCCGATTTCTACGCTGAAAATTGAGGATCTGATGGACGATCTGCGCGCCAGATATACGGTCATTATTGTTACCCATAACATGCAGCAGGCAGCGCGTATTGCGGATAGGACCGCGTTTTTCCTGCTGGGGGAAATCGTGGAGTTCACCGATACGCTCACTATGTTCAACAATCCGAAGGACGAGCGGACCGAGCGTTATATTACAGGACGTTTCGGTTGATTTTCGAACCGGAAGCCCCTGCTTTCTATGGCTATTTTCAAAAATGAAATGTATAATATGAGGAGAAGATATCATGCCGAGAAAAATCTTTGACCGGGAACTTGCAAATCTGATTTCACAGATGACCGATATGGGCAATACGGTTAGCCAGCGCATTGAAGACACCATTGCCGCGCTTCGCACAATGGATTTGGATAAAGCCGCGGAGGTTGCAAACAGCGATAATGAAATTGATGAGACAGAACACGCTATAGAAAAACTGTGCATGAATCTGATTGCGATGCAGCAGCCGATTGCGACGGACCTGCGGGTGATAGCGGCGTGTCTGAAAATTCTGACCGATATTGAACGCGAAGCCGACCAGTGTGCGGACATCTGTGATATTCTTACCATTGGGGAACTGAACACCAACAGTCTTGCCATTACCCATGTGGTGCAGATGCTGGAGGCGGCGCACGACATGTTCCGCCGTGCAATGGATGTCTTTCTCAGCCGCGACGTGGAAGCGGCCCAGGCGGTCTGTGAGAGCGACGATATTGTCGACGGTATGTTTTCAAAGATCATTCTGGAGGTCTGCGGCATCATTACACAGAATCCGCAGAATGTCATGCGCGAGGTCGATTTGCTCTTTATTATAAAATATATTGAACGTATGGGCGACCATGCCACCAATATTGCCGAATGGGTTATTTATATGGAAACAGGGATTCATCCCGACTTGAATACCAAAGGGATGTAGAGGAGGAACACATGGCTCTCATTTATATTGCAGACGACGAGCTGAATATCCGCAAACTGGTTTCCTTCGGACTGAAGGACAGCGGATTTGAAACCAGCGAATTTCCGGATGGAACACAACTGCTGAACGCCGTTAGGCAGCGCGCGCCGGACGCGATCATACTCGACTGGATGATGCCGCAGCCGGACGGCCTTGCCGTGTGCCGCATGCTTCGTGAAAACGAGGCTACGCGCAGTATTCCGGTGCTGATGCTCACGGCGCGTGGCGAAGAGATTGACCGGGTACTCGGTCTTGAAATCGGCGCCGATGATTATATTGTAAAACCGTTCAGCATCAAGGAACTCTGCGCCCGTGTGCGCGCCGTTCTGCGGAGGTCCGCCCGACAGGAGAATTCAGCCGAACGGGTGCTTGCGAGCGGAGACCTGATTGTTGACATCACCCGGCACAGCGTGAAAAAGGGGGATGCTTCCATAGAACTGACCGTTAAGGAGTTCGATCTGCTTGCTATGCTGATGAAGAACAGCGGCAAGGTACTTACGCGCGATACGCTGCTTGACAAGGTTTGGGGGATAGAATATTACGGCGATACCAGAACGGTTGACGTCCATGTGCGTTACCTGCGCCAGAAAATAGAAAATAATCCCGATGACCCGGTGTATATTCAAACCGTTCGCGGGGTTGGTTATAAATTCAAAGGGTAAAATGAACCGGAGGCTGCTATGAAAAAGAAATTGATGCTCAGCAATGCGGCAATTATTGTGGTCGGATTTATAGCGGCCTTTCTTCTGGCCGCATTGCAGGTTCAGCAGCAGTATAAAGCTGAATTCACCAGACGCCTTGACACCGCACTGAGCATCCTTTCAACCCAGACTGAGGATATTCGGCGTGACCCCGAAACCGCTGCGACCAATGTCGGGATCCAGCTTGAAAAGGCCGGGCAGGAAATGCGCATCAGCGTCATTGACCTAAATGGCAAGGTGATTGGCGACAGCGCAAAGGAAGATATCAATCAGAATCACAGCAGCCGGCCTGAGATCGTTCAGGCGCGCAAGAATGGCCGCGGTTATGATACACGCATCAGCGCGAGCCTGAACCAGCGTTATTATTATGAAGCGGTTTATGTAAATGATCAGTTCTTTATTCGTGCGGCGCTGCCAACGGCGGACCTTGACGGAGTGATTCACAGGCTTTGGGCTGTTGCCGCGCTCAGTATGTTTTTAGGAATTGCAATCGTTTGTATTGTGACCGGTATTCTTGTTTACCGTGTGGCCGAGCCGCTCAGGCAGCTGACCGACGCTGCGAAGGAGATCTCCGACGGGGATTATTCGAGCCGTGTTGTTGGAAAATACGATGATGAGATTGGAGAGCTCGCCCGTTCCTTTAATGCAATGGCGGAGAGTACGGAGACAGCCGTGTCCCAGTTGATCAGCAAGCAGAATCAGCTTGAAGGTGTGCTTCAGGGCATGGATGACGGCGTGCTTGCCGTGAATACCGAAAACAAAATTTTATTTTTAAATCAAAGCGCCTGCCGTTTGCTTGAAAAGCCGGGCTTGCCAGAAAGCGAAAAGCTCGAAGGCAGCCTGCTGATCGGAAAAATTGCAAATATGATGAAGCACGCCATTGAAAGTTCGGAATCCGGAAAAGAAACGATATTTGGCGCGCCGAACGAAAAGCAGTTTACCGTTTATGTATCTCCCATTGTCGGGCAGCAGGAACAGTCTGCGCTTGCCGTTATCACCGACGTGACGCGGATGCACAAGTTAGAACAGATGAGAAGCGAGTTTGTTGCAAATGTGACCCATGAGCTGAAAACGCCGCTGACCTCCATCCGCGGCAGCATTGAGCTTTTAAAAAGCACCGACCGCGATGAAAAGACCCGGCGCTATTTCTATGATGTGCTTGATATTGAAGCCGAACGGCTGCACCGCCTGATTGATGACATGCTGGCGCTGTCACAAATTGAAAACGCCAGAGAAGATCCCTCTGTCCGCCGCTGTGGCATCAAAGAAGAATTGGAGCGCTGCATTGACCGGCTCACGCCAGTGGCGGAAAAAAATCAAATACAGCTGACACTGGACGCGGACAGTACACTGTTTGTATCCTGTTCACCGACAAGGCTTCAGCAGCTGTTCGGGAATCTGATTGAAAACGGAATTAAGTATAACAAGCCCGGCGGCAATGTCGCCATTACAGCGCGCCGCCAGCGCCAGACCGTGGTGGTGCGGGTGAAAGACACCGGCATCGGTATCGCTCCTGAACATTTTGAACGGCTTTTTGAGCGCTTTTACCGGGTGGATGCCAGCCGTTCGCGCGAAATTGGGGGTACCGGCCTTGGTCTTTCCATTGTTAAGCACCTTGCCGCGCTTTACGGCGGCGAGGTCGGCGTTGAAAGTGAAGTCGGTAAGGGAAGTACCTTTATCGTGCGCCTGCCCCTGCTGCTGAACGACGTGTGATACCTGTTTTTATCGGCTTCAACTGCAGACCAAAATATTCTGTCAGCATTCCTACAGGGATGCTGACTTTTTCTCTCAATTGACATTTTTTTTGCTGTGGCATATAATACAAATCGAAACTTCCCTATATGAGGTGATGAAACTCCGGCAGTTCGTTATGCAGATTACATCAGAAGAGCCTGCCGGCGCCTGTTAAACATTTACAAACATAATGAAAGGTCGATCAGAGACATATGGAGCTGCAAATCCGTGAAATGATGGAAACAGACTGGAATGAAGTACGTAAAATTTATCAGTATGGTATTGACACAAACCTTGCTACTTTTGAAACGCATTGCCCCACCTACGCAGATTGGGACAAAGCACACCTAAAGGAATGCAGGTATGTCGCCGTTCAGGGCGACATAGTTGTCGGTTGGGTGGTTTTGAGTGCCGTATCACAGCGCCGCGTGTTTGAAGGCGTGGCGGAAATCAGCGTTTATATTGATGGAAACCATAAAAACATTGGGGGGGGAACAAAGCTGCTTAATCACGTTGTGTGTGAGTCTGAGAAAAAAAGGTTCTGGCTGTTGGAATCCGTTATTTTTGATAATAATGAGGCGAGTTTGGGATTACATAAAAAGTGCGGCTTTCGAGAAGTAGGATACCGCGAAAAAATGGGAAAAGATCAATATGGAAAATGGCGCAATGTTGTTGTGCTGGAAAAACGAAGCTTATTGGACGAATATAATTAAGCCGTCGGTTATTTCATCGCGATTCACAATAAAAGAAAGCTGTCAGTATAAAACTGGCGGCTTTTTTGCATATTACTTTCATTTCGGCAAACCTTAATGGCGGAGGGATATGAAATGAAATCAATTTGGAGTGAAAGCTGCAGTATGCCAAAAAATGATTCGCTTAAAGGCGATATTGTGGTGGATACTGTAGTCGTGGGAGCAGGTATGGCAGGTCTGCTGACCGCGTACCTTTTGAAAAAGGAAGGCCGCAGCGTTGCAGTACTGGAAGCAGCGGAGACAGCAAGCGGCGTAACAAAAAATACTACGGCAAAAATTACCTCGCAGCATGATCTGATCTATGACGGCATGATCAAGAATTTTGGAGAAAAGTCCGCAAAACAATATGCCGACGCAAACCAGAAAGCGATTGAGCTGTTCCGATATATTATTTCGGACAATCAGGTGGACTGTGATTTCGAAACAAAATCCTCGTTTGTTTACTCCCTCGACCGGGTGGAAGAGATTCGCAATGAAGCAAAAGCAGCAAAAAAGTTAGGCATTGATGCTGAATTTACGACCAAAACCGATCTGCCGTTTGAAGTGAAGGCGGCTGTAAAATTTTCGAATCAGGCTCAATTTAATCCTTTAAAATTTTTAAAATTTATTGCATCGGATTTGACGGTTTATGAGAATACCCGAGCTCTGATTGTCCGCGATGACACGATCATCACAAACCGGGGGAGGGTGACTGCGGACCACATTGTGATTGCCAGCCACTTCCCATTTATCAATATTCCCGGTTGGTATTTTGCACGGATGCATCAGGAGCGTTCCTATGTGATCGCTTTAAAAAACGCGGGACAGATTGATGGGATGTACATCGACGCCGACCCGGATGGGTATTCGTTTCGCAGTTACGGAAAATATGTGCTTCTGGGAGGGGCCGGACACCGCACGGGCAAGTATCCCGGGACTGGCTGTTATGAAAAGCTCCGCAGTGCTGCAAAGCAGTTTTTCCCCGAAAGTGAGGAAGTTTGCCACTGGTCGGCGCAGGACTGCATGACTTGGGACAATTTGCCGTATATTGGGCGGTACGCCTCTTCCACCCCGAATCTTTACGTGGCCACAGGTTTTAAAAAATGGGGAATGACTACCTCAATGGCGGCAGCGATGATTCTGTCGGATATGATCTGCGGGCGCCCGAACAAAAATGCGGAAGTTTTTTCTCCGCAGCGGTTTCACGCGGCTGCATCCGCAAAAAATCTGCTGGTTGACGGCGGACATTCAGTTGCTGGACTCACGGCAGGACTGTTTTCAGCGCCAAAGAGGAAATGCACACATTTAGGATGCCGTCTGCACTGGAATCCGGATGAGGAAACATGGGATTGCCCCTGCCATGGTTCAAGGTACACCAGCAAGGGGGAATTAATCAGCGATCCTGCACAGAGAGGACTGAAGCATGATTAATTACCATGCGCTTCACAGAAGCCATTCGTATTTTGAAGGCTGGTATTTCAAGCATCAGAATGCGGACAGTGACATTGCTTTTATTCCGGGTGTCAATTTCAACGAACTGGGAGAGAAAAACGCGTTTATTCAGGTGATTACAAAGGAAGGATCCTTTCACATATCTTATCCGTATTCTGAGTTCCGGGCGTGGCGGTACAAAGTTGCCGTTCGCATTGGTAAGAATATTTTTACGGAAAAAGGCATGAAAATTGATATCCAAAATCCGGAGATCGAGTGTACCGGAACGGTTCGCTATTTGTCCCCGACTCCGATCAAGTCAGACATCATGGGGCCGTTTCATCTGATTCCTTTTATGGAGTGCAATCATGGGATTATCAGTATGAAGCACGATCTGACAGGTTCAATCACCTTAAATAAGCGGAAAATGGATTTAAGCGGGGGCACCGGATATATTGAAAAAGATTGGGGAACTTCATTCCCTTCCAGTTATCTATGGATGCAGTGCAACCGGTTTACTGACACATCCTGCAGTGTAATGGTTTCCATCGCGGAAATTCCGTTTACCGGTTTCCATTTTCAGGGATGTATCGCCGTTGTTTGCTTTCGGGGAAGGGAATACCGTTTTGCCACGTACCGCGGCGTTCAGATTGTCCGCTGCGGAGAAACCGGATTTATTCTGAAACAGGGAAAGTATCTTCTTGAAGCAGAAATACAGCCCAGGCCTTCCCAGAAGCTGTTCGCCCCAAAGTCCGGTGAAATGTCCCGTGTTATTCATGAAAGTGTGTCCTCCAGCGTGCGGGTTCGTCTTTTTGTGGACGATATTGCGCTGTTTGATTTGACCAGCGACGAAGCGGGATGCGAATATGTTGAATAGCACTGGTATCCTTTAAAAAATTGCATAGGATATTTCCGTCTGCACATAATAACAGTGAATGGAGGTGAGCATATTGCCAAAAGACAGCCAGCCGGACAACAAACAGGATCGGGTGAAAAAGGCAAACGGACAAACGCCGATCACACAGGAAAATCAAAATCAAAATAAGAACGCAAAAAAACAGTCCATTAAAAACAATGATGTTTAAGGAGGAAGAACTTTGGCAAAAGCAGGAATGAGGCGTCCGGACCCGAAAGAACCGCATGGAACAGAAAGCAATCATAAGACCCATATTCCCAAAAACGATGTACAGCCCGTCCCTGAACTTCAAGGAAAGGCTAAACATACCAAAGAGCAGGCCAGACCCATGTAGTTTAAGCAATTTTATGTAGACCGGGCGGGGTTTGAACCCCGCCCTAACAGGGTATATATCCATGCACAAGGCACGTTTTTATAAATATGATAAATGCCCTGCCCGATATTATCTTCTCCGCGCGTACCTAAGATATGACTGTCAAATTTTGTTTGTAAAGTTTTGCACATAGGCCTGCATTTCATCTTTAGATTGAATTTCACATGTGCGCTGAATGATTTCGTCTTTTTTTTGTTCGGGTAATCCGGCAAAGTATTCCATCGCTTGTTCATTCTGAGCAAGTGCCATACCTAAGCCCATCGGAATTTCCACTGATATCACCTCCGTAATTAGTGTTTGTCCGACTTGCCAAATCATTCAATATTAAATTTTGTTTTGCCGCAATTTGTGATATACTTATTCATAATGAGTGCCGACAGGAGGATAAAACAATGGAGAGAACCTGTATTATTCTAAAGCCGGATGCGCTTAAGCGTCGTTTGGCGGGTAAAATCATTTCGCGGATTGAGGATAAAGGCTACATAATTGCAAATGCCAAGATGTTGCGAATGGATGAGGCTCTTTTGCGGGAGCATTATCCGCATCTTGCAGATCAGCCTTTTTTCCATGATATTGTTGCATACATGGTTTCCGGCCCGGTGCTTGCAATGATTGTGGAAGGGGAAAACGCCGTTGCAGGAATGCGGAAAATAATCGGTGCCACCAACTTTGAGGATGCAGCCGCTGGCACCATTCGTGGTGATTATGCGTTCAGCACCCGGCAAAATCTGATTCATGGCTCTGATTCGGTAGAAAACGCTGAAATAGAAATCAAAAGATTTTTTTATACGTCATCAGTGAACGGAACAGGATAAAAAAGGCGGCGGAGAAATCTCCGCCGCCTTTCAGAAAGACAAATATTTGTTATGCCACGGTAACAATACACTGACGTACCGACTGCTGGTTGGGCAGTGTAGAATAAACGCCGGTGCATCCTGCACTCAAGCCGGATATTTTATAATAATAGCTTGAGTCGACTTTGTTCGTAAGGACCGGTTTTAACACAGTGCCGTTTCCGGTAGTGAATTTCGGTGTTGCCGTTGTACCGTTGGGCGTAAATTTAAATTGATAGGTTGCGCCGCGTTTGATCGTAAATGGATGAGTGGTGTCGGAAACGACTCCGTTCGCCTTGCCATAGGCTGTAAATGCGACGGATGAATTCCCCACGCTTGTTGTAATTAATGCCGTTCCGGCGTTTACGTTGGTGATTTTATATAGATAACCGCCGGAAGTTTTTTGATAAAATGCAACGGAAACCGCCGAGGAATTGGAAGAAACCGCTGTAGGAGCACTTGAGGAAGAAGTGGTTATTTTAAATATATAAGAACTGTTGGAGCCGAAGGAGTAGGGTGCTGTAGTGTCGGATTTAAGAGTTACGGCAGAAGGCGTATTGGAAGGAGTTTCCACCGGAATTACATTCTGCCCGTCGGAGGAATAATCCTGGTAAGAATAATTCTGGTCCACTGCGCCGCTGATGCCGGAAACAGTCGCAGAGCCGTATTGCCAGACGGTGTATGGATTGGTGTATTTAGCAGCGTCTACGCCCCAGTGCGCCACCCATTTATCATAGGGGTCTAAAATGGAACTTGCGAGATTGGAGTTGAATATGCTGGGAGAACTGTAGATGCCGGCCTTATATCCCCCTGCTTCAATTGCCGAGCAGAAAGTCTGGGCAATACTGGACAGAAGCTCTCTTGATAAAACACGCTGTGATTTATCTTCGATGTCCATAAAGACAGGATAATCCAAATGGCGGCCATTTAAAATGCTAAGGCACATTCTTGCTTCTTCCGCCGCTGCTGCCACGGTAGTTGCATAGCTAAAATGATAAACGCCTACTTTAATACCGTTCGTCGTCGCTCCGTCATAGTTCGCGTTGAAATAAGCGTCTGTCTGCTGATCCCACAACTCGCTGCCATAACCGGTGCGGATGATGGCAAAATCAACGCCGCTGTTTTTTACATCACTCCAGGAAATGCTGCCCTGCCATGCGGAAACGTCAATTCCTTTCATCACAAC
Organism: uncultured Caproiciproducens sp.; assembly: GCF_963664915.1. Lineage (NCBI taxonomy): Bacteria > Bacillati > Bacillota > Clostridia > Eubacteriales > Acutalibacteraceae > Caproiciproducens > uncultured Caproiciproducens sp. Next base: position 2,003,428 of record NZ_OY761810.1, read on the forward strand.
ATGCACGGAGCAGGTCGCGGTCTGTCCATCGCTTGTGGTTGCCGTAATGACGGCTCTTCCCAGTTTAGAGCCCGTGACCGTGTTTCCGATGATGGTTGCCACACTTGTGTCACTGGATGTCAAAACGGCATCGCCCATAATGCAGCCCATAACAGAAGCGGTGATAGACGCGCTTTCACCCACTCTTAAAGCAAGTCTTGTGTTGCTAAGGGTCATCGGTGCGGAAGTGATGTTGCTGGTGTCGGTTGCGTAAGCAGTCAAGCTGAACGATGCAATCATTGCAAGCGCCAATACGAGAGAGAGTAGCTTTCTTTTCATAATTTCCTCCAATTGTTTTCGTTTTATTCTGTCATATTCTTACTTAACCCACTGAATTATTCGTAAAAGAGTATGCAATATTCTTCTCGGTTTTTGAAATAGCAACACTGACGATACAGCAGGAATAACATATTTACAATTATATTTTTTATTGCTATTTATGTCAAGTAAATACACTAAAAAACTCCATCCGCCAAAATGCGCCATATTTCTTTTATTTTAATATGGATATGGGATCTGAAAGAAAAAAATGGCAGTTTATCTGAATGTTTCTGGTTTTTAATCTATTGTTCGTAAGTATTCTTTAAGAATTTTTGGGATAAATTACCGTTTATTGTTTTATTCTAATAAATAAATTAAAAAGAAAAATATATTTGATTATTTTCAGCAAATGCTTTACAATAAAAAAGCATATTTTTAATTAGCTGGAGGAAGTAATTTGTCAAGTTATGTAAATGAGATTAAGAGAAGAAGAACTTTCGCAATCATTTCTCACCCGGATGCGGGAAAAACAACTTTAACGGAAAAGTTTTTGCTGTACGGCGGCGCCATTGCGCTGGCAGGTTCGGTAAAGGGCAAAAAATCGGCGAAGCATGCGGTTTCCGACTGGATGGAGATAGAAAAGCAGAGAGGTATTTCGGTTACCTCTTCCGTTATGCAGTTTAACTACAACAATTACTGCATCAATATTCTTGATACTCCGGGGCATCAGGATTTTTCCGAGGATACTTACCGTACCCTGATGGCGGCCGATTCCGCTGTAATGGTAATCGACGCTTCCAAAGGCGTAGAAAAGCAGACCCGAAAATTGTTTAAGGTTTGCACACTGAGAGATATTCCTATTTTTACGTTTATTAATAAAATGGATAGGGAAGCCAGAAATCCGTTTGATCTTTTGGAAGAAATCGAGCAGGAACTGGGTATTAAGACGTTTCCGATGAACTGGCCGATTGGTTCCGGCAAAGAGTTTAAAGGTGTGTATGACAGAAACAGAAAAGAAATTATCACGTTTACAGCCAACAACGGTCAGCGGGAAGTGGAAGCGGCAGAAGCCGACATCAATGATGAAAAGCTGGGGGCACTGATCGGTGAATATTACCGCAAGATTTTAATGGATGATATTGAACTCCTCGATGGAGCCGGATATGATTTTGATCTTGACGCTGTTCGCCATGGAAAGCTTTCCCCTGTGTTTTTTGGTTCTGCCCTTACAAATTTCGGAGTGGAACCATTTCTCGAACAGTTTTTAAATATGACCACCCCGCCTCTTCCAAGGGATTCCGATATGGGGGTGATTGACCCGTTTGAAAATGAATTTTCCGCCTTTGTTTTTAAAATTCAAGCCAATATGAACAAAGCGCACCGCGACAGAATTGCCTTTATGAGAATTTGTTCCGGCAAGTTTGAAAAAGGAATGGAAGTCATGCATATGCAGGGCGGAAAAAAGATGAAACTAACGCAGCCGCAGCAGCTGATGGCGCAGGATCGGGAAATTATTGATGAAGCCTATGCGGGTGATATTATCGGCGTGTTCGACCCCGGCATCTTTTCCATTGGCGACACGCTGTGTACACCGTCCAAAAAATTCCTGTTTGGCGGCATTCCGACGTTTGCGCCGGAGCATTTTACCCGTGTACAGCAAATTGACACAATGAAGCGGAAGCAGTTCATTAAAGGAACCTCGCAAATCGCTCAGGAAGGCGCCATCCAAATATTTCAGGAGCTGGGCGGAGGCATGGAGGAGGTTATTGTCGGCGTCGTAGGAACCCTTCAGTTTGATGTTCTGGAATACCGGCTGAAAAACGAATACAACGTGGACATCCGGATGGATGATTTGCCTTATCAGTATATCCGATGGATTGAAAACGAAGAACTTGACCCGAAAACGCTGAATTTAACGTCCGATACAAAACGGATTCAGGACCTGAAGGGCAATCATCTGCTGATCTTTGCCAACGAATGGAGCATCCGCTGGGCACAGGAACACAATAAAGAGCTGAAACTCTCGGAATTTGGAAGATGAATTATTCGCCTGATAGGGCGCAGCGCATGCGGTTTGTTTCAGTTTCATGAATACATCATTGGAGGATTAAATTGTGCGGTTTATGGAAAACTTTAATGCATTTATTGAAAAATGGATGGCGCTGGTTACGCCGCTCTGCCTTTTCACCGGCGTGTTTTTCGCGTCTCAGTTCAGCCAGATCTTGTTTCTCGTACCCTATGTGTTTGCTTTTATGACTTTCTGCGGCAGTCTCGGATCGAAATTTTCCGATATCGGGCGAGTGGTTCAGCATCCTCTGCCGCTGCTTGCAGCACTCTTTGTCATTCACTTGGTTTTACCGCTGCTTGCACTAACGGCGGGCACCCTGTTTTTTCCTCAAAGTCCGTACATTATTACAGGCATGGTTCTGGAGTTTGTTATACCGAGCGCCGTGGTCAGTGCCATGTGGGTTTCCATCTATCGCGGAAGTGCCCCGTTTACACTCTCTGTCATTTTAATCGATACTCTTTTGGCTCCGTTTTGTGTTCCGCTCAGCCTTCACCTTTTTGTCGGGTCGAATGTACAGGTCGACACAGCAAGCATGATGAAAGATCTTTTACTGATGGTGGCGGTGCCGGCGCTTCTGGCTATGACGCTCAATCAATTATCCGGCGGTACCATGAAGCAAACCCTTTCCCCAAAGCTCGCGCCGTTCGGAAAAATTGCGCTGATGATCGTGGTTTGCGCCAATTCATCCAAGGTTGCTCCTTTTATCCGCAATATGACACCGCGTCTCTTCGCGGTTTCTGGTTCTATTCTGCTGCTTGCCATGTTGGGCTATGCTATAGGATGGCTTGTTGCGGCTTTATTAAAGCAAAAACGGGAATTGGTTATCTCCATGACCTTTAGCTGCGGAATGAGAAATATCAGCGCGGGCGCGGTTATTGCCGCGGCCTATTTTCCGGCCGAAGTGATGTTTCCTGTTATGATCGGAACTCTTTTCCAACAGATTTTGGCCGCATGCTTTGCACAGCTGCTTACAAAACGCTACGGCGCGCAAAATGCCGCCGCCTGATTTTATCAAAAAAAATGCCGTTCACATACAGAGCGAATGCTCTCGGTGAACGGCGTTTCTGTTTATTTTCTGTTCTCAGCCAGAATTTCTATCCAGTATCCGTCAGGATCGGCAATAAAATACAAATCCATGTCGTGGTTCTCATAGCAGATGCATCCCATTTGCTTGTGCAGGGTATAAGCTTCGTCCTTGTCGGGCACGCTGAATGCGATGTGAATCTCGTTGTCCCCCAGATTGTAAGGTTCTTTACGGTCGCGTATCCAGGTCAGCTCAAGCTGGTGCTCACTTTGGCCGTCCCCTAAAAATACAAGGGTAAAGGATCCGTCCGCAGCGCTTTTGCGGCGAACCTCGGTAAGGCCGAGTGCTTTTTGATAAAATTCAACGCTTTTGTTTAAATCAAATACATTTAAGTTGTTGTGAAGAAATTTAGCTTTCATAAAAGCACCTCCGTCTATATTGGCTCTTATTATATTTCATTTTGAGCTGTTTTTCAATGACTTAAGCACACAACGATTTGGTTGTTTTTTGAATGAAATAAAGCTATAATCATTTTTATATTAGTGTGGCAACAACGGAAAGGAAGTGATTTTATTTTTGAAGCACATATTGAGGTTCTAAAGAAATGTGTATTATTTAAGGGAATCACTCCGGCTGAACTATCCCAAATGCTTGTCTGTCTGGACCCGCGCTCGGCGGATTACGCAAAAGGCGGTTTGATTGCGCAGGCGGCGGGACCAATGGAAGAAATCGGTATTGTACTCGATGGTACAATTGCGGTTACAAAGGAAACGCCCTTGGGGGAACGGATGGTCTTGAATAAAATATCACCCGGCGGGATTTTTGGGGAAGTGGCGGCTTTGTCCGACTTTCAGCGTTCGCCTGCAACGATTTTCGCGCTAGAAAAAAGTACGGTGATGTATGTCAGACCAAAAAAAATCCTGATTCCCTGCAGCAAAAGCTGCCCGTGGCACACACAATTGACCCAAAACCTGATCCATCTTGTAGCGGACAGGGCGCTGTATTTAAACCGTAAAATTGACTATCTTACGATTAAGAGCATGCGGGGAAAACTATGCACTTACCTTTATGAACAGTACCAAAAATCCGAAAAATGCCATTTGATACTGCCGTACAACCGCAATGAACTTGCCGATTTCCTCAATGTTTCCCGCCCCTCCATGTCGCGTGAACTTGGGCGAATGCGCGATGAAGGAATTCTTTCTTTTCAAGGGGACACCTTTGAGCTGCTGGACATGGAACAGCTGAAAAGCTTTGTGCAATAATGAAATGCAATGAGGGGATGAGAAAAACATGAAGAACCAAATCAGTCAAATTTTGAAAGCAATGATCTGCTATAATGAAGGCGATCCCAAAAGAGTGCATCATGCACTGAAAGTTTATGCTTTTGCAAAATTCATCGGCGAGCTGGAGGGACTGGATGAAGGTACAATGGAAATACTGGAGCTGGCCTCCATTCTGCATGATATCGGAATTCAAAACAGTGAGCAAAAATACGGGTCTTCCGGCGGAAAATATCAGGAACTTGAGGGACCACCGGTTGCGGAAAAGATGCTGTTTACGGTCGGCGTTTCGCAGAAAGCTGTGGAACGCGTTTGCTTTTTAGTTGGCCATCATCACACCTATACCGAGATTAGCGGACTGGATTATCAAATTCTGGTGGAAGCTGATTTTTTGGTCAACATTTATGAGGACGCCATGACAAAAGAACAGGCGCAAACTGTTTTGCATAAATATTTTCAAACGGAAACCGGTAAGGAATATCTTTCAAAGATGTATTTGGAACCGGAATATTTTCCAGTAAATTGACAGTGGAGTGGTGATTTGAAAAGTCCGTTTTTGTATTCCAATGATAATAAACGCTATCATACCCTGAGTTATCATCTAAAAAACCGGTTTGACCGGCGGGTTTTTAAAGCGGTGATCGACGCGGGATTTACCTGCCCCAATCTGGACGGGACAAGGGGGACCGGCGGCTGCACCTATTGTCTTTTCGGCAGCGGGGATTTTACGCACGGGGCAGGCAGGAGCGCTGCCGAACAGGTGAGGATGGAGCTGGAAAGGGTGCGCGAAAAGAAGCCCGATGCGGACGTCGTTGCTTACTTTCAGGCGCATACCAACACCTACGCGCCTCTTCCACAGCTCCGTGAACTGTATGAGTCTGTGTTGGAAATTGACGGCGTGTGCGGAATCAGCATCGCTACGCGCGCGGACGCGCTTGAACCGGAAACGATGGATTATCTGTCCGGGCTGTCACAGAAAACGTATCTTACGGTGGAACTGGGTTTGCAGACTATCCATGATTCTACTGCCGTAAAAATCAACCGCGGGCACACGTACGCAGAATTCGTGGAAGCCTTACGGGCGTTGAAATCGCGCGGTATCCGTGTCTGCGTGCACATTATCAACGGACTTCCGGGAGAAACCGTCGAAATGATGCTGGATACCGCGCGAACCGTCGGCGCTCTGAGGGCGGACGCGATTAAGATTCATCTCTTGCAGATTATGAGAGGTACGGCCATGGAGCGCCAGTTCGCGGACGGCGAAGTTGTGCCGATGACCAGAGAGGGTTATATTAATGCCGTCTGCTCGCAGCTAGAGGTCTTGCCGCCCGAGATGGTCGTCGAGCGGATCACAGGCGACGGTGCTCACGACAAGCTGATTGCGCCGCGGTGGGGTGTGGACAAAATCGCCGTCCTCGGCGGAATCGACCGCGCTCTTGTCCAGAAAGACACTTGGCAGGGAAAACTGCATTCTTTTTATGATTCGGATTTTGGATAGGGAATTACATCTCCCCTTTGAGAATAGAAAGCAATTTTATCGCGGTAACTGTCCGCGCGGCGGTCGGATTTCAGTTCTTCGAAAATAGAAGTGTTATCGCTGAAGTGCATCGGAACAACAAGTTCCGCACCCACTGTTTTCATAAAATAGTCAAGGCCGCGCAGATAATTTTCTTCCAGTCTGGGGTCAACCGGAACAAATGCAACGTCGATATCTTCATTTTTCAACAGGTCAATTTGTTCACGGTAGCGGCGCGTCATTTCACGGTTGTCCTCATCGGGTTCCCCGTCCCAGTACCAGTCGTTCAGATCACCGGCGTGATAGATGCACAGACCGTCCGCCATGATGACAAAAGCTACGCCGATATCAGTCGATTCCAGTGTGCGCACGCGAAAGTCGCCAAAGTTGTATTCGCTGCCGGGGCTGACTTTTATTACATCTTCGGAAGTTTTAATATCATCGGAGAGCACATAACGGATTTGGCCGACAGTTTTGCGCCAGCTGAAAATTCTTGGACTGTAATGGTCGGGGTGGCTGTGCGAAACAAAGACGACGACATTCAAATCCGTTATTTCCTCGGGGTCGATCACGCCTTTATCCGGCCCGCAGCCTTTTGGCGAGTCAAGATAATAGTCGAAGATAAAAAGATGTCTGTCTGTTTTTAATGTAAATCCGCTGTTGTACAAGTATCTGATTTCGGCTTTCATATACGTCCTCCTTTGTTTTTCGACGGGATGTTGTGCTTTTTATGAAATTGGTTATACTGTTTCTATTGCTACTGCATGCTTCCGCCCTCAATGATGCCCGCTTTGGCTAGGTTTTGCTTATGCTCGTCATACGTCTTTGCATAGTAGTAATTCCCGCTTGAATCGGCGGCAAAGTAAAAGTAATCCGTGTCGGCCGGATTGACTGCGGCGTTCAAAGCGGCTTTTCCGGGGTTGCAGATGGCGCCTGCCGGCAGGGCGGGGCATTTCTGGGTATTATAGTATGAGTTATAGCGGTTTTTATCCCCAGTGAGATTCGGCTTTAAGTATTTTTCCACATAAAGAACCGTTACGTCGGCCTGCAGCCGCATGCCGGCTTTCAGCCTGTTGTGAAAGACGGACGACACCTTTGCCATTTCATTCACATTGCCCGATTCCTTTTCAATGATGGAAGCGAGAGTGACGATTTGGTCGGTGGACATTCCCGCGTAGCTGTAACTGCTGCCGATTTTACCCTCCGCGTTTTTCAGCATTTTGCCAAGAGCGTCCTGCGGCTTCATGTTTTCGTAAAATTCATATGTATCGGGGAAGAGGTACCCCTCTAATTTGTAACAGCGGTTTGCGTTGGAACTCAATTTCCCGATCAGCGAATAATAGCTAAAATCATAGGAATTTGCCGTGCTTAGCAGGGCGGCTTTTTTACATACGCCGTTCGCTTCCAGCCTGTCGCCAATCTGGGACAATGTAAAACCCTCCGGTATGACGATGCGCACGGTTTTAGTTTTTTCCGGCTGAGAAGTGGAAGCCGAACCGGTGCTCTGTTTGCCGGGAACTGTACTCTGTGCCGAACCCGTGGAGGAAGCGCCGGAAGAGGTTGTATTGCTGTTGGCCGAACAGCCGGATGTATCCGATACGGAAGAACCTGTTTCGCTGACAGTACTGCTTTCATTACTGTTCACCTGACTTGACACGATACTGCTGCTGTCACTTTTTGAACAGGCGGAAAAAGAAAAACAGACTGCCAAAGCAATCAGTATTGCAAGATATTTTTTCATTAATTTTATCACCTTTTTCGTTCTTTTGTTCTATTTTATACCCGTTGATGTTGTAATTCAATAAAATATCCTATTATCTGACAATTCCAAAAACATGAAATCATGATTAGAATAAATCACAGGAGGTAATTTTTATGGGATTCAGCCTTGAAAAATACGGACAGCAGATTATGCTTTTATTGGAATCGTCCCTGCCTAAATTGATCGGTGCGCTGCTGATTTTGGGAATCGGCTGGTGGCTTAGCAACCAGGCGGTCAGACTGATGTTCCGCGCAATGTCGCACTCAAAAACAGATACGGGTCTCGTCACTTTCATTAGCTCCCTCACCAGAGCGTTGCTGAAAATCATTGTATGCATTACGGCGGCGGCTCAGCTTGGCATGAATGTCAGCTCCATTATTGCGGCTCTGGGGGCAGCGGGTCTGGCCATCGGACTTGCGTTAAAGGACAATATGGCGAACATTGCCTGCGGGGCGCAGATCATTTTTACCAAGCCGTTCCGCGTCGGGGATTACATTGCCTATGAAAATACGGAGGGAACCGTAGAGCGGATTGAGACGATGTTCACCACACTGAGAACATTCGATAATAAAGAAGTCGTCATTCCCAATTCCAAAATTACTTCCGCTGTGATCATCAACTATTCCGCCATGGCGACCCGCCGTCTTGACTTGAAGTATTCCGTCGGTTATGGTGAGGACCTTGCCGTGGTAAAACGATTGCTTGCAGACCTGACCGAAAATAATCCCATGGCGCTGAAAGATCCCGAACCGCTGATTGTTGTCGGGGAACACAGGGAAAGCGGCGTAATTGTGGAAGTAAGGGTGTGGTGCAACACCGGGGACTATCTTGCACTGTATTTTGACATGCAGGAAAAAGTGAAGCTTGCGTTTGACGAAGCAGGTATCCGTATCCCGTACAATCAACTCGATGTTCATATGAAGCCATTATTAAATAATGAAGAGACCGGCTCATAATTTTATCAGTCAAAACGACAGAAAAGAGCGGCAGTCTGCTGTGCAGAATTGCCGCTCTTTAAAATAGTGTAGCAAATTTATGCTAATGCCTGTTGTAAATCGTAGAGAATATCGTCGATGTGCTCGGTGCCGATGGAAAGGCGGACTGTGTTCGGCTTGATCCCGGACTGTAAAAGCTCGCTTTCGCTCATCTGGGAGTGCGTTGTGCTCGCCGGATGAATGACCAGTGATTTTACGTCGGCCACGTTGGCCAGCAGAGAGAATATTTCCAACCGGTCAATAAAGTCTCTTGCTTCCTTTGCGCCGCCCTTGATTTCAAAAGTAAATATAGAGCCGGCGCCGTTGGGAAAATACCGATTATATAAAGAGTTGTATTTGCTGTCGGGTAAGGCGGGATGATTAACACGTTCCACCTTTGGATGTTTTGTGAGGAAATCCACTACCTTTAGAGCGTTCTCAATATGACGCTCTACACGCAGGGAGAGGGTTTCAAGGCCCTGTAAAAGCAGGAAGGAGTTGAACGGGCTGATGGTCGCGCCGGTGTCTCTTAACAGGATGACGCGGATTCTGGTCACATATGCCGCCGCGCCGACGTCTTTTGTAAAGCTAATGCCGTGGTAGCTCGGGTCCGGCTCGCTCAGCCACGGGAATTTACCGGAGGCCGCCCAGTCGAATGTGCCGGAATCAACGATCACTCCGCCGAGGGAAGAGCCGTGTCCGCCGATAAACTTTGTGGCGGAATGCACAACTACGTCTGCACCGTGCTCAATGGGGCGCAGAAGGTACGGCGTTGCAAAAGTATTGTCTACAATTAGGGGAATTCCGTTTTTGTGAGCGATAACGGCGACCGCGTCTATGTCGATCACGCTGGAATTCGGGTTGCCGAGCGTTTCAATAAAAATCGCTTTCGTGTTCGGCTGAATCGCTTTTTCAAAGCTGCCCTCAACGTCCGGATCGACAAAAGTTGTGGTGATGCCGAAAGCGGCGAGCGTATGTTCCAGCAGATTGTAGGTTCCGCCGTAAATGGTATTGGCTGAAACAATATGGTCGCCCGCGTGAGCGATATTTTCGATTGCATACGTAATGGCTGCCGCGCCGGACGCGGTGGCCAGTGCGGCGACGCCGCCTTCCAGAGCTGCAATACGCTGCTCAAACACATCGGCGGTCGGGTTCATCAGTCTGCCGTAAACATTGCCGCCTTCGGTCAGACCAAAACGGGCCGCGGCCTGCGCGGAATCCTTGAATACAAAAGAGGTCGTCTGGTAAATCGGAACGGCTCTTGAATCTGTTGCGGAATCCGGTTTCTCCTGACCTGCGTGCACCTGTATCGTTTCAAATTTATATTTTCTCTCACTCATTGTCGTTACTCCTTCTGCATGTTTATTATTTTAACCATTTAAAAATCAAAAAAACTGGAGCCGCACATTCGCTTATGCAGGAAGCTGTTACAAATCGGGTTATTATACGTGTGTTCCATTGTTTTCATGGGGCTCCTCCTTTTTTAAATATTATAATTCATATCATATTAGTAATATATATTGTTGACATATTACTACGGTAAATTAAAAATGTCAAGTGTTAATTTAAAAAACAAAAAACGTCCCGATAAGCTGGCTCGTTTTGGCCTGCTTTCACGGGACGGTTTTCAGGTTATCTGGAAAATATAAAATTTGAGGTAACTGGTTTCCGGTACGCCCCAAAGAATGGGGTGATCGGGCGACTGCTGGCGCGCTTCTATCTGCCGGAGCGTCACCTGCGCGTCAAACGCCGCGCTGCGGAGCATGCCGCAGAAAAGATCTTCCGTCAAGAAATGCGAGCAGGAGCAGGTTGCAAGGTATCCGCCGCGCGGCAGCAGCTTCATGGCGCGCAGGTTAATCTCTTTATATCCCTTCATCGCGTGGTCAACGGTCTGGCGCGATTTGGTGAAAGCCGGAGGGTCAAGCACAATCAAGTCATAACCGTCCTTCGTTCCGCACGGTATTGTCGGCAGAAGGTCAAACACATTTGCGGTCTGAAAGGTCATATTTCTCTGTAAATTGTTGCGTTTGGCGTTTTCCTCCGCCATGGCGACCGCGTCAGCGGAAATATCCACCGCGTGAACGCGTTCTGCTCCGCCTTTCGCCGCATTTAAGGCAAAAGAGCCGGTATGTGTAAAGCAGTCCAGCACTCTTTTTCCTCGGCTGAGTTTCGCTACCGCCTGCCGATTGTATTTTTGATCAAGGAAAAATCCGGTTTTCTGGCCGTTCTCAAAGTCGACGGCATATTCGATTCCATTTTCCGTCATGGTTGTTTGCGTTGTTTGCGGCGTTTCAAGTCCGGCGATGGGGAAGAAGCCTTTATTTTGCTCCATTCCTTCCAGTTCGCGGATGGCAACGTCGTTGCGCTCGTATACGCCGTCGATTTTTTGCCCGTTCTCTTCCAGGATTTTGCACAGCAGGGGAAAGAGCACGGGCTTCAGTTTTTCCATACCGAGTGAAAGCGTCTGTGCGACCAGAATATTGTTAAAGCGATCCACAGTCAGTCCGGGGAAAAGATCCGACTCGCCGAAGATGATTCTGCAGCTTGAACTGTCGTTTCCCATAACGGTTTTGCGGTAATCCCATGCGTATCTGAGACGCCGCTCAAAAAAAGCTTCGTTAAATACATCGTTCGCGCTGCGGGAGATCAGCCGGATTCTGATTTTGGAATGGTCGTTGATAAATCCGGTGCCGAGATATTTTTCGCGTATGCTGAACACATCCACCAGTCCGCCGTTTTCATACGCGCCTTCAATTTTGAGAATTTCCGTATTGTAAACCCACGGATGTCCTGCCTGAATACTGTTTTCTGCTTTGCGGGTTAAAATGATCTTTGGGTACATTCTGCTTTGCTTCATGAATTTTCCTCACAACCTGATTATTTTTACAGCTGAATGCTGAATTCCCGTATGAGCGCGACGGACTGCTTAAACTCAAGAAGCTCTTCGTCGGTCATACGCACTTCTACAACCTCTTTCACGCCGTTTCTGCCCAATACGGCCGGGACCCCCGCGAATACGTCATTTTCACCGTATTCGCCGCAGAGCAACGTGGAAACAGGGATAATATTGCTTTCGTTATGGAGAATGCTTTTGATGATTCCGGCAGCCGTTGTGGCGATTCCGTAATTGGTGTTGCCCTTCCGGTGCAGGATTTCCCAGCCGGCGTTGGCCGTTTCACGCACCATCTGCTTCAGGTCAGCGCCTTTCAGGCGCTCCTGATTGTCGGCGATAATATTGAAAAAATCCTTGCCCCCAACGGTGACGCGGCTCCATGGAACCATTTGGGAATCGCCGTGTTCGCCCATGACCGTGCAGTGCACGCTTCTGGGGTCAACGTCAATTTTTTTCGCGATCAGGCATTTCAGCCGTGCGGTGTCAAGCGCCGTGCCGGTTCCGATGATTTGATTTTTCGGCAGACCGGAAAGTTTATAGATATAATAAGAAATAATATCCACCGGATTGGATATAACGACAAATACACCGTCAAAGCCGCTCTGCATAATGGGATCGACGATGCTTTTGATAATCTTTTCGCTTGCTCCCAGCATGTCCAGACGGTTTTGCCCTTGGATATAGGGAGCGGAGGCGGTGATCACAACAATATCGGCATCTCCGCAGTCTTTGTAGGTGCCGGCGCTTACTCTGACATTGCGGTTCAGGTACTCGATACAGTGCTGCAAATCCATTGCTTCCCCTACTGCTTTTTCCTGATTAATATCCGTTAGAACCACATCATCGCACACTCCCTGCGTTACCAGACTGAATGCGGTTGAAGAGCCGACCGCTCCTGCTCCTACGATCACAACTTTACTTTTGTTTATAATCATAATATGTTCACCCCTTTCATATTATTGGGATTATGAATTTATTATAACACGAATTCGCCGTCTTACAAGTGAGCCGCTTTGGTTTAAATTTTGAATGTTCATGCTTGCAGAAATTACAGGTTTACCGCATTCTGACGCAATCATTTACAGTTTTGTAGCAACCCCTTACAGTTCTGTTGCTTTCCTTGATTTAAGGCTGAAACGGTATTATGATAAATCTATCAAGTAGAGCTGAATATGGGAGGAATTTCAATGAAAACAAGGAAGTTTGCAGCTGTGATTGTTTTGGTGGTTTTATTGACAATTCTGACCGCCTGTTCAAAGGCCGGCATGATACAGAAAAGCGGAACTGAGGTATTTCAGCCCGCGCAGTCGGTGCAGAATATTGACAGGAGCGAAGCAGTAAACGTGGTCAAAAACATGATCCGTATGGACTATACGAAATATAAAATCGACCTGATCAACGGGGACTTTGAGTATAAAGGGAACCAATATTATCAGTTCCTTATTTCCGACAGCAATGCCGCCATTGAGCCATCCATTATCGTCAGTAAAAATAACGGTACAATCCTCTGCTACTATCCGGACAAAACGGTGACGGAGGTGTATCAGGACGGAGTGTTCAAATCCAGATGTTAATGGAGAGATAAGCGCATAACCATGGATCAGTAAAAAAGCCGCCCATCTGGCGGCTTTTCTTATGTAGAAATACGCAGACCGGAACGATTTACGCCATGCCAATCGCTTTTTTAATAAAATAATACAGAAAAGGCAGCAGGATGGCCGGCAGCATATTGCCGACCTTTATTTTTTTAATTTTCAGCAAATTCAGTCCGATTGCCATAATCAGAACGCCGCCGATCGCCGAAATTTCCCGAATCATTTCTTCGGTCAAAAAAGCCTTGAGCGAAGAGGACAAAAGAGTAATGATTCCCTGATAGACGAAAACGGCGGCAGCGGAAAAAATCACGCCGAAGCCCATCGTTGAACTGAGAAAAATGGACACGATCCCGTCCAGCACCGCTTTGGCAAAAAGCGTTTGATGGTTGCCGGTCAGTCCGCTTTCAATAGAGCCGACAATCGCCATGGAGCCCACGCAGAATAAAAGGCTTGAAGTCACAAATGCTTTGGCAACACTTCCGTCCGAGCTTGAGGTTTTGCTTTCAATCAGTTGGCCGAGGCCCGCGAGCCTGTCTTCGATTTTCAGTGCCTCGCCGATGATGCAGCCGATGACAAGGCTGAAGATCAACAGCAGAAGATCATTTGTTTTAATGGCACTCATCATGCCGATGAGCAGAACAGACAACGCGACCGCGTCCATAATGGTTTCGCGATAGTTTTGACGGATACCGCTTTTTAGGATTAGTCCCAAAACAGTTCCGGCTACGATTGCGAGCACGTTTACGACGGTTCCCAACATTTTACAGCACTTCCCATTTGTTCATATGTGTTTAATCATATATCATTTTGGGAATGCGTGTCAATAAGATTAACTTTTTAGCAAAGATATGGTATGATATGTTTACTTTAAACTGAGAGGGGATGGTATGATGAATAAGGCGGCAATCAAGGCATTTGCGGTTGGCGCAAGGGAAAAACTCATAACATCAATCTCTCGGCGGGCCGTTGAAATGACGGCGGAAAAAGAAAATCGATTTTCGGAACTTGTGGATGATATTGAGAAAAAGGGATTTGCGACTGTCGTGGAGGAAGTTTCCTACACTTGGTTTATTCGTATCATCGGGGTGCGGTTTATGGAGGTCAACGGCTATCTGCCGGGCGGAGTGCGCATCCTTTCGTCTGAAATTCCGGGACACACCGTCCCGGACATCGCGGCGGCTGTGCCGCACAGCGATCAGTCCGATGATCTTTTTACCGCGCTTTTTAAGAAAAGCTGCCGCTCACTGGCTGAAATTCTGCCGGATTATTTTGAAAGCGAATGCAGCTATCTTGAACCGCTTCTGCAATTGTCCTTCCACGACGAAGACGGAATTGTCCGCAGTCTTGTAGACGGTATATCAGAGGATGATTTCAGGGAAGCTGTTGAGATCATCGGTTGGCTGTACCAGTATTATAATGATGCCCGTAAAAACGAGGTCATCAGCCTTTATGGCGGAAGGGTGAAAAGGGAAGACGTTCCTGCCGCCACCCAATTCTTTACGACCGACTGGGTTGTGCGCAGTATGGTGGACAATTCGCTCGGGCAATACTGGCTTGAACGCAATCCGCACAGCGCACTGAAAAAGAAATTGAAGTACTATCTCGGTACGGAAAGTGTACACATTGATGAAAAAGTCTCGCCGCAGGAGCTTAAAATTCTCGACCCCTGCATGGGCAGCGGGCACATATTGGTATATGCGTTTGACGTGCTGATCGAAATTTATCAGGAGTGCGGCTATTCCCGGCATGATGCTGCGGAATTGATTCTTCGCCGCAATCTCTATGGATTTGACATCGACAAACGCTCCTATCAGCTCGCCTGTTTTGCTCTACTGATGAAAGCGCGCAGTTGCAATTCGGACATTTTGTCCTGCGGCATCCATTTGAATCTATATGATATCAGGGAAGGCACCGGTATCGGTGAGGATTTGCTGGCCTTTGTAGCGGACCGCGACGAACAAATCAAAGAGGATTTGCAAAGCATTCTGTCCGCCCTGCACGGAGCCGCTGAATACGGCAGCTTGATTCAAATGGAACCGTCTGACTTTGACAGGATATTCCGGCGTGTGGAGGATATCAGACAGCAGGAATGTGAAAACCTGTTCAGTATTGCCTATCGGGAAGACACGCTCAAAAAGCTTCTGCCGCTTTTAAAACAGGTACGGGCGATGGCTGGGAAATATACGATTGTTGCTACAAACCCTCCTTATTTAAACAGGATGAATAAAAAACTCAAAAATTATGTAAATCATTATTATCGTGATTATGCCGGGGACCTGTTCTCCGTGTTTATATACCGCAGTTTTGACTTTTGCATCCCCGACGGTTACTGCGCCTTCATGACGCCGTTTGTCTGGATGTTTATTAAATCCTATCAGAAATTAAGAGAATATATTGTTAAAAATAAATCAATTTCCTCCCTCATCCAGCTCGAATATTCCGCTTTTGATGAGGCTACGGTGCCGATCTGCACTTTTGTGCTGAAAAACGGACCTGAAAGCAGACCGGGAATCTATTTAAAACTGTCTGATTTTCGGGGCGGCATGGAGGTACAAAAACGAAAGGTGATTGAGGCGGTGCAGAACCCGGGCTGCAATTATCGCTTTGAGACTTCGGCGCAGCAGTTCGCCTTGATTCCCGGTATGCCGATCGCTTACTGGGCGGGTGAAAAATTCGGAGAAATATTTTCTGATGTTCCGTCCCTTAGTGAAAGCGCGACGGTTACAAATGGGCTTTTCACCTGCGACAATAAACGCTTTTTGCGTTTCTGGTATGAAGTGCCTGCTGACAAAATTCATTTTCACTGTACCGACAGGGCGGACTGCCTGCAAAGCAGCCGAAAGTGGTATCCCTATAATAAGGGCGGGGATTTCAGAAAATGGTATGGAAATCAGGAGTACGTTGTCAATTTTCAGAATTTTGGGGAAGAGATCAGCGCTTACCGTGTGCAGTCCGGGCAGTCGGCTTCCTTTCCCGGCCAAAACTTCTATTTTCAGCAGAGCATCTCATGGTCATTCGTCAGTTCCTCTAAATTTGGCGTGCGTTATTATCCAGTCGGATTTGTGTTCGACATAGCAGGATCTTCGGTTTTTACGAACCGTGAGGATGACATTCATTATGTTCTCGGATTTTTATCCAGCAGCTGTGCTTTTGAGATGCTGAATCTGATGAATCCGACGCTCAACTATCAGGCGGGAAATATCGCGAAACTTCCGCTAAAAATTGATGAAAGCCTAAAGCGAAGAATTAATGAACTGGTTGCAGAAAATATCGCTATTTCTAAAGAAGATTGGGATTTTCTTGAAACAAGCTGGAATTTTCATACTCATCCGTTGGTGTATTTCAAGCCAGAGGGAGAAAACTGTACCATTGCCGACGCCTTTGCCTCGTGGAAAGATTTTACGGATCACCGTTTTGAGCGGATGAAAAAGAATGAGGAAGAACTCAATCGGATTTTTATTGCTCTTTGCGGTCTGCAGAATGAGTTGCCGCCGGAGGTGGAAGATCGGGACATTACTATCCGCAGAGCGGACTTTTCCTGTGATATCCGCAGCTTTCTCAGTTTTGCCGTCGGCTGCATGTTCGGACGGTACACCGTTCCCGGTTTTGCTGCGGAAAGCGGAACAGACATTTTGCCGATTACTCCATATTTGAAAGGCGACCTTGCCGATCAGCTGGTTTCCTTTGTAAAGCTTGTGTTCGGCGAAAAAACATTGGAAGAAAATCTTTCAATTATCGCATCCGCGCTCAGCGGGAACGGCAGCGCAATAGACACTATTCGCAACTATTACATGAATGAATTTTACCGCGAGCATATCAGGACCTACAAAAAGAGGCCGATATACTGGCTGATTGACGGCGGCGTTTTTCAGGCGCTGTGCTATATACATTCCTATCATGAAAATACGCTTGCACAAGCACTGCACTACTTAACAAAGTCGGAGGCAGCGCTCAGGGAATATGCTGAAAAGGAGGAATTGACGAAAAAACAAAATGAAAAATTAACCGCGCAGCTCGCCCGTCTTCATGATTACGGCGGCCGGCTGAAAAAAGCGGCGGCAAAGAAAATCAGTATTGATTTGGATGATGGTGTGCTGAATAATTATAGTAAGGCGCAGGGAGGGGAAACCCTTTTTCCCACAATCAAATAAACAAGTGAGGTTTCTTGAATGATTAAAGCAGTAATACTTGATATGGATGGAACGATGTTTGACACTGAGCGGCTTTCAGCCGAAGGATGGAAAAAAGCAGGAGAAACGCTTGGCTGCAGTGATGTAATGAAAATATTAGAACAGGTAATAGGGCTGACGGCCGCGGCGGAACAGAAACTGTTTTTAAAAACATACGGCCCCGATTTCCCGTTCGAAGATTTTAGAAAAATAGGCAATGATTATTTCAAAGATTATATTAAGCAGAACGGTGTTCCGGTGAAAGACGGCCTGTTTGAGCTGCTGGATTATTTAACACAAAAGGGCTATAAAATTGCGGTTGCAACGTCTTCCTCGCGCGAAACCACGATGCGGCATTTTAAAAACACAAAAATAACCGGATATTTCGATCAGATTATTTGTGGGGATATGCTTGAAAAAAGCAAGCCCGATCCGGATATTTACCTGAAAGCGTCCCAGGCACTTCAAATTTCCCAGGAAGAATGCATGGCTCTTGAAGATTCCCCGAATGGAATTCTCTCGGCCTACCGCGCCGGAATGAAAACTGTAATGGTGCCGGACATGGTTAAGCCCAACCCTGAACTTGAGAAAATGCTCGTTGCGTGTGTACCGAATCTGCACGACATCATTCATGTCCTTGAGAGGCTGACGGGTGAAAATTAAAAAAGCCGCCGGTTGAACCGGCAGCTTTCAATAGATATTTAATTCAATCGTTCTACTTTGGTGATGGTTGCCGCACTCGTATTTACTCCGTTAATGGCACCTTCATAATAGATTCGCAGTTTACATTCTATTTGGAACCCATTACCGTCGTTGACATTATCCACGCCTTCTTTCAAGAAGGTAAGTGAAAGCCCATCATCCGTCTTAATCGTCATAGTCTGCGTCATGATTTCTACAAGCGTACCTTCTACAGTGGAAATTCCGGCTGACAAAGAAGCGGTGCCAAGGATTTTGAAACGGTTTGGAACATCGCGGTCAGGTAAAACCATACTGTTGTAAAGGTCCGCCTTTGTGCCAACGTCGTAGGGGCAGTCCTTCGGCAGGATAAAACAGTAAACGATATCCCCTTTCGCGCCCAGATAAGTGGGCTTGGGATCAAATGCTTCGCCTTTTGTTTTCTCCCACCAGTCTTTTGAAACGAGCAGAATAGTGAGCAGAGGGCTGTCCTTGTCGTCCTGAAAAACAAAATCTACTTTTGTGTATTTTGTGCCGTCATCCGATAATGTTTTGCTGGTAGTGACGGGGGTATAATTTCCGTTTTCCCAGCTGTCGGGGACTGCAAATGAAAAACTCAGCTTATCGTTCGTGTACAGCTTCTGGATGACGCTGCTTCTAGCGTTACTTTCGGCCGGCGCGGTTTTTGCAGACATAATCGCGTTTGGAGCTTTTGTTTTTGACGCACACGCGGTCAGTGCAACCAATAGAACCGAAAGGAACAGCAACAGGCGCGTGGGTTTCCTCATATATCTCCTCCGTTCGGGTATAACTTTACAGCTACATCATATTCCGTAAGGCTGTAAAAGTCAATTATGATGTAAAAATTGTAATAAATCATTACAATACTGTTATTTTTTAAAAAAATCCATTATTCGTGCTATAATTAAAATGGAAAACTTTAGAAGGGGGCGGTAATTTTATGAACATTCTGGTGGATGCTGATGCCTGTCCGGTCAAAGAAATTATCGTCCGGCTGGCTAAAAAACAAAAACTGCCCGTAACCATGCTGATTGACACCAGTCATGTGATCAATGACGGCTACAGCAGGGTGATTACTGTGGATAAAGGCCGTGACAGTGCGGATATCCGTCTGGTTAATCTGATTAAGATCGGGGATATCGTTGTAACGCAGGATTTCGGCGTAGCGGCAATGGCGCTTGCCAAAGGCGCTGTCGTGTTAAACCAGAATGGCATGATTTACGATAATTCCAACATGGACCGCCTTCTTTTTGAGCGTGCGCTTGGCCAGGAAATGCGCCGTGCGGGGGGAAGAACCGGAAAAATAAAAAAACGGACAAAGCAGGATGATGAATCGTTCGAGCGGGTTCTTTCACGCATGATTGACGAAAATATTTGACAAACTAAATTAATATGATATAATACCATTGTTTTGCCTGCCGGCAATTTAACAAATAATTGAGAAATAGTTTACTGTTTATTCAGAGAATTGCTTTAAACTGAAATCGTGAGGTTGAAAATATGTACGACTATGATGTGATTGTAATTGGTGCCGGCCCTGCCGGCATTTTTACAGCGTTGGAAATGGATCGGCTTGCACCCGAAAAGAAAGTGCTTGTTGTCGATACCGGCAGTACAATCGACCGGCGCTCCTGTCCCGCAAGGACCTCGGGCCAGTGCGCCCACTGTAAAACCTGCAATATTATGAACGGCTGGGCGGGCGCCGGCGCTTTTTCAGACGGAAAGCTGTCTCTTTCCGACGAGGTCGGAGGCAATATAACCGATTATATGCCTGTTGCCAAAGCAAGAGAGCTGATTCGTTATGCCGACGATATTTATCTTCATTTTGGCGCTCCCGATAAAATATTCGGAAAGAGCGACAAGTTTGCGGAAAAGGTGTCCTATGAAGCGCGCAGGGAAAATATACAGCTGATTCCCTGCCCGGTGCGTCACATGGGTACAGAGTATTCCTTTGAGGTGCTGCGCGGCATGTACCGCTACCTTTCCAGCCGCCCGAACTTTGAATTCAGGGAATACACCACGGCTGATTCCATTTTTGTGGAAAACGGAAAAGCGGAAGGCGTTTGGCTTGTCGACCGCGCGGGAGAACGCACACTGGTCCGCGCTCCTTATGTGGTTGCCGCACCCGGGCGCGGCGGAGCCGAGTGGCTGGCACGCATTGCGCAGGAAAACAAGCTAGCCACCGCCAACAACGAAGTAGATATCGGCGTGCGCGTTGAAGTGCCGAATGCCGTGATGGATCATCTGACAAAAAATCTATATGAAGCAAAACTCGTTTACTATTCGGATACGTTTGAGAATAAAGTACGAACCTTCTGTATGAATCCGGGCGGCATTGTCAGCGAAGAACACTACGATGGCGGGATCGATGGTGGAATTGCGGTTGTAAACGGTCACTCCTATGCTGACGAAGACAAGCACAGCGAAAACACCAATTTTGCAATGCTCGTTTCCACCCGGTTTACCGAACCGTTCAATCAGCCGATTGAATACGGAAGATATATCGCGCAGCTCGGCAACATGCTCACCGGCGGCGGGATTATGGTACAGCGGCTGGGCGACCTCCTTCTCGGAAGACGCACGGACTACACCCGGCTGAAAAAGTCAACGACGATCCCAACTTTGAAGAACGCGGTGCCGGGCGACCTGTCCTTTGTACTGCCGCATCGCCACCTGACCAGCATCGTGGAGTCGCTGCGCGCGTTTGACAAACTGGCACCCGGCCTTTACTCGAAAAATACGCTCCTTTACGGAGTGGAAGTTAAATTTTATTCCTCGAAAGTATCGGTAAAAAATAATTTTGAGACGGAGATTCAGAATTTGTACACGATCGGAGACGGTGCCGGTATTACCCGCGGGCTGATGCAGGCTTCTGTAACCGGAGTTGTGGTTGCGAGAGATATCGCGGAAAAACTGAATTAAATATTCCAAAGCGGCGAATCCAACTTCAATGGGTTCGCCGCTTTTATGCATGTCGTAAAAATATAATCATATAATGTGGTAAACGATATGAGGGAGGACGATTCATTGCCGGATTTTTCTTTGAACTATTTTATCAGCTCAAACAGCGCAAAAGGTTTCGTCAGCTTTTTTAAATCAAATTTCAGCCGCCTAAATACGGTTGTACGCCTCAGTGGTTATCCATCCATCATTGCCTCGGATATTGTGAGCAATATTTGTTCCGCCGCACGCGACAGAGGCTATCACGCGCAATTAATACATAATTGTCTGGACAATTCCATGGAGGGGGTCATCATACCCGAAAAAAGCGCAGGCGTTATCAACTTCCCGCTCTATGACGAAGAAGAGTATCCTGTAGCGGCAATTTTAAATGATGATGACCTGAGCCAGACCCAATCCTGTCTAATTGCTGCACGCCGGCATTTTTCCGCCGCTTTGAGCATTCATGACAGATGGGAGAAAATCTATATTGCCAATATGGATTTTAACGCTGCAAACCGGCTGACTGCCCTAACGATCGAAAAGGTGATGGGTGAGAAAACACTGGCGAAACGAGGTGTGCAGGTTCACCGCTATTGCGGTGCGGCGACCATCAACGGCGCCTATGATTATATTGACAATCTCACGGAAGATCTTGAAAAACGGTATTTTATCAAGGGTCGGCCCGGAACCGGAAAATCGACTCTCCTGAAAAGAATTGCCGAGTATGCCGCAGCGGCGGGATTTGATGCAGAGATTTATCACTGTGCATTTGATCCGGACAGCGTGGATATGGTTATTCTGCGGGAATTAAATCTGGGCCTGTTTGACAGTACCGCTCCGCACGAGTATTTTCCGTCACGCCCGGATGACGAGGTCATTGATCTCTATAAAGCTGCGGTTGCGGATAAAACCGATGAAAAATTCCGTACGGAAATCACAGCGATTATGGTGGATTACAAGGCGGAAATTGCGAAAGCCACAAAGCAGTTCGCCCGGGCAAAACGGTATTACGATGATGTACAGCGGGGTTTCCTTTCAAAAATCAGCGCACAAGCGCTTGGCATAGCCGAAGAAAAAATCAGAGATACTGTTTTCGAACGTTAAGAGAGCGGTTTGGGCGGCTATGGCCTTCGCCATAGCCGCCCATTTAGATGAATGATAATTTGTCCGTTTTCTTTTGATTTCCGGGAAAGAAACAATTCTTCCGACTCCTGTTGTACGGTTTGCAGTTCCTTGATCACATCCGTAATTTTATTGAAAAGATCATAATACATTTCCTCGTAAGGATCCATAAAATCACCCCATGTATACTTTAGGACAAATAGTCCAAAATGTCAATAGGACAAATTGTACTAAAGTATAATTTATACGGTGATAAAAATGAAATTAAAAATTCGTGACATGAGGGAAGATCATGATATTACTCAACAACAGATAGCTGAATATTTAATGTGCGACCAGTCTTTGTACTCAAAATATGAACGTGAAGAAAGAGAAATTCCGCTGCATCTGATCGTAAGACTTGCCCAATATTATCATGTGAGTGTTGATTATCTTGCCGGTTTAACAAATGTAAAAACGCCTAATCCCGCAGAACGGGATTAGGCGTTTTCTCGTTTAATGATGATGTCATGTGTTTGCAAGAGCATAACGCTCAATGGTTTCTCCAATCAGACGGTGTCCGTTTTCATTTGGATGAATTCCGTCATCGCAGATCAGGTCTTGATAATTTCCGGTCTTTAAAAATGCACTGCTGATGTCAATCAGCGGAATGCTGTGCAGCATGGCGAGCCGATTGACGGCAAGATTGTACATTTCATGCCAGCGGTAAATGTATTCCACATCGCCAAGCCAGCGGAGAATATTGTCCGGATTCAGTCCGCGTGAAATCCACGCGAAATACCGTTTGGCATCGATTGGAGGGAGGGACAGCAGAACCGGCTTGCCGCCGCACTTTTTTACCTCATCGATCATCTTGGAATAATATTCCTGAAAAACGGAAACAGGGGTGTTCGCTGTATGTTTTCTCTCGGGGAAAGCCGAAACCTCCGCCCAGTTAAAATCACAGTCGTTTCCACCGAATTCCAACACCGTGTAGTCATACTGATTCAGTTCGGACTCGTGTTTTTTCAGAACTTCACCGCCTTTTGTGACGGTACAGCCGAATTTTGAAAAATTGCTGATCACAATATGCGTGTTTTTTTCAATCATGCTGACAAAACTGTCCTTTAGAAGGATGTATCTATTACGGACACTGTCAAAAACAATACCTTTGGCCACGGAATCACCGAAAACGCATACGGATTGAATCATGACAGCACTCCCTTTTATAGTTACGATAAATTGATCATGTAATATTAAATACTATATATCATAATTAATGATATGTCAATATTATAACGCAAAGTGAGCAAAATATTACGGAAATAAAGTTCAGAAAATAAAAAATGTGGAAAAAAATTTATGTAAGGCTGATTTCCCCGACATAATTTGTAGCAAAAATCCGCTTAATTTCTTCGGGGTCTTCTGTTTTTCCCAATGCCCACATCAATTTAGTAACCGCGGCTTCCGTTGTCATGTCGAAACCCTGGACCACGCCGCTCTGCAGCGCTTTTTGACCGGCCTGATAAATCGTGAAGTCGCTTCGCTCATACAGGCATTGGCTGCATACCACAACGGAAATACCCCACTCAACAATTTTTTGCAGTTTGGCAATCAGGTCGCGGCGGATAAAATTAAGCCCGCCCGCGCCGAACGCTTCAATGACGATGCCCTTGTAATTCATATTTAGAAGCATGTCAAAAATTTCAGGATTTAAGCCGGGCGTCAGCTTCATTAAAAAGACACTGTTGCAAAGGTTATCGTCCAGTGAAAAAGGACCATTCTTTTTTGGCAGAATATCCTCGTTGAGCTTTAAGCCTGCCGCGTCGATTGTCGCGGCAGGCGGGCAGTTGACGCTTTCAAAAGCGTCAAAGCCTGTCGTGCGCACCTTCACAGCGCGTGTTCCCAATATTACCTTGCGGTCAAACGCGACATACACACCTGCCCTTTTGGAACAGGCCATAGCGAAAGCGCAGCGCAGATTTTCAACCCCGTCCGTCAGGGGATGGCTGATTGGCAGCTGTGAACCGGTGATCACCACCGGAACGGGAATATTTTGAAGCATAAACGACAGTACCGAAGCGGTGTAAGCCATGGTGTCCGTGCCGTGTGTCAGTACGATTCCGTCATAGTTCTGATATTCACGGGCGACCGTGCGCGCAATGCACTGCCATTCTTCGGGCTGGATATTGGAGCTGTCAAGTTGAAATAAATCTAGAATATTAACGTCATATTCGGCTGTTAGGCCGCCGATAAAAGCCGCCAACTGCTGGCTGTTTTGCGAAGGCGCAAGGCCCTCGCTTGTTAGTTCCGAGGCAATCGTGCCGCCGGTTGTAATCAACAGTATTTTATTCATTGTAACCTCCCGGATTTGACAGATACGATTTACCGATTTACTATATACATCACATACTATCATTAATATTGTCTAAAGTAAATGCGAAGCGGTTAAAATCCATCCGTCAATCTAAAACACTTTATACCTGCCATTGCCTCGCCGTACGGAATCAACTATAATAATGTCAGGCTGACAAAATCACGGCTAAATAGTATAACTGCTGATTTGTAACATGATTTTATAAATCTTGGAAGGGACTGATTGGTATGTCCTCTGTTTTTATTGTTGAAGACGATGTGAAAATCAGGAATGAACTGACCATACTTCTGGAGAAATATGGCTATTCCTGCGCTTCGTCGGATGATTTTACGAATATGCCGGAAATTATTTTGCGGGCGAATCCGCAGCTTGTTCTGCTGGACATCAATCTGCCGCTTTATGACGGCTACCACATCTGCCGCAAAATCAGGCAGAGTTCACCAATCCCCATTATCATCGTAACAAGCCGTGACAGTGACGCCGACGAGCTGATGAGCATGAATCTCGGTGCGGACGATTTTATTACAAAGCCGTACAATACGCAGATTCTGCTTGCGCACATTTCTTCTGTTTTAAAGCGCGTTTACCACTCCGAACCTGCAAGTGTGCTTTCTCATCGAGGAGTGGAACTGGATGTTTCCCGCAGCGCCGTCCGTTTCAACGGCAGTGAAGCAGAGCTTTCAAAAAATGAGCTGCGCATTCTGCATCTTCTGATGCGCAGCAAAGACCGTATTGTTTCACGCAATGAAATGATGGACGACCTTTGGCAGTCCGAGGAATTTGTGGACGATAACACACTGACGGTCAACATCAACAGGCTCCGTAAAAAGCTGGAGGGCATCGGGGTGTGCGACTATCTGATTACCAAACGGGGATTGGGGTATATGGTATGAGCCTGACCGATTTTTTAAAAGATAAAGTTTATAATCTGATCTTTGTATTGCTTTCGGCAGCGTTCGCGGCTTCACTGCTGTTAACCCTTGGTGTTGGTGCCTATGCCGCCGTTTTCGTTGCAATGGTGTTTCTCCTTGGAGAGGCGGCCGCTTTGGGCATGGAGTTCCTGCGGAAAAGGGCGTTTTACAATACACTGATCAAAAATCTTGAAAATCTGGATAAGAAATATTTGATCTCCGAAATGCTGGACGAACCCTCCTTCTGCGAAGGGAAAATTCTTTGTGAGGTGGTGAAAACAGCCGATAAATCGATGAATGATGAGATAGCCGGGTATCGCCATGCTTCTCAGGAGTACCGGGAATATATTGAAGCCTGGGTGCACGAAGTGAAAACGCCGATTTCCTCCAGCAGGCTGATTATTGAAAACAATAAAAACGATGTAACGATCAATCTGAATGAGGAACTGATGAAAATAGAGAATTATGTGGAACAGGCGCTGTTTTACTCACGCAGCAACCATGTGGAAAAGGATTATGTCATTAAAAAGACGACGCTGAAAGCGCTGGTCAGTTCGGCGCTGAAAAGAAATTCCGCCGCATTGATCGAGGGAAAAATCAATCTGGAAGCATCTGCGCTTGAAAAGACGGTGTTTACCGATGTGAAATGGACGGATTTCATTATTGGCCAGATTTTAATGAATTCGGTCAAATACCGGGGGAAAGAACCCAAAATTGAAATTTACGGCCTGCAGAATCAAAACGGCGTTACGCTGATGATCGCGGACAATGGAATCGGAATCTGCAAAAAGGATTTGGGCCGCGTGTTTGACAAGGGATTTACGGGAGAAAACGGCAGGGCTTCCGCAAAATCTACCGGAATCGGCCTTTATCTGTGTAAAAAGCTTTGTGACAAACTGAATCTCGGTCTTTCCATTGCATCTACGGAAAGCCGGGGAACAGTGGTTTCGATTGTTTTTCCCAGAAGTAATATGTTTGAATAGCGGAAAACTTACAAAACTGTAAGCCTTCTGTAAGATAAATCAATGGTTCATACCACAAAATTGTATTACACTGTTAATACAATTTGAAAAAGGAGAAAAAACATGCAGAAAATTTTAACGGTTGAACATATTGAAAAATATTACGGAAACAAAGGTAATTTGACCAAAGCGGTGGACGATATCAGCTTTGAAGTTGACAAGGGGGAATTTGTCGGTATCATGGGCGCCTCCGGCAGCGGGAAAACGACGCTTCTGAACTGCATTTCCACGATCGATTCCGCAACGGCGGGCCATATTGTCATTAACGGGATGGACATTACAAAGTTGAATTCCAAAAAGCTTTCCAAATTCCGCCGGGAACAGCTTGGGTTTATCTTCCAGGACTTCAATCTGTTGGACACATTGACCGCATTCGAAAATATTGCGCTTGCGCTGACGATTATGAAAACTCCGGTAGGGGAAATTGATGTCCGGGTGCATCAGGTGGCAAAAGAACTGGAAATTGAAGATGTGCTGAAAAAGTATCCTTATCAAATGTCGGGCGGACAAAAGCAGCGTGTCGCCTCGGCCCGCGCCATCGTTACCCATCCGTCCCTGATTCTGGCGGATGAACCGACAGGCGCGCTCGACTCAAAATCCTCCCGGATGCTGCTGGAAAGCTTTGAAACGCTCAACAACAATCTGGAAGCGACCATTCTGATGGTGACGCATGACGCGTTTACTGCAAGTTACTGCCACCGGATTCTGTTTATCAAGGACGGAAAAATGTTCAATGAGCTGGTTCGCGGCGACGATACCCGCAGGCAGTTTTTTAATAAGATTATTGAAGTGGTAACCCTGCTCGGAGGTGACAATTCCAATGTTCTTTAAACTCGCTTTGAAAAATGTCACCAAAAGCATCAGGGACTACACCATTTACTTTTTAACCATGACTTTCGGCGTATGTCTGTTCTATATGTTCAATTCCATCGACTCTCAGAAAGCGATGCTCAATATCAGTGCCGTTCAAAGCAATTCGATGGAATTGCTCACTCAGTCCATCGGCTATGTTTCAGTTTTCATTTCGGTCATTCTTGGTTTTTTAATTGTGTATGCCAATCAGTTTTTAATCAGGCGGCGCAAAAAAGAACTCGGAGTCTATATGACGCTTGGTATGGAAAAAGGTAAAATATCGCGCATTGTTGTTCTTGAAACCTTTTTCATTGGCGTGTTTGCCCTTGCCGTCGGCCTGATTGTGGGTATTTTTGCTTCACAATGGCTTAGCGTTGTTACCGCCAAAATGTTTGAAGTCAGTATGAAGGCGTTTCAATTTACCTTTTCCTTCAACGCGTTTTATAAAACAATGGTTTACTTTGGCATCATTTTTTTGATTGTTATGATTTTCAATACCATTTCTATTTCTAAATTAAAGCTGATTGATTTGCTGACTGACGGCAAAAAGAACGAAAATCTCAAAATCAAAAGGCTTTGGATTTCAGTCGTTCTGTTCCTTGTTTCGGTTGCCTGCCTGTGCGCTGCTTATTATTTGATTAATAAAAACGGAATGTATGAAATTAACTCAATGTTCACCTCTTCCATTGTATTGGGCTGTATTGGCACGCTGCTGTTCTTTTTGTCCCTTTCCGGCTTTCTGCTGCGGGTGGTACAGACCAACAAGCGCCTGTACTATAAAAACATGAATATGTTTATCCTGCGGCAGATCAACAGCAAAATTAACACAACCTTTGTCTCCATGTCTGTCATCTGCATCATGCTGCTTGTTACCATCGGAACCCTTTCAACCGGCATGGGGTTGGCGGATGTTTTAACAAAGGGCGTGAAGGAATCCACTCCGTATGACATCACATTTTCCTATTACAGAAATCAAAAGAGCAATGCAAAAGCACAACAGAAAGACCTTGCGAAAATAATGATGGAGGATCAAATAGACCTTGACCATTTTGCGAAAGAATACGCGCAATTAAACTATTATTCTTCCGATCTGAAGTACGGCGATTTTCACTTTGACGATTCGCTTCTACGGCAGTATTTTGGCGACGGCCAGATTTCGGCGATCAACCAGCTTCCAATGCCGATTATTTCGCTGACCGACTATAACCGGGCTGCAAAAATGCAGGGCAAAGCGGAGATTTCCCTCAAAGCGGATGAGTTTGCCGTAAACTGTACTCTTTATCAGTTTCAGCCTGCCATCGAGTCCTTTCTGAAAAGCAGCGGCAAAATCACTTTGAATGGAAAACAGCTGACAAGTGCGGGAAAGGCATTTTACCAGACATCTTTGCAGACTTCTATGACGCAATCCGACTCCGGTACGCTGATTGTGCCGGACACGATGATAAACGGCCTTCCGTTTGAAAACGGATTTCTCAACATGAATTACAAGGCGGGCGTAAACGAGCAGGAGTTCCTGCAGAAGCTGGAAACAGTATACAATAAAGCCGACGTGAAAAGCGGAAGGATTGTTTGCCCCTATGATATGGAACTGTCAAGAACGCTCATTATGGAACAGGGCGCCGGATTAAAAACAGTGATATCCTATCTTGCTATTTATATCGGGCTGGTCTTTCTGATTACGAGTGCGGCGGTGCTTGCCCTGCAGCAGCTATCCGAAGCATCGGACAACGCAGAACGCTACGGTCTGCTTCAAAAGCTGGGCGCGGAGGAAAGTATGGTCAACCGCGCGCTGTTCAGCCAAATCGGCATTTATTTCTTCATTCCCCTTTCGCTGGCAATCGTCCATTCCATTGTGGGGATTAAGGTCGCAAATAATGTGGTTCAGATGCTGGGGCATTTGGACATTATGGGGAATACGGTTTATACCGCCGCAATTTTTCTGGTGATTTACGGAGGATATTTCCTTGCGACATATTTTGGCAGCAGGAGCATGATTCATCAAAGGCAGAACTAATATGATTATTATTGTATTCATGAAACTGCTCTTGATCTATTTTCTGTTTGGCTTCTTCTGCGGAAAGTTTTTCTAAGCACAGATTGCACAGCAGCCCGCTATAAACAGCGGGCTGCTGTTGTCTTTATCCGCAAAAGCATATATAATAGCATTACCAAATAATGACAGAGGTAAAGATCAATGCAAAATGAATTTGTTTATACCGATTATCCTGCGCTTATTCAATATCTGCAAACGCTGGCGGACGAACCTTACCGCGAAATGCAGAATAAAATCGTTCCCGGTGTGGATCACATCATCGGCGTTCGTGTGCCGAAGCTGCGCACGCTGGCCAAACAGATTGCAAAAGGCAACTGGCGGGATTATCTTTCATCCGCTCAAGACACATTCCATGAAGAGCTTATGCTGCGCAGCTTTGTAATCGGCTGCGCCAAAATGGAGCAGGACGAACTTTTTTCTTTAATTGAAGATTTTGTGCCGAGAATCAACAGTTGGGCGGTGTGCGACGGTTTCTGTTCCTCACTAAAGGCAGCCGCAAAAGATAGAAAACGGTTGTTTGCGTTTTTGCAGCCATATCTCCAAAGCGGCAGGGAGTATGAACTGCGTTTTGCTGTCATTATGCTGATGGATTATTTCATCACCGACGAATATTTTGATACGGTTTTGAAGATTTACGATAAAATCCGCCATGACGGCTATTATGTTAAAATGGGTGTAGCGTGGGCAGTATCTGTCTGCTTTGTAAAATATCCCGATCAAACCATGAAATATCTGCTCAAAAGCGGTCTTGACGACTGGACCTACAATAAGACGCTGCAAAAAATTGTAGAATCCTTCCGTGTGGATGACGGGACCAAGGCGGTCATCCGGGGGATGAAACGCAGGGTGAAATAGATGGAGTATCAAGTGATTCGCTCCCGCCGCAAGACGATTGCGATCTGTATCGGCCGGGACGGGGTTGTGATTATCAGGGCTCCGATGAAGGCAGCCCAAAGTACGATAAATGGGTTTGTGCGAGAAAAGCAGAGTTGGATTGAAGAAAAGTCTTCCCAAATGGCTGAAAACGCCGCCTCCCGCCGGGAATTCCATGTCGCCCCGGGTTCAGCCCTTCCGCTTCTCGGAAGGGAACATCCGGTTTTGGCTGGCGGGTGTGTTACCTTTGACGGCACAAGCTTTACTGTCCCGGACGAGGCTTTTGAAACACTGAAACCGCAGATCATCAAGCTTTATCAATCTATCGCTTTGAAAGTTATTTCGGAGAGGACGGATTACTATGCTAAACAAGCAGGTTTTATGCCGTCGGGGGTGCGGATTGGTTCTGCAAATACCTGCTGGGGGTCCTGCTCGGGTAAAAACCGCCTTAGTTTTTCATGGAAGCTCATTCTTGTTCCGCCGGAGCAGATCGACTATGTGGTTGTTCATGAACTGGCGCACACGCTGGAGCATAACCATTCGGCGCGATTCTGGAAATTGGTCGAGGTTGTTCTGCCGGATTATAAAATACGGCGTAAGAAATTGAAAGCAATCGCACAGGACTTGCAGAAGCAGGACTGGTGATCATCTAAATCCCGATAAAAGTATAAATTAACCCGTTGCGGGAACATTTAACATCAAAAAGAATAGAGGGATCCTTATGGTTAAACAGGAAATTTTACGCAAATATGCGCGTCTCGCGGTTCGCATGGGGGTTCATGTGCAGAAGGATCAGCTTCTCGTCATCACCTCTTGTGTCGACTGCGCCTATTTTACCCGGTTATGTGTGGACGAAGCATACAAAGCCGGCGCCGGAAAAGTGCTTGTCCTGTGGGGGGACGAAGCGGTCACAAAGCTTGCCTACCAAAATGAAAGCACCGAAACGCTTGCACGGATCGCCCCGTGGCAGATTGAGCAAAAGAGAAACTGCATCGATCAAAAATGCTGTTTTCTGTATGTCGAGTCGGCAACCCCCGGACTTCTGGCCGAAATCGACGGGGCAAAACTTCAAGCGGCCCGCATGGCAAAAGAAACCGCCTTTGAGCCGTTTGAATACTATACGATGGCGAATTACGGCCAGTGGTCCATTGTTGCCATTCCAACGGTTGACTGGGCAAGAAAGGTATTTCCTCAATACAGTGATGAAAAGGCTCTTGCCGCATTGTGGGATGCCGTTTTGATGAGTGTGAGAATCACAGAGGATAACGATCCGGTGGAAGAGTGGGAACAGCACAACGAAAAACTGACGCGCAACTGTGAACTTTTAAACCGGTTTCGATTTAAATCCCTGCACTTTACAAATCAGTTGGGAACGGATTTGACGGTTGGGCTTATCAAGAACCATATTTGGGCGGGCGGTTGTGACAAGTCGAAAAATGGTACGGTTTTCAACCCAAACATGCCGACGGAAGAAGCATTTACAATGCCGGATAAGTTCGGCGTGAATGGACGTGTGTATGCGACAAAACCTTTGATTTATCAGGGGAAAATGATTGAGAATTTCTATCTTGATTTTCAGGATGGAAAGGTAACGGATTTTAAAGCGGAAAAAGGGGAAGACACCTTGAAAAATCTGATTGAATTTGACGGGGGCAGCTGCTATCTCGGAGAAGTTGCGCTGGTACCGTATGACTCGCCCATTTCCCGGCTGGGAATTTTGTTTTTGAACACGCTCTTTGACGAAAATGCTTCCTGTCATCTTGCTCTGGGGGCATCCTACCCTGATAATCTGAAGAACGGTGCGGAGTTCAAACGGGAAGAACTCGACAGGCTCGGCTCCAATTACTCAAAAATTCACTGCGATTTTATGTTTGGAAGCGCGGATATGAGCGCTGTCGGAACAACGGAGGACGGTTCAAAAATCAAAGTGTTCGAAAACGGAAGTTTCATCATATAATATTGGATTGGGATTACATTTAAAATACGATGTAAACAAATATCATAACAGGAAAGAGGGTATTTAAATGGTAAATGTCAGAAAATGCGCGATGATCGGCTGTGGTTTTGTAGGGGCGAGCGCCGCGTTCAGTCTGGTGGAAAGCGGTCTGTTTTCAGAACTTGTACTGATTGACGCAAATCATGACAAGGCCGAGGGCGAGGCAATGGATTTGAATCATGGGATGCCCTTTGTGAGGCCGATGGATATTTATGCCGGCGGTTATGACGATCTTTCGGACTGCGGACTGATTATCATTACAGCGGGTGCAAATCAAAAACCAGATGAAACCCGCATGGATCTCGTCAATAAAAACGTTAGCATCTTTAAAAGCATCATTCCGGAAATTAAAAAACGCCAATGTGAAGGCATTTTGCTGATTGTGTCCAATCCGGTTGATATTCTGACGTATGTAGCGCTTAAACTCTCCGGCCTTCCGAATAGCCGGGTAATTGGTTCCGGCACGGTGCTGGACACGGCGCGGCTGAAATTCCTTCTGGGGCAGCATCTTGATGTTGACAGCCGAAGCGTACATGCTTTTATTATCGGTGAGCACGGCGACAGTGAACTGGCGGTGTGGAGCAGCGCAAATGTGTCCGGAATTGAGCTGGATCATTTCTGTGAACTTTGCGGCCATTTCAACCATATGGAATCCATGCGGCGGCTTTACGAGGGTGTGCGGGACAGCGCCTATGATATTATCAAAAAAAAGGGCGCAACATACTATGGGATTGCAATGGCGGTACGCCGTATCGCCGAGTGTATTGTTCGCAACGAACATTCCATTCTCCCAGTTTCCAGTTTGATTGAAGGACACTACGGCCTAAGCGGGGTATGCATGGGCGTGCCTACCATTGTTGGCAGCTCCGGGGTTGAAAAAGTGCTGGATATTCCATTGAGTGCAGAAGAACAGAAGCAGCTTCTGGACTCGGCGGATGCGCTGAAAAAAGTGCTCAACACAATTGAATTGTGACTTGCAGTCATTACAAAAATAAAATGAATGGCGGTGTGTTTTCATACATACCGCCATTTTTGACTGACTTTGGTGTGGCTGTGAGTCTAATTTTCGCACAGTATCTAGAAAAAATTTTTGTTTAGAAAAGAGTACTTTACCGTCAATTTTTATAGAAACACAACAGTGATTAACGCAATCTTGAGAACATCATATTAATATTTTTTCCGCGCTTGACAAATCCCGCTGTGCGGTCTAAAATAATAAGTGTTAGCAGAGGCTAACACAACGGAGACTGAGGGATATGGTAAGTAAATAATAAATCAGATGATGGAGGCTATTGAATGACCTTAAACGAACTGCAAATCGGCCGAAAATCAAAGATTGTTGAAGTCAGGGGTGAGGGAGCGCTCCGGCGCAGGCTGCTTGACATGGGATTGACTCCCCACACTGAGGTTATGGTAAGAAAGGTTGCGCCAATGGGAGACCCCATTGAAATACATCTTCGCGGCTACGAACTGACCATCCGAATTGATGATGCCAAGAATATAGAAGTGGAAGGAAGTTAAGCCGATGATTTTTGCACTTGCCGGCAACCAAAACTGTGGAAAAACAACACTTTTTAATCAGCTCACCGGTTCCAACCAGCACGTAGGAAATTTCCCGGGTGTTACGGTTGAACGAAAAGACGGAATCATACGCGGCCATCATGATGTGACGGTTGTGGATCTCCCAGGTATTTATTCACTTTCTCCCTATACCAGCGAAGAAATTGTAACCCGTGACTTTTTATTGAACAATCACCCCGACGGAATTATCAATATTGTTGATGCAACAAACATAGAGCGCAATCTTTACCTCAGCATGCAGCTTATTGAGCTGAATCTGCCGATGGTAATTGCTTTAAACATGATGGACGAGGTTCGTGCCAACGGCGGGACCATTATTATAGAGAAGCTCCAGGAAGAGCTCGGTGTGCCGGTGGTTCCCATATCTGCCAGTAAAAACGAGGGGATAGACGAGCTGATTGAAACAGCGGTCAGCACTGCCGGTGCAAAACAA
This sequence comes from uncultured Caproiciproducens sp., assembly GCF_963664915.1. Taxonomy (NCBI): domain Bacteria; kingdom Bacillati; phylum Bacillota; class Clostridia; order Eubacteriales; family Acutalibacteraceae; genus Caproiciproducens; species uncultured Caproiciproducens sp. The sequence goes on from NZ_OY761810.1 coordinate 2,037,853, forward strand.
TTCCCAAAGCGTCAGGATTTTTGCTCCGGCGCGGTACATAGGGCGATTCATTCCGTCGCCCATTTGGTGGAGGATCACGCTGAAAGAATCGGAGTACCTCCGCGGTTTGCAGCGACAAAACTGGTCGAGGGAGACGAACCCATGCTGAAGTCCCTCGGCCTTTCGGAAAACGAAAAAGACATGGTGGGTCACAGCGTAACGGAAATGGAACGGGAACTTGGCACCGACAGGGAAGCTGCTCTGGCCGATATGAGATATACTTTTATTGACGGACTATGCAGGGATTCCGTTGTGAAAACGGGGGAATCTAAAGAACACAGGCGCAGCGTAGCGATTGACGGTGTATTAACGCATAAATATTTCGCAATACCGATTTTCCTTGCGATTATGATGCTTGTTTTTTACCTCACATTCGGGGTGATCGGCAGTTCGCTGAGTACCCTTCTGTCGCTGGTCATTGACTTTATTACCAATGTTGCCAGTGCCGGGCTGACCGCATACGGCATTAACCCGGTTGTGCACTCGCTGTTGATAGACGGCGTTTTCGCCGGTGTGGGCAGTGTGCTTTCGTTCTTGCCGATCATTGTCGTGCTGTTCTTTTTCCTCTCTATTTTGGAAGACAGCGGTTACATGGCCAGAGTCGCTTTTGTTATGGACAAATTGCTTCGAAAAATCGGACTTTCAGGCCGCAGTTTTGTGCCGATGTTGATTGGATTTGGCTGTTCCGTTCCCGCTATTATGGCAACACGTACCCTTTCCAGTGAACGCGACCGGAAAATGACTATCCTATTAACGCCCTTTATGAGCTGCAGTGCGAAACTGCCGATTTACGCGGTGTTTACAGTCGCCTTTTTCCCCAAACACCGAGCGCTTGTTATGATTGCTCTTTACGTCACCGGTATGATAGTCGGTATTATAAGCGGACTGATTTTGAAAAGTTCCGTGTTCCACGGAAATCCGGTGCCGTTTGTCATGGAACTGCCTAACTACCGTCTTCCCAGTGCGAAAAGTGTCGTGCTGCTGATGTGGGACAAAGCGAAAGATTTTTTGACGCGCGCGTTTACCGTTATATTTATAGCGACGATCATCATATGGTTTCTACAGACCTTTGACACTCGTTTCAATGTCGTGGCCACAAGTGCCGACAGTATGCTTGCGGGTATCGGCAAGTTGATTGCGCCGCTGTTCGCACCGCTCGGCTTTACAGACTGGCGCGTTTCCACAGCTCTGATTACAGGGTTTACCGCAAAAGAGGCGGTTGTCAGCACACTTGCAGTCCTCACGGGAACCAGTGTTTCCAATTTGCCGGATGCGCTTGCAAAGCTTTTCACACCGTTGACTGCCTGGTCGTATCTGACCTTTACACTGCTCTACACGCCCTGTGTTGCCGCGATCAGCGCGGTCAGACGTGAGATGAACAGTGTGAAAAATGCGGTGGCAGTGGTGTTTTACCAGACGGGCGTCGCCTGGATTGTATCCTTTCTTGTTTATCATATTGGCCTTTTGATTTGCCGGTAACGGCGGAATGGAGTATTATGCAGTTTGTGGATTATGTTATTTTAGCGGTAATCGCCGTGCTGCTTGTGCTTGCAATCCGGTACTCCTATCAGCACAGACATGAGTGCTGCGGAGACTGTACCCATTGTTCTTCCTGCAAGGCGTGCAGCCGAAAGGATAAAAAATAATATCAGGATCTCTCCTTTGCCTTATCCGGTAAAAGAGAGATTTTTTTATTATTTGGATACTATTCAAACACGTTATGCTGTGATAGAATAGAAACGCTGCGATTTGGCAGGCGAAATTGGGTTGGGGAGATATAAAATATATGGAAAAGACAAGGCATCACTACGGACTTTTCACGACGGTTACAATGATTATCGGAATTTGCATCGGTTCCGGAATTTTCTTTAAGAGCGACAATATTCTGGCAGCTACCGGCGGAAGCGTGCCGCTGGGAGTGCTTGTTTTTGTACTGGGTGCGACCAGCATCGTTTTTGGCGGGCTCTGCATCAGCGAACTTGCATCGCGCACCGACCGTCCCGGGGGAATCATCACTTACGTTGAGGAATTTGCAAGTGAAAAGCTTGCCTGCGCAATGGGATGGTTCCAAATTTTTGTGTATTTTCCAACTATCGCCGCGGTTGTTTCCTGGGTGGTCGGAATTTATGTCTGTCTTCTATTCGGTTGGGAAGGCACACTTGAAACCCAAATACTGATTGGGTTTGTATTTTATACCTTTACATTTTTGATGAATTCACTATCTGCCAGACTGGGCGGCGGATTTCAGAATTTTTCAACTATCAGTAAAATGATTCCTTTGGCTATTATTGCAATCTGCGGCTTGATTTTTGGAAATCCTGCCAAAGGATTTCAAAGTATTTCGCCTCATACACTGGGAGGAGCTGCATGGCTTTCAGCCATTGGACCGATTGCTTATTCTTTCGACGGATGGACAATTTCAACCACTATTGCACCGGAGATTCGTGATTCCAAAAAAAATCTGCCCCGGGCTCTGGTGATTGCGCCGATCATTATCCTGATTACCTATGTAGCTTATTTCATCGGCGTTTCCAGCCTGCTCGATCCGCAGAAAATCATTGCGTTACAGGATGCTCATGTTTATACGGTTGCGAAAAACCTGTTCGGAGGATTTGGCGCACAATTGATTTTGATTTTTGTCATTATTGCGGTTATGGGAACGGCAAACGGTATTATATTGGGCTATATCCGTTTGCCCTATTCGATGGCTCTGCGCGGCAAGGGGATGTTCCCATTTGCCGAAAAGCTGGCGAAGCAGGATGAAAAACGGGATATGCCGGTTAATTCCGCGATATTCTGCTATTTCATCACCTTGTTCTGGACAATTGTGCATTTTATCACTGTAAAGTTCAGCCTGCTGCCGAATTCGGATGTTTCCGAAATATCCATTGTCATGAGCTATATTTTTTATATCATTCTGTATTACAAGGTATTTATGCTTTACCGCAGCGGAGAAATCAAGGGCACCTTTCGCGGTGTGATTGTCCCTGTTTTGGCGACACTCGGGTCCCTCTTTATTCTTTCGGGCGGTCTTCAGAGCAAGCTTTTCTTTCTTTACGCAGCATTCTGCGTATTGGTGGTGCTGATTGCTCTGCTTTATTACAGGAGACATCATATGTCTGCTTCTGCTGATTTAAAATGAGCGTTTTTGTAAGTCAGGGATAACACTTTAGATGAAAATAATTAATTTATACAAAAAGTGCTTGGAACAATTTTTGTTCTAAGCACTTTTACTTATATCAGCCCTAAGAGTCTTACTGTACCGGCAAAAAGAAAACAGATTACTATGCCTGCGGCGGTTGGAACCGCAAAAGAAACAGCCGTCCATTTCCAGCTCTGTGTTTCTTTTCGGATGGTCAGGCAGGTTGTGGAACATGGCCAGTGCATCAGGGAAAACAGCATGGTGCACACGGCTGTCAGCCACGTCCAGCCATTGCTGACCAGCAAGTTTTTTAGTTCTCCGAGATTTTCTAAATCCTGAATACTTCCCGTTGCCATGTAAGCCATGATAATAATCGGAACTACAATTTCATTGGCGGGAAAACCGAGAATAAAGGCGAGAAGAATAACTCCGTCCAGTCCCAAGAGATGCGCGAACGGATTAAGAAAATTCGAACAGTGCAGCAAAAGGCTGCCTGAGCCAACATGGATATTCGCCAGAAGCCAAATGATTAGGCCTGCTGGGGCTGCAACGACCACCGCCCTGCCCAAAACAAACAGTGTGCGGTCAAAAATAGAGCGTATGATGACCTTTCCGATTTGGGGTCTGCGGTAAGGCGGAAGCTCAAGCGTAAATGAGGAGGGGACACCTTTTAAAATTGTGATAGATAACAGTTTGGAAATGAAGAAGGTCATTATAATGCCGAGGATGATCACACCTGTCAGCATTAAGGTGGAGAAAAAAGACTGAAACGGCGTCGAAGCAGTTCCAACGAAAAACATGGTGATAATTGCAATTAAGGTAGGAAATCGGCCGTTGCAGGGAACAAAGTTATTGGTAATGATGGCAATCAGACGTTCGCGTGGCGAGTCAATAATTCTGCATCCCGCAACACCGCAGGCGTTGCAGCCAAATCCCATGCACATGGTATGCCTGATTTTGCAAATCAGATTTTAAATTCGCCATTTAATTCTGATGTTATCCTCATCAACCCAGATGGAATCTATGATACTGGAAACAAAAATCCGTTTCTCTTCAACGGCCCCTTTGCTGAATATGCCCTCAAATAGATTCAATGAATCCATCATACGTCGGGAATCATTCGCGCCGCCGGAGGGTTGGTCTGCCAGCTGAACCTGCAGGGCGTCTTTTTCTTTTTGCAGATTTTCTATTCTTCCGAATATTTGGTTCATCGGAATAGACCCAACCTGATACAGGCCGATCATACGATTCATTTGGGTATCAACTTCTTTTATCCTTGCGGATACCGCGGCAGTGCCTATTTGAGATTTGTTCTGTGTGTCGCTTTTCAGAATCTCCTTGAGATACTCGCTGTTATATTTGAGCTTTTCCAGCTCTCCGATCACCAGTGCGTCGAGCTCGTCAATCTTCCAGTTACGGTTCATGCAATTTGGATCTTTCGTGTATTTAGCGTTACTCTTCGCACGTGAATAACATTTGTAATAGCCGTGATTCGCGCTGTACCGTGCTCCGCATTTGCTGCAGTATACCATGCTTGACAGTAAAAAACCGGCACGAAACGGCGTTTTTTGTGAACTGGTTTTGTTATCTTCACGCGCCGGGGAGTTCAGCAGTTCCTGTACCCGGTTAAAAGTGCCAGTGGAAATAACGGGCTGCTGCATGCCGTCATACTCTTTTTTCTTAAACTTCACTTTTCCTATGTAAACTGAATTCCTAAGAATGTTAATGATTAAAGAATGATTGTTCCACCCGCCGTATTTCTCATGCATATACTTTTGAATCGCATTGATGCTGTAACCGTTTAAAAACTTTTTAAATACCTCCTGCACCTGGGGCGCTCTGTAGGGGTCGACGATCAGGTTACCGTCTATGTACTTGTATCCGGTCGGAGGAGTGGGGCCGCCATGATAATACCCTGCCTTGCTGCGGCCGATCCGTCCCATGGTAAAACGCTCTGTGATCTGATCCTTTTCCAGCTGCGCAAACACGGACAGGATTCCTATCATTGCCCGGCCAAAGGGAGTGGAGGTGTCAAAGTTCTCGCTCATAGAAACGAACTCAACATCATGTGCGATAAATTCGTCCTCAATTAGTGTCAGCGTATCCTTTTGGGAACGGCTCAGCCGATCAAGCTTGTAAACCGCAATCATATCCAGCCGACCGAACTGAACGTCCTGAAGCATCTGCTGAAGTGCCGGTCGATTGGTGCTTCCTCCCGAATAGCCGCCGTCCGTATATATTTTATATATTGTCCAGTCTTTAGCAGAGCAGTAGGCTTCCAGCCGTTCGGTCTGCTCTTCAATGCTGTAGTTCTCAATCTGATTTTCTGTGGAAACCCGGACATAACAGCCGACATGAACAAACTTCTTGTTTTGCATATTATTACCGACCCTCCCAAATCAAAATGAACCAGGCCATTGTTGATATATAATGATATCCCCATGCCGGTTATGACGTGGGGTAAAATTTTATCTGATTAGTATCGCAAAGGGCTTGACAATATTGTTGCAGCTGTCATGGCTTTGAAATTTGCAAATACAGAATGACGCATAGGACAAACAGGATTCTACATATTTTTTACTGAGGTGATTTGAATGCCAAAGAAGTCTGACCCGAAACCGGAGCTCAAGCCCAGAATCACGCACATAATGGCCGACGGTTCTGTCAGAGATTCTGTTGAAGGCTATGTGGTTCCTTACAACAACTATACGGCAGTATGTTATCAAATGCTTGCCAGATACGGGCAACACGAAAAAGAGGGCTCTTAAGCATACCGGGGCAGCTGTTGATTTGGACAAGCAAAGATGTGACTACATATACAAAAGACAACGTGTCCGGAAAAAGAAAAAGCCGCTCTTTTCAGAGCGGCAGCAAATTATTTGTACTGTAGATTGTCTTTCGTGGCTTCTGGTTTCGGACTGGTTTTATTGTTGGCAGAAGTTTTTATTCCCTTACCGGGCGAAGGCATGAGTATCGGAACAGGCGCCGGAACTGTCGGTATAGGGAATGGCGAAACTGAATCGGGATCAGGCATCAGCGATTTACCGTTTTTATCCGTAGTTTCACCCCCTTTCAGATATTAGTCTGTCCTGCAAGTAAGAGTTTATAAATGTAGAAAAGAAATTGGACATAAGCAGTTTGCCGTACAAAAAAGCGGAGTGTTTCCACTCCGCGTGCAAAGATTAGTAACTATTATTTGTTGGCGCATAATCTAAAAAGCGGTCATACTGATCCGCAATTTGAACTTTCCCTTTCCCGGCGAATTTATTAACCTGATTTTCGTAAAAATCGGTTCTGAAATTTATATTGCATTTTTGAACAGTTGAACATTGGTGGAATTGAATATCATCTAAATAAGTCAAGATTAACACCTCGATTTATAGTATGCTCAATGGATACCAAGGTGTTGAAGAAGTAGAAAAAACCGCCCCTTTTACAGAGCGGTAAGAAATCACATGGTCGGGTCACTATCTTTCGTGTTTTCAGCATTTTGGCTGGTGTGAAAATTAGCGCGTATTTCCGCCTCTTTTATAGACATTGTTGGAACGGATGATTTAACCTCGGATGCTTTGGGAGTCAAATCCGAAACAGGCGATATATCATTATTTTGTTTATCTTTCTTCATAAAAACATCCCCTTTCGTGAAATAGTTTAACCATAAAATCAGATTTTATAAAAAAACCGCCCCTTTATGATCTGCATCTCTTTATGAAGTTCGCGTCCCGATTATCTGAAATGTCCCGGAATTGGTTGTAGCAATAGCATTTAGGGTATCTCCGTCTATAATCCCTTTTGCGGTATATCTGAAATTGAAAAATCCCGCGTTGAGGATTCCGGAAAACTCAAACGAATTACCGATTATCTTTCCGTTTTTAAAATAATTCGATCTTCCCATAGCACGAATAGAGCCGCTTAACACTCCGTTTTTATCAAGAAATGTCACGACCCCTTTTTTCGTCCCGATTGGCGTACTTAGTGTAACATTGAAAGTAGCATTCATTCTTTCCACCGCTTTTCTATTAATATAATTTTAATATATGCATTTGTGCCGGAGTGAGTTAACGTTCGGGAATGAGAAGAGCGGACAGACAAAGCAAGCGGGCATCGAAATTCAATTGTCGCGGAAATTCGGTTTACAAATTTATACTGACCATGCACATGGTAAGCGCCTGCTTTCCGCAGGCATGTGCTTTTTTAAAATATTTATCGAGATTGAAAGCAACCCGAGGTAAATACCCCAAATCTTCAAGCAGCGTGAATAGTGGAAAAAAGATTGCCATGGGCGGAAGCATTACGGAGACTACCCACGCAAGCACGCGGTAAATTCCCATAACCAGCATGTCGGTGAGCCACAACGGCGCACCCATATTTGCAAAAAATGCTAGAAGTATATCCTGAAATTTAAAAAGAATATTTGAAATCAGCGCAGACGGATAGTTTGCACCGGTGATGGTAATATAAAAAATCAGCGCCAAAAGGACAATCATGATGGGGAAACCGGTCCATTTACTGGTCAGTATCCGATCGATTTTTCTGTCTCTCACATTATAACTCTGGGATTCAAACGAAACCGCATCCGCACAAATACCTTCGGCAGTGATAACAAGGCTGGACACGATTTTATCGCGCAGCGATTCTTCGCTGATTCCGTTATTCCCGAGGTGTTGTTTTGCCTCTGATATTTTTAACGTGATTTCTTTGTCCTGAGCAAGATCAAAACCCAGATAGTCACCCATGCTGCTTAGGAGGCTCTCATTGCAGTCAATCAGCTTCAGTGCGACCCAGCGGGAATTTAGCTTTTCGCCCAGACGCGTTTTCACGGCAGGTTCCACTATGGAGATGGCTTCCTCAATCGGAGCGATATATTTTAATTTAATCGGATTAATAAAATTTTCAGTTTTTAGGCTGTTGACCGCCTCCATCAGTTTACCAAGTCTTTTGCCGCTTCTGGCCGTTACGCCGACTACCGGAACACCCAAATCCTTTTGCAGGCTGACGAAATCAATATGAATATGTTTCTTTTTTGCTTCGTCCATTAAATTAACACATACAACCACATGGTCCGTTATTTCAATCGTTTGAAGTACAAGGTTCATATTCCTTTCCAGACAGGTAGCGTCGCAGACGACAATGACCGCATCCGGGTTCCCAAAGCAAATAAAATCCCGCGCTACCTCTTCTTCCGCGGAATGTGCCATGAGAGAGTATGTACCGGGAATATCGACCATGATATAATTTGTGCCGTCATAAGAACATTTGCCCTGTGCGTTTGCTACGGTTTTGCCCGGCCAGTTGCCCGTGTGTTGGTTCATGCCGGTCAAGGCATTGAAAACAGTGCTTTTGCCTACATTGGGATTTCCGGCCAGCGCGACAACCCTGTCGTCCGGATTCTCCCTGTTGATGGTAAGGCCGGAATCAATCCATTTGATTCCGGTCGGCTTCGCGTCTAATCCCACCACAATCACTCCTTTGTTATATAGTTTCATAGAAAAGCAATTCTGCAAGCGCAAAGTCTTCAATTTGCAGTCGCAGAATTGCATTCTGGCTAATTCGTGCTTATCATCACGTTGCTGCTGTCTTCCTGTCTGAGTGCAATTACCGCTCCTCGAATTAAATATGCGATTGGATCGCCTGAGGGACTTTTTTGAAGACATTCCACCTGTGTGCCTTCAATCAGTCCAATATCTTGAAGCCGTCGTCTCATGCTTCCGGTTGAGCGAAGCTTTTTAACAGTAGCGGTTTGACCTACCTTTAAATTACTCAGTGCACATATTTCATTCAATTCAGAATCCTCCTTTCATTTTGAAAATCGTATCCGTGGTTCCCATACACTATAATATTTGCAAAAATGATTTTTGTACCATTCGGACACCGAATATTATAACGAAAACAGCAGACATGGCAGCCCGATGGCTGCGATGTCTGCTGTTTGAGAAAAGATGAATGCATTATTAGATTTCGTAATCGACACAGTCTCTGCCGCATACAACCGAGTGAACGATTTTTTTGACAGCAAGATGGGCGGGATGATTCTGGTATTTTTCCTGCGCTTCTTTTGTTGTGAATTCACAGGACAGCACAAGATCAAAGTTGCCGCCGTTGTAATTGCGGCCGATTTCAATAGCTGTTAAACCATCCACCACACCCAGCAGTGCTTTAAACTGCTTTTGAAAATTCTGTGCAACCGTGTCAATACTTTTTTTGGCTTCTTCCGTCAGAGTCCACAGGACAATATGCTTTACCATCGCGATTCTCCTTAATTTTTATTATATCATATTAAGTTAGTTAATAAGATTTACATATCAAATAAGATTAGTGTCGCTGAGAATTTTGTGGATCATCATGATTAAATCCCGGTTTCATTTTCTTCTATAATAAGTTTACCGTCTTCATAATCGATTGTCAATGTCGTTTTGGGTTTTAAATCTTTGGAAATAATGGACTTCGCAATCAGCGTTTCCACCTTGCTTTGAATAAATCTTTTCAGCGGCCGTGCGCCATAGACCGGATCGTAGCCCTGATCGACGACGTATTCTTTGGCGGCCGGTGTCAGTTTTACTGCCAATTGCTTTTCTTCCAGGCGCTTCTGCAAATCTGCGATCAGCAGGTCGACGATTCGGTCGATCTCAATCCGCGTCAGGGGTTTATAAAATACAATTTCGTCAAGGCGGTTTAAGAATTCGGGGCGGAACTGCTGTCGAAGCATTGCGTAAACCTGAGCCTTTGACTCCTCACTGATTTGGCCGTCAGGCTGGATTCCATCGAGAATAAAGCTTGATCCTAAATTTGAAGTCAGAATGATAATGGTGTTTTTAAAGTCAATGGTTCTGCCCTGTGAGTCTGTGATTCTTCCGTCGTCCAGAACCTGCAGCAGAATATTAAATACGTCGGGGTGTGCTTTTTCGACTTCATCAAACAATACAACGGAATACGGATGCCTGCGCACGGCTTCTGTCAGCTGACCGCCCTCCTCGTAACCAATGTAACCGGGAGGAGCGCCGATCAGGCGGGACACGGAGTATTTTTCCATGTATTCCGTCATGTCGATTCGTACCATGTTGTGTTCATCGTCGAACAGTGCCTGTGCCAGTGCTTTTGCCAGTTCTGTTTTACCTACGCCGGTTGGGCCAAGGAATAAAAACGAGCCGATCGGCCGGTTGGGGTCCTGAATGCCCGCGCGGGAGCGAATAATCGCTTCCGTAACTCTTTCGACCGCTTCATCCTGTCCAATGACACGCTGATGCAGAATATCGTCGAGTTTTAAAAGCTTTTCGCGCTCTCCCTCCATAAGCCTTGAGACCGGAATACCAGTCCAGCGGCCGATGATTTTCGCGATTTCTTCGTCAGTCACCCTGTCGCGCAGAAGCGAATCGGATGCCTGCGTTTTTTCGGCGATTTGTTCTTCCGTCTCAAGCTGTTTGGTCAATTCGGGAAGCTTGCCGTATTTGTATTCCGCCGCTTTGTTCAAATCATAGTCGCGTTCCGCTTTTTCAATTTCAGCATTTACTTTTTCAATTTCTTCACGCAGCTTCTGAACTTTAGAAATGGCCTGTTTCTCATTTTCCCATTTTGCTTTCATCTCTTTAAACTGCGCGCGCTGATCGGCAAGTTCTTTTTGAATTTCCTTTAGATGCTCCTGAGATATTAAGTCGGTTTCTTTTTTTAGCGCTGCCTCTTCGATTTCTTGCTGCATAATTTTGCGGGAAATTTCATCAAGCTCCGCCGGCATTGAATCGATTTCCGTGCGAACCATCGCGCAGGCTTCATCCACAAGGTCAATCGCCTTATCAGGAAGGAAACGGTCGGAAATGTACCGGTTGGAAAGGACTGCGGCCGCGATTAATGCCTGATCCTGAATCTTGACACCGTGGAAGACTTCATATCTTTCTTTTAAACCGCGCAGTATGGATATGGTATCCGCAACACTCGGTTCTTCCACCATAACCGGCTGAAAACGTCTTTCCAGTGCTGCGTCCTTTTCAATGTACTGGTGATATTCGTTTAAGGTGGTGGCACCGATACAGTGCAGTTCACCGCGTGCGAGCATCGGTTTTAAAATATTGCCCGCGTCCATGGAACCTTCTGTTTTTCCCGCGCCCACAATGGTATGCAGTTCGTCAATAAAGAGGATGATTCTGCCCTCACTCTTTTTAACCTCGTTGAGCACGGCCTTGAGCCTTTCCTCAAATTCACCGCGGAATTTCGCACCCGCGATCAGTGAACCCATATCGAGGGAGAACAGCTTGCGTTCTTTCAGATTGTTCGGCACGTCGCCGCGTACAATGCGAAGGGCCAGTCCTTCGGCGATGGCGGTTTTTCCGACGCCCGGCTCCCCAATCAGGACGGGGTTGTTTTTAGTTTTACGTGAAAGGATGCGGATGACATTGCGGATTTCGGAATCCCTGCCGATGACAGGGTCAAGCTTGTGATTTTTTGCAAGTTCCACCAGATCCTGTCCGTATTTGGAAAGGGAATCATACGTTTCTTCCGGACTGTCGCTTGTCACCCGGGTGTTGCCGCGGACGGTTGAAAGCGCCGCGAGAAATTTGTTTTTGCTGATGCCGTATGCGTTGAAAATATTCAGCACACCGGCATTTGGCTTATTCAGAATCGCAAGCAGGACATGTTCGACAGAGACATATTCATCCTTCATGCGCTCAGCTTCTTTTTCCGCGTCGACAAGGATGGCGTCCACGTCCGCCGAAACATAGATTTTCCCGGGCTCACGTCCCGGTCCGGTTACACCGGGGAGCTTTGCCACCTGTTCTTCCACACTTCGCAGAACATTATCCGGCTGAATATCCATTTTTTTTAAAAGTTGTGGAATCAACCCATTGTCCTGCGATAAAAGCGACTGAAGCAGGTGCTCTTCCTCAATCTGCATATTGCTGTGTTCAATCGCAATGTTTTGAGCTTCCTGGATTGCCTCCAGTGATTTTTGCGTAAATTTTTGAGCGTTCATAAAATCAAACCTCCTTGCCTGTGTTTTGTTCTACATGATCACACTGTTTTTAATGTATTGGGTATAGTTCTTTTCCAAAGTGGAAAACGCCCTGTCTAAATTATCAAGCTGTGAAAAATAAATCTTCATGCATGTATCAAATACATGAATATAATCTGAAATTGCTGCTGCGATGAGTTCATTTGTCTGCTGTGAAGTGTCGTGCGGCAGCAGAAACTGACGCGCATACCTTCCTGGTGTAACTTCACAGTAAACCTTCCCATGAGGGAAAAAGGAACCGATATATTTGTTTTCCAATGAAAGCCAGAAGCTGAAAAACCCATCTAAAATCTGAATGAGCGTTTCGCTCTGCGTCCTCATCGAAACACGGAGTTCACCCACAGTTGGTCCGCACACCCGGTAAAGCTCCAACATATAACGGATAGTGGGCTTGTATCGGTATCTTAATGCGCTTCGGATGGATATCATCGCGTCGCTGGGCTGAAGCTGAACTTGAAAGCTTTCCCAGTCGGTCATCATCCGCTCAACGCTTTCAAAAATATCCCTCATCCGCATTTCAGGAGTGGAGAATGAGCAATATTCAGCCAGTATTTGATTAATCATGTTGCTGCGGCTAGTCTTTTTCGCATATGCAATCTTATCAATGGCGTCCACAACATCATCAATCAGTACCAGACTGTACACATTTCTTCCCATACCATTCATTCCCATCTAAAAGTCATTGTAGTACTAATTAATATTATATACAGGTTATATAATTTGTCAATAAGATTATATAATTTTGATTACAAGTTTATCAGCGTTGCATTCATTAAAAATGTGAATCACAATTCCCTAGTAGAGGCGGTGTGCGATTGAAACAAAAATTGAAAAGGGGTTATTTAAAATCCGTCATTATGGCGGTGATCTCCATTGGATTTGTGTGTTTAAGTGCGGTCATCAACATGATCAATCTGTATAATATGTTAAATGTTTCAACGGAACAGTATTGCAAAGAATTTTTGCACGTGATTATTGCTCAGGAATCCGTTACTTCTGCCGGAACGGTTCTTGTTTACTGTGGATTTATCTTATATATCATTTACACCCGGCTCAACAAAGAGCGGGAACTGGAAAAGATCGCCTATTACGATAGTCTTACCGGCATTCCGAATATTTATAAATTTGAAATGGATGTGGCGGAAAAACTGAAGAAAAATCCGGCTGTAGAATATTGTATTCTTGTTTTTGATGTGAATAAAATCGCTGTGATCAATGATGTTTATGGTCATCAAACGGGGGATAAGCTTCTTTGCCGCCTTTCGCAGGCCTTGATTGTCTGCACGAAAGAAGGGGAACAATGCGCCCGAAGCAAAGACGACTCGTTTCTGATTTTGCTTCAATGCAAAGATGATCAGAAAGTGCTGGATTTCATAAATTGTTTTATTGCGAGAGCACATCGGCTGTGCAGCGTTCATTTTCTTGAAAAACAAGCATTTTCATTTGGAATCTATAAAATTACAGATAAAACCATCTCGGTTAAAAAGATGATCGACCGGGCGAACCTGGCGCGTGAAACCGCAAAAAACAGCCTCAGCGGCAATTATGCTTTTTTTGATGAGGGTATGCGAAGGGAATTGCTGAGGAATAAGGAAATAGAGGATCAGATGGAGGAGGCACTCAGGGAAAATCAATTCATTGTGTATTATCAGCCTAAATATCAGCTTTCTGACAACACTGTTTGCGGCGCGGAGGCTTTGGTTCGCTGGAACAGCCCGATATGCGGCATGATTTTGCCGAATGAGTTTATTCCGATCATTGAAAAGAATGGTTTTATTATTGATCTGGATCTGGATGTTTTGGAGAAAGTCTGCAGGCAGCTGCGTAAATGGATTGATCTGGGACTGAATCCTAAACCGATTTCCATCAACATTTCAAGGGTTCATTTATACAGTCCTGATTTTGTTGACAGTATCCGTGAGCCGCTGATCAGGTATGGAATACCGCCGGATTTGATTGAACTTGAGCTGACGGAAAGTGCTATTTTTAATAATATTCAGCTTTTTGTCACACTGGTGGAACAACTCCACAGCATAGGTTTTCACCTTTCTATGGATGATTTTGGCACGGGATATTCCTCGCTGAATACGCTGAAATGCCTTAAGCTGGACATTTTAAAGCTGGATCGCGGCTTTTTTGTTGTATCTGATAAACAGGAACAACGGCGTTCGGAGATCATTGTCAACAATATTATTTTGATGGCAAAACAATTGAATGTTACAACGGTTGCCGAGGGAATCGAAACAAAAAAACAGGCGGACTTTCTGAGAAAAGTGGGATGCGATATTATTCAGGGCTTTTATTTTGCGAAACCGTTGCCGGTGGAGCATTATGAAAAATTGGTATTCGGGCAGGAAAATAAATGACAAAGGGGGTGCTGCAAAACAAAAGTTTTGCAGCACCCCCTTCAGCATTATGTTAATACAGGTCTTTATCGCCGAGCTTTTCCACCCACAGTTCGTGCAGAGTATGTATGTCGTCCTCAAATTCCTTTAAAGTTTGGCTTTCTTTTTTTGTCAGTTCCTCTAAAACTTCATAGTGGAAAGAAGCAGTTCCGTATTTTTGCCAGTCATTCTGCAGCTTTAAATTGATGCAGCCATTTGTTTTTTGTGAAAACTCGAACCGGTTTTTACTGCCCTGCAAATCATAGGTAGACAGAACCAGCATTTTACCGGTTCCGCTGTTCACCACTGCGTAGACGCCTCCGGTGATTTTGCGCTCTTTATACGTTGCCGCCAGTTCCTTTTTGTTCTGTTTATCCATCTTTTTAATACCCCATGTCTTTTAGAATGCCAGACAGCGTTTTCAGACGTTCACTGATGAGTTCGTCATTATCGCTGAGGGCCTGTGTAAACAGCTTGATGTCTTCATCGATCATCGGATTATCCGTGCATACGGAAACCGTCATTGCGTCTCCCTGCAGCCCGATGCGGTCTATGGTGGTGTGCTGCGGGTCGTACAGCTTTTCAAAACGGTAGGCTTGTGCAAAATACTGCTTTGCCCTGCAAACAAGGATGGCAAGGTCAATCACGCGGTGAAGCGGCAGCTCTTCGGACTGACGCGACCATTTTTCGCCGGTATAGCGCCATACTTTTGCGGAAATTTCCACCTTGCCGCGGTCATTCCATTGCGCAAGGCCCAACGACAGACCTTTCGTGTCGGAATGATATGCGTTTCTTCCGTCAATATTTTCATAGTTTTCCGAAACGATGACGGGTTTATGTTTTAATGTCGTAGGAATCTTCATAAGTTCACCTCAAATATATTTAGTAAATTAGTAAATTACTAAATATATAATAAAACAAAATTTAAAATATGTCAAATAAAAAGAAGGGGCTGTTGCAAAATAGCTCTGAATAATAAAAATGCACAAAAAATTAGCCTGAAAGAACGTTTTACAACGCTTTTTCAGGCTTCTTCTTGGCTATTTAAGAATATATTTGTGCAAGTTGCTATCGCAAATTCATTTTGCAACAGCTCCTTCCTATAAGAATGCGCATCAGTCATGGAATCCCTTACCGATAATCTCGCTCGTATTGGAAATCAGAATAAACGCATCCGGCTCCACACGTTTGATAAACCGTCTGAGCTGTACCGCCTGCGGGCGGCGCATCGCGGTAAAAATAATATACTTATGCTTGTGCGAATAAGCCCCCTGCGCGTCGCAGACCGTAGCGCTGCGGTTAAGATCGTGAACAATGTAGTCGCAGATAATTTCTGGATTGGAACAGACCACATTAAAATACTTGGCAAGGTTAATACTTTCAATCACATTGTCAATCGCAAGTGATTTTGCCAGCAGGCCGAAAAAAGAAAATAATGCGGTCTTAATATCGAAAACGAGAAAAGCTGACAAAGTGATCAACAGATCGCTGAAAAACAATGCGCGGCCAATATCAATGCTGGTGTACTTTTTTAAAATCAAAGCGGCAATGTCCGTGCCGCCGCTGGAAGCATCCATGTTAAAAAGCAAGGCCGAACCGAAAGCAGGCATTGCGACAGCAAACACCAGTTCCAGCATTGGTTCATCGGTAAGCGGCTTCTGCATTGGATAATAATGTTCAAGGCCTGAAAGACACAGCGAAAGTAACATACTGGAATATACGGTCTTTATAGCGAATTTTTTCCCCAGGAACATAAAGCCAAGAATAAGGAGCAGTATATTCAGAATTAGATTGACGGTGCTGGGGGATAGCGGCGTAATTCTGCCGAGTACGACCGACAAACCGGTGACTCCGCCAAAAGTGAAATTGTTCGTAAATTTAAAGAAATAGACTCCAGCAACAATTAAAAGGGTACTGAACGTAATTAAAAAATATTCTTTTATGATTATTTTATATTTCATAAAATCCTCTTTACACAATGCTTTTTAAATCCATGTTTTATTGTACCAAAAAAACGGGATAAATCAACAGATAATATTGTTTCATTGTAAATGTTTTCCGACCGTGAAGAAATATTTAAAAAAAACCCCTTTACTTTTCAAAAAAGATATGCTACTATATAAAACAAGAACAGTAATCATTATTAATAATTGGGAGATTGATATGGAAAGAAAACAAAACTACAGCAGAAAACGTGAAGCGATTTTAGATGCAATCAAAGGCACGACAATCCATCCGACTGCGGAGTGGGTGTATCAGGTTTTGAAACCGGATTATCCTGACTTGAGCCTTGGCACGGTTTACCGCAACCTGTCACAGTTTAAAAACGACGGTGTGATCGTAAGCGTAGGAATTGTGAATGGTCAGGAACGTTTCGACGGAAATACGAAACCGCACACACATTTTATCTGTTCTTCATGCGGGGCGGTTATTGATATCCCCGGTGAGTTTGTTTCTCTTAAGACAAATGATGAGATTTCCCAGAAATATCATGTTCTTGTTGATTCCAGTGATGTTCAGTTTCACGGACTGTGTTCACAATGTTTACAAAGGCAAGCGCCTTTATAATAGAAATAAAATAAATTATATGGAGGAAATTAAGATGAAGAAATTTGTATGTTCTGTATGTGGTTATGTTTACGAGGGCGAGCAGGCCCCTGATTTTTGCCCGCAGTGCAAGGCACCGAAAGAGAAATTTGTAGAGCAGGTTGAAAATGCTCCGTTCGCCTGTGAGCATGAAGTCGGTATTGCACAGGGTATCGATAAAGAAGTCTATGACGGTTTGGTGGCAAACTTCAATGGTGAGTGCTGCGAAGTCGGCATGTATCTGGCAATGTCCCGCCAGGCAGACCGCGAAGGTTACCCTGAAGTTGCCGAGGCATTCAAGAGATATGCGTTGGAAGAAGCCAATCATGCCTCAAGATTTGCCGAGATGCTCGGCGAGGTCGTAACCAACAGCACAAAGAAAAATCTTCAGATGCGTGCAGAAGCGGAAGCGGGTGCCTGTTCCGGCAAGCTTGACATAGCAAAGAGGGCCAAGGAGCTGAATTACGACGCAATTCACGACACCGTTCACGAGATGGCAAAAGATGAAGCGCGCCATGGCGCAGGCTTCAAAGGTTTGCTTGCAAGATATTTTGCCTGAGTTGTTCATTTTTCTGAATAGACTAAAAAAACCGGCGCGGCTTATTTGAGTTCGCGCCGGTTTTTTTATTTTCTTACGAAATATTCATGAAAACTTCACCGGTTCCATTATAAATTTTCAGAAGCTTATGATATGATGAATAAAACAACAATAGAGTTGAAAAATCTTGCCATTTCATGAAGAAATGGCTTATACTATAGGTAATAAGCCAAAGGAGAATCAGATGGATCAAATTGTTAAAAACGTCGTTGAAGGGTTAAATTCCACATCCTCAAACGAGCTCATTATTTTTATCGTATCAATGCTTCCTGTTTTGGAGTTAAGAGGCGGAATCCTTGCTGCTGGGATGCTGAATGTGGATATGGTACGCGCGTTTTTTATCTGCATTACGGGAACGCTGCTGCCAATCCCGTTCATCCTTCTGTTCATACGCCAAATACTCAACTGGCTGCGCAATACCCGCTTTGTCAAACTGGTACACCGTTTGGAAGCAAAGGTAGAGCGAAAAAGCAAATCCATTGAAAAATACAAGACCTTCGGCCTGTTTGTTTTTGTCGCTGTTCCTCTTCCGGGAACCGGCGCATGGACCGGTGCAATGATTGCCACTCTGATCGGCATGCGCTTTAAGCATGCCATGTTCTCCATAGTGGCAGGGACATTGACCGCGGGTATCATCATGTGTTTTATCTCATACGGGATGTTGGGACAGGTTTGGTAACTTTAGGAGGATATGATGGATTTATATGATATTGCCGTTATCGGCGGAGGCGCGTCCGGACTGATGGCTGCCGCAGCCTCAGCGCAGGAATGCAAAAAAAACCATATTCATGGGAAAATAGTTGTACTGGAAGCGAATTCACGTGTTGGAAAAAAGCTGCTTGCAACCGGAAATGGGCGTTGCAATCTGACGAACAGAAATGCTGACAGTACGCATTATCATGGGGATGTGATCTTGGCAGCTCCTATTATCAACAAGTACACACCACAAAATATTATTAATTTTTTTGAATCATTTGGTCTGCTTTGTAAAGAACTGGATGAGGGACGCATTTATCCTTATAACTTGCAGGCTTCCGCCGTTCTTGATATCTTACGTTTTCAGCTTGATCATCTTGGTGTGGAAACGATCTGTGACTTTGCCGTTATTTCCGTTAAAAAATCGGCATCGGGATTTGAGATTTCCTCGGCATCGGACAAGATCAGCGCAAAACGGGTTGTTTTTGCCTGCGGAGGCAAAGCTTACCCTCAGCTTGGCTCGACCGGGAGCGGGTATCAAATTTTATCGTCGCTCGGGCACGGCACCACAAAGCTTTTTCCGGCTCTGGTACAGGTGAAAACCGATCCCAAACGTGCAAAGCCGCTGAAGGGTGCGCGCAGCGCGGGTGCCGCAACGCTGCTTTTGGACGGAAAACCTGTCAAAACTGTAAACGGAGAGATTCAGTTCACAGAAAACGGGCTGTCGGGCATTTGTATTTTTGAGCTATCCCGTCTTGTGGGAGAAGCCGATACGAACCCAAAAATTGAAATATCGTTGGATTTGCTTCCTGAATATTCTGCACAGGAAGTGATTGCCATGCTGAATCATACGAAAGAATCATTTGGAAATCTGCCGGCGGGGGACCTTCTGAGCGGATGTATCCATAAGCTGGTTGGGCGCGAAGTGATTCGAACGGCTCTTTCACATATTCCGAAGAATGCATGGGAATTAAAGCCGGCAGAGATCGCCTTAATTGCCGGTACGGTGAAGAACTTTCGGTTTGACGTTCTCGGCACATTGGCTTGGAAAGACGCTCAAATTACTGCGGGCGGGGTGCCCTTAAAGGAAACGGACGAAAATTTGCAGTCCAGACTGTGCCGGGGTCTGTATCTTGCGGGAGAGCTTTTAAATATAGACGGCGACTGCGGTGGCTACAATCTTCACTGGGCGTGGAGTTCCGGAATTGTCACAGGGAGTGCTGCCGCTTTCTCATTATTAAAAAAATAAGGGTGAAACCATGTATCGTATTTCCGAAATCAGTATTAAACTGGAAGGTACCGAAGAAGATCTAAAACGAGAAGCCGCAGCGCGGCTGAAAGTTTCCCCAGAGCAGATACGCTCTTTAAAGTTATATAAAAAATCAGTCGATGCACGTAAAAAAAACGATGTGCATTTTATTTGTACGGTTGATGTTGAATGCGATCAAAATCATAACCAGCAGGATCAAAAAATTACCATGGCTGAACCCTACCGTTATGAGCTTCCGGTCGGTAAACCGCGCGAAATCCGTCCCGTGATTGTTGGCTTTGGCCCGGCGGGACTTTTTGCCGCCCTGATTCTGGCGCAGGCAGGGCAGCGGCCGATTGTTTTCGAACGCGGAAGCGCGGTTGACAGGCGCAGGGAACAGGTTGTCCATTTCTGGAAAACAGGGGAACTTGATACGGAAAGCAATGTTCAGTTTGGCGAAGGCGGCGCGGGAACTTTTTCAGACGGAAAGCTGAACACCGGAACAAAGGATTCCCGCGCCCGCAAAGTGCTGGAGGAATTTGTTGCTGCGGGTGCGCCGCAGGAAATACTGTATCTGGCAAAGCCGCATATCGGCACGGACAGGCTGCCCGCCGCGGTAAAAAACATACGGGAACAGATTATTACGCTTGGCGGTGAGGTGCATTTCGAAACCTTACTGCAAGATATCCTGATGAAAGACGGTAAGGTAACCGGCGTTACGGTAAAGCCGCGGAATGGTTCACAGTATACTGTTGATACCGACCGCCTGATCCTCGCCGTCGGTCACAGTGCACGGGATACTTTTGAAATGCTGTATTCATTAAAGATTCCAATGGAACAGAAGCCGTTTTCCATCGGTGCCAGAATTGAGCATCCGCAGGAACTGATCAACCGTTCTCAGTACGGTAAATTTACCGGTCATCCGAATCTTGGCGCTGCCGATTACAAGTTTGCCGTGCACCTGAAAAACGGCAGGGGCGTTTACACGTTCTGCATGTGTCCGGGCGGTCAGGTGGTTGCAGCTGCGAGCGAGAAAAACCGCCTGGTCACGAATGGAATGAGCAATTTTGCCCGTAACGGAAGAAACGCAAATGCTGCATTGCTTGTAAGCGTTGGACAGGAGGATTTTGGCAGCAGCCATCCGCTCGCCGGTGTGGAATTTCAGCGCAGGCTGGAAGAAGATGCGTTTCGGCTAGGCGGTGGGGGCTTCCGCGCACCGGTACAGCGTGTTGAAGATTTTCTGAAGCGCCGGCCATCAAAAAATGTCGGCAGCTGTAAACCAACTTATTTTCCGGATGTTACACCCTGTAATCTAGATGACTGCCTGCCGGACTTTGTTGCCGATTCCATGCGTCAAGGAATCCTTTTCATGGAACATAAGCTGAATGGATTTTCATTTCCGGACGCACTTTTAACTGCGGTGGAAAGCCGAAGCTCATCACCGGTGCGCGTTTTGCGCGGTGACAGCATGCAGTCCGTCGCCGTCGAAGGCATCTATCCGTGCGGAGAAGGCGCTGGATACGCGGGCGGTATCATTTCCGCCGCGGTGGACGGCATCAAATGCGCGGAGCATGTCATATCAGAATCATAGTTAAAGCCGCAGGAATTCAGATTCCATGCGGCTTTAACTGACTATAGAGGGAAAATGACGCACTAGGGAATACACAAGAGTCGGAGTACTTCCGGCTATTTTAAAAATATGCTTTTTCTATTTACGTCTAGCGTAGTTGAAGTGAGGGATATAAGAAGCTCCTCAACAGAGGACAGGATAGCAAAAAACCCGGTCATGATGATTAAATAATCGCCTAGGAACGAATAGGTTATTGGGCAGAAAAAGAGAAGCAAGCCGGTTAGTTTATTGGCAATTGTATGGATACTGGATATATTGTTAAATTTGATTTTTGAAAGAACGGCATTTACAATTCTTATAGCAAAGACGATCAGAATCACTGCTGCAATCAGCGTGGTTATTTGAATTTGCTTTATCATGATAATGATGATCATACAGCACATAATAAAATCGGCAAGGCTGTCCAGCCGTGCTCCGAGCAAGGTTTCGCTGTTCGTTTTTCGCGCGATGCAGCCGTCCAATACATCGGTTAAACCACAAATCAGGTATAACAGAATAAAAAGGACACTGCGAAAATCAGTCAACAGCAAACCGAACGACAAGATAATTCTGAATAGCGTTATAGCATTCGGTACGGAAGTTTTTTTCACATACTACCGCCTTTCGTATTCATTTTCAAAATAGAATATCCTTTAAATCATTGAAATCTTTAATGATATAATCCGGCTGAATTGTACTGTTCCATCTCCGATTATCTCTGTTAATCCAGCAGCTTGGTATTCCGGCTTTGTGCGCACCAAAAACATCCGCAGTGCTGTCGCCAATATGTAATATTTCATTGGGGTCTGCATCAAGATGTGACAGAACGCAGCTGAAAAATTTCCCGTTTTTATCCCCTTTATAGCTTCTTAAGTCATCGGAAATGAAAGCGCTGTCAGGATCGATTTTACCGATTAATTCATCCACCATCAGATGGCTCGAGTCGCTGGAGAGAATGATCTGATATCGTTTACGGAGCTTTTTGATGCAGTCCAGAACCTCATGATAAAAGGGAGCCTTCGAATGCTGGTACATTAAGTGATACGCCACATCCTGAGGCAATACATTGAGATTCACCTTGTCCACTATCTTTTCAGCACATTCAGTGTATACTTCTTCCATTGCTAAAAACTTTTCCGCATGAACAGCTCTTTCGTATATGGCGGGGTAGGAACTTAAAATTGCGTCCGCGCCCTGTATGGCTTTGTCGTCAGTGTATTCGTCTTTTAAAATTCCCTGCCAAATATCTGGAATGCGTTTATTGACATCTACCAAAGTTTGGAAAATGTCAAAACTGATCACCTTATATTTCATAATTACTCCTTTAGGCAGACACTTGGTATCTTAGCTGATTGCCTGAAAGGTAATCAGCTCTTTCTATATATTACTCCCATATACGAATGAAAACAACCCGCCGAAATCTTGGCACTATCCTGTTAAAAAATCAATTTAAAGTAAAAAGAGGCGGACACTACGTGAAAAACTCCAAATCAAGCACATCTATAAGCAATAATCATATAATAATATGTAGTCATTAAAGGGGTTGAGAAAATGTATAGAAGGTGTCCATACTCTAATCATTCGAATCAAAACGATGGTGGGTTAGAGGATTTTGGTCCGGAACCTTTCGTAATAAATATTGACAGAGCTACACGTAAAAACAATACCTTTCGTACGGCTTTATGGTCGGGTAGTCATCTGCAGCTAACATTAATGAGTATTTGTGTCGGTGAGGACATAGGATTAGAGAATCATCCAAATCTTGATCAATTCATACGTATTGAGCAGGGCCAAGGACTTGTAAAAATGGGTGAGAGCAAAGACAATCTAAATTTTCAAAAGAGAGTTGCTGAAGACTATGCAATTATCATACCCGCCGGAACATGGCATAATCTGATTAACATCGGGAACGTGCCGTTAAAACTTTACTCTATTTATGCGCCGCCCCAGCATCCAAGGGGTACGATCCATAAAACCAAAGCAGACGCAATCGCTGCTGAACATTAAATGACCTATTTATGATACTACTAATAGGAGAGCATTAGGAATACTGAATGCTCTCCTATTTATCATACCCACAGGGATGGAACACGGTATAGAATATTAAGTCTGCGAGTGTGCCTTTGATGGAGAGGAAGCTACGGACAAACTTGCTTTCAAAAACGTCTCTCCCTGCTTGTGCGTCGGGAGAGACGTTTTTTTCGGTTCAGCAACGCCTGGTTTCATCTGGCACTTTATTGAAAACAACAGATTTGTTCCATTTATATAAAAATTATATACCCATTTTATACTGTTTTGGAGTGATACCATACATTTTCTTAAATAGCATAATAAAATACGAAATATTCTGGTAGCCAAGGTTAAACGCCGTTTCAGTTACATTTCCATATTGCAGCATCTCTTTTGCTTTTTGCAGTTTAATATTTGTAAAATACTGGCTGGGCGTAATTTTTGTTATCTTTTTGAAATACTGACAAAAATTTGACTCCGACATATTCAGGTCGTAGGCCATCTGCCTAATGTCTATTGGCTGCGTATAGTTGTTGTACATATATCGTATCGCCTTATTGATAGGATTATTGTTTTCTATACTAAATATTTGGCTAATGACTTTGTTTTGGATTAAATGGTAAACAAGCTCTTGTGAGTATAAATCCACCAGGAACTTCGAGCAATCGTTTTTGTCCAAGAAGCCTTCCGTAATTTTCTTGAGAATGTGATTTATGTTATTACGTCCAAAGAAAAATTGGTTTTTTGTAACATACTGGAGATTAACGAGATACTCATTGCTGATTTTTTCGCTCACCTGTTCAATTAATCTGCTGCTTATCTCATAGACCACGGCAATTGTTGGCTTTACAGTCGTTACTTCCACTTTTGAATTGGGTGAAAGCAGAAGAAAATGGTTTGGATTATATGTAAGCGTGGCATTATTCGCATCGATGCGTTTTTCTCCCTGTACAATAGTGCAAAGTCTGGCATTGTTATCAGTCCTGTAGGCTTCGTAAAAATGATTTGGCAGATCATAATACAGCATTTTGATATTATCTGTTTCCAGCCCATCCAACAGCTCAAGATTATTGTAAAAACTCGACACCATAGTTTCCCCCTATGCCGCTACGTTTTTTCCTGTTCAAAATAATGATAACAGTTAAACTATGAAGGGCATTAATACGGTTTTATAGAAAATTAAAATCACGTTCTTTAAGCGCCCAATAAAACAAATATTTCATTTTAACCAACTAATATCCAAGTTTAAATTTAATTATATCTATTTGACAAAAAAATGCAACAATTAACTTTAATGTTTATAAAATTTGAGGTATTTTATTAACAATGAGTTAGAAATAAGCAGGGGGGGTAAGATATGATAAGGCTATATAAAACTTTACATTACAGTTTTATCTGTGAGGCCAATCAATTACAGTTAGAAAGGATGAATATTTTATGGAGTTTTCTATGCTTTTATCACCGCTGAAAATCGGTAAAATGGAGGTCAAAAACAGGTTTGTCGTCCCTGCAATGGGAACGAATTTTGCAAATCCAGACGGCACGGTATCACAGCAGCTGATAGATTACTATGTTGCGCGCGCCAAGGGAGGCTTTGGGCTTATCATCGTGGAATGTACGGCAGTCGACCCAGTTGGTAAGGCAATTATCTGGCAGGGTGGTCTGTGGAATGACGGTCAAGTGGCAGGGTGGTCAAAACTGGTTGAAGCGGTACATGCTGCCGGCGCGAAAATCATTGTGCAGCTGCATCATGTCGGGCGCCAGACCGTACCATCCTGCATCGGCGGAAAACAGCCGGTCGCGCCGTCGGCAGTGGCCTGCCCTCTTATGGACTGCATTCCTCACGAGCTGACGATAGACGAAATCTGGGATACCATTCACAAGTTTGGCGATGCTGCTTACCGCGCAAAGAAGGCGGGATTTGACGGCGTGGAAATTCACGGCGCCCACGGTTATCTTGTGGCCGAGTTTATGTCTACGCACGCCAATAAAAGAATCGACGAATTTGGCGGAGATTTTATGGGCAGAATGAAATTTCCTCTTCAAATTTTTAAGGATGTCAAGGAAAAATGCGGACACGATTTTCCCCTGGTCTTTCGTTTCAGCTATGATGAAAAAGTCAATGGCGGACGTACACTGGAGGAATCGACCGTTATCGCAAGACTTGCGGAGGAAGCCGGCGTTGATGCGCTGAATATTTCTGTAATGACTTACGCCAGCCTGCAGTGGATGAGCGCTCCGGGTGCCGTTCCGAACGGGTTTAATCAATATCCCACCGAGTTCATAAAAAAAGCGGTGCAGATACCGGTTTTCAGTGTCGGACGTTACAATAATGTCCATATTGCTGAAGACGTCCTAAAAAGCCGCAGAGCAGATATGATATGCTTTGGCAGGGAATCACTTGCGGATCCCGATCTTCCGAACAAAGTGATAGAAGGACGAATCGACGAAATTAGCCCCTGTATCGCCTGCCTTCAGTCCTGCCTCGGTTACCTGTTCAATCCATCCATCAACAAAATATCATGTTTGGTGAACCCTGTTACCGGGCACGAGGGCGAATACGACCTCAGCGAAGCGAAACACAAAAAGAAAGTGCTGATTATTGGTGCAGGCCCCGCCGGACTGGAAGCCGCATGGATGGCCGCCAAGCGTGGGCATAAAGTGACTGTTTACGAAAAAGAAAGTACCGCTGGGGGACAGTTCATGCTTGCTGCGATTCCTCCTACCAAGCATGAAGTATTGAAGATGCTGAAATATTACCTGACAATGGGCAAAAAATACAATGTTGAATATCATTTTAACAGCGAAGTAACCGAAGATGTGATTGACAGAGAAAAACCTGACGCAGTCGTTTTGGCAACAGGTGGTGTGCCGATCTGTCCGGAAATCCCCGGCATCCACGATAAATCATTTGTCACGGTTCGTGACATCCTCGGCGGCATTGTCAGCCCGGGCAAAAATGTGCTGATTATAGGGGGAGGCATGTCCGGCGCCGAAACGGCGGATTTTCTCGGGGAACATGGACGTACCGTAACGATCATGGATATGCTTCCGGCAATAGCGCAGGACGTGGAGAGCACGGTTCGCACTTTCCTGATGCAGCGTTTGGAAGAACATCATACTCAGATGATTACCAGTGCTAAAGTAAAACGGTTCTATCCTGACGGCGTGGCGTATGAACAGGATGGAATTGAAAGGGAAATCCGGGGTTTCGATACACTTGTATTGTCTTTAGGCGTAAAATCATATAACCCATTGGAAGAAAAGCTCCGTTCCAGGGTCAATGAGCTTTATGTTATAGGTGATGCGGAAAAGGCAGGGAAGGCCAATCATGCAACTGAATCCGGCCTTGCTGTCGCTCTGAAAATATAGGAATCACGTACCGCTGAATTTTCCTGAGTATCGGGAATAAGCGAGTAGGAGGTCACGCATTCATTGACCAGCCTACCTTTCTCACCATCGTGCGTACGTTTGGCACACTTATAAAAAGCGGGTACAGTTTCAGCTGTACCCGCTTTCGCTATCTATTTTGTTCTTTCGCATATTTACAAAAATCCTTCATGCAGCACAATTCGCATTGGGGGTTCCTTGCATTACACACCGCGCGGCCATGCAGCACAAGCCTATGGCAAAACAAATTGGATTCGTCCGTTGGCAGCACCGCACGAAGCTGCTTTTCCACTTTGAAAGGGTCTTTTCCCTCGCTGATACCCAGCCGTGCGCAGATACGGATACAGTGCGTGTCGGTTACCACGGCGGGCTTATGATAAATGTCTCCGACCACAAGATTGGCTGTTTTTCTACCCACACCCGGCAACCGTGTCAGTTCTTCAATACTGTCCGGTACAACCCCACCGAACTCGGATTTCAGCATCCTGCACATGGCAAAAATATCGCGTGATTTGGTTTTATACAGCCCGCAGGAGTGAACCAGTTCTTCAATTTCTTCCACCGAGCCGCCAATAAATGCATCAAGTGTGGGAAAACGCTCAAAAAGCGCGGGGGTTACCAGATTGATCCGCGCATCGGTACACTGTGCGGAAAGGCGCGTTGCAATTAGAAGCTGAAGCGGATCTTCGTAGGTGAGTGAGCAGGCAGCGTTAGGATATTCTTTTTTCAAGGCTTCCACTGCTAAAGCTGCGCGTTGCTTCTTCGTCATATAAGTTCCTCCCCTGTAATCAAGCTTGTAAATAAACCGCAGAGAGGCGTATTTCTTCGCTTATTTCAACTATTTACTATTTTATATCAAATCTGTGCGAAGTACAAGTTGACAAGTTCAGTTAATGACATTAAGGCGCGCGGGCTACATCCGATGGTCATATCGCGGGACAATATGGAGCCTAGAAACAAAGCAAAACCAGTGGGCAGCGAAAGATTATATTCGCACTGCAATAAACGAAAAAGCTATGCGAGACAAAGTAAAATAAAAGCCCATGCCGAAGAATGAGCCTAAACGCCTATATTAATGAGCTGATTGAGAAGGATATGGAAGAATAATAGTTAAGAACGGAGATAGGAATAGAATCGTTTACTTGCAGTTAATACAATTCATAATCATACATTAAAGTGAAAAGAAAAGCCGCATAAATACCGAAATAATCCAGTATTAATGCGGCTTTATCTGATTATGGCGGAGAAGAAGGGATTTGAACCCTTGCGCCAGTTACCCGACCTACTCCCTTAGCAGGGGAGCCCCTTCACCACTTGGGTACTTCTCCATGTTTGGTGAAAACAAATCATTAATTATTGAATTTATTAAGAATAAATGGCGGAGAGGAAGAGATTCGAACTCTTGGTCCCTCGCGGGATCACTAGTTTTCAAGACTAGCTCCTTAAACCACTCGGACACCTCTCCATTACAAGTGCGAAAATAATAATATCATATTTTAGGTGCTTATGTCAATGCATTATGTAAAAAATCTTTGGAAAAGTTGTCCGCCGTCCTGTTAGTGAAGGGCGGCGGACATTTCGTTATTTTGCAAAAAAAGGTACTCTTTCACATAATCCGCAGATTCCCATTGCAGGAAGTGTAGCCAAACACCACAGTAAAGAAAACGGTACGCAGATTTGACCCATGATATTTAGCGGCAGAGCGGAATAATCCCATACGTTGAGTTTCAGACCAACATTCACGAGAAGACCGGTCCCGAATTCTACCGCAGTAATAATTCCGGAACCGACAAAACATTTGATAGACATTGGTTTGCTTTTCATACGGTTATTGCATATACGGTCAATCAAACATAGACATAAACCGCCTGCCGCAGCCATGGAAATATCTGTCTTCCCGCGGCAGATAATTTCCAGTGCAGGATAAATAGTTCCTCCTGCCAAAAATAAGAACGCATATTTCTTCAATCAATATCACCCCACTTTGCGTCTATTGAAATTGTTTGCAGGGTGAATAAATTTATTCGTCTATACTTAAATTTTAAAAAGAATGTCCGATAATATTAATAATAAAATTTTTGCAGAATGCTTTGAATTTTACCGTATTGATAAACTATCATATCAAGAAAAACCATTCAATAATGCAAAATTTGTCGAAAATGGGTGGCTGAATGAGATATAAAAATAATAAGAATATCTTAATCATTATTGCCGTTGTCACAATATTAA
Source organism: uncultured Caproiciproducens sp. (assembly GCF_963664915.1). Classification (NCBI taxonomy): domain Bacteria; kingdom Bacillati; phylum Bacillota; class Clostridia; order Eubacteriales; family Acutalibacteraceae; genus Caproiciproducens; species uncultured Caproiciproducens sp. The sequence goes on from NZ_OY761810.1 coordinate 2,066,786, forward strand.
TGATACTTGGGGTTTGCTTTGTTTTAGGAGTGCGCGGCATTTTAACAATTAATACACAAACATCACTTCAAAAAATTTCAGAGCAGGGTGCAAATGCCGCACGCACGGCCATTGTCGGAAATTTGGACGTGCTCAGCGCCCTTTCAGAACAGGAAGGACTCACTGGCGAAAGTAATTCGGATAGAATCAAAATTCTTTCGGATGAAGCAAAACGAAAAAATTTTTTGCGGGTGGCTTATACCGATCAGTCCGGCCGTGCGGTTACCAACGACGGTGAAACCATAATGATCAGCGAAAGGGAGTACTTTCAAGAAGCATTATCCGGCCATGCCAACATTTCGGGCGGACTGACCGATTTGTTTGACCCAAAGAGTAAAATCATCGCATATGCGGTGCCGGTTATTCGTGCTCAAAAGATTGTGGGTGTATTGATTGCCACAATTCAAGATAATGAGAAATTAAATATTATGGATAATATTGCTGTTGATTCCGACTATTCTGTATATGTCATTTCACGTGATGGCGGGATGGTTTCCAACAGGAGCGGTCAGGCTAATTTTGATAACTTTTTTCAATATATTGCAACACAGTCCCCAAAACAGGAATTCAATAAGATTAAGAGTGATTTTCTTGCTCATCAGTCCGGTAAAGGATTATGTACTGTGAACGGAGTGCATAAGCTGATCGGATACAGCAATATTAAGGGAACTGACGGCTGGATGTTTATGGTTATGGTTGAAAAGAATCATATAATGGCTCCTGCCAATCAAATTCTTATTATGAGCGCTATTTTGTTTGGGCTGCTGATCCTTGAATTTATCGTTGCATCAGTTGGCTTTTTAAAATTTAAAAAGACATGCTATGAAGCGAATGTACGGCGAAAAGAGGATATCAGTTATTTAACTTATACCGATACTTTGACGAATCTGCCGAATCGCAAGGGAATTGAGAAAAACATTGTAGATTGGATGAATCTCTGCCATGTGGAAAGCAAGAATGGGGCAGCCTTTTTTCTGGATATAGATAATTTTCAATCGGTAAACAGTACTTTCGGCAATGATATCGGAGATGCTTTTCTCGCTTCGGCCGCTGCCCGTCTAACGGCAGTGAAGGGCGAAAACACGTTAGTCGGGAGAATTGGCGGCGATGAATTTGCTCTGCTGATTTCAAATGTAAATACTTCTGAAGAACTTGAAAATTACTCTAAGAGTATTCTGCATCTGTTTAAAGAGCCCTTCCTGATCCATGATAATGTTATTCAGCTGACATGCAGTGTCGGTGCGATTCTGTTTAACTATCGCGAGATAAAAAAAGATAATAAATTCGATGAAATTATTAATCGCGGTGAATTCGTACTGCGCGAAGCAAAAAACACATCAAAGGGCAGTTATGCACTTTTTAATGAAGAATACGGTATTACGATTGATCGCCAGCATCAAATGCAGCGCGAACTCAAAATGTCAATTCACAATAATGAGCTTTCCTGCTATTATCAGCCGCAGTATGATTATGAGAAGAAATCTATTGTCGGATTCGAATCTCTGGCTCGCTGGAACAGCGCCAAATTTGGAATGGTCTCGCCGGTTCAGTTTATTGCAATGGCCGAGAAAACCGGATTTATCAAGGAATTGGGCCGGTTTGTTGTGGATCAGACCTTTGCTTTTGCACAAAGCATGAAAGATTGTGGCATTCGTGTTTCCTTTAATACTTCACCGGTGGAACTTTTGCAGGCCGACTATGTTGATTATGTTATAGAACGTTTTTACTACTATGGCTTAAATTCTGGCAGCGTGGCGATTGAAGTAACGGAATCCTCGCTTATTGAATCTTTTGACGGAGTGATAAAAAAGCTTGAAATTCTAAGCCAACATGGTATTTGTGTCTATCTTGACGATTTTGGTACGGGTTTTTCTTCACTTACTTATTTAAAAAATCTCCCCATTCATTCGGTGAAAATTGATAAAAGCTTTATTGATGAGGTTGTAACCGACAAAGTAGGGAGAGATATTGTCGACATGATTGTCCGCCTGGCGAAAAAGCTGGATCTTGAAGTAATTGCGGAAGGCGTGGAGACGAAGGCACAAATCGAATGCATTTACGATTGCGGCTGCAATATGATTCAAGGGTATTACATCAGTCCGCCTGTACCGAGGGAAAAAGCAATAGCACTGTTGGATGTACTGCATAAATAATAGACAGACTATGGGGTGAGATTGATTGATTTTGCCCCGTAGTTTTTTTTACAATTTGTGATATAATTTGATAAAGAAAGAAATTTTTAGCAAATCCGTTCATAAATAAAAATAATTTTTATTTATGAACTTTGGCTGCCATATGAAAGGGAGATTTATATGAAAATTATCAGCGCACCGGATTATCAGAGTATGAGCCGAAAAGCGGCTAATATTATATCTGCACAGGTTATTTTATTTCCAAATTCGGTTTTGGGTCTTGCTACCGGTTCTACTCCGCTCGGTGTTTACAGCCAGCTGGTAGAATGGTTTAAGAAGGGTGATATTGACTTTTCTAAGATACACAGTGTCAATCTTGACGAGTATTGCGGATTGTCGACCGAGCATGAACAAAGCTACCGCAATTATATGAATACAAACTTTTTCAATCATGTGAATGTGCCAATAGAAAATACGAACGTACCGAACGGTCTTGCAAAGGACATTGACGCGGAATGCAGGCGGTATGACAATGTAATCACCAGCCTCGGCGGCATTGATTTACAGCTTTTGGGTATCGGCCACACCGGCCACATTGGTTTTAACGAGCCAGATGATGACTTTGACAAAACCACCCACTGCGTCAAGCTGAAGCAAAAAACAATCGATGCCAATGCGCGGTTTTTTGACAATGCGGCAGATGTGCCGCAGTTTGCCATCACTATGGGAATCAAAGCAATTATGCAGGCAAAGAAGCTTCTGCTGGTTGCGAACGGAGCAAGCAAAGCGGATATTCTCTGCCGTTCACTCTTTGGACCGATTACTCCGGAGGTTCCGGCATCCATCCTTCAGCTTCACAACGACCTGACGGTTGTCGCCGATGAAGCGGCGCTGGCAGTTATCCGTGAGCAATACCCGTCTTTAATTGGATAATTTAACATATATTTTACAGGGTGAACTTCGGTTCACCCTTATTTTTTGGTATATTCTGTGCTATAATAAACACAACATATCATAGGAAAGGAAGAATAGCAGTGAGTTTTGGAAGCAGGATTTTAAATTATCAGGAAGATATTATACATGATTTAGCGGAGCTGGTTGCAATTCCATCCGTGCGCAGTGAGGCCGTCGAAGGCATGCCGTTTGGGAAAGCATCTGCCGAGGCGCTGAATCTGATTCTGAATATGGCTGAAAAAATGGGATTTGCAACAAAGAATGTCGGGAATTTTGCAGGTCACGCCGAGTATGGTGAAGGCAGCGAAGTTGCCGCGGTGGTCGCTCATATGGATGTTGTGCCGGCGGGAGAGGGCTGGGATACCGACCCGTTTGTTATGACAAAGAAAGGAAATCTGTATTTTGGCCGCGGTACGGCAGATGACAAGGGAGCTGCAATTGTTGCCCTGTACTGTTTAAAAGCGCTGAAAGATGAAAATATCAAGCCGAAACGCCGCCTTCGTGTGATCTTCGGCGCTGGTGAAGAAACCGGAAGCAATGACCTTGAAATGTACTTGAAGTCGGAACAAATGCCCGTTATGGCGTTCACTCCGGATTCAGAGTATGGTATTTGTAATAGGGAAAAAGGGATTCTGCACCTGACGATTTCATCAAAGGAGCATCATTCGGCTGTGGTCCGTGAATTCATCGCCGGCACCGTTGTCAATGCCGTTCCGTCAAAAGCAAGGGCTGTTGTGATGTGTACGGAAGATGTTTACTTGAAACTTGAGAATGCCGCTTCTCATGCGGACGGCGACTTCAGTTTGGAAAAAACGGAGAACGGTACTGAAATCACTTCTTTAGGCAAAGCATCCCATGCCATGCAGCCGCAGGATGGCTTTAACGCCGCGACCCATCTGATGAAACTGCTTGGCGAAGTGTTTTCCGAAGAAGAACTCGGGGGACTGATCAGTTTTGTAAATAAAAGCATGGGGACGGAACTGCATGGCGAATCTCTTGGTGTTTATGTAAGCGATCAGGAATCGGGTCCTCTTACACTCAATCTCGGCTTAGCCGATATCCATGACAGCTCTGTTTCAATCGGCCTTGATATTCGTTACCCGGTTACCGCAAAGGGGAAGGATATTTTCGCAACCATCGCGGAAAGTGCCCTGCCGTACGGACTTGAGACAACGCTGAATCAAGATAACAAGCCCCTTTTCCTGCCGGAAAGCAGCCCGTTTATTTCCCTTTTACAAGATGCTTTTGCGGCTGTTACGGGAAAACCGGCCGACGTGTATGCCACCGGGGGCGGAACCTATGCACGTGCGTTTGGTGGAAGAGCTGTTGCGTTTGGCCCTTTCTTCACCGATGAACCGGACCGCCGCCTGCACAATACGAATGAAAACATTGACATTGAACGTTTCATGATTCACGCACAGGTGTGTCTTGAAGCGATGTATCGCATGCTTACTCAATGAACAGGGGATAGAATGGATAAATATAATCACGTCAGACTTAAAGATATCTTGAAGAATGAAGAAATTAGTGCGTATATTACAAATGGCAATGATAATTTAGGAGTGATTGGGTTTACCGAACATGGCTTTGCCCATGCAAAGCGTTCATCCAATTACGCAAGCTATATTTTACGTACGCTCCATTACGATGACCGCTCCTGTGAACTTGCAGCCATCGCGGGCTATATGCATGATATCGGCAATGTGGTCAACCGTGTCGATCACGCTCAGAGCGGTGCACTGATGGCTTTTCAGATTTTGAACAGGCTGGGGATGCCGCCGGATGAAATTGCGTTAATTGTCGCTGCAATCGGGAATCATGACGAGGGGACCGCTGCTGCGGTCAATCCGATCGCCGCAGCGGTTATTCTTTCCGACAAGGGAGATGTACGCCGCACCCGTGTACGCGACAAAGAAACCGTCAATGCGGATATCCATGACCGTGTCAATTATGCGGTTGAGAGAGCTACCACCGAGGTGGATGCCGAGAAAAAGACGGCTACGCTCAATATTACGATTGATACGCAGATTTGCCCTGTAATGGAATATTTCGAAATTTTCATGACCCGTATGGTGCTTTGCCGCCAAGCGGCAATGTATCTTGATTTACAGTTTGAACTCATTATTAACGATACCAGACTTCTTTAAAACCGATGCAAAAGGCGCGCCGCATAAACAGCGGCGCGCCTTTTTGGTTTATAGGTTACTATCGCGAAATCAATGCGGGATAAATTCTCAAAATCTCGATTACCGAACAGAATTTATCGGAAAGGCACACGACAAGTGCCTCTTTATACTTCGGCGGAATCAAAGTCAGCGGCCACATATGTTTCGCAATAATGTCTTTTTCACGGTCGTTGAGTGAAAAATGTTCTTCTGCGTTTTCAAGCGCGGTCAAGGGATGCTTGAAGCCGTGAAGACCCCTTGGATTTTTTGTCACATGCCAGTCATACAGGAAAAAGTCATGCAGCAGGGCACCCCTGATGATGCTGCGGCAGTCGACATTCAGATTCAGTTTTCTGCTCAGTACGTAACTGTAATAGGCTACTGAAATGCTGTGTTCCAGGCAGGAAATATTCGCGTGCTGAATAAAGGTTCCCATCAACTGTACGTCATCGGATTTTAGCAATTCAATGGAACAGTCCTTAAAATATTGTTTTTCATTATTAGATAATTTCATTATTTCATCTCCGGTTTATCTGAAGAACTGTTACCATCATAGTTCTTTTTTTCCTTCATATCAAGCGAAAAATAAAAATAATGCCAGCGTTCTTAGGCGCTGGCAATTTTATATCCTTTAAAGGACCTGTGAAAGCTACTCCTTTTAGGGGATATCTTAACTGCGCAACAATTGAATTAAGAGCTTTTCCGCTTCAACCGCATCTGCGCGGCCGCGCGTCGACTTCATAACAGCGCCTAAAATCGCTTTCAGCGCTTTTTCTTTACCGCCGAGGTAATCGGACACTGCACTTTGATTGGAGGCGATTGCCTGCTCACAGGCGGCTTTAAGCGCATCCGTGTCAACACCGCCCATGTCCGCTTCACTGATCAACTCGTCTGCGGCTTTGCCGGTGTCGAGCATTTTTTCAAGTGTTGCCTTTAAAAGATTCATTTTAATTTTACCCGCGTCCAGAAGCTGCACAAGCGCGCTTAAATTTTCAGGGGTTACACTCACCTGAAAGTTTTCTTTTGCGCTGTCGCCATCCAGACGGCTGAAAATCTGTCCAATCATGCAGTTCGCTACAATCTTCGGATTTTTCACGCCGTTCACGGCTGCCTCAAAGTATTCGGCTATGCTGCGGTATTTGATTAAAAGCTGCGCGTCAGCTTCTGAAATGCCAAACTCGGTTATATAACGATCCAGCTTCTCATGAGGCGGTTCAGGGAGTTTCTCTTTTAGATGTGCAACCATTTCATCCGTAACGTGAATGGTTACAAGATCCGGTTCCCTGAAATAGCGGTAATCGTGGGCATCTTCTTTGCCGCGCATGCTTTCGGTGCAGTCGTCTTCTTCATTATAGCGACGGGTTTCCTGCACAACCTTTTCACCGCTTTGCAGCAGATCGATCTGCCGGTTGACTTCATAATCCATCGCTTTTGCCATATGGGCAAAGGAATTCATATTTTTTATTTCCGCCCTAGTGCCAAGTTTTTCCGTACCCTCGGGCCGAACAGAGATATTCACATCACAGCGCATGGAGCCTTCCTGCATTTTGCAGTCGGAAATACCGATAAACCGCATCATGAGCTGCAATCTTTCAAGGTATTCTTTCGCCTCGTCAATACTGCGGATATCTGGTTCCGAAACGATTTCAATCAGCGGTACGCCGCCGCGGTTATAATCCACATAGGTGCTGCCGCGCTGATGAACCAGCTTTCCGGCATCCTCTTCAATATGAATGCGTAAAATGCGGATTTTTCTGCCGTTGCTCAGTTCTACATAACCGTTTTTGCACAGCGGCATGTCATACTGGGAAATCTGATACGCCTTCGGCAAATCAGGGTATACATAGTTTTTACGGTCCATCTTGGAAATAGGGCTGATTTCGCAGTTTGTTGCCAAACCGGCCATGATTGCGTATTCAACGACTTTTTCATTCAGCTTTGGAAGCGTTCCCGGCAGTCCGATGCAGATAGGGCAGCAGTGGGTGTTCGGGTCGCCGCCGAACTCCGTAGAGCACGAGCAGAAGATTTTTGTTTTCGTCGATAATTCGATATGCGTTTCCAGTCCGCAGACCAGTTCGTAGTTGATCATCACTTTACCCCCATGTGCGCAGACCTGAAAGTGGTTTCTCCCGCAGCTGCCTCATATTGGTGCGCGGCATTTAAAATGACCGCTTCGCTGAAGCTGCTTCCGATGAGCTGCATGCCGATGGGCAGACCCGCCGCGTCAAAGCCGCAGGGGATGGAGACAGCGGGCAGACCCGCAATATTAACCGGTACGGTGCAGATATCCGTCTGGTAGGTTTCAACCGCGTCCTGCACGGTGAAATTTAACGGGAAAGCCGTCATGGGAACGGTGGGGGCCAAAATTACGTCGCATTTTTCGAACGCATCCTGAAACGCCTTCACGAGAGTACCGCGCAGATTTTGCGCTTTTTTATAATACGCATCGTAATAGCCCGCGCTTAACACATAGGTACCAAGCAGGATTCTGCGCTTGACCTCCTTGCCGAAGCCCTCACTGCGCGTTTTGCATACCATTTCATTGCGGTCGTTATAATGCGAGGTCCTGTAGCCGTAACGGATGCCGTCGTACCTACCCAGATTGGAAGACGCTTCCGCGCATGCCAGAATGTAATAAACCGGCAGGCTGTACTTTAAAGAAGGCATATCGAAATAGACGATCTGAGCGCCAAGGGATTCATAAACTTTGATGGCTTTCTGAATCGCATCATTTACGTCCTCGCGGATACCGTCAAAATATTCTTTTGCAATACCGATTTTCATACCTTTGATGCTGTTATTCAGACTTTGGCTGACCGGTTTGCCGCTAATGCCGCGTGAAGTGGAATCCTTTGTGTCATAGACGGAGATGGCGTCATAGACGAGCGCCGCATCCTCAACCGTTGTGGTAATCGGCCCGATCTGGTCGAAGCTTGAGGCATAAGCGATCAGCCCGTAACGGGAAACGGCGCCGTAGGTTGGCTTTAACCCGACCAGACCGCAAAAGCTGGCCGGCTGGCGGATGGAACCGCCCGTGTCGGAACCAAGCCCGTAAACGGCGAGGTTGCCGCCCACCGCCGAAGCGACGCCGCCGGAGCTGCCGCCCGCCACGCGTGAAAAGTCATGTGGATTCAGCGCGCCACCGAAACAGGAGGTCTCACAGGAAGAGCCCATTGCAAACTCGTCCATATTTGCTTTTCCAAGCAAAACAGCGTTCTGGTTCTGGAGAATATCCCATACCGTTGCGTTGTAAATCGGATAATAGCCTTTCAGAATGTTGGAACAGCAGGTAGTTTCGATTCCTTTTGTGGAAATGTTGTCCTTTAAGGTCATCGGAATGCCCTCCAGCGGCAAAAGTGTTTCACCGCTGACAATTTTTCTGTCCACGCGCTTTGCCGTTTCCATCGCAAGGTCTAAGGTAGGATTGACATAGGCGTTGACTTTCTTATTTTCATTTTCAATCGCTTCAATGTATTTTTGGGTGAGCTCCCGGCAGCTGATCTGCCCGGAGGTCATTTGTTTGCTCAATTTTTTAATCTGACTGTCCATCCTTACCTCCTACACGCGTTTTTTGACCAGAAAATATCCGTCATCCTGGCTCTCTGCGTTTTTTAAAATCTCCTCCCGGTCAAAGGAGGGAACAACAGCATCTTCCCTGAACACATTGGAGAGATTGTTGATGTTGTCAAAATCGGACGCGTCGGCGCTGGCCGCGTTGATTGTATCGGCAAAGCCGATAATTTCGCTCATGTCTTTTGTCAGTTCGTCCAGTTCGCCGGGACTGACGGAAAGCTTTGCAAGGTTGACGATATTTAATATTTCTTCATGTGTTATCATGGAAAACCCTCCTTTTTCGGGTCAGGTTTATTTTCTCAGTTTGATGTGTACTTCGCGCAGCTGCTGTTCAGTGACTTCGTTGGGTGAACCCATCAGCACATCCTGTGCGTTGGAGTTCATCGGGAACGCGATCACCTCACGGATGTTTTCCTCGCCGGTCAGCAACATAATCATGCGGTCAACGCCCGGAGCCATGCCGGCGTGCGGCGGAGCGCCGTACTGAAACGCGTTGTATAACGAGGTGAATTTATCTTTGATCGTCTCTTCGGTGTATCCTGCGATTTCAAACGCTTTGACCATGATGGCGATATCGTGATTCCGTACTGCGCCGGAAGAAAGCTCAACGCCGTTGCATACAATATCATACTGATAAGCAAGAACGTCCTCCGGTTTTTTGGTCATCAGCGATTCCATTTCACCCTGCGGCATGGAGAACGGGTTGTGTGTGAAAATATAGTTGCCTGTGTCCTCGTCGATTTCAAACATTGGGAAGTCGACAATAAAGCACATTTCAAAGGCGTCCTTGTCAATCAAGTTCAGCCTTTCGCCAAGCTCCGTGCGAATCTGTCCCGCGAGTTTGGGCGTGATATCATTGTCATCCGCAATAAAGAAAATTACGCAGCCGGGTTTCAGCTCGGCGCGGCGGATGAGTTCTTCACGTTTGTCGTCGGACAGATATTTGTTAATCGGCCCTTTGTATTCATTTTCTGCGGTTACACTGATATAGCCGAGGCCTTTCATGCCGATTTCACCTGAAAATTTAAGCATATTTTCAAAAAAGCTTTTTGGCTGAGAGGCACAGTCCGGCACAGTGACCGCGCGAACCATTTTGCCTTTAAACGGGGCAAAAGAAGTATTTTCAAAGATATCGGTAATATCGATGATTGTAAGCGGATTACGCAAATCGGGTTTGTCCGTTCCGTATTTCAGCATGGATTGTGCGTACGGAATGCGTACAAACGGCGCTTTGGAAACTCGTTTATCAGAAAATTTAGCGAAAGTATCGCCCAGCACTTCTTCGGCCACGGAGAATACATCCTCCTGTGTCGCAAACGCCATTTCAAAATCCAGCTGATAAAACTCGCCGGGGGAACGGTCGGCTCTTGCGTCTTCGTCCCTAAAGCACGGCGCAATCTGAAAATAGCGGTCAAAGCCGGATACCATCAGAAGCTGCTTAAAAAGCTGCGGTGCCTGCGGCAGTGCGTAAAACTTTCCGGCGTGCTTGCGGCTTGGAATCAGGTAATCACGCGCGCCCTCCGGGGAGGAAGCGGAAAGAATCGGCGTTTGTATTTCCAAAAAACCCATCTCTGTCATTTTGCTGCGCAGAAAGGAAACAATCTGGGAGCGCAGGACAATATTCTGATGAACCTTCGGATTGCGCAAATCGAGGTAACGGTATTTCAGGCGCACATCCTCTTTGGTGTCTTTTGACAGATCAATTTCGAACGGCAGGCTGGAAAGCGTTTTGCCCAGAACAGTCAGCGCGCTGACTTTCACTTCTACCGTGCCGGTATTTATTTTGGGATTAACCGTGTCTTCGTCCCGCAGCACGACGGTGCCGGAGGCGGTAATGGTGCACTCTTTTGCGACATTATCCAGCAGATTATTATCGTAAACCACAATCTGAACAACACCGTAGTGATCGCGTAAATCGACAAATTTGACGCCGCCGTGGTCACGAATATTTTCGACCCAGCCGGCCACACGTACATCCTTGCCAATATCCTTTTCGCTGACTTCGCCGCACAGGTGCGTGCGATATTGGTTGACACAAATCATATTCCGTTAATCCCCTTTAAAGCTAAAGTTAATTTAAAGTATAATTATACCATAAAATGCATCATACGGCAACGGAAATTGTTCTTGTTTTCCCGCCGGGTCACGATGCACTTTATCACTTTACTATATCATATTTTGGTACGAATTGCGATACAAAATTCACTGCGCCTTGACAATATTAATTAGTACTTCTACCATGCTGTCCATGGACTGCACCGGAATATACTCGAACCTGCCGTGAAAGTTATGCCCGCCGGTGGACAGGTTGGGGCAGGGAAGACCCATAAACGAAAGCCTGGCGCCGTCGGTGCCGCCGCGGATGGCCACAATTTCCGACTCAACATTTGCTCCTTTCATGGCTTTCTGCGCCTTTTCAATGATGAACATATGCGGTTCAATTTTTTCCTTCATGTTGAAATAGGAATCGTGCATGTCAAGCTCAATGGTACTGTCACCGTATTTTTCGTTGAGGTAGTGGGCGATTTTTTCAAAACGGGTTTTTTTCTCCGTGAATTGATACATGTCGTGGTCGCGGATAATGTAGCGGAGAACGGTTTTTTCCTCGTCGCCCTCCATATGGCTCAGGTGATGAAAACCCTCGTAACCCTCGGTGCATGCGGGAATTTCGTTCGGGGGGAGCATGGAATTGAACTCAATGCCCATCAACATCGCATTTTTCATTTTGTTTTTCGCGTCACCCGGATGAATATTCACCCCGTTGACCGTAACGATTGCGGCCGCGGCGTTGAAGTTTTCGTACTCGATTTCTCCCAGCTTGCCGCCGTCTACCGTATAGGCGTAATCCGCGCCGAAATGCTCCACGTCGAATTTATCCGCGCCGCGTCCGATTTCCTCGTCGGGGGTGAACGCGACTGCTATTTTTCCGTGTTTTACGCCGTCGTCGTTCAGCCTTTGCATGGCAGTAATGATTTCCGCCACGCCCGCCTTGTCGTCGGCACCCAGCAGGGTGGTGCCGTCTGTGACGATCAAATCCTTCCCTTTATAATCACACAGGCTCTCAAATTTTAACGGACTCATGACAATGCTTTTCTCCTGATTAAGGACAATGTCCCCGCCGTCGTAATTCTCGACGATTCTTGCTTGAATGCCTGCGCCGCTCGCGGAGGGACTTGTATCCATATGGGAAATCAGCCCGATGACGGGTGCTTTTTCGGCACAGTTTGCGGGCAGTGTTCCGTAAACATAACCGCTGTCATCCATATGGGCGTCATCCATTCCAAGGCATTTCATTTCTTCAACCAGAAAACGCGCGAGCACCTTTTGCTTTTCTGTACTGGGGCAGACGGTATTCGGCGCACTTTCGTCCGAGGTTGTGTCATAGCTGACATATTTTAAAAATCTTTCATATGCTCTCATTTTAATTAACTCCTTTTTATGTTATAGCAATTTTCTGAAACAGGACTTTTTATTCTTTGAATCGATATAAATTTTATTTTACTACGATGGCACAGAAAAAACAATCATGAACTGAACAGCCACGCGCTTTTCAGGCAATCGACCGCCGCGCCGATCTCTTTGATCGGAATCCCCGCAAAGCCGAGCATCACTTTTGATGTGCCGTTTTCATTGGGCGGCATGGTCCTCACACCTTTTTCGGCCGCCAAAGCGCACAGTTCCCGTGATGATTTTCCGGTTTTCACCGTCAGAATCAGACACAGTAGCGTTTCTTCCAGTAAAATTTCTATTTTGTCTCCGAAAGCGTTTTTCAGCGCTTTGATCAGTGCGGTGCTTTTTGCGGCGTAAAGTTTTCTCAGCCGCCTCAGGTGGCGTTCCAGCTGACCGTTTCTGACATAGCTGCTCAGGGCAAGCTGCTCTATTTTTGATGCTGTCTGGTTATAACGGTTCGACCGCGCGCGGTACTGTTCCAGCAGGTTTTCCGGCAGTGCCATATATCCGACGCGCACCGACGGGAGAAGAAGCTTTGAGAAGGAGCCGATATAAACGATGTGCTCTCCCGTGCCCATGCTTTGCATGGCCGGGATCGGGCGCGCGTTGTAGCGCAGCTCGCCGTTGTAGTCGTCCTCAATGATGATTCCTCCGCTTTCCTTTGCCCAGTTCAGCAGTTCAAAACGTCTGCTCATCGGGAGGCTCGCACCCGTTTGTATCCGGTTGGAAGGGCTGATAAACAACAGTTTAGCGCCGCAGCCCTTCAAAGCATCCATACAAATTCCGCTTTCGTCCGCCGGCAGATGCACAACAGAGAGGCCGCAGTCGGCAAAGACCTGCTCGGCCTGTAAAAACCCGGGCTCCTCCATTGCAACGCACTTGTCATGGCTATTTAAAAGACCGCATAATATGGATAGAAGGGGTTGTGTTCCCGCGCCGATGACAATCTGCTCCGGGGAGGCGACGACGCCTCTCACGCTGTAGCTGTAGGCGGAAAGCGCTTCGCGCAGGGAGAGTTCTCCCTGATGCTCGCCGTACCCCGCGATGACCTCCTGCCGGTTCAAAACATCACGGATATGCCGCCGCCAGACCTTAATGTCAATATTGTCGCTGTCAACGCAGTCACTGCCGAAGTTGTAGCGGATCTGCGAAACATTCGGGGCTTGGGCGCCGATGCGCCGCGGTTTCTGCCGTCCGGTGTCATCATGGGCTGCGGTCAGCACAAAATAACCGCGCTGCGGCCGTGATTGAATATAGCCTTCCACGCAAAGCTGCTGATACGCATTTTCCACCGTCGTGCAGCTCAGTTTTAAATCTTCCGCCAGTTTGCGGATGGAAGGAAGGCGTTCACCTTTTGAAAGATGCCCGGCCTCAATTGCCGATTTAATCGTAAGATAAAGCTGCTGGTACAGCGGCGTGCCGCAGCTTTCATCCAATATCAGATAATCATAGGTCATTGGGTTCCTCCATCAAAACTGTACTGGCTATTTTTTTATTAACTGTATATTTCAATATGAACAGTTTTACGCTAATATTATAGCACAGCTTTAAAGCGAATCAATCATTGGAGTGTAAAATTATGAAAACAAACCAGCATCAATCAACAAAAACATATGTATTGACGGCTCTTTTTGCCGCGATGATTTTTGTTGTCACAGCCTACATCCTTCACATCCCCACACCTGCGACGGGCGGTTATATTCATCTTGGGGATTCCATCCTTTATTTGGCGGCCAGTATCCTACCGACTCCGTTTGCTATGGTGGCCGGTGGAATCGGTGAGGCAATGTCCGACGCGCTTACAGGCAGCGTGGCATATGCTCTGCCTACACTATTCATCAAATCGGCAATGGTTCTGTGCTTTTCTTCAGCGGGAAAAACGATCGTTCGTAAGCGCAATGCCTTTGCGGCCGTGGCTGCGGGAATTATCTGCATTGCCGGATATTATCTGACGGAAGTCATTTTTCTTCATAGCTTTATTTCCCCGCTGGCAGAAATACCGGCTAATATGATTCAGGCGGGCGCAAGTGCGGCAGCTTACTTAATGATGGGTAATGCGCTGGACAGATTGAATGTTAAAAATCGTATCAGCGCTAATTTCAATTAATAACAACGTAGTTGGAGGGCAAAATCATGAAATTCAATACAAGTCAGCAAAAAACAACGGTGAACATCGCACTTACCGGGTTAATGGGCGCTCTGGTGCTGGTGGGAACCTATCTGAATATTCCGATTCCCGTGCCGGGTGATAAAACGATGATCGGCCTTGGCAACGTATTTTGCATTCTGTCCGGTCTGCTTTTAGGCCCGGTTTACGGCGGCGCGGCGGCCGGAGTCGGTTCGTTTGTTTTTGACTTGACCGCGGGCTGGGCATCCAGCGCACCGTTTACGCTGGTCTTTAAATTCATGATGGCCTTTGTCTGCGGCACCATTGCCTACAGCGGGAACAAATCCGCGAGAAAACTTTCCCGTCTGATTATTGCCGCCATAGCGGGCTCGCTGAGCTACTGCGCGCTGTACCTTGGCTATTCCTATGTTAAGGAACTGCTTATTGGCTCCGCTGTGCAGGTTGTCAATATCAAAATAGCCACAAAGGCTGCCGCAACCCTCACGAACGCGGTCATTGCGGATGTAGTGGCCGTTCCGCTTTACATAGCCATCAGAAAGGCGCTGGGAAAAAATCATCTTGACGGCAAACTTCGTGAATAATGCTCGAAATATTGTTAAATTCATTCACGCATGATATAATATACTCCTTGCAAATAAATGCAGTTAAACGTATTGGAGTATAGGATAGATGAAAGAAAAAAAAGACCCCAAAATCAGAAGTTCGATTGTGCGCGACGCGCTCAGCACCTTTGGCACAACCGCATTCGGCGCGGTAATGGGATTTATTTCCTCTTTGGTTATTACAGGCGTTCTGGATCCGGCTTCCAAAGGGTATATCACACAGCTTCAGTATGTGGGAACACTTCTGGTCACATTCCTTTCACTGAGTGTCAGTTCTGCGGTCATCTATTATACATCGCGTTATGGATTGAAGAATGTAAAAAAAGCGCTGACGAAAATTTGTGCAGGGATCATTGTTTTAATTGTCGTGGTGGGTTTGGCCAGCGTTTTTGTACTTCGAAAGAGTTACTTTGCAGACACGCCGATGCTCTACAGCGTGCTTGCGGTGGTCTACGGCGTGTTCTCCTTTTTATCCACAGTTTATACCTGCATTCTGCGCGGAGAGAATAAATTCAGCGCGTATAACATTATTACACTGATCCAGCGTGTGCTGACTACGCTTTTTGCGTTCAGTGTATTTTTCTGGAAAACCCCTCTGGTGATTATCTTGTCCAGTATTTTGATTATGATCGCGATGGTTGGAATGTGTATTTCCGTAATGCACAGGGGACCGGAGCAAACGGTGAGCGAAGAAGATGATGTGCTGGTCGGTGCGGGTACGATGGTACAATACAGCCTGAAATCCCACATCTCAAATATGCTGACTTATGTAAACACCTATGCCGCTAATTTCATTGTGAAAGGCTATTATAAAGTTGCCGCGCTCGGCGTTTACTCTTTTGCATCCACGCTGATGGAGCAGGTTTGGCTTTTGCCGAATGCCGTCAGCATGGTGATTATGTCGCGCATTGCCGGCATGAAGGTACAGGAGGACAAAGTTAAACTGACACTGATGTCCTGCAAAATTGTAACGTATATCACCTTTGTATGTGCGTTTCTATTAACTTGGGTGGCGCAGGTTTTTGTTCCGATTGTATTTCCAAAATATATTGAGGCCGTCCCCGCACTGAGGATTCTGATTATCGGCTCTATTTTTATTACCTATGCGAAGGTGCTTGCAAACTCTATTGCGGCGTACGGAAAACCGGAGCTGAACATCATTTCGACTGTGATCGGTGTCGCGTTCAATATTGTCCTCAGCTTTGTACTGATTCCCAGCATGGGCATTAACGGCGCGGCGGTTTCCACCTCTATTTCGCTGACGGCGCAGGGGCTGACTTCAATTATTATATTTTGCCGGTTTACGAAAACACCGTTTTATAAGCTGCTGATTCCCAGCAGGGAAGAAATTTCTGTGGTAAAACGAATCATCAAGAAATAATCAAATTATATAAACAGGGGACCTGTGGGTAAGAAACACCCCGCATCAAAAGATGCGGGGTGTAAATTTTATAACGATCTATTGGTTGCGGAAACGGGATAAAAACTCCTTTGTACTTTCCTGCCGGGGATTGGAAAAAAGCTCCGCCGGCGTGTTTTCTTCCGCGACCACACCGTCCGCCATGAACACCACACGGGAGGAGACGTCGCGTGCGAAAGCCATTTCATGGGTTACAATTACCATGGTCATGCCTTCGTCCGCCAGGTCGCGCATAACTTCGAGAACCTCACCGACCATTTGCGGGTCGAGTGCGCTTGTCGGCTCGTCAAACAGCAGCATTTCCGGTTCCATGGCAAGGGCGCGGGCGATGGCAACACGCTGCTGCTGCCCGCCGGATATCTGGCGGGGTTTGGCGTTGATGTATTCTCCCATGCCAACCTTCGTCAGATATTTCATTGCGGTTTCTTCCGCTGTTTTTTTATTTTTTTTCAATACCTTTGTAGTCCCGGCCATGCAGTTTTGAAGCACAGTCATATTGTGAAACAGATTAAAGGACTGAAACACCATGCCGACTTTGGAACGGTAAGCATTGATATTTGTTCCCTTTGCGGTAATGTCTTTGCCATGGAAGAAAATCTGGCCGGAAGTCGGCGTTTCAAGCATGTTGATGCAGCGGAGAAGCGTGGATTTTCCGGAACCGGAAGCGCCGATAATGCAGATTACATTGCCGTGATAGGTTTCAAAGTCGATATCCTTCAGCACCGGATTGTCGCCAAAGCTTTTGCTCAGATGGCTTACCTGTAAGATTGGAGATTTTATTTCGTCCATGTTTTATTGCCTCCATGCTTCTTTACGGGATTGTGGCCGCACGGGTCAGCCATCATATCGCTTTTTACAAGCGAATAGTAGCTGGAACCGTCGATCCTGTGTTCCATCCAGCGCAGCAGGCGTGAACAGGAAAAAGTCATGATAAAGTAAATGATACTGATGATAAAGAATACTTCGAAATACCGGAAATAAGCGCCGGCGGCGGAGTTCCCGGAGAAGAACAGCTCGGTGACGGATATAATATTCAATACCGAAGTATCCTTGATGTTGATAATCAGATTGTTGCCGATCTGCGGAAGAATATTACGCAGAGTCTGCGGCATAATGACGCTTACCATGGTCTGCCAGTGTGTCATTCCGATTGCCTTCGCGGCTTCCGTCTGGCCCACGTCGATGGAATCGATTCCGCCGCGGACGGTTTCCGCCATGTACGCGCCTGTATTGATGGATACAATGAAAAATCCGGCGAACATCGCGGTCATATCCACGCCGAACATCTGCTTTGAACCATAGTAAAGAACCATAGCCTGAACGATCATCGGAGTACCGCGGAACACTTCTATGTACGCAGCCAGAATAAACTGCAAAATTTTATACAAAATTTTAATAAGCGGATTTGCCTTTCGATTGTAAGGCAGCGTTCTTAAAACGCCGACCAACAGGCCGATGATACAGCCGATCAATGTGCCGACCAATGCCAACAGAAGCGTTACGCCCGCTCCGCGGAGAAAAATCATTCCGTATTTACTAAGCAGATACAAAACCCAACCGAAAAAATCGGTTTCGTTGGGAAGATTCATAGAGTACACTCACTTCCTGCCTTGACGCGAAAAATCATTATTGAGCCATTGGCTGCTTTGAAATAGCATCCTTCATAATTTTGTCGCGGTCGACTTCGCTGATGCCCGAAAGAGCTTTATTAATCGAAGCTTTTAATTCTGTAGCGGATTTTGAAACCGCAATGCCGAGGTTTACTTGTTCATCGGAGGCCTTGAAGTCGTCCCCGCTCTTGGAAAAGTCAAGCATGACTAAATTTTTGTTTGTGAAAGAGGCGGCCATCGCCGTCGGTTTATCGGTTACGAATATTTCTGTTTTACCGGAGGTCAAGGCGACAATCAATGCCGGAACATTTTTCATTGCCGGCTGAATTTTTGCGTCCGGAATCTGTTTAAGCATATCATACCAGATTGTATTCTGCTGTGAAGTGCAGGAGGCGCCCTTCAGATCCGATACGCTTTTGGCAGAGGCATATTTGCTGTCGGATTTTACAAGCGCGTAGATAGAGGCTTTGTAGTAAACATCCGTGAAGTCGACAGTCTGCAGGCGATCCTTTGTAATGCTCATACCCGCAATTGCGGCGTCCAGTTTACCGGAAGACACGCCGGGAGCAAGGCCGTCCCATTCTGTTTTCACAATTTCGAGGTCATATCCGATTGCATCGGCAATCTTTTTTGCCATCATAACGTCGTAACCGTTGGCGTACTCGCCGCTGCTGTTGGAAATTGCGATTGCGCCGTTGGAATCATCTGCCTGTGTCCAGTTGTACGGGGCGAAAGCACACTCCATGCCGACCTTCAATACTTTTTTTGCAGATGTGCTTTCCGCACCTGCGGATGCGGCGGTGGAAGCAGCGGGCGCGGTGGACTGTGTTTCATTTTTGGTACATCCCACAAGTGAAAACATACTGAGTGCCATGGCTGCGCAAAGCATGGCAGATAAAACCCTCTTTGTCTTTTTCATAATGATACCCCTTCCATTTTAAAAAGCAATATCGGCTTTAAGCCGATGAAACAAACCCAATGTAAGAAGAATGCAGGGAAGATGAATGAATGCTGCAAAAATTACAATTTATATCCGCCGAACCTGCTGAATTATTGCAAATTATAATATGATTACATTGAAATGTCAATGGCTGTTTATTGAAAAATCATGCAATCGATTTGAGCGTTTTATGCATTTTGCTCCTTGTTAGCACACTAAAGTGAAGTCAAGATAAAAAATATTTTTTATCTTGACTTTGAGGGCCGCTTGGATTACACTAAATAAATACTTAACCGGTTAATAATTAACCGGTTAAGTATTTATCGTAAAAGGAGGCACAAGGATGAATACCGATATTCGCTCGATTGTCGCACGTTTAGGCCAGCTGAATATTATCCATCGGATCTATATTCACCGGGCGGCTGCGGAAAACAATATTTTCTTCGGTCAGCTCCCAATTTTGGAATATGTAGAGAAGCATGACCGGTGCACGCAAAGGGAACTTGCGGAACAACTGCAGGTATCCGCACCTTCCATTACAACTTCAGTGAAACGTATGCAGAAGACCGGATTGCTGCAAAAAGCGGCGGATGAAAATGATTTAAGATGCACCCGCATTACCATCACGGAAAAAGGTAAAAAACTGTCGCAGCAGTCCCGCAGAGCATTTGACGCTGTTGATGCGCGCATGTTTGTGGGATTCGCCGACGAAGAATGTGAGCAGTTTCGGGGTTATTTGAACCGCCTGATTGCCAATATTGCGACGGATGAATTCAAGGGAAGAAATATGTTCTCTCTGATTGTAACAATGACCACTGAAAAAAAGCTGCATAGCGCAAATGAAGGGGAGGATCATCTGTGATCAAACAATTGGCGCCTTTCTTGCGCAAATACTGGTGGGCAATGGTGATTGCCCCGGCCACCATTATCTGCGAGGTGCTTGTGGAAATACGCATTCCAATCCTGATGGCTGAAATCGTGGACGAAGGAATTCCGAGCAGGGATATAGCCTATGTGATGCGCACAGGAGGGCTGATGGTGCTGATGGCCCTTGTTTCGCTTTTGCTCGGTACGGTGTCCTCCCGCTTCGCGTCAATTGCAGGTATGGGATTCGGCAGCGAAATCCGCGGCGGACTTTTCAACAAAGTACAGGAGTACTCTTTCTCCAATATCGATAAATTCAGCACCGCGTCACTGGTTACCAGACTCACAACGGACGTGAACAATGTGCAGATGGCGTTCATGATGATCGTGCGTTTAATGGTGCGTGCTCCTGTCATGCTTGTAAGCGCCACCATCATGGCATATTATATCAATTCCAGCCTTGTCACCGTCTTTCTGCTTGCAATTCCCTTTCTTGCCATTATGCTGACAATCATCGGGGTTTCGGCATTCCCAAAATTTCAGGCGATGCTGAAAAAATATGACAAAATGAACGGTTCAGTTCAGGAAAACCTCATCTCTATCAGGGTCGTAAAGGCTTTTGTGCGTTCAAGATATGAAAAACAGAAGTTTAAAGATGCCAATGACGGCTTGATGGATGCCTCTGTCAAGGCGGAGCGGATTTTGCAGTGCAATATGCCGGTTATGCAGCTTACCATGTACGCGTGCATTGTTGCAATCATGTGGTACGGCGGCGGAATGATTGTAGCGGGAGGAATGAAAACAGGTGAGCTCATCAGCTTTATCAGTTATGTCACACAGATTTTAATGCAGCTGATGATGCTTTCCATGGTGTTTGTCAGCGTCATCATGTCCAGGGCTTCGGCGGGCCGGATTGTGGAAGTCCTGAATGAAAAGCCGGACATTGCGGATGATCCATCCGAAGAACATCCTCCGGTAAAAGACGGCTCCGTCCGGTTTGAGGATGTATCGTTTCAATACAATCCGAATGCGAAGGACAGCATTCTGAATCATATTAATCTGGATATCCGGTCGGGTGAAACGATTGGAATCATCGGGTCTACAGGCAGTGCCAAAAGCACCCTTGTTCAATTGATTCCGCGTCTGTACGATGTGACTGAGGGACATGTTTTGGTTGGCGGAAAAGATGTCAGAGACTATCAAATCAGGGACCTGCGCAATGCAGTCAGCATGGTGCTTCAGAAAAATGTACTCTTTTCAGGCACAATCAGGGATAATTTGAAGTGGGGCAATGAAAACGCGACGGACGAACAGATCTTTGAAGCCTGCAGGGCCGCGCAGGCGCATGATTTTGTCATGAGCTTTCCCGATGGTTACGACACCGACCTGGGGCAGGGGGGCGTGAATGTTTCCGGCGGTCAGAAGCAGCGCCTGTGTATTGCGCGGGCATTGCTGAAAAAACCGAAAATATTGATTCTGGACGACAGCACAAGCGCAGTGGATACCGCGACAGAAGCAAAAATACGTACATTATTGCAGCAAAATCTCAGGGAAACTACAACAATTATCATTGCGCAGCGAATTACTTCCGTGTGCGACGCGGACAGAATCATTGTGATGAACGAAGGGGAAATCAACGCGGTCGGCACCCATGACGAGTTGATGCGGACCAATGAAATCTATCGTGAGGTTTATGATTCCCAACAGAAAGGAGTTGCTGACTAATGCCGGGACCAAGGATGGCGACAGGCGCGAAGCCCAAAAGCATACGGAAAACATTACTCCGGATCGGGGGCTATATTGTCGGCCAAAAGGGCAGGTTTATTCTGGTGGTTCTGTTTGTGCTGGTGAGCGCGCTTGCGAACGTTGCGGGCACCTATTTTATCAAGCCGCTTTTGAACGACTGCATTGTTCCGATGATTGGAAAACCGGTCACGGCCGAAAGCCTGCGGCCGTTTGTACGGATGATCGCGCTGATGGGCAGCATTTACGCGGTGGGTGTGCTTGCGGCCGTGGCCTACTCACAGATCATGGTGCGCGTGTCAAACGGAACCTTGAACGCGGTGCGCAGCGATCTGTTTAATAAAATGCAGGATTTGCCGATTCAGTACTTTGACACGCATACCCACGGCGAACTGATGAGCCGGTTTACCAGCGATGTGGATACGCTGCGCGAAGCCATCACCATGGGTGTGACGCAGCTTTTGTCCTCGGCGGTCACGGTCGCGGGGACGTTTATCATGATGCTGATTCTCAGCCCGGTTCTTACCCTCCTGATTGTGGGGATGCTCGTGATTATGACGCGCATTATTAAAACGATCGGCGGAAAATCCGCTGGAAATTATAAAAGGCAGCAAAAAGCAATCGGTGCCGCAAACGGATACATTGAAGAGATGATCGAGGGGCAAAAAGTTATCAAAGTTTTTTGCCATGAGGACAAAGTCAGAGACGAATTTCAAGCTCTGAATGAAAATCTTCGCCAGTGTTCCACCAATGCAAATTTTTACGCAAACGTAATTATGCCGATTATGGGAAATCTGTCGTATATCAATTATGCAATGACGGCTGCCGCAGGGGCGGCGCTGGTCATCGGCGGGCGGATGGATATCGGTTCAATCGCTTCTTTCCTCCAGTATACAAGAACGTTTTCACAGCCGATCACTCAAATTTCCCAGCAGTTCAACGTGGTTTTGGCGGCACTCGCGGGTGCGGAACGCATCTTTGAAGTCATCGATGCCGAGCCGGAAAAAGACGACGGCTCCGTCACGCTGGTTAACGCGAAAAAGGACGAGGACGGAGCCCTGACCGAAACGGAAGAGCGCACGGGCATGTGGGCTTGGAAATACCCCCACAACGACGGAACTGTGACTTACACGCAGTTAAACGGTGATGTCCGGTTCAACGACGTGACCTTTGGCTATGATGAGAAAAAGAGTGTGCTCCATGATGTTTCTCTTTACGCGAAGCCGGGACAAAAAATCGCTTTTGTAGGGTCGACTGGTGCCGGAAAAACAACGATCACCAATCTGATCAACCGGTTTTACGAAGTTTCCGAAGGAAAAATTCTGTATGACGGAATTAATATTAAAAAGATCAAAAAGGATGATTTGCGGCGTTCACTTGCCATGGTCCTGCAGGATACCCATTTGTTTACGGGTACGGTCAGAGACAATATCCGTTACGGAAAACTCGACGCCACTGATGAGGAGGTCATCGCGGCGGCAAAACTTGCGAATGCGGATTATTTTATCCGCCATCTGCCGCAGGGGTATGAAACGTTGCTGACCGGCGACGGAGCGAATCTAAGTCAGGGTCAGCGGCAGCTGCTGGCAATCGCCAGAGCCGCCGTCGCCAATCCGCCGGTACTGATCCTGGATGAGGCAACCAGTTCAATTGATACCCGTACGGAAGCACTGATTGAAAAAGGGATGGATAAGCTCATGTACGGACGCACAGTGTTTGTCATTGCGCACAGGCTGTCCACCGTAAGAAACTCCAATGCTATTATGGTTTTGGAAAACGGGGAGATTATTGAGCGGGGCAGCCATGCCGATTTGATTCAGGATCGGGGGAAATATTATCAGCTGTACACCGGCAAATTTGAATTATCGTAATAAGCAAAGAGGACGTTTCCATGGAAACGTCCTCTTTGCTTATGTAAGTTGGTATTCAGAACAGCTGCTTTGCCAAAGCGCAGAAAAAAGGCATTGTTGCTACGGAAAGAAGGGTGGTCAGCGCTACGGATTTCGCAGCGAGCTTTGCGTCGCCGCCGAATTGAACCGCAAACATTGCCGTGATTGCCGCCGTAGGAGCGGAACAAAGGAGCAGTGTGGCGGAAGCAATTGTTTTTTCGATATGAAAGGGAAGCATCACTGCAAGTGTCAAACAGGGGATTAAGATCAGCCGTATGACTGAAAGCTTATAAAGGTCCCGGTCAATGAACAGCTCCCTGAGTTTGATCCCGGAAATATAATTGCCCACGACAATCATGGCAAGAGGGGTGTTCATAGAAGCAAAATAGTCAATGGGAAATGCAACAATATCCGGCAATTTAAAGGAAAAAGCAAAAAGGGGAAAAGCAATTAATAGCCCCATAATTCCCGGATTGCATATGATTTTCTTATATTCAAAAGTTTTCTTGTTACTGATGCTCATTATTCCGTGGGTCCAGATAAAAAAATTAAACACCACATTGTACATCGCGGCATAGGCGACTCCCGTACTGCCGAAAACGGCTTCCACAAGAGGAATTCCCATGAATCCGCTGTTTGAATAACCGGCGGCAAAACGAAGGATTTTCTTTTGATGATCGGGATTTTTGCGAAAAAACAGCATACTGACAAGAACGGAAAGCCCGATGGCGATCATCGACCAGAAACTGGCTGACATCAAATTGTGAATGCCAATCTTTCCAATCATACTCTGCAGAGAGGATACAATCAGGCAAGGGGTCACGACATTTAGCAAAATGGCGTTAATTTGCCGTGAGCCGCGCTTTGTTATCATACCTGTTTTACCGCAGAAATAACCAACGGAAATCATAATAAAAAGGATAATCGCCTTTTGGAAGATTGTAAAAAACGACGACAGCATCAGGTATTCTCCCCGATCATTATGAATTTTATTTGAGCGCAGACCGTGGACGGCATCATGGTGTAGTAGTAAATCAAGTGAAGCATCCTTTCCTCATCGCATAGTTTATTTAATGCACGAAATCACCCTAATTTTCTGGAATGAAACAATTTTTCCATCGTTTTGACGACGGCGTCGCTGTCCTGGCTGCCGATGATGTGCGGCGCGACTTGTTTCAGGTAGTCCGCCGCATTTGCAACCGCATAGCCGTAGTCCGCAGCTGCAATCATCGCGGCATCGCTTTCATCGTCGCCGAAAGCGGCGACCTTTTCCAGAGCGTACCGTTTTTTTAGTTCAAGGACGGCATTTTCTTTAGAGGCATCCACGCTGTAAATTTCCAGAAAATAAAATCCTTCGTTGTATTGGTCCGCGTAATAGGTCGCGTTAATCTGATCCGAGCAGCTCAGATTCAGAATATCTTTATACAGCTTTTGAATCATATCCAGTCTGTCAACCGCCATGATATACACAACGTCACGGTCTTTAGGCAGCGGGTTGTAAATATAGTTTTTCAGGGGATGCAGTTTGTGAGTATGGTAAAATTTTTCTTCCGCCGCATTTGTAAAATCGCCGTAATAAATATGCAGAATATCGTTGATGATCGTATGCACAAAGCAGTTCAGTCCATATTTTTCAAATACCCCAAGCACTTCTTTTGCCGTGGAGTAAGGAATGTTTTTACTGTACAGGTAGGTCTTTCCCTTCATATCATACAGCGCTGCGCCGTTCATCGTTATAATCGGAAGCGGAAAAGGAATTCCTTTCAGAATCGGTTCGATGGAGGAGGAGGAACGAGCGCTTGCCACAGTGATCATTGCGCCTCTCTGCAAAAGCTGATTCAGCTTTATTTTGGTGTAATTGCTGATATTGCCGCCGGAGTCCGTCAATGTGCCGTCAAGATCGCTCACAAATAAAAGCTGTTCGTTTTTGCCCCGGGGCAGATGAAACGCGTTAACGCCGAGCGATACAAAAATACCGATCAGTGTATCAAGAATTCTGTTCATCGCGAAAAAATAAGGATTGGCGTCCAATCCGTGCGAAATGGTTATGCTCATAAAAACGACGCAGGTAATATACGACGCGGATGTTTTTTTCGCCAGCACGGTAATGTAAATCAGCGGAATTATTGCGGCGGAAATCAGCAGATATTTTAAGATTGGTGCTTCCGAAGGAATAAAACGTTTTTCAACCATCATAATCAGCATGCCGGAAATGCCCCCGATAAAAGTGCCGATGATGCGGTTGAACGCAACCTTTCGGCTGTTGGAGACATACGGCTGCATGCACAGGACAGCCGCTATAGCGGAATAAAACGGGATTCCGTCGCCCCGTATTAAATAAATGACAAAGCATAGGAAGACAGCAACAGAGGATTTAATAGTCCGCATTCCAATTTTAGGCATTTGCAAAACTCCTAAGTAATGTTTATTTTTATTAGTTTACCACAACACAGCAAATTTGCAACAAAAGAGCATTAATGTCATACATACCATCGAAAAGCGTGAGGGGCGTTTTATAAGGTTATTCGTGAAAAGCAGGCTGGTGATCATTGATTTTTATCTTGCCTGATCTATAGAAATATGATATAATGACCTCAATAAAAATTAAATTATAACAAATTCTCGCAGTATGATATTGTGTTTTTGGAGAATTGTTATAATATAAACCGCGATAAAAGCTAATGGCTTCTTTGAAGTTGGGAGATTATCAGCTTTTTCAACGGCAATATTTGCGTTTTAAAAGCGAACGTTCTCTGCGTTTATTAGTGCAGGGAGGGCTGGCTTTTTTATTTTATAATTTATTACGGGAGGTATCATGAAAAATATCTTATCCATCGGAATTGGCGGCGCAATGGGAACTATGGCAAGGTTTGCCGTTCATCAAATTGCTCTTTCGTCCGGATTAGGCGATCGTGCGTTCTTTGCCATGCTTATCAATATCAGCGGCAGTTTTTTGCTTGGTCTGGCCCTTGCTTATTTTGCGGAACGGGTTACTAAGCCGGAAATTAAGCTGGGGATCACCACCGGATTTTTAGGCGGATATACTTCGTTTTCCACACTCTGTAAAGAATCTATCGGGTTTTATCTATCGGATGATCTGGTATCTTTCTCTGTTTATGTTGCCGTTTCAGTGTGTTTGGGTTTAAGTGCCGCGTGGGCGGGAATGCAGGCTGCGAAGCGCCTCATGCGCCGGGAGGACGCCGAATGAACTGGATTTTGCTGTGCATTGGCGGCGCATGCGGCGCCATGGCTCGCTATAAAATCGGAGAAATTCTTTTGAAACATTCAAAAGATGGGTTTCCGTTGAGCGCGCTGCTTATTAATATAAGCGGAGCTTTGCTGTTCGGCATTATTTGCGGACTGGGTTTTAGCGGCAATCCGTATCTGCTTTTCGGCGACGGCTTTTGCGGCGCCTTCACAACATTCTCCACATTCTCAGTAGAGAGTGTGAAATTGATAAAAAGCGGTGAAATCAGAAAATCAGTCCTTTTTATCGGACTGTCGATTACATTTGGTTTAATCTTATTTCTTGGAGGGCACATGGCGGGGAAATTATTTACGGATGCTTAAGCATCCGTAAATAATTTCACCCCGCTGCAATATGAATAGGTTATTGCTACAATAATAAAATGTTTCGGTTATGTTTAACATATTGACAAAAGATAAAAAAGTGCTTATACTATAATTATACCCCACAGGGGTGTAGTGAGGTGAGCAGATGAATAGAAAATTTAATGTAACGGGCATGACTTGTTCAGCATGCTCAGCGAATGTAGAAAAAAGCGTTAAAAAACTGAATGGAGTGCATTCCGTGAATGTCAATCTGTTGTCAAACAATATGACAGTGGACTATGACGAGGCGGTGACGAACGATGCCGAAGTGATCAGGGCGGTTGACAACGCAGGGTACGGCGCTTCCGTATTCTCTCGTAAAGCAACTACAAACGCAAAGAATCAACCGGCTGAAAACCCGGTTAAAATTGAATTAAAGTCGATGAAGACACGCTTGATTGTTTCTTTTGCGTTTTTAATTCCGCTTCTGTATCTTTCCATGCACCACATGCTCAGTGAATGGATTGGCCTTCCGGTACCGGACTTTATCAAGACGGCATTCCATGGGGCAGAAAACGGTGTAGTGTTTGCATTCGCGCAGTTTTTACTGCTTCTGCCGATCGCTTACGTCAACCGAAAGTACTTTCAGGTGGGCTTTAAAACCCTTGCGAAAAGATCGCCCAACATGGACTCGCTGATCGCAATTGGCTCGACGGCCGCGATTGTTTATGGTGTATTTGCCATTTTCAGGATTGGTTACAGTTTGGGACACGGCGATATGGAGACAGCGGATCATTTTTTGATGGATCTTTATTTTGAATCGGCAGGAACTATTTTGACGCTGATTACGCTTGGAAAGTATCTTGAAACAAGATCAAAAGGGAAAACGTCGGAAGCGATAACCAAACTGATGGATCTGGCACCGAAAACCGCCGTTGTCATTCGGGATGAAGTTGAAGTTGAAATTCCGGTGGAAGAAGTAGTGATCGGTGATATTCTGCCGGTGCGCCCCGGTCAAAGCATTCCGGTGGACGGAACCATTGTTGAGGGAAGTTCCTCTGTTGATCAGTCCGCGCTGACCGGTGAAAGCATTCCGGTTGAAAAGCATGTTGGGGACAAGGTAATTGCCGCAACCATCAACAAAACAGGATTTTTTAAATTTGAGGCTCAAAAGGTCGGAGACGACACGACGCTCGCAAAAATCATCGAGCTGGTGGAGGATGCGAGTTCCTCAAAAGCACCGATTGCAAAGCTTGCGGATAAAATCAGCGGAATATTTGTTCCAGTGGTCATCTGCATTGCGATTATTTCCGCAGTTGCGTGGCTGCTTGCCGGACAGTCGTTTGAATTTGCGCTTTCCATCGGTATTGCTGTGCTGGTTATTTCCTGTCCATGTGCGCTGGGGCTTGCTACTCCCGTTGCCATTATGGTCGGTACGGGAAAGGGCGCCTCAAACGGTATTCTGATTAAATCAGCGGAATCACTGGAAATCGCACATACCATCAATACTGTGGTTCTTGATAAAACCGGCACCATCACCGAAGGAAAACCGAAGGTGACGGATATTATTGTTACAAAACTGATTACTGAAGAAAAACTGCTTGAAATCGCAGCTTCCATTGAAAAACCTTCGGAACATCCGCTTGCGGACGCAATTGTGGACAAAGCGGAACAATCAGGCATAGAATTAAAAGCCATAGAAAAATTTGATTCCTTTTCAGGGCAGGGTGTTGCCGCAGTTTTGGAAGGAGAGCAATACTTTGCAGGAAATCTTGCGATGATGAACAGCAGGCAGATTGATGTATCCTCCCTTCAGAGTACCTGTGATGCACTCGCCGAAGACGGGAAAACGCCGCTGTATTTTGCGCAGGGACAAAACCTGCTGGGTGTGATTGCAGTGGCGGATGTCGTGAAACCTACGAGTTTTGAAGCCATTGAACAATTTAAAGCAATGGGTATTGACGTGGTCATGCTAACGGGCGATAATAAAAGAACAGCCGAAGCGATTCGCCGTCAGCTTCATATTGACAGAGTGGTGGCGGATGTAATGCCGCAGGATAAGGAAAGTGAAATCCGAAGGATTCAGGAAAGCGGCAAAAAGGTCGCTATGGTTGGTGACGGCATCAACGACGCTCCCGCGCTTGCGAGAGCGGATGTAGGTATTGCCATTGGAGCGGGAACGGATATTGCCATTGAATCGGCGGATATTGTGCTGATGAAAAGCGATCTGCTGGATGCTGTCACCGCAGTACAGTTGAGCAAGGCCGTTATCCGCAACATTAAGGAAAATTTGTTTTGGGCATTCTTTTACAACAGCATTGGTATTCCGCTCGCGGCCGGCGTGTTCTTTTCACTGCTCCGCTGGAAGCTGAACCCGATGTTCGGTGCGGCGGCTATGAGCCTAAGCTCCGTATGCGTGGTTTCCAATGCTTTGAGGCTGAAACTGTTTAAGCCGCACAGATTATCCGTAAATCGCAAACAAAGTAGAATTGAAATTGAAACTCAAACAGAAACAGAAACAGAAGGAGATCAATCTGAAATGAAAAAAATCATTACAATCAAAGGTATGAGCTGTGAGCACTGTCAGGCAAGAGTGGAAAAGGCGCTGAATGCCATAGAAGGCGTTGAAGCAAAGGTCGATCTGAAAAAAAATAACGCTACAGTCTCTTTGAAAACAGAGGTTTCCGACGAAGTCCTGAAAAATGCTGTGAATGAGGCCGGGTACGAAGCGGTTTCAGTCGAAGAAAAAAAGAGTCTGTTCGGTAAATAATTCTACCATGGAGGACTGAGATGAAAGCAGATAAAGAAAAAATAACCCGGCTGCTGAAAACCGCGCGGGGCCAGCTTGACGGACTTTTAAAGATGGTGGAAGAGGACCGTTACTGCATTGATATTTCCAATCAGCTGATGGCCACACAGGCAATCCTCAAAAAAGCTAATATTGAAATTATTCATGCGCATCTTGGCAGCTGTGTGAAAGAGGCATTTGAAGAGGGCAATGCGGAGGAAAAAATCGATGAAATACTGGCTGTGATGGATAAGCTTTCGAAATAACGGTCCTTCGGGAGTTGACCGCATATAAAAATAAAAAAAGCCTTCATGAAAATGAGGGCTTTTCTTTATATTGTAATAAAATTTGAAAAAAGAAGAATCATAGATGATTATGGATAATATTGACAAATTATGAGATTTGAAATATAATCACTGTGTGTAAAAGCAACATGGAGAGTTTAAGTAAAGAAGTAAAATTTTATCAGTTTTGAACTGAATTTTTTAATTGCTGAGGCGGTAGAAAAATGAATTTTACATCTAAGAAGTCTGTCCTAATTTCTGCAATCGCAATCCTTCTTCTTCAGCTAGCCGGGTTTCTGTTCAATTTCCACGGGCTGACCGGTTTTCTCTATTTTGCAATCGGGAGCATTCTGATTCTGTTTGCTGCCGATGCCCTGTTTGGAAAGTCTGACGGCAGTTCACAGCCCGCCGCTCAAAAATCATTTGGGAAGGAAGAACTGGGCGAGCAGCTGTTTCAAGTTGCGGAAACCATGGGATTTGACTCCCAGCAACTGATTTGGCTTTCAAAAGACAATATGAAAACTTTTGAAAAACTTGCGAAAATTTCTTATGAGATTGAGAAGTTCAGCGAACAGAATGCAGCCAGTTCGGAAGAAATTAATGCCAGCATTAATGAACTTGCCGGAGCGTGCAACAATTTGAATTCCGGCGTCATAAAAATTGAAGATCATTCAAAAACCTCAATAGAGATGCTGGATAAAAATGAGCAGACCATCAGAAGCATCGGCAGCTTTATCCTTGATCTTACGTCGGTTATTAAAGTTGCCTCCGACAGTAATATCGAGCTTCAGCAGTCCTCCAACAAGATTAATGAAATTGTCGATTATATCAGAAAAATTTCAAGCCAGACCAATCTTCTGGCTTTAAATGCCGCAATAGAAGCCGCGAGGGCGGGGGAAGCCGGCAGGGGCTTTTCTGTTGTCGCCGGCGAAATCAGAAGACTTGCCGTACAGACGGATGATGCGATTTCCGTCATTGAAGGCGTGGTAAAAAATATTGTCGATAAGATACAAACGTCCAACACGGCTATGACCGAAATCGGCGATAAAATGAAAAATGTTGACGGCATTGTAAGCGAGTCTTCACAGATTATTCAGGAAATCAGCTCCATTCTGAAGGATGTTCAGAATGCCATATCGGGATTGACCGATGAATCGCTTACGCAAAAAAATACGGCGGCAGAAATTGAAAAGGCTGTAGAAAATGTCGCAACAGCGGTACAGAAAACCCATGATGTCTCTTGCTCTGCCATACAAATGGTGGATGTGCAGCAAAAGAAAAATGAAACGATTCTTTCCTTCTGCAACAAAATCGGTGAGACGGCCGAAATGCTGCAAAAAGACGCAATGTATTTTAAAAAGGACGATGAAATTATATTTGGCGTGAATCCTTTTGTCGAGCCTGACCGCATCAGAAAGACCTATGTGCCGATTCTGGAGCGTGTATGCTCCAGCGTTGGGCTGAAATGCCGCACCCTGATTGTTAGGAGTTATGATGCGCTGAGTGAAAGTGTAGATAAGGGAATTATTGATATCGGATGGTTTTCACCGTTTGCGTATGTCAGCGCGCATGAAATATGCGGAGCGAATGTTCTGGTAACGCCGAAGGTTCAGGGACGCTGTTCTTATAATGGATATATTGTTGCCCGCAAGGACGGCAGAGTCCATTCCATCAATGACTTAAAAGGTAAATCATTTGCATATGTTGATGAGAAAAGCGCGTCAGGCTATTTGTATGCCCGGGACATGATGAAACAGAATCATATGGATCCCGACTCCATGTTTGAAAAGGTTGTGTTTTTAGGCAACCATAACAATGTAGTCAACGCTGTCCTTGCGGGAGAGGTGGACGCGGGCGCAACTTATGACGAGGTTTACAATCAGGCGCGCACCGACGGACTTTTTACAGATCAGCTGATTATTGTTGCCCGTACGGAAGAAATACCGAAGGATGCGCTGGCTGCCAGAAAAGATATGTCTGCGGCGCTCATGGAAAAACTGAGCGCGGCCTTTGTGGAGTTCAATGATTACAAGGGAATTGATACAACTGTTCAAGGTTTTGTTAAAAATGAAGATAAGGCGTACGATATTATCAGACGGCTTAATCATTAAATTTTTCAATATAATAAATTTCCAATATTTTCAATAGTTTACATAATTTTCAGTATTGTCTTCTTTGTCGGTTGGTGTTACGATAAGTGCAAGAAAGTTACAAACATGTAACCTTTCAAAATCGAGAAGCATGAAAAGGAGATCATACATGAAAACGAAAATACTTGCATTAATCGCTTGTGTGCTTATGTCAGGTACGGCCGGTGCAATAGTGAACAGCGGCAATACAGCGGCCACACCGGATGAAAGCACCACTACAAGTACCGTTTCTGTCGATTCTCAGACAGCATCCACTCAAGCAGAAGCCGGTACCGTTCAAGTAACCAGCGCAGCACCGGCGGCAAACACACAGGAAATAAGCAGCAATACTGTTGCCGATATTGTTAAGTCCAACACTTCCAGCGTTTGTCCGAAAACTTCAGCTTCCAATGGAACAGTTGCAGGAACAAACACTACGAACTGCAAAGTTGGCAGCAATTGCAGCAGCAGCCCGATTTGCAGCGACGGCAACGGCTGCACAAACAAATCCAATTGTACGGCGGGCACAAGCTGCACAGTCAAATCGAATTGTCTGACTTCCGTGAATTCCGCAAACGGAACCAAGTACCAAATTACGATTGGCGGCAAAACATATTCCTGCCCCAATACAAGCTCAAGCTCTAATACAGCTTCCAAACCAACTTCAAGTTCAAGCTCTCAGGGTAGTACCTCAAGTACGCCTGCTTCCACAGGCGGCAGCTATTCGTCTTTCCAGGATCAGGTTGTCCAGCTTGTCAATCAGGAAAGAGCCGCGAATGGATTGAAAGCGCTTACGGTTAATTCGTCTCTGACGAAAACTGCAACCTTAAAGTCGGAGGATATGGCCAAACTGAACTATTTTGATCATCAGTCCCCCACATACGGTTCTCCGTTTGATATGATGAAGCAATATGGAATCAGCTACAGGTCTGCCGGAGAAAATATCGCAATGGGACAGACAACTCCGCAGCAGGTCATGCAGGGTTGGATGAATTCATCGGGACACAGAGCGAATATCCTGAATTCTTCCTTTACACAAATCGGTGTTGGCATTGCCAAAAACGCACAGGGTCAGTACATTTGGACCCAACAGTTTATTGGCTAGACTGATTTATTTACTTTCATAAAAATTATCTTTGTAAGAAGGCTGTCGGAAATCGGCAGCCTTCTTTTTGTGCTGCAATTGAAAAGGATAAAAAGTGTTGACACAAGATAGGGGGCATCGTCATAAAGTGTTTACTGGAGGCCTGGACAACAACCCAAAATGGATTGCTGCAAAAGGCTTCGCACACGGGAGGAATAGATATGAATAATTTTTTCACATGGGAAACGCTGGCGACCTTTACTGGATGCGTTGCAGCAACAGCGCTTATTACGCAATTCATAAAGAGCGCATCGTTCCTAAAGGACATTGCGACACAATGGGTGTCATATTTCATTGCAGTGGTACTTTTGCTGGGAGCGACGTATTTTACCGGCGCACTGACGTGGGCCACCGGTGCAATAATACCCTTTAACGCAGTGATTATTGCACTGAGTGCAAACGGCGCTTATTCTGCAATACTAAGGGTAACCGGAACCAAAGAATATTAAGTAAACGTGATAACGTCCAATAGCTAGACGGAATGCCCTCTCTGGTATTTTTTTATCAGGAGGGCATACGGTCTATTTCAACATTAGGACATAAATGGGATTATACGCCGGACAGCTATCGAACTGTAGTAAATGTATCTGAAGCCGCATATAGTAAAAACGGGTTCTAGGTGACTGTCTGGTCACAGGCACAGTGGATGTTGAAGGGGTCAATAAGCTTTGGAAGGTGGGTGAAACACCATGGAAACTTTGGAAATAGATTTCAAAAAAATGTTCGGGGGCTTTTACCGGGGAAAAAATGTGCTGGTGACAGGGCATACAGGCTTTAAAGGTTCTTGGCTTTCCCTGTGGCTGTACCTGATGGGCGCGAGGGTGATCGGTTATGCGCTTGATCCCGCAACTGACCGGGATAATTTTGTTCTGTGCGGACTAAGGCACAGAATGATGGATATTCGCGGAGACATTCGTGATGATGCAAGGCTCAAACAGGTTTTTAGCTTATACGAGCCTGAAATCGTGTTCCATCTCGCCGCCCAGCCCATTGTCCGCCGTTCCTATGAAATCCCTGATGAAACCTTTGAAACCAATGTGATGGGAACCGTGCGGGTGCTTGAAAATATTCGTCTTTCCGGTACGGTGAAAACAGGTGTGATTGTCACGTCCGACAAATGCTACGATAACAAAGAGCAGTTTTGGGGATATCGGGAAGGGGATATGCTTGGCGGATACGATCCGTACAGCGCCAGCAAAAGCTGTGCGGAAATTGTCACGGCTTCCTACCGGAATTCCTTTTATAACGCCCGTTCGGGAAAATATCCCGGAAAATGTGTGTCATCCGTCCGTGCGGGCAACGTGGTCGGAGGAGGAGATTGGTCCGAATGCAGGTTGATACCGGACAGTATCCGCGCCCTGCAATCTCAGAATCCGATAGAAATCAGGAATCCTGATTCCGTTCGCCCCTGGCAGCATGTTCTGGAACCGCTGTACGGCTATCTTTTGCTGGCATATAAAATGGCAGAAGAAGGCTCCCAATATGCCGGCGCTTGGAATTTCGGCCCTGATTTTGATTCGATTGTTCCCGTCAGCAGGGTGGCTGACATGCTTGTATCGCTCTGGGGAAGCGGGAAATGGGTGGACTGCGCTGAACAGCCGACCTTGCACGAAGCCGCTTTATTGAGTCTTGACTGTACAAAAGCAAAAACGTTTCTGGGATGGAAACCCCGCATGGACTTGCAAAAAGCATTGGAATATACCGTGGAGTGGTATCAAAAATTCCGCAGTGAGGATGTTTATCACCTTTGCAGAAGGCAGATTTCCGCTTATTGCGCGGCATGCATGTCCGCAGAGGAAAGTTTGGATTGATAGCGAAAAAGGCAGAGGTCCGAAAAGCAGTGTTGCTTTTCGGACCTCTTTCATAAAATTTTTCACGAAATTATCTCTCGCTACATGACCCTGACGGGAAATATTGCATCAAGTACGCCAATTACCAGTGCGCCAAGGATGGCGCCTATAATGGAAACGCTCATGCCGGGAACCAAAAACTGCGCGACGTAGATAATGATTGCGGATATAAAAAATCCTTTCAATCCTTTTCCAAATGGAGCCGCGTCAATTTTCATCATTCTTTCCACCAAATAGTCAAGAAAGCTGATTACCACTGCCGCCAGCATAAAAGACCATAATCCGTTGATGGAAAAGCCCGGAGTTAAAAATGATACGATTGCAAGAATGACTGCTATAATGACGAGTCTGCCAAACCAACGAAGCAATTCAGAACCTGTTGAATGCTCGGTTTCCATATGACCTTCATGTGTCATTCAATTCATTCCTCCTATGCCGCACGCAAAATAGATTCGGTACGGACAATTATAGTTTTATCTAAATACTGCCGTGATATCCTTTTTTGTCACTGACAGTTATTGTAAAAAATTTAGATTCATCATTAGCGTGACTTGTAGGTGTATTAATCTGAAATCACACATTTACGCCGCCGACATAATTATGGTATAAATAACTTTTTGGTGGGTGAATGAATGTGTACCTGATATCCGTATTATTATTTGCGCTGTCGGCTAACCTTGACAATTTTACCGTGGCGATTACATTCGGAATGAGAAAAATAAAATTTAAATTCTTTATTAATTTTTTGATTGCCGTAATCACAGGTGTCGGCACTTTTTTTTCTATGTCAATCGGTCGAATAATCGGCCATTTTTTTTCTGTATCGGTATCCAACATGATCGGCAGTATAATACTGATTGCCATCGGGATCTGGTTCCTAAAGGATTTCTTTAAAAAGCCAAAAGAAAAGCGGGAGCGTCGGCAAAAAGAAAAAGTGAACCTCAATGATATGCTGAAAGATCCTGGGAAAGCGGATTTAGACCGTTCAGGCACAATTGATGTAGGCGAATCTGCGATTCTTGCCCTTGCATTGACAATCAATAATTTCGGCATGGGAGTGGGCGCAAGCATATCGGGGCTGAACATATGCGCCACAACTATTTTCACCTTTATAATCAGTATGTTTTCTATTACATTAGGCTACCATATCGGAAAAAGCTGTATTCCACAGTCACTCTGCAAATTTGTGCCGTTGATATCGGGCGGAATCGTAATCGCGCTCGGACTTTTTGAAATGCTGGTCTGACGGCTTGTGATTTTGCCGAACTGTTTCTTAGCCGCCCAGGGTAACATCCTGCTCCTGATACCATTCAAGGGCCTGATAAAACTGTTCGGGCTTAAAATCCGGCCACAGATCGTCAAGCACGTAAATGTCCGCATAAATAGACTGCACGGGAAGAAATCCGCTCAGCCGGCGTCTTCCGCCCCAGCGTATAATCAGGTCGATTCTTGAAATGTCGGAAGATGCGATTGTGTTTGCCATGTTTCCGGTAGAATTGGTACCGTTGTTTTTCAATGAACAGTTTAAATCCCAGTTCCACCCATAGTTTACAAGAAAATTGATTTTCATCAGGCCGCGGCCAAACCGCACTCTCTTGGAATAGGGCAGAAGTTCTTTAGGGAATAATGGGGAATCCGTATTGCCTACAATTAAAAGGTCGGCATCCTGATTCGCAAGGTTAAGAACCGCGTCAACACAGGCGCTTTGAAACGCTTTCGTCTGAATGGCAGGACGTTTGGTATTGTCGATTGTAAATCCGTAAAAGGTCATTTCTTTGATGCCGAGCTCAAGGCACATTTTGTAGAGCTCAAATCCCGGATTGATACCAAACTTGTACCCGTCCTGTTTTTCATACCCGTTTTTTTCAGCCCATCTTCTGTTGCCGTCTGGGATAATTCCAATATGCTGTGGAAGTCTGCCGAAAGCTGAATTGTTCATATTTTTCTCCGATTCAATCCCATCAATTACTTTGAAGAATAGTCTGCATCATTCATCAAAATTTATACCGAAAAGGCGGAGCAAAAAGGATAAGCTTTTTCCTTTTGTTTGATTTTTATAACATAACCGGTCATTTTGACTTCACATATTTTACTAAGGAATTAAGCATAATAAAAGGAATTATTTAATACGGGGGGACCGAATATGTTCCATTTTTCAGTGAAACACAAAAAAGAAAAAGTAACCGGGCACGTTGAAAGTTTTAATCAGGAGCTTTCTGAAAATATTTTGGGACAGTCCCTGAAGGGCAATGTTGAAACCTTGAAAAACCTTTTCACAGATGTGGATACTATGATCGTAAGATATATTCAAAACAATGATAACGGAAATCTCAAATACTGTATTGCCTATTGTGACGGAGTAGTCAATTCAACGATCATCAACGAGAACATTATTAAACCATTAATGCTGTCCACCGCTGTTCAATCCGATGCGCATCTGATTGATAATCTGATTGAAAATGTTATTTTAATCAATGAAACCACGAAAACCAATCAAATAAAAGATATTGTGGAATCCATCACCTACGGTGATGCAATTTTGTTTGTGGAAGGTGAGGATACAGCTTTAATCCTGAATACAAAAGGTTTTCATACCCGCTCTATTGCAGAACCGGAGAACGAAAAAATTCTTTCCGGTCCGCGCGAAGGATTTAACGAATCACTCATTCAAAACCTTTCTTTAATCAGACGTAAAGTGCGTACAAATGAACTGAAAATGAAATTTAGATCCTTTGGGAAAATCACAAAGACCAAGGCCTGTATTTGCTATATTGACAAAGTTGTAAATAAAAAAATTCTGAACGAACTTTACCGGCGTTTGGATTCAATAGACATTGATGCCGTTCTGGACACCAATTACATTACGGAACTGACCAAAGACTCCGCATGGTCCCCTTTTCGAACGACAGGGTACACGGAACGTCCCGATGTGGTCATTGGGAAACTTCTGGAAGGAAGAATCGCCGTTTTTCTGGACGGTACGCCGGTTGTGCTTACCATTCCTTATCTTTTTATCGAAAATTTTCAAAGCAGCGAAGATTATTATATGAACTTTTATTATACCTCACTGTCACGGTTTCTTCGTATAGCAGGTTTTTTCTTAACAATAAGCGTTCCCGCTTTATATATTGCAATTGTCGCGTTCCAACAAGAAATGCTTCCGACACTGCTTCTGATCAGCATTGCCGGCGCAAGAAAAAGTGTGCCTCTGCCCGCTGCCGCGGAAGTATTTATTATGCTTGCCGTTTTTGATATTTTACGTGAAACCGGTATCCGCATGCCGTCAAATGTCGGACAGGCGCTCAGCATTGTCGGCGCGCTTGTGATCGGGCAGGCCGCGGTGGATGCAAAACTTGTAGCCGCTCCGATGATCATTGTAGTAGCCATTACGGGCATTACCAGTTTACTGATCCCTAAAATGAATGCGCCGGTGACGTATGTACGCGTGTTTTTGCTTGTTGCGGCTACCACTTTTGGCTTGTTTGGATTTGTGCTGGGGCTTTCGGGCGTGTTTATTCACTTGTTGAATTTAAATTCCTTCGGTATTCCGCAGATGTCCCTTAGCGGGTCTCTTCAATTCCAGGAGAATAAGGATACCTTTATCAGGGCACCCTGGTGGAAAATGATTACTCGCACCAAATCGATGACAAGCAATACCGTGCGTATGAAGAACAGTCGCGGAGGAAATGATGATTAAAAAGATGGTCTGCGTGATAATGAGTCTGGTTCTGCTTTCGCTGACCGGCTGCTGGAGCTATCACGGGCTGAATGATATGACCATTGTCACAGGAGTCGGCATCGACATTGATCCATCTACCAAAGAGTATTTGCTTACCACCGAGGTGGTCGACGCAACCGCCACAACCATGGAATCGGGGACAAAGGCAAAACTTGTAGAGTCTCGCGGGAAAACGGTGATGGATGCAGTCCGCAATGCAAAGAAAAGGTTGCTCAGCAAGCTCTATTGGGGAAATAACGAGATTTTGGTTGTAGGATCGGACCTTGCCAAAAACGGCAATCTGGGCAATGTGATTGATTGGTTCTTAAGTGATGAGGAATGCCGGGAAACGGTGGGAATTGTTGTTTCACAGGAAAAAACTGCAAAAGACATTCTAAAAATCGAAGGATTGGACAGTTCGGTTGTTGCTTTTGAAATTAAAAAAATTATTGAACAAGACCAGACAACCGTAGGAACGATTGAAAACGTTCCGTTGTTCCGTGTTTTCAGCATACTGGAAAGTCCCGGCCGTTCCGTTGTGATTCCGGCATTTCGCAATACGAAAAATGACGATAAAATGGTGGTGGAGGCAAACGGTGAGGCTGTCTTTAAAGGCGATAAGATGATCGGGTATCTGGACCCGGAGGAAAGCAAATACTATTTATTTGCCGTGGACGGTATTCATGGCGGGGTCATAAACGTCTCTTCCAAGAATGATAACACACCGGATGTGGCGCTTGAAATTTCGAAAAACAAAACGAAAAGCTCGTATTCTTATACAGGTAAAAACCTGAAAGTGATTCTTCAGACCGATACGGATGTCTATTTGGATGAGATTGATGCACACGTGGATTTGCTGGATGAAAACAAAATCAAGGAAATAGAGACAAAAGCACAGAATATGATTGAAGACCACACCAAGGCCGTCATAAAAAAAGTGCAGACGGAATATAATTCGGATATTTTTGGATTCGGCAATATGATTTATAAAAAAGACCCACAGCTTTGGAAACAGCTGGAACCTCAGTGGGATAAACTGTTTCCATCAATACAGGTAGAGGTACAATCCAAAGTAAATATCGTAAATACCTCCTTTTTAAAACACAGTTGAAAGTAGGGGTACCCATTGCTGACGTTTATAGTAATCATTTTGTATTTGGCTGTAATTTTATTTGACTTTATCCCCGTTATAAAAAGCGGGGATAAAAAAATATGCTGGGTCTATTCTGTGTTTATGGCGGTCAGCTTTTGTGTGCTGATACTGTATACATTTGACATCATGGTTCCCAGTCCATCCGGCTTGATCAAACATCTGGTTGAAATTTTTTATAAGCCGTGAAACACGAAAATGAAACGATTTAACCTGAAAGGAACAGTTTTTAATGAACAGCAAATACATTTCAACGCGCCAGGCTATCTGCATCATCGTTGTTTATATCTGCGGGAGCAGCGTTGTGCTTGGGGGGAGCTCCACAGCGGAACAGGATACCTGGATTTCTCTGCTTTTGTCACAGATTATAGCAATACCGATGGTTCTTATTTATGCCAGAATTATCAAACTGTTTCCTGAAAAAAATATTTATGAGGTCATAGAGATTCTGTTTGGAAAAATCGCGGGTAAAATTGTGACCGTCCTCATTTCATGGTATGCGATTCATCTGGCGGCGCTGGTTTTGCGGAATTTTTCCGAGTTTATTGAAACTACCTCCATGCCGGATACACCGCAGCTTCCGCTTATGATCATTATGATTCTTGTTACAGTTTATATGGCAAAAAGCGGAGTTGAAATTCTGGGGAAATGGTCGTTGGTAAGCTTATTTATTATTGTTTCTGTCGTATTTCTCACTGTTATACTCCTGCTCAATCAGATAAAAATTGATAATTTACTGCCTGTTATGAATCACAGCACAAAAGTTATTTTAGCTGGATCCTATGATCTTTTTACCTTTCCATTTGCTGAAACAGTTCTGTTCTTAACAGTGGCCGACTTTATAAAAAAAGAAGACAGTCCCTCTAAAATCTATGTTTGGGGCGAGGTTTTAGGAGCTGTGATCCTACTGGTTGTCTCTCTGAGAAATATAGCTTCGCTTGGCACGGCATTGATGAAAGCGGAGTATTTCCCGTCCTATACAGCAGCCAGAATTATCAATGTCAGTGATTTTCTTGCAAGAATTGAAGGTTCTATATCAACAAATTTTATACTGGGGGGAATCACTAAAATCACCGTTTGTATTTTGGCGGCTTCGAAGGGTTTATCCAGTTTATTCAATATACAGGATTATAAAAAGCTGGTATTTCCAAGCAGTCTATGTGTGCTGGCTCTGTGCAGTATTCTTTACAGCAACACTATTGAGATGATGAATTTTCTGAAAATATATGCTATTTATGTCATCCCTTTCCAGATTATCATCCCTGTCGTCATCTGGATCAGCGGTGAAATCCGGAAACATGCTAAAGGAGCAGCTGCATAAAGTGCGCGCATGTCATAGAATCTCGCGCTGGCCGATGAGAAGCGTTCAGCGCGGGATTTTATAATTTTTTTTTAAAAAATTTAATTTTTATGATATGTCCCATTGAAGAAAAGAATATTATTGCGCGGGAACAATTTATGTCGAATTTCATTGATAAAAAACGATATTAATTCTTATTTTATATTTTTTGAATTTGTCTCATTTATTTTAATTCGCATATTTTAAGTAAAATATTACTAATTACTTCTCTGTTTCATTGTATTGACTTATTACAAATGCTTGTTATAATATTATCGAGATGTGTTTTATAACAATTTAAATTTTATTGCTGTCAGGGTTTTCCCGCAAAATTAATTTTAATTTTTTTGAAAGAGGATCACTATGAAGAAAAATATCGTTGTTATTGGTGCGGGTTATTCAGGATTGCTGACCGCGAAAAAATTAGCAAAAAAACTCAAAAAATTTGATGATATCCATATAACAATCATTGATAAAAATCCGTTTCATACCATGTTAACCGAGCTTCATGAGGTAGCCGCGAACCGAGTGGATGAAGACAGTATCAAGATCAGCCTCAATCGGGTTTTTGCCGGAAGAAAAGTAAACGTTAAGCTCGATACGGTTCAATCCATTGATTTTGAACAGAAGCTTGTTGCCGGCGCCAGTGAAAATTACAACTATGATTATCTTGTGCTTGCAGCCGGATCCAAGCCCACTTTTTTCGGCGTTAAGGGAGCAGAAGAGTTTGCCCATACGCTGTGGTCGTACGACGATGCGGTGAGGCTGAAGGATCATATTCATGATTTTTTCAGAAAAGCGGCGCGTGAAACCGACGAAGAAGTTAAGAAAAGATTGCTGACTTTTTATGTGGTGGGTGCAGGTTTTACCGGTATTGAAATGGTGGGCGAGCTTGCCGAGTATGTACCGATTCTTTGTGACAAATATGAAATAGACCGTTCTTTGGTTACAATCTACGATGTGGATGTTCTGCCGCGCATTGTGCCTATTTTGCCGGACAAGCTTTCCGACAAAATTGAAAGACGCCTTGCCAAGATGGGTGTGGGATTAAAACTCAACGCAGGCGTGGTCAGCATAGGAGAAGACTTTATTGAAATTAAAATCGGCGATACGATATCCCGTGAGACCGCCGGAACAGTCATCTGGACGGCGGGAATCGAGAGCGCTGAAATAGCGGGTGAAGCGGCAAAAGTGCTGCAGTCGGCACGGCGCGGAAGAATTCAGACCGATGCCTATCTTCGTTCAGTTGACAATGAAAACGTTTATGTCGTTGGAGACGATATCCTGTATACGCCGGAAGGCGAAAAGATACCGGTTCCCCAGTTGGTTGAAAACTGTGAACAGAGTTCCGGGGTTGCTGCGAAGAACATTGTCACTGCGATTACCGGCACAGGGGAAATGGAGGCATACAAACCGAAATTCCACGGCGTTATGGTTTGCGTGGGCGGACGTTACGGTGTTGCCCATGTCGGACTTCCGAACCATATGTTTAGCCTTCCGTCTTTCCTTGCCATGTTTGCGAAGCATTTTATTAACATTATTTATTTTATTCAGGTACTTGGCTGGAACAAGATTTTCAGTTACGCAAAACATGAATTCTTTACGGTGCGTCATGACAGAAGTTTTGTAGGCGGCCATTTTTCCAATAAAACCCCAAGTTTCCTGTTGGTTGCCCTTAGAATCTGGCTGGGTGCGGTCTGGCTGTATGAAGGCGTTATGAAGGTCGTTGAGGGCTGGTTTAATTCACCGCAGCTGACCGGCTTCTTTGGCGGAGCGAACACATGGTATAATACCATTCTGCATGGTGTGACAGGTGCTGCAGCGGCGGCACCGGATGCAACCAGCGGTGCAACCACCACCGCGGCTACAGGTGCTGCGACGGTTGTAAACGCGGTGGCCGGGGCGGCTTCAGTAGCTGTGGACGCCATTTCTTCCGCGACAACGGGAGCCGCCGATGCGGCGGGTCAGGCAGCGGGAGCTGCAGTTGCCGCCGTTGGGCAGGTTTTGATGAATTTCAGCTTCCTTGGCTGGTTCCAGGTGATTCTTGTGAGCGGAAAAGAGCTGGCAAAATCCACTCTAAACGATATGGCTTTCAAGCTTGACGTTCCGGTAATGAACTGGTTTGTCAATACCTTTATACTTCCGAACCAGACAGTACAGCTTATTATGCAGATATTTATCGTTACCGCAGAAATCTTAATCGGCCTGTCATTGATCGGCGGTCTGTTTACAACGCTGTCGTCGGGCCTTTCCCTGATCCTTCAGGTGATGTTCGTATGCACCACAGGACTGTACCTCAACACCTTCTGGATGATTTTCGCGGGTATTGCTGTTTTGATCGGAGGCGGAAGAGTCTTTGGTCTGGACTATTATGTGATGCCGTTTTTGAAGAAGCACTGGAAAAATGTAAAATTTGTAAGAAAGTTATATATTTACAATGATTAATGAACATGTTACAGAGAGTGCTGCCGCTGAATTCTTAACTTTTGATGACGCGGCGGAACGTGTAAAACAAGAGGTGGGCAGGTTACTGTCCGCCTCTCCCAAACTCATTCGCAATTATACACAGCACCTGACACTTTCGTGGGGAAAGTTTCTTCGTTCACGTGCTTTGCTTACCTGTGCAGAAAACGGGGATGGACTGATTCATCCCAATGCGGTGAAATTTGCATCCTCAATTGAAATATTGCATCTCGCCACTCTGGTTCACGATGATGTAATTGACAATTCCAATGTCCGCAGAGGATTTGTGACCCTTCAAAAAAAATATGGAAAACGCACTGCTGTCATATGCGGTGATTATCTTTTCTGCCTGGCTCTTGAAC
Organism: uncultured Caproiciproducens sp.; assembly: GCF_963664915.1. NCBI lineage: Bacteria > Bacillati > Bacillota > Clostridia > Eubacteriales > Acutalibacteraceae > Caproiciproducens > uncultured Caproiciproducens sp. Next base: position 2,111,074 of record NZ_OY761810.1, read on the forward strand.
AGGCTTCCTCCATATTGAATAAAAAGGATTACCTTGACTTTAATATTCCGGATTACATGACCAGAATTTGTCTGGGTGAATTAAAACAGAACCAAAATAATAACAATCTGGATCTTTCTGTTGCCGGTTATCTCAGAATTATCTCTGGAAAGACCGCTGCTCTGTTTGAGGCTTCTTTTTACGCGGGATCGATTCTCTGTGAAGAGGCAAAGGAAACTGTCGGAAAATATATGCGCCTGGGACATCTGATCGGTATGATCTTTCAGCTTACTGATGACTGCATCGACTTTGAAGCACCGCAGCAACTGGCAAAAAAACCGGTTCAGTCCGATTATGAGCAGGGTGTGATTACGCTTCCGCTGATTTATGCTTTTCAGGCACGCACCGATTTTAAAGAAAAGGCCAAAACAGAGCAGATTTCCCGCAACGATATCAACTCTGCTGTTGCTGAAACCGGTGGGTTGAATTACACACGGATGATTTCAAAGAAATATTACGACAAAGCTTTTGCAATCATTGAGCAACTCAATGCGTCCGACGGAAAAAAAGAAAAGCTGCATTCAATTTTGGATAAGGCTTATCGTGGATTATAAATGGCAATCTGTGCGATCTGTGACTGCTTTTCCAATCAGAAAGAATGTCGTAGACTTTTGTCCTGTCAGTAAGAATTATATAATATTTGTGGGTACCAACAGCCTGTTGATTTCAATCGGCGGATTTTTCATCTGAGACGGAGTTTATCAATGAAATTTATTAAAAAAACAGATATTCTTATTCTTGTCGTTGCTCTAGTGCTCTGTTTGACCGCGTGGTTTTCTTACCAATCAATCGTTGGTAAAAAAGCGGCAAAAGCCGAAATCTATTACAAGTCGGAATTGGTAGAGACTGTCGATCTGACGGCTGGAGTGGATAAGAGCTTTTCCATTGATCAGAATAAAAACGTAGTTTTTCACGTTTTTAAAGATGGAAGCATTTGTTTTCAGGAATCTAATTGCCCGGATAAAATATGTATCCACGCGGGCAGGCTGCGCACAATCGGTGAAAGTGCGGCTTGTCTTCCGAACAGTATCGTATTAAAAATTGTGGCGAAAGACCAGCGCAGTTCGGACGACCTGGATGCTGTGATTGGATGAGGGAAATCAAAGAATGACTGAACAAAAAAACAGGACCAAACGTGAAATAAACTCCCTAAGGATAAAACAAATGGTTCTGACGGGCCTTCTTTTTGCGGTAGTCCTTGTACTTTCCGTTGTAGAAAATGAGCTGCAGATTCCCGTCCCCGTTCCCGGGGTGAAACTAGGGCTTTCAAACATCGTAGTAATGTATTCCTTGTTTTTCGTGGAAAAGAAGGAAGCGCTGCTGTTGGCGGTGTTAAAATCACTGTTTGTTTTTTTGACCAGAGGCGCGGTCGCATCTCTTTTAAGTCTTTGCGGAGGACTTCTTTCCGTTTTAACTATGATCGTATTTTTGCTTATTTTTAAGGAAAAAATATCTTATCTGATGATTAGTATTCTAGGTGCAGTCTTTCACAATGTTGGACAGATCATTGCGATTTCCATTTTATATACAAACATGTTTTTATGGGCTTATTCCCCTGTCCTGTTGATTTCAGGGATCATAGCGGGGGCAGCAACGTCCACACTACTCAAGGTTACTCTGCCGGCTTTAAAAAAGATCGGTTTTAAGTAATAAAATTTAAAAATAGGAGAGAAATATGAAAAAAACATTAGCAGTAATTATGGCCGCGGCAATTTCAGTATTCAGTTTTGCCGGATGCGGTTCAACTACCGCTGCAAGCTCTGCAGCCGCAGCATCATCCGCCGCTGCTTCCGGTACAGTAAAAACCGGGTTGGGCGTGGTATCGTCTGTTGCGTCTTCTACTGCAGTAAAAGATGGGAAAGGAACGGCTGTTGCGGATGTGACTGCTGTTGCCGTTACAGTTGGCTCAGACGGTAAAATTTTGAAATGTTCTATCGACGGTATCCGTGCGGACGTCGAGTTTTCCGACAAGGGAAAGCTTTTAACACCTGCGACCACTGTTTTCAAGAGCAAAAATGAACTTGGTGAAGCATACGGCGTGAAAAAGGTTTCTAAGATTGGCAAAGAATGGAACGAGCAGGCCGACGCATTTGCAAAGTACGTTGTTGGTAAGACAGCGGACGAAGTAAAGGGCATTGCTGTCAGCAGCGAAGGAAAGGCAACAGCTTCCGAGCTGACTGCTTCCGTTACGATTCATGTGGGGGATTTCATTACTGCTGTTCAAAAAGCAGTCAACAATGCACAGGATATCGGCGCAAAAGCGGATGATAAACTTGGACTGGGCATTGAATCTTCCGGTGAACAATCCGCAGATGCCGGCGAAAAAGACGGTGTTGCGCAGGTTTACTCTTATTTCACAGCATCTACGTTCAGCGCGGACGGCAAAATCACAAGCAGTGTGATTGATGCCACACAGAACAAGGTCACCTTTGACAAGACAGGCAAAATTACATCCGATGTGAAAGCAGAGCAGAAGTCAAAGGACGAACTTGGCGATGCTTACGGCATGAAGAAAGCTTCTAAGATTGGCAAAGAATGGAACGAAGAAGCCGCTGCATTTGCCAAATATGTCGTTGGTAAGACTGTTGCTGAGGTAAAAGGAATTGCCATTAACAGTGAAGGCGAATCTACGGATAAAGAACTGACCGCTTCCGTGACAATCTCCATCAGCGATTTTATGAAGATCCTTGACAAAGCGGCAACCAACGCGAAATAATCAGAAGCAAATTTACGAGTATTCACGAGAGGTAGATTGATTTCTACCTCTCCATTTTTTGAGGTGGGAAATTGGTTAAAAAACTGATTGCGATGATTCTTGCTTTGACGCTGATTTTTCAGCTTCCGGCCTGTAATACAAATAAAAAAACGCGTTATGAAGCTCAATTTTTACAGCTTTTTGATACAATGACCGAAATTGTGGCTTATACTGAAACCAAAGAAGAGTTTACAAACCTTTCCAATTTGATTTATAATAATCTAAAGGTTTATCACGAGCTTTATGATATTTATGATGATTACCCCGGAATCAACAATATCAAAACAATCAATGACAATGCAGGGAAGAAACCGGTCAAGGTAGACAAAAAGATTATAGATCTGCTGCTCTTTGCCAAAAATGAAAGCAGAGATGAGAAGCCTGTCTTCAATATTGCGCTGGGTTCCGTTTTAAAAATATGGCATCAATACAGAGAAGCGGGAATTGATGATCCGGAAAGTGCTGCCCTGCCGCCCATGGCCGACCTGAAAGCGGCCATGCAGCATACGGATATCAATAAAGTTATCATTGATGAAAAAGCTTCCACAGTATATCTTGAGGATCCGAAAATGAGCCTTGATGTGGGCGCTGCTGCCAAAGGCTACGCCACGGAGCAGGTTGCCCAAATCGCAATAGCAAAAGGATACAAATCTGCCTTGCTCAGCGTCGGCGGCAATGTGCGGGCGATCGGCGACAAGGGTGTGAACAGCGAACAGTGGAATGTAGGAATTCAAAACCCGGATTCGGAAAGCAATAAAAAATCTCTTTGCACAGTGAATCTGACCAATCAATCCGTAGTGACCAGCGGAATTTATGAACGGTATTATACCGTTGACGGGAAGAACTATCACCATATTATTGATCCGAAAACACTGATGCCGTCCACTTATTTTAAAGCTGTTACCATTATCACCCAAAATTCCGGAATGGCGGACGCGCTTTCCACCATTGTTTTCAACATGCCTTACGAACAGGGGCTGGCGTATATCAGAACCCTTCCGGATACGCAAGCGCTTTGGGTATTACCGGACAATTCAATTAAATACAGCGACCATTTTCAGAAATACATCAAGAAGTAAGATTCATGAATGAGGAATGCGCAAATGGCATATAAAAACCTTCAAAGTTTTATTAAGAAACTGGAAACATGCGGAGAGTTAAAAACGATCGATGCACCTGTGTCACCGGAGCTGGAAATTACGGAGATAACCGACCGTGTTTCCAAAGCCTATGGCCCGGCACTGCTGTTCCGGAATGTAGACGGCTCAAAATATCCTGTCCTGATGAACGCTCTGGGCAGCTACTCCAGAATGAGTATGGGTCTGGGCGTGGAAAAGCTGGATGATGTTGCTGCCGAAATTCAAAAATATTTGAATGTGGCCAGTGATTTGTCTTTTTCCGGACTTGCGAAAAGCATCCCCCTTTTGTTCCCTCTGCTCAGCGTATTCCCCCGGCGGAGCAAATTCAGGGGGGAATGCCAGCAGGTAATTGAAAGGTTCGTGGATTTATTCACGCTGCCCGTGCTGAAATGCTGGCCGCAGGATGCGGGGCAGTTTATTACGCTTCCCATTGTTTTTACGAAGGATCTAAAAACAAAAAGGCAGAATGCCGGAATGTACCGTTTGCAGATTCTTGACAGCACCAGTACTGCGATGCACTGGCATAAGCACAAGGATGGCTCCGAAATCTACAGGAGCTATGCGGAACAAAAGCTGAAAATGCCTGTTTCGGTCGCGCTGGGGTGCGACCCTGCCATTATCTATGCGGCTACTGCGCCTCTGCCGAAAATGCTGGATGAAATGATGCTGGCCGGATGGCTGCGCAAATCGAGAGTGAAAATGGTCAAGTGCATTACAAATGATATTTATGTTCCCGCAAGTGCGGAATTTGTGCTGGAAGGCTATGTTGATCCGACGGAAGAACTTGTGTTGGAAGGCCCTTTCGGCGATCATACGGGCTACTATTCCCTTGCCGACTATTATCCCAGATTTCATGTGACCTGTATTACGCATAAAAGAAATGCGGTCTATCCGGCGACGGTCGTGGGAAAGCCCCCGATGGAAGACTGCTACATGGCAAAAGCGACAGAGCGCATTTTTCTGCCGCTACTGCGCATGCAGATTCCGGAGCTGGTGGATTTGAATTTGCCGCTGGAAGGTGTATTTCACAACTGCGCGATTCTTTCTGTCAAAAATAAATATCCAGGTTGTGCGCGCAAGGTTATGAATGCGGTTTGGGGCATGGGGCAGATGATGTACACGAAATTGATTATTACTGTGGATGAATCTGTGAATGTGCAGAACTTAGCGGAAGTTCGGGATGCGGTGCTCAAGAATGTCTACGGAACACAAAGTCTGCTGTTTTCGGAAGGCCCGCTGGACGCACTGGACCATTCTTCGAATAAAGCGCTGTATGGAAGCAGATTGGGTGTTGATGCAACAGACACCGCAAACGGATTGGATGACGAAATTACAAATACTTTTAAAATACTGCGCATTCATAAGGATCGTCCGTGGAAGGGCAGGGAAATCGTTGAAAATTATCTTTGGAAGAACCCGGATAAATTTGTGATTGTTGTGGATGAAGATGTGGATACAAGGAACCTTTCAACCGTAATGTGGAAGGTGTTCAATAATATTGATGCAAAAAGGGACATTGCGGTCATCGACTTTAAAATTGGGATAGACGCTACTAAAAAATGGAAGCAGGAAGGCTTGACGCGGGATTGGCCGGATGATATTGTCATGACGAATGCTATGAAGAAACAGGTCGATAAAAGGTGGAACGAATATGGGATTGACTAAAATTTTCATTAAGATTCAATCATACGGCAAGTTGGTCATGTTCTCGCATACAATTTTTTCTTTCAGCTTTGCTTTGGTGTCCATGGTGCTGGCTGCAAAAGGGCTTCCGCGTATCTCCACTGTCATCTGGATTATAGTCTGCTTTATGGGCGCGCGTACCGGCGCGAATGCAATTAACCGTGTGATCGACGCGAAGATCGACGCGAAAAATCCGCGTACAGCCGGCCGTCAGATTCCAAAAGGGGAAATGCAAGAGAGTGAAGTCGTTGTTTTTACGGCAATTTGTTTTCTTATCATGCTGTTTGGGGCGTACCGGCTGAACTGGGTCTGCTTTGCCCTGTCGCCGGTCGCGCTGTTTCTGCTGATTATCTATTCCTACTGCAAGCGGTTCACTTATTTATGCCATTTGATTTTGGGCGTCACCTGCGCCTGCGCGCCGGTCGGCGCATGGCTTGCTGTTACAGGAAAGTTTGCGCTTGTTCCGCTCTTCATGGGCGCCGCCAATACATTGTGGGTTGCCGGGTTTGATATTATCTACGGTTCGCAGGATTATGACTTTGACAAAGCGAACGGTCTGCACTCCATTCCGGTGAAATTCGGTGTTAAAAACGCTTTGCTCATCGCCATGATGTTTCATATGATTACCTTGATTTGCATGATCATGATCGGGATTCTTGTGCCTCAGTTCGGGGTGATTTATTATCTGGGGTTGGCTGTCATCGCCGCCCTGTTTGTTGCGGAGTACCGCATGGTATCTCCCGCAAACCTGACCAATGTCAATATAGCGTCCTACAGCGTAAATCAGCTTGTCAGCCTTGTTCTGCTGGCGTTTGGTTTGCTGGATGCTTTTATTTAGGGAAAGGCATAAAATGAAAAAAATAATCGTAGGAATCACAGGAGCGAGCGGAAGCGCGTATTTTTTGCGCGTGATGGAAGTTTTATCTCGGCAGGAACTGGAAATTCACCTGATTGCTTCCGAGCATGGCCGAAAAGTTCTGGCTTATGAAACCGGAGTGAATTTGGAAGATCAGACGCAGCTTTGGAATAAAAACAGAGCCGATATTATTTTGGAAGACAACGAGAACCTGTTTTCGCCTGTCGCAAGCGGATCTTACCGCTGTGATGCTATGGTGATTCTTCCGTGTTCCATGTCCACAGTGGCTGAAATCGCAGGAGGCATCACCAAAACGCTCCTGACACGGGCTGCCGACGTCATGATCAAAGAAAAGCGCAGACTGGTGCTGGTTCCAAGGGAGACGCCTTTGTCCACTGTTCATTTAAAAAGAATGCTTGAACTGTCACAGCTTGGCGTAACCATTTTACCCGCTATGCCGGGATTTTACGGTCATCCTGAAACGGTCGATGAGATCATCAGCTTTGTTGCGGGCAAGGTTTTGGACAGTCTTGAAATAGAAAATGATTGCTATCGAAGGTGGGAAGGAACACATGAAAAATAGAATAATTCTTGCTTTGTTTTTTTGCTTATTGATTTTTTCATCAGGCTGCGCGCCGCAGAGTGCTGTGAGCAGCTCGGCGGGCGGTTCGGAAGAACCTATTATCCGAATTGGAATGATGTCTTCTTCGGATGTAATTCCGTTCGTTCTGATTAATGAAAACGGGCTTGCCGACAAATATAAGTTCCTGTTGGATCTGGAAGTGTTTGCTTCTGCCAAGGACAGGGACGCTGCTTTGCAGGCCGGGGAACTGGATGGCGTGCTGACGGATTATATTGGCGTGTGCATGTACCAGAATGCCGGATTCGACGTAAAGATTACCGGAATTACCGACGGGGACTATATACTGGTTGCAGGGAAAAATACGGGCATCAAAAATATCAGCCAGATTAAAGGGAAGAGCATTGCAATTTCCGAGAAAACGCTGATCGAATATACGCTGGAAGACATTTTAACCAATAATAAAATGACCGATAATGATGTGGTGAAAGAAGTAGTCCCCAAAATTCCAGACCGTCTTGAACTGCTTCGAAACAACAAAATTGACCTTGGGCTGCTGCCGGAGCCTTTTGCAACCCTTGCACTGAATGACGGTGCCGTCTCTCTGGGCAGCGCGAATCAGTTCGGGCTGTACCCGGCGGTTTCCGCGTTCTCACAGACTGCGCTGGACAGCAAGTCCGATGCGATTCATAATCTGTATAAAGCCTATAATGAAGCCGTTGATTACATGAATCACACAGATATCCGCAAATATGAGAAAACAGTGATTAAGGCCGTGGGATATCCCGAAGAGATGGTCGGCAAAATAACGGTGAAACAGTTCAGAACCAGCAAGCTTCCCACAAAACAGGAAGTCGAAGCCGCCATTCAATGGGCGAGCAAAAAAGGCCTCTGTAAGCCGACGCTGCAATACGGCCAGATGGTGTATGATGTTTATTCCAGATCATAACGGCAGAATCCCATGGAGAACAAAATGCTTGTAATAGATCATTTATCGATCAGCTATAAAACGAAAAAGGGGAGAATCCCCGTCATTGATGAACTCTCCCTGCAAATTGAACACGGGGAGGTTCTTGCGGTTTTGGGCCCTTCCGGCTGCGGCAAGTCAACGCTGATCAATGCTTTGGCGGGAATGCTTCCCATCGGCAGCGGCACGGTGGACTACACAAAAGAGAATTTCAAACATACTCTGAATCCTAAAACGCATAAAATCGGAGTGATTCCCCAAAACTGCGGGCTGCTGCCATGGAAAACAGTCAGGGAAAACTGCCTTCTTCCGCTGAAGCTCCGCGGGGAACCGGACACTGAGGAACGCAGGCAGGAAATAGCCGGTATTTATGAGGCTTTGGATGTTTCGCAGCTGCTTCAAAGATATCCTGCGCAGCTGAGCGGCGGGCAGGTTCAGCGCGCGGCGCTCGCAAGGGCGTTTATTTTTCATCCGGACTTGCTGCTGATGGATGAACCCTTTTCCGCTTTAGACGCCATTACCCGTCAGGACGCGCGGGAACTGTTCCTGAAAATATGGGATCGAAACCGGCCCACCACGATTCTGGTTACTCACAGCATTGAAGAAGCGCTGTATCTGGGCAATACCGTTGTTGTGATGGGGATTCATCACGGAGATATTCAATATCGCATGGAGAACCCCTATTTCGGGAAATCCGACCCGATATCTGTTGACTACCTTGTCGCAAAACATATCCTGCATGAGAAATTAAAACCGGATGGCGAAAGGCGGGATTCTTTTGAGCAAACTGTTGAATAAATGCTGGATTTTTTTGCAGGGCTTCCTGCTTATAAACGCAATCTGGTTTCTGGCGTTTGTTCTGATGCGCACAACCGTGATTCCAAATCCGATTACGATTTATCAAAATTTCGGCACTGCGTTTTCAAACAATATTTTTGCACATATTCTGTTTAGTTTAAGAAGAATCGGAGCAGGTCTGGCCCTTTCGCTTTTGGTGGGAGTTCCTGTCGGGATTCTGATGGCGTATTCAGAAAGTGCGAATAAAATACTGTATCCACTTATTTATTTCAGTTATCCGATTCCAAAGACAGCACTTCTGCCGGTTGCTATGATTCTGTGGGGAATGCGGGACGGTTCAAAGGTCGCTATTATTTTTCTGATCATTGTATTTCAAGTCATTGTTTCCGCAAGGGACAGCGTGCGCAATATTGACCCCGCAGTGTACCTTGTAACGGTAAGTGCGGGCGCAAGCCATGCACAGATCATCCGGCATATTACGCTGCCTGCAATTTTGCCTGAACTGCTCACCAGCATCCGGGTTTCGCTCGGTACCGCGGTATCTATCCTTTTTTTTGTGGAGGGATACGGAACGAAGTATGGCATGGGGTATTATATTCTGGATGCATGGTCGAGAATCGACTATATTGATATGTATATCGGGATTATCGTGATTTCCGTTGTGGGCTTTGCTTTGTTTGTCGCTATTGATTTACTTTCGGAGCTGCTGTGCAGATGGAACACACCGATCAGATAACGAATATCTACACACGAGAAAAAAAGAAACCTCTTTCGTTAGTCAGTGTGATCACTGAGAAAACGAAAGAGGTTTCTTTCTATGTCAAAGGGAATACGGTTTACTCCATTTGGAATCTGTTTTTAAATGATCTTGCAGACTAAAGTGTGCGGAAAGTAAATCGAAATCTTCAGATTTTCCATTTAAACAGCAGCACACCGCCGACCATCAAGGCGATTCCTACAAATTTCTGCCAGCCAAAGGGAATGTGCTCTGAATCAAGAAGTCCGAAAGCGTCGATTGAAGCGGCTACCAAAAGCTGTGAAATCAAGATGACGGAAATTGCCACCGTCGGCCCTAACCCCTTGATGGCCAGCATGACAGTGACGGTGATAATGATGCCCAGTACACCGCCCAGCAGGTAAACTTTGTTGGTGCCATCCAGCGCCCCAAAGTTCCCCTTGCCCAAAAATAACAGGGCGATGACAGACAATGCAAATGCCACGCCCTGCACCAGAACGTTGGATTCATATAATCCGATGCGGTCACCCAACCGGGTATTCATCACTCCCTGAACACTCATTGCCGCGCCCGCCAGGATACTAAAGAGAATGCCCAGCAAAAAAAATCCCCCTTGCACCGAGTTCGCACTCGTTTTGTATTAGCTTTTGCAGAAAGGTGCAAAACATGCAAGCAAGCCTTTTTCAATGATCACTGGATAAGTTTTCTCCTGCGCCCTTCGTCGACAGCAAGCATCCTTGTTGAAACTCCGAGTTTTCCAAAAATATTCAATACATGAGTCTTCACGGTAGCCTGTGAAATGCATAGCTTTTCCGCAATTTCTCGGTTGGTAATTCCCTGTGCCAGTTCTGCTAAAACATCAAGTTCACGCGCGGATAGGATTTCCTGTTCCTTTGGGGCAACAGCGGTTTTGCTGCAAATGGTGATCGCATCGCGCACAAAGGCTGATTCTGCAAGACTCAGCCCGTTTTTATTGGAATCCTGCACGTTTAATTCGCGAAGCAACGGTAAAAGAGTGCGCCGGTCAAGATAAAACGGCATAAGTATTCGATTCTCGTACGCGTAGTAGACTGCCTCGCGTAACAGGTTCCTTACTTGACGCTGTTGCTCAGGCTTCTTTGGAAACTGTGACAGCATGAAAAGCTTTAACAAACCAGCTTCAACAAGACGCAGATGATTTTTATGCGCGCGTGCAAAGACCAGCACTTCTTCAGTTTCTTTCAGCGCGTCTGTGGTTTCCCCGCGCCCAAAGATAAGGCGGGCGTGTAAAAGTCTCATATAAGGCTGAAATTTGTAATTATCAGCATTTTCTAATTCTTCAAGAAAAGCAGTCACAAGCTCCGGCTTAAGCGGCCTTTCGCAGTCAAGTTCGTGGATAAGCCGGGCCAAATTAAGCACGTTGAAAGACGGATACTCAGATAATATTTCCTCAATATAAGCAGCTCCGGCGTCGGCTTCGCCGTTTAAGAATTTCATTTCAGCAAGATGATACGTTATTGTCATGTCAACCACATCGACACGGATGTGTTGTTCATCTGAAATTTGCTGGGAATGCTGAAGCGCCTCAAGCGCTTTATCGAGTTCCATGCGCCGCATATAGACCCCGGTAAGGCCAATATAAAAATTTATACCTATTCCTGATATCATCGACGGAGATTTCAATAGTTCCATCGCTTTCGCATAACATTCAAGGCTTTCGTTCAGACGTCCCGTTTCCTCATAGAGCTGGGCCTTTTCATTAAAGGCAAAAATCTCAACAAAAGTATTCGCGCCGGCGCAGGTTTTATTGGCTTGATCGATGCAGTTCTCGGCCTCTTCATACTGCATATGCTCCATGAGCGCGGCTGCATTTTGAACTAGAATCATAGCCTTTGCCACCGGTCCGAAATGAAGCCCGTCTATTTGCTTTGCTGTCAGCGTGTGATATTCCGGCAGAATATGGGTATCCTTTGACACATAAGCTTGAGCAAACTGCATCATGCGGAAGATGTCGGTACCGTCATAGCATTCCCTGAACTTTTCGTACAGTATGCGGCAACGCTCAATATCAAGGTGGCCAAGGTTATACATAAAGCACTGTGATGCAAGATCGGCATCCTCAATCAGTTGGTCAAGCGGTACCCGGTCCAAATAGTTCCATGTCTCAATGCTGCCGCCCATTGTACGCGCCACGCGCATGACGTTTTCATAATCATCTACCAAGCAGAGTTCACGCATGGCTTCCACGGGGTCGCCACGCTGTTCAAAGGCCGCCACGGATTTTGTAAGAAGTGCCTTCTTGCGCTCCGCAGGCAGGTGCGAGAACTGCTGCGACAGATATTCGGAAAGTATGTTGTGATAACGGTAAACGCCGTTTTGCTCGTCAATGCAGATGATTAGCAAGTTTTTTTGGGTAAGATCCTCAATTATTTCATCAAAATCAGCCTGTGAAAAGCCGTCAAAAAGCTGTGCGCAGATACTGGCGTCGAAATAGGCGAGATACCCGGTTCCTACAAGGAAGTCACGCTCGCTTTGCGTCAGAGACTCAAAGATTTCGCGGGAAAGGTATTCAGCCGCGATTCCTCCACCCGCATGTAGCAGCATTCCTGAATTTTTGCCCGCCGGTTCGGCAGCCGCAGCAAGCTGCAGACCACCGATCCACCCCTCGGCGTATGTGTTGAGCTGAATCAGTTCTTCATCACTTTTGTTAAGTTTTAATGTTTGTTTTAAAAAGCTCATGCCCTCTTCCGGTGAAAGCTGCATCTGCTGCCCGTCTATAAACATAAGGCGGCCGGAAACAGCGAGTGAACCCAAATATATGGGTGGATCCTCACGTGAAAGCATAAAAAGATGTAGATTTTCAGGCATAGCTCCTATGAAAAATTCCAATGTGCGCATCAGTGCCGCGTCGCTGATGCAATGAACATCGTCAAGTACCATGTAATAGTCTTCTTCACCGCACAGTCGGTTAATAAGCATGGTCAGCAAGTTTTCCATATGGGAAGCATCAAAGTTAGAATGCAGCAGCGCGAGAAAGCCATCGTCATTTCCAAGAAATGTGCTTGTTGCTGCAGCAAAGTAGTACCAGAAGGAAAAAACATTCGAATTTGAAGCGTCAAGCGAAACCCAGCCAACATTTTTGAGCCCGGTTTCGCGTATAAAGGAGGAAAGCAGTGTAGTTTTTCCGGTTCCGGCACCACCGCGCACAAAAATAACACCCATGTCTTCGCAGCGTGATACCTTGTCAAACAGTGTCTTGCGCACCACATAATTACGGCGCGGAGCGGGCATTTTTAGTTTTGTGGACAGCAGCAGGGTATCGGAAGAAGTGTTCATAATAAGCCACCAGTACTGTAAAGTGATACCATGATTTTACCCCCGCTGCGATGTTTTTGCAAGGTATGTCATACCTTTTTTACATACATGCGCCGTAAAACTGTGCAGGAAAATAAAAAGAGTACAAGTGAAAAGCCTACGACATAAATAATTGACCATACGTGCTGGCCGCCATTGCCATTTTGCAGGTGCTGTGCAAAATCCATCAGTTCCTTTTGCGGCAGCAGCTTTATAATATTATCCAACACGGAATTGTTTTTACTGAAAGAGTAAAAGCCGCCCGCTAGGATTGACGTCAGCACGGTGACGGAATTGCCAAGCATGTTGGCATTGTCGGGCTTTTTGATGAAGGTATGCAGCAGCAGTGCGAATGAGATACCCAAAATGCCGAGTACGGCCATGAGTCCTGCATATTGTAAAAGTGAAAAGCCAATATTCCAGCCGCACCACTTGAGAACGGCAAGCATAATAAAAGCAGGCATTAGAAACGACAGACAATAGGCGCAGTGTGCGGCCAAATACCAGCCAAAGGAGGCCGGTGAAGCAGCGATACGGTGTAATTGCCCCTGTTCTTTGTCGTCAGCAAAGGCAAACAGGTTTGAGAAAGCGATCATCAGCAAAAACATCATCATAAAGCCGATAATGTTTACACCTGTTCCTCTTTCGGTCTTGCTGTCTGCAAAATGTGCATTCGGGTATTTCAAAAGCAAAGCAATCGTATTTTTAAAATCACTGTTGTGCAGGGTTTCTATGTCATAACCGCCATTTGCATTTATAGAAACAAAGGCGTCATATTTTTGCTTTACAAGGTCGGAATGCGGCGGCTTTTGTGACATAACGGTAATATTCAGCTGTTTAGAGCTTTTAGGCAGCGTCATCGTGCTGCTCTGCGTTATCATCGCCACATGCCCTTTTACCTGCTGCAAGCCGGTAACATAAACGGCCAGTATAATAGTCAGCAGCGTGATTACTGTCATTAAGATCGTTGGGGCCAAACGTGGGATGGTGCGCAGATAGTTGTTTTTAAGTACATTAAAAAAGGTTTTCATAGATAGTCCTCCGTTCTGAAAAACAAGCGGCAGCCCAACACAAGAAGTGCCGAAACAATGGTGCCGCCTATCATGACAGGCCAAAAATAAATCAGGCTGTTGTCACAGGCAAGAGCGAAAAATGCATCGTTGAGCCACTTTACCGGTGACAGGCGTGAAGCAAAGGCCAGCGCACTGCCCATCCCGTCAAGTGAAAAAAATGTGCCACCCAGAAAGCATAGAATGCTGATCACATTGCTCAGCAGCATGCTGGTGGTTTCTTCACATTTAAAGATACAGCAAAAGAAAATTCCCAAAGCTGCCGCCGCAAACTCAACGGGTGCCATGAGCAGTATAAAATAAGCAGGATTGCTGCCTAATGATACATGCAGTGCAGGGCAAAGGATCAGCATCAGCAAAAGATGCAGGCTGTAGTCGAAAATAAACGAGGACAGAATCTTTGAAAAATAAATTGGAAATGCACCGACCGGCGAATAGATAATACGCAGGTTCGGTCGCTTGATATCACGTTCCATAAAGCAGTTGGAAGCGGTCATTGCGCCATTCAGCATTCCATAGATCACGAACGAAACAGCATAATACTCATATGCATCCTTACTGTCGGCATAATTTCCACTGCACAGAAAGCCCATGATAAGGATTAGAAGCGCTGCAAAAATAGTGTTATAACCGACAAGAACCGGGTTTTTGAAAAGATTTATCATGTCCATTTTAAAAATTGCAAGAAAACGTCGCATTGTTATTTCCCCCTTTATTAGTCGCGCAGTTTGCGGCCTGTAAGCTTTAAAAATACCATTTCAAGGCTTGCGGCCTCACTTGTGATATTGCGGATTTTTTCTCCGCGGTCGCTGATCAGCGCGATAATACGGTCGAGATTTTCCACACCCTTGAGAGAGGTTATTTCAATCGTCTCTCCGTCGGTTTTCACTGACTTCACGCCCTCCACCGAGTAAAAATCATCGGCAGGAATTTTACCGTTTTCTTCAACCTCGATGGTATAACGTTTTTCATTCTCGATGTTCTCTTTGAGTGATTCCTTGGTACCTTCGGCAATGATGGTGCCGTGGTCCATAATAATGATGCGCGACGAAATAGTCTCAACCTCTTCCATGTAGTGGGTAGTGTAAATGACAGTCATTCCGCCGTCACGCAGCTTTTTGATTGAGTCGAGTATATGATTTCGGCTCTGTGGGTCAATTCCTACGGTAGGCTCATCCATGATGACAAGTTCAGGGTGGTGGGCTATGGCGCAGGCTATGTTGAGACGCCGTTTCATCCCGCCTGAAAAGGTCTTCACTTTGTCGTGCCGACGATCATCAAGCCCAGCAAAAGCAAGGGCTTCATCCACTGCTTTTGAGAGTGCGGCTCCGTGCAGTCCGTACAGCGAGGCAAAGAATATGAGGTTGCGTTCGGCGCTCAACTCTTCATAAAGAGCAATATCCTGTGGTACAATGCCAAGTGATTGCTTGTAAGCGCGCAGTTTGCGGCCGATTTTGTTCCCTTTAAAGCAGATTTCGCCGCCATCACTGCCAAGCGCCGCCGTGAGTATATTTATGGTTGTGCTTTTTCCTGCGCCGTTTGGGCCAAGTATGCACAGCACCTCACCTTGGTGTACTTCAAAGCTAATCCCCTTGAGTACCTTGTTCTCTTTAAAACTTTTTGATAAGTTTTTAACTGTTAGTAAATTTTCCATTAAAATCATCTCCTTACACTATAATACATGATTAGTACGTATCAGCCATCAACCGTTCGGTTGATTTAGGAGGTTGATTTTCTTTTCTTATTCCATACGAATACGTTATACAGTCAATAGTGACCTTTGGTAAGAATTGTAAGGGAAAGTTTTGCTGAAGAAATTGCTGGCGGTATGGTAGAGAAAATGAGTAGAAAATTATAAAAGTGTAAGGTCGGAAGAATGAAACAATTTTATGCTAAATTAATAATCTCGTTCACGTAAGCCAACGCACTGTCTAACCTACTGGGTTGGACAGTGCGTTTTTTGCGTCATGAGTGATAGTCAATTTCCTGTTTTTTAACATGCTGTTGTTTCGGTTTCTCATTATTCCGCTTAACCACACAAAATAATTAAGTAAACACTATGCGAAGTAGGCAATTGGCATAGCATTAGAGATTATGCTCATAAGAGGGTACCAAATCAATTGCTTTTATTGTTATAGCGTTAGTTCTGTAGAAAATGCAATAACTGCATTACCGACTATTTTTACTTCTATGGGTTTGTTATTTCTGATTTTTACCTGTACCTCCATTGTACCCGCTCGGCCAATGGATTCGCCTTGTATAGCATTAAAAGTGAACAGTGTACCGTTATGCGTTACAAGACCGTAGTGAACCAAGTAGGCGCCAAGTGGCCCGTTTGCATTACCAGTTACAGGATCTTCATTAATTCCAATGGCCGGTGCAAACATTCTGCCATGTATCATTGGCGTTTCATTCTGATTCATGGTGAAGACATAGTAACCATTACACCCGATCTTACTGCTGAGCTTTGTGAGACTATCCATATTAGGTCGTAAACTGTTTAGCACATTGACATCTTTAATGCCGATCATTACTTTGGAATGTCCCGTCGATGCGATTGCAACAGGGCATCTCTCTATGATGTCATTTCGATTAATGCCCAACGCGGCGGTTAAAGTTTGTTGCACCTCGACTGAAAGCGCATCATGGACTTCTATTTCACCCTGTGTCATTACAATTTTATAGTCGTCGTTTTCCCGTATGATGTCAACCGGTAGAATGCCTGCACCTGTTTTTTGTAATACGCGTGTCGTTCCAAAATTATTCTCTATAGCTCTTGCATAGTGTGCAGCAATTGTAGCATGACCACAAATCGGGACTTCTTTTGTTGGGGTAAAAAAGCGAACCTTTACATCGTAAGTATCGTCTTCTGAATGAAAAATAAAGGCAGTTTCTGAATTGTTTAGCTCACGCGCTATTTTTTGCATCTGTTGGTCAGACAATCCATCGGCATTTGTAACTACCCCAGCAGGATTCCCTATTAATCTTTCTTTTGTAAATGAATCAATTTGATAAATCTGGTAAAGCTTTTCCATGACGCTTTTTCTCCTATTTATATAATCAAACTCAAATAGAGTTATACGTTAATCAAACTGCAAAGTTCGATTTCGCTTTCTTTAGCTATAGAACCCTCTAAAATGATTTGTTTTGCTCAAAGCCACAATAATGTCTGCATTGTTTTTTTCCTCCGACAATCTCATTCAAATTATAATACATAGAGTAATTATATAAGCATCTCATACTGACCTACACTACTATGGATAACGCGGGACTGTTAATAAAAAAATAATGGGCAGCTCAAGAATCAGAAAATCCAGTGAATTATTTCACGTCAAATGCTGTACTTGATTATCAATCGCGCAGCCCAATTCAACAATATTTCAGAGAGCCGTTCAAAGTCATTCTGCGCCATATTCGACTGTGTTTTGAACATAATGCTGGTCTGCAAAATTTTACGTTCTTCCGGTTGTAGCATGGGGATAAGCTCAGCCTTTTGCTTTATGTAAGTTCCCGTTTGGTCGTAATAGATCGCCTGTACAGTGAAGGCGGCCGTTTTATATAGGGCTTTCAATATATTTGCATCTTTCTCGTGCACTATATTGTGACCACATGTATGATAAATGTTGCAGGCACCGATCCGGACGGCACGGCGAATATCTTCCTTGCCGATCAGCGGAAGAAGAAAATCAATGCTGCCAAAAACAGGTGTGGTGTCATGATAGAACTGAAACAAGTCTGAGCGTTCCCAATTTATTAACTCCTGCCTGCCGGATATAAAACCACACACCTTTTCCGGATTTGGCAGTTTGTCCAACATTGTGCTGTATGCTTTCAGATCTACAGGAGTCGCATGGCTGAGTATGACAACAGCATCAATATCGCTGCTGTCCGTTTCTTCGCCACGGCCATAACTTCCTTGAAGACCGACAAACAGCAGGCGGGGCCCAAACAAAGATTTCAGTTCGCCTAAGTATCTTTTCATCCAGGTGTTTATATCAAAATCCATTTTATATTCCTTTGTGTCAGTTTTATAATTTCAATTACCGATTTTAATTGATATCTGTCGGCTACATAGACTTGCATATAACATCATACGGGTCTTAACGAATCTTTGTAAAATGTCAAGTCTTGTATCTTGCAAGAATTTCGAGTATAATGATTTTTCGTGCCTTACGAAAATGAAAGGACTGAAGTGATGGACGAAATTAAGCAAATTTATTGCAACGAAAACTATTCCACGTTCCTTCGCTATTGCGAACTACACAGCTATAAACGGATGCGAGACCTTAAGGACTGCCGATTCGAAGAATTACCGGAGCTAATTCACATTTCTCCTATATTGCTCAGCCGCATAAAAGCAATATGCGTTCTTTATTTAAGAAAGCACCCGGAATGTCTTATCGGTACAAAACCGGTAAAAGCAAGCGCTTCTCCTGCTGTAGATGATCTGGAGGATCGGCTGCTTGTCGTTTTTCAACAAAATGCAAATAAACTTATCCACATTTCTGAAATCACTAAAGCGATTGGAAAGGGCGTGAAGCGCAGCGATATTATTCATGAATTGGAACATCAAAAATGGTGCAGAATAGTGGACAATACCACATTTTTTTACGCCCCCAAGAACTGACGCCATGATGCGGAGAGCTTTTAGCTCTCTATTTTTTATCCGTATTGCTCAGTGCAGTACTAATCGGCCAATCTTTTGGCTATTTCTTGCATATGAAGCTTTGAGGTGCCACAGCAACCGCCATAAATTTTCATCGTAACAAACTTATTTAAATCCATCATGTTTTCAGCCAGATCAACACTATCAGAAGTTCTCAAATCAGCGCAATCATCTAGTTCCTCTGGTGAAAGTGGCGAAGTATTTGCCTGTAGTCCATGAAACCTTTTTTTAACCAGCTCGGTATTGTTGAATGAATAAGTTAAAGCTTCTTTCAAAACGAGTGGATGGACGCAATTTGACATATAACATAGGGGTTTTCGTAGAGTTTTATGATCGATTTCTTTTATTGCATCATGAATTGTTGTTCCATCAATTAGCCTTCCGTTTTTATGAATCATAAAACTAATTATATAGGGTAAACCTGTTTCTTCCATTGCCTTAGCCATTCCGATTGATTCAGGCAAAGCTGGCATAATCCCCGCATATAAAAAGTCAGCACCTGCCGCTTTAAACAATTCGGCTTGCCAGGAATGAAAGTCCATAGCTTCATGAATCGATAAAATATTGGTTGCTTTATACGCATCTCCCTTACAGCCCATTAAGCCGCCAATATACATCTCGATTTTTGAAGTTTGTTGAATTTGCTTTAAAAATTGTATATTGTCCTGAATGATGCTCTCATCATATTTTGAATTAAGAACACGTTCTTTATTAGCCCTGCGTGTTGGCGTCGTAGCAATAAACGGAAGATGATAGGCCGCTGCAACTGAAATATATTCTTCCCAGATATTCTTTAGGGCAGCCCGGGATCTTTCATTGTAAATTAAACTTGCCATGGCTACCTTCTCATCAAATGCCAACCCGTATTCTCTTTTTAATCGCTCTCCCAGAGCACCTTCCATCAAGATTGTAGGGGCGCTGTTGTAACAAGATTCGAATGTCATTTTATCGCTCCGTAACTATGCTTTATTTCTGGAGCATGTGAAGGAATCACATCAAGCTCTGGAAATCGGCTTACCGTTAAATTTAATTGATCCATTTTTTTTAATACCCAAAGGAATTAAGGTATTCTCTTACCGAACGAGTCATCTCTTTGGAAAAATCCGAGTTGTACTTTCGTTTACAAAACGCAGTACTCCACTTCTCATAACTCTGCATGCTCAACTCCTTTTGGAACATGGCTCGCAGCTCCTCACCGTTCATCCGATGATAATGGTTTGTATGAACCATATATTTTAAATCACACCTCTTCGGCTTAGGCCGATTTCGTTGTTGCTCTGTTGGATAACCAAATACCAACATTGATGCAGGGAACACATATTCGGGCAGATTGAGCATTTCTCTGTGCTCTTCACATCGCTCCATAATGTCACCGATGTAACAGGAACCAATTCCTAAACTCTGTGCGGCCATAACAGAGTTCTGTGCGGCAATTACGCTGTCCTCGACCGCCAACATCATATCTCCTACGCCAGGTAACCTTGGATCGCATCCACCTTCTTGAAAAGCGTCATACCATTTCTGAAAATCCGCGCAAAAAATTAATACCATTGGTGCTTCAGCAATAAATGGCTGATTGTCACAAGACACCGCCAGACTGTTTTTTAACTGTTGGTCAGTAATGTCCAAAATAGTATATAGCTGTTGGTTGCCCGCGGTTGGCGCCTCCATAGCTGCAAGTAAAATCGTTTCTTTATCAGACGGTAAAATATTCCTGTCTTCAAATTTCCGCACAGATTTACGCTCGTACAGACTTTCCAAAATTTCGTTCATATTCTAGACTCCTTAATTTTTTTATTTATCCTTCTTTTTCTTTCCTATATTATACCATATTGGATTGAATGTGGCTGAACTTTTCTCTTCATTTCCTCGTTTTTACACAGCTTGTGGTTTTGTGCGAAACCGGAATTGGAATTCAAACTTTACTATTATATTATCGGGGATTATAATGAATATGATATTTGATAATTAGGCGGTGGTATTATGAAAATGTGCATTGTAAATTCCGGAATAGTCAGCAAAAAATGATTTTATAATGAGGAGAATTATTATGACTTTTCCGGCGAATAAAATATATCCACGAAATGATCATGAATCCGTATATCTGAAAAATATAATTAATGACCCTAATATCATTGTCGGGGATTATACCTTTTATAATGATTATGTCAACGACCCGGCTCAATTTCAAAAGAACAATGTGCTTTACCACTATCCTGTGAATAATGAAAAATTGGTGATTGGCAAGTTCTGTTCGATTGCTTGCGGTGCCAAGTTCATTTTCACGAGTGCGAACCATGCTCAAAAATCCCTCTCAACCTATCCATTTCCTATCTTTGCCAGCGAATGGGGGCTAGACTGGAAGGATGTTACGGAGGCATGGGATAACAAAGGAGACATAGTAATCGGTAATGACGTATGGATCGGTTATGAAGCTGTAATCATGCAGGGAGTGCATATTGGAAATGGTGCGATTATCGGGACAAGAGCTGTTGTTACAAAAGATATCCCGCCATATACGATTGTTGGTGGTGTCCCGGCAAAAGAAATTAGAAAAAGGTTTTGTACAAAAACCGTTGAGGTTTTACAGCAACTACAGTGGTGGAATTGGCCATATGAAAAAATACAAAAGCACTTGCCGGATATTATGAGTGGTAATCACGAGAAATTAAAAGAATAGATAAACTTATGTTTGACGCTCTGGAAACAGAGCGTCTTTTTAACCTGCTAAGGAAGATAAAAACAGGCCGCCTTAGCAGCGGCCTGTAAAAGTAATGCAGTTGGCGAGTCTTTAGAGCCTCTGGAGAGGCCTGCCGGCAATATGCCCTTCTGGGGCTTGTGTATTTATTCAGATTCGAAAATTGTAACGATTTCCTTTTCACTGTCCGGGGGAGAATACACAAATCGGTCGATTCTGTTGCCGCTGAAGAAATATTTCGGCGCAGAAGGACGGTAGGAATAATCGAATGTGTCAATAATCACGAGCTTTACTTTCATCCGTGAAGAAATAATGCTTTTTATGTAAACGCTTGCCTGCTGCCCCGGAATCACGTCTTCCTTGGCTTCGGCAAGTCCTGCGAGGTTGGGGGAAAGTTCTACGAAAATTCCATAGGATTCAACGGAACGTACAATTCCGGCAACAGTTTCCCCGGACTTAAACATAGCTACATTCTCCGCCCAGGTTCCCAGCAGCTCTTTGTGGCTCAAGGTAATACGTCCGTTTTCCACGGACTTTATCAGAACCCGAATGTCCATGCCGACCGTAAACCGTTCGCGGGGATGGTCAATTCGTGAAACGGAGATGGCGTCGATCGGCAGAAGCGCTATAATTCCACAGCCGATGTCGGCAAAAGCGCCGAAGCTTTCCAGATGTGTAACCCGTGCGTTGATTACATCGCCAGGAGTGAGTTTTTTGACATACTCCGTCATACACTTTTCCTGTGCGGCACGCCGCGACAACAGCGCGGTCAAATGTCCGTCCGCATCTTTTTGAAAACTTGTCACAGTAAAGCATACCGGCCTGTTAACTCTTGAAATGATGGCAATGTCGCGTACCGTACCCTCACGAATACCTAAAGCACCCTCATCGTGAGGAATTACACCCTTTATGCATCCTAAATCGACCAGCAAATTATGCGAGCCGTCACAAATCAGCGCGCGTCCTTCCAAAATTTTTCCATCCCGGCAGGCGTCATTCAGCGCGGAGATGTTTTGAACCGCCGCGCGGTTTTCGGGTGTATCGATGATCCAACCCTCAGGATAGTAATCAAACATTTTCCTACCTCCTTTTTGTCTTCGCTTATCTATATGCTTAAAATGAATAGGTAATACTATCCTTAATAATTATTAAATTGTTAATTTATCCTCACTTAACTTGAATATTATCGCTTAATATAATAAAATATATTTTATGTATGATGAGAGGGAGTTATTTTGTAATGCAACAAAACAAAAAAATAATTAGTATTGTTTCAGCTTTTGCCCTGGTTCTGAGTTTGACCGCTTGTTCCGGCGGCAGCGCCGCAGGCTCAGTTTCTCCGTCCGCAGCGCCGGCCGCAAGTTCCGCTGTATCCCAGACTGCTGCAGGGAACAGCAGAATAAAACCGGACGATGGCAAAAAGCTGGGCTATCAGCTTGAGAAGCCCGCCAAGGGTGAAGAAATTGCTGTTTTGACCACAAGCATGGGTGTGATAAAGCTCCGTCTGTTTTCACAGGCCGCTCCCAAAGCAGTTGAAAATTTTAAAGGCTTGATTAAAAAAGGGTACTACAACGGGCTGACCTTTCACCGCGTGATCAATGATTTTATGATTCAGTCCGGCGATCCGAAAGGCGACGGAACCGGCGGTGAAAGTATTTGGAATAAGGAGTTTGAAGATGAGTTCAATGCCAATCTCGTCAATATACGCGGCTCCGTTTCCATGGCGAATGCGGGTGAGAATACGAATGGGAGCCAGTTCTTTATCAATCAAAAGGGAACTGCAACAGCAATTAACTGGGATAGTTACCAACAGGCGTATGATGTATATAAGCAGTATCCGGATGCTTTTATCCAGCAGTATGGCACTTACTTTCTGAATATGGACAAAGTAACGGATGCGTATAAAAAGCTTTATAATGATAACGGCGGAAACCCTAATCTGGATGGGGCATACAGCATCGTGGAAAAGGGGCATACCGTTTTTGCGCAGGTGATTGAGGGAATGGATATTGTCGATAAGATTGCCGCCGTGCCTGTTTCTGAAAACAGCCAGGGCGAAAAAAGTAAACCGACCACGCCGGTCACTATAAAAAAGGCCGACATAGAAAAGTATCAATCGTAAGCATAAACTTATCATAATGGAGAAAACAATTTTATAAATGAGCGGCTCAAAAATGAATAGAGAACATAGCATTATGCATGCTGTACAGGACATAGAGGAACCTCGGCCGATTATTGTCATATTATTTTAAATTTTCAAATAAAAGCTTTATTATCACCTATTGCATTGACAAGCCAATACAATAGGCGATATAATTAATCTAATTTGGTTTTTGCAGCGGCAGTATATTGAATGCATATGGAGGGTAACTATGTCAGCGAAATATATTTTTGTAACAGGCGGGGTTGTTTCCGGTTTGGGAAAAGGAATTACGGCGGCTTCTTTGGGACGTTTACTGAAGGCCAGGGGATTGAGAATTACCATACAGAAATTTGACCCCTACCTTAATGTTGATCCGGGAACAATGAACCCGTTTCAGCACGGAGAGGTTTTCGTTACAAATGACGGGGCGGAAACAGATCTGGATCTTGGCCATTATGAACGTTTTATTGACGAGAGTCTGACTCAGAACAGCAATATTACTTCAGGCAGAATTTACTGGAATGTGCTGCAAAACGAGCGTAACGGCGATTATGACGGAGGTACGGTTCAGGTTATCCCTCATATCACCAACGAGATTAAGTCCCGTATTTACGAGGGGAAAGACAATATTGATGTAGCGATCATTGAGGTGGGCGGCACGGTAGGCGATATTGAAAGTCAGCCGTTTTTGGAAGCCATCCGCCAGTTTGCTACAGAAGTCGGCAGAAACAATTGTCTGTTTATTCATGTTACCCTTGTTCCTTACTTGATTTGCTCTCACGAACATAAATCAAAACCCACTCAGCACAGTGTGAAGGAGCTTCTTTCCATCGGCATTCAGCCGGACATTATTGTTCTCCGTTCCGAAAGACCGGTTGGCGATGACATCAAAAAGAAAATTGCACTTTTCTGCAATGTCAATGAAAACTGTGTGATACAGAATCTTGACCTTCCTCTTTTATATCAGGTTCCTCTTGCGTTGAAGGACGAGCGTTTGGACGACATTGTCTGTAAGCGCTTTGCGCTGGACACGCCGGGAGCCGATTTGAGCGACTGGATTGCCATGGTCAATACAGCAATGTCCCTGACGGAAAGTGTTACCATAGGGCTTGTAGGTAAGTATGTTGAACTGCATGACGCTTATTTGAGTGTTGCCGAAGCACTCACACACGGCGGGATCGGCAATAACTTGAAGGTAAATATAAAATGGATTGATTCCGAGACGATTTCACAGGATAATGTTGCGGAAATTCTTGCCGGTGTGGACGGTGTGATTGTTCCCGGCGGATTTGGTCAAAGAGGGATTGAAGGAATGATTACGGCGATTCATTACGCCCGGGTGAACCGGATGCCATGTCTCGGTATCTGTCTTGGCATGCAGCTTGCGATTATTGAATATGCCCGCAACGTCCTTGGTCTTGAAGATGCGAATTCCGCTGAATTTGACCCGCAGAGCAAAAATCATGTGATTGATCTGATGCCGGAGCAGAAAGATGTTGTGCAGCTGGGCGGCACGATGCGCCTTGGCCAGTATCCGTGCAAGCTGACGGCGGGTACAAAGGCGGCCGCGCTTTATGGCAATGAGCCGCTCATTTCTGAACGTCATCGTCACCGTTTTGAGGTGAATAATGATTATCGTGTCCGGTTTGAAAAGGCAGGAGTTATATTCTGCGGTAAATCACCGGACGACCACATTGTGGAGATGATGGAGCTGCCGGAGCATCCGTGGTTTATGGGTTCCCAGTTCCACCCTGAATTTAAATCCCGCCCAAATCGTCCGCATCCGCTTTTCAAGGGTTTGGTCGGTGCGGCAAAAGAATATAAAGCTGGCCACAAGGGCTGATTGATACAATAAAAAAGAGAACCGCCGGAAATTTTGAAATTTCCAACGGTTCTCTTTTTGCTGTCAGAATTACCTGGCGCCGCCGCCACCGCCACCGCCAAAGCCGCCGCCGCCTCCTCCGAAGCCGCCGCCGCCAAAACTACCGCCGCCGAATCCTCCAAAACCGCCGCCGCTTCCGGAGACAGGGGGATGTGCAAGCCGTGTTGCGGAAGTGCTGATGTTGCTCATGGTTGTTCCGAGGAACGAGCCGAAATCGTTTCCAATATGACTGAATCCGCCCATACCCATTGACCGGCCGAACATGAAATACATATAGCTGCCTCCAAAGTTCGTGTTAAGGTAGCCGTCATCATTCAACTGGGGATAGACCATTTTAAGCTGTTCACAGACTTTTTTTGAAATGCCCATCATTGATGCGTAGACAAGATATTCCTCCCAAAGTGCAAGCTCAGGGACTCCGTATTCGTTCATACGTGAAAACTCAAGCATATATTTTTTGAGTCCCTGCCATACGGCATAATCGTATTCACCTTTTTTGCTGAGCCGCGTTTTGGTATTTGAGGCAATAACCGCCAATATACCGAAAACAAGCAGGCCGATCGGAATATACAGCAGCCAGCCGCGTGTGAACACAAGAATAATGACGGCCGCCGCAACGCTGAGAATTCCCAAAACGGCACTATTCGTTAAGAAGCGCGGACGGTGTTCATAATAATTCCGTGATGAGATTTCCCTTTTTGCCTGAGAGAGAAAATCCTGAATACTGTTGTCGATATACTGGTTGTGATCTTTTGCGTATTTTTCAAATTGCCTCATGGTGAATTTGTCACCGTAATCAGAAGCGACAGTGGAAATCATATCGTAGAACGCCTGTTCACTCTGGGTGAGGGCAATCTGCTTTGTATTTCCGGTGACATTTACCACAAAGTCTTTGTGCTCGGTGGAGTCAAACCGGACGTAACCTTTGTGTGCAAGACTCATCAGCGTCGCGCTGAACACCCTTCCTTGTATTTTGTCCGTTACGCCGCCGCTGTAAAAATAGAACAGATTTGCAGCGCCGCCGGGTGAACTGTCATCGGGAATCTCACGCGTGTATTCCGGCGCCTCCACTTTGTACGGTTTGGCTTTCTTTTTCAGCCAAATTAAAAGCAGTATTCCGGCGAAAACCAGTATCGCGCCGACCGCGGCGTCCGCAATACCGACAATATAGTTCATGCGCTGCTGCGCGGCCCAGTCTGCCGCCCATTTCTGCTCCTCTTTTTCAATGTCGCTCAGTACGTTGGCCGTACTGATCTTTGCCGAATCCGAAAACAGGGAAACAGGCATGCACAGGCGTGTTTCCACCAGTGTTTCCGGTGGGACTTCACTTGCGGTAAAAGAAATCTGACTGGGGGAGTCCTTCGTCAAATTGCTTTGCGCCGTGCAATGCAGCCACGCTTTGACATTTTCTGTTTTTGCACCGGACGGGAAAGTAACAGTGCCATGAAGTTCGGTAATGGGCATACTGAAAGCCTTTCCGACAAAAGCATTGTACAAAACGGAGGTGTCCCCATAAACACTGACGATATTTTTTACCGTATAGGACACTTTGAAGTTGCGCACGCCGCTGTCAATTGCCGGCATAAACCAGCCAACTTCCGTATCCTTCGCGGTATTGTAGATGTAACAGATTGTATCCTCAGAGTAATAGCCGCTGGTCGGATCAATATCGTCACGGAAAGTGTACTGGGTTTTATTATCCATGTCGTACACGGACAAATTCTCGATTCCGTTGCTCTGCTGTAAATCGACGGGAAATGTTTTGTAAAGGTTGCTGTAGGGTTTTCCGCGGTCCTCCAGATTGACACGCCACGTTTCCGTAACCTGCATATCGCCGTTGCTGCTGAGCTGAGAGGCGATATCCAGCTTTTCCATGGTCTGTTTTGCACCGCGCTTATAGCTGTCGGAGCAGCCGCTCAGCGATAATATAACGATCAGCATGACAAGAATAGCCGCTGTCATTCTGCCTGAAAGTGCTTTGATCAATCTGTACATGATTCCTCCAACCGAATATTTAAAATTTTACCTGTGGAACGGCCTTGTCGGCTTCAGCAACTTCAAAGTACTTTTTCTGACCGAAATGAAAAATCGAAGCAATAATATTGGACGGAAAGTGCATAACATATTCATTGTATTTCATTGCGGTATCGTTGTAAAATTGGCGTGCAAAAGCAATTTTGCTTTCAAGATCTTTTAATTGTCCCTGCAAATCCAAAAAATTCTGATTTGCTTTTAAATCCGGGTATTGTTCTGCGGTGGCAAAGAGATTAACCATAGCACGGGACAGTTTGGCGTTGTTTTCCATTGCCTCTTCCGGTGTTTTTGAGCTCATTGCGGCAGCACGCCACTTTGTAACCTCTTCAAGAGTTGTTTTTTCATGTGATGCATAACCTTTAACGGTCTCGACCAGATTTGGAATGAGGTCAAAACGCTTTTTCAGCTGTACGTCAACCTGTGCCCATCCGTTGTCTACTCTAACCGAAAAGGATACGAGATTGTTATACATACCGGCAATCCATAAAGCAATAAACAGAATAATAGCGACGATAATACCAAACGCAATCCAGTCCATATTGCATACCTCCTTATTATTATTAATGAAATAGTAACACATTTCCATTTAAATGAAAAGTGGGGGAATATTAATTCTAACTATAGCCTTAACAAAAAAGGGAAAGGACATTCGTCCTTTCCCCCGGAATTGCTTATTTTTCGCTTGGATTTGACATTCGATAGCAGAGTGTCATCAGGCTGTCGTTTAAATGGACGTTTTCGACAAGCGTGTCTTCGTACCGCATAGCGATATCGTAGTGACTGAAATTCCAGAAATTACGAACGCCCAGATTGTAAAGGCGTTCAATAACCGTATGAACACCGTCGAGGGGAATACAGAGCACGGCCATCATAGGCTGCTCTTTCTGGCAAAAGTCTTCCAGCTCTACAGTATCGCGGACAGTTTGACCGTTTATTCTCGTACCTGTTTTACTGGAAGAACTGTCAAAAATACCGATCAGTTTGAATCCCTCATCCTCGAACGACATATGCGAGGCGATTGCCCTTCCCAAGTTTCCGGCACCGATCAAAATCGCTTTATAATCATTGGAAAGCCCCAGAATATTTCCAATTTCATCGCAGAGCTGGTCTACAATATATCCGTAACCCTGCTGGCCAAATCCTCCAAAGCAGTTCAAATCCTGACGGATCTGCGAAGCGGTCAGCCCTAACTTTAAAGACAGTTCTGTGGAAGAGATCCTTGTGACTCCTTTGTGCTTCAGATGGGTTAAAAAACGATAATAGCGCGGTAATCTTCTGATTACCGACATTGAAATATTTTCGTGTCTAGGCATACGCTTTACCTCCGTATTACTGTATTCGGTTTATAGCAACCGAATCAAGCTTTTATTAACTTCCCTTAGAAAGGTTTCGGTGTCGACCGCCGTTTTATTGGGCAGCGTGGAAAGGCCGGCAAGGTCGCCGGTCATGATGCCGTTCTCCACCGTTTGAATGGACGCTTTCTCAAGCTTATCAGCAAAATCCACAAGCGAAGGATTGTTGTCGAGTTCCCCGCGCTTTTTTAACGCACCGGTCCAGGCGAACAGGGTTGCAATGGAATTTGTAGATGTTTTCTCACCTTTCAGGTGCTTGTAATAGTGGCGCTGAACGGTGCCGTGTGCCGCTTCATATTCATACACGCCGTCAGGTGAAACAAGTACGCTTGTCATCATGGCTAAGCTGCCGAATGCGGTTGCCACCATATCGCTCATAACATCGCCGTCATAGTTTTTGCAGGCCCAAATGTAGCCGCCCTCTGAACGGATTACACGTGCGACCGCATCGTCAATCAATGTGTAGAAATAGGTGATTCCCGATTTTTCAAATTTTTCCCTGTAATCCGATTCGTAAACATCATGGAAAATATCCTTGAAACGGTGGTCATATTTTTTTGAAATCGTATCCTTTGAAGAGAACCACAAATCCTGTTTTAAGTCCAGAGCATAGTTAAAGCAGGACTTCGCAAAGCTTTTAATGCTTTGGTCAATGTTGTGCTGCCCTTGAATAATGCCCGCCGTCTGAAAATCGTGAATCAGTGCACGTTCTTCTGTGCCGTCCTTTTTTGTGACGACGAGCTCGGCTTTTGCACCGGCCGGAACAGTCATTTCAACATTGCGGTAAATGTCGCCGTAGGCGTGACGCGCAATGGTAATCGGCTTTTTCCAGTTCTTAATGAACGGTTCAATCCCCTTCACGAGAACGGGTGAGCGGAAAACGGTGCCGTCCAAAATCGCGCGGATGGTACCGTTGGGGGATTTCCACATTTCCTTCAGGCCGTATTCCAGCACTCTGTCTGCATTCGGCGTAATGGTTGCGCATTTTACCGCGACACCATATTTTTTTGTGGCGTAGGCGGAGTCGAATGTGACTTTGTCGCCGGTTGCGTCTCGATTTTCCAATCCTAAGTCATAATACTCCGTTTTTAAGTCAATATAGGGGGTCAATAAAATATCTTTAATCATTTTCCAAATGATTCTGGTCATTTCGTCGCCGTCCATTTCGACCAGCGGTGTTGCCATTTGAATTTTATTCATTCATAATCCTCCGTCTTCATGTACAATTTACAGGATTTATTTGCCAATCATCCGTTCTGCTCTCGGGTGTAGTTCAGCAGCCCCCCGGCAAGCACCATTTTACGCTGGCGGTCACTCAATACCGCCTCAACTTCAAATGCAGCGCCCTTTGTCCGGTTCTTTACGGTGATTGTGCCGTCGTTTTCAATTGCAGTACGGATATCCGGCAGTTCAAGCTCGTCCATTTGGTCAATGGCATCGTAGTCCTTCTCGTTTTTGAACACAAGAGGGAGAATTCCCGCGTTTGCCAGATTCGCACAGTGAATGCGCGCAAAGCTTTTCACAATGACCGCCTTAATCCCCAGATACAGCGGTACCAAAGCGGCATGTTCGCGGGAGGAACCCTGGCCGTAGTTTGTACCGCCGATGATAATGCCTTTCCCGTTTTGTCTGCACCGTTGAGGAAATTCCTTGTCGCAGACGGCGAAGCAGAAATTCGACAGATACGGAATGTTGGACCGGTACGGAAGAATTTTTGCTCCGGCCGGCATAATGTGGTCGGTCGTAATATTGTCGCCGACTTTTAACAGCGCTTTGGCTTCAATACTCTGAGGCAGCACCGTGGTGGTCGGAAATTCCTTTATGTTTGGTCCGCGCAGTATTTTTACGTCTTTCGCCGACTTTTCGTCGGCAGGCGCAACGATCATATTGTCGTTGAGCAAAAACTGTTCAGGCTGCGCAATGGGCTCTTCTGCACCCAGTGTCTGAGGATTGGTCAGCACACCTGTAATCGCGGATGCCGCGGCGGTTTCCGGGCTTACCAGATAGATCTGGCCGTCGGCTGTGCCGGAACGTCCTTCAAAGTTGCGGTTAAATGTTCTTAATGAAATTCCCGCGGAGTTCGGCGACTGTCCCATGCCGATGCAGGGGCCGCAGGCGCACTCTAAAATTCGCGCTCCGGCGGCGATCAAATCCGCTAAGGCACCGTTCTGTGCAAGCATATTATAAACCTGTTTTGAACCCGGAGCAATCACAAGGCTCACATCGGGGTGAACGATTTTTCCTTTTAATATGGAAGCAACCCGCATCATATCGCGATAAGAGGAATTAGTACAGGAACCGATGCA
The DNA here is from genome assembly GCF_963664915.1 of uncultured Caproiciproducens sp. NCBI lineage: Bacteria > Bacillati > Bacillota > Clostridia > Eubacteriales > Acutalibacteraceae > Caproiciproducens > uncultured Caproiciproducens sp. The sequence goes on from NZ_OY761810.1 coordinate 2,142,111, forward strand.
CACCTGATCGACCTTAATGGTTCCGATATCGTCCACTTTCTTCACCGCGTCCGGGCTGTGGGGACAGGCTGCCATCGGTGTCAATTCGGACAAATTGATGTTGATCGTTTCATCATATTGAGCGTCCGCGTCCGGCTTCAGTTCAACCCAGTCCTTTTCACGGCCCTGCGCATTTAAAAATGCAAGGGTTACTTCGTCGGAAGGGAAGATGGAGGTGGTCGCGCCCAGCTCCGCGCCCATGTTGGTGATGGTCGCGCGTTCCGGCACACTCAGAGTGGCTGCGCCGTCCCCGCCGTATTCCACGATTTTTCCGACGCCGCCTTTTACGGTCAGAATACGCAGGACTTCTAAAATGATATCCTTTGCGGAAACCCATGGGGAAAGCCTTCCGCTTAAATTGATGCGGAGCATTTTCGGCATGGTAATATAATACGCGCCGCCGCCCATAGCAACCGCAACGTCAAGACCGCCCGCACCCATCGCCAGCATGCCGATTCCGCCGCCGGTAGGGGTGTGGCTGTCCGAACCGATCAGTGTTTTGCCCGGAATTCCGAACCGTTCCAAATGTACCTGATGACAGATCCCGTTTCCCGGCCGTGAAAAATAAATTCCATGTTTTTTTGCGACGGATTGAATAAACCGGTGGTCATCCGCGTTTTCAAAGCCGGTCTGCAAGGTGTTGTGGTCGATATAAGCGACAGATCGCTCTGTTTTCACGCGAGGGACACCCATGGCCTCGAATTCAAGATATGCCATTGTTCCGGTGGCGTCCTGCGTCAGTGTTTGGTCGATTTTCAAACCGATATCACTGCCTGCCGTCATTTCTCCGCTCAAAAGATGAGTTTTTATTATTTTTTCTGCTAAAGTCAGGCCCATTATACAGTTTCCTCCCGATCTTAAATGATCAATAGTTAAATATATAACCATTATCCGATAAAAAAGCTAAATTGTCAATCTATCCGTTTACATTATATCATAGCATTCATATTTTACCGCTTTATTTTCTTGATGAATATCACAACAAATGATATAATATGAATTGATATTTCAAATTACACATTTCAGTGTATGAGAATTGCCTTCTTACGGCACAATAATGCGGTAGGAGGTATCGTAAATGAATCAGAAAGATAATCAGAAAGATCTTGTTAAAAGCGATGAAAATGCCGAAAAAAACGAAAAACAGACCGACCAGATCATTGATACCGGATCGGTAATCACCGGCAACGGAAAACATCTTATTCATTGCCTGACCATTATTGGCCAAATTGAAGGGCATTATATTCTGCCTTCGCAGAACAAGACGACAAAATATGAGCACGTGATACCGCAGCTTGTCGCCATTGAGGAAGAACGAACGATTGATGGGCTTTTAATCATATTGAATACAGTCGGAGGCGATGTTGAAGCAGGACTTGCTTTGGCGGAACTGGTTGCCGGAATGAAAAAGCCGACCGTATCGCTTGTGCTGGGCGGGGGGCATTCTATTGGGGTACCGCTTGCAGTTGCCGCCAAGCATTCTTTTATCGCTCCGAGTGCAACGATGACCATTCATCCCGTGCGTATGAACGGCATGCTGCTCGGTGTTCCGCAGACACTGGAATATTTTCAGCGCATGCAGGAACGCATTACCCAGTTTGTCACAAAAAACTCCCACATTTCACCCGAACGTTTCCAGGAGCTTTCCATGAACACGCAGGAGCTTGTGATGGATGTCGGATCCGTGCTGGACGGCAACGATGCTGTCAATGAGGGATTGATTGATTCTCTGGGAAGCCTGTCCGATGCGATTGACTGCCTTTACGGCATGATTGACAAAAATAAGGCTCTGCGAAAAAAATCCGATGCAAAAACCAAAAAATCTTCAGCTAAAAAATCGGAACCAAAAACAGAAAAAGCAGAAGAACAAAGACCTTAATTAATGATGGAGAATGAAAAATGAAAATTCAAAAAGCAATTCCTGACTCATTGTTCATTCTTCATCTTAAACTACATAATGGGGGATAACAAACATAATGACAGTATTCCAAGCGATCATTCAAGGCATTATTCAGGGAGCGACTGAGTTTCTGCCGGTTTCCAGCAGCGGTCATCTTTCGCTCGCACAACATTTTATGGGGATTCAGGTTCCGGGTCTTCTTTTTGACGTAATGCTTCATCTTGGCACGCTGGCCGCAGTGATCATCGTTTACCACCGGCTTGTCGGCCGTATGATCTGCGAATTTATCTATTTGATTATGGACCTTGTAACAGGAAAATTTAATTGGCATAAAATGCACCCGGACCGCCGTATGCTGATGATGCTGATCATTGGTCTGCTGCCGCTGTTTCTGCTGTTTCTGCCGGTTCCCGGCACCGGCATGAAAATCAAGGACTATGCCGACCTGTGGGCAGCCGACAGCGATATCATCATTGAGGGCTGTTCCTTAATCATGACCAGTGTCCTCCTGACATTAGGGATTCTGTCCAGCCGCCAAACAGGTGTTCGCCGCACTGTCCACGGACGGATATCCGCACGTTCCTCCGGAGGCAGAAGACAGTTTAACACGGGCGATGCAATTACTGTCGGCGTGACCCAGTGCGTCGCGGCCGTATTTCCGGGCTTGTCCCGTTCCGGTTCAACTCTTTCAGCGGGGCTTGTGCGCGGTATCAACCGCGAGACGGCGCTCGATTATTCTTTTGTGATTGGGATTCCGTCTATTCTGGCAGCGGCGGCGCTCGAACTGAAAGATGCGGTAAATGAACCTATGGCAATCGGCGCGGGTACAATGATTGCCGGTATTGTTGCGGCGGCAGTCGTCGGTTTTCTGGCTATTAAGCTTTTGCGCTGGATGGTTACCACCGATAAACTTCATATCTTCGCGGTCTACACTTTTGTACTGGGCGTGACCGTTTTGGTTCTTGGCATTATTGAACACAATACCGGTGTGAACAGTATTACCGGCGCCGCTCTGCATTTTTAATACATATTACTTGAACATACATTAAGACTTTTAAAGAACAAATGACTGATTTAATAAGAATGAATATATAAATATAAGGTGATATAAAGGTGGCAAATCAAAGAACTAACACGAAAAAAAAAGACACGTCCCGCACAAGTAGCAAGCCGAAAGCACAGCATTTGGCTGCCGGCAGAAAATCCAAACCGGAGCGGGAAGCCGAATATTTCAGACAGCGCAATCAGGTTAACGCGATTGTGATGTTTGCCATGTCCATTTTAATGGTTTGCCTTGTGCTGATCGCGGGCGACCACATTTGGCTGTGGTGCCACAACGTCCTTCTTGGACTGTTTGGAAGCTGCGCCATTATCTGGCCGATTTTGCTCTGCTATATTTCCCTTATAACGGCTTTTGAACGGCAAAAGAACCATCTTGGCAGCAAAGTGATTTTCATGGTTATCATTATCGCACTGTTCTGTGGTGCGGTATATATCTTTTCCGCTACGGACAGCATCCCCATTGCCGCATACTGGGACCGTCTCAAGGATCTTTATGAACTTGGAATTCAAAGATCCGGCGCGGGTTTGTTCAGTGGTCTGATCGGGATCCCGTTTGTTACGGCGCTTGGTTCAACTGGAGCGAAAATTGTTATTATTCTGGCCCTTTTTGTAGCGGTTATGATTTTAACCGGTACCAGCCTTGTTCAGCTTTTTCGCGCGGTTACGAAGCCTGCGGATATGATGGCTGCAAATATCAGCAACGCGCATGAACAGAGAGCGATTGAGCGCGCGCGTCAGGCCAATTCCGATATTGATATTGCGCTTGATCGGGAAGATATGACACAGCGTTCGGCACAGGCAAAAGGAAAGCAGCAAAACAAAAAACTCGAACAGCTTGAAAAGGTATTCGGAGTAAAAGAACCTGTCGTGGAAAAAGTAGAGAATGTCCCTGCCCAGAGTCCGGTTTCCGCCGATAAAACGGGGATTTCCGCCGCAGCGGCGGCTTATGCGGCGCGCCAGAATTCGGCGCAGCCGGAAGAGAAAAAGCCGCAGGCCGCTTCTTCCGTGCAGATGACCATGTTTGCGGACGAGCCTGTGCAGGACGGCGCATACCATTTCCCGCCGGTTACCATGCTGGAAACCACAAAAGAGCTGAGCGAGCAGGATGTTACCGAAGAATTGAAGATTAACGGACAAATGCTGGTTCAGACATTAAAAAGTTTTGGGGTACAGACAAAAATTGTCGATATCAGCCGCGGGCCTGCGGTTACGCGCTATGAGCTGCAGCCTGCCGCGGGGGTCAAAATCAGTAAGATAACAAATTTATCCGACGATATCGCCATGAATCTTGCCGCTTCCGGCGTGCGTATTGAAGCGCCGATTCCGGGAAAGGCTGCCGTCGGAATCGAGGTTCCGAATAAAAAAGTCAGTATTGTCAGAATGCGTGAGCTGATTGAATCTAACAGCTTCGGCGCGGCAAAAAGCCGCCTGACCGTTGTGCTCGGGCGCGATATTGCGGGCGCGGTGGCGACTGCGGATTTGAGCAAGATGCCCCATCTGCTGATTGCGGGTGCTACCGGTTCCGGAAAATCCGTGTGTATCAACTCGTTTATTGTCAGCCTCCTTTACAAATCCACTCCGGATGAAGTGCGCTTTCTGATGATTGATCCGAAGGTTGTCGAGCTGGGAATTTACAACGGCATTCCGCAGCTTTTGGTTCCGGTTGTTACCGATCCGCGCAAGGCAGCGGGCGCTTTGGGCTGGGCTGTGACAGAAATGCTCAAACGGTATAAAACCTTTGCGGCGAGTAATGTCCGTGATTTAGGCGGATACAACGCATTGGCGGAAACGAACGGATTTAAGGATGAGAACGGTCAGCCCATGCCGCATTTACCGCAGATTGTTATTATTATCGATGAGCTGGCGGATCTGATGATGGCAGCGCCGAACGAGGTGGAAGACTCTATTTGCCGTCTGGCGCAGATGGCGCGTGCCGCGGGCATGCATCTGCTGATTGCCACACAGCGGCCTTCCGTCGACGTGATCACGGGAATTATCAAGGCGAATATCCCAAGCCGCATTGCATTTGCAGTATCCTCTCAGGTGGACTCGCGAACTATTTTGGATATGGGCGGAGCGGAAAAGCTTTTAGGGCGCGGCGATATGCTGTTTTCTCCCGTCGGTTCGCAGAAGCCGACCAGAATTCAAGGTTGCTTTGTCAGCGACAGCGAGATTGAATCCGTTGTTAATTTTGTTAAGAAATCTCAGGAAACTGGATATGATAAGAATATAGCCGAAGAAATTGAGAAAAACGCCGTAGCCGAAAAAAACGGCGGCGGCGACAGCGCTATGAACAACGATACCGACCCGATGATGCCGGATGCGGTCAAATGTGTTGTGGAGGCCGGTCAGGCTTCAACCTCGCTGCTCCAGCGCCGTCTGCGCTTAGGCTATGCCCGCGCAGGCCGGCTGGTCGATGAGATGGAGCAGATGGGCATTGTAGGCCCTCATGAGGGCTCAAAGCCCCGTCAGGTGCTTATTACATATCAGCAATGGCTTGAAATGACCATGCAGCAAGCAGATAAAAAAGAAAGTGAAGAATAAATTGTATGCCTTTTTTACCCGTCACAAAAGAAGAAATAGATGCTTTGGGCTGGGACGCCCCGGATTTTATCGTTGTAACCGGCGATGCCTACGTTGACCATCCCACCTTCGGCGCGGCGATTATTTCGCGTGTACTCGAGAGTTTTGACTATCATGTAGCGATTTTGGCACAGCCGGATTGGCGCAGCAACAAGGACTTTACACGATTCGGCAAACCGAAATACGGCTTTATGGTCGGTTCGGGGAATATTGACTCTATGGTTGCCCATTACACCGTTGCACGCCGCCGCCGCAGGGAAGACGCCTATTCTCCCGGAAATAAAACAGGGCTCAGACCTGACCGTGCTTTAAATGTTTATACAAAAAAGATTAAAGAAATTTATCCGGATTCACCGGTCATTATCGGCGGACTGGAAGCTTCCCTGCGCCGCTTTGCGCATTATGATTATTGGGACGATAAAATCCGCCCGTCGGTTCTTTTGGATTCCGGGGCGGATTTGCTCACTTACGGAATGGGTGAAAAACAAACGATTGAAATTGCCCGCCGTCTTTATTCCGGTGAACCGGTCAGTACGATCACCGATGTGCGCGGCACGTGCTACGCGATTCCAACGAAAGAATACCGGCCTGTTCCAGCGGTCGACTGCCCGAGTTTTGAGCAGGTCAGCCAGAACAAAAAAGAGTATGCGGTTTCCTGCCGCAAACAGCAGGATGAGCAGGACGCTGTGCGCGGCCGCAGAGTAATCCAGCGGCATGGCGACAGAATGCTGATTCAAAATCCGCCGATGCCGCCCCTGCCGCAGGAAGAATTCGACGCTGTCTACGATCTGCCTTATATGCGCACTTACCATCCGTGCTATGAAAGCATGGGGGGCGTTCCTGCGATTCAGGAAGTGGAGTTCTCCATCACGCACAACCGCGGCTGCTTCGGCGCCTGCAATTTCTGCTCGATCGCATTCCATCAGGGCCGTTCGGTTACGACCCGCAGTGAAGATTCCATTTTACGGGAAGCGAAAAAGCTGACGGAAAATCCGAATTTCAAGGGATATATTCACGATGTCGGCGGGCCGACCGCCAATTTTCGCAACTCGTCCTGCGAGAAGCAGGAAAAACTGGGACTTTGCGCGGGCGGTAAAAAATGTCTTGCACCAAAGCCGTGCCCGTCGCTTCGTGTGGATCACAGCGAATACCTCGGTATTCTTCGCAAGCTGCGTGCGCTGCCAAAAGTAAAACGTGTGTTTATCCGCTCCGGCATCCGCTTCGATTATTTGATTGAAGACAAGGATGATGCGTTTTTTAAAGAACTGGTTAAGTACCATGTCAGCGGGCAGCTAAAGGTCGCGCCGGAGCATTGTACACCGGAAGTGCTCGACTGTATGGGCAAACCGCATATAGAATCTTTTTTAAAATTTGAAAAAAAATATTACAAATTCTGCAAAGAAGATGGAAAAGAACAGTACCTTGTGCCGTATCTTATGTCGTCCCATCCCGGCAGCACGATGAAAGACGCGGTTGCGCTCGCTTTATTTTTAAAGCGTGAGCATCTTCGTCCCGAGCAGGTACAGGATTTTTATCCGACGCCCGGCACGATTTCCACCTGTATGTTTTATACCGGATTGGACCCTTATACGATGAAGGAAGTCTACATCCCCCGCACAGACCGCGAAAAGGCAATGCAGCGGGCGCTTCTGCAATATTTTAATCCGAAAAACAAAGATTTGGTTATTGACGCACTAAAGGCCGCAGGGCGCAGTGATTTGATCGGAGCGGATCAATCGTGTCTTGTCCGCCCAAGCGTTGCGATGCAGCGTGCCACTCAAGTTCGAAACAGAGAGAAGCAGGGCAAATGGAGCAGCAAAAAAACAACAGCAAGGCGTTAAAAATTGCGCTGCTGGTCTTCTTGGCCGTTGGATTGGCCGTTTCCCTGCTGCCGTTTGGAGCTGCCGCTTCGTGGCATCGTATTTTCTCTTTTTTTGGCCTGAATGATTTTTCTGCCGCGGCGGACTCCAGCCCGATGTCCGTCCATGTGCTTGAAGTCGGCAAGGCCGACAGTATCTTTATCGAGTGCGGCGGGAAATATATGCTTGTAGACGGCGGAACCGTGGATCAGGGCGAGCCTATTGCGGAGTATCTTGACCGCAGGGGTGTGAAAAAACTGGACTATGTGGTGAACACGCACCCTGATAAAGACCATATCGGCGGTCTTGGCTATCTCATCGGGCACTATGAAATCGGGCACTATTTTGCCCCCGACATTCCCGTCAATCTTATTCCGCCCAGCGAAGAATATCTTGCCGCGCAGGAAGCGCTGAAAAAGAAAAATATCGCAACTTCCTTGCCGGTCTGCGGGGATTCCTTTTTCCTCGGAACCATGAAAATAGAGGTGCTTGCGCCCATTGAGCCGGGGGAGAGCACCAACAATAATTCAATTGTTCTGAAACTAACCTATGGGAGAACACGTTTTTTGCTGATGGGCGACGCCGAAAAGGAAGAGGAGACCGATCTGATTGCAGGCGGAGCGGATCTTTCCGCCGATGTTTTAAAGGTCGGGCACCACGGCAGCAGCACTTCTACTACGGAAGCATTGCTAAATGCGGTAAAACCCAAATGGGCAGCCATTTCCGTTGCGGACGATTCCAACGGACTGCCGAAAAAAGAAGTGCTGAAAAGGCTTCTGTCCGCCGGAGCGGCGGTTTACCGGACTGATGTCAGCGGAACGCTCATTTTTATGAGCGACGGGCAGAATATAAAAATAGCAACCGAGCGTTAGGCAGACTGAAAATGCAGAAGGGGATAGAATAATGAAAATGCTTATCATTGACCGTTTCGAAGGAACCTACGCAATCTGTGAGGACAAAGAACAGAAATTTTACGCAATCGAAACCTCTGAACTTCCGCAGGGCGCACGTGAAGGCGATGTGCTGGACGTGGACGATGCCGAGGGAACGTTAAGCATTAATGCCGAGGAGACGGCGCAAAAGCGTTTTAAAGTAAAAAAACTACAGGATAAACTTTTTCATTCGTGAATGATTCAGGATTGCGCGGAAGACATAAACACCACCACTGGGCTTTTGCAAGGTCTTAAATGGAAATGGGCGCAGTATCCACCCATAATTTTTATAGTTTTTTTTCAGAGGCAACCAGGTTGCAATTAAACAGGCAGAACTGGAACAGTGACAAATTGTATGCGGTGCTGGCGGGAATTCGCCACCATGCTTTGTATGGTGTTGTTTCTTGCCCAAACTTAGCGTTAGAGCTTGACAAACCAGAAAAATTCGCTTAAACTTACGTTGTATAAAATACAGGTGTTGTCAGATGACAAAAGAGGGAAGTCGGGTGTAAATCCCGCGCAAGGCCGTTGCTGTAAGTACGGAGTATGGTTTTATATGCCACTGAAGTTTGGTCTTTGGGAAGGCAAACCTATACGTTGATGTACAAGCCAGAAAACCTGCCCGTATTCTTTCATGCAACTCTACGGTTACTGGAGTGCGTGTGCTTACATGGAAAGAATCATCTGCACGCCTGCTGATTTCTGGAATTTGCTTAGGATGTTTCTTTTAATTTAAAGCTTTACGCCATTTGGTAACGTTGAGTTACCGAGTGGCGTTTTCTTGTATAAAGAGGTAAAAACTGTGGGACAACTAGAATGCTTTGTTTATAAGAATCAAAAAAAGATGCGCTGCGGCTACACCACAGGGTCGTGTGCGGCCGCAGCTGCAAAAGCTGCCGTGCAGATGCTGCTGTGCGGTCAGCGAATAGAAACTGTTACCATCTCGACGCCGAAGGGTATCAATTTAGAACTGGATATTATTAATATTGCGTTTGAGCAAGGGTGGGTGTCCTGCGCCGTCCAAAAGGACAGCGGTGACGATCCTGATGTGACAAATGGCATTTTTGTTTATGCCAAGGTGCAAAAAACAGTGGGAGAACAGATTAAGGTAGAGGGAGGAACCGGTGTGGGCAGGGTAACCCGAGCCGGTTTGGCCTGTGCTATCGGAGAAGCAGCCATCAATCCTGTACCGCGCCGGATGATTGAAGCCGAAGTGCACGCGATATGTGAAGTGTGTGGCTATCACGGCGGAATTTCGGTTGAAATATTCATTCCCGAAGGCGAAAAAATTGCCCAAAAGACTTTTAATCCGCGTTTGGGTATTATAGGAGGAATATCAGTGCTGGGGACAAGCGGTATTGTTGAACCGATGAGCGAACAGGCGCTGATTGATTCCATTAAGGTCGAAATGAAAATGCGTGCCGCTGCAGGCGTTCATTACCTGATTGTGACACCCGGAAATTACGGTGAGACATTTACGCAGGAACATTTAAAAATCGGACTGAAAAATGAGTTGAAATGCAGTAATTTTGTTGGAGAAACATTGGATTCTGCCGTGGAACTGCACTTTTCGGGAGTGCTTCTCATTGGGCATATCGGAAAATTCGTTAAGCTGGCGGGCGGTATCATGAATACCCATTCTCATGTTGCGGACGCGCGCATGGAAATACTCTCCGCACATGCCGCGCTGAACGGAGCAAATAAGCAAACAGTGGCGGAGATCATGAACTGTATTACCACCGATGAAGCAATCTCGATTTTAGACAGGGAGCAAATCCGTGAAAAAACCATGCAGACTATCATGGGTAAAATAGATTTTTATCTTAAAACTCGCGTTCACGATAGCATGGAAATTGGGGCAATCATGTTTTCTAATCAATATGGTGCCTTGGGGCAGACAAAAGATGTCGATCTTTTGCTGGCACAGTGCAAAAAGGAGATATAAATGGCAGGAATCTTATACGGTATCGGTGTTGGGCCGGGTGACCCGGATTTAATCACAATTAAAGCAATCAAAACAATTCGGGATTGTGACGTAATTGCAGCGCCGGACACTGGGAAATCGAGAAGTGTTGCGTTTGAAATTGCAAAACAGGCGGTTCCGGAAATTGCACAGAAAGAATTTGCCGAACTTGCCATGCCCATGACGAGGGACAGGAAGCGATTGGAAAAAAGCCATCAGCAGGCGGCGGATCAAGTCATTGTGTATTTAAATCAGGGGAAAAATGTCGCGTTTCTTACCCTCGGCGACCCCTCTGTTTATTCTACTTATATGTATATTCATGATCTGGTGTGCACCGCGGGCTATCAGGCACAGATGATCGCCGGCGTACCCTCCTTTTGCGCAGTGGCGGCAAAACTGGGCATCAGCTTAACGAAGGCCGATCAGCCGTTTTATGTGATTCCTGCGTCCTATAGGTGTCTGGATGAAGAACTGGACAGAAAAGCAACCAAAGTGCTGATGAAGAGCGGCAAAGCGATCGAACAGGTAAAAAATCTTTTACTGGAAAAGAAGCTGCTCCCAAATGCCAAAATGGTTCAAAAATGCGGCATGAAGGGAGAACGGGTGTTTGCTTCGCTGGAGGAAGCGGACAACGACGCAGGGTACTTTTCCATTATCGTGGTAAAGGGGGAAGCAGAGTGATTCATTTTGTTGGAGCGGGCTGCGGTGCGGTTGACTTAATCACAGTGCGGGGCGAACGGCTGCTGGAACAGGCGGATGTTATTATTTACGCAGGTTCATTGGTAAATCCGCAATTGCTGGATTACGCAAAAGAAGATTGTGCGATTTATGACAGCGCCGGTATGACCTTGGAACAGGTGATTCGGGTGATGCGCACGGCGGAGAAAGAAGAAAAAATGACGGTGCGCCTGCATACGGGTGACCCGAGCATCTACGGCGCCATCCGAGAGCAGATGGATTTGCTTTCGCAGCATGCCATTGACTATGATGTAACGCCGGGTGTTAGTGCGTTTTGCGGAGCGGCAGCGGCGCTGAAAGCGGAGTATACTTTACCGCAGGTGTCTCAAACCGTTATCATTACACGCATGGAGGGAAGAACGCCGGTTCCCGAAAAGGAAGAACTTTCCCTGCTTGCTTCCCACGGGGCAACCATGGCGATATTTTTAAGCACAGGGCTGCTCGATTCCCTCAAGAAAAGGCTGCTTTCGGGCGGCTATGCTAAAGATACCCCTGCGGCAATCGTTTACAAAGCAACATGGCCGGATGAAAAAACCTTTGTGGGCACGGTTGACACCCTGCCGCAGCTTGCAAAGGATAACAATATTACAAAAACCGCACTGATTTTAGTCGGAAAATTTTTAGCGAATGAGTACGGGCGTTCCAAACTGTATGACCCTGCATTTACGCATGGCTTTCGGGGGGGAACTTCAGAATGAAACTCTGGGTGGTTGCCTTTACCCGCCGCGGCGCGCGGCTCTGCTCCAAAATTGTGGATTCCATGACTGAGCTTGAGCATGAGTGCACGGGGTTTGCCTCGGCTGCTTATGCAGGGGAGAAATTACAGACGATTGGCACCAGCTTTTCGGAGTGGACAAATCAGGCCTTTTTGAACGTGCAGGGCATCATCTTTGTGGGTGCGTGTGGAATAGCGGTGCGCGCGATCGCCCCTTACATAATAAGTAAAACAAAAGATCCGGCGGTGGTTGCGGTGGATGAACATGCAAACTTTGCGGTGTCACTGCTCTCAGGCCACATCGGCGGCGCAAATGCTTTGACGATTGAGTTAGCAAAAAGAATCGGAGCAACTCCTGTCGTTTCCACGGCCACAGACTTGAACCACCGTTTTGCGGTGGACTGCTTTGCAGAAGAAAACAATTTATATCTGTGTGACATGCAGGCTGCCAAGGCGGTGTCAGCCGCTCTTCTAGATGATAAAACGGTTTTTCTTCAAGATGATTTTGGCGAATTCTTTCCGCAGGAAACACCGCTCCCGCAGGGCATTCAATTTGGTGCAAGCGGAGAACTCGGTATCTGTATTTCATTGGATGACACACAAAAACCATTTTCCGTTACACTCAACCTTGTTCCAAAGGTTTTGACCATAGGCATTGGATGCAGAAAAAATACGGCGGCGGAATTCGTCGAGCAAGCAGTTATGCAAATCCTAGACCAAAATCAATTTTCGGTTCATGCAATAAAGAAGCTGTGTTCTATTGACCTTAAAGCGCAGGAAAATGGAATTTTAGAATTCTGCCGTCATCATCAATTACAATTCAGTACCTATTCCGCGCAGGAGCTGGAGCAGATACAGGGAGATTTTGCATCTTCCGATTTTGTAAAGGATATTACCGGAGTGGATAACGTGTGTGAACGTGCCGCCGTGCTCGGCAGTACAAGCGGAAAATTGATTGTAAAAAAGCAGGTCTTTCCGTCGGTAACGGTTGCAGTTGCGATTCAGATCGGAGGAAATAAGAAAACATGAAAATTTACGTAGTAGGTCTCGGCCCCGGCGGATTTGACCAGATGACAGGCCGGGCACTCGACGCAATGCAAAGCAGCGATGTGATTGCAGGCTATGATGGTTATATTGATTTAATTAAAGACCGTTATTCCGATAAAAAACTGCTTTCCACTCCAATGAAGCAGGAAGCCGACCGCTGCCGCCTTACGGTAGAAGAAGCATTAAAAGGGCAGACGGTTTCGATTGTGTGCAGCGGGGATGCCGGTGTTTACGGTATGGCAGGATTACTTTATGAGGTTGCACAGCAGTATCCGCCCGTTGAAATTGAAATTGTTGCGGGGGTCACGGCGGCATGCAGTGGGGCGGCTGTGTTGGGCGCTCCGCTGATTCATGACTTTGCCGTTATCAGTTTAAGTGATTTACTCACCCCGTGGGAGTTGATTGAAAAACGGTTGGACTGCGCCGCTCAGGCGGATTTTGTGATTTGCCTTTATAATCCATCCAGTAAGAAGCGCGCGGATTATTTACATAAAGCATGTGATATTGTGCTCAAATACCGCAGCAAAAGTACGGTTTGCGGTACCGTAAAAAATGTTGGCAGAGTGTGTGAAGAAGGGCATGTCATGTTTCTTTCGCAATTGTGTGACGTGTCGGCCGATATGTTTACAACGGTATTTATCGGCAATTCACAGACACGGGAAATCGGCGGTAAAATGGTAACACCGCGGGGTTATCGTGACGAAAAAGGCTGAAAAGGGGACGGCGCAATGCATAGTATATTACTATTTGCGGGAACAACGGAGGGACGGCTTTTGGCGGAAGAAATGGATGGCCTGAACGTCAAGGTATTTGTTTGTGTCGCAACCGAATACGGAAGGGAACTTCTCCCACAAACGGATCACATTACCGTACTGACCGGAAGGCTTGACGAGCCGCAGATGTGTAATTTTATGAATGAACACCGGTTTGACTGTGTGGTTGACGCGACACACCCCTATGCGGTTGAAGTGACTGAAAATATTATGCGTGCGTGCCACGAAACGCATACCACATATTTTCGTCTGATGCGCGAAAGCTCGGAAAGTGAGGCTTGCATTTCGGTTTCCGATACACACGCGGCGGCGGACTTTCTCAGCCAAACAGAGGGTACTGTTCTGCTTACAACGGGCAGTAAAGAACTGGGAATTTTTACAAAGGTAGAAAATTACAGGGAACGGCTGTACGCAAGGGTGTTGCCTATTCCACAGGTCCTGCAAAAATGCTTTGATTTGGGTTTTGAGGGCAGTCACTTAATAGCGATGCAGGGGCCATTTTCACGGCAGATGAATTTGGCTCTGATGAAACAGTGGAATATCAAAATAATGGTCACCAAAGATTCCGGCAGAGCGGGCGGATTTTCAGAAAAGCTGCGGGCGGCAAAGTTGGCAAGAGTACAAACGTTGGTTATCGGCAGACCGCAGGAACAAGTCGGATACCGTTACAAGGAACTACTAAAACTTCTCACCAATCAATATCATATGGAAAAAACCAGCAGGGAGGTGTGTCGGATTGAAAACGAAGGTGTTTCTGATAGGAATCGGCATGGGTAACCGCGATACACTGACCATCGGTGCGCTCAATGCGTTACAAAATTGCGACCGCATCATCGGAGCGCAGCGGATGCTGGACTGCTTTGAGGATATAAATTGCGAAAAACTGGTTGCGGTTTTACCGGATGACATTGCCGCCCATATTGCCGCTCACCCGCAGGACAAAACTGCCGCAGTAGTATTTTCCGGCGATATTGGATTTTACAGTGGTGCTAAAAAACTGTATACCCTGCTGAACGGCTATGAGGTGGAAACGATTGGCGGCATTAGCTCCGTATCCTATTTTTGTGCGCAATTGCACACCTCATGGGACGACGCATACTTAGTCAGCGCGCACGGCAGGGAATGCGGTGTGCTCGGTGCAGTCATGACGCATGCCAAAACTTTTTTTCTAACCGGCGGCACACATTGCGTGCGCAATATTTGTCGGACGCTTTGCGAAAATGGATTGGGTGAGGTTTCAGTTTCGGTGGGGGAACGGCTTTCCTATGCGGACGAGCGGATCGTAATGGCAACGGCAGGGGAACTGGTAAAGGCTGAATTTGATGATTTGAGCGTAATGCTGGTTGTGAATCCCGCACCGCTGATGCAAACCTGTGTGACCCATGGCATGGAGGACGGTGAGTTTATTCGTTCCTCAGAATCTCCGGTTATCCCGATGACCAAAAGCGAGGTTCGCAGTGTTTCACTTTCAAAATTAAGGCTTGAAGATCAACACATCATTTACGATATTGGCGCGGGAACCGGTTCCGTGGCGGTGGAGGCGGCATTGCAGGTGCAAAACGGGTTTGTATATGCCATTGAAAAGAATGCCGCAGCGCTGAAATTAATAGAGCAGAACAAAGCAAAGTTTGGTTTGCATCATCTGACCGCCGTCAGTGGAATTGCGCCGCAGGCGCTTGCGGAACTGCCTCCGCCCGACCGTGCTTTTATCGGCGGGTCGTGCGGCAATATGGAAGCCATCCTCGCGGCACTCCTTGCCAAAAATCCCCGAGTACGAGTGGTGGTCAACGCCATTGCACTCGAAACGGTGGGAGAAACTCTGGCCTGTTTTCACAAATTTGGCTTAACCGGAGTAGACATCGCGCAGATTTCGGTATCAAAAGCGAAAGCAGTGAGTAATTACAGCATGATGACGGGGCAAAACCCGGTATTCGTCATCAGCGGACAAGGGGCGGGGCTGTGAGTACTTATCCGATTCCGCGCATTATGCTTGCCGCGCCGAACAGTGGAGCGGGGAAAACAACTTTGACCTGTGCGCTTTTGCAGGCACTTGTAAACCGAGGACTGTCGGCCGCTTCCTTTAAATGCGGGCCGGATTATATAGATCCCATGTTTCATTCCAAAATCATCGGAATAAAATCACGAAATTTGGACTTGTTTTTTTTAAAGTCTGATACGGTACGCGCATTGCTTTATAAAACTGCTGTCCAAGCGGATATTGCGGTGCTGGAGGGCGTGATGGGGTATTACGATGGCGTAGGAGGAACCACCACACAGGCGAGCAGTTATGAGCTGGCCAGGGAAACGAAGACTCCGGTTGTGCTGGTGGTTAACTGCGGCGGAATGTCGCTGTCGCTTGCCGCGCTCATCAAAGGTTTTTTGCAGTTTCGTGAGGACAGCGGCATTTGCGGGGTCATTCTGAACCGCGTGTCTCCCATGCTGTATCCCTCTTTGAAAAAGGCGCTGGAGGAGGAACTGGGGATTGCCGTTCTGGGCTATCTTCCGCCCTTGCCCGAATGTTCTCTGCAAAGCCGCCATCTTGGATTGGTGACGGCAAATGAAGTGGAGCATCTAAAGGAAAAGCTGAACCGGCTCGCAGCTCAGTTGGAGCATACAATGGATTTTGGGCGGCTGATCCGAATTGCACAGGACGCGCCGCCTCTTTCCTGTGAACCGATTGATTTGCCGAACCTGCCAAACGGGCATCCTAAGATTGCCGTGGCAATGGATAATGCTTTCTGCTTTTATTATCAGGATTCGCTGGATTTGTTGGAAGAGCTGGGCGCGCAGCTTGTTCCGTTCAGCCCACTGAATGATGCGCAGCTGCCGCCTAAAATCAATGGCTTGATTTTAGGCGGCGGGTATCCGGAGCTGTACGCCGAAGCGCTTTCAGAAAACTACTCCATGCGCGGCAGTATCAAAGCGGCCATTCACGGCGGAATGCCCTGCATAGCGGAATGCGGAGGGTTCATGTACCTGCACAAAAGCATGCAGGACGATACCGGAACAGTACATGACATGGCAGGCGTAATTGACGCGGATTGCTATAAAACCGATCACCTCAGGCGCTTTGGATATGTTACCCTTACCGCCCGGCGGGATAATATGCTGTGCAAAGCGGGGGAAAACATAGCTGCGCACGAGTTCCATTATTGGGACAGCACCGATTGCGGCGATGCTTTTCAGGCGCAGAAGCCTGTTCGTAATACTACATGGAATTGTATTTACGGCGGGAGTAATTTAAACATATTTGCGGGTTATCCGCATTTTCATTTCTATTCCAATCCGCGGTTTGCGGTTCGATTTATCCGGAAATGCAATGAGTTTGAAATTTAAATGTTTGGAATGATAGGATCTATGACACTGGAAGAAACGATCCATAAAATTGCGCCGCTGAATCAAGCGGCGATGGACGCCGCACAAAAACGGTGGAACAGTATTGCAAAACCGCTCAACAGCCTTGGACTCTTGGAAAAAGCGGTTATTCAAATTGCTGGCATCACCGCAAACCCGCAAATCAGCCTTGCAAAACGCGGCGTTGTGGTCATGTGTGCAGATAACGGCGTGGTTGCACAGGGCGTGACTCAGACAGGCAGTGAAGTGACAGCCGTTGTTACGGAGAATTTAACAAAATGTGAAACAAGTGTCTGCAAGATGGCACAGGTTGCCGGTGCGCAGGTATTCCCCGTGGATATCGGTGTGGCACGTGATGTTTCGGGAGACGGCCTAATCATCCGCAAGGTTGCATATGGCACACAGGATATGACCGAAACCGCCGCAATGACGCGGCAGCAGGCAGTACAGGCATTGGAAATAGGAATTAATTTGGTCGGAGAACTCAAGGCGCAGGGATACAAAATTTTGGCAACCGGAGAAATGGGCATTGGCAATACCACCACTGGCAGCGCAATCGCTTCTGTGTTTTTGAATGAGACTGCTTCCATGGTTACGGGCAGGGGCGCCGGACTTTCCAACGAAGGACTGGAGCGAAAGATTGCCGCCATTGAAAAAGCGATTTCAGTGAATCAGCCTGATCCGGAGGATGCGCTGGATGTACTTGCAAAGGTAGGCGGGCTGGACATTGCCGGGCTTGCGGGCGTGTTTTTAGGCGGAGCGGCATACCGGATTCCAGTTTTGATTGACGGCTTCATTTCGTCCGTTGCCGCGCTTACCGCCGCACGGATTTGCCCGAAGGCAAGAGACTATCTGATGGCCTCCCATGTTTCGAAAGAGCCGGCGGGCGCGATGCTGTTGACGGAACTCGGAACAAAGCCTTTTCTCATGGCGGAAATGTGTCTGGGGGAAGGTACCGGAGCTGTGGCAGTGCTCCCCATCTTAGATATGGCATGTGCCGTTTATAATAGCATGAGCACCTTTGAACAGATCGAAATTGAAGAATATCAGCCGCAAAACTGAAAAATCAGGAGTAAAGGGGTGGACAGGATGCTGGTACTGGTAACGGGCGGTTCGGCAAGCGGTAAATCCGAATATGCCGAAACACAAGCCTGTTTATGCAGAACGGATAACGGTGACGTCGTTTATATTGCCACCATGATACCCGCTGATGAAGAGTGCGAAAAGCGGATCGTGCGCCATAGAAAAATGCGAAGTCAAAAAGGGTTTACTACGGTAGAATGTTACACGAATCTTTCTGCCGTTTCCGTTCCCAAAGGTTCCGTGGTTTTGCTGGAATGTATGTCGAATCTTGTGGCGAATGAGCTGTATTGCCTAAATGGCGCGCACGAGAAAACGGCTGAATGCATTCTTGCAGGGGTGCGGCATCTGTGTGAACAGGCGGAATATGTCATTGTCGTTTCCAATGAGATCGTCTCAGACGGAAGGACTTACGAGGAAAGCACAATGAATTATTTGAATACGCTCGCAGCCGTCAATTGCGCACTGGCACGGCACGCACAGCAGGTAACTGAGGTTGTGTGCTCTATCCCAATCATCCATAAACCGTAAAGGAGGAAAATCACTTGAATTTATTGCCGGCATTTCTGATTGCCTTTTCCATGTACTCCGCAATCCCTATGCCCAAAGCGGAATGGAGCCGGGAAAACATGAAATATACCATGTGCTTTTTTCCTCTGACCGGAGGTATAATCGGTTTGCTTTTGGGCTTATGGGCAGCAGGTTCTGTTCGCATTCCGATTGGTTCCACTCTTTTTGCGGCAGTTGCGGTTCTGATTCCGGTCGCTGTTTCCGGCGGGATTCATCTGGATGGTTTTTGTGACACAGTGGACGCGCTTTCTTCCCACCAAACCACCGAGCGAAAGCTGGAAATTTTAAAGGATTCCCACACCGGCGCGTTTGCAATTATTGGATGTGTGCTGTATCTTTTGCTTGATTTCGCTCTGTGGACGGAATTAAAGCCGTCCCGTTCTGCAATTTTGGTGTTGGCGGTGGGCTTTGTGCTTTCCCGCTCACTCAGCGGGCTTTCTGTTGTTTTGTTTCGCTGTGCGAAAAGCAGCGGATTACTGGCATCTTTTTCCGATGCTGCGGCTAAAAATCGGGTGCGCGTTACGATGATTGTCTATCTTTTGACTTGTGCTGCTGTGATGCTTTGCGCTAGTCCGTGGCTTGGAGCGGCTGCGCTCATTGTTTGCGCTCTGATGTTTTTGTATTACCGTGCAATGTCCTACCGGAAGTTCGGCGGTATTACCGGAGATTTGGCGGGCTATTTTTTACAGCTTTGTGAGCTTTTTCTGCTCATGGCGGTTGTTATTGCACAAAAAATACTTTAACAGAATGGAGCATTGCTATGAGGCTGATTATCGGCGGATATGGACAGGGAAAATTGAACTATTTGCTTCGTGAAACAGGCTTACAGAAAAATCAGGTCGTAGACGGAGAACAGTGCGAATTGAACCAAACTTCCCACTGCTTTGCGCTGAATCATCTGCATTTGTATCTTCGCAGGCTGATGGAACAGGGGCATGACCCGCAAAGCATCATAGAGCAAATGATTACTGAAAACAGCGACATGATCATTGTATGCGATGAAGTTGGCTGCGGAATTGTTCCCATGGAACCATTTGAACGTGAATGGCGTGAAACGACAGGAAGGATCTGCTGTATGCTCGCACAGCGGGCTACTAGGGTAGACCGTGTGTTTTGCGGGATCGCTACCACGATAAAAGAGAAAAATAATGAGGAATTGGAATGAAATTATCTCTGATTGCACTAATTTTGGGATTTGCGCTCGATATGATTTTTGGTGACCCGCACTGGATGCCGCACCCCGTTCGGCTGATTGGCAAACTGATTTTTATTTTAGAAAAAGGCTTGCGAAAACTTTTCCTGAAAACTCCCAAAGGCGAATTTATGGCAGGAGTGGTGCTTTGGGTTGCTGTCACCGCGGCGTCAACCGCGATTCCAGTGGCAATTCTTGTCTTGTGCAGCCGGATTCATCCGCTTCTGCGTCTGGCAGTGGAAACGGTAATGTGCTATCAGATTCTCGCCACCAAAGCGTTGAAAAGCGAAAGCATGAAGGTCTATGAAGAACTGAAAAAAGGAAGTCTGGAAGGCGCCCGAAAGATGGTTTCAATGATTGTGGGCAGGGATACCCAAAACCTGTCGGAACTTCAGGTTGCCAAAGCGGCGGTCGAAACCGTGGCGGAAAACACCTCGGACGGTGTTGTTGCACCGTTGATTTACCTGGCAGTGGGCGGCGCCCCGTTTGGATTTTTTTATAAAGCAGTCAATACGATGGATTCTATGATTGGCTATGAAAATGACCGTTATCTTCATTTTGGAAAATTTGCAGCCAAACTTGACGACGCGGCAAACTATGTTCCCGCCCGTATTTCAGGTTGGCTGATGATTTTCGCCGCATATCTTTTGCATCTGGACGGGAGGCATGCCGCCGAAATTTACAAGCGTGACCGCAATAAGCATGCCAGCCCCAACAGCGCCCATACCGAAGCAGTGTGCGCCGGTGCGCTGAATATTCAATTGGCGGGCGACGCTTATTATTTTGGAAAACTTCACAAAAAGCAAACGCTCGGGGACAATATCCGTCCCGTTTGCTATGAGGATATCATACAGGCCAATCGGCTGCTCTATGTTACAGCGGTGCTTGCTCTTGCGGGCTGTGCCATTATAAAGGCTGTGGCAATCTGGCTACTGTAATTAGGGAAAGGGAAATGTGCAATGCCGAATTTAGTGCATGGCGGAGATATTTATTCCGTCCAAACTTTTGTTTCTCAGCCGATTTTGGATTTTTCGGCCAATATTAATCCGCTTGGTCTGCCGCCTGCGGTAAAAGCGGCCGCGATTGCTGCAATCGATCAATGTGTGCATTATCCTGACCCGCTTTGCAGGGAACTGCGCGGTGCAATTGCCGGTCGGGAGGGAGTAACGCCGGAGCAGATACTTTGCGGAAACGGGGCGGCAGACGTTATTTTTCGTTTGGTACTTGCCGTTCATCCTGAAAATGCGGTCATCTTAGCGCCGACTTTTGCAGAATACGAACAAGCTTTATCAACGGTTCACTGCAAAATTTACCGCCATTTTTTATTGGAACAGGATGATTTTGCATTGACTGACTCCATCTTGGACGCATTAACGCCTCAAATCGATATACTGTTTTTATGTAATCCGAACAATCCGACGGGGCAAGTGGTAAAATCGGATTTGCTTATGGCAATTTATCAAAAATGCCGCGAAAACAACATCATATTAGTAATGGACGAATGTTTTAACGACTTTTTGAACTATCCGCAGGAACATACCTTAAAAGGGCTGATTCCAAAAAATCCTCAGCTTTTTATATTGAAAGCTTTTACGAAAATTTATGCAATGGCTGGGCTGCGACTTGGCTATGGGATCAGTGCAAATCCAGAACTGCTCCAAAAAATGACAGACTGCGGGCAGCCGTGGGGCGTATCCATTCCCGCGCAGGCGGCAGGCATACAGGCTTTGAAAGAAACCCAGTATTTACAAAAAACCGCGGCGTTGATTTCAACGGAGCGCGCCTATCTGACAAAACAGCTTGCTCAAATGGGATTGCGGGTTATCGGTTCGCATGCAAACTATATTTTCTTTCGGGCAAGTGGCCGCGAGAAGCTTAGGGAGCAGCTTTTAGCGCACGGAATTTTGATTCGAAGCTGCCAAAACTACGCGGGGCTGGATGCAACCTATTATCGCGCTGCGGTTCGCAGCCATTATGAAAATGAAATTCTAGTGGATGCGCTTCAAATATTAGTTTAGAAATGAGGGGCGAAAGCATGGCAGCGATTCTGTTTTGTCACAAAGTGGAAAGCACCGTGGGGAGCCCCAGCCGTTTTTACTGTATTGTTCTGAGAAAAAAGGCGATCTTGGCAGTTTGGACGGTACACAGGCTGTTGATTTGCTGCTTTATTAGAAAGAGGTGATTTGGGCATGGCAAAATCCATTATGGTTCAGGGAACAATGTCAAATGCGGGCAAAAGCTTGCTCACCGCAGGTCTATGCCGCATTTTTAAACAGGATGGCTATCGTACCGCACCGTTTAAATCGCAGAATATGGCACTGAATTCCTTTATCACCCGCGAAGGGCTTGAGATGGGTCGGGCGCAGGTGATGCAGGCGGAGGCGGCGGAAATTGAACCTTCCGTGCTCATGAATCCTATTTTGTTAAAACCCACGAACGATGTTGGCTCACAGGTGATTGTCAACGGTGAGGTGCTGGGCACTATGAGCGCCGCCGAATATTACAACCGCAAAAAAGAGATGATTCCACATATTTTAAAGGCGTATCATGCGCTTGAAGAACAATATGACGTTATTGTTTTAGAGGGAGCGGGCAGCCCCGCCGAAATCAATTTAAAAGAAAATGATATTGTGAATATGGGAATGGCAAAAATGGCAAAATCGCCGGTACTGCTTGTGGGAGATATTGACCGCGGCGGTGTTTTCGCATCCCTTGTGGGGACTTTTGCGCTTTTAGAGCAGGACGAGCGCGCCATGATCAAGGGAACCGTCATCAACAAATTTCGCGGCGATAAAGCCCTGCTGAATCCGGGACTCGCCATGCTGGAAAAACTGACGGATACCCCTGTCCTTGGCGTCGTGCCCTACATACATTTGGAACTTGACGATGAAGACAGCCTTTCCGAACGGTTTGACCGCAAAGCAGAGGTGGGGTTAATCGACATAGCTGTCATTCATTTACCCAGAATTTCCAACTTTACTGATTTTAATCCATTGGAAGCGGTTCCCGGGGTATCTGTGCGGTATGTAAAAACAGCAGGACAAATAGGGAACCCGGATTTAATTATTTTACCGGGTACAAAAAATACAATGGAGGATTTGCTGTGGATGCGGCAGAACGGGCTGGAAGCCGCTGTTTTAAAGCATGCTTCAGCTGAAAAACCTGTGCTTGGCATTTGCGGAGGATTTCAAATGCTTGGGGAAACGCTGAGAGACCCAGACTGTGTGGAGCATGGCGGTACAGTACGAGGGCTGGGCCTGCTGCCGTCAACTACGCTGTTTGAGCCGCAAAAAGTGCGTACCAGAGTGAGCGGCAGCTTTGGACCGGTCGGCGGAATTTTCGCCCCGCTTTCCGGTGTGAAGTTTGAGGGATACGAAATTCATATGGGACGCTCAATCTCAACGGAGGTCTTGAACACGCTTACTTCCATTACGGCTTTTGGGGAAGAAAATGCGGAAAAGGCCGATGGTTCGTACCAAAATAATGTTTACGGTACTTATGTTCATGGCCTTTTTGACTGTGAGGGAGTAACAAAAGCACTGGTTCGCTCGTTGTTTCGCTCAAAAGGTCTGAATGAGGAACAGGTTTTTGCAGTGGATATTCGGGCGTATAAGGAACAGCAGTATGATTTACTTGCAGATACACTTCGTAAAAATCTAAATATGGAATTGATTTACCGTATCTTGGAGCATGGAATCTAACTTGGAAAAGGTCAGGTGAATGTTATGAAAGTCGAATTGCAAAATGTTTTACCCGCAGAGATTGAAAAACGCAGCTTTGAACTCATCGGGCAGGAACTGGGAAACAGGAAACTCAATCCGCAGTATGAATCTGTAATTAAACGGGTAATCCATACCACTGCGGATTTTGAGTATGCGGATACTCTGTACTTTTCTACTGATGCGGTGCAAAAAGGAATCGAAGCGGTTCAAAACGGCGCGTGTATTGTAACCGATACCCAAATGGGAAAGGCGGGTATTAATAAAAAGACACTTGCACAGTTTGGCGGGGAGGTATTCTGTTTTATGTCCGATGAAGATGTTGCCGCGCGAGCCAAGCAAAATGGAACGACAAGAGCGACCGCCAGCATGGAAAAAGCGGCGAAACTGAATTTACCTCTTATCTTCGCTATCGGCAACGCGCCCACGGCGCTGATCCGTCTTTATGAATTGATGGAGGACGGCGTTATTCAGCCGCAGCTGGTCATCGGCGTACCGGTTGGTTTTGTAAACGTCATTGAGTCGAAAGAACTGATGCTCTCGCGCAAAGACATTCCGGTGATTATTTCGCGCGGCAGAAAAGGCGGCAGTAATGTGGCGGCGGCCATCTGCAACGCTATTTTGTATGCTGCGGGAGGATGCAGAGCATCAATTTAATTTTGTGACGCGAAAAGTGTGGTTCTAAATTCTTTCAGAATGCTGACATGGAGTAAAATTTTAAATGAAATGTGATATTGAAAAAATTATTATTATATGTGCTATATTTCTGATGGCAGCTTTTTTCTTCAAATGGAAGCATCGGGATGACCATACCCATGAGGATGGTCATCATCATCATGGAAATGGACGAAAGCATGGCGAAGGATCTTTTATTGATTATTACGCTTATGCCTCCAAAATCGAGCATTGGAATCCTACCTTTAAAGTATCTTTTTCTGTTCTGATACTGATCCTTTGTATTGGACTGGATAATCCTTATGTATCTGCGGCGGTTTTAATTGCAATGGCCTATCTGACTATAGTAAAAGGCGGGCTTCTAGCACATCAATATTTGTCAGTACTGGCTATTCCAATTGCTTTTATTCTCCTTGGTACTTTTACCATTGCCATTGATTTTTCAATGCAGCCGATGGGGCAGTATAACCTGTATCTTGGCTTCTGCTATGTGTTTACCTCTCAGGAAAAGCTTAAGAAAATGGCTTTTTTGATTTTGAAAGTTTTTGCAGCCATCAGTGCCCTGCAGATGATGACCTTGTCTACTCCATCCTCCGAGATTATCTGTGTGCTTCGAAAAGCACATGTGCCAAAGCTGATTGTAGAACTGATGAATATCATTTACCGTTACATTTTCATTTTAATGGATGTTTATACTAAAATGAAAAATTCCGCAGAATCTCGCCAGGGTTATTGTGATTTTAAGACTTCCTGCTACACATTTGGCAACATTGCAAGCAATATGCTGGTTGTTTCATTGAAAAAGGCAAACGCTTATTATGATGCCATGGAGTCCAGATGCTATGATGGAGATCTTGTGTTTTTGGAGGAAGATAAAAAGGTAGAGATCATACAGATTATTGCAGCAGCAGCATTTATGATTTTTTTGATTCTGCTCTGGGGCTTTACAAGATAGAAAGGGACGGTTATGGAAAAACCAATATTACAAGTTGAAGATCTGTACTATATTTACGGAAATGATAAGGCTGCATTGGACGGTGTAAGCATTCGTATCTATGAGGGTGAGAAAATTGCTGTCATTGGACCGAATGGATCCGGAAAATCCACTTTTTTTTTAAATGTGAACGGCGTACTTACACCGGAACATGGAGAAATTACTTACCGGGGTACAGTGATCAATAAAAAGAATTTAAAGGAACTTCGAAAAAATATCGGAATCGTATTTCAGGATGCGGACAATCAAATCATTGCATCCACCGTTAGGGCAGAAGTTGGATTCGGGCCGATGAATTTAAAGCTTTCAAAAGAGGAAGTACTGAAGCGGGTTGAGGAAGCACTTTCATATATGAATATCTCAGATCTCAAGAATCGTCCTCCTCACTACTTAAGCGGCGGTGAAAAGAAGCGTGTCAGCATTGCGGATATCATTGCTATGAAATCGGAAATTATTATTTTTGATGAACCGACGGCAGCACTGGACCCTTTAAACGCGCTGATGTTGGAAGAAGTTTTAGACAAACTTTTTTCGGAGCGTAAAACGATGCTGCTTTCCACCCATGATGTTGATTTTGCATACCGATGGGCTGAAAGAGTGATTGTATTTTGTCAGGGAAAAATTATCGCGGACGGGACGCCGCTGGAAATATTTCTAGATAAGGAAATTTTAGAACAGGCAAATTTAAAACAGCCAACTATGCTGGAGGTTTATGAATCGCTTGTAGAGAAACATCTGTTAGAAGATACAAAAGCCTATCCGAAAAGTATGCAGGAATTTAAGAAAATGCTTGGAGAATAGATGTTATTATTTGACATTTTACCCGGGGTTTGTTATTATATATATAATAATTTAATATTCATTGGTGCCAGCAAATGTTTGTTAAGGGCAAAGGGAAATGGGTGAAAATCCCATACGGTCACGCCACTGTGAAGGTAAGTATTCACTTACTAAGTCAGATACCAGCCAATGAGGTATGTTGTTACATTTAGTTACGAACGATGACTGGGTGTTTTTAGCGAAGAAATTCGCTAGCGTCCTGTTTACAGGACCGCACACCTGATTTACATTTTGTAAATGCAGGTGATTTTTTTGTCTTGTTTTTAATGGCGTTCACATTAAAAGCAAAAGAAGGAGAAAAAATGAACAAAAAACAAAGGAAAATTGTCGCAGCTGCGACAGCTTTTGCGCTGGCTTTCGGAATAACTCCGGTAGTAAGTGCAATGCACATCATGGAAGGTTACCTTCCACCTGCATACTGCATTGCGTGGGGCGTCGTCAGTGTTCCATTCCTGGTAGCGGGTTACTTTTCAATTAAAAAGACGTTATCCAACAACCGTAAATCTATCACGATTCTTGCTATGGCAGGCGCATTCGTTTTCGTACTTTCATCTTTAAAGATTCCGTCCGTAACAGGAAGCTGTTCACATATGACTGGCACCGGACTTGGTGCAATTTTATTCGGGCCGAGCGCAGTCGGCATTCTGGGTATCATTGTACTGATTTTCCAGGCGATTCTGCTTGCCCATGGTGGACTTACCACGCTTGGTGCCAATACATTTTCTATGGCTATTGCAGGCCCGTTCCTTTCATATGGAATTTATAAATTATGCCAGAAGCTGAAAGTCAATCGATATGCAGGCATTTTTCTGGCAGCATCCATCGGTGACTTGTTCACCTATTGTGTAACCAGTATTGAGCTTGCACTTGCATATCCATCTGCAAACGGCGGTGTTGCAGCATCTGCACTTAAGTTCCTTGCCGTGTTTGCACCGACACAGGTTCCGCTGGCAATTATTGAAGGTATTCTGACTGTTGTCATCATTATGGGTCTTGAAACATATGCAAAATCCGAATTGACAGATCTCGGAGTCCTGAATGGAGGCAAAGCTTGATGTCAAAGACAAAAAACAAAGTGATTATTTTATTGGTTATTGCAGCGCTTATCGCTCTTATCCCGTTGTTCACACTGAAGGGCGCTGAATTCGGTGGCTCCGATGATGCAGGAAGCCAAGTGATTTCTCAGATTACAGGTTCCGAATATCAGCGTTGGTTTAAACCTGTTATGGAAACTTGGATTGGCGGAGAATTACCGGGCGAAATTGAGAGCTTACTCTTTTGCGTACAAACAGGCATTGGAGTCGGCGTAATTGCTTTTTTAATGGGAAGATTTGTAGAGAGAAACAAAAAAGAAAATCGGGAGAAAAAAACTCAATAATATTTTTTCATTGATTGAAAGATAAAAAATAACGTTGCTGCAAAAACACTGCCTAACCAAAGCCTTGTCCAGCGCTATACTGGGCTGGGCTTTTATTGATACAAGGAGACAGCTATTATGAATAAAAAGGCGATTCTTATTGTAAGCTTTGGTACAAGTCATAGTGATACAAAAAAAAATACAATTGATCAGATTGAACTTGATATAAAAAACGCATATCCAGAGTATATGATATATCGTGCATTTACAAGCAAAATAATTATTAAGATCTTAAAGAACAGAGATGGCATCAACATATCTACTGTAGCAGAGGCTATGGAACGGATGAAAATGGATGGTGTTGAAGAGGTTATTGTTCAACCTACACATATACTGAACGGAATAGAAAATGACAGTATGATTCAAGATGTCAATTTCTATAAAAAAGGCTTCAACTCGATTAAGTTTGGCGCACCGCTGCTTAACTCTACAGCAGATTATTGGAGAGTGATTGGTGCGTTTGTAAAGAAATTACCGAAAATTTCTAAACACGAGGCTATTGTATGCATGGGTCATGGAACAGAACATTACACCAATGCAGCCTATGCAGCTCTTGACTATATGCTTAAAGATGATGGCTATGATGATATTTATGTCGCTACGGTCGAAGCATATCCTGCGCTGACAGATATCATCAAACGACTAAAGAAAAATAAATACAACAAGATCATTTTAACTCCATTCATGATAGTTTCAGGTGATCATGCTAAAAATGATATGGCAGGAGTTCAGGGGAAATCTTGGAGAACTATATTAGAAAAAGAAGGTTTTGAAGTGTCATGTGTTTTAGAAGGCCTTGGGGAGAATGAAGAGATTAGAAGAATATTTGTTGACCATATTAAGGATGCAAAACAGGCTGCTACATGTTAACTGAAAAAAATCATAGAAAGCACATTGTTGCATCTGTTTTATGTTTGTCGCTTATCATTGGGGTACTTACATCCTGCAATCAGATGAATCCTTCTCAGGTGTCATCAAGTACTGAGGCAGGCGATGCATCCGTAAAAAGCACAGCTTTTACGGATGCGATTGGAAATAAAGTTGAAGCAACATCTGCAAAACGTGTGATAGCGTTAATGGGAAGCTTTGCGGAAACATGGCTGAATGCCGGCGGGACTCTCGTCGGCGTAACCAGCGACGCCTATACGGGGCACCAGATGAACCTCAGTAAAGATGTCGTAAATCTCGGCCTTTATACAAATCCCAGTATGGAAAAAATCATCTCATTAAAGCCGGACTTTATTATTTTATCGGCTGACACCACGGAACACGTGAAGCTGTGTAAAACGCTGCGGCAAGCAGGATTAAACGCCGCCTGTTTTAAAGTCAACACATTCGGTGATTATCTTAAGATGCTGCAGATTTGCACGCAAATTACCGGGAGAAATGATCTATATGAGAAAAATGGGACAGTGATAGAAAAGCAGATTGACACTGTAATCGCCGGAGCTAACGGGAAAAAATCTCCAAGTGTTCTGTTTGTTCGGGCATATTCGAGTGGATATAAAGCATTAAACTCAAGCAGTATGACCGGAGTGATGCTGAAAGATTTGGGAGCGACGAATATTGCAGACAATGACAGAAACTTGCTTGATAATTTAAGTATGGACGCCATTATTGAGCGCGACCCGGATTATATTCTTGTAGTAACCATGGGGTCAAATGAAAAAAAAGCTTTGGCTCTTATTGATCAGCAATTAAAATCAAATCCGGCATGGGCAGGGCTGAAAGCAGTTAAAAATAATAAATATTATGTAATACCGCGTGATTTATTTCACTATAAGCCAAACGCCAGATGGGGTGAAAGTTATGAGTATCTTTCAAAGCTTCTTTATGGGGACTAATCATCGACGTTTTCATTGGAATTCTTTAAAAAGGATACCGTGGTTTGTATTCTTTCCAATAGTTTTAATCATTGTTGCCATACTTAGCCTTACTCTTGGTACTGTTACGATCACTCCTGTGCAGCTGTTTGAAATTATAAAAGGAAATGATAAAGCCAGCACAGTTTATCGTATTTTTATGTATGTTCGTTTACCCAGAACAGTTGCCGCGATGCTGGCGGGAAGCGCCCTTGCGGTTTCCGGAGCGATTATTCAGGCCGTACTTAACAATGCACTTGCGAGTCCCAATATTATCGGTATTAATTCAGGAGCGGGATTCGCCACCATGCTTTGTATGGTATTGTTTCCTGCCCAACCTTGGCTTTTGCCGCCGGCAGCTTTTATAGGCGCTTTTATTACCGCCCTAGCCGTATCAATCATTGCAATGAAAATTAATGCTTCCAAAATCACAATTATACTTACCGGTGTTGCAATCGGCAGTATTTTGACCGCAGGAATCAATACAATAAAAGAGTTTTTTCCTGATGTAATGGTGGGATCAAGCAGTTTTATGATGGGCGGATTGTCCTATGTATCGGATAAGAGCCTTAAGTTTGCCAGTGTTTATATCATATTCGGATTAATTGTTTCAATCCTGTTTTGCTGCGAGATGAATGTGCTCTCCCTGGGGGAAGATTCCGCTCATTCCCTTGGCATGAATGTCAAGGCATATCGCTTCCTGTTGCTGATGATTGCAGCTGTTTTAGCGGGAGCCGCTGTCAGCTTTGCGGGGCTGTTGGGATTTGTTGGTTTAATTGTTCCTCATGGAGTGCGCGTTTTTGTCGGCGAAGACAATAAGACAGTGATTCCTTCCTGCGTCCTTGCCGGGGCGATTTTTGTTACCGCCTGTGATCTTCTGGCGCGTCTGGCCTTTGCACCATTCGAGTTACCGGTGGGCATTGTGATGTCTTTCTTGGGCGGACCGTTCTTTATCTGGCTTTTACTCACAAAAAGGAGACATATCAATGCTTAATTTATTACATCTTACAGGAGGATACAATGGAGAGGTCAAGGTAAAAAACATCAGCGCTGAGTTCAAGAAGAATGAAATTACAGCTATTGTAGGCCCTAACGGTTGTGGTAAGAGTACCCTTTTAAAGCTGATGGTCAGGCTCTTAAAACCGATGTCCGGTAAAATAATATTGGATGATTCAGATGTTTCTTCTCTGGCCCGAAAAGAATTTGCACAAAAAGTATCATTCTTACCGCAAGCACGTGGTGTACCGCATATGTCGGCAGGTTCGCTGGTATTTCATGGCAGATACCCTTACCTTACTTATTCTCGAAAATACTCTAAGAAAGATTATGAAGCGGTTGAGAATGCATTCATGATAACGGGAACAGATAAATTCCGTGACATTCCGTTGGAACGTCTTTCCGGCGGTGAGAGGCAAAAAGTTTATATCGCCATGTTGATTGCACAGGATACCGATATTGTTTTATTAGACGAACCGACTACCTACTTGGACATGAATCACCAATTCGAGTTAATGAACATCATAAAAAGTCTTAAGCAGCAAGGCAAAACAGTGATTACCGTCCTGCATGATTTGAGCTTAGCGCTTCAATATGCTGATCAGGTAATCGTCATGGATCAGGGCGAGCTTACCGCTTGCGGCACTTCTAATGATATCTGCCTGTCCAGAACGATTGATAAAGTGTTTCATATCCGTACGCAGGTGGTATCCTCTTCTCATTATGTTTTTTCACCAAAGGAAAAGGATTGATATTGTCACTTGAAACGTATTCAATATTGAAAAAATTAATACCACAAAACAAAACTCCCGAAGAGTTTGGCAGTCCAGTGATGCCAACTTTGCGGGAGTTTTCAATTTTATAAGATGATTCAAGTTAGGTGTTGCTCATGCTTTCGTATTTCTTTTTAAGATAATCTGCAAGAGCGGCAATTCCAGCTGCCGGTGCACCTGTTTTTAGGCTTGTCTCAAAAACAGGTGCCTGAGAAACGGCACGAAGACCCTTGAGAAAATTCTCACTGTTGAAGCCAACTGCTTCCTTAAGGTCACACTTTGTAAGTGCAACCACATCGATGTAACTGAACATTGGAACATATTTGAACGGCTTGTCGTCACCTTCCGGCATACTTGCGGCAAGCAGGCGAACTGATTCGCCAAGATCAAATTCGGCGGGGCAGATGAGGTTGCCGACATTTTCGATAAAAACGATGGCGTCTCTCATATCAATTTGGTCAGCACCAACTCGGATCACGCGCGAATCCAAGTGGCATTCACCGCAGGTGTTGATCTGGGATGAATGAATTCCTTGTTTTTCAAGATTTTCAGCGTCAATGGATGAAGCAATATCGCCTTCAATAACGCCCACGGTAATATCC
This sequence comes from uncultured Caproiciproducens sp., assembly GCF_963664915.1. Lineage (NCBI taxonomy): Bacteria > Bacillati > Bacillota > Clostridia > Eubacteriales > Acutalibacteraceae > Caproiciproducens > uncultured Caproiciproducens sp. The sequence goes on from NZ_OY761810.1 coordinate 2,173,796, forward strand.
TTCAGTTCCTTGGCAATTGCGGAGATGAGTGTTGTTTTACCAGCGCCGGGAGCGCCCATAAGATTTACAGCCAGAATATGTCTTTCAGCAAAATATTTTCGATTTTCTTCTGCGAGTTTCTCATTGCCCTCCAGCAGTTCTTTCATTATAATTATTTCCATTTAACTTCACCTTTCAAACTTTGATTGATTTGCCCTTGCGGACCAGTATAGACCATCTGTTTACTGGCCGTCAAAAGACCTAATATAAAATTCACACCCAGTACCTTTTACAAGAACCGCATCACCGCCGCAGTCAGGGCAGTTGAAACTTTTCTCATGCGGGAATTCTTTACTGCATTGCTTACATTTGAGCATTGCAGGTTTGTGCTCAAATGTGAGTTTTGCGCCCGCACAAACACTGTTTTCAGCAACAACTTCAAAATACATCTGTACCGATTCACCGATGATTGAGGAAAGCTCGCCGATTACAAGATTAATCTGTGTAACATTCTCAATTCCACGCTTTTTGGCTTCCTCGTCCATCACGCGCACAATATCAAGAACCACAGGCAATTCATGCATTTTGGTTCCTCCGTTTTGACTTCTATCTTTTTATTCCTGAAAATAAATAAATCTCAGAAGTATCTGCAAGTATATCAATATTAAAATAGTTGGAAAATTCGGCAGCTTCTTCTTTTGCAGATCGCAAAGGCCATGAAATTTTACTTACCATTCTACCAGTATGACAGTAGTTGATGGAATTCCTGCTCTCACAATGAGCAATCATGACTCTCCCGCCAACTTTTAACAACTTAGATATGTGTTCGGAAAGTTTGGATTTATCGGAAAAGTGGGGATAGGCACTAAATATTATTGCTGTGTCAAAACCTGTTTCATGTACGTCAAATAAATCTGATGCGAGTAACTGCAAACGTGAATCGGTGAACTTGCTGTGTGCTTTGGCAATCATTTCATCAGATAGGTCAACACCCAAAATCATAGCTGGATTGCGGGAAAGCATTTCGGGGAACATTACACCCGTTCCACAGGCGACATCTACAATACGTGAGCCTGCGGTAATGCCTGCCAGAGTTACGATCGCTGCAATTTTTTCCTGATCGTAGCTACAACAATTGTCCCATGTTTCAGCGCATTTATCAAAAAAATATTTGATTTCATTTGTCATATCTAAATTTCCAATCATCGCTATTTATGCTTTTTGACGCACAATAATTTTCGCTTTTTCCAATGCTAGAACAAGAACTGGAATCAAGATTATTTGAATCAAAATTCCAGGAAGTGCCTGAACAAAAGAACCTGAGATAAAAGCAGCAAATCCATAAGGTTTACTTGCCATATTCATAAATACAGCGTTTGCTACGCCTGAAACAATGCGCCCACCGATCATTGCGCAAATCAGCGCAGGATAGATGTTCCAGCGAAGCTTTTGGTAAAAGGCTCCGGTAAATGCGCCATAGGCACAAAGTTCAAGCATCATAGCTGCCGCTGTTGGAAAAATTGGCGGCATACCGGTTATGACGGAAGATAAGAGCGGCACAAAAAATCCACAGATTGCTCCGTATGGCCACCCAAATATAAATCCACAGAGTAGAACAGGAATATGCATCGGCAAAAATGTCGTGCCAGCGCCGAACATGTGGAAAAATGTTGGCAAAACGAGTCCAAGCGCCATACATAGTGCCGTTCCGGTGAGATTTACAGTCATTGTTTTTTTCATTTTTTAAGTTCTCCCTCTAAATTTCTAATATAAAGTACTTATTGTGTATTGAAAAAATATTCCCCCATTCTTCTGTAAAAAAGAACCACGAAAAGAGCCGTTACATACGGCATCCCTTCATGGTTAGTTAATTAAATAATATTATCTATATGATATGATATGTAAAGTCTTCATGGCTTTATTAGTTAATATTTTGACATAAAATATTAAAAAAGTCAATCTTTTATCTTTATTTGACTTGTCTGTAGGGCAATCTGCAAGCAAGTGACATTGTTTATCCCTGCACTCTGAAACTTCTGCTGCGCTAAATTCATCATATCTTCGGAGTAATCCATACAGGTTATCTGTGCGTTTTTTATGTGCTGATATTTGGGCGTCGTAAACAGTGCTGTTCCAACCGGGATATCCAGCAACTTTCCGCCGAAATTGTCTGGAATCCAGTTTAACAATTTGCCCGCGTAGGCTGTGTCGGGGAATCCCCATACAAGCTTGCAGGCAAGCTTTGCCCATAATCTTTTTGTAGACAGCAGACTATCATAAGATTTTGCACCGCACTTGTAACCATTGTGAACTTTTTCCTGCCGATTCATTATTTTTCCTCCTGTTTCTTATGAGCTTCCACATACGTTAATGGAAAGTCAGATTTCAATACCTGTTTTCGGTCTATAGTAAATCCATTTTGAATTAGAAAGCCGCAGTATTCCCGCTCCGTCCATTTGTGGTACGCTTTAAATCCGAATCGTTCCATCAGGGCAGCTTTTATGATACCGGCTTTATTGTTTTCGGCATGAGTAAATGTCGGAGCTATTAAAATCCCGTCATTTTTCAAAACACGGCGGATGTTTTTCAGAGCCAGTTCCGGATCCGGCATAATGTGAAGTGCGTTTGAGATAATGACGCAGTCGAAGCTCTCATCCTCATAAGATAATTTGCACGCATCCTGTACTGAAAAGTTTACATTTTTCGGCACTCTTTTCTTTTTTGCCGCCGCTATCATCTGAGGAGAGAAATCAGTTGCTTCAATATAATGGACTTTGTCTGCAACAGCTAAAGAAATTAATCCTGTTCCTGTTGCAAGTTCCAAAACATCCATACTTCTCGTTAATCTCGTGCGAATCAAATGAGCCATTTCGCTGTAAATATTTTTATTTTTTTTCATAAAAATGTCGTACAACCCGGAAAAACGGTTCCAAAATCTTTGATTTGTCTGATCTTTCATTTTCGGCTCTCCTATTTACGCTGTAAATACAGTTCCAATGAATCCCATGCGGGAGTAGAATTCTTCGCCTGCTTTTTTAGCTGATCAAAAGAGATCCTCATAGTTTTACACATCTTCTTTCATAAAATTTTACCAATCTCTTCTCATTTCGTAAGTTAGATTCAGCTAACCAAAATACTTTTAAAAATCCGCTCCAATGGCGGATTTAAAAAGCTGTGTTTCTAAACAATTACATTATAAATTCAATACTCTCGACTGTCAAGCAGTCTCTCTGGCAGATACAGTTTAGAAAAGCAAAAGGATCTCAAAAATTATTTCAACTTTAAAATCGTAACTCTAAAAACTTGAATTTCGGATTTTATTGTGTTAATGTGTGTTAAAAAGCAGTCGTGAAAAGAGGAATATGGTATGGAAATTCGAAAATCTTCAGAGGATTATCTTGAAATGATGCTGATGCTTCAGGAAAAGCACGGTTATGTCCGCTCTATTGATATTGCTGAGGAGCTTCATGTCAAAAAGCCCAGTGTTTCTGTTGCTGTAAAACGGCTGAGAGAAAATGGCTACATTACCATGGCTGAAGATAATCTGATAACGTTGACAGACAAAGGCATGGAAATTGCGTCGCACATGTATAACCGTCATAAAGTGTTAACAAAATTACTTGTTGATTTAGGCGTTGATGTTGAAACTGCCCGTACAGATGCCTGTAAAATTGAGCATGATCTGAGCGAAAAGAGTTTTGAAGCAATTCAGGAGTATTTGGAAGAAATAGAACGAACTGAAAAGAAGCAAAGATAGAAAGGAATGGGCGAAAACCCATTCCTTTCCATTTTGCATATTGTTTTTCTTTTCATAACCTTGACCACCAGCTCTTTTTCTGGCTGATCATATCAATACCCATACAAGTCATTGAAAAGACACCTTACAAAAAGACGCTGCCGAACAAATTCCGGCAACGGCTTTTCGCACGTAAAATGAAGCTGGCGGAGAAATCCGCTGCTGCCAACACGGTTACCTCTGCTCCTGCTTATTTGGCTCCTACGGCAACAAGATTTGCCATTGCTTCGGTATTCCCTGTACCGCTCCAATAGACGACTGCTATTTTACTCATATAAAAATCAACCTTTCTTTATGTTGTTTTTTATTTATATCAAGCGCCTACGGTGAGCCGCTGGATAGACAAACTATCGAGATATTTTATTAGTACACTTTTTCTATTAAATCTTCCATTCACTTGATTTTGTTTGCAATTCAACCATATGCTTATATAACCCAGCTTTTAATAGCAGTTCATCGGAATTACCTTGTTCCGCCACTCTGCCGTCTTCCAAAACAACAATTTTATCTGCACCTGCAACAGTACGCATACGATGTGCAATAATCATGACTGTTTTGTTTTGAATTAATCTCGAAAGGGATTCTTGAATCACGGTTTCATTTTCTACATCAAGAGAGGCGGTGGCCTCGTCAAGCAGAATAATCGGAGCATTTTTTAGAAAGGCCCGGGCAATGGAAATCCGTTGGCGTTCACCGCCGGAAAGCTCAGAACCATTTTCGCCGATTTGTGTATTCCATCCATTTGGAAGTTTTTCTGCAAATTCATCGCAATGAGCAAGCCTCGCGGCTTGCAATACCTCTGCATCACTGGCGTTGTTCCGCCCAATTCGAATGTTTCCCATGATAGAATTATTAAACAAAGTGACATCTTGAAAAACAATAGAATACAGTGAAAGCAGTGTTTCCGGTTCAACTTTGGATACATCCATTCCGCCAACGGTGATTTTACCCTTTGTAATATCCCAAAAGCGGGAAGCCAATCTGGAAACCGTTGTTTTTCCTCCGCCAGAGGGACCAATTAATGCGGTAACTTCCCCTTGGTTTGCAGTGAAAGATACATCATTCAGCACATTTTCATTTTTGTTGTATGCGAAACCTACATGATCAAATACAATGTCGCAGCCATTGTTTGTAAGAGTATCTGTGCCGCTTTGTACCGGATGTGTCAGTATTTCGTCCATGCGCTCACATTGCACATCTGTGGAAATGATCGCTGCCAGATTCTGCAAAGACATCTGCATCGGGTCATACAGACGGGAAACGACAAGTAGAAACATAAGGAAGGTCAGAATATTCAGCGTTCCGTTTGCAAGAAGGATTCCACCGACCAGTGCGACGGTTGCAATCCCAAGTTTTAAAACCATCTGTGCAGAAACGACAAAGACAGCTGTTCCAAGTTCTGTAATAATGGCTTGCTTTTCAACGGCTTCGATTTTCTGATCAAGTCCTTGTAAATATTCTGTTTCCGCATTGTTGGCTTTTAGATCTCGCACGGATTCAAGACATTCCTGTATGCCGTCTGCACATGCCATTTTCAACGCCATTTGTTTTGTTCCAAGGGAATACTGTACTTTTGAAGAGAAAAGCACGATCAAAAAGGAAACCGGAAGTACCCAAAGAGCTGCAAGAGCCATGCGCCAGTCAAAGAAGAACAGGCTGATTGCAATTAATACAGTTGAAATAATGGAACCAATCAGTTCCGGTATCCAGTGAGAGGACGCTGTTTCAAGTGTGGAGCAATCTGCCATAATCGTACTCGTCAAATCGGAAAGATCCTTCTTGCCAAAGAAAGAGAGCGGTAGTTTGCGAAGCTTTTCCGCAAGTGTGATGCGCCGAACGCCGCTTTCAATATAAGTGGCAAAGTAAGTCGCGTTGTATTGCAAATAGGTTGCTGCAAAAATTAGCACAAGGCAAACGATCGTACCGACGATATAAAAAGTAATTCGTCCGTTTGTTACACCACCATTCATCAAATCGGAAACCAAATAATAAAGTAGTGTGATCGGCAGCATCAAGGCGATATTGTAAAGCACACAAGCTCCAAATGCTTTCACCATATCCTTTGCACCTTTTTCGGAAAGGGCATATTTATGCTGTAATTGATCAGCTATTTTCATTTGTAACACCTACCTTCCATTTTGCGGCATGATTGTATTCCTGCCACATATGCGCATACAAACCCGCCTTTTCTGTCAGTTCCGCATGATTTCCGGATTCTTGGATTTCACCATTTTTTAAAATGAAAATGCGGTCTGCATTTGTAACAGTCGAAAGTCTGTGTGCAATCATAATAACTGTTTTTCCTTTTGACAACGTAGAGAAAGCAGCTTGAACCTTTTCTTCATTGTCGGGGTCGGCAAACGCGGTTGCTTCATCAAGAATGAGGATAGGAGAATTTTTCAGCATCACTCTTGCGATCGAAATTCTTTGCTGTTCACCGCCGGAAAGATAAACGCCCTTCGCGCCGATGACAGTGTCAATACCGTTCGGAAATTTTTCAATAATATCGCTGCACTGCGCAGCTTCCAATGCTTTTAACACCTCTTCACGGGTCGCATTTGGTTTTGCCATATGGACATTTTCAAAGATAGAGGTTTTCAAAAGCTTGCTGTCTTGAAACACAAAGGATACAGTGTTCATCAGTTCTGCTTTGGAAATATTTCGCACATTCACACCGCCTACCAATATCTCGCCGCTGTCTACATCCCAGAACCTTGCAATTAGGCTGGCAAGTGTTGTCTTTCCTCCGCCGGACGGGCCTACAAATGCAACATGCTCGCCGGGGCGAATGTTCAGCGAAATGTGATTCAGAGCGTTTTCTTTTGCATCTTTGTAGCGGAAGGAAACATCAGAAAGCATAACAGAATTGTCTGAGGGATTCTTCACCACCGAAGGCTCTGCTAACGGTTTCATTTCCATTACACTGTCGATACGCTCCATGGCGTCTGCCACGATCATCTTGTTCTCGCTTGAAAACATGATTTTATTCAGCGTTACCGTAATGATTGGAGTAATAATGATGTAGAACAGCAAATTCAGCAAGAATTCATTTGTAACTCCACCGGAGGTGATCATGAGCGCCGCCGCAATCAAAACGGCGAAAACAGCGTTAATTGCCGTGGTGTAAAACAGCATTGGTATACGCAGGTCTTTTGTATAGGAGATCACCCATTTTTCGTAATTGTCAATGGAAGCCTTGAAACGCTTAAATGAAAATACAGACTGTCCAAAGGTTTTTACTACCGGAATACCCCTGACATATTCAACTGCTTCGTTCGACATCTGATCCAAAGAATTCTGATATTCTTTCATCTTTTGCTTCATTCTCGCCCCAGTCATGAATGACATGATAAAAAATGCAACAATAACGGGAATTAGACTGAGAAGTCCAAGCCGCCAGTCAAAAGCAAAAAGCAACACAAGAAGTCCGACCGGCGTCGCCATTGCTCCATATTGATCCGGCAATTGGTGTGCCAGATAGGTTTCTGTGGCAGCACTGGACTCATTGACAATTTTGCGAAGTTTTCCGCTGCCGATACCATCCATGAAACCTAATGGGAGTGTTATAACGTGATGCATGGCACGGGAACGAATTTGTGCCTGAACATGGAATGCCGCAATGTGGGAACACATCAGCGCTCCAATGTAGATAATCATAGATAATACAGCAAACAGAACTGCTATCCAGCCATTGTGTGTAAGATTCTGTGCCGCACTAAAGTTAGGGGCAACCGCCAAAACCTCTTTTATAATTTTCCAAATGTAAATAAACGGCAATAAAGCCACAAGCGCACTTAGTGCTGATAATATCCATGAAGATATGCTCAAATACTTAAATTTTCCGGCATAGTCAAACAGTTTTGACATGTCCGATTGTTTTTTCATAATAATCGCCTCACATTCTGATAAATTGATTGCAGTGATTTTTAACGTCGGTTTCCACCTCTCCGCAACGGCTCAGTTGGTTCTGTTTTGATAAAGAAATCTGTCAGTATTTCTTTCCATACCGCTCCAATATAGACTGCTGCTTACTCATGAAAGAACAACCTTTCTGCATTTTTTATATTAAGCAGCTACAGTAAGCCGCGTAATAGAGGAACCACTTTGAAAGCATCGGCAATAAATCCGGGTGCATTTTTTAAATTTGTCAAACAGCTTGAGTGCCTGACATTCGCTGCAATAAACCTTCCACAACCCACAGCATTTGCAGTTTTGTCCTCCGTTCTCAATAAACCCTTTTACATCATGCAAGGGATATCCCAAAAAGAGCCCAATTTCATGTGGAAAGGAAACACACTGATCGATGCGGTCAATCAAATTTCGCAGATAGGAGTTCATGTCGCTGCAATCGTAGCCTATGGAAGAAAGAAAGTCTTTTAAATCAGCACATGCCAAATCATTTGCTAATTTATTCGGACGATAGACATAAACCAAATTCCTACCTTTATCCTGCTGCAATATAGTTAAAGCAACCCCACGGGGATTTAATGCATGATTCCATTTTTGCAGATAAATCTCTAAATTGTCATTTCGCCCCAATGTGTAATTAAACAGACTTCCTGTCTTGATCCCAGCAAGGGTCGGGGAACAGTGCCGTACCAACAGCGTTTCAAAATCTTCCACAAAGTATCCTCCTTTGTAAAGCAAAGGTGTTTTTACCACTAATAGTTAGCTGCAACTAACTCGTCGCTTAAGATAAAGCCGATTAGGCAGCTGCCGTAATCAGCATAGGTTAGCAACAGCTAACCACGTATAATATATCATTTGGCTTACGCATTGTCAAGTCGATTTTTCAACTCAACGAGGTGAAATTTTTTAAATTATATGCTTTATTTTTAATATAGCTATTGACAAATTTGAAAGTGGGGAATAAACTATGTAGTAGTTAGAGAACGCTAACTACAAGCTTCTATAAACGGTCATTTTATGAAAGAGGGGGAATCAGAATGCCGCTTACCATGGCGCAGTCCGGCGAAAAAAATATTATTCATGAGATTCATGGCAAAGATGAAACAAAACGCTTTTTAGAGAGTCTTGGTTTTGTCGTTGGAGGAAATGTTACCGTTGTTTCCGAAATAGGAGGCAATATGATTGTGAATGTGAAAGACACCCGCATTGCAATCAGCAAAAGCATGGCCAACCGGATTATGGTAGCATAAGGGTCCAATTTTGTTCCCTTATTTTATACAAATTGATACTTACAGGAGGGAAAACAGTATGACATTGAAAGATGTAAAATGCGGAAAAACCGTGACAGTAACCGGTCTGAACGGGGTAGGTGCCATCAAGCGAAGAATCATGGACATGGGAATTACAAAGGGTGTGGAGATTTATGTGCGAAAGGTTGCTCCTTTAGGTGACCCGGTGGAAATCACAGTGCGAAACTATGAACTGTCCATTCGCAAAATGGATGCGGAAAACATTGAAGTGGCGTAGTCAAACTGACGAGGCCATTTTTTATGCCAAATAGTTAGCTGTGGCTAACTTAATATTGAAGGAGGTACGCACAATGTCGATTAAAATAGCGCTTGCCGGTAACCCAAATTGCGGCAAAACTACCATGTTTAATGACCTGACAGGCAGTTCGCAGTATGTGGGCAACTGGCCAGGCGTAACCGTAGAAAAAAAAGAAGGAAAACTGAAAGGTCACAAAGAGGTGACCATTGTTGATCTGCCAGGTATTTATTCTCTTTCTCCCTATACGCTGGAGGAAGTCGTTACCAGAAATTTCATCATAAATGAACACCCGGATGTAATTATTAATCTGGTTGACGCTTCTAATATAGAAAGAAATTTATATTTAACCACACAGCTTGTTGAGATTGGCATCCCTGTCATTATTGCACTGAATATGATTGACGTTGTCAAGAAAAAAGGGGATGTCATTGATACACAGAAATTAAGCGCGGCTTTGGGCTGCGGAGTGATTGAAACCTCTGCGGTAAAAGGAACTGGTTCCAAAGAAGTTGCGGAAAAAGCAATTGCAATGGCAAATACAAAAGCGGTCACAATTCCGCAACACTCTTTCAGCGAGCCGGTTGAAAAAGCTGTTGCGCAAATTGGGGAATTAAGTAAAAATAAGATTCCCTCATCCCAGTATTCGCGCTGGTTTGCGGTCAAGGTTTTTGAGCGAGACCAAAAGGTAGCGGAACAGCTTCAGTTCAGCAAGACGGTTCAGGATCAAATAGAAACAGAAATCGTCGGCTGCGAAGAGAAATTAGACGATGATTCCGAAAGTATTATTACCAATGAACGCTACAATTATATCGGGAAACTGGTTTCCAAATGCGTACATAAAAAGAACCCGGGAATGACGGTTTCGGATAAAATTGACCGCATTGTTACAAATCGCTGGCTGGCAATTCCGATTTTTGCCATGGTTATGTTTGTTGTTTATTATGTATCTGTTTCGTGGCTTGGTACCATTGTAACCGACTGGACAAACGATACCCTGTTCGGCGGCATCATTCAGCCTGCTGTCGGCGACTGGCTCACTGCGGTTGGTGCGGCGGACTGGCTGAACGGTTTGGTTGTGGATGGTATCATCGGCGGTGTGGGGGCCGTGCTCGGATTTGTTCCGCAGATGTTTATCCTGTTTTTCTTCCTTTCTATTTTGGAGGACTGCGGTTACATGGCGCGTGTTGCGTTTATCATGGACAGAATTTTCCGTAAATTCGGCCTTTCCGGTAAAAGCTTCATTCCGCTTCTCATTTCTTCCGGCTGCGGCGTGCCCGGTATTATGGCATCCCGCACCATAGAAAATGAGAAAGACCGCAAAATGACGATTATGGTAACCACATTTATACCCTGCGGAGCGAAGCTCCCGATTATCGCCCTGATTGGAGGAGCTATGTTCCCGACGTTTGTCTGGATTGCTCCGGCGATGTATTTTTTGGGCATCATCATGGTTATTGTTTCGGGTATCATTCTAAAGAAAACAAGATTGTTTGCGGGTGACCCCGCTCCGTTCGTTATGGAACTGCCCCAATACCATATTCCCGGCGCAAAGGGTGTTTTGATTCACATGTGGGAACGCGGCAAGGCGTTTATTATCAAAGCAGGTACCGTGATTTTTGTCGCGTGCGGTGTGATTTGGTTCCTTTCCAACTTCGGATGGAATATGCAAATGGTGGAGGAAGACCAGAGCATACTCGCGGCAATCGGACGTGTGATTGCGCCGCTCTTTATTCCCCTTGGCTTCGGCAACTGGAAAGCCGCTGTTGCCACAGTATCCGGATTGGTCGCAAAAGAAAACGTAGTCGGTACTTTCGGCGTTCTGTTTGGCTTGAGCGATGCGGCGGAGGACGATCCTGCGCTGCTGGGTAACATCGCTACTATGTTTACGACCGTTGGCGCAATGTCGTTTATGGTGTTTAATTTACTTTGCGCTCCCTGCTTTGCGGCAATCGGCGCGATTAAGCGTGAAATGGGCGGCTGGAAGTGGACGTTTATCACCATAGGCTATCAAACAGGATTAGCGTATGCTATGGCATTCATGATTAACCAAATTGGAAGTGTGCTCGTGTTTGGTCAGGCGTTTGGTCTGGGGACCGCGCTTGCAGTATTCGTTTTAATCGGTATGCTCTATCTCTTGTTCCGCAGCTACAAACCGAAAAACGAGCATACCTTAAAGGAAGCCCGTATAGGAGCCTAAAGGAGAAATTTTTATGGCAACAATCATTATAGGAACAATCGTATTTGCTGCAATGGCGGCGGCAGCCTGGTACACAATTAAGGCGCATAAAGCTGGCAAGTGTGTCGGCTGTTCAGGCTGTAATGGGCACTGTGAACACTGCTCCGAAGAAGTGAAAAAGAAAGTTAACAAGGTTTAATATTGGAAAGCGTGGGTTGAGTAAACCTGCGCTTTTCGTTAAAAAGTTAGCTCGACGAAATCCCCAGTTCGGATAGGAGATAAATTGTTTGGATAAAAAAATATTATATCACGATATCATAGACAGTATCTTTGCCGCGTTAAGCGCAAGGGATATCTATACGGCGAACCATTCTGTCAGAGTAGGGGATTTGACACAGTTGTTTTGCTTTTGGTTGGAAGTGGAAGCAAATGAGGCTGAAATTTTTCATATGGCAGCTCATGTACATGACATCGGGAAAATTGGGATTCCTGACGCCATTTTAAATAAGTCGGAAAAACTTTTGCCGGAAGAGTGGGAGCAAATCAAAAAGCATCCCCAGATTGGTGCGGATATCTTAGGCAAATCAGAGAATCTAAAGGAAATATCCAGTATTGTACTGCATCATCATGAGCGCTGGGACGGTTTCGGTTACCCGGACGGGCTGAAAGACCATGCAATTCCTTTTGGGTCAAGAATTCTGGCTGTTTGCGATTCCATCGATGCGATGAAAAGCCGGAGAGCCTACCGCGCACCATTGAGCGACGAGGTATGCTGTAAGGAAATTAAAAGGAATATTGGTAAGATGTATGATCCTCTGATCGCAAGCTGCGCGCTAAAGCATTGGGATGAACTGATGTGCAGCTATAAGGAAACTGCTTTTTCTGCAATACAGAGTACGGAGGGATAGAGATGTTGTCCTCTTCCAAAAAACGATATTTGTTTGCAATTTACGAATTGGGTTTCGATGGCAGAGAAGTTCGATGCAAAGATATTGCGGCTTCGCTCCAAGTAAAACGGCCAAGCGTTTCCAAAATGCTTAATTTTCTTACCGAAGACGGTATAATAGAAAAGGAGTGTTACGGTTCCGTACATTTTACCGATGAAGGTGCGCGTATGGCAAACAAGCTTTATACCAATTATTTGCTCTTATGCACTTTTTTCTTTGAACAGCTTCATGTGTCGGCAGAAAATTCCCGGCATGATGCCATTTTTTCATTGTGTGACCTTTCAGATGAAAGCATAGAACATTTTTCAGAGATTGTATTAAAGCTCGGACAGAAAATGTGACTTTTTATAAACCGCAGGAATTTTTTGAGCACTATTTTAACAAACTGGGCAAGCAGTTTTTTCAATTAAATAAGTACAGAGCATATTGATGACTTCGAAAATGGTGATGCGGTAATTCATTTTTTAGATTTCTCATCGAATATGCTTTGTTTTTTTATTAAACACAATTGCAATTGTGTTATCAGAACATTCTGTATTTTATTCCCTCGACAGGGTATCTTACGGAATTTCCGTTGCTTTATGGAAATTGGCAGAATATAATCTTCTCATAGGCCTAACATGGAAGAAGGTATATCTTTGAAATTAGCGATACATAAAGGCTCTGAATTTTCCGAGGCGGAAATTACAGTAAATTGCTCGAAAATTGATGTAAGACTGGAACGGCTCATTCGGTATATTAAACAATACACATTTATCTTTCAAGCCAAGACAGAAACAGGCTTGTGTTTCGTGCCGGCAGAAGAAATCTATTTTATCGATTCTGTTGATGGAAAGACTTTTTTGTACTCCAAAGAAAAGGTGTACGGATACTCGGAAAATCTGTCTGAGCTTGAAAGCAAACTGATTGATTCGGCATTCGTACGAATCAGTAAAAGCTGCATTTTAAATACTGTTTATCTGGAATCCGTCGCACCGTTATGGAATCATAGACTTGAAGCAGTGCTGACAAACGGAGAAAAACTGATTGTTGCAAGGCATTATATCGAAAACCTGAAAGAAAAAATGATGGATTGGGGGGAGCTCAAATGAATAAAATGTGGAATGTCTATCTATCCCGGGCAGCGGCAGCTTTTACAGCCTCGTTTGTATTCACTGCACTTTTTAATATGATGCAGGGGAATATGCAGGGGAATTATATTTTTTCACTGGAATTGCTTGGATTTATCGTTGTGATAGAAATCATTGATTATGTTATGGCAAAGTTTCAGTTCAAATCTCAAGCAATTTATTTTATTTCCGTGTTTACCCTGATGTATCTTTGTTTTCTGGCCTTTTCTTACTTCGGAAATTGGTTTCGCTTTACGATCGGTCACTTTTTTCTGTTTTCTCTGGTGTTTGTAATCCTGTTTTTGCTGCTCCATTTGTATTACCGTCTCGCGCTTAAATCGGATGCCGCGAATATCAATAATAAACTGAAAAAAAGAAATTCAAAGTGAAAGAAGGATTTTATTTTGTATATTTTCGGTGATACATATTTTCAGGGTGCCGTACTGAAAAATGTTTTTCAAATTGTATTTCTCCTTGTCATTACTTCGGAATTTTTAATTCTGATTTTCACAAGCTGGAACAGCCATAAAAACTCTGGGAAAAAGACAAAAAGTGACAGGGGCTCCATGCTGATCATTATGTTTGGTTATTGGCTGGCAATTCTTATGAACCCCATTTGTATTCATTCGTTTCCGCTGATTATGCCAACGTTTGTGTTTTGGATTGGAGTCATATTGACCATTCTGGGCGTTATCCTGCGGGTATTTTCCGTTTGGACATTGGGAAAGTTCTTTACTTTAGCGGTACAGGTAGGCTCCGAGCAGAAAATTGTACAGATAGGGCCGTATCGGCTTCTGCGCCATCCGGCATATACCGGCAGTATTTTATCGCTGATCGGAATTGCACTGTCGTTTAGGTCACCCTGGGGTGTTGCTGTAACCTTGCTGATTATAGCTGCTGTATATGGCTATCGAATCAAAACGGAAGAAACCACCCTAGAAAAAAGCTTTGGTTTACAATATCAGGATTACGAAAAACATACATGGCGGTTAATCCCCTATATCTGGTAAAAAGTTGCATTTATTTCTGAGTCAAGAGGGCAGTCTGGCTTATTGGTGGACTGTCCTACGGCTCATGGAGAGTACCCACTTGAAGAATATTTAACAGCAGAGAAAAAAGAAATACATTGATCAAATCAAACTTGAATTATGATTTAAATTCAGTTTACAATTGCGCTTTATAATAATATACTGATAAGCTTTAGATTAGTAAAAAGAGGAAGAAGGGAAAGATATATGAGCAGAATTATGGTTGCGGACGACGATTCCAATATTCGTGAGCTAATCCATGTGTTACTTAAAAATGAAGGGTTTGATATATTGGAAGCCGTAGATGGATTAGATGCCCTTTCAAAGTTTGAAAATGAAAAATTAGACTTGTTGATATTAGACATAATGATGCCAAATATGGATGGCTGGAAATTGTGTCAAGAAATTCGCAGATATGGCGATTTACCGATCCTAATGCTGACAGCAAAAGGAGAAACCAGTCAAAAAGTCAAGGGATTTGAACTTGGAACAGATGATTACTTGACGAAACCCTTTGAACCGGCTGAGTTAGTAGTACGTGTAAAAGCACTGCTCAAACGTTACCACATTGCAACGTCAAAGATTATTCAGCTTGGCTACATCGTCATGGATAAGAATTTATTTACAGTTCAGACTAAAACAGAAAATATCACATTGCCTCTTAAAGAGTTTGAGCTGCTATTCATGCTGGCAGGCTATCCCGGAAAAACCTTTTCAAGAGATCAATTGATAGAAGATATTTGGGGATTTGATTTTGATGGAAACGAACGGACGCTGGATGTTCATATTGGGCGTATTCGAGAGAGATTTCCAGAGAAAATATACGGTTTTAAAATCACCACGATACGAGGCCTTGGATACAGGCTCACGGTAACGATATGAAGAAAAGTAAATTTACAGTTACGCTAAGCTTTGTTTTACTTTTAATCTTACTCCTTGTGTGCTTTTGGTCTGCTTATTATATCATTACTCCTTTTTTTAGTTTTGAAGGAATCCACATTAAAGTTTCAGAATATTTAATAATCTCAATGGTTGGAGTTCTTTTCTATACGTTGCTGTTGTTGTTAATGCAAATTTGCCATCATAAGAACAAAAAGGATCAATCTCATCGTAACTTTTATAGCGAAATTCAAGATGCGCTAGACAAAATAACCAAAGGCGATTTTGGAGTTATCATAGATATGACTCAGTGTAACAATCATCATCATTTGATTGACTTGGCTGAAAAAGTGAATGTCATGGCACAGGAACTTGGCGGAATGGAAACGATGCGTCAAGATTTTGTATCTAACGTATCTCATGAAATTCGGTCTCCGTTGACCTCCATACGTGGCTTTGCTACATTGTTGAAAAATGAAAATTTGAGTAAAGACGAGCGCCTACATTATATTGATATAATTGAGACTGAGAGCTTACGTCTATCTAAGCTCAGTGACAATTTACTGAAATTATCCAATTTGGATTCAGAATTTATATCGTTCCAGCCAAAACCATATTTGCTCAATAAACAGCTTAAAGATGTCATACTTATGCTGGAACCGCAATGGTCTGCTAAAAGCATAGACCTTGTTGTTGAGGACGAACCTGCTGATGTAGTAGCAGATGAGGAACTGCTCAGCCAAGTGTGGATTAACCTGCTGCATAATAGTATTAAATTCACACAGGAGGGCGGAAGAATTTGTGTGTCTGTTTCGAATGTAGAAAAAGGAGTCAAAGTTATGATAGCAGACAATGGAATTGGTATGACAGCTGATACGCTAACCCATATTTTTGAACGGTTTTATATGGCTGATAAATCGCGCAGCCGGAAAGCCGGCGGTAGTGGGCTGGGTTTATCTATCGTAAAACGAATCATAGAAATGCACCAGGGTTCTATTTATGCAGAAAGTCAGCCTGGCATGGGAACTACTTTTAGCGTAAACATTCCTTATAAAAATATAAAATAACCCTTTAATATATTTTATAAAAAATATTTATCAGTTTAAATTGAGTTTAAAGTGAGGTGATAGGATGTAAATAATAAAAGAAACGGAGGCAGCGATAATGAAACCTAAAACAACAAGTACAGTGGAAATAAAATTGATAACTTCTGAAAAAGTAAAGGACGCTTTGCCAAAAGCACTGATAGAATATTTATGGTCTCTTGTATATTCCGAATCTGCTTCTAAGAACATACTACAGATTTTTGAACTATCAGCAAGCCAGTTATGCGAAAGAGAGGTACAGGACATTGTACACTTGGTGGAAAACTCCGAATTCCGAAGTAGCCACAGAGTGTTTGGATCTTTGCCTGTTAATGAAGAGATTCATGTAATTCGTTTTGGGAAAGGCTATCATATGATATTGGCAAAAGAAAAAATTTGCTACACATGTCATAGCTGCATGTGTAGCATTCGTCTTGTCCACTAAAGACTTGTTAACTCGTATGCAGAAAAATGGTTTGCATGAATCAGGGGAAAATTATTTGAAGGAAATTTATATAATACAAAAGAATCAAGGATTTGTACGCTCTATTGACATTGCCCAAAAATTTGGGTATTCAAAGCCCAGTATCAGCAGAGCGATGAAAATTTTGAAAGAGAATCATTATATCGTTATGGATAATGATAAAGTAATAAGGCTGACTGATTCAGGAGAAGAAAAGGCGCAAATAATATTCCAAAGATATCTTTTCATAAAGCGTTTTTTGATTTTAGTGCTGCAAGTCGATGAAAAAACCGCATCTCAGGATGCTTGCAAAATGGAGCACCGTATCAGTGAAGAGACATTCAAACAAATGCAATTGACATTAAACAAAATGGCCGAAGTAAAGAAAAATTCATAGGGCGCTGGCAATCTTATGCCCTTTTAGGGCTCGTTCAAGGAGGGTGTTGCAAAACGAATTTGCGATAGCAACTTGCACAAATATATTCTTAAATAGCCAAGAAAAAGCCTGAAAAAGCGTTGTAAAACGTTTTTTCAGGCTAATTTTTTGTGCATTTTTATTATCCAGAGCTATTTTGCAACAGCCCCTCATGACTGCCGTATATGAAGTGATTTACTGCTACCGAGAAAAATATTCTGTGAACACCATGTGCAATTTCTTTAACGTGCCCCGTAGCGAACAGAACCACGGAATTGGCATAAATTTTATAAATCTAGCAGGAAATTAGTAAAGAACAAATATTGTGCTATTTTTTATGGAAAAACAGGCAAACTATCTGTGAACAGATGCCGTCATGCATGAACGATTTCTTAAATAAGGAGGAGCTTCAATTGCAGATCTTGTTGAAAAAAATTAATTTCTATATAAATTCACCGTTTCTACTGGTTATTTTACTGATACTAATTTCATTGTTCTGTTTTGTTCTATTAATGCTGTATTACCGGCTTAGCCATTTTGGTAAAAAAGTAAATTTTTCAATTTGGTCCTTGGAAGAAGATAAACCGGGTCCGAGCGAATGGGAAAAGCAGATGCTTGATCTGGCAAAAAGCCACAATCAGGTCAGGCTGACCGGATATAACTTTGTTCTGAATGATTATAATCAGGCCGCCTATAAGGAACTGAATAAAATAAGAGACAGCATTTCTGCCGTATCCACCGATATGATTTCCCTGATTCCGGCAGCGCGCTGGCTCTTTGATAATTTCCAAATGCTGTACCGGGAAATAAAAAAAGTACGTACCTCGGGAACGAATTATGCCGTATTGCCTGTCCTGAGAGGAGAGGAATACCGTAACTTCCCCCGTATTTATATTGTGGCAAAAAAGATGGTGGCTCTTTCCGGCGGACACCTGAGTGAAGAAAATATTTCCGTAATGCTGAAGGCTTATCAGCGGAAGATACCGCTTACGGACAAGGAAATCTGGGTTCTTCCGGAAGTGCTGGGCTTTTGCCTTCTTGAAGAGATCATTGCAACCGCGGATGAAATTCTTCAAATGATTAATGTGAAAACGAAAGCGGAAAGATTTCTCCGGGATAAGCTGTCAGATAAGCAGAGACCGGCCGATCTGTCAGCACTGCTTTGCAAACTAGAGGATAACTTAGGGCTGAACTACTCGTTCCATGCCCATGTAATATACCTGCTAAAAAACATGTCCTTTGATGAGGCTTCCATTCAAAGCTATCTGGAATATCATTTTACTTCCATGGGAAGACAGGTGAAGACCTCCGGCATATTCCTGAAGGAAGGAAAGATTGAATCATTTCTTGAGACAAATATCCGGACTTTAATTGTCAGCCTGAGGGATATCAATGAGGTGGATGAGGAAAAATTCTTTGAGGAATATTCTTGCCTGGAGCAGATTTTATCACAGGACCCGGACGGCGTTTATCAAAAAATGGATTTGGAATCCAGAGGCATGTACCGTGGAGTCATTGTTAAATTATCGCTCCGTTATCGGCTGATGGAAGAAAAGATAGCGAAGGACTGCCTGGGACTGGCGGTTCAGGGAAGAGAGGACTTGCATTGTTCTCATCATGTGGGAGCCTATCTTTTGGGGAAGGGGTATCCGATTCTGAAAGCAAAGGCATTAGGGAAACCGATCCCCAAAAGCATTAAGAAAAGAATAAATGTAAAAGGCTTCCTTTATTTCCTTACCCTGTTCCTTATTATTCCGGCGCTGAGTGCCTGTCTGCTCTATGCTTTCCGAACCCTTGGCGGATTGCAGGATACCAACCGGCGTGTTATGATCCTTCTGGCGGCAATGCCACTGTTGATGGGTATTTCCATAGAGATTACAAATTTTATATTTACCAGAAGAATCATGGCTAAAAAAATTCCTTCTCTGAACTATCTGAAGGAAATACCGGAGGAAGCAAGAACCTTTGTGGTCATGCCGGTTATCGTCTGTTCGAAGGAACAGGGTCTGGAATACATGAACCGTCTTCAAAAACATTATCTGGCAAACCGGCAGTCGAATCTTTACTTTGCATTGCTTCTGGATTTTGAGGATTCTTCGGACCAGTTCATGCTGAAGGACGCGGTGATTGAAGGCGCTCTTGCTGCACGTATGAAGGAACTGAATGAGTGCTATCCGTCGGAGTACCAGCGCTTTTCCCTGTTCTTCCGCTACCGCAAATGGAATCAAGCGGAGAACTGTTTCATGGGCTGGGAGCGTAAGAGAGGAAAGCTGGAAGAGTTTAACAATCTTTTAAATGGGGCAGGAAAGGAGAATACCACCTTTTCCTCCGTTTACTGCGACCAAGAGCTTCTCACCACCTTCCGGTATGTGATTACATTGGATGCGGATACCAATCTGATCCGTGACAATGCCGCGAAACTGGTCGGACTGATTGATCATCCTTTAAATAAACCGATTCTGGATCTCGCCAATCAAAAGGTGGAGGAAGGCTATGTTATCATACAGCCTTCGGTAAGAAATCATATCGTGGATAAGAACGGCAGTAGGTTTACGAAAATCTTCGGAGGAGAATCAGGCCTTGCCCATTACGGAACCGTCATATCAGATATCTATCAGGATATTTTCAACGAAGGAATCTATACCGGAAAAGGCATCTATGATATAAAAGCCTTTCACAAGGTGCTTCAAAATAAGGTACCGGAAAACCGGATTCTCAGTCATGACCTTTTTGAGAGTTGCTATGCACGGACAGCTTTTTCCAGCACAGCCAAGATTATGGACAATTTTCCAAACAGCGTTTTATCCTTTACCAAAAGGGAACACCGATGGCTGCGCGGGGACTGGCAACTGCTGCCCTGGTTGTTTATGAAGAAGGCCCTGGACGGGAGAAACTTGTGCGCATTGTCAAAATGGAAAATCTTTGACAACCTGAGAAGAAGCCTGGTTCCTCTGAGTAAGACTCTGTTTATCTTGTTGAATCTGGCATGGATGCCAGAAGCATATTATCTTTGGTTGCCCTTTGTTTTCTTTAATGATCTGTTTTCCCTGGTGATTCTGCTGCTTGCAGTGATCACTCAGAAGCTGATCCGGCCGAAGCTCGCCTTTGTCTATAAAAGCTTCTTACAGGAACTTGCCGTGATGCTGGAAAGAGCATTCCTGGAGTTTACAATCACTCCCTACCGCGCATATATCGCATCCGATGCAATTGTCAGAACCCTATATCGACTCTTTATCAGCAAAAAAAATCTGCTTCGCTGGAATACGGCGGAAGCAGTGGATGCCTCCATTGTCGATACCAGAAAAGAATATTTTCTTACCATGTGGAGCGCTTTTCTTCCGGCGTTTGCGCTTGTGACGATTTTATTTATGGGATATTTGAGCCCCGCAGGAATGATTTTGACAGCAATCATCATTGCTGACTGGAGTATAGCCTTTGAAATCGCATACCGGATCAGTCAGCCGGAAAACAAGCTTCATCCGAGAGATAAAGCACAGGACAGTGAGCTGCTTCTGGATACCGCGCGCAGAACATGGCTGTTTTTTAAAGAGTTTTCCACGAAGGAAAACAACTGGCTCTGTCCGGATAATTATCAGATTTCAACGGTTGAAAAAGTCAGTGATAAAACATCTCCGACCAATATCGGACTTCAGTTCCTGGCAATCTTGTCAGCCAGGGATTTGGGGTTTGAAACTCTGAGCTCTACGGTTGAAGCCGCGGAAAACCTGATGGATACGGTTCGGAAAATGCTGAAATGGAAAGGGCATCTCTATAATTGGTATCATATTAAATCCCTGGAGGTACTCAATCCTGCCTATATATCAACCGTAGACAGCGGCAATTTTCTGGGACATCTGGTCGTCCTGAAAAACGGCCTTTTAGAGCAGATTGACAAACCGGTTTATCCGGACAATTTTCTGTCCGAGCTTAGGGTCGCGCTTAAGAACAGCAATGAGGAAATTCGGCTGAGAACAGGCGATTTTGGCGGAAACAGGCTCAAGACCGTGTATCAAAGCATAGGGGAACTGATCGAAGATATTGCGGATGTCTGGGAAAGCTTAAACGAGAGGGAGCTTAGACCAGCCGCAGATTACCGCTGGACCAGACATTTGATCAACCTCATTGACAGTACGGTAAATGAGGCTGCGGCCTTAAAACTGAAGAAAGAGAAATTTTCTTCTTATCCTGTGCTTTGCCATATTGCAGCGGAGGATAATCAATTTGCGAACGGTATGATCCATCGGATTAAAGAACTCTGCAATCAAATAGACTGTATTTTAGCAAATGCTGATTTTCGCTTTTTATTTAACGAAAAGAGAATGCTGTTCCATATCGGATATCATGTGTCCTCTCACACGCTGGATGACGGCTGTTACGACCTGATGGCGTCGGAATCGGCACTCACAAGCCTTCTTGCAATATCCATGGGCCAAGTGCCGTTAAAGCATTGGTATAAGCTGGGAAGGCCTCTGACCATGGTCAGAGGCCTTCCGTGTTTCGTATCCTGGAGCGGTACAATGTTTGAATATCTAATGCCGAACCTGGTATTCAAGGAATATGAGGGCTCCGTTTACGAACAGACTTCCAGGGCAGCGGTGCTTCAGCAAATAAAGTATGCAGAGGAGGCAGGGATACCTTGGGGAATATCGGAATCCCAATACTATCGTTTTGACTTAAATTCAAATTACCAGTACAAAGCCTTTGGTGTTCCAAAGATAAGACTCCAGCCGGTCCGTAAGGATTCCCTGGTGGTTGCTCCCTATGCAACGATGCTGGCTCTGGATATCGCAGAAGAAGAATGCATGAAAAATTTGAAGCGGCTGAAGGAATTAGGTGCCTTCGGCGTTTACGGTTTCTATGAGTCGATTGATTTTAACGTACCGAATTCTGTGGAACTAACACCTTATTGTATTGTAAAATCCTATATGGCACACCATCAGGGGATGAATCTGGCCGCCATTAATAATTATCTGAATGGGGGCATCCTTCGGGAGAGATTTCATGCGGAGATGATGATAAAGGCCTCAGAAGTCCTGCTGGAAGAAAAACGCCAGTCCTATTTGATTTCCACTGCCAGACAGGGATATACAATAATAATTGGAAAACCCCTTTTTAAAGAAGATATTTACAGTAATCGATATGTCAACAGTGCCGGCGTGAATTTGCCGGTTGTAAATTATCTGTCAAACGGTAAGTATTCTTTGATGATCACTTCGGATGGCGACGGCTTCAGTAAGTATGAGGACCGGATGCTTTACCGCTGGCGATCGGATATTTACGCGAATACAGGCAATTATATCTATATCAAGGATATGAAGCAGGGTAAGCTTTGGAGCGCCGCTTACCATCCTACAAGAACGGAGCCTGAGGATTATCAGGTGGTTTTTTGCCCGCACCAGGCGGAATTTAAACGCAGGGACGGGGATATTTCATCCAATATGATTGTCAGCATGGATGCGGACCATGATTTAGAGATACGTAAGGTTACACTTACCAATCACGGGAATGAGGATAAGCGGCTGGAAGTAACCAGTTGCTTGGAGGTGGTGGATGATACCTATCTGGCAGAGTTAAGCCATCCTGCGTTTAATAAGCTTTTTCTGGAAAGTGAGTATCTGGAGGAGCAGGAAATCTTCCTTACAAAAAGACGGCGTAAGAAGGAGGACGATCATCCTTACGTGATGCACATGGTGAGAACAAGAACGAAGCTATGCAAGAAATTAGAATATGAAAATGACAGAAAACGATTTATCGGAAGAAACAATACTTTGGAGAATCCGGATTCTGTGGTTAACAGCATTGCTTTTTCCAATAATTCTGGCTTTTGTAATGATCCGATTATGAGCCTGCGGGCACAATTTTGCATAGGAGCAGGGGAAACCGTCAGCATTTCTTTCATTACCGGAGTGTGCGGCAGTAAGGAAGAAGCAATAAAAATAGCAGGAGAATTGAATGTAAGTTACCGAATTGATGATATTCTTGAGAAATTCAGGCTTCAAAATAATTTGGAATTAAAGTATCTGGAGATTTCCAGAACCCAATTGAATGCTTTTCAGGATTTGATCAGCCCGGTCTTCTATTCCGCGGGTATTTACCGGGGGCCGGATGAAAATATACGGCGGAATTTTATGAACCAGAGCTTCTTGTGGAAATTCGGCGTATCAGGCGATAATCCCATTCTGCTATTAAAGGTTCGGTCTATTGACGAGGAAAGAATCGTGAAGGATGTATTAAAGGCTTACGAATATCTGAGAACTAACCGTGTTATGGTGGACCTGATTATCCTGATTGATTCCAAGTATGGTTATCTTCAGGAGGTGGACGCATTAATCAACGATATGACAAGCTCTCTTCGAATTTATGATTCCGGAAGCGAGAAGCCAAGCTTTTTTACACTGCATTCGTATGAGATGAAACCGGCGGAGATTGATTTGCTGTATACGGTAGCGCGGGTTGTATTTTCAGAGAAGACGGGGATTTATTTTACCAATGCAAAGGAAAATTCGCATGAGTTATTTGAGAAATACCAGTCTTAGGAGGAAGAGGCTTTGGACACAGCAGATGCACCAACGGCACAAGAGAAAAAAACAGAGAATTATGAATTTTTTAACGGCTTCGGGGCATTTGCTTGTGAGGGCAGAGAATATGAAATTCTGCTGGAGGGTGACAACAGACCACCGGCGCCCTGGATTAATGTTGTTTCAAATAAGAACTTTGGATTCCAGATATCGGAGTCGGGTGCGGGTTTCACCTGGAGTATCAACAGCAGGGAAAATAAGCTTACGCCCTGGTCCAATGACCCTGTAAGTGACAGAGCCGCCGAGGCGATCTATATTCTGGATGAAATAACCGGTGAGGTAATGACTCCTATGTCCCTCGGGAGGTCTGACCGGGGAACTTACCGGGTAAGGCACGGTTTTGGATATAGCAGGTTCCTTCATGGGGAAGCACTCGTTGATCAGGATCTGACGGTTTTTACCCCTTTGGATGAGTCATTGAAGCTTTGGAACCTTAAGCTGACGAACCGTTCGGATAAAGTGAAATATCTGAGCCTGACCTATTATGTGGAATGGGTTATGGGAACGCAGGGGGAACTTACCAATCCCTATATTCTGACCTCCTATGACAATGAGCATGAATGTTTAAATGCAAAAAATATTTATACCATGAACTTTCAAAACAGCTATTCCTACCTGTTCTCCAGTGAAACGATCGTCGGTTATACCGGCGACAGACAGGAGTTTCTGGGGCGGAGGGGCAGTATCCGGGAACCGCGGGGAGCAGAAGTCAAGTTATCCTGCAATACGGGTGTATGCTATGATCCCTGCGGAGCAATTCAGGTATCCGTCATAATACAGCCGCAGGAAAGCAAGACGGTGCTGTTCGGGCTTGGGCAGAGTAGCAGTCTTAACGAGATATACAAAATCAGATACAAGTACAGGAATGCCGCTGTTGCCGAAAAGGAGCTTGACAGGGTGAAAGCCTATTGGGATGAATTATTAGGGACAGTTCAGGTAAAGACGAAGGACAGGGCGGTCGATATCTTGGTTAACGGCTGGCTGATTTATCAGACGTTGTCCTGCCGCATTCATGCGAGAACAGGCTTTTATCAGTGCGGAGGAGCTTATGGATACCGGGATCAGCTTCAGGATGCCCTTTCGCTTCTCTTAGCAGATTCAAGTATTCTGCGAAGGCAAATTCTCATTGCCTGCAGCAGGCAGTTTGAAGAAGGGGATGTCCAGCATTGGTGGCATCCTCCGATGGGGATCGGGGTGAGAACGAGAATATCCGATGATTTACTGTGGCTGCCTTATTGCACCGCCGCCTATATCCGAAGCACCGGAGATGCCGCAATTTTAAAGGAGCCGGTATCTTACATCAAGGGTCCGGTGCTTAAGGAGGATCAGCAGGATCTAATGTTTACCCCGGAAACCTCCGAGCGTTCCGAAAGTGTTTATGAGCATTGCAAAAAAGCCATCGATCGGACCCGTTTCGGGGAACATGGACTTCCTCTCATGGGGGGAGGCGACTGGAACGACGGTATGAATGAGGTAGGAGTGAAGGGAAAGGGAGAAAGTGTTTGGCTGGCCTGGTTTTTGTATACCGTACTGGGTGACTTCATTCCTTTATGCTATCAGGAAGGCGATAGGGCCTACGGTCGGGAACTGGAGAAGAAACGGGAGAACCTGCTTCAAAGCATTGAAGAACACGCCTGGGATGGGGAGTGGTATCTTCGGGCCTTTTATGACGACGGCTCGAAGCTCGGTTCAAAGGAAAACGATGAGTGCAGGATAGATTCCATCAGTCAATCCTGGA
This sequence comes from uncultured Caproiciproducens sp., assembly GCF_963664915.1. Taxonomy (NCBI): domain Bacteria; kingdom Bacillati; phylum Bacillota; class Clostridia; order Eubacteriales; family Acutalibacteraceae; genus Caproiciproducens; species uncultured Caproiciproducens sp. The sequence goes on from NZ_OY761810.1 coordinate 2,199,446, forward strand.
GTGTGATATCAAAAGGGGCGAAAAAGGAATGGGCGAAAACAGCAATGCAGTCGGCATGGCGCTATCTGGTAAGGGAGGAGGAAGCTCTTTCCTTGCTTTTGGCGCCCCCCTTTAATAAGACAAGCAAAAATCCGGGTTATATCAAAAATTATATTCCCGGGATACGGGAAAACGGAGGCCAGTATACCCATGCGTCGGTTTGGCTGGCGATCGCCGCATCGATGCTGCATGACGATAACATGGCGCAAACCCTGTTTACCATGCTTAACCCAATTGACATTACGCAAAACAGGAAGGATGCGCTCAAGTATGAGAAGGAACCGTATGTAATGACGGCGGATATATCCCTCAGCCCGCCTTATACCGGAAGAGGCGGTTGGAGTTGGTATACCGGTTCCGCAGGCTGGATGTATCAGGGGCTGTTAAACTGGTTTCTGGGCTTTCGGAAAGAGGGGAATGAGCTGGTCGTTGATCCGGCGACACCTGCAAGTTTCGGGGATTTTTCCATTGAATATAAATATGGGAGGTCTCTCTATGAAATCAGGGTTGAAAACAGAAGTAAGGGAACGCTGACAACGGAAGCAATCACTGTGGATGACAGGTTAATTCAGGGGAACAGAATTTTGTTGAAGGATGACGGAGAAAAGCATCGGATTGTTGTATAGTTCTTAGCTTGGCTGTTCCATGGAAACAGAGTCTAATGTCAGCAGGAGCGGGAAAATCGGACATAAGTTTTAATTCAAAGGTTTCCTCGGCCAATGCAATCCTGAACGTTTTTCCAACAGTTTCCCATGTGCCTGATTCATCACAAAGGCCGAAGTCGGTTGGCCAGTGTTCGGAAAAAACCAATGAAGATAAAAAAAACCCCAAACCCGCTTAAATGTAAGGCTGTCTTAGGGATGGTTGAAGAAAACCAGTAAAATCAAGGCTTTAAGACAGAAACAAACAATGCAAGAGTATGAATTTCATAACGAATGGATAAGGGATACCGTTTTTCAAAGAATGGTATCCCTTTTTCCATATCAGTACGCCATAGTTAAAATAACTATGGCGTTTTTTTATGTCTTGAATTAAAAGGAGGTTTCTCATGAGTAACAAAGGAAAAACCATCGGCAAGTTATTAGAGGAAGTCAGGCAGAAATCAGGGGCCGCTAAATTAGAGGGGCACGACATTATGACATTGGAACGCTTTGACCAGAACACACGACACATGATTGTATTCGATGTATTGAGCCATGAATCCCCTGTGGGTTTCAAGGGTGATTGTATGCGCCTGTTTTTGACCGACAACGGCTACCAGAAAGCACAGGAAAATCAGGATAAAGGATTTATTAAAATCAGAAACCACGCCAAAGTGATTGCCGGCAATCTCCACTATGACCACAAAGACCATGACCTATAAATCATTTTTACGCTATAGCTAATAAAAGCTATGACGTTTTTTATGCCAAAATCTAAGCGGAAAGGAGGAAAACCGCTATGGCAGTATTCCGTGTGGAAAAGACCGGGGATTATACAGTCATGTCGAATCATCATCTGAAAAACCGCAAGTTGTCCTTACGAGCCAAAGGACTGTTATCCCTTATGCTCTCACTCCCGGAGGACTGGGACTATACTCTTAAAGGATTAGCCTGTATTAACCGTGAGGGCGTGGACGCTATCCGCATGGCAATCAAGGAATTGGAAGCCGAGGGCTACATTGTCCGAAGCCGTGTCAGGAACGAAAAAGGACAGCTTGCGGATACCGAGTATGTCATTCACGAGAAGCCTATATCGGTTTTGCCTACATTGGAAAAACCTATGTTGGATAATCCAATGCAGGTAAAACCAACATTGGAGAAACCTACGTTGGAAAATCCAATGCAATTAAATACTAAGAAATTAAATACTGATTTATCAAGTATAAAGGCATCAAATCCTATCCAATCAAATCCAAATGACATGGAGCCTGCGGCGGATAGGAATGGAATGGAACAGAGATCCATGTATCGTGAAATCATTTTAGAGAATATCGAATATGAGCACTTTATTCAGAACAACCGGTTTGACATTGATAAGCTGAATGAGGTTGTTGACCTTATGGTGGATACGGTTTGTACTTCCAGAAAGATAATCCGTATTGCCGGGGATGATTACCCCGCCGAAGTAGTCAAATCCAAATTCCTGAAACTGGACAGTGGGCACATTGATTATGTGTTTGAGTGCATGAAGAACAATACCACCTATGTTCGTAACATCAAAAAATATATGCTGGCGGTTCTGTTCAACGCCCCATCCACCATTGACAGCTACTATTCGGCTTTGGTTAATCACGATATGTACGGAGGTGGTACAAATCGCTAAATATAACCTACACCGACTGGTGGCGCCGCCTTAGCCCATCAGATAATCTACGAAAGGAGGAAACTATTTGCAGGAAGAAGTGACACAAAAAACAATCGCACTTGCAGTCAGCAGTACCAAAATGACAGGCCGTGTCCTGCTGGCTGTCATTAACCATTATCTAAGACAGGTAAAAAGTAAGTCTGTTCCCAAAAGTTATCGGGGCAGGCAGACATTGAAGCAGCTTTCCAAGCAGAATGCGGGGCTTTCCAATATTGAAATCACGGACAGCAACATCAAATCATTTGAGCGTGTGGCAAAGCAATATCATGTGGATTATGCCTTAAAAAAAGATATATCCGAAGTACCGCCACGCTACATTGTCTTTTTCAAAGGGCGGGATGTGGATGCCATTCAGCAGGCGTTCAAGGAATATGCCACCGTACAGATGAAGCAAAAGGCAAAACCCTCTATCCGTCAGGAGCTTGCAAAACTAAAAGACATTATCCGGCTGAAACCAAAACAGCGGGCAAAGGAGAAAATCAAGGAACGGGGTGTGGAGCTATGAACCCATATGTAAAAAGATTGGTGTTGTTAAATCTCCCGTATCTGTTGGTGTTCTACCTTGCAGATAAGCTGGGCTGGCTGTATCGTATGACGGCAGGTACGGATATTCTTGCTAAAATAACTGCCGCTTTCCTTGAGTTTGGAACGCTGTTCACTCCACCGTGGCCCAGTTTCCACCCGCAGGACTTACTTGTAGGACTTATCGGTGCTGCCCTTATGAAAGTGGTCATCTACACCAAAAGCAAGAATGCGAAGAAATACCGACACGGTGTGGAGTATGGTTCTGCTAGGTGGGGAACGTCTGAGGACATAAAGCCCTATGTTGATCCAGCATTTGAAAACAATGTCATTCTCACGCAGACGGAACGCCTTACCATGAATAGCCGCCCGAAACATCCAAAGTATGCAAGAAATAAAAATGTGTTGGTCATTGGCGGCAGCGGTTCGGGCAAGACACGATTTTTTGTGAAGCCCAACCTTATGCAAATGCACTCGTCCTATGTGGTCACCGATCCCAAAGGCACGATTTTAATCGAGTGCGGCAAGCTGCTTCAAAAGAACCATTACCGTATCAAGGCATTAAATCTTATCAATTTTTCAAAATCCATGAGGTATAATCCGCTGACCTATATCCGAAGTGAAAAAGATATTTTGAAACTGGTAAACGCTCTTATTGTCAATACCAAAGGCGAGGGCGAAAAAGCGAGTGAGGATTTTTGGATAAAGGCAGAACGGCTTTATTATGCCGCGCTGATCGGCTACATCTGGTATGAAGCCCCGGAGGAAGAAAAAAACTTCATTACCCTGCTTGACATGATTAACGCTTCCGAAGCAAAGGAGGACGACGAGGACTATAAAAGTCCCGTTGACCTCCTTTTTGAACGTCTGGAGGAAAAGGAGCCGGAGCATTTTGCTGTGAAGCAGTACAAAAAATACAAACTGGCTGCGGGCAAAACCGCAAAGTCCATTCTCATTTCCTGCGGTGCACGTCTTGCCCCTTTTGATATTAAGGAGCTGCGGGACTTGATGGCCTATGACGAAATGGAGTTGGATACGCTGGGCGACAGCAAAGCCGCCCTTTTCATTATCATATCCGATACGGATAGCACCTTTAACTTTGTAGCGACTCTTATGTACACCCAATTATTCAATCTGCTTTGCGACAAGGCAGATGATGTGTACGGCGGCAGGCTTCCTGTTCATGTGCGGTGCCTGTGCGACGAGGTGGCGAATATCGGTCAGATACCCCAGCTTGAAAAACTGATTGCCACAATCCGAAGCCGTGAAATATCGGCCTGCCTGATTTTGCAGGCACAGAGCCAGCTAAAGGCAATCTACAAGGATAACGCAGACACCATTATTGGAAACTGCGACACTACGCTTTTCTTGGGTGGTAAAGAAAAATCCACCCTGAAAGAAATATCGGAGGTCTTGGGAAAGGAGACGATTGATTTATACAACACTTCCGAAACCAGAAGTAATCAGAAGTCCTTTGGACTGAACTATCAGAAACTTGGAAAGGAGTTGATGTCACAAGACGAGCTGGCCGTTATGGATGGCGGTAAATGTATTTTGCAGTTGCGCGGTGTCCGTCCGTTCTTTTCGGATAAGTACGACATTACGAAGCACCCGAAGTACAGGCAGCTTGCAGATTATGATAAGAAAAATGCGTTTGATATTGAAAAATACCGAAAGCAGAAACCGCCCATCGTAGCAGTAAATGAACCATTTGACTACTACGAACTGGATTTAGCGGAAACCGAAACCAACAACCCTATCACTACTTAAAAATCAGGAGGGAAACATTTATGGCATTTTTCACACAGGCAATCACCGTATTACAGACACTTGTTGTCGCACTTGGAGCAGGTCTTGCGGTCTGGGGTGTTATCAACCTCATGGAGGGCTATGGTAACGATAACCCCGGTGCAAAATCACAGGGGATGAAACAGCTCATGGCCGGCGGTGGCGTGGTGCTGATTGGTACAACCCTTATCCCCCTGCTCTCAGGCTTGTTTTAAGCCATGCAGAGTATTCTCGATAAGATTACAGAAGCGATTAACGAATTTCTGATTTCGCTTATCGAGGGCAGCCTATCCACCATGTTCACCGATGTAAACGAAAAGGTGGGCACGATTGCGAGCCAGGTTGGTGCAACGCCCCAATCCTGGAACGCAGGCGTGTTTTCTGTTGTGAGGAATCTTTCGGAAACGGTGATCGTTCCCATTGCGGGTATGATAATCACCTTTGTGCTGTGCTATGAGCTTATCACAATGATAACGGAAAAGAACAACATGCACGATATTGACACTTTCATGTTCTTTAAGTTTATCTTCAAGGCTATGGTGGCTGTTACCATTGTCACCAACACCTTTAATATTACGATGGGTGTGTTCGAGCTAGCACAAAGTGTGGTACTTAAAAGTGCCGCGGCCATATCCGGCAGCACAAATATTGATATATCATCGGCACTGTCCGGTATTCATGATACCCTTGCAGCAATGGAAACGGGGGAACTTTTCTTGCTTATGCTGACCACATCGTTAGTATCGCTCTGTATGAAAGTCCTGTCTATCTGTATCACCGTCGTACTCGTCGGCAGGATGATTGAAATCTATCTTTACTGCTCTATTGGGGCAATCCCTTTCGCTACCATGACCAATCGGGAATGGGGACAGATGGGAAACAACTACTTGAAAGGACTTATGGCTCTTGGCTTTCAGGGGTTCTTCATCATGGTGTGTATCGCCATTTATGCCGCCCTTGTCAACAACTTCACCGCAACCGGGGATTTACAGGGAACGGTGTTGAGCGTTGCCGCCTATACGGTGGTGCTGTGCTTTACCCTCTTTAAGACAAGTTCCATTTCAAAATCCATCTTCAACGCGCATTGATTGTTTCAGTAGATTGTATCTATCAAAGATGATAAAATAAAAGTAAAAATTGTAGAAATGGAGCCAACAATATGAAACAGCACAAACGTTTAGGGGGCGACGATAATTTAGGATATTTTACAGAATGGGAACGCAGTTCCGATAACGGATGTATCTATTGTGGTAACCCAGCCGATACAAGAGAACATACCCCATCAAAAGCATTTTTAAATGAACCATTTCCAGAAAACCTGCCAACAGTTCCTGCGTGTTTCAAGTGTAACAATGGGTATTCATCAGATGAAGAATATGTGTCATGTTATTTAGATGTTCTTAAAAGTAAAATTTATGATGATTACGTTATTAAATCGAAAACGGCGGAACGCTTAGAAAAAAACATCGAGCTATCAACAGTAATCAAGGAACAAATTCAAACAGTTGATGGACAAGTCCATTTCAAATACGATGAGAAACGTCTAATCAATGTTCTTGTGAAATTGGCACGTGGTCATGCAGGATATGAGTTTGACTATGTTAATCTCGACTGCGAGCCTTCCATTTGGTATAGCTTTGCTTTTAATATGACGCCAGAAGAAATTGTAGCATTTAACGAGATTACATTAATGGATAAAATGCCCGATGTTGGCGCAAGAGTTTATAACAGGTTATGTGTAGTTGAAGATCCACAAACAGGAAAAAATCTATATACGTTTCTCGAATGGGTTCCAGTTCAAGACGTGGAATATCGTTACAATGTGTACTTTGATGAAAGTGATTCTATATGCGCCAAAATCTCAATCGGTGAAATGCTATTTTGTATAGTCAAATTGGATTAACCGAATATTACAACAAAATACTCTTAACTATGAAGCAACTGAAATTAAATTCGGTTGCTTTATTTTTTTGAAAGGAGGAATTTTCAATGCCTTATGTACCCGTACCAAAGGATTTGACTATGGTAAAAACCAAAGTAGTGTTAAACCTCACAAAACGTCAGCTTATCTGCTTTTCCATTGCAGGGCTGATTGGGTTTCCCACCTACCTGATTACAAGGCAGGCACTTGGTATCACCGGGGCAGCCCTTGTGATGGTAGCCGCGGTGTTGCCGTGTTTCCTGTTCGCTATGTATGAAAAGGACGGGCAGCCCCTTGAAAGGATACTGAAAAATATGCTTCTTGTGCGGTTCTTCTCTCCAAAGGTTAGACCGTACCAGACCAATAATCTCTATGCCGCCCTTGAACGGCAGAACAAACTGGATAAGGAGGTAGAACGTATGGGGCTACTTGGAGTATACGCAGCCGTTGACCAAAAAACAGATGATGGATTATGAGTTGAAACCTGCATTCTCCAATTATCTTGAAAATGCGGAAAAGTCTACGGAACAGAATTTCAATCAGATTGACGGCATTATTAACAATGAACATGCCCCAGAGCAATCCCATGATACTGCTCGTAAGCCCTCCATTAAGGAACACTTGAAAGATGCAAAAAAGGAATGTGACAGTCACAAAGAGCCCAAAGTACCGAAAATTGAGATACAGGAGCCGGAACTATGAGCCGAAGTAAGAAGTGGAAACTGGAATGGAGCTTCTTTCTTGAGGCAAACGGCAGGCGACAATACAATAAGATTTGCCGCCGTTGTTCCAGAGATTGTAAGCAAAGTTTCAGGGCGGTTTTGGTGTCCTGCCCGAAGTACAATACTTCCAAACAAAAAAGCACCCCTTAAAGGGTGGAAAAACAGCAAAAATATCCTTTGTATTGGACGAGGAAATAGTAGGCAATACCATTTCACCTAATCGCCTGTCCTTACGAATACAGGGAGATAAAGTGCCGAAAACAGCACCATTTTTAAGCAAGAAAAATGGAAGCGAGATTGCCTTAGTGGCGGTTTCGCTTCCGTTTTTTTATTCCACAGTAGGGCATATTCTTTCCATAATGCAATCTGTTTCAATTTTGAAATCAAAGTCAGGCTGACCTTGGCGTGCGTAGTATGAAGAAAACCTATTTAATATGCTCTTAACAAAAAATTCTTGAATTTTTATAATAGGCGCCCCAAATTCTTCTTTAAATTCCTGTGGTGGGTATGTAATAACATTTCGAAAATTGATATATCCTCCATCAAAAAGGCTGTTTGCAGGGAGCCAATGATAATAATCCGTGTAATTATTTTTTATAGCATCACGGATATTATTTTTCTTCTTTTCACGCTTTGTAGCCTTTTCAGCAACTTCGCGATTAACAGAATCTTGATTATCTATTTCGCAAACGAGTATTCTATCAGTTTTAATCTGATCATTATGCATTGCCAAATCACAAGGCGGCGATAAAACAATACAATACATACCGTCATGTTTTGATTGAACAATTGCTCCTGTCTTAATATAATCGCTAATTGGTGGTTTAATATACATTTCTTCTGTAGCATAAGAAGGAATATCGTTGTCAATTAGTTCTTGAATATGTGCAATTGCATAACGAAGTAATACTCTTTCGGTATCAACTCCTTCGTCCTTTTGCTTTTCCCAAAGAGTTATCTGAGGATAGAGGTTGTTCCAAAAAATCTGATTCATAGCATTTTCGATAATGCCTTTTCCGCCAAGCACGTTAAATAATCCTGTGGCAGTAGCCTTTGCTAATGTCTTTATGATATCCTCGTAAGTAACTTCTCCTTTTTTATAGATATGTATTGGTGAATTTTCTTCCAATTCAGTATCTGGAGTACCAGTCATTACTGCAACAGGTACTCTATATTCATTTACAATACTCCGGATAATTTCGTTTCCACTATGTTCGCCATCTAATTTAATATCTACAATAACTCCATGATATTCATTTTTCAGTTCTAGCAATGCATCACTAAATGTATTGGATACAACAACTTGAAACCGTTCTTCTTCAAGTTCAATATTCATTCTTTTAATTGTATCTATACAAGCATCTGCATCTTCTTTTGCATCTTCAATTAATAGAAATTTGTACATTCTCTATAAACCTCGCTATTCTGCGCTCAATCGGAAATGAGCACCTTTCTCATCCTGCAGTGCAGTTAGGGATAAACCATTGCGGATAGCTGCCTCGCCTGCAATTGAAAGTCCTAATCCTGTTCCTTTGGGCTTTGTGGTAAACTGTGGTTCAAAAATGACACCACTCTCTAGTAACTCGTCACTAATACCAGGACCTGAATCTATGTATTCGATTACAATACCTTTATCGTCATCATAAGCTGCAGAAATATTAATCTGTCTATTAGAACAGTTCTTTTCCAAAATCCAAAAAATGCTATTATCTATTAGATTAGCGAAAATGGTATATATATCTTGTTTCCATCCCACAAATTTTGTTTCATCAAAGCATTGGATATTAACGATGATGTTTTCTTTTTTTAATTCATTTTCAAAAACAGCAACTATACCATTCAATGCCTCTGCCAACGAAAATTCAGATTTCGTTTCTCGCCTTTTTGCAGATAAGGGATCTAATCGACCAAACAAATTAACAAATACACTCGCATTATCTTCAATTCCTGCAGCTAAGTGCATGATTTCGGTGGCAGAATTTTGATCTTGACTTTGCACAAACCTATTACCGTAGAAATTTAAATTTGGTATTTGATTCTTAAAATAATTTAAAGGGCGACGTCCCTCATGTAAAATAATATTAATTATTTTACCTAATGTTGCTTGACCTTGATAAACAGCAACCGTTTTTTTGATTTCCTCAATCGTTTCATTTTTCTTTGTCTGTTCTTTTGAAATTATGTCAGCAACTTCATCAATGACCTCACCGGATAAACCAGCTTTTTTCAAAGAACTAGCAACTGACTTTGTTAAAGAAGAATAATCATATAAACCCTCTAACTGTTTTTCGATTTTCTTTCCAGGGTTTGAAAGCCCCAATTTCCGTCTAAACACAAAACGTCGTTGTTCCAACTCTAAAATCACATTACTGGTAATTGTCTTCAACCTGTCGTAAGCACTGTTGTCCTTTAATCCATCACGAGCACTTTTTTCTTCCAAATGGGAAATCTCTTCTGATTCAACGTAGACGTATCCGGCCACTTGGTTACTACCGATTTTCATGGATGGATTTTGAACACGTTGCTCATTCAATTTTAACCAGTCGAAATCTGCATCGCCTAAGGGACGAATACGGAAACCGTTTCGATAAACGCCAATACCATTTACGCTATCAATCAAATGCCTAGCTTCAAGCTTAGTCACATAATTGCCGGTGTTTTCATCTTTAAGACCACGCTGAATCAATAAATCTATAGCATCCTTGTCACGATCATAAACTCTAATATCAATAATAAGTTTCCCACATTGTGTTTCTCCACAATCAAATTCAAATTGTTCTTTTACACCATTTTTAATTTTTTGATTCTCATATGTCAAGATACCTTTGCCTTCGACAGAAATCGTACCACTAATTCTATAATCAAAAAGATCTAAAATCGGATATGGCAAAATCTGTTCCACTCTATTTTGACTTTCATCAGTAAAGAAATTTTCAAAACTAAGTTCAATCTGAAAAGAACTGTCAAAGGTAGTATCTGCTTTTGGAGGAATAAGTTTTTTCAATTCAAATCGCAATTTTTTGAGGGTAGTATCGTTCCAATATTCCTGGATATTTAAGTCTGCATGTACAGTGAGAACTGTCCCAGATGCACCTATAGTCGTTTCAGACTGTACGGGAATATCAATTTGATCTAGGTATTCATATTTTGAAAACTGCGCCCACTCAATATACAGCGTTGTTTTTTGACCTGATTTATCAACAGTTTCTAAAAGTAAATCCTTGCCTAAAATACTGACGGCATAACGACCAATACCTTTACGCCCTTGCATAATTCGTCCTTGAGGGCTTTTTCGCTCTTTGAGCTTATAGGTAGTTGATGGAACCAACCATTTATCGATGACATCTTTTGTAGACATTCCATGACCATGATCCTCAATTCGAATTTCCAAACAATTATTTTGAGGAATCCGTTTAAAGCAAACAATGGCATTAGGAGAATCTGCATCATAAGCATTTTTAACTAACTCAACAATAGCTGCAAATTGATCTTGTATCAATTCTTCGCCAATAGTTAGAACGTGTCGTCCTGCGGGTCTGATTCCATAAGAACTCAAGAATTCTCCTTGAAAATTCTGCGCTTGACGTTCTAGTTCTGCTTTTTCACGTTTTAGTGCACTCAATCGTTCCTGAATCACTGATATTTTTGACTTATTATCACTGTCCATTACCACACCTCCAACAATGCTCTTGCAATTTTTTCTGCGAGTAGAACAGGTACGGCGTTTCCAATTTGTTTGAATGCCGTTGTTCTTGACGGTTTTCCAGATGTAGATTCAAAATAGTAGTCATCCGGAAAGGTTTGTAATCTTGCAACTTCTCTAGGAGTTAGCGAACGATTTTGCTGTATATCCGGATGAATGAAATAGTGACCATCTTTTGATATATGTGCAACGACCGTTTGTGAATAATCAATATTCGCAGCCACAACCTTAAACCTATCTAAAAAGGAATCCATATTCTTTTGAGATTGTAGTTTTTTGGGTAAATCAGTATAGCTTAATCGCTTCTTGTCCTTGTTCCATAATCTCACTGCTTTTCGATATATTGCAAGGTCTTGTGTTGTATTAGGTCTTGCACAATGAAATGTAACTGGTTGCAAATCAAATTTTTTAATTTTAGCAGAATATAGGTATTGACCTGTATAATGAATCGTGCTAACAGGTGTAGCAACACCTATTCCGGCTTTTAGCTTAGGTAAATCAGCAAAAATTTCTTTAACTAAATAATTGTGGTTTGTCATAGGGATCTCAGGATAGAAATCAGAGTGTACTCCTCGTTTACCAATGAGAATAATACGTTTCCTATTTTGTAATACGCCAAAATCTTTTGCATTCAATATACGATACTCCGTTGAATATCCACATTTTTTGAAAAGAGTACGCATTTTCTCAAAATACAACTTTTCGTCTTTGTCTTTAGCAGATAATAACCCTAAAACATTTTCAAACACAAAGTACTTAGGTTTGTATTTTTTTAGAAACTCGGCATATAGAATGTATAAATAGTTTCTTTTGTCTCCTACCATTCCGTTTTCATCTCTAGCTCTGCCTACGAGAGAATATGCCTGACAGGGGGGACCACCAACAATCAAATCCAATGGTTCATTGTCTAATAATGCATCTATTTTAGCAAATATCTCTTTCAAGTTTTTCTTGGAAATTTCGTAATTCAATACGGTGTCCAAAACTTCTTGAGGAACAGAATGGTAAAATGTATTTCGATCAATAATTCTGTTTAAATAGTTCGTATAAATCGTTTCTTGGTGGTTCATAGATAACCATTTATACGCAAGTCTGGTTTTCAGCGTGTAGCAAGCAGCTTCATCCATTTCTATATGTGCAACCGGAGTATATCCTTCTCGCAAGAAACCTTCCGACAATCCACCCGCACCCGCAAAAATATCAAGGTATCTTGGCATATATATTATACCTCCTTAGTGATTTGATATCTTTGTTGTCCAGATGAGGTTTTTAGAGCAACTTTTATAAACCCATGTTCATTGTTAACGCGGTTTAGAAATAAAGTTCCTAACAACAATCTATCTTTTCGTGATATTCTGTTCCACTCATAACCTTTGAATAAATCTCTAACTAAAAAAACTTCACCATTTTCCAAAAGATTAGTCTCTTGGAATGCAGCATCTAAAAGTGTATTTACATCAGACATTAAAAAACCTCCTGTTATCGATATTTATAACAATAACATTATTAATATGATTGTACTATAGCATGAGAAAAAAGGCAATAAAAACATAAAGGATAGGAGCATGATAGCCATTGTGACCGTCATGCTCCCATCGTTTTTCATATTCAATTTTCAAACTGTGCCGTGTTTTTTGCGGCTATCAATCGCACTACCGTAAGAGGAATGTAATACACAGCAACTAGCAACCGCCATACAAGTATCACACCACCAATCAGCCCACCTATAATAAAGTTAAGTGCCCATATTCCAACCGTGCCGCTCAAACTGTAATTGTTTGGTATCAGCCATAGGAACATTTTACGGATGCCAAACGGGATACCGCAAAGTATCCACATGAGAAAATAATCCGTCACACCATCTTTAATAAACACCGACTTAAATATCCCATAGAGCAACAATGCCACAACAATGGGCCATATCACTTTCTTACAAAAAGTCCTTGAAGATTTCTCCCTTTGTCATGTGATCCCCTCCGTTCTGATTTGATTATACATGAAGAAACACCAGACGCCCAGCGTTTTAGGATAATTCGTTGCCACGCGCCTTGTCGGATTCTGTGGCAAGCAATCTATCAATATTCGTCTTGGCTGTTTGCAAGTCGGACAGTGCTTTTTTGCTTTCCAGATATTCGGTATACAGATGATTGCTTTCAACGGTCAGGTTTTCAATCTCTAATCGCAGGATTTTCATATTGGGCAGCTTTTTATCTGGGTAAAGCTCTGCTAATTTTTTGCTTGCTGTTTCATAAAGCGAAATAGCTGTTTCGTGCTGGGCACGGTAGGCGGCTTGCTGTTTTGGCTTAGCGGTACGGTATCCATCATAAACCGCCTTATGCTGCCGAATTGCAAAGACAGCCTTTTGCAATTCCTTTTTATCGGTAAGCTTAGACCGTACTGTTTTTAATTTATGATTAGTCGTATTAATAGCAATCTGTTTTTCAGATACAATAGTGGCAAGCTGCCCGTAGTTCTCCAAACCCACGCTTTCCAGAAATACCATTGTCTGTGCCTGTAATTTGATATTGTGGATTTTCGCCCAATGCTCATATCCACGGCTGTTCTTTGCTTTGTCGCTATGCTCAATATCAATGGTGCGGCGCACCTTGTGAGTATCCTGTTTTGGTTTGGACTTCTCTGTCTGCAACTGCTCACGAATACTTGCTTTCTGTTTTAGCAGTTTGCTTTTCTCTGCGTTTAGGGCAAGAGTAGCCAGAATCGTTTCCGTATCAAAATCATCACCCAACTTACGGGCAGTAATCGGCTTTGTCCTATCCGGCGTGAGGTAGCTGTACCGCCCACGGCTTTCCTTAACAATAATTCCATAGTCCTGCTGTAGCTTATCAGAAAATGCCGCAAAGGTGTCGGTACTCTCCAATGAGGTGCGAATATGATTACGGAGTTTTTCTTTCTCTGTTTCAAATTTCGTAACTTTGGGCTTTTGCCCCAACGCCCGCAGGTCAGCATTGCTTTTATCTAATTCACGTTGGCCACGGCGTTCGGCCTGGTACTCCCGATCGGTGACACGGTTCTTGCTTCCATTTAACAAATCTATTTGATGAAGCCCTACCATTTGGCACATTTCCATTGTGTTGCAACGTAGTGTTCGCATGAGGGCAGAAGTGCAGCGGTGCTTCATGCCGGGGAGCGTATCACAATTCCTATCCATATAAGCCTTGCGTTCTACCTCGGAGATCCGCAGGCTGTTGATTACAATATGTACATGAATATTGCCGGAATGGTTATGCCCCTCGGGATGGGTGCAAATAATGGCTTGGTGTCCGGGGAAGCTATCATTACAAAAAGCCGTTCCCATTTCCTGTGCCTGTTCCATCGTTAAGCCATTATCGGCAGTATCACGGGGATCGAAGCTGATTATATAATGGTGACTCTTTACATCGGCTTTTTGATTGTTCTTGCCGTAATGCAGATTGCTTTTCATACAGGCAATGGCAAAATCATCATTCCCACAATTCAGCGTATCAAATTGATACTCCTCCCGAAGAATAAGGCTGCCATGTTCATCACGGATAGGCTTATTGGTAAATTCATTATGTTGGAAAATCAGGTATCGTTCAGCTGCACCATAATCAGCGTTTTTACTTGCAATATGTTTAATCGTTGCCAACGGCTTCACCCAACTTTTCAAGGACGCGGTATTTAAGGGTGTACAGTTCTGCAACGGCGGTTCGCACCTCTGCGGTCACTTCCTTTGTGAACATTCCACCCTCATTTAATCGACGGGCAATCTGATTAAGGTTGCCGCCAATTTTGCCGTATTCAGCAATCAATGTACCAACATCATTCAGGGCATTGGTGGGCGTAATACGAATGACCGGCTGTATCTTGGCGGTCAATATCGCTTGGCGGATATATTCGGCGGCACTCATGCCGAGAACGTTCAGGCGTTCATCAAAGACGGCCTTTTCCTCTTGGGAAAGACGTGTCTTGATAACGCAGGCACGCTTGGGCGTGTTATAAGGTTTTCGCATAGAGAAAACACCGTCCTTTCGCAATAGCAGGGTTTGGGGCAGGCACGCCCCAACAAGTACAGACCAAAGGATGCCCAAATGAGCCGATAGGCGAAATTTGGTGCCATGGTCGATACTTGCTCTTAGTTTCTTCCGTACTACTTCTGTACTATTACTACGGAATAGATGCCGTGAAATGCCAAATTTGCATGATAATATATGACATTTTTATTCAAGTCATTGAGTGAATTCTGATTGTTACGTTACTCTTCTATTATTAATTTTAAGCAACTATTGCAATCTAAAAATAAAAGTAGTAAAATATAATTAACCCAGTTATATATTTACACGGTAATGTAATTTACTTAAATGCTTGAGAGGTGATTTTATGGAGAAAGAAAATATAGAAGAATTCATACACGTGGTTGGAGCAAGAGAAAAAAATCTTAAAAATATAGATGTAAAAATCCCCAAGAAAAGGATCACTGTCTTTACTGGTGTTTCTGGTTCAGGGAAATCATCTTTGGTATTTGATACAATAGCAGCAGAATCACAACGGCAGCTAAATGAAACATATTCAAGTTTTATTCGCCATCGCTTACCACATTATGGGCAGCCCAATGTAGATACCATTGAAAATTTATCTGTAGCAATTATCATTGATCAAAAGCGTATTGGCGGAAATGCGAGGTCAACGGTTGGGACAATTACCGACATATATTCTTTACTGAGATTATTGTTTTCTCGTATAGGAAAACCCTTTGTAGGTTATTCCGATGTTTTTTCATTTAACAATCCTCAAGGAATGTGCCCTATGTGTGAGGGGCTTGGAAAAATCGATATGATAAATATTGACCGCCTGTTAAATAGAAATAAGTCATTGAATGAGGGTGCAATTTTATTTCCAACCTTTGAGCCGGGAGGATGGAGGTTAAAAAGATATATTCACTCAGGCTTTTTTGATAATGAGAAAAAAGTAAAAGACTTTACAGAAGAAGAATTAGAGTTACTTTTATATAAGTCAGATATTAAAGTAACCACTTCCGATCCCGAATGGCCTAAGACATCTCTTTATGAAGGACTGATTCCTAGAATTGAGCGAAGTTTTCTTAAAAAAGAAGATGGCGAAGCTACCAAATACAAAAAAGAAATAGCTAAGATCGTTGGTAAAGAAACGTGCCCTGACTGTGGGGGTGCTAGATTATCACAATCTGTTTTGCAATGTAAAATAAACAATAATAATATTGCGGACTGTGTTACAATGCAAATTACAGATTTAATGGATTTCATCAGCACCATTAACGACCCTAAAGCTGCAACTATGATTATGGCTATAACTAATCGGCTGGAACATTTAGTTTCAATCGGTCTCGGCTATTTAAGCCTAAATAGAGAAACCTCAACGCTTTCCGGCGGTGAATCGCAGCGGATAAAAATGGTTCGGCAATTAGGCAGCAGCTTAACTGGTCTTACGTACATCTTTGATGAGCCAAGCATTGGTTTACACCCGCATGATGTAGATAAAATCATTACGCTTTTAAAGCTTTTACGAGACAAAGGAAATACCGTTTTGATTGTTGAGCATGATCCGGATGTTGTTAGAATTGCAGATTATGTCATTGACATGGGGCCGAAAGCTGGTATCAACGGTGGTAAAATAACTTATCAGGGTTCATTAGATGGTCTTGTACATTCAGATACGCTGACAGGCAAAACTTTGTGCAGCCAACCCCGGTTAAAAGAGAATATTAGAACTTCCTCTGAACATTTGTCTTTAGAAAAAGCTCAGTTACACAATCTTAAAAATATTAGTGTAGATATTCCGAAAGGTATTATGACAGTCGTGACGGGCGTCGCTGGTTCAGGTAAAAGTACGTTAATCAATCAGGTTTTACCTAAAGTTTATCCTGATACAATTTTTATTGACCAGAAGCCAATACAAACCTCAAAGAGATCTAATGTTGCAACTTTTACAGGAATTTTTGATGATATTAGAGAACTATTTTCAAAAGCAAATCATGTCAAACCTGCTTTGTTTAGCTTTAATTCACAAGGCGCTTGCCCCAACTGTAAGGGCTTGGGCGTAACCTATACAGACTTGGCGTTTATGGACACAGTCGTTACTGTGTGCGAGGTCTGCCAAGGAAAGCGATTTACAGACGAAGTATTAAGCTATCAATTGCGCGGTAAAAGTATTAGTGATATTTTAAATATGACCGTTGACGACGCCTTAGATTTCTTCTATGAAAAAGAAATAGTATCTACTTTGAAAAGATTAGCAGATGTAGGAATCACTTATATTACGCTTGGACAACCATTAAATACCTTATCTGGAGGCGAATTGCAAAGAGTAAAACTTGCATCAGAGTTGGAAAACAGAGGAAATATTTATGTGCTGGACGAGCCTACAACAGGACTTCATATGTCCGACATATCGCAGTTGCTTAAAGTTTTGAACCGCTTGATTGAACAGGGTAGCACTGTAATTGTAATAGAACATAATTTAGATGTGATCAGTCAAGCGGATTGGATTATAGACTTAGGACCTCTTGCTGGGCAAAATGGTGGAAATATCATGTTTGAGGGAATACCAAGGGATTTAATCAATTGTACCTCTTCCATTACAGGACAGTATCTAAAAAAATATATTAAATAAGGAGAATTCTCATGGCTAAAAAAGAATTAGAAAATTGCTATATCCCTTTTCAGTGTATGATTATCAACAATATCAATCGCTTTAATATCGAGGGAGTGACAACAGCACAATATAATGTATTGGATATTTTAGATAAGCAAGGCTCTAAGACTACAAAGGAGCTGGCAGAAATCAGGGGGATTACTCAGGCTGGGATGTCTAAACTGACCAAAAGATTGTTAGATAAAAAATACATCATTCAAAAGCGGCGTGTATCAGACCGCAGAGCCTATGATATTCTAATTACTTCGGATGGCAAGGATTTTCTTGTAAGATCAGAAAAGTTCAGAAATGAAATTATGGATTTAATTGAAAATACTCTTTCCGAAAAAGAGCTAGATTGTTTTGTACAGCTTTGCAAGAAAATTACTGATTCATATGTTGAGGAATAATATAGACTGAGGATTCAACCTAATATTTATATTTGAAAATCAACTGCCAAGCGGTAATAAAAAAAACCGCAGTTTTGGCAGAGGATTTCTTATGCTAAAATTACATAGAGCATAGCTGAACGGCGGTTTTGATATAAAAAATCAAAGCCGCCGTTTTCGTTTTTAATTTGAATTACGGAGGGTGTATTAAATTCGCCCTTTTTTAATGATACGGCGGCATAAGGAGGATGCCGCTATGCAAAAACAACATGGACAAAATATGATCCTTTGTGACCAATCAAAAAAAGTTCTTGCTTTCCACGGGAGTATTGTGTCCGTAATTCTGTCTCTACATATATAAAAGTCATTTTCCACTATGCCCGACTGGATTTTTTTCAGTTGGGCTTTTTTGCATCTAAAATTTATTTTAAGATTCATAGCTATCGTTCGGCAAAGCTTGGCGCCGTTTCAGTAGTAATGGCGAAAGGGAAAGAAATCACCACCCGAAAGGGGGTGAGAAAATGAAACCCAATTCCCATGAAGTACACAAACAGCACGCCTTTGACGCCTTTTGCAAAAAGGTATTGAAGAACGAAGCCTATGACTGCCAGACGGAAGCAATTTACCGCCGGGCACATGAAGTATCGCTTAGTGAACTGTCCCAGCCTGAAATGGACAAGCTATATGTCACAGACGAGTACCTCAGCTACTATCAGACGTTCAATGCGTTTGGTTATGAGTTTGCTGTCGGGGATGATCACTTGGCCGAAGCACTTACGTCGCTTCCAGCACCAAAGCGAAATATCGTTCTGCTGGCTTATTACTTAGATATGACAGACAAAGAGATTGGCGGGCTGCTACAGCTTTCCCGCAGCACCGTACAGTATCACAGGGCAAGTGCACTTAGCGAACTCAAAATGTTATTGGCTTTGATGGAGGGAAACGACGATGACTAAAATCCAACCTGTTCACAAAGGTAATGGACTTTTGCCTTTTCCTGTCATTGCGGCGGCAGC
This sequence comes from uncultured Caproiciproducens sp., assembly GCF_963664915.1. Taxonomy (NCBI): domain Bacteria; kingdom Bacillati; phylum Bacillota; class Clostridia; order Eubacteriales; family Acutalibacteraceae; genus Caproiciproducens; species uncultured Caproiciproducens sp. Next base: position 2,218,540 of record NZ_OY761810.1, read on the forward strand.
CGGTGGAGACGCTATGGCGATTAACCTCATATTGAAACATTTTGAGGGATATATAGCAAAGCTCTCTACCAAACAGTATTACGACGAGTACGGTAATTCGCATCTGTTCGTAGACGATGATAGACGTCGCAGGCTGGAAACAAAACTTATTACCCAAATCCTCAACTTTGAGGTAGAGTAACCGTTCTTCCCGGAGCTTGCTCCCCCCTTTCCTTGTTTCGGGCTGAATGGTTGCACTTATGCACTTTGACAAAGAAAGCGCCCCGCGCAGTATAAGGCAGATCGGATACATTCGGTATGTAACGAGCCGTACGGTAGGTGCGCCAGGACTTCTCCCAATAGGGAATGAGCGATCACCACCTCGCCGTGAAATGAGCGTGGCTGCTCATGGGCGAGGACTTACATACCGCAACAATGATACTCCCGTGTTGAACGCATCACCGCATTGCACGGCGCACCCATCAGTATGGGACGGGGTGAAACTCCCGTGGAGCTGGGCCAACAGTCATCCGATGTATGCCTCTTGTTTTATTCATTTTCAACCAAAAGAAAGGGGTTGTAATATGAACCAGTCTATTGATAAGGAAAAAAACGAAGCACCTTGTCTGGTGCGTGAATATAAAATAGGAAATACAACTTATATAGTAAAGGCTCATTCAAAGGCTGACGCTACAGAGGACGCAGTATCAAAAGTAAGACGTCTGATTCTCAATGATCTGCGCAAACAAAATGTGAATTAACAGTGGAAGCAGCAGACAGCATCAGTAAACGGCGGTATAATATTCTTATACAACTGCATTGTTTGTTTGACTGTCAGATAGGAGGTTGTAATGTTAAAACAGTCAAACAATACCGTCGCTTTTAATGATACTTTGGCAATGACCGAAGAAAATATAACCGCTTTATATTGTCGTCTTTCACAGGACGATAAACAGGATGGCGACTCCAACAGTATTGTAAATCAGAAAAAAATTCTTAAAAAATACGCATTAGAACATGGATACAAAAACTACTTGTTTTATATTGACGATGGTTTCTCAGGTACAAATTTTAATCGCCCAGATTTCCAAAGAATGATTAGCGATGTTGACGCTGGCAAAGTGAAAAGGATTATCGTAAAAGACATGTCCCGTCTTGGACGTGACTATCTGCAGGTGGGAATGTATACGGAAATTATGTTTCCCGAACGAGATATTCACTTTATTGCAGTCAATGATGGTGTGGACAGTATGCAGGGAGACAACGAGTTTACCCCATTCAGAAACATCATCAACGAATGGTACGCAAAAGATACCAGCAAGAAGATACGGGCGGTTAAAAAAGCAAAAGGATTAGCAGGCGAACACTTATCTTCAAATGCTCCCTATGGCTATCGTAAAAATTCAGATAATCCGAAACAATGGCTTATAGATGAAGAAGCTGCGGAGGTAGTAAAAGAGATATTCCGCTTATGCGTAGATGGTAACGGTCCGACGCAGATAGCGAATATTTTAGCGGAGCGAAAAATATTGACGCCTGTTCACTATATGGCGAGCAAGGGACTAAACCCAATTACAGTACTACCGGAAAACCCGTATCAATGGTCAAGTACCGTTGTAGTAAAAACATTGGAGCGTATGGATTACTTAGGTCATACGGTAAACTTCAAAACCTATACGAAGTCCTACAAAAACCATAAAAAGATATTTAACAATCCCGATCAGTGGCAGGTGTTTGAAAATACTCATGATGCTCTGATTGACCAATCAACCTTTGACATTGTTCAAAAAATCCGTCAAGGGCGCAGACGTCCTACAAAGATGGGTGAAATGCCAATGTTCAGCGGACTTCTCTTTTGTGGGGACTGTGGAAGTAAAATGTCATTTCATCGTAAAGTTGAGCAACCGGAAGAAAAGCACAATTTTGTATGCAGCGAATATCGTCATAATACAAAGAGCTGTTCCATGCACTATATCCGTAATGTTGTAGTTGAAAAAATTGTTTTGAAAAATCTAAGGGAAGTTATATCCTATGTATCATCTCATGAAATTGAATTTGTACAGATGGTTGTGGATACTGACCTGAAAACTAAAAACAAGGAACTTACCAAAAAGAAAAAACGACTTACTGAAATTCAGAACCGCATTGTGGAACTGGATGAAATTTTCAAGCGTATTTATGAGGATAATATTAGCGGTAAATTATCCGATGAACGGTTTATGAAACTGTCAAATGGGTATGACGCGGAACAACATGATTTGCAAACTGAGCTTATAGAAGTACGGCAGGAATTAAAGCAGGAAGCGGAACAATCCGTGAATGTGGAAAATTTTATTGCCATTGTTAAAAAGCACACTGATATAACAAAGCTTACGCCTGCGATACTTAGAGAATTTGTTGACAAGATTATAGTATACGCTCCTGATAAGAGCAGCGGCAGGCGCTTACAAGAGATTGAGATTATCTATAATCATATCGGTGTATTTGACCAATCTAAGGTCACTCTATGGAAAGGAAAAGCGGTATAGCATCTTGTAAATGCTATACCGCAATCCTACATCTTAAAAACATCCCTATCACAACCTAGTTAAAAGAGGGCTTGGGGAGTCTCAAGATGGTGCCGGTGGTCGGAAGCCATTAGTATGTGCAACATTTGTTTATCGAGTTGCTTAGTTTCTTGTGCCCTTTTCAATCAAATCATTAGTATAGGGGTTTAGGCTTATAAATATAGAAATTCAAAGTTATAATCAGGTAAAACTTCATTATTGAGTTCACTTACTTTTCCCATTAATAATGAAGTTGTATTATTCGCTTGTTCAATTGTTTTAGGATAGTGTTCTGTAATGTATTGTTCCACGAAGTCAGCTCCATTACTGGGCATTACAAAACAAGGTATATTAGGCGTGGAAGGTATTTCTCCAGTTAATATACCATCTTCTTTCCAAGTATTGGAGCATAGATAAGTATGTTTTATTGCTATTGATTCCCGATGTAATGAGCGTTAAATCGAACTTTTGCTTTTCCCAATTGACCTTGGCCTCTGGCAATTCTTTTGTTTTCTGCAAATTGTTGAAAAACTCGTTTGAATAAATTATAAAGTCTTTGAGCTGTTCACAATGACTATCTGAATTGTCGCTCTATATTCGCTATTATTTATTGACAATGTTTATATTTGGAACCATAATAATGATATTATTGAAAATGAGTAGATTTGTCGAACGCGATCTAGTTGAGCTTTTGTTATATTTAAAAGCCCAAAGTTATGACAAATCATAGAAGGGAGGGCCCATATGAAATATTTATTAAAGTGGTTCTTGGATTTAAAGATCATCTCAAAGATTATGATTTGCTATGTTGCTATGCTCGTCATTTTCCTGTCTGTTGGCAATATTACCTATCACCAGTATCAAGATCTTACTGCAAGCAAGGTCCAGCAAATGTCTGTCGAGACTACCCACTCGGTTAACAATAACCTCGACTTTATATTTGATACCATGAATAATCAGAGCATCATACTCTTATCAAATCAGACAATACAATCTGCAATGGAACAATCCGTTCAGAAATATAATTTTGTGCTGCAGACTAAGGTTTGTAATTATCTGGCTGATTTTATGAATTTTAATGACATGATTTCATCTATCTATATATTTGATAAAAATGGAATCGAATATTACGTCGACAGCACCTCATTCAAAAATATAAGTCTGGATAAAATCCGCAAAGCGGCCTGGTATCCACAGCTTGTAGAGTTAAATGGCGGTTATTTGCTAAAACTGGACGGCGGCGGAACTTTTACGCCGGGAAAAGACAACTATATTTCTCTGGTTCGGGTAATTAATAATATTAACACGCAGAAGCCAATGGGGTTCATGGTAATAAATATAGCCACCAAATCGATTCTTCGCACTGTCATGAAGCAGAACAATGCATATGATATACAAATTGTCCTAACGGATGAATCGGGCCATAATATTTTCGACTCAACTCCGGCGGGTGTGAAAAATTATGCAAATTCCATCGTCAAGATTCCGTCAGGCAGTTCCGAGATACTTAAAATTAACGGAGGAAGTTATATCGTTTCGTCCCTTGACAACCGCTATGGTTGGGGGCTCACCAACATTACTCCGTTTAGTGAATTCACAAAACAAATCGTTGCGACGAACATCACTCTGGTCATATTTATTCTGGCATTTGGAATCTTGTTTTTAGCAACGTTTATTGTTATATCTCTATTAATCACGAGACCAATTCGAAAGCTTGCAATCTCAATGAAAGCGGTGGAGAATGGTGATTTTAGGGAAATCAGTGTAAAAACCGGCAACGACGAGATCGGGCACCTGAAGGATGTATACAACATGATGGTGCGCAGAATCGTTCTTTTAATTGACGATATAATAAGAGAGCAAACCATTAAGAGAAAAAAGGATCTGGAGGTACTGCAGATGCAGATCAAGCCTCATTTCCTTTACAACTCTTTCGATGCGATTGGTTCTTTGGCTCTATCCGGCAACAACAGCGATGTCTTTCGGCTCGTCCAATCGCTCGGCAGATTTTACCGAGGATTTTTAAGTGCTTGTGATGAAGCAATTACAGTGAAAGAAGAACTTGAAATCACTGATAGCTACATAACCATCCAAAGGATTCGCTTTCCAAATAAATTTACCGTTGTGAAGGAAATTGATCCCCAAGTTCTGGGCGTTAAAATTCCGAGTCTAACTCTTCAGCCACTGGTTGAAAACGCCATTGACCACGGAATCCGTGGTAAGATTGGTGCGGGAGTTTTGACTATTAAAGCATGTGCATTGGAAGATTCCATACAGATAACTGTGGAGGACGACGGTGTTGGGATGGAGGAGGAAAAAACAGCTGAAATTCTTGAACACCATTCAAAAGGGGTTGGCATGAAGGCAACTATGGAAAAACTCAATCTTTATTTTGAAGCTGAAAATGTACTCAAAATTCAAAGTAAAAAAGGTTGCGGTACAAAAATTACAATTACCATACCGATAGATCGGGGGGCTCATGTTGGATAACAAAGAAAATGACTTAATCAAGGTTGTTATAGTTGACGATGAATATTTGGAGCGTAATTTGTTGAAAAAATGCATTGACTGGACTTCTTTAAACATGAAAATTGTGGGAGAGGCGCAGGATGCAACCGAAGCTCTCGATTTGATCTGTCGCGAAAGCCCAGACATACTGTTTACAGATATTCAAATGCCCGGTACAGATGGAATCGGGCTAAGCGAATTCGCTTTTAAAAAATTTCCAGAAATACATGTTGTAGTAATCACGGGCTTTGATAAGTTTGAATATGCACAGCGCAGTATTAAGGCGGGTATTTCGGATTTTTTATTGAAGCCAATTGATGGCGAAGAAGTTCAAAGAACAGCGGTAAAGCTAAAAAAGCGGATTGAAAATGACAGAAAAAGCATGCAGGAGGAAATTGAGCTTAAAAAGCAGCTTTATGACAATCTTCCTTATTTACGGGAGCGTTTCTTCAATGAGCTCATGTTTGGCGAAGTAGACGGTGTCCGTGAAAAGATGTCGTTCCTTGGAATCTATTTTGAAAACGCCGTTTTTCAAGTAGCTGTGTTCGAAATAGTTCCAGAAGCAGTACCGCCTGACGAGGAATCCTGTTTCCTGCTGAGCATACGTGTACGCAAAAGAATTAATGATTTTTTTCAGTCTTGGAAAAACACTTTTGTGTTTGCCCATACAACCGACCGCATTGTAATACTGAATAACGATTCTCGGATAGACCTTTACGAGCAGTGTGAGATTCTGCTCAAACAAACTGCAGAGAAACTTCCTTATCCCTTTTGTATCGGCCTTGGCAGTATGAAAAAGCAGATTGATGAAATTTGCATTTCCTACAGGGAAGCACTCGAGGCGGTTCATTACAGAGTTGCCTTTGGCAACAATACGGTGATTTTATACGATACGATCCGCTTCCCCGGCAGTGCAGAATCATCGGGCAGCAAAGGATACGATGAACAGCTTGATTTTTATATCAAGGCAGGCCTAAGTAATAAGATACAGGATACGATTCAGAAGATCTGTGAAAGCATAGATTTAAAAAAAGCATCTGCTTTAGAAACCCTTCGGATGACCGCTATGAATATCAACCTTTTCATTTTTCGGTCAATGGCAGAGGCAGGCCTCGAACCTGATGAAATTTACCGTTTCGAGCTTCAAACAAACAGCCGGGTCTTTCAGCTCCGAACTCTTCCGGAAACAGAAGAATTTTTGAAAGAAATCGTCAGCAAATGTCTGGATTTACTCGACCAACGTCAGAACAGCCAGATCAGCAGTTTAATTGAAGTCGTTAAAAACTATATACGTGAAAACTACATGAACGGCAACCTTTCCCTTTCAGATCTGGCTGAAAAGTTGTATTTTAACCCAAGTTATCTCAGCCGAACTTTCAAAAAAAAAGCTGGTGTCAGTTTCACAGAATATCTGATGGAAGTAAGGATGACCAAAGCGGTCGAACTTCTGAAGAATGGTAAATTGAAGGCTTTTGAAATTGCAGCAGCCGTCGGCATCCCAGAACCGAATTATTTCAGCACCTGCTTTAAAAAGTACACAGGAGTTTCTGTCAGTCAATACCGTAAACCTCTTAATTTCAAAGACTCCTAATCTTATTTATTCTGTGGTCTGATTTGGGAAACCTTCTGCAATTGGTTGCAGATTTTGTCGAATCTGGAATAAATACTTTTAAAATCCCCCAAAAGTCAAATGTTTTTAATAAAGGTAAAAAAAACAAAGGAAATAGTAATAAAATTTAATTCTATAATCTGAAAAAATCAGTAAAATAGACAGTGCTAAGATTTTAATCAGAAAAGGAGAGGATTTATTTGAAACATTTGATTTCTAAAATTGGCGCAGTAATGCTGGCAGGCGTAATGACGGCTAGCTTTACGGCATGTAGCTCTTCTGCTCCTGCAGCGCAGCAGGCTGCATCCAATACTCCGGCATCTTCCGCAGCCGGCGTCCCCGCTTCCACAGAAAAGGTGACACTGACATTCTGGAATAACTACACCAATGATACTCAGCACACGATGGCTGACACCATCAAGAAGTGGAACACTGATCACCCGGACATTCAAATTGATGCAAGTGCAACCGAAAACAACGCGTACAAGATGAAAATTAAAACAGCAATCGCAGCCAACGATGCACCTGACATTATCTACACATGGGCTGGTGGCTTCACACAACCTTTTGTAGATGCCGGTAAAATTCTTCCTCTGGATGATTACTTGAATGACGGTACAAAAGACAAGCTGCTTGATGGGGCATTGACGAACATCACCTACAACGGAAAAGTATATGGTCTTACATACAATCAGCAGGCCGGCGCTTTGTATGTCAACAACGATTTGTTCAAGCAGTACAATGTTAAAATACCGACTACCTTTGAAGAATTACTCAGCGCAGTTAAAACCTTCAAGTCGAAGGGCCTGGTACCCATGGGTGTTGGTGAAAAAGACGAATGGCCGGGCATGTGGTATTATGATATGATCGCCCTTCGTGAAGCTGGCGCACAGACCTCGCTTGATGCTCTGAACAAGAAAGCATCCTACAATCAAGACGCATTTGTAAATGCTGCAAAAAAGCTGGAGGATCTTGTGGATGCAGGAGCATTTGCTCCCGGTGCTCTGAGTATAACGAGAGACGAGGCCGTCGCACAGTTTACCCAAGGTAAAGTTCCAATGTATTTCGGCGGAAATTTTGATGCTCAGGTCATTGATGACTCTCTCAAGGGCAAAGTAAGTGCTGTTAAATTCCCGACTATTGCAGGCGGAAAAGGCGTAGATACCGAATATCTCGGCGGCGGTGCGGATGCACTTTGTATTAGCGCAAATACAAAATATAAAGATCAAGCTGTTCAGGCTGTCAAATTTCTGGCGTCTTCTTTCTCAACCAGTATGTATGTTACAGGCGGCGGTTTGCCGGAATGGAAATACGATACTGTGGATCAGACCAAAATCGATCCGCTTTCCAAACAAATTATGGATGACATCGTAAAAGGCTCGACCGGAAGCGTTCCAGCTTGGGACCTTTACCTTTTAGGGAACGACGCACAGACACATCTGGATTTAGTACAAAGCCTGTTTGGAAAACAAGTCACTCCACAGCAATTCGGCGAACAAATGCAGCAAAAGGTTAACAAGGCTTCCTAATGATATGATGGTCGGTCTTCCCTGTTATCGGCTTTCGCTTGTAACAGGGAAATCATTTTTTTTGCCTATGTATATAGGGCGTAACAAGAAGAACATATACTTGCTCGTTCCCGTTACCGGAAAGAAGGTTTGATAACATGGAAAAACTGATGAAAGACAAAAAAGCGATTTTTATTTTCGCTTTCCCCACATTCCTGCTCTTTACCGTGATCGTAGTTGTACCAATCTTTTTCTCACTTTACTACAGCACGTTGCAGTGGGACGGCTTTAGCAAGTCTATATCTGTGGGTTTTTCCAATTATGTAAATCTATTTGTGAACAACACGGACGGATTTACTCAGTCGGTAATCAACTCCCTAATCCTAGCTTTGATTTCTGTTGGTATTCAGCTACCGATATCCTTGCTTCTGGCAATCATCCTGTCCAGAGGAATCAGGAAGGAGCGTTTTTTTAGAACAGTTTATTTTATCCCAGTGATCATCTCCACCGTTGTAATCGGGCAGCTTTGGATGAAAATTTACAATGAGGATTACGGTATTCTCAATACAGTGCTCCGGTCCCTTGGGCTCGGCTCTCTCGCTAATTCATGGCTTGCGAATCCCAGCACAGCGCTTGGTTCGGTTTTCGTCGCCATGCTGTGGCAATATGTCGGCTATCACATGTTGCTGATGTATGCAAGCGCCAAATCAATTTCTCCAGATATCTATGAAGCGGCCCGCATTGACGGGGCAAGTGAAGTAAAAATGGCGTTTCGGATCACAATCCCATTAATGAAACCGATTCTGTGTGTGTGTGTTGTTTTCGCCGTGACAGGATCCTTTAAAGCATTTGACTTGATCTATGTTATGACGGGCGGAGGGCCGATGCATTCCACAGATGTTCCTACCACGCTGATGTACACCACGATTTTCTCGCGATACCAATACGGATATGGCAGTGCCATGGCTATTTTTATTATTATTGAATGTCTTGTCTGCACCGTTATCATTCAGAAGCTTTTTAGCAAAAATGCAGACTATTGAAGAGTAGAGGATAAAAATGAAAAATAACAATACATCTGTCATTCAAAAAAAACGATCAAGAAAAATTCGGTTTCCTTCCCTTCTCTTATATCTGTTTCTTGGGATATATGCGATTATACAGGTATACCCTTTAATTTGGCTTTTTCTTTTTTCTTTTAAAAACAACAATGAAATTTACAGTGGCAATGCGATGGGAATTCCGCAAGTTTGGAGAATATCCAACTACTTAACAGTGCTGACGAGTGGAAACGTGGCTGTCTATCTGATGAACAGCGTAATTGTGACCGCGGTTACCATTGCAGTATCCACTATACTCATTACCACCTCAGCCTATTCCATTGTTCGCCTACGTTGGAAAATGAGCAAGGTCTTTCTGACTTACATACTGCTAGGTTTGATGGTTCCCATTCATGCTACTTTGCTACCGTTGTTCATTATCTTAAGAAATCTGAATCTCCTAAATACCTATTTATCGTTGATTCTGCCCTATGTCGTTTTCGCCCTTCCAATGGGCGTCTTTATCATGGTGGGCTTTTTGAAGAGCATACCGAAGGAGCTGGAGGAATCAGCCTGTCTGGACGGCTGCGGAATCTATAAAACTTTTTACTATATTGTGCTGCCACTGCTTAGGCCAGCCATTGCAACCGTCGCTATTTTCACATTCCTGTCTTCGTGGAACGAGTTGATGTTCGCAAATACATTTATCAACAGCGAGCATCTCAAGACGTTGACGGTGGGCATCATGTCTCTTTCCGGACAACAAGGAACACAGTGGGGCTCCATCGGTGCCGGTCTTGTAATTGCTACCGTTCCAACACTACTGATCTATTTTCTGCTCAGCGATCAGCTGCAGAAAAGCATGATAGCTGGTGCCTTAAAAGGGTAAAGCTTGGAGTTTTAGATAGAGGAGAATATAGATGGAATCATATAAAAATGAAAATCTAACTTTTGAACTACGAGCAAAAGACCTAGTTTCCAGAATGACACTGGAGGAAAAAGTAACGCAGATGCTCTATCAGTCTCCGGCTATTCAACGACTCGGAATTCCTTCATACAACTGGTGGTGTGAAGCATTGCATGGGGTAGCCAGAGCAGGCGTCGCTACTGTCTTCCCTCAGACGATAGGCATGGCAGCCACTTTTGATGAGGATTTGATAGAAAAAATGGCCGATATTATCTCCACAGAAGGGCGTGCGAAATATCATGAATTCCAGAGAAAAGGCGATCATGACATCTATAAGGGACTTACATTCTGGTCTCCGAATATCAATATATTCAGAGATCCTCGGTGGGGTCGGGGTCATGAAACTTATGGGGAAGATCCCTATCTGACGGCAAAACTGGGCAGTGCATTTGTGAGAGGGATACAGGGAAAAGATCATAAATATCTGAAAGCCGCTGCTTGTGCGAAACATTTTGCAGTTCACAGTGGCCCTGAAAGTGAACGCCATAGTTTTAACGCTGTAGTATCGAAAAAAGATTTGTGGGAAACATATCTCCCTGCCTTTAAGGAACTTGTTACAAACGCCAAAGTGGAAGGTGTTATGGGTGCATATAACCGTACGAATGGAGAACCTTGTTGCGGAAGTAAAACTCTCTTAAAAGATATTCTCAGAGAGGAATGGGGGTTCAAAGGATATGTGACCTCGGACTGTTGGGCAATCAAGGATTTCCATGAAAATCATATGGTAACAAAAACTGCCCCGGAATCGGTTGCCCTTGCTGTCAACAATACTTGTGATACCAACTGCGGCAGCATGTTTGCCAATCTTCTTATTGCACACGAAGAAGGGCTTGTCCGTGAGAGCACAATAGATGAAGCGGTAGTTCGGCTGATGATTACCCGTATGAAACTTGGCATGTTTGATGATCCAAAGCATGTACCTTTTTCGGATACGCCGTATGCATTAAACGATTGCACCGAGCATGGGAAATTTAATTTAGAAGTGGCCAAAAAGTCTTTGGTCTTATTGAAAAATAAAGATCATTTACTTCCATTATATAAAAGCAAGCTGAAATCGATAGCGGTTGTTGGACCCAATGCAGATAGCAGAGAAGCCCTTGCTGGAAATTACTGCGGAACTTCATCAAGATATCATACAGTCTTGGAAGGAATCAATGATTATTTAAAGGATGAGGTCAGAGTCTATTACGCAGAAGGATGTCATTTATATAAGGACAGGGTGGAACCGCTTGCATTAAAATCTGATCGTATTGCTGAGGCGGTTTCCGCAGCAGAAAAGTCTGATGCTGTAGTATTGTGCCTTGGGCTGAACGCAACCCTTGAGGGCGAAGAAGGCGATGCCGGTAATTCATACGCTAGCGGTGACAAACCGGACCTTGATTTGCCCGGTGAACAGCAAAAGTTGATGGAAGCTGTCGTTGCGGTAGGGAGACCTGTGATTCTGGTATTGCTTTCCGGCAGTGCTTTAGCGGTTAGTTGGGCGGATGAACATGTGCAAGCTATTGTTCAGGCATGGTACCCGGGAGCAATGGGAGGAAAGGCAATTGCTCCGATGCTTTTTGGAGACTACAGCCCTAGTGGCAGATTGCCGGTTACTTTCTATAAAACTTCCGAAGAATTGCCAGATTTCCGTGATTATTCCATGGAAAACAGGACGTACCGCTATATGAAACAGGAGGCTTTGTACCCGTTTGGTTATGGCCTAAGTTATACAAAATTTGAATATTCAGTTCCTGTACTCAGCGAAACAAATATAAGAGCTGGTTCAGATATTGACGTGTATACTTATGTAACAAACACAGGAAATATAAAGTCGGAGGAAGTCGTACAGCTCTATTTACAGGACGAAGAAGCTAGTACCTGTGTTCCAAAATGGCAGCTTGCAGGAATAAAAAAGATATGCTTAGAGACCGGCAAATCGACCAAAGTTCAATTTCATGTAACTGCAAGGCAAATGTGTGTCATTGACGACGAGGGCTGCTGTTTTCTTGAGCCTGGTGAGTTCCGTGTTTATATCGGTGGTAGCCAACCAGATAGTCGCAGTATGAAGTTATTGACAACACAAGTGAATTATGCCGATTTTTCAGTAATTGGTAATAAGCTACCAATGGCACGCTAATTGATGCCTATAAAACCGCTGACGATGTTGTGATTGACTAATCAAAATTTTGCATGAAGGAGGTCAATGATGAGTTATAGATGTTAATATGATGCGCCAATTAGACGCAGAATTGCATGGACTCCCTCTATGCGATGACAATATGACCTTCTTCTATGATGAAACAGGAAACTGCGGAAAGTTTTCTTTGAGAGAAGACGGTGTTAATGATCCCACTGCACTAAACAACGATTTTATTCTTGGTGGCATTGCATACAATGGTTCGAACTTCCCCGCAGACGCAGAAAAGTTAATTACCGACCTTAAATTACAATCAAAAGAGCTGAAGTTCAAAAACATTTGCCGTACTAAAGACTTTATTGCCTTTATTGGAAGCCGCCGTGCAAGTGTTTATATTGATTGGCTGTATAATAGCGGATTGTATGTCCACTATGCCACAATCAACAATCTGTATTATGCGCTTGTTGATATAGTGGATTCTTTGTGGGAAACGCAGTTTGTGTTTTCGTTTGAGTGGGTCATGCAGCTAAAATCTGCGTTGCACAGTTTCTGTCGAGAACATATTGACGAAGTCCTTGATCTGCTGAAATTCTTACAATTCATAAAACCTTAGAGTAAAAATAAAATGTCCCCTGTAAACCGTTTTGGAGTTTGGACTGAACCAGAGTTAACGGACAAAGAATAAAAAGCCCTACCGCAGGATATTGAAAGATTACGCAGCCTGACGCCGTTTTTCGAGCGGTGTCAGGCACGTTTCCGTTTGTATGCGCTCATTGTTGTAGAAATCTATGTATTCGGCGATGAGTTGCTGCAAAGTTCTACAACCTCAATCATTTCTTCTTCGCCATTAACTGTGACTCGAACATGGCTTCCTGTAATTCCGCATTTTTGAGAGGGTACACATTCTACGGTTACTCTTGGCAGACCGAGTGAGTTCATCTGCTTTAAAAACTCTGCTTTGTCGTGATAAAGTTCCAGAAGTGCTGCCATCAACATATCTCCGGCGGCTCCCATGTTGCATTCGAGGTACAACTGACCCATTTTTCATTTCCTCCAATATGGTTAATCATACTGGCAAGATATCCCGCACCAAAACCATTGTCAATATTTACGACGCTTACTCCGCTGGCACAGGAATTCAGCATGGAAAGCAGGGCTGAAAGACCACCAAAATTGGCTCCGTAGCCAATACTGGTTGGCACGGCAATGACAGGATATTCTACAAGGCCACCAATAACGCTGGCAAGCGCACCTTCCATGCCGGCCACGGCAACAATAACCCGCGCATCCATTAAGATATTCAGGCGGGACAGCAATCGGTGCACCCCCGCGACGCCTACATCGTAAAGACGTACTACTTTATTGCCGAGCACTTCGGCGGTTAGGGCTGCCTCCTCCGCAACAGGGATGTCGCTTGTGCCGCCAGTTGCTACCACTATAGTGCCAGAGGCTGTTATTTTGCTGTTCCGACTGGCAACTCCAATTTTAGAAATGGGGTCGTAGTCAAGTGAAATAACTTCTGCTACTTCTTTTGCCGATTCGGGAGAAAGTCGCGTAATTAGAATGTTTTCATCGCCGCCATTTTGCATGGCAGAAACGATTCCTATAATTTGCTCTAATTTTTGCATATCCCAAATCCTCAAATGGACTCATTTTCAATTGTAAAACTGCTTCTTCTGGGGAGAGCTTTCCTTGCTGAACCTGTTTGAGAAGCACCAGCGTTTTTTTCTGTTCCATCTTTAATTACCTCACTTTTACATTCTGGGATTTAAATCCAACAGTACTTCTTCAAAATAGGGGGAAAGAGCCTGCACGATTGTCTGTCTTTTTTTAAGAGCCAATGCTAATTCATTTTCGGGCAGCTGTATTTTGGCAGCATTGTGGAAGAATCGGATACGGAAGTCGGTGAAGCCAAGGGAAAAAAGTATTTCTTCGCTTTGTTCTACCGTTTGCAGTAGAGCAGGGGTAATTGTAGTGCCGGTCGGAATCCGGGTGGCAAGGCACGCATAGGAGGGTTTGTCGTGGGTGAACAGACCAGCTTCGAGTGACAGCTGCCGGATTTTTGCTTTGGTCAAGCCACATTCGCGCAGCGGAGAACGAACCCCCTAGTTCCTGTAGAGCGCGCATACCGGGGCGGTCTTCGTAATTATCGGAGGCGTTGGTGCCGTCCAGTAGTAGTGTGTATCCATTTTTGTATGCGGTTTTCTTCAACTGGGTGAATAAATTAGTTTTGCAGTAATAGCAGCGTTTTTCATCATTGGCTGCTACCTCTGCATTTTTCAACGCGTCGGTTTCTACTACCGTAAGGGGGACCATCAAGCTCTGTTGCCATCGTTTTGGCATCATTTAATTCAAATTCAGGTTGAAAAGATGACTTGATAAAATAGGCATGCAGGGCGCAGCCATACTGTTTAGCAGCATACATTAAATATGACGAATCCACTCCTCCTGAAAAGGCAAGTGCCGCACATGGATGCTGAGTAAAGAAAGTTTGAAGATCCATAAAAGCACTCCTAAAAATAAAATAATACTCGCAATATTATGAGTCTGCAGGTCATAATCCAAGGCTAATATGAAACATATGGAACAGATTTTCCTTAAAAAACGGATAACCCAAAAGCAGACATAATACTGTTGCTTTTGGGTTATTACTTTATGGAACATAGTGAGACCAGCAATCGATAAATTATGCTTTCATCTGTTTTTCTTGGAATGCTAAACACAGATATTCAAGTCGCATTTATCAGATAACGGGACCTAAAGTATAGATATCGATGGAATTGAAATACTTAATAATTTCATTCTTGGTCATTTCACCATTGAGAACGCGAATGATTTTTTCAAAAGTCTCCATTCCGACCTGCTCGATGGTCTTTTCACCCTTAATGATCAGGCCTGCGTTCAAGTCCATATCATGGCTCATGCGATCAAAAGTATTAGGATTGCCGCACACCTTGATTACTGGCATGCTTGGGAAACCTTGTGGGGCACCGCGGCCAGTAGAAAACAGCATAAACTGAGCCCCAGTGCATGCCATGCCGGTTAAAATTTCAGGTTCCCGACCGGGGGTATCCTTAATCCAAAGTCCCTTTTGTGTAGTAATCATTTCAGGATACTCCAAAACGCCCTGTATCGGACGGGTGCCAGATTTCACGATGGCGCCCAAGGACTTTTCCTCAATGGAGGAAAGGCCTCCAGCAATATTTCCCGGAGTTGGCTGACCTTTCCGCATATCACAGCCGAGTGATTTTGCCCTAATTTCCATCCTGTTGACGATTTCGTATATTTTATTACCCACATCGGAAGAAACAGCCCTGCGAGCAAGAATATGCTCTGCACCGATAAATTCTGTGGTTTCACCAAATACGACGGTGGCTCCAAGATCGACCATTTTATCTGCCACATAACCTACAACACAGTTGGAGGCCATCCCGCTGGTTGCATCGGAAGCACCACATTTAATAGCCATAACAACATTAGAAAGATCCATCGGTTCGCGCTGTAACCTAGATATTTCAAGCACCATTTTCTGCGCAGCATCAATTCCCGCTTGAATGGCGCGGGAAACACCGCCCAACTCCTGAATGCGGATGATTTCGACCGGCTTTCCGGTTTTGGCAATAGTCTCAACCAAACGTTCATGGTCGGTTCCTTCACAGCCCAAGCTCACTACTAGAGCTGCACCCACGTTAGAACTGCATCCAAGGCCAATGAGGGTGTCTGTTACCCGTTCAAGATCCGGGGGCAGTTGACAGCAGCCTTGATGGTGGAAATACCCAACTGTCCCTTGAACCTGTCCCACAACAGCTTGTGCCACATCATTGGCACAGATTACGCTGGGGATGACGGCCACATGATTTCTTGCGCCCACGGTTCCGTTAGGTCTTACATATCCCATAAAATTCATAGTGCAGCTCCAGTTTTTAGGTCACCGCGTCCGCGCGTGCTGTCAAGATTGTGTACGTGAACGTAGTCACCTTTTTTTATTATTTTCGTAGCAACTCCGATTTTTTCGCCATATTTTGTAATCTGTTCATTTACTTGGATATCCCTCAGTGCAATTTTATGGCCATATGGAACGTCGTCCAACACTTTGATGATTTCAGAATTTCCTTTTTTGTCACGAATTTCCACTTCAGTGCCTTTAACAATTCCGTCTGCAAAAATGGTTGCCACATTATCCATGTTATGTACTTTCAGTGCAAGTTTTAAATCCACATTTATCGCTCCTATTATAAGTCAATTGCATTGCGTCAGACATCTTGGTTGACAGCCAGCACAGAAACACCATCAGGAATAACCACCACATGAGCATCCTTACCTTTTATTCTATATGCCATTTCAAGCGCTTCATCCGGGCTGGAAGCTGGTATAATGTTGGCTTTACGCACCAAGTCGTGACTCAGATACGTCGTTACCAGAATGATCTTATGCTTTTTAAGAATGCGTGAATAGATCTGAGCACACCATTGCTCAGGAATGGTTTTGGCAGGTGGAATTTTAGAAAGATACTCTTCAATTTCATCCACTGTACCGGAAACAATTAGCTTTTCAAAGTATGTTCCGCCCATGCCGTCAATGCAGGAAGCGCACATGATAATCACACCATCTTCCCCCGCACAGGCTTCGGCGGTGGCGACAGCTTTGGGTGACTGATACAAATTCTGATCTAAAGGATAGCCACCATTACTAGTAATGACAATGTCTCCTGTAACCACGGGGCATTGAGAAAGTTCTCTGATAAAACGACAACCTTCCTCATGCGCCTGTTCCAAATCGCCCGCAAAGGCAGCAATGATATTCTTTTCGCTGTCCTGTGCCACATTCAGAATAAATTGTACGTTTACCGCGCGGGCGGCACATACCATATCTTCGTGGATGGGATTGTGATTTAAAACTCCGGTCTTGGCATAAGGGCTTGCGATGGCCTGAAAGGAGTGGTTTTCGTTCACTGTTTGCTGTGAACAGATACCTGGGAGGATACTCTTGCGCCCACCAGAGAACCCCGCAAAGAAATGGGGCTCAATAAATCCTTCTGTCACTAAAAGATCACATTCCATTGCTAAGTGATTGACATTAAAATTTGCACCAGAAGGCAACTTGCATACATAGACGAAATCCTTCGTCTGAAAAGCTTTATTCACAGCGATTTTTTCGTGATCCACGATGAAGGCGCCAAACATTTTGCGTTGCTCCGCTTCCGTGGTCTCTCTGTGCAGACCTGTTGCAATCAGGATTGTGATGTCCGCATTTGGACTTCCAGCTCGGATTTCGGAAAGAAGAATAGGCAGTGTGATTTTACTGGGTACCGCACGAGTATGATCACTCGTGACAAGCACAAATTTATTCTTTCCCACAGCAAGCTCTCTAAGCTTTTTGGAGCCAATGGGA
Organism: uncultured Caproiciproducens sp.; assembly: GCF_963664915.1. NCBI lineage: Bacteria > Bacillati > Bacillota > Clostridia > Eubacteriales > Acutalibacteraceae > Caproiciproducens > uncultured Caproiciproducens sp. The sequence goes on from NZ_OY761810.1 coordinate 2,236,207, forward strand.
TGTTCCAGCGCCTCTCGCACAATTTCTTTCTGACTTCTTTTCTCATCACTTTCGTACATTTTTGCCGTAATGATGGCTTCCAGATTATTTTCTTCAATATGCAAATCCATACTTGACGTATAATACGGAATCTTGATGGTCTTCAAACAATCATCTCCTTTCGTTGAATTGTTGTAATGAATTAACTTTGCTTTGCTGAATAGTTTAAATTTACGGTTTGATATATGCAAAACCCTCGCTTTGCTTCAGTGTGAGTTCAACCACTCCTGACGGAACCAATTCAACGAACGGGAATAAATCCCGTTCGTCTATTTTACAATTTTTAACCGCCTTGCGGCATGCTGCAAATTTAATTTGCTTTGCAGCCAAATCTACCATAATGGATCGGATCTCATTATTTTCAGATATTTGAGCATACTGCCGTACAGCAAGTGAATTTGCTAGAACTTCAATTTCGAATGATATACTCTGCTTTTGTGCGTAATCCAACATGCTTTGGACATTTCCTAATATGAGATTCCAGTTTGTTGAATCATCAATATGGAAAATAGTTCTCATGTTTAGAAACCTCATTATAATTTTGGAGCCACTGCTTCTAATTCCTGAATTTTTTGCTGAAATTGCGGCAAATAGTCTTTATTGGCAACCAGCATTTCATCCAATAAATCTTTTGCAATTTTTCCGCTTGTGATCAGCGGGTTCATTGTAAATGCCTGAAGAGCTTTCCCATAATTGCCAGTCACTGCCGCTTCTATGGTACATTCTTCCATTGATTTTTGAAGTTGAAGCGGTCCACGTGCACTTGGTTCAAATTTGCCCCAGTTTAATGGCTCTGGTCCGTGGCTGGTAATCGTGCTAGAAACTTCCACAACACAATCGTAAGGCAAATCTACAATCGTACCGCAATTGACAGTGCTGACCACCATGTCAGTTCTTTTGTCATTTTGAATGGAGCTAATCAACTCACAGGCAGCATCACTGTAATATGTACCGCCGCGCTGCGCCAACTGTTCCGGTTTGTGATCAAGTTCGGTATTCTTGTATAATTCAAAGAGACTCTTTTCAATTTTCTTTACCAGTTCGCCACGTGTTTCATGCTTTTTATATCCGGCTATTTCATCTTCCAGCATGTCATCCGTAATATAATAATAGCGATGATAGGAACAGGGGAGGAGCCCCAGATCGATTATCTGTTCAAAATTGAAAGGAATATCACGGACATTCTTCATTCCAACATATTTCCCCTTGTTTTCAGGCTTATAAATCTCCTGAAGCAAGTCGCTGGTGATTTCTTTTCCTTGATTGTTCCAAACCCGATGCCAATGGAAATGATTTAGCCCTGCAAATTTAAAGAACAGCTCATTTTTTGATTCATCAAGTCCCGTTACTTCATAACATAACTTTTCATAGCGGATTGGAACGTTACATAAGCCGACCGTCTTATTCCAATGACCATATTTGATTGCAGCTTCCGCAACCATTCCCGCTGGATTGGTGAAATTGACAAGCCAGGCGTTAGAACATAATTCCCTCATATCTTTGATAATATCAAGAATCACGGGAATCGTTCTAAATGCTTTAAAAAGTCCCCCTGCACCGTTTGTCTCTTGGCCGATAAGTCCGTGGCTCAGTGGGATGCGTTCGTCACGGATGCGGGCGTCCAGCAGTCCAACCCTGAACTGTGTAGTTACATAGTCAGCATTTGGTAAAGCTTCCCGCCGATTAAGGGTTAAATTAATTTTCCAATCCAAACCGGCCGCTTTTACCATCCGTTTGGCCATAGCTCCTACAATTTCAAGCTTCTCTTTACCGTCTATGATATCGACCAGCCATAGTTCACTTATATCCAGTTCGTTTTTTCTCTTAATAAATCCTTCAATAAGTTCAGGAGTATAGCTACTTCCTCCGCCTATGGTTACAATTTTAATTTTCGCCATTTTAAATTATCTCCTTCAAATTAAGATATACAAGACTTTGACCGAGTTAACCGTATAATTTTACGGGCATATAAAATGGACATAATTCAACAGATAAAGATCATTCGCTTACAGCGTCAGAATAATTTTCTGCGTTTTCTAGCTCATAAGCCTTTTTGTCTAAATATTTGAATGGAATGTAATACACAGCCAGTGAAACAAATACCAAAACCACTTGTAGAACAGCAATTTTCCAGCTTCCCTCCATAATACCGGATGCTATAATCGGAGTCGGCCATGGAATTTGAACACCAGTAAGCCTTGGTACCAATCCTATTGCTGTGGCAACATAAGCGATTGTACTACTCAGTATAGGCGCAAGTAAATAAGGCAATATCGTCACAGGATTTAAAACAATAGGAGTTCCAAAAGTTACGGGTTCATTAATATTGAATATACTTGTTGGAAGAGCCAATTTTCCTAATGTCTTATATTGTTTGCTTTTTGCTGCAAATGCCATTAAAAGAACTAGTCCAATAGTCAAACCTGTACCTGTGCAAAATACGTAGCAACGGAAAAATTGATATCCAATGATATTCGGCAATACGGTTCCTGCTTGATACGCTGCTAAATTCTGCATATCCATTGTTAATAAAATTGGAGACATTATGCCATTAAACACAATTATTGTCCCGTGCAAACCAAAGAACCATAAAATACCGATTGCTAAATTTACTATTATTAATGCTCCATATGTTCCACTTAAGCCCTGTAAAGGAATCTGGATGCAAGTGTATATCATTTGATCCAGACTGCCAAATGCAGTAAATTTAAAGATTGCTGATACGATTAAAGCCAAGATAGTCGTTGCAAAGCCGGGAATCAAACCTGCAAAAGATTTTGATACAGCGGGCGGAACACTATCAGGCATTTTAATTGCAAGTCCTTTTTCAATAAAAAAGACATATAGTCTTGCAGTTACTAATCCTACAATAATTGCCACAAACAGACCTTTTGCGCCAAGCCAATCAAAAGGAATGTATTTCGTTAAAACATCCTTATTTTTGATCTGACTTACAGGTGTTACAATGAAAAAGCTGATGAGTGCCAACATTCCTGCCATTCCACCGTCTTTATCAAATTGTTCCGCTAAATTATAGGCTATAAAAAATACTGCTATTAACGCCATGATGTTAGTTGTGAAATCAATTGGTGTCTTGAGAATTGCTGTTATTTGGTATTTTGCTATGAAATCTGTATATGCTTTGATTGGAAGATTAGCTAACAGTGTAAAGATTGAACCAATAATAATTGGCGTCATAATAAATATCATTCCATTGGAAACTGACTTAATATATTTATTGTTGGCAAAAGCTCCCATACCTGACTGAATTTTTTCCTGCACTTGCGTAGAAACTATTTTCATACAATCATCCCCTTAATAAATTCCAATAAGTATTTATAGACTCAATGCCATTTTAAGTACTTTCTCTCCATTCATCAGGCCATAATCCATACTGTTAATTACTGCGACCTTGATTCCCTTTGGTTCATATTGTGCTTTCATTTTATTCAGTGTATAAGCCACCTGCGGACCAAGAAGCAAAATATCAGTGTCATTCGCATACTTAGCAAAATCACTTTCAGGTACCGCCTGAATTTTCACAGTTGCCCCAGATTTCACCGCGGCCATGTTCATTTTGCTCACCAACAAGCTGGTTGACATACCCGCTGCGCAAGCTAAAATAATCCTTGTCATAATTACAGTTCCTCCTTCCTATTTTTTGTTAATTTTCTCATAAAGATCAACAAATTCACGCGACATGTCAATAATTGTGATTGCGTTCATCAAATGATCCTGTGCGTGAGCCATAAGCACCGATACTTTTTCGATATTACCATCCGCCTCCTCCTGAATAATATCTGTTTGAAACCGATGCGCCGCAGATAAGAAATCACCTGCTTCCTCCAAATGCTTTTTTGCTTCCGCAAAATCTCCTGACTTTGCACAACTGATTGCCTCCATGGCTTTGCTTTTTGCATCCCCACTGCTAACAATCAGCTGCATTGTAATTGTTTCCATATCCATTTTATAATCACCCTATCTTAAAGACTTCACTTTACCAAAAGCAAGAATCATGCCAAAACACATATTCCAATATAGTTGCCGAAAATTCGTGCCATAATATCAGAACTTTTATTATGTGTATCGTTCAAAACACATTTTGCATAGAAACAAAACACATTATCGTATAGTAGTAAAACACATGTTACTATAAATCTAACGTGATTATTGACTTTTTTATATAAAAATACTATACTAACCATACATAGTGTCCATTTGGAGGGTTAAGTTTGAAACGTATTGACATTGTAAAAAGAAAATTAAGTGAACTGTCTATGGAACACGGAGTTACGGCTGGTGAATTGGCGGACTGTCTGGGGCTATCCCGCGCTAATATAAGTGGCGACTTAAATAAACTTTGTGAAGGAGGAAAGGCAGAAAAATCCGGTTCAAAGCCTGTGTATTACAAAATTTCCGAGGCCGTAATTGAAAAAAACGCCGAAACAATGCTTGATGTGTTTGTCCGAGACAACCGAAGCATGTTTCATTGTGTGGAGCAGGCAAAAGCTGCTGTGCTGTACCCCCCTCATGGAATGCACATGATGCTGTTTGGAGAAACCGGTGTCGGAAAGTCCATGTTTGCCGAATTAATTTATCAATACGCGCGGGAAAAAGAATGTGTCGGTACTGACGCTCCTTTCATTATTTTCAATTGTGCGGACTACGCAAATAACCCACAACTTTTGGTCAGCCAGTTGATGGGAACAAAAAAAGGGGCCTATACCGGTGCGGATGCGGATAGACCCGGATTGCTTGAAAAAGCAGACGGTGGATTCTTGTTTTTGGATGAAGTACACCGTCTTCCTCCTCAAGGGCAGGAAATGCTGTTCACTTTTATTGACAGAGGTGTTTATCGCCGCTTGGGCGAAACGGATTTGGAGAGAAAGGCAAAAGTTTTGCTTATCTGCGCAACCACGGAAAATTCGGATTCGACTCTTTTAAAAACTTTCGTGCGCAGGATTCCCATGATTATCTCAATTCCTAATTTAAGTGAAAGAACCATGGAGGAAAAGTTAAACTTAATTAGTGGCTTTTTCCGAAATGAGTCCACACGTCTGGACAAGCCAATTTCCGTTTCCGTCAATTCTATGCGCTCACTTCTGAGTTACCACTGCCCCAATAATGTCGGTCAGTTGAAAAATGATATTCAAATTATCTGTGCAAAAGCCTATTCTGATTATGTTTCCGGTAAAAAAGGAGATCTGCGCATTGTCAGTTTTGATTTACCTGATTATATTAAAGAAGGATTATATCTTGAAACAACACATCGCCAGATTTGGAACCGATTTATTGGGATAAACAAACGCTATTGCGTTTTCGACAGTAATTCGAAAGAGCTTTTATTTCGATATAATGAAGATGCTGAAAATATCTATGAAATGATCGATACACGAATGCAGGAATTGAAAAGCGTCGGCGCGGATGATGAGGAAATCAGCAAACAAATCGATGATGAAATTCACCTGTACTTTGAGAAATATACCGAAATTTCAAATCATCCGCAGGATTTTTCAAGTATAACCAATCTGGTTGGTGCTGAAATAGTGCAGGCGGTAGACAAGATCCTGACCTATGCGGAAGAAAAACTGAACCGTAATTTCGGGAACAATATTCGCTATGGTATGGCAGTACATATTTACAACTCGATTAACCGTGTGAAAAGAGGGCGCAGAATTGTAAATCCACAGCTCAATGTTATCCGTAAAGAGCACGATGCGGAATTTACCGTTGCGTTGGAAAGTTTGAATATTATCAATCGGGAATTTGAAATCACAATGCCCATTGACGAAGCTGGTTTTCTAGCTGTATTCTTTTGTCTTAACCATCTCATGACGGCTGGAAAAAATGAAAAAGTACAGGTGATTGTGATCGCCCACGGAATGGCAACCGCAACTTCTATGGCCGGCACTGCAAACCGTTTGCTCGGCATGGATTATGCGATGGGAATTGATGCATCCCTTGATGAAAACCCACAAAAAGTCTATGTCAGACTAAAAGAGTACCTGATCAGCAAATCTCAAAAATCCGACCTGCTTCTATTAGTAGACATGGGGTCTTTAACAAATTTTTCCTCTGATCTGGAAAGTGAACTTGGAATTCAGGTTAAAACAATTCCTTTAGTCAGCACACTGCATGTAATTGAAGCTACCCGCAAGGCTGCACTGGGGTATCCGCTGGACTATGTATATCATGAAGCGCTATCTGTTAATGAGTTGCTCAGTGAAGTTGACCTTTCGGTGCCAAAGAGAGGCCAACTGCCCCAAATGTTTATTCTTACCATTTGTACAACCGGAGAAGGCAGCGCCGAACTGCTCAAAAATATTTTAGACAATCAACTGGATTATCACAACTCTATCTGTGAAACAGTGGCATTGAAACTTACAGGAGAAGAAACTATTTCAACCCGTCTGGATTCCATCAGTCATATTGGAAAAATCCTTTGTGTTGTAAGCACCTTCCAAATTGGCCTTACAGTGCCACATTTTGATTTGACTGATGTATTCGATGGAAATGCCATTCCCGAAATACAAATATTAATTGATACTGAGAATACATTTGAGAAAATAGGACAAACACTTTCCAATATGCTTAAAAACATTAACAGCAAGAGTGTTTTCAATGATATTCGTGAAGCCATCCACAGAATTGAATTACAGGCGCAACTTGAATTGATTCCCGATGCGCTGATTGGGGCATTCTGTCACATTGGATGTATGATGGATCGCATGATAGGAAACTCTGTAATCGGTGAGTTTCCCGACAAGGATTCATATATTAAAAGCAACAGGATGCTTTTTGAAACAGTAAAGACCTCATTCGATATATTGGAGCGGAAGTTTAAATTTCTGATTCCGGACGATGAAATTTGCTATATTACTTCATTCTTTGTTGAGGAAAATTGCGTTCCAAAACCATGAAACAAAAACATTTCAAAAGGGTCGCACAATAAATAGTGTGGCCCTTAATATTCAGCTCTAAATATTTGGCACGAAAATTGCTTGACTATTGAATGAAACACATTTTAAGGAGGACATTTTACTATGACATCACAGAAAGTACAAATATTAAATAAAATCGGGTTACATGCCCGCCCGGCTTCCATGCTGGTTACCACCGCAGGCAAATATCAATCGAATATTGCCATAATAAATGGAGAACGCTCTGCTATCGCAAAATCCATGATTAACCTGTTGTCCCTGCGTGTGAAAATGAATGACATCGTCACAATTCAGGCGGATGGAAACGATGAAGAACAGGCGATTGCCGCCTTAGTTGAACTAATTAATTCGAAATTTGGAGAAGATTAACACCTTGCAAAAAAGGAGGCAGCGGAATTATGAAAAAAGGCATTGGAGTTTCAAAGGGTTATGCTGTGGGGAAAGCATATGTTGTCAACACAGACCGCTTATTAGTCTTTAATGAATCCTCGCAAGATCCGGCCACGGAAGCTGACAGGCTGCAAAAAGCGTTGGAGTTGTCCAGTAAACAAATAGAAGCAATTGTGGAAAAAGCCCATGAAAAATTAGATGCAAAAAATGTAGAAATTATTGAGAGCCATCTGAATTTTTTGAAAGACCCTGCGTTTACGGGAGAAGCTTTTTCTAAAATAAAGCAGGAATCCATTTCAGCGGAAAAAACTATATCCGATGTGACTCAAACTCTGTATGATACTTTTTCTGAGTTTGATGATGATTATATGAAAGAACGAGCAGCGGACATTAAAGATGTGGGGTCAAGAATTCTGCGCAATCTTTTGGGCCAAAGCGGGGAAGTGGATTTTGCCCATCTGCCAACAGAAACTGTGCTTTTTGCTCATGACCTCAAGCCCTCTGACACCGCCCAAATAGACAAAGAGAAAGTATGTGCCTTTGTAACTGAAACGGGTGGAGAAACTTCTCATACGGCAATTCTCGCAAAAGCACTTGGCATTCCGGCGGTAGTCGGCTGCAAGGATATTCTTGCTTGCGTACAAAGCGGGGATGCCGTAATTGTGAACGGATTATCTGGAGAAGTAATTGTAAACCCCGATGCCAATATGATCGAACAATATCAGTTTCTGGAAAGACAGTTCAATCAGAAAATAGAAGATTACAGATGTGCCGCGAAAACAAGAATTTATGCGAAAGACGGAAGGCAGATTATAACAGCCGCAAATATTGGTGGCTTAAAAGATATTGAAACCGCGTTAAAAAACGGTGCGGAAGGTGTCGGGCTATTCCGCACTGAGTTTTTATACATGAACAGGTCTTCCATACCTACCGAAGAAGAGCAATTCCAAGTTTATAAAGAAGCTGCCGAGCGGTTGGACGGCAAACCCCTTACAATACGCACACTTGATATCGGCGGAGATAAAAGCCTTCCTTATCTTCCGATGGAAAAAGAAAACAATCCTTTTCTAGGACTCCGGGCAATCCGGATGTGCCTTAAAAATCCTGATATTTTTAAAACACAGCTCCGAGCCATTTTAAGAGCCTCAGTATATGGCAATATTCAAATTATGTTTCCTATGATCAGCTGCATCGAAGAACTGAATCAAGCAAAGGTCATCCTTAACACCTGCAAATCACAATTGAAACGAGAGAGTATCCATTTTGATTCTTCCGTTAAAACCGGTATGATGATTGAAATTCCCTCTGCTGCGCTTATAGCGGAAGAATTTGCAAAGCAGGTCGACTTTTTCAGCATTGGAACCAACGATTTAACGCAGTATACATTGGCGGTCGACAGAATGAATGAAAGTATCTCCGCTTTATATAATCCACTTCATCCCGCTGTGTTGCGCCTGATTCAAATGACAATTTCTGCCGCGCATGCATCTAAAATTCCATGCTGCATGTGTGGAGAACTGGCATCCAACGAACAGGCGATTCCACTGTTGCTGAAGTATGGATTGGATGAATTTTCAGTAAGCCCCGGAATTATAGCCGAAACAAAAAATATTCTGTTGCAAAACGTCTGTTCCTGAGTTTTCTCAATACAGTTCCAGTACAGCAATCGGGAGGTGGTTTTACGGATCTTTCGTATTCAGAAAATCAGACTCAAAGACAGAGCCAAAGGCAGAAACTGATTTTGACTGCGGAAATGCGTGAATCGCTTGAGTTGTTGCAGATGCCGCTTCCGGAACTTTGTAAAAAAGTAGAAGAAGCGGTAATGGAAAATCCGGTGCTGGAATATGATGAGGACTATCATCCGGAAGATAATGAGTTCTCTGACTGTGCATTGGATGATAATGGTGAATCCTATCAAGACGATAAAACTGCTTTAGAACTGGCGAAAATGCTGACTTCAGACGGTTATTCTTTCAAATCCGGAAAGACCTACAATGGTGATGATGAAAACTTTGACCCATATACAACACTTTCTACTGAGATCACATTTACCGCTTCTCTTCTGGAACAACTTGGGGAAATGAAAATAGACAAAACCACAGATCGGATTTGCAGATACATCATTGAAGATCTTAATGAAAAAGGATATCTCGGTAGCAGTATAGAAGAGCTCACCCAGCACCTTGGACTTCCACAGAACAGGATAGTACGTGCAGTTGAAATTATCCAAAAGATGCATCCCCCGGGAGTCGGTGCCTCAGATTTAAAAGAATGCCTCATCCTTCAATTGAAGCAGTGCACTAATTGTAACACTGTAGTCATCCAAGAAATAATTGAAGAGCACATTGAACTTTTAGCTGTAAATAAAATACAAGTCATCGCGAATAATCTCCACATTTCAGTTGAAGTCGCTCAAAAATGCTGTGACTTTATTCGGAACTTGAATCCAATTCCATCAAGAGGATTTCAAACGGACAGCAATGAAATATACGTAATCCCTGAAGCAGTCATTAAAAGTGACGGTCAGGGTGGCTTTTTGATTCAAAGCAACGACAGTGCAACCCCTCATTTACGTATTAATAATTTTTATCAGCAAATGATGCATGAAGAAAATGATAAAGAAACCTTAGAGTATCTTAAAAATAAAGTGAGACGAGCCGCGTCCCTTATGAAAGAATTGTCCAATCGAGAAAGTACCCTTTCCTGTATTTTAAAAAAAATTGTTGAGCTTCAAAAACCTTATTTTGAAAATGGAGTAAAATGCTTAAATCCAATGTCCATTGCGGAGGTTGCGGATCAACTAGGTCTGCATGAATCAACTGTCAGTCGCGCAATCTCCGGGAAACACATCTTGTGTTTGTTTGGAACAATCAGCATCAAATCACTTTTCACTTCAAAAATTCGTGCACAGGAAGGAGGAGATGTTTTTTCGTCCTCACAGATCAAACAATCGATCAGAACACTTATTGAGTTAGAAGATAAATCTACGCCGCTCTCAGACCAAAGCATCACACAGAGCCTTCAGAAACACGGAATTGATATTTCAAGAAGAACCGTAGCAAAATATCGTGATGGGTTAATGATTCCCATAGCGGGAAAACGCAAGGTTTTCAGCTAAATACATATTAAAAAAGTAATTAAACTACCTGCATTTCAGTTCCCTGATGGTCCGTACTACGCAAAAAATTACGCTTTCGACGTATGGACGCTGGCAGGCATGTTATCAGAGTATACCGATACGAATGAAATCAGAGTTCGCGGCAACATGTTCTCTGACTATTATGTGGCCGGTAATTAATTTTAAGATTTATTTTTCAGACATAAATCTGAAAGGGCAGCTCCAAACAAAAGAAGCCGCCCTTTTAGGGAGCATTTCTATGAAATGAATCAAATTGATTTCGGGCTAAACGCAATATGAGCGGTGATATGTGACTCGGCATGAATGGAAAGTAAGGCGTATGACGTGAGTTTTACCAAATCAAAGGTTTACTATGTGAAATTATGTTGTCAGAAGTTTTTTATGAATCAACAGATATTTCATCCCGGAGAATTTCGATATACATATAAATTCATACAGTATATTTTAAGCAGATGGGCTTTCATCGATAGAAATTAATGAAAGCCCATCTGCTTTTTTGTTTTCGACAGAATACTTTATAAAATGACAAGCTGCTGAATGCAAAGATATTTTGAAAGATGGTGATAACAAGTGCTGTCAGCCTTAGATGAACCAATGATTTGGCTTTTTGTAATAAGAATCAATCAAAAATTCGGCATGACAATACCTGCGAATTTCTAGATTATCCTGTGTAGGTGCTGCCATGTAGGTTGGAGTTGATGTTGTACGAAAAATATGAGATACAATATCAAGCTGTTCCGAGCCCATTTCAACATACATATGGCAAAAACCATAAGACGCCACAGGTTTTATCGCCATGCCAAAAGAGAATATAAGGTTAACGGCGATGACGATCCTGCAGGCAGTGAACTGCTTGATACAATAGCTTTTGCGGCCGGGTTTACGATTATAAGTAAACCCGGTCTTTTTTTATTTATATGGCAATTTACATCGTGGCTTTCCGATAAAAAAGGACAGGCCTTTTTGCATTACAGGCTGTCGCTCACCACCCTCCAATCTGTTTTTTGATTTTCAAAAACAGATTGGAGGAAAGAACCTTGAAAAATTATCGTGACAGCGATTACTCAGTCAACAAGTACAGCAAAGCCATTGTCTACCGTTTCTCAGATAAGGTTATCGAAGTTACTCTGGAAGCCTATCTTGCAGAAAATCCCGGCAAGACGGTACAGAATTTCGAGGAATTGAAAATCCTGTCTGATGAAATATATTTTGAGCAGGATCGATCCGAGAATGCTCAAACCAAAAAGAATTTATCCATACATGGCATTGAAGAAACGGACAAGCTCTCTACGCTACCTCTTGAGGACGAGTATATCAGGCGGCAGGAAGATCAGCTTTTAGAGGATATCATTGACAAATATCTTACGGAAAAGCAGGCACGGCGTATCCGCCTGTGTATCTATCAAGGGTTGAGCAGCCGCAAAATCGCCCGTCTGGAAGGACTTCACTACCGGACAATCCAGGACAGTTTGGTTCTGGCAAAAAAAAAATTGAAAAATATTTAAAAAACTTCTGATTTTATACCATGCAGAACCCCCTCGAAAAATGCGTTAGGTGAAAGGATTTCTTAAAGACTTCTTTCACCTGACCCTTGACAATTGAATACTCATTCATCAAATACGTTGCCTTTGCTGACCGCGAAGAACGGTAAGCCACGTCAGCGGATGCGCCATGACCACCATAACGGTGTGAGCGAAAACATCCGGCTGTGAATATCGGGTAGCTCCCGGTACGGCCATGACAGGCAAAGGTGATAATGATACTTCCGTCCAGCCACAGACTCACGCAATGGGGGCGGCTTGCAGAGAACCTAGAGGGGCGAAATGCCCATGTGTCGGTACGCTGCCGACAATTTGATGACTTCCCGCATCGGGGGTGTCGAGGACAAGTACGATGCAGTAAAACAGATTATGTAAAAAACTGGACGCCGGGTACACGTTAGGCTGTACACGCTGAAAACAAGCTTTGTTTAGCGGTTATTATGCAGAATCAGCCTGACGCGGCACTCCGGCGTTTTACTTATGCGCATTTTACGAGGGAGGTTTAACGTTATGAAAAGGACAATTTTACGCGGGGATATGTACTATGCTGATCTTAGCCCGGTCATCGGCTCGGAGCAGGGTGGTGTTCGTCCCGTGCTTATCATACAGAATAATGCGGGAAACAAATTCAGTCCCACCGTCGTCGTGGCGGCAATCACGAGCAAAACATGCAGCAAAGCAAAGCTGCCGACCCATATAACGCTTGACGCAGTACATGGTTTGGAAAAAGATTCCCTTGTGCTGCTGGAGCAGGTCAGAACCATTGACCGAAAGCGACTCAACGGATATATCGGTAGACTTGATGAGGATACCATGGAAAAAATCAATCAGGCGCTGGCAATCAGTATTGGCCTGTGAGGGAGTGCAGCGTGGAGCAAAAATCTTCCGGATACAATGCTTATTCTCTGATCTTTCGCGGGTTTCCCGATGTGGTGGATGTAAAGCAATTATGTGAAATGCTTGGTGGCATCAGCACGAAAACGGCACGCCGTCTTCTAATGGAAAATAAGATTGAGCATTTTAAAATCGGGCGGATTTATAAAATCCCCAAAATCCATGTACTGCAATATCTGCGAGTCATGGAAAATATATCGAAAAAAAGTTAAGTTTAGCGTGGTAAAGCGTTAAATTGTTGGTAGACACCTGCTATAATAAAAATGTCAATGGCAGGTGCCTCTGGCTGTAAAGAAGGAGGTATTCAATTAAGATGGTTTCAGGGCATCTGCGCGAAAAAAACGGCATCTATCAAATAGTGCTGAACTATAAGGACGCTCAAGAAAAATACCGAACCAAATCCATCAGTACAGGGTTGTCCGTTAAGGGTAATAAACGGCGGGCAGAGGATATTCTGCAGGAGGAACGTAAGAAGTTTGAGCAGAAACTTACAAATGACAGCAAAGATATTCTGTTCACGGATTTTCTGCTAAACTGGCTTAACATGATGAAGAACAGCATTGAAATTACCACCTATGCGTCCTACTGCTGTTGCATTAAAAGCAGAGTTGTCCCTTACTTTGAAGGCAAAAAACTCTTACTTCGTAATGTAACTCCAAAAGACATTCAGGAATTTTATCAGCATGAGTTGAATGTTGATGGGATTTCAGCAAACACGGTCATTCACCATCATGCCAATGTCCGAAAAGCTTTGCAGTATGCGTTCATCACGGGAATGATTTCCTCCAATCCGGCCGACCGTGTACAGCGCCCTAAGAAACAGCCGATCAAAGGAAGTATCTACAACGAAGAGGAACTGGAAAATCTGTTTCAAGTTGTAAAAGGGACGCCAATTGAATTGGCGGTCCTGTTAGGCGCATTCTATGGACTGCGTCGAAGTGAGATTGTAGGATTAAAGTGGGACTCCGTTGATTTTTTTCAGAAAGCCTTTACGATCCGGCATACTGTCACGCAAGTATGTATTGACGGTAAAGAATTAACGGTGGCACGCGACCGAACCAAAACGAAATCCAGTTGCAGAACGCTCCCTCTTGTTGCTCCTTTTGAGAAAGTGCTTCTTGATTTAAAACAACGGCAGGAAGAAAATCGAAGGCTATGTGGCAACTCGTACTGCAAAAAATATCTTGACTACATTTATGTGAATGAGATAGGCGAACGGATTAAGCCAAACTATATTACATCACATTTCCCTCTCGTTTTGGAGCACAATCGTCTGCGTAAGATTCGCTTTCATGACCTCCGCCACAGTTGCGCAAGTCTTCTGTATGCTCACGGAGTAAGCCTCAAAGAGATTCAAGAGTGGCTTGGACACAGTGACATCAGTACAACCAGCAATATTTATACACACCTAAGTTTTAATTCAAAGGTTTCCTCCGCCAATGCAATCCTGAACGTTTTTCCAACAGTTACCCATGTGCCAGATTCATCACAAAGGCCGAAGTCGGTTGGCCAGTGTTCGGAAAAAACCAATGAAGATAAAAAGAACCCCAAGCCCGCCTAAAAGGAGGGCTTGGGGAGTCTCGAGATGGTGCGGGTGGCGATATAGCATTTACGGCACAAACCCAGTAAAATCAAAGCTTTACAGGCAATCGAGAAGCAGTATTTACGTCAAAATTGAAGAAATCATCCACATTTTAAGGGCAATGGCATTCGAATTAAAAATTTATTTTGAAAACTGCTTGACCTTGTCACGGTGGCAAGGTGTATGCTATAACTGTTGAACCGGTTCATCAAATTTTAGGAGGTTGACATGCTTACCATCGGCGAATTTTCAAAGCTGTCTCACATTTCTTCACGCATGCTGCGGTATTATGACAGGATGGGTCTGATTTGTCCTGCACACACGGGGCGGGAGAACGGATACAGGTATTATGATGTTTCTCAGTTTCAGACATTGCTCAAAATTGAAAATCTGAAAGGATATGGATTTACCCTTTCTGAAATCAAGGAACTACTCCCTTTACCACAGGAAATCCTTGCGCAGAAAATCCACTACCGCAGGCTCAAGGCGTATGAAGAATTGAACGAGATGCGAAAGACGCTTCGCCATATGGAAGACGACCTGATGAAAATGGAGGGATCTGATTTGATGCAGGAAAAATACCACGTGATCGTAATGGAAACCCCGCCGCAGCGGGTGTTCGGTATTCGCAAAAGAATAAACATTGCTGAAACTCACGAT
The DNA here is from genome assembly GCF_963664915.1 of uncultured Caproiciproducens sp. Lineage (NCBI taxonomy): Bacteria > Bacillati > Bacillota > Clostridia > Eubacteriales > Acutalibacteraceae > Caproiciproducens > uncultured Caproiciproducens sp. Next base: position 2,251,393 of record NZ_OY761810.1, read on the forward strand.
CTGTTTCAGCAATTAAAAGAAGAGATGGAAAAGCGGGGAATCCAGCGTGCAGGGGCGACCCAGCTTCTTTATCACGGAGAGGAATTTTCGTATGAAAATATGGACGTGGAGGCGCAGACCCAGGTAGCGGGAGAACATCCAGATATAAAGCAGATTCCGGCTCAACTTTGTGCAGTCACTACACACATCGGACCTTATGAAAACATTCGATATGCCTACGACGCCATCTGCGCATGGATGGCAGGTCATCCGGAATACAAATCCTGCGGACCTGCTATTGAGCGATATCTAAAAGACGAGGATACCATAAAATCACCCGAAGAACTGGAAACAGGCGTTCTCTTTCCTATCAAGAAGATTTCATAATTCCAGAGAGACTTAGGGGATTTTGGTGTGCTTGAATCGTATTTTTCTAGGAGTAAGAATAAAGATATTTGGCGCCATTATAACTGGTATTCGAGATGGACTTCAAAGTTCTTTCATTCGTACCTTGGATGCGAGTGGCCTTACAGCATTTGCAACTCACAAGCCCGCATAAATACAGGAAAAATGAAAGACCGACGATTCAAAATCGTCGGTCTTTCGATGTGTCATTTGCTCAATTTAGATGCAGATTGCAGTTGTATAACGCTCTGGCAAGATATTCTAAACAGCTCTGTCTATTACCTTTACTCTTGTAATAATATCGCGAAGTCTTACATCTCCTTAAAACCTTTGAATTCAGGTGATCGTCTGGATAATTGATAGGTGGGCCCCAGTAAAGAATTTCCTCTGTCTGCATTCCAGTGAATTAGAATGTTCTTTTATATTGTCCGATAATCCACATCTATTTCTTTAATAATTTCACGAAGTCTTTTCCCATCAATGATATACTCCAAAAGTTGATCTGACGATGGATACAATTTTTCACTATCGCTATTATTAATTTGCCAGATGGAAAACATTCCTTCCGGTGTTTTCCCTACTCCATAGGTTTTTCCATGATAATCGAACTCTGTTTCCCCCCCACGATCCAAACACCATTTGAAATCGCTTATGCTTACGAATTGATTTTCTTCATGACTGTTTGAATTTACCGTGGTCATAAGCGTATACTCCTTTTTTATTTTAAATATAGGTGCTCCGTTTGGATACTCTTCTTCAAAATAATTTTTCTGATTGACCAAATCTGGAAAACCTTTTGACCAGTCGACCTCGTGGTCGTGTGGATTTGAATGATATTTGGGATTAGGTCTGTCCGTGTAATGTCTCTCTCGAATTGCACGACCATCTTTACCAATCTTGGTTTCATATTTTGTTTTCGACTTGCCAATATAGGTGGTTCTAATTTCTCCCGGTTCTCCCAAGAATCGCTCATCTTCTGGCTTCTTAGGCTTCCATTGCCCGCCAAAAGCACTGCCCATGCCCGCTTGTACACAGCAATTATACGATATTGGTTCTTCATTTACAACATATCCGTTTTTAATAATGAGATTACTACCAACCGGTAGTGGTTTTTCACCGCAGATGTATTTCGCGTATTTGGAGGGAGTATATGGGTCGTCGTTCATATACTTCCACGAGCTTAGTTCGTAATCGACAAACACGATATCGCCCTGCATCTCCGGGAATGGTTCATTGTAGCAGATAATTTTCTCCGGTTCAATTCGACGAAGCATTTCATTGTAACCCTTGAGGAAAAACTCTTTCTGGTCTTGCCGATTGTCATGTTCTGATACCATATCGGTGGATACCGCAACCGTTGAACCTTTTTGAATTCCATTGAAGCAGAATTCAAACGTATTTTCGTTTCCCCAACTTACGGTTGGAACGACGCGAATTCCCTTGGACGCAAAATAAGCACCACACCAGCGATTTCTAAATGTATTGTAAAGCTGCATAACCGGTGCCATCTCAACATACATGCTGAAGTCGGGAGAAAGCACCGCGCGGTAGTGTTTCAGTTTTTCCAGATCAGCATCGGGATTTTTCCAAACACGTTCAAATTTGTAATCATACAGAAAAAAATGAACCATACGGTTTAGGTGATTTGTGTTTTCAATGTTTGTTTTGTCAAATCCAATTAAGAGCAGATTTTTAAAATCATCTTTCTGTACCCTAAATTTTGGGATAACGGGCATTTGAAACTTATCTTTTCCTGTAAATTGATTCCGCAGCAGAAGCGGACTGGTTCGATATTTATAATTTTCTTCGGTCATTTTATATGCTCCTTTCCATGATAAGGATTGATATCCTTTCACTTAACCGGAGAAAACAGGCAAAAGTTGCCCCTTAGAGGGTAACTTTTAAAAAATCTATTAAAAAACCGCCACAACATTGGATGCGGCTACTTGAAAATCCCTTTCAAAGTCGGTAAAAAACAAAAAAGCAACATGTAGGTTCGAAACCTTACATGTTGCTTTTTCATTGTGTCATTTGCTCAATTTAGATGCTAACTTATAATAATGCTCATAAGCTCCCTTGAAACCACGAAATCAATATGTGCTTACTATTGGACAGCAATGTAAAGAAAGCAGTGAGCCTTTCCGTCTTTCGTATATTCGACCGGAACGCTGCTTTCATAGTCGCTGGAAAATGCTCGCCCATAAAAAACACCAAGTAGCATAAGCAAAAGACCCCTGCTCCAAAACGGATATGTTTGTCCTTTTATGCAAACGAGGCAATATATTTATCAATCATTTCCAGATACTCTTTCTTCTTACCCTCTGAAATCCATGCGATACTAAATGAGTTCCTTGCTATCTGGACCACATCATCCTGGAATAACTCATACTTCTGAGCCAACGCATAGAGATCATCCGAGATGTAGCTCTGAAAATAGGCCGGGTCATCCGAATTCACAGTAATCTGAATTCCCTGATGAAGCAACTCCTGCATTTCTTTTCCCTTCATGTCATCTACTACAAAACTATTGGATACAGGACAACAGGTCAGCCCAATGTTGTGCTCTTTTATGTAGGCTATCAGGGAGGGATCCTCTACGATATTTGTACCATGGTCCAACCGCTCTATGCCAATTTCCAATAAGGCTTGCCGAATATGCTCAATTGAGTTTTCCTGATCAATATCGCAATGCATGGTAATATGGAATCCGTCTTTCTTGGCAAGAGCAAAAACTTCTGCAAATTTCAGGGGCGGGTTGTTTCGCTCATCCGAATCAAGACCAATGCCAATAAATTTATTCCGATAAGGCAACGCTTGTCGGTAAGTCTCCATTGCCGATTCCGCCGGCATATCGCGCAAGAAGCACATGATCAGGTTTGCTTCCACCCCAAATTTGCGTGCCTGCAGCGTCGCCTCGTAATATCCGTTAATCACAGTTTCAAACGGAACACCGCGCGACGTATGCGCCTGAGGATCAAAAAACATCTCTGTATATTTGACATTGTGTTCTTTGGCTTTCTTTAAATAATCTAGGGCCAGGGCACAAAAATCTTCCTTATCCTGTAAAACATTCATTGTGGGATAATAGACCTGCAAAAAAGAGGTTAGCGAATCAAACTGATACGCAGCTTTTACTTCTTCGATGGTTTGCTGGCCGATGTTAATGTGATTTTTTTGGGCTAAGCGCAATTTTAGTTCAGGCTCAAGTGTTCCTTCTAGATGTAAATGAAGCTCTGCCTTAGGTAGACCTTGGATAAATTCTTTTGTAACTTTCTTATTAGACATATATCTCTTCCTTCCTAGTTGTATAGATACCTTAATTTTCTGCTTTTCTCTTAAAACACACAGTGTTTCATACATTAATAATACGATATTAATAGAGCAAAGACAATTGTTTCCCAAGAAAATCTCCTATGGAGTAAGTTCGTTGCTACACGGAAGCGGGCAAATATATTACCTGGACAGATTTCTCCGCTTGTATATCTATGTTGATTGTATTTAAGCCAATCATGTAAACAATCTGAATCCCATAAATGTAAGAATAGAACGAAAACTCCATGTGTAGGTTCAAATCCTGACACATGGAGTTTTCGTTGGTGCAGCACCCGCACTCAAACTCGAACACTCTATGTCGGAAAAATTGATGGTTTTGCTTCCCTCTTTGTAGTTGAACATCAGCACTATTTTATTATCATAAAGATAAATGGCATTTACGAAGCTGTCAACCAGCCTTTGCCTGTGGGCGGGATTGGTAACATCCAAAGCACGAAAGCGGTGCAACCAGAATAATAATTGTTCTTTCGTTAGAACTGGCTTTTGCATTTCCTCTTGGATAATGGAAACCTCTAAGCTGCTTCTCGTTTCTTCCAGTTCATCAAGCCGCTGCTTGGTGGACTGTGTGAAAATACCTTGCTGAATAGCATTGAGAATATTTTCAATTCCCTTTTCCGTTTCGATAAGCCGTTGCTTGAGCATTGGCAGCGTGGTGTTTTCCCGCTTTTGAAACGCAACTAATGTGTCGGTAAGGTCGTTCATCAGCGCATCATCAAACAACAGCTTTATAATATGCTCAATGACAAGATTTTCAATCCAATCTTTTTTCACTGTCTTTTTGGGACAGGCTTTTTTATATTTGGCAGTTACACATTTATAATATTGATGAATGGTCGAATTGCGGCTTGTTCCGCTTTCGCCGCACATATACGCACCGCAGCACCCGCAAAACAGCTTTGTTGTCAGCAAATACATTTCCTCTTTGGCTTTTGCCCTCGCAGGAGCCTTTTTGTTTTTCTCCAGCCGTTCTCCTACCCGGTCAAATAAATTCTGAGGAATAATGGCGGGAACGCCGTTCGGCGTGACGGTATCACGATACTTATACTCGCCAATATAGCGGCGATTTTTCAACAACCGCTTCACACAATCAATCCGCAGCGGCTTATTGCGGTAAGTCTGTATGCCCTTGCTGTTGAGAAAGTCAACAAGCTGCTTTACCGTTGCCCCTTTGGCGTAACGCTGAAAGGCATCAAGCACGATTGGAGCGGTTAAAGGGTCAATCTGAAAATATTGTTCGTTGTCGATAGTATAGCCAATCGGTAAGCCCCCACCGTTGTATTTGCATTTGAGGGCGTTTTCCGTTAGTCCTCTTATTACCTTTTCCGATAACTCGGCACTGTAAAACTCTGCATTACCCCTCTAACAGACTTTCAAGCAAAATGCCGGTGCTGTCCTCGGATATGCTTTCGGTGGCAGAAACCACCTTTGCACCATTTTTCCGCAAGACAGTTTTATAATGTGCGCTGTCATAGCGGTTTCGGGAGAAGCGGTCTAACTTCCACACAAGCACTATATCAAACAAACCCTTTGTGCTATCCTTTATCATGCGCTGAAACTCCGGGCGGTGGTCGGTCTTGGCTGATAATGCCCGGTCTATGTAAGTGCTTAAAACGGTGATACCGTTCTTTTCGGCGTATGCCTTGCACTCCCTTAATTGTCCCTCAATACTTTCTTCCCGCTGATTATCAGAGGAATAGCGAGCATAAATAACAGCGTTCATTCTATTCACAACCTTTCGTAACTTTATGGGCGATTTTCTCAAAACTCGCCACACAGGGGGCGTTCCCCTTAATTGCCGCACATTCAAAAATCCCCTCCTGTCAAGGTCTGATGTAATCAGTTCATTTTAACCTTGACTGGCGGGGATTTTTGAATACACTCCGTAGGGGGAAACGTACCCGCCTATTTGCCCTGCTCCTGCAACATCTGCGTTAAAACCTCCCGCAGCTTTTCGCTGACTGGTGACGAGGGGTCAAAGCACATATCTACAAACTGCCGTAATTCTTTATTGTCCTGCGTGATGGCTTCAATCACTTTGGGTTTATGCTCATATAGCTTACCCTCTGGCTGCTCTGTCCGGGCAAATATATAGTCCATAGAAACGTCAAAAAAATCAGCATACCAAAGTAGCAGTTTTAGTGGAGGGGAAGTCTGCCCGTTTTCATATCTATTAACGCTTGCTTGTGTCGCTCCCATCAGTGCGGCTATTTTAGCTTGTGATAGGTTCACGCTCTCCCGCAAGCCCTTTAACCGTTGCGCTACCTCTTGCATAGTCAACGCCCCTTTCTTATAATTGAATAATACGATATTCGAGTTATATTGTCAACACAATAAATGCATAAAAAGACAAGGCAGTTAAAGTCAACACCTTAACTGCCCTGTTTTTTTGATATAATGAGGTTTTATGTTTTCGGAAAACTTATTTTAACTTGGCTGTCAGAGTGGAAATTTTCACCGGGGTGGTCTGCATAGCGTATCCATATATATCCGTACTGTTGCTTGTGCTGCCGTTCCCCAATTCGCTGCTGCGTCCACATGCCCATACGGAACCATCCGTTTTAATGATAATAGTATGAAGTGTACCGCCGCTGACGGTTGCCACACCATCCATTAGTTTGACAGGAAGGGTTTGCACAGGGAAGTCACCACGGCCTTGATTTATCTTTTCATTTCCGACGTAACCATTACCCAACGCTCCTTGTCCATTATCTCCCCACATCCATAGAGAGCCGTCGCTCTTGATGGTGGCAGCATAGCTACTGCCACAGCTAACAGTGGTGACATTATCCATCACCTTTACCGGGACTGTTGAGGTTTTTCTGGAGCCGTTACCCAATTGCCCATACTCGTTACCTCCCCACGCCCACAGAGAACCATCCGTTTTGACCGCAGCCGTATACATCATACCGAGACTGACAGCGGTCACATTATCCATTACCTTTACGGGAACATCCTGCATAGCAATAGGCCCATCTGGACTATATGCTTCCTGATTGCCCTTTCCACCGTTACCGAGTTCCCCGTTTTTGTTGTATCCCCACATCCACAAGGAGCCGTCCGTCTTGATGGCAGCGGTATGCGCCCAGCGTCCGCAACTAACCGCAGTTACATTACCCAACACTTTTACCGGAATTGCAGAATTTCCGGGGACACCCTTGCCTAACTGTCCGTAGTTGTTATTTCCCCACATCCACAGGGAACCATCTTTCTTGATGGCGGCAGTATAGCCATTCCCACAACTGACAGCAACTACGTTATCCAATACTTTGACAGGGACTAAAGAATCTTTTGTGGAGTTGTTGCCTAACTGTCCGTCGTAGTTTCCACCCCACGTCCATAGAGAACCATCCGTTTTGATGGCGGCGGTGTGATTTTCACCGCAACTGACAGAGACTACATTGTCCAGTACCTTGACCGGGACGGTTTGATATTTTCCGATGCCGTCTTGACCGTTCCCACCGCCGCCGTTACCTAATTGTCCCTCATAGTTAACGCCCCACATCCATAGGGAACCGCTGGTATCTATCAATCCGGTATGGTGAATTCCCGCACTGACGATATTCGCCTGTCCTGTCTTGCTCATGTCATGCGCTGAAGCTGGAATAGCAAGACCTAAACACATTACCACAGCTAATGCAAAAGAAACCCATTTCTTCCTCATTTTATTCTCCCCAATCCTTGTTCAAGTTCTTAAACTATTATTATCTTATCATATCTTTTAAAGAAGCACAAGAAAAATTTGTGAGCTATCGCCTAACATACTTCTGCACCGTCTTTGGGTACAATTTTGTTAGGTGGTGGCTAATATGAAAAACGTGGAACAATTACAGTTTGACGAGGATATTTATAACACGATACGGCGCAATATCAAAAAGTACCGCAAAGAAAAAGGATTGACTTCCGCCCAGCTTGCGGAAATGGTTGACCTCTCTCACGATTTTATACGGCAGATTGAAAGCGAAAAAACGCGGTACAATTTTTCAGTGGAAACCTTTTATAAAATCTCCGTGGCCTTAGGGGTTAGCTTGGATAAGCTGATTGAGAAGTAAACGGGTTAAAAAAACAGCCATTGCAGTTTAATATTATTTGCACAAGAGCCAACTGGAGTTAATCCAGTTGGCTCTTGTGCTTTCATCGGCGATTATTTTTTTGCATCAGAATAATGGTTGCGCTTAGAAAGTTTAATCACGCTTGACGTTTCTTTCTCAGCAAGTTCTCGTTCTTGCATACAGCTAAATGCCTCTTTTACGCTTGCCTGCCGTATGGGGCTTAAATCTTCTTCGCTGCGGAGAAAAAGCCAATCAAGGCTAACTTCGTATGTATCGGCAATCTTTAAAGCTATATCAGATGAAAGGCTCATATCTTCGCGCTCGATGCGGCTGATTGTATTAGATGAAACATCGATACTCTCTGCAAATTCAGCTTGTGTTAGCTCTCTGCTATCTCGTAAATTCTTAACGCGCCCAAGTACAATATCTTTTTTATGCTTACTAGCGCCTTTTGTATTACTCATTTTATCTCTCCTCTTTACCGTGCCTGTCTTCATTTTACTATACAAAGTCGTATAGTGTCAATCGCGAAATGTTGTGTCCTGACTAGCCATGTAGTATCTCGATTTCAGAACGTACCTCCGTTACAATAAAACTACGACATGGCCATGTTGTTAAGATTAACCCCGTGTTGCTTCGGCGTTCAAACGCGCCGGGGACACATCATCAACTATTCAGGAGGTATTATTTATGAAAGCAAAACTTATTGGTACTCGCAAATTGAATTTTCAGAGCGGAGACGGCACGGCGGTAAAGGGAATCCAGTTGTATATCAGCTTTCCTGACGAAAGCGTTGTCGGCGAAATGACTGACAAGCTTTTCCTGCGTGACGGCTTTGCGCTGCCCGCTTGTGCGCCGGGAGCCGTTCTCGACATCACATTTAACCGCAAGGGCAAGCCCGAAGCGATTACACTTGTTGGAAAATAAATTTTAAGCCCCGCAGCGTGTACCGCTTAGGGGATACCCTCCAGCGGTACGACTGCACTTTATGTGGAGGAAACAGTTATGGATTCAAGCAATATTGTTCGTCAGTCAAAGATTCTGGCGCAAAGGCGGCGTAATCGTGCCATTCTGCGGCTGCATCTATGGTCGGGGATAAGAGAAACAATTACAAAGCCGTGGAAAGGAATTTCAATCCTGCTGTTGTGCGCTGCTTTTATCTTCCTTTGGAAAATCCGCAATACGTTAGTACCCTTTCACAGTGATATATCGCTGCTGATTACTGTTTGGGGTTATATTATCGCTGTTTTCATCCCGCTACTGTTCCTGCTGTTTTTGGTTGGGCTGCTGCTCTTCTTAGGAACGCCGTTCCGGGAAAAGGCGGTTGAAAGCAGTCTGCTGCAAATCGGTCTTGCCAACCGCTACGGATATGCCCCGGCGTTGATTTCATGCAAGCGTATCAAAAATACACAGGTCAGCGTGATGGCGTTCTATTCGCTTGGTGTGGCTATGGAAACATGGGAAACTCACCGCGCGGAAATACAGGATACCCTTAATGTTCATCTGGTCGAATCTGTAAAGTATGGCGGAAGAAACGGACATAACCGCAACATCATTGTCATTACCGCCGCACCCGGAGCCGAAACCCACAGAGAGGATGTGTTGTATGATGAAGTCTGACACGCCGAAGCTGTTGGCATTGGGATATGACTTGGACGCATGGAACGGTTATGGGGCTAAAATCCCCATAACCACCGACATTTCCCCGGCTGCAAACAGTCATATTCTCATTTGCGGCATGAGCGGCAGTGGAAAAAGTTATTTTGAAAACACCCTGTTTGCAAAGCTCATTATGACAGGGCCGGGCGGCGAATACCATTTTGCGGACTACAAGGGGGATGATAGTTTTGCATATCTGCGTAGCTGCCCCCGTTACTATGCCTACAAAAATACACTGCAAGCGTTAGATTCCGTATATGCCCGTCTGAACACCCGGCAGTCAGGAGAGGACGAAAGCAGCTATCCCCTTACGCTGATTTGGGATGAATACATGGCGAACATTCTATCTCTTGTGAATGAGGACAAAAAAGCGGCGGCGGTGGTGATGAACAAGGTGAGCGAAATTTTACTGCTTGGGCGCTCCCTATCTGTGCGCTTGATTACCGCCATGCAGCGCCCGGATGCAATTGCTTTTCCCTCTGGCTCACGCCTAAACTATGGCGTTGTAATCGTCCTTGGAGCGGCAATCAAGAGCATTTATGAAATGCTGCTGCCTGATTTCATGGAGCAAGTCAAAGGCCGTGTATTCGGGCAAGGTGAGGGTGTTGCATTGCTGCAAGGCTCGCAGTTGCATTTTATTAAGGTGGGAACGGTACAGAATTCCGAACGGATGCGGCAGATATGCGTAAAAGCCTTATCATAGCAACCACCTGCCGCCGCCCGCCGCGCGAAGCGTAAGGCGGGCGAGCGCGGGTGTCTGGCTAGTATTACCCAGACACCTCTGTACCATCACATAAAAATCATCATGCAAAGGAAGTGAGAACCTTTGAAAAAAGATACACGACACAGAAAATACTTGCTTACAATTAATAATCCCGGCAAGGATTGGTCACATGAAAAAATCCGCGCTGTTCTTGATAAAATGCAGCTAAAATACTGGTGTATGGCTGACGAACAGGGCTTGCAGGAACAAACCCCGCATACTCATGTGTTCCTTGTCGCTAACAGCCCCATTCGCTTTTCCACCGTCAAGGGCTGTTTCCCGACCGCCCATATTGACCCGGCTTGCGGCACTTCCGAAGAAAACCGGACTTATGTTCAAAAATCCGGGAAATGGACGGAGGATGAAAAATCCGATACCAGTATACCCGGCACATTCGAGGAATGGGGAGAACTGCCAACAGAGAACCCCGGTCAGCGCACCGATTGGGATATTGCGCTGGCTATGCTTGAGGACGGTCACAGCGCAATGGATGTTATTCGAGTACAGACCCATTTAATGCGCTATCGTTCCACCTTGGAGCAAGTCAGGCAGGAACTGATTGCGGAGCAATTTCGAGATACCTTTCGCATACTGGAAACAACCTACATATATGGCGCAACAGGGCTTGGCAAGACACGCTTTGTCATGGAGCGATATGGTTATGAAAATGTCTGCCAGATAACCGGCTATCAGCATGGGTGCTTTGATAAGTACCAAAGTGAAGATGTAATTATCTTTGATGAATTTTTATCTAGCCTAAAAATTCAGGATATGAACAATATTTTGGATGGCTACCCGCTTATGCTGCCCTGCCGGTATGCAAACCGTGTGGCGTGTTATACAAAGGCGTACATCATCAGCAACATTCCGTTGGAATATCAGTATGCAAATGTACATGTGGAAACTCCTACAATCTGGTATGCCTTTATACGCCGTATTCACAAAGTTGTGCATTTTACTGACGAAAATCAGTATGACGAAATGACCACAAAGGAATATTTCTCGCCGCACCAAAAGGTGTTAGAAGGCTGGACGGAAATTGAAGAGACTGGCGATTTACCTTTTGACACCGATGAGTGCAAAAAATCCAAACCAATAGGGGGTGTTCCCAATGGCAAAAGCCAAAAAGCAGGGAACAGCCATCCCTAAACATGAGTTGGAAGCCCTCGCCGAAACGCTTTATCCCGCCATTCGGGGATTTTTTGAAAGCGAACAGGGGCAAGCAGAGTTTAAGGCGTGGCAGGAGCAACAAAAAGAAAAAGCAGCGGAAAAACAAGGTTAATCTGTCCACGAAATAGCAAACGAGGGATAACCGTAAAAGGCTACCCCTCATTTCATTTTAGCTCCATGAAAACACAAAACCGAACAGCTCACCGATAAGGTGAATTTTTGGGTTATGTGCGTTATATAAACATTAGACGAAGATTATGCCGCTAGACTCTATGATTGATCCACAGTCAGTGATTTTGCAAATTCTATACCTTTATTCAATAGCTTTCGCTTTACTTCTTTACCGTTACCTTCAACACTTTCAGCCTTGAACCACAGCTTTTCACGCTTAAAAACTCCATTCACTTGATCTTTCGTTGCTGCTTCTCCAAAGATATCAATTACAAGACAAAGTACATCGGCGACTGTGAACCATTCTCCTTTTCCCTCGTTTGTTATGATATACATAATCATCATCATTTTTTCTTTGAAATCCTTTAGTGCCTTCACTTCCGCATATTTGTCAAGGTTGAGTTCATCGCAATTTATACCAGCATAATCTGACTTTGCTTTAGTCCGAGGCTTGCGAACTTTTGTTGCTTTCTTTTCTTTTTTCTCTTTGGGCATGTATGAATTGATGTAGTCAATTCCATCATTAGATACTCGATAGGGTTTTGGCAATTTTTGCTCAACATCTGTTGCGTCCACGATTAGTCCTTTTTCAGCTAACTGATTAAGTGACATACTGATATTGGACGGTTTTGTTCTTCTTGCTTCATCATAATACTTTTCCAACTCATCTTTGGTAAAATATTTGGTGTTATTCTTAATTTCATCAAAATATGCTGAAAAGAGCGCAAATTCTTGTTCAGAAAGTGAACCATATTTTTTTAAAAAGGATGCAAGGCTCGTCCGAGAATAGTCTTCACCGCATCCTTGTTCTGGAAGAAAATCTGTGTTTTCAACGACCCTTTCTCCAGCCAAAAGTTGGGCGGGCTGTTCAGGCTGTTCAATATATTGAACAGCCTGAGTTATTCCACGAGTTCGCACAATGGCTTCAACTGCAGAGGGCAAAAGTGTAGTGGTGAAAATGCTACGCTCCCTCTCGACAAGGTCAGCAGATCCTTCCGCTTCAAACTTAATATCACCAATTTCAAACTTTACACGAATTTCTGTATTCTTATCGCTCATACCATCAACCCTGCCTTATTATATAATTCTTCGAGCATCACTCTATAATTTAGTTTAATGTCATCAATATCTTTTTTCCCAGCCGTGTATGTAATGTTGTGCGCCGAGAAATTACCAACCATGCGAAATGTATCAAACTCATTCTTAATGCGCGACAGTTTTAGCACTGTATTATTTTTCGCCTTTTTTACAAGCCCATCAAGCATAATGTAGCCTGCACCAGCAGTATCTTTTATTTCATCGTCTATACCTAAATGTTGAAAAGAGATCACTAATAAAACTTCGAATAATCGTCGCAACAATACAGCACAGGCATCATAGCAGTTATTAGCATATGAGTGATTTATTTGTGTAATAAGCTTATCTAAATAATTACGCTTCCCAAAGAATTTCGTTTCATCAAGTAGCTCGCTGTCTGATGCTATGGTTTCTGTATCTAGCCAGAAAGACCCTAGCTCTTGTTCAAGAATTTGTAGAACTATCGGTATAAATTCATATTCCGATTTTGTGCCCTTCGCTAAGAGGAAAACTTTGTTTTTCCCTTTTAACAGCTTGTCCTTAAGGCGAGAGGTATTAGGCGCATTAAAGCCAGCTTTTTGCATTAGTTCAGTGATTAAGGCTGAAGTAAAGTGGAAATTTCCAGTTTCTTTTTGGTGATAGAAACACAGTAATTTTGCTCTATCAACTTCGGTACAAGCGTCTAGATTTGTACTTTCAATAAATTGTAATAGCTGCATATCTAAATTCCTCAAATCAGCTTAAATTCTCCTAATTGCTATAATACTCTCAATACCAAATATCCACAATTGAAGATATTAATAGCAGTATCCTTTGAAGCATTTATGTATTAAACTCATATGGATATGTTAGCAGTTCACTTCGTTTTTTAGTTTTTCATCCTCAGATTTAATGTATTTTAAGGAGTATAGCGAAAGTACTTTACTGGATAACGCTCAATATTTTTTCTGTGTGCAAAATACTTGAATGCGTCGGTTAGTAATGTTTCATTTTCAACTTCTTCTATCACGGCTATATAATCCATAAAAGGAACATTCATAAAGTACTTATTGTATAAAGTATATATCGAAATAGTCAATAAAGCAACGTATTTTAAGTAAATTATGGAAAAACACGGCGGTATGCTGAAACACGTCTGTGACGGGATTCTCATACTTTTACATCATCTTATAACCTCTTAAGCAACATCCACCCTTGAACGTAATGCAAGCAAAAACGGGCAGAGTGTATTCCCTGTGGCAAAAATAAAGCTGGATTTGTTGGCAGAAACGACAAACGAGGGATAACCGTAAAGGCTGTCCCTCATTTCGTTTTAGCTCAATGAAAACACAAACCCGAACGCTTCACCGATAAAGTGAATGTTCGGGTTATGTGCGTTTGGTGCCGGTGGTCGGACTTGAACCGACACGGTATTGCTACCAATGGATTTTGAGTCCATCACGTCTGCCATTCCATCACACCGGCATGACAACGAGTTATATTATATAATAAACTGACAAAAAAATCAATATAAACCTGCAATGAAATTGAATAAAATAAAGCGGGACGCATAACCGGATAATCGGTATGCGTCCCGCTTATTTCATTAGAATGTGTTATGCGTCAAACATAGTGATGCAGTGCCTTGGGCAGGCGCCTACGCAGTCGCCGCAGCCGATACATTTGACCGGATCGACAACAGCTAGTGAATTCACAACGTGCACGGCATCATGCTGACAGATTTTTTCACATTTCATGCAGCCAATGCAGCCGATTTTACAGACTTTGTTTGTAAGGGCGCCCTTGTCGCAGTTACTGCAGCGGACTACCGCCTGCTTCGTTGCGGGCACAAACGTGATCAGGTGCTTGGGGCAGGCTTTGACACACATGGAGCAGCCTCTGCACCGTGCGGGATCAATTTTCGCCACACCGTTGCAAACGCTGATCGCGCCGTACTGACAGGCATTCATGCAGTCGCCGAAGCCCATGCAGCCGTACTGGCAGCTTGCAACGCCGCCGGCGACAATCGCTGCGCCCGCGCAGGTTGCAATTCCTTCGTACTCCACCTTGTCGCTTGTATTGTCGTAACTGCCAAGGCAGTGTACCAAAGCGACCTTCGCCTCGACATCACCAGCGTCGCAGCCAAGGTAATCCGAAATGTCTTTGGCAACCGCTGCGCCACCCACGGTGCAAAGCCCCGGTTTTACTTCGCCGGCGGCCAATGCTTTTGCGTAGCCGTCACAGCCTGAAAATCCGCAGGCGCCGCAGTTGGCTCCCGGCAGCATATCGCGGATTGCCTCTGCCTTTTCATCCTTTGGCACAGCCATGACAATGGACGCAATTGCGAGAATAAGGCCCGCTAAAAGGCCGATGCCGGCCACAATCAGGACCGGAGTCAATATTTCATTCATATCTGCATCTCCTAACCCAACATGCCGTCGACAAGACCCTGAAAACCGAGAAAGGACACGGCTGTCAGTGACGCGGCGACCAGCGTGATCGGTAAACCCTGAAGGGACTTTGGAATATCGTTGTTTTCAATTCTCTCACGTATACCGGCAAAGATGACCATGGCCACTAGAAAACCGATGCCGGAACCGAATGCGTTCACGAGGGACTGGACATAACCAAAAGTCGGGTCGGACTGGCCCTTCTCAATCACCAGCATGGTCACGCCGAGTACGGCGCAGTTCGTAGTGATGAGAGGAAGATAAATTCCAAGCGCGTTGTAAAGCACTGGAATATATTTTTTGAGCACGGTTTCAATAAACTGAACCAGTGCAGCGATAATTAAAATGAACACAATTGTCTGTAAATAAGCCAGGCCACGCGGCACCAAAATAAAGGTGTAGATCGGCCAGGTAACGGCGGTGGAAATCACCATGACAACCGTGACCGCAATGCTCATGCCGGTTGCGGTATCCAGTTTCTTGGATACACCCAGAAACGGGCAGATGCCGAGAAATTTGTTAAGAATATAGTTTTCGGTCAATATGGCAGCTAAAAAGATGGCGACTAAACTCTTTATCATTTCTTAGCACACTCCTTTTCTTTTTCACTCATCATGGAGCAGCTTCCGCAGAGCGGGCAGTTTTGGCAGCCCAGCTCTGCCGGCGCCTCTCCCTTGCCCACAGCCAGCTTATTGGCTAAAGCAATCAGCATGCCGAAGACGAAAAAGCCTCCGGGAGGGAGCAGGAAAATGATGATCGGTGACATGAAACCGGATGTGATCGGAAGGCCGAAAACCGTTCCCGCGCCGAGAAGTTCACGAATAATGCCCATAGCCAACAGAGTTGCGGTAAAACCCGCTCCCATGCCAAGAGCATCCAGAATGGACGGAAGAACTTTATTTTTGTTGGCAAACATTTCGGCTCTGCCAAGAATGATACAGTTTACAACAATCAGAGGAAGGAAAATGCCCAGTGCAGCCTTCAGACTGGGTGAATATGCTTCGATCAGCATCTGTACAATGGTAACAAATCCGGCGATCAGGGTGATGTAACAGGGAATACGCACCTTGTCCGGTATCACTTTGCGAAGCAATGAGATAACCGTATTGGACCCTACCAGTACAAAGGTTGTTGCAAGGCCCATGCCGATTGCATTGCTTGCGGATGTGCTCAGCGCAAGCGTGGCACAGGTGCCAAGCACAAGGCGAAGAACAGGATTTTCTTTGATAATGCCCTTGCTGAATTCCTGCCATGGAGTTTTAGCCATCTTATTCGCCCCCCTTAACTTTTTGATATTGTTCAATGGCTTCGTTGACACATTTTGTCACGGCTTTGCTGGTGATGGTGGCGCCCGTCATGGCTTCAATCTGCGTGTCTGTTGCGGTGCCGGATTTAATGACTTCAAATCCCTTTTCGGGAACGGACTTCTTGTACTGGTCGCGGAAGCTTTCCTTCTCCGCGTTCAGGCCAAGGCCCGGTGTGTCGCTGATGGAAAGCAGGACGACGCCGGTGACCTTGCCGTCCTTGTCAATCCCAGTCATTACATTTATGTCGCCGCCGTAGCTTTTTGTTTTGGTTGTAAACACATATCCGGAAAGTTCGTTTCCGTTTTTACCGATAGCGTAGGTGCCGTCCTTGGAGTCTTCAAAATTCTTTGCTGCGGGAAGGACCAGCTGACGGGAAGCGGATTCGGTTTGCTTGTTGATCTCCACAATTTTGTCACGCGTCATCAGGTTTGTTCCTGCGAGAAGCACGGCGGTGATCAGGCAGATGACAAACAGCGTGATGGCAGGAGTCAGTACTTCTTTAGATTTTATTTTCATTTTTTAACACGCTCCTTTCCAAATGCCAGCGGACGTGTTAAACGCTCAATGTGGGGCACCAAAAGGTTCATCAGGATGATTGAGAACGATACGCCCTCCGGAAGCTGACCGAACATGCGGATCAGCATGGTGATGACGCCCGCACCGACGGCAAAGACGATCTTGCCTTTGAGGTTGATCGGGGATGTGGAATAATCAGTTGCCATAAAAATGGCGCCGAGCAGTAAACCGCCGGCCAGAAGATCAAACAGGACGCTTCTTCCGGCAATCAGCGAAATCACGGCGACTGTTCCTATGTAGCAAAGGGGGATTACAGGGCTGATGACTTTGCGGACCACCAGATAGATGCCACCCAAAATCAGCGCAACCGCACAGGTTTCACCCAGACTGCCCGCACGCACGCCGACAAACATATTCAGCAGTGTGGGCATGGTGCCGTTTGCACCGGTTTTCAAAATACCAAGTGGGGAAGCGGTCGTTATCGCGTCGGTCTGATGCAGATAATAGAACGGCGTGTTCCATGTGCTCATCGGGGATGGGAACGAGGACATTAAAATGATACGCGCGGTAAGCGCGGGGTTGACAAAGTTCTGGCCGATTCCGCCGAACATCTGCTTAACCACTACGATTGCCACAATGCCGCCGAAGATCACGATGAACGGGCTGACGCCCACTGGAACGTTGAACGCAATCAGAATTCCGGTAACTACGGCGCTCAGGTCGCCGATCGTGTTTTCGCGCTTCATAACTTTTCGGCATACATATTCGCTTAAAACACAGGAGGCAACGGAGAAAAGAATCAGCACGAGGGCTTTTATTCCGAAAATAATAACGGAAGCAATCGCTGCCGGAGTCAGTGCAATGATGACATCGAGCATAATTTTGCGGGTTGTGGTGCCGCTTTTAATATGCGGTGATGAGGATACGATTAATTTATCTACCATTATTTTTTACCTCCTGCTTTTACCAATCCCTTGCCGAGCCGGATTGCCTGAACAAGAGGTCTGCCCGCAGGGCAGTTAAAGGCGCAGGTTCCGCATTCCATGCAGTCCATCACGTCGTACTCCTGCAGCTTTTCAACATCTTTGGCATTGGTATATTTTTCGAGCTGTGTGGGGATCAAGTTCATAGGGCAGCCGTCCACGCAGCGGCCGCAGCGTATGCAGGAGGTCGGCTCGTTCATGCGTGCTTCCTGCTCATTGAACGCAAGGATGCCGTTGTTTTGCTTTAATACAGGCAGACTGTCATTTGCAAGGGCAAGCCCCATCATAGGTCCGCCCATCAGAATCTTTTTGGGTTCAGACTGATATCCGCCGCAAAATTCAATAATATCCGCAATTTTCGTCCCGATCGGAACAATTACATTCTGAGGGTTCTTGATTGCGGAGCCGTCAATGGTAACCCGCTTTGTTACAAGTGGCATGCCGGTTTTTAAGAATTTTGCTATAAATGCGACAGAAGTGACGTTCATGACGAGACAGCCGACGTCGGCCGGCAGTTTTCCCATAGGGATTTCTCTGTCCGTGCAGGCTTTGATCAGCACTTTTTCAGCGCCCTGCGGGTAACGCGCATGTAAAGGCAGGACGCGCACGCGGTCGTCCGGGTCATTTGATTTACTGTCTGCTATTTTTTTAAGGACCTCAATTACATCGGGTTTGTTGTCTTCAACAGCAATGATCACCCGCTCAAGTTTTAACAGATCCAGCACAGCATAAATCCCGGACAGAACCGCCCAGGAGTTTTCAACGGCTTCACGGTTGTCCGCCGTTATATAAGGCTCACATTCTGCTGCGTTGACAATCATGGTGTCAATCTTTTTGTCCTTTGGAACATTCAGCTTGACGTGTGCCGGAAAGCCCGCGCCGCCGAGTCCCACCAGTCCGGATTCCCTGATCGCTTTGATGAAGTCCTCCGGCGTTTCAGTCACCGGCGGTTTTACATCGGGAGATACGGTCATCGTTCCGTCCGAGTCGATTACGACTGCGTCGGTGTACTGCCCGCCGGGCAGCATTACCTTCTTAATCGCACTGACCCTGCCGGAAATACTCGCGTGGATGGGCGCGCTGATAAAAGCGCTGCTGTCCGCAATTTTTTGTCCCAAAAGAACGGTGTCGCCAACTTTTACAAGTGGGGTACAGGGAGCGCCGACATGCTGCTGCATGGGCAAAACCACCTGCGCCGGAGGCGGCAGCACAGCGGACTCAATTTGTGCTGTGCTTTTTTTGTGTGGAACGTCCGCACCGCCATGTGTCTTGAATGGTCTGGTCGGAAAAGTCAATTCCATGTTTTAGTCCTCCAATACTTACTCAATCTATTAACAATTTGCGAAAGAATATTATGACACTAATAGAAACAGGCCCGCTCAATGTTCCCAACAAAAGATAAATTGTCAAAGGGAAGCCTTGAAAATCCTTGATCCGAAGCTGCCCAAAGATAGGGCTCGTCCGTAGGGGCACCACACACCAAGCGGTATAAATCAATAAAAGAATTATCCTTTTGACTAAAGGTCATAATACTCTATTTTACTCCATCATTATTTAAAGTATATTGCTTATTCACAATTTTAAAAGAATTTATGATATTATCTGTTGCAAACACTTTGCTGTCAGAATCTATAAAAATTCCGTTTGCATTATATTCTTTCAGAAGTGCGATTCCTTTTTCCCTTCCCAAAACAAAACATGCAGTGGAGAGTGCGTCGCTCAGAGCGCCGTTGTCACATATTACCGTGACGGAAATTAAACCGTTGTTTTCTGGATATCCCGTTTTAGGGTTCAAAAGGTGATGATAAGTGACACCGTTTTCCGTGAAAGTCTTTTCATATGTTCCGGAGGTGGACACGAAGCCGGAATGCAGATCGATGGTGCCCATGGACGCGCTTTGCGTTTCGGAGCTGCGTGGGTCCCGTACCGCAACATGCCAGGCGGATTTGTCCGATTTTGTACCGAACACGCCGACACTGCCTCCTACAGACACAATACCGCAGTCCGCGCCTGACTGCCGGTAAGATGCAACCGCTTCATCACAGGCGGCGCCCTTCCCAATTGCGCCCAGATCGACCGCCATGTAATGCTGTTTTAGAGAGGCAGTGGAATCTTTCGTGTTGACCCTCAAATCATTGTAATTTACATACTTTAAATATTTAGTGATATCATTCTTCGCGGGGACGTGCTGGTTGCTGCCGCCGAAATCCCACAGGGAGGTGATTGGCAGAATGGTCGGCTCAAAAGCCCCATTGGATTTTTGTGCTACATCAAGACTTTTTTGGAGCAGCGCAATTGTTCTTGCATCGAGTTTAATCCAGTCGGAACCCGAGGCCTGATTCAACTTGTATATATCGGAATCCGTGATTCTCCATGAAATCAGATTTTCAAGTTCCCCTATTTTTTTTGCGGCGGCAGTGGCAGCCACCTGTGCGTTTTTGCCGTAGACTGTCTGCTGAATATAAGTTCCCATTGCGAAATTTGTGCATTCGTAGCTTTTTGCGCGCTGTCCGTATTTTACCCAGATAAAGATCAGGCAGATAATAATGATAGTCAGCAAGGTAATGAGCAGCACGACTGTTTTTTTGTTTTTGTTCATTTTCACCCTCCGTTGAGAAACTGCTTACCATTATATCACGATTCGGGTCTATTTCAAAGTCTATCACAATGGAAGTCAGCTGCCGTTTTATTTGTCGGCAGCTGACTTCCATTTATTATTTGGATTACCATTGTCGCCGGAATGTCTTATTAATAGAAAGATGCTGATTATTTTTGTGATGGAGGAGAGCGCGTCAATTTCCTCCAGTGTCCATATCCGGTTCTGATCACAATCGTCAAAGCCCACGAGCCCTTTAAAGCATTCATCCTTAAAAATTGCGAGATGGAGAATCGAATGGATTCCCTGAGCTTTCAGCAGGTCCAGCATGGGGTTTTCAAGCTGACTAATATCATTGCAGAACAAGATGCCGTCTTCATTAAACAAATCAACATAACCGTTCATATCCTGATTGGCGATGTATTTCAGACGGCCGCAGAGGCAATCGGTGTTTTCGGCGCACCACTCATTTGTGTTGACCGCGCAGGAATGGTCGGGCGCGTTTTCGTAGATATATGCGTGGCTTACATGGAAGCGTTCGCCTGAGATTTTCAACACGATGCCAATTACGCTTTCAATGTCGTTGGCGTGGTAGAGCATGTCGAATACATAGGACAGCATGTCGTCCTGAAAAGATTTATGTATCATGGCCGTGCTTTTCAGTGTCGGGGTTAAAGTGTTGCGGAATTCAGGGGAGGCATTCATGTGCCTGAGCGCCTCGATACTGTTGTCAAAAACAACATATTGGTTTCTGCCGCAGCGCTTTGCCTCGTAAAGAGCGGCATCTGCTTTTTTGTATAGGTCCGAATAGGTTAGGCCGTCTTTCGGATAAATGGCGATTCCAATGCTGCCCGAAATGGAATAATGCTTTAAGTCGTTGCCAAAGGTTTGCATCAAGCTCTGATGAAGGGCGTCCGCCTTTTCGGCAACAAGGGAAAGATTGCTGATATTTTTTAACAACACCATGAATTCGTCTCCGCCGATGCGCCCCACCACATCGGAGGCGCGGAACAGTCTTTTTAGTTTATCGCCGATTCCCGCCAGTACTGAGTCGCCGAACATATGACCAAGGTTATCGTTAATTTCCTTGAAATGATCAACATCAATAATATAGAGTGCGCAAAGCTCATTGCCGGAAAGCGCCTGTTCAATGGAGACTTTTGTAGCAGATTTGTTCAGCAAGCCCGTTAATCCGTCGCGCTGTGCTTTCTGCATAAGCTGCTGCGTGGCTTCTTTTTGACAGGTAACATCGCTGATTCTGCCAATCGCTCGAATCGGATTTCCATCTTTATTGAAAATTGTCGTTATTTTTATATTGTACCACAGGTAGGAACCTTTTTCATTTTTCAGCCGGCATTCACCTTCAGCGCTGTGCGCCCCGCTTTTTACACTTGAAAACATCAATTCGAACATGCCGATATCATCCGGATGAATGATCTGACTTTTCAGAACGCTGTTTGGGAAGTCCTGAATGGCCTGATTGCTGCCGAACATGGGAAGACTGTTTGTGCTGTGGGACACCGTGCTGTTTAAAATATCATATTCGAAAATCATGCTGTCCGACTGGTCGAGTACGATTTTATAGCGTTCATTGCTGATTTCCAGTTCCTGTATGATTTCCCTCTGATCGGTAATATCAATCAGAAGGCAGTACAGTTCAGGTTCCATGCTGCTTTCAACCATCAGCTGTCCCTTATCAAGAATCCAGACCAAAGAACCGTCTTTTTTCCGGAGCCGATACTGGATGTCTATGACGCTGCCGGCCTGAAGCTGGATATTGATGCTGCGTTTAATCACTTCACGGTCGGGTTCATAAATCATTTTGATAAACTGATTATGAAAAGAACGGTCTATTTCCTCCAAAGTATAGCCGGTCAGCTGCAGAAAGCCATCGCTGCAGTACACCATGGTCAAAAAGCTGTCATATTTGCAGCGCTGCACACAGCCGGGAATATTTGCGGTCAGAGCCTTCAACTCCTGAGTACCCTTTTTTAAGTCGCTATTTTTCCTGCGCAGCAGGATTACTGCGTATATTCCAAGGAGTATGAAGGTCAGAGCGGTTCCGAGAACGAGTAATCCGGCCATAAGCAGGAGGTATTTGAATCTTGACAGTACGACATCGGTCGGAACAATGGTCATCAGGTACCAGTCGGTATTGCCGACCGGGGTAAAGTACAAATAATGATACGTACTGCCGGATTTGAAATCAACCATGCCACTGACCGAATGACTGATGATGCTGCGGATATCGTCAATTTCGTTCTTGTTCTCATGATTCATGTGCTGAAGAAAGGAAAAAAAGTTTTCATCCGTGCTGTAAAACGGCGTGTCCGACTGGAGGACAACACTGCCGTCGCGATTGATAAGCAGGCGGGAACCTGTACCGTCGTACAGGGGCGCGTTAAGAGCGCTTTGTATCTGGCCGGTGTCAGAGATGCCCAGCAGAACCCCGGCAATGGCTTTATTCCGATATACCGGTACGGAAAACAATACGCTTTCTTTTCCATAAAGTGAGGAAGCATAGGAATCACATACCACATGATCCCCGTTGAGTGATTCTTTAAAAAAATCATATTCTGCCACATTGCTTTTCAGTCCGGTGTCCGTAATACAGTCTCCATTTAAATCAGCGATGCAGATTTGAGCAAATGGACTGTTTTCCGAAAAGGAATGCAGGACATCCATTGCGGTGTTATTATTCTGAATGTCTCGACTGCCAATAAAAGAGGAAAGTGAATTCAATACAGAAAATTTCTCATTGAATTTTGCTGTTATGGCCGCGGAATTCCGCTCTTCGTTCTCTGCAATATCATGATTGATGGATGTCCGGATGTTATGATTTATTTGATATGTAAACACGGAGAATGTGGCGGTCAGAATGGAGCAGGAAACAGCGAGAATCAGAATGTTTCCCAGTTTCGGCTTGATTTTCACATGCTCACATTCTTTCCGTTCGGTATTGGACAAAATGATTTAACAGTTAAATAAAATATACACTATTTCATTTCCCAGCGCAATCTTTTAATTTTATAAAAAAATTATATGAAATCAATAATAAATATGATAAAATTAATAATTAAACCGATAAAGAGGGATATATATGATCAGTGAAAAAGAAAAGATGCTTTCAGGGGAACTATATGATTCCTCCGATGAAGAACTATCCAATGCAAGAAATGCGGCACAGAAATTCACACGTCTTTATAATGCCACTACCGAGGAAGAGCAGAACAGGCGCGAAGAGCTGCTGCGCTCCCATTTCGGGAAGGTCGGCGGAAAGATTTATATTGAGCCGAATTTTCGGTGCGATTATGCATTCAATATCTTTGTGGGTGATAATTTTTATGCGAATTATGACTGTATTATGCTCGATATCTGCCGCATCACCATCGGTGCCAACTGCCTGATCGGGCCCCGCGTCTGTATTTATACGGCAACACATCCTGTTGCTGTGGGGGAACGGATATCCAGATTGGAATACGCTAAGCCCGTCACCATCGGCGACAATGTCTGGATTGGGGGAAATGCGGTAATTAATCCGGGTGTTACCATCGGTGACAATGCGGTTGTTGCGTCGGGTTCGGTAGTAATAAGGGATGTGGAAAGCAACGTTGTGGTCGCAGGGAATCCCGCAAAAGTTGTGAAACGGCTTTCATTATGCAAACAAGGTTTATGATGATGAAACCTTGTATTTTATTATGAATTTGCATAAAAATACTTTTCACTTTCAAACAGTATGCTATACTGTAACTGTATAAGCAAATGAACGGTTAAAAAAATCCCATTGGTTAAATAATTGATATACTTCAATATGGATATATTTAACGTATTTTCGGAGGATAAAGATGTCGACTCAAAAAGTAAAGGATTATTTAAAGCTATTTCATATGGAAGAACGTCTGCATGAATTTTCTGTTTCGAGCGCAACAGTGGAACTGGCCGCGCAGGTGCTGAATGTTGAAGAGGCGCGCATCGCGAAGTCCATCTCTTTTCACAACGATGACGACGGCTGTCTGATTATTGTCGCTGCGGGGGATGCCAAGGTGGATAATTCAAAATTCAAGGCTGAGTTCAAAACGAAAGCAAAAATGCTCGCCTTAGATGAGGTGGAACAGCTGACCGGGTATCAGGTCGGCGGCGTCTGCCCGTTTGGAAATCCGCCCTGTGCAAAGGTTTACTGTGATCTTTCACTGAAGCGGTTTTCAAAAGTCTTTCCTGCCGGCGGCAGCGCCAGTTCGTGTGTGGAACTGAACTGCGATGAGCTTTTTACGGTTTCGAAAAGCATAAAATGGGTGGATGTCTGTAAAAATTGGCAGGATTAATCATTTCATAGGATAAGGGTTTGATAGTATGAGGATGCGCAATAAGGCTTGGGCTGCACCGGAATTAGATGCGTGTAATTTTTTTGTCCGCCATCCTGCACAGTACATAGGGAAGTGGCACGATGTTTTTCAGCGGAGGCAGCCGATCCACCTTGAGCTTGGGTGCGGCAAGGGACTGTTTATTGCAGGACTTGCGCCTGAAAATCCGCAGATTAATTATATTGGCATTGATTTGAAAGATTCCGTTCTTGCGCCGGCAAAACGCAATATTGAACAGGCGTTTCAGGAACGGGGGGCGGAACCCGCCAATGTGGTGCTGATGGCGCAGGATATCGAACGGATTTTGACGGTGATGAATTCCGACGATATTGTGGAAAGAATCTATATTAATTTCTGTAATCCTTGGCCGAAGGCCAAACATCAAAAGAGGCGGCTGACCTATCCGCGTCAGCTTGAAAATTACAAACAAATACTGGCAAAGGGCGGAGAAATCCATTTTAAAACAGATGATGATCCGCTTTTTGACGATTCACTTGTGTACTTTGAAGAAAACGGATTTGAAATCCTGTCTTTAACGTATGACCTGCATGCCGGCGGCTACCCAAAAGGTGTGCTGACGGAACATGAAAAAATGTTTATTGATAAGGGAGTCAAAATAAAAGCGCTTGTCGCAAGGCTGGCGGCAATTTAGATTGTTTTTATTTATTTTGCAATATGCATTGACAAACACTGCAAAATTCATTATAATTCCTATAATTTTAGTAATATTATTTGAGGGGGTGCCGACTTGGGTGAAGCTATCATCGAAATTCAATCGCTGGGTAAGACTTTCCAGACAAAGGACTCTGAGGTGCGCGCTTTAAACAATATTAATCTGACGATTGAAAAGGGCGATATCTTTGGCATTATCGGGATGAGCGGAGCCGGAAAAAGCACACTTGTGCGATGTATCAACATGCTGGAGAAACCGTCGGAAGGAACCGTTCTGTTCGACGGGCGCGACTTATCCAGCCTTTCGAACGCGGAGCTGCGTGAGGTCCGGCATTCCATGGGAATGATTTTCCAGCAGTTTAATCTTTTGATGCAGCGTACGGCAGAGCGGAATATCTGCTTTCCGCTGGAACTGGCGGGTGCCGACAAAGCGTCTGCGCGAAAAAGGGCAAAGGAACTTTTGGAGCTTGTCGGTTTATCCGATAAAGCGCAGTCGTTTCCTTCGCAGCTATCAGGCGGGCAAAAACAGCGTGTTGCCATTGCCCGCGCGCTTGCAACCAATCCGAAGGTACTTTTATGCGACGAAGCCACCAGCGCGCTTGACCCAACCACTACCACCTCCATTCTGGCGCTGCTCAAGGACATCAACCGCCGCATGGGCATTACCATTGTAATTATTACGCACCAGATGAGCGTGATTGAAGAGATCTGCAACCGCGTCGCCATTATTGATGAAAGTCAGATCGCCGAATCAGGCGCAGTGGAGGACATTTTCCACAAACCGCAGACGGCAGCGGCACAAAAACTGGTTTATCCCGAAGGCAAACATTCCGATAAAGTAATCAGCAAGCAATGTATGCGCATTGTGTTTGACGGTAATTCTTCTTTTGAGCCTGTCATAGCGAATATGGTGCTCGATTGCAAGGCGCCCGTTAACATCCTTTACGCAGACACCAAAAATATAGACGGCAAGGCATTTGGCCAAATGGTGGTTCAGCTGCCGCAGGACGAGGCTCTCGCGCAGAAGATGTTTTCCTATGTGCGCGCAAGGGGATTGTCCGCTGAGGAGGTGAGCGGTTATGTGGGATGAAACGACGCTGAGCATGTTGGTGCAGGGCATCGGTGAAACCCTGTATATGACGCTGGTTTCCACACTGTTCGCTTATATGATCGGTTTGCCCGTGGGTATCCTGCTGTACACCAGCGCAAAGGACGGGGTCCGCCCGCTCGCCGCGCTGTATAAAGTTTTAGACGTGATTGTCAATGTGACCCGTTCCATTCCTTTTCTGATTCTGCTGATCGCCATCATTCCGTTTACAAGGCTGGTCGTCGGCACTTCTATCGGTTCAACCGCGACAATCGTCCCACTGACGTTATCAGCGGCTCCTTTTATTGCAAGGCTTGTCGAGTCTTCGCTTAAAGAGGTTGACATCGGGGTGATTGAAGCCGCGCAGTCCATGGGTGCGTCTGATTTTCAGATCATATGGAAGGTTTTGCTTCCGGAGTCAAGACCGTCCCTGATAGTCGGCTGCGCCATTGCGGTTACCACGATTCTGGGATACTCCGCCATGGCGGGCATCGTCGGCGGCGGCGGACTTGGCACCATTGCAATCAATTACGGTCTCTATCGCTGGCAGGGCGACATGATGCTTGCCGCCACGGTTCTTCTGGTCGTGATCGTTCAGATTCTGCAGGGAATCGGGATGAAAGCCGCAGGACTGAGCGACAAACGAAAATGAGTTTATTAAATTTGAAATAGGGGGCATTATTTGTGAAAAAATTATTATCTGCAATATTAATTGCAGCACTTTCCGTTTCCGTATTTGCCGGATGCGCAAATTCCGACGCCGCTTCTTCGGCAGCGGGTTCCGCAGCCGCAAGCACGGCTGCCGCAGAAAAGAAAATTGTAATCGGCGCTTCTCCGACACCGCACGAGGTCATTTTAAAGGAAGCAGCAAAGCTGCTGAAGGCAAAAGGCTATGATCTTGTAATAAAGGAATTTTCAGATTATGTTCTGCCCAACACCGCGCTGAACAGCAAAGAGCTGGATGCAAACTACTTCCAGCATCAGCCGTACCTTGATGAATTCAACAAACAAAATGGTACCAAGATTGTTTCCGCGGGTTCCATTCACTATGAGCCGTTTGGCATTTACGCCGGAAAAACCAAGGCTCTTGCCGATTTAAAGGACGGCGCTACCATCGCGGTTCCTAACGACACTTCCAATGAAGCAAGAGCACTGCTTCTGCTGCAGACGCAGGGACTCATCAAGCTGAAGGACAGCGTCGGTATTACCGCAACACAGAAGGACATTACGGAAAACAAGAAAAATCTAAAGTTTACGGAAATTGAGGCAGCTCAGCTGGTTCGTGCCCTGCCCGACGTGGACCTTGCCGTTATCAACGGTAACTATGCGCTTGAAGGCAATCTTAAGGTTTCGGATGCACTTGCGGTCGAAGCGGCAGATTCTCTTGCAGCAACCACATATGCCAATATTATTGCTGTCCGCGCGGGCGATGAAAACCGCGAAGATATTAAAGCACTTGTTGAAGTGCTCAAAAGCAATGAAATAAAAACATTTATTACCAATACTTTTAACGGGGCTGTTGTTCCGGTGAAATAAACCAAAATTTACATGATGCAAAACACCTGTGCGGATATTTCCCGTACAGGTGTTTTAACGTTGAAATGAATCGCGTATTTTGCTACAATATGATTAATCTGTATTTCGAAAAAAATTTCTTGGATGTAGGAGCATCATTATGAAGTGCTATAAAATTACCAGCGAAACACTTGAGGAAGCAGAAACGCCGTTTGAACCGGATACGGTGTGCGTTTGCACGCCGGATGAGTTAATCCACAGTCATTTTAATGCGGCGCCGCACACATTTGATGAGTGCGTGAGCCCCGGACCGGCTAAATTGGAGGCGTATGACGGATATGATTTTATTTTACTGAATATCGTAAATGAAAATGAACGGTACCTTACCCAGCGAATCGGGCTTTATATTATGCCGAAGGCGATTGTTTTTGTAGGCGGAAGAGAAAACAGAGCGGTACAGGATGTACTTGACGCTTTTGCGGCGGGCAAAACTGCAAATTTGAATATCACGCGTATCCTCTATGCATTCTTTAATAATCTGACTATTAACGATTCTGAAGAACTGGAAGCACTTGAGGATGAAATCTCTGACATTGAAGAGCGTGTGATGAAGGGAGCTACCGAAGATTATATCAAGGACATTGTAGCAATGCGGAAAAAGCTGATGTTTTATAAAAAATATTATGAACAGCTGCTCGATGTCGCGGAGAGTATCGAGGAAAATTCAAACGGAATTTTAACTCCCAGTGCGGTGCGCTATTTTAAAATGTTTACGGCCCGTGTGGAACGTCTGAACCGCAACATTCTCAATCTTCGAGACTACATCACGCAGGTGCGTGAAGCCTATCAGTCACAGGTGGATATCGGGCTGAACGCCATCATGAAGCTGTTTACCGTTATTACCGCCGTCTTTCTTCCGCTGACGCTGCTGGTCGGCTGGTATGGTATGAATTTCAAATATATGCCGGAACTGCAGTGGCAATACGGATACGTTTTCGTCGCTTGCCTTTCGGTTGCAATTGTAGTGGTTTGTTTTATTTTCTTCAAAAAGAAAAAGATGTTGTAGTTTTTCAATTTTTCAAAAGGAAATTCAATAAAATGCTGGAACTATTCTGCGCTGTGTAATATAATTAGTGTAAACAAGAAAAAGGTCGGATCGGGAAAACACCGGAATTCTATCCATAGTAAACAAAAAATCTCCGTTCTGTGAAAAGATATTGACAATTAAATAACTCTGATGTAGAATGTAAATAATTTGAAACCGGTTTCAAAGAATCAAAATAGAAAAACCGGTGCAGCTGCATTTTTACAAGAAAGTTATGGTGATCACTTTGGCTCAGATCAGTGATGTGGCCAAATTGGCCGGTGTTTCATCGGCAACTGTGTCACGCGTTATCAACGGAACAGCGAAAGTAAGCGAAGAAAAAATCAAGCGAGTTTTAGAAGCGATTGATGCAACCGGTTTCAGACCGAATGAAATCGCGCGCTCGCTTTACAGAAAATCCTCAAAAATCATTGGCTATATTGTACCGAGCATCCTTAATATTTTTTTGAATGAAATCGGCCGTGCGATTGAGGATGAAGCTTTTCAGAACGGCTATAAGATGATTTTATGCAATTCCGATGAAAACCCGAAAAAAGAAGTCGCTTACATCGATATGCTTTCGTCCATGAATGCGGACGGCATTATTATTACCGCAAACAATGACAATCTTGATGAAGAAATTCGCAACTGCCCGCTTCCGATCGTTGTGCTGGACAAAGATGCGAGCAGCCGTTACACCGCTGTCGTTCAGTCCGACAACTATTCGGGGGGGCGCATTGCCACCGAGCATCTGATCGAATGCGGATGCCGGCATATCGTACTCATGCGCGGACCCCAAAAATATTCCAGCGGAAGTCAGCGGTTTCTGGGCTATGTGGATGTTTGCAACGAACACGGCATCCAGCCGTTGTTTATTGAAAGTCAGTACAGTTTCGATGCGGTCCGGTGTTCACGTGAACTTTTGAAACGTTTCCCCAATGTGGACGGTATTCTGGCTCTGAGCGATATGACCGCGCTGTCCCTCTACAAAGTGCTTTGCGAGCAGGGGAAAAAAGTTCCCGAAGAGATTATGATTGTCGGATATGACGGAGTCGAGCTCGGTGCGCTGATGACGCCGTCGCTTACTACGATTGTGCAGCCGGTTGAAGAAATAGGAAGGCTCGCTGCGAAACTGATTATCGAACAGGTTGCAAACGGGAAGATTAACTGCAGGGAAAATGTTTTGCCCGTTTCGCTTAAGGTAAGACAAACGACAAGGCTGGCGGGGACGAACAAAGAAAGGCAGATATGATGAGTAAACGTGTTTTTTTAATTGTACTTGACAGTGTCGGTATCGGCGAAGAGCCGGATGCGGCTGAATATGGCGACGAGGGAAGCAATACGCTTGCCGCAGCCGCGAAAAGCAGCTATTTCGATATGCCTAACATGCAGAAGCTGGGCCTCTTTAATATTGACGGCGTAACCTGCCGCCCGCAAGCGGAAAAACCGACGGGTGCGTTTGCCCGCATGAGAGAAATTTCCATGGGCAAGGACACCACCATCGGCCACTGGGAGATTTCTGGAATCAATTCGCCGAAGCCTCTTCCGACCTATCCGAACGGTTTTCCGGACGATGTCATCCGCGCGTTCGAACAAAAAACCGGGCGCAAAGTTATCTGCAATAAACCATACTCCGGTACCGATGTGATTATGGATTACGGCAGGGAACACGCTGAAACCGGCGCGCTCATTGTTTACACTTCGGCGGACAGCGTATTTCAGATAGCGGCAAATGAAGAGCTTGTTCCAGTGGAGGAGCTTTACGGCTACTGCCAAACGGCAAGGGAATTGCTGATGGGCGAACACGGCGTCGGCAGGGTGATCGCGAGGCCGTTTGTCGGTGCCTATCCCGATTACAAGCGCACTACAAACCGCCACGATTTCTCGCTTCTGCCCCCAAAGACAACCATGCTGGATCAGCTAAAAGAAAAGAATTTCGATGTGATCGCCGTAGGCAAAATCAATGATATTTTCGCCGGAAAGGGAATCAGCCGGTTCATGAGGACCAAAGGAAACGAAGAGGGGATCGACCGGACAATTGAACTGACAAAAGAAGATTTTAACGGGCTATGCTTCATTAATTTAGTCGATTTTGACATGCTTTACGGTCATCGCAACGACGTGGACGGCTATGCCAAAGGGCTGACCTATTTTGACGGCAAGCTGCCTGAAATCATAACGGGGCTTCGCGATGACGATATTCTGATGATTACCGCGGACCATGGCTGCGACCCGTCGACGCCTTCAACCGATCATTCGCGCGAGTACACGCCATGGGTGATTTACGGCAGACATGTGAAAGCCGGGGCAAATCTGGGCACCCTGCCGACCTTTGCCGATATCGCTGCCACAATTCTTGATTATTTCGGCGTGAAATCGGAAGTTACAGGAACATCTCAATTAAAAAATATAGTTGATTGAAACAGGAGGAACTTATGTCTAATGTACCAACGCCCCACAATGGAGCCAAAGAAGGAGAAATCGCGAAGACCGTCCTAATGCCGGGTGATCCGCTTCGCGCTAAATTTATTGCGGAAACTTATTTGACCGATACAGTGTGCTTTAACACGGTGCGCAATATGCTCGGCTATACCGGAACCTATCACGGCAGACGCGTGTCCGTTATGGGCGGCGGAATGGGAATCCCCTCTGTCGGTATTTACACGTATGAGCTTTTTAACTTCTATGGGGTGGACAACATTATCCGTATCGGTTCGGCCGGCGGAATCGCGGACAATGTGCATGTGCGCGACGTCGTGGTGGGCATGGGCGCCTGCACCAACTCAAATTATGCCTCCCAGTACAATCTGCCCGGTACCTTTGCGCCGATTGCAAGCTACGATCTTTTAAACCGCGCGGTTATTGCTGCGGAAAAACTGAAAATTCATACGGTGGTGGGCAATGTGCTTTCCTCCGATACATTTTACGATGACAATGAAAATGCGCTGGCCGCATGGAAGAAAATGGGTGTTCTGGCAGTTGAAATGGAAGCCGCGGCACTGTATATGAATGCAGCGAGGGCGGGCAAAAACGCGCTTTGTCTTTTGACCATTTCCGACTGTCCGTTTACCGGTGAATCTCTCCCTGCCCAAGAGCGCCAGACCGGCTTCACTCAAATGATGGAAATTGCTTTGGAGATTGCCTGACTTTCATGGAAATGTATTGCAAAACGCAGTCGAATAAAGTAAGATGATTTTCGGCATAAAAGAGATGATGGGATTAATATCACGGTTTTCGTGGTATTTTATATATCCAAAAAAATAATCAGGAGGAAAAATTTATGAAGAAGATTGTAGCCCTTTTTCTTGCAGTTATGATGACGGCTTCTGTAACCGCATGCGCTTCTAATACCCCGGCAGCATCAAGCGCAGCAGCACCTTCAAGCGCAGCTGCTGAAAGCAAAGCCGATTCCACAGCAGCCGCAGCCGATTTTAAAATTGGCATGGTCACGGATACCGGCGGTGTAAACGACCAGTCTTTCAACCAGTCTGCTTGGGAAGGCCTGCAGAAGATTTCAAAGGATACAGGCGCGATTGTAAAGTATTCTGAATCCAAACAGGAATCCGATTATGCAACAAATCTGGACAAGGCTGCCGATGACGGCAACAACCTGATCTGGGGCATTGGTTTTGCAATGGCTGACGCCGTTACAAATTCAGCAAAACAAAATCCTGACATCAATTATGCCATTGTTGATAACTCTTATGGTGATAAAACACCTGCAAACGTAACCGGCGTTATGTTCCGCGCGCAGGAGCCATCTTTCCTGGTGGGTTACATTGCTGCTAAAACAACAAAGACCG
Organism: uncultured Caproiciproducens sp.; assembly: GCF_963664915.1. Lineage (NCBI taxonomy): Bacteria > Bacillati > Bacillota > Clostridia > Eubacteriales > Acutalibacteraceae > Caproiciproducens > uncultured Caproiciproducens sp. Next base: position 2,284,352 of record NZ_OY761810.1, read on the forward strand.
GCAAAGTCGGGTTCGTAGGCGGCATGACAAGCGCCATTATCGATCAGTTCGAATACGGCTACAGAGCAGGCGTTGCATACGCTGCCAAAGAGCTTGGCAAAAAGATTACCATTGATTCCCAGTATGCTGAAAGCTTTACTGATTCCGCTAAAGGCAAGGCAATTGCAACAAAGATGTTCTCCAATGGATGCGATGTTGTGTTCCATGCTGCCGGCGGCGTAGGTGTTGGCGTTATTGAAGCAGCCAAGGAAGCAAACAAGTATGCAATCGGCGTTGACCGCGACCAGGCTTACCTTGCTCCTCAGAATGTTCTTACATCTGCTTTAAAGCTTGTCAATCAGGCAGTCGAGCTTGTTTCCAAGGAAGCAATGGATGGCAAGGAAATCGGCGGAAAAACTTACACGTATGGTCTTACCGAAGATGCTGTCGGTATTCCGGAAGAGCATAAGCTTATGGGTGATGACACCTACAATGCAGCAGTAGCTCTTGAAGCAAAAATCAAGGATAAGACAATCACTCCTCCGGCGAATAAAACAGAATTCGCAGAGTTCGAAAAAACACTTAAATAATTTTAACTTTTTATTTCTTTGAGCAACGGGGCGCATATTTTTTATGGCGCCCCGTTGTGTTTAAAGAAACTTATTAACGGGCAGGGGGTCTATTGTAATGGAAGTCAACAGGGAATACGCGGTGCAAATGCACGGTATTACAAAAATGTTCGGCTCCTTTTGTGCTCTGAATGACGTTAGTCTCGATGTTAAGAAGGGCACAATTCATGCCATTTTGGGCGAGAACGGCGCCGGAAAAAGTACGCTTATGAATGTTCTGTACGGCCTGTATCAGGCTGAAGCAGGCGAAATCTTTTTAAACGGGGAACAAGTCAACATTAAAAACCCTAATGTTGCGATTGAACACGGAATAGGCATGGTTCATCAGCATTTTATGCTGGTAGACAATTTTACGGTCACACAGAATATTATTCTGGGCAATGAGATTACCAACCGATTTGGCGTATTAAATATGAAAAAAGCACGCGATGAAATTCTCGAAATTGTAAAAAAGTACGGTCTTGAAGTTGATCCGGACGCAAAAATAGAGGATATTACCGTTGGCATGCAGCAGCGTGTTGAAATATTAAAGGCACTTTACCGCGGCGTTGACCTGCTTATTTTGGACGAACCCACAGCGGTTCTGACTCCGCAGGAAATTGACGACCTGATTCAGATTATGCATAATCTGATAGCGGATGGAAAAACAATTATCATCATCACACACAAACTCAAAGAGATTAAAGCGTCGTCGGATGTCTGTACGATTATCCGCCGGGGCGAGTATGTTGACACGGTGACCGTCGCCGATGTTGACCAGGAAGAGCTTGCGACGAAGATGGTCGGCCATGAAGTGAAGCTTGTTGTTGAAAAGACGCCGGCTGTCCCCGGCGAAGTCGTTTTTGAAATCAACGACCTGACGGTGAAGGACGAACGCAAACTGGACGCGGTCAAGAACTTGTCGCTGAAAGTGCGCAGGGGCGAAATTGTAGGTGTAGCCGGAATTGACGGGAATGGCCAGAAAGAGCTGGTCGAAGCGATTACAAACCTGACACGGGCGGAGAACGGAACCATAAAAATCAATGGAGCGGAAATTCAGAATACGACTCCCCGCAACGTTATTGATCATAAAATATCGACGATACACGAAGACCGGCAAAAGCGCGGGCTGGTTCTGCCGTTTACGGTAGCGGAAAATATAGTGATTGAAAAATACCGCAGTCAGCCGTACAACAAGGGCGGCATGCTCAACAGAAGCGAAATTCTTGCCTATACCAAAGGACTGATCAAGAATTTTGATATTCGGCCTGACAACTGTGAAAACCAGCCGGTGAGGGGGCTTTCCGGCGGAAATCAGCAAAAGGTGATTCTTGCGAGGGAAATTTCCAATGAACCAGATCTTCTGATTGCCGTTCAGCCGACCCGCGGCCTTGATGTCGGCGCGATTGAATATGTGCACAAAACCCTGATACGCGAGCGTGACAACGGCAGGGCAATCCTTTTAATTTCGTTGGAACTTGACGAGGTAATGAATGTTGCGGATACCATTGACGTCATCTATGCCGGAACGATAGTAGAAAGTTTCAAGCAGGGTGAAGTTGACGAAAAAACAATTGGACTTTTAATGGCGGGAGGTAAGCTCAATGAAAACGTTAGTCAAAATTCTTAAAAAACCGATTACCTCCACACTTATCGCCATTATATTCGGATTTTTGGTTGCCGCAGTCGTTCTTGTGTTTGCGGGCTACAACCCGTGGGAGTCTTTCGGGGCGCTGTTCAAGGGTATTTTTGCAAAGCCAAAGTACATTTCCAATGTCATCATCAAAGCGACACCAATTATTTTAACCGGCCTGAGCGTTGCATTTGCGTTTAAAACTGGTCTGTTCAATATTGGTGCGGAAGGTCAGTACATAGCCGGTACCATTGCCGCCGTTTGCGTCGGCGTGAAGTTTAACTTTGCACCCGTTGTGCAGGTTCCGCTCGTTGTCCTTACCGGTTTACTTGCGGGTGCGGTTTTCGGCGGAATCATCGGCTATTTAAAAGCGAAGTTTGGCATTCATGAGGTCATCACCAGCATTATGCTGAACTGGATCGGCCTTTATCTTTCCAATTTTGTTGTCAATACGGCGACTTATCATCAGCCGAATTCCACCAGCTCCTATGCCGTCAATGAATCGAGTTTTACTATGCTCCTGCCGAACTGGAAAACCTCAAAAGTGGGAATGGCCGCTTTAAAGCCAATTCAGTGGTTGTATGAAATGATGCTGAAAACAGATGTGAATTTCGGCATCCTGATCGCCGTCATTATGGCGGTTGTGATATGGGTACTGCTTTACCGTTCTACAAAAGGCTACGAACTGCGCGCAGTCGGTTTTAACCTCGACGCCGCGGAGTTTGCCGGTATCAACGTCAGCCGCAACATCACCCAGTCCATGCTGATCGCGGGTGCTTTGGCGGGTCTTGCGGGAGCGCTTGCCATTACCGGAACTTCACCGCATAAAATTTCCCAGATGGCTGCTTTTGAAAACAATGGGTTTAACGGGATGTCGGTCGCGCTGATTGCCGGTTCGTCCCCGATAGGCTGCATCTTTGCCGGACTTTTGTTCGGCGGCCTGCTTTACGGCGGGCAGAGCGTGCAGCAGGATGTCGGCGCACCGACGGAGATCATCAATATTATGATCGGTACCATCGTATTCTTCGTGGCGCTTACGAAAATCGTGCCTTCGTTTGCCGACAAGCTTGAAAAGAGAGGTGCTCACCGTGTTAAGTAAAATGATTCTGTTGCTCGGTATTACACTGATGTACTCTACGCCTCTGGTTTTCGGTGCGCTGGGCGGGGTTATTTCAGAGCGTTCCGGCGTGGTAAATATCGGTATTGAAGGAATGATGACCGTGGGTGCTTTCACTGCGGCCGCAGTCAGCTATTTTACCGGGAATCCGTGGCTGGGTCTGCTTGCGGCTGGCGCGGCGGGCGGCATGATTGCTTTGCTTCATGCGGTTGCGTCCGTGACCTTTAAGGCGGATCAGACCATTTCCGGCATCGCGATTAATCTGATCGGGCCGGGTTTCGCGCTGTTTTTCTGCCGTCTGCTGTTCGACAACGCGACCATGACACTCCCTGCCAAAACACTGCCGAAGCTTTTTGGTGAGGGTGCGTTTGGCGATAGTCCGCTGAAAAATTTGAATGTGGATATTACCGTTGTACTGGCGCTTGCTGCGGCGGCGTTCATGTGGTTTATTCTGTACAAAACAAAGTGGGGGCTCCATGTGTGGTCGGTGGGCGAGCATCCCGCTGCGGCCGATACGCTCGGTATCAGCGTGAGCCGCATCCGCTATACCTGCGTATTTATATCCGGTATACTGGCCGGTTTTGGCGGCGCTTCCATGACGCTCGCTATTATTTCTCAGTTTACGCCGACTGCCATCAGCGGGCAGGGCTTCATCGCGCTGGCGGCCGTTATTTTTGGAAAATGGACCCCGTTTGGCGCTTACGGCGCATGTCTGCTGTTTGGCTTTGCGCAGGCGCTGACAATTGTGCTTGGCGGCGGAGATTTTGCCGTACCGTCGCAGATCCTTGCGATGCTTCCGTATGTTTTGACCATCGTGGTGCTGATTTTGTTTGTCGGGCGCTCTGTCGCTCCGAAGGCAGACGGCGAGCCATATGAAAAGGGCGTAAGATAACAGATTTCGAATTCATAAAAGGAGATTGATTATGGATCATCAGGAAATACTCGGTAAAGTAGATCATACACTGCTGACGCAGACCGCAACATGGGAAGAAATCAAACAGATTTGTGACGACGCCGTAAAGTATCACACCGCGTCGGTTTGCATTCCGGCTTCCTATGTGAAGCGCGTGAAAGAATATGTTGGCAGTCAAATGGCGGTTTGTACCGTCATCGGCTTTCCGAACGGATATTCCACGACTGCTGTCAAGGTGTTTGAAACGAAAGACGCGCTTCAAAACGGCGCCGATGAAATCGATATGGTGATCAATATCGGTTATATCAAGGACGGGCTTTTCGATTTGCAGCTTGATGAAATTAAGCAAGTTAAAGCCGCCTGCGGCACACATCTTCTCAAAGTGATTATTGAAACCTGTTTGCTGACGGACGAAGAAAAAATCAAAATGTGTGAAGTGGTGACCAATTCCGGCGCGGACTTCATTAAAACTTCGACCGGTTTTTCATCGTCGGGTGCTACGTTTGACGACGTCGCACTCTTCGCGTCCCATATCGGGCCGAATGTGCGGATTAAGGCGGCCGGCGGCATTAAAACAATGGATGACGCCGAAAGGTTTGTATCGCTTGGAGCTTCCCGCCTCGGTACGAGCAGAATCATAAAAATTATTAAAAATGAAGAAGCGCACGGGTATTAATTCGCTCCCGCTGAATATGTATAAATTAGAGGAGCGGCAACTGTCGTTCCTCTAATTTGTCTAAGAAAACAGGTGATGAAATGGAAAATTATAAAGAATTGGTCGCAGCGGCTATTTCCGCGCGTGAAATGGCCTATATGCCGTACTCCAAATTCGGAGTAGGCGCGGCTCTGCTGACCAAAAGCGGAAAAATCTACAAAGGATGCAATATTGAAAACGCAACCTATACACCTACGAACTGCGCGGAGCGAACAGCTTTTTTCAACGCAGTCAGTGAAGGGGAGACTGAATTTGACTGTATTGCAATTGTCGGAGGAAAAAACGGTGATTCCATCAGCGAACTTTGCCCGCCATGCGGCGTGTGCCGGCAGGTTATGATGGAATTTTGTGAACCGGAAAGCTTCAAAATTATTCTTGGGAAAAGTCCGGACGAATGGGAAGTTTACACGCTGAAAGAGCTGCTTCCGCTTGGATTCAGCCGGGCGAATTTGGTGAATCAACATGATTAAAAATATTGTTTTCGACATGGGCCAGGTACTGGTAGACTTTAATCCGGACTTTTTTATCGGCCATTACACGCAAGACCCGGAGGATATCCGCCTCATTCGTACGGAAGTCTTTGAGAGAGGCGAATGGGTGGAGATGGACCGCGGCACCGTTACGGAAGAAGATATTATTGCGCCAATCTGCGCGCGCCTTCCGGAGCGTCTGCATGAAGCGGCGATCGGTGTGCTGCTGCACTGGCAGGATTATATGAAAGTGCTGGATAATATTCTGCCTTTGGTGCGTGAACTCAAAAAGAGCGGCTATTCGCTTTATCTGCTGTCCAACGCATCAAAAAGCATCCACCGCTTTACGGATAAAATAATAGCCCTGCAGTATTTTTCAGGAACGTTTTTTTCAGCGGATGTCCATTACTTAAAACCGGATAAAACGATCTATATGAAATTTTTTGAGAAATTTTCACTGGATCCGCGTGAATGCTACTTTATCGATGACAGAATTGACAATGTAGAAGCGGGCAGAAAACTCGGGATGGAGGGCTTTTGCTACACGGGGGATGTTGCTTTGCTCCGTGCGGCGCTTCATGAGGCCGGAATCTGTCCGACACCAGATGATAACATAGAGGTGATTTGCAATGAGAATGTATGATATGATCGCGAAAAAAAGAGACGGCGGGGAACTTTCCGATGAAGAAATCCAGTTTATGATCAGCGGATATGTAAACGGGGAAATTCCCGATTATCAAGTTTCCGCACTGTTGATGGCAATTTATTTTAAAGGGATGTCGGACAGGGAAACCGCTTCGCTGACCATGTGTATGGCCAACTCCGGAGAAACCGTCGATTTATCTTCCATTGACGGAATCAAAGTCGACAAACACAGCACCGGCGGAGTCGGGGATAAAACAACGCTGATTATTTCGCCGATTGTCGCGTCTTTGGGGGTGCGTGTTGCAAAAATGAGCGGCCGGGGGCTGGGTCACACCGGCGGCACGGTCGACAAGATGGAGTCCATTCCCGGAATGCAGACATCCATTGACCGCGAAAAGTTCTTTGACATTGTGCGCAAGGTCGGCGTCAGCGTGATTGGACAGTCGGGCAATCTGGTGCCTGCGGATAAAAAGCTGTATGCGCTGCGTGATGTTACCGCGACCATTGAAAGTATCCCACTGATTGCCTCCAGCATTATGAGCAAAAAAATCGCTGCCGGCTCCGATTGCATTCTTCTGGATGTCAAGACCGGCAGCGGCGCCTTTATGAAGACCGTGGATGATTCCATTAAGCTTGCACAGGCAATGGTGGCGATCGGCGAACATGTCGGACGTAAGACCATCGCGCTGATTACCGATATGGATCGTCCGCTCGGCAACGCAATCGGTAATTCGCTCGAAATCATGGAGGTTTGTCAGACCTTAAAGGGGCACGGCCCTGCCGATTTAACCGAAATCTGTATGGAGCTGGCTGCTAATATGCTGTTTTTAGCGGGTAAGGGCAGTATCGATGAGTGCAAAACACTTGCAAACAGGCAAATTCAAAATGGCAAGGCCTTTGAAAAACTCAGGGAAATGATTGCGGCGCAGGGCGGAGATACCGGTGTTCTTGATGATAACACGAAGTTTGAACAGGCAAAAGTAAGGCATGAAGTATTGGCGCTAAGCGAGGGTTATCTCTATTCCATGAATACGGAGCAATGCGGAATTGCTTCTGTGGAACTCGGTGCCGGCAGGGAGAAAAAAGAGGATTCCATCGATTTCAGCGCGGGCATTATGCTTCGTAAAAAGATCGGCGATTATGTTCGGAAGAACGATGTGATTGCGGAGTTTTACTCCTCCTCACAAGAGAGATGCAAAGAAGCAGAGAAACTGTTTGAAAGCGCGGTTTCCATTCGTCCTATGGCACCGGAATTGATTCCTATCATTCACGGCAGGGTAACTGCGGCCGGTGTGGAAAAATATTGAAAAGAAGGGTCTGTTGCAAAATAGCTCTGAATAATAAAAATGCATAAAAAGTTAGCCTGAAAGAACGTTTTACAACGCTTTTTCAGGCTTTTTCTTGGCTATTTAAGAATATATTTGTGCAAGTTGCTATCGCAAAGTCATTTTGCAACAGCCCCTTCCAGTGCGCTGTTATTGTTGATCCAGCCCTTCAAACTGCATATTGTAATATTTTGCGTAGATGCCGTTCTTTTCGATCAGATCCTGATGGGTGCCGCGCTCTTCAATGCCGTCGTCGCCGATTACGATGATCTCATCCGCATTGCGGATGGTGCTCAGGCGGTGCGCAATGACGATGGTGGTCCTGTCTTTGGAGAGTGCCTCCAGTGAATTCTGAATATGGCGTTCACTCTCGTTGTCCAGTGCGCTGGTCGCTTCGTCCAGTATCAAAATTCTTGGGTTTTTCAGGAACACGCGGGCAATGGCGAGGCGCTGCTTCTGGCCGCCGGAAAGGCGTGTGCCGCGCTCACCGACATATGTATCATAACCTTCATCAAGTCCCGCGATAAACTCATGAATATTCGCACTCTTTGCGGCTTCAATAATTTCTTCATCCGTTGCGTTGGGTTTTCCATAGCATATATTCTGTTTAATGCTGCCCGCAAACATGTAAACGTCCTGCTGTACAATTCCGATCGCACTGCGCAGTGATTTCAGTTTTATATCCCGAACATCCCTGCCGTCGATCATAACGTTTCCGGCAGTGACATCGTAAAAACGGGGCAGAAGGGAGCAAAGGGTGGTCTTGCCGCCGCCGGACGGGCCGACAAGCGCTATTGTTTTTCCCGCTTCAATCGAAATATTGATATTTTCCAGTACATCGTTCGCAGAGTCGTAGCTGAAAGAAACATTTTTGTATTCAATCTGGCCTTTTACATCTTTCAGTTCTGCTGCCCCGGGTCGGTCGACAATATCCGGCTCGGTTTCCACTACTTCGATGAAACGCTTGAAGCCGGAATATCCTTTTTGAAACTGCTCTGTAAATTCAATCAATATATCGATGGGGTTGATAATAATGTTAATGTACAGGGCGTATACTGCGAGGTCGGTGAGCTGCAACGAGCCCCGTGCAATAAAAAGTCCGCCGCTTACCAGCACGGTCAGAAAAAGAAGACCTTCAAAAAAAGAGGTGCCCGCACGAAAGCTGCCCATAATCCGGTAGCTGCTCTCTTTGGAATCCAAGAACTTCAAGTTGCTTTCAGAAAATTTTTCATGTTCCAGCTCCTCGTTGCCAAAGCTTTTCACCACACGGATTCCGGCCAGGCTGTCTTGTACGCGGGAATTAACGCCTGCAATCTTTTTGCGGTTATCCATAAACACCGCACGCATTTTCCTGTTTTTTTGAATGCTGAAACAGATCATGACGAGCGTAACACACAGCAAAATAAGAGTCATGGGCACGTTAATCATCATCATCAGCACAAAGCTTCCCACAATTTTCAGCATGGAAATCAGGATATTTTCCGGCCCGTGATGGGCGAGCTCGCTGATATCGAACAAATCGGACACAAGCTTGCTCATCATTTCTCCGGTGTTGTTATGGTCGTAATAGGAAAATGAAAGCCGCTGCAAATGATCAAACAGGTCCTGCCGCATGTCGCTTTCCATTCTCGCGCCCATCACATGGCCCCAGCTGGTAATATAATACTGACAGCCCAGACGGATGAGCTCCATCACTAAAAGCGCCGCCGCGATCCACGGAAGACTCCGTAATATGATTCGCGCGCTTTCAGCGAACAGGCCCTTTGTCAAAAAGCTTAAAATTTGCGGAAATGCAACATCAATGGCCGATACAATCAGCGCACAAAACATATCGAAGCAAAACATTGCGCGGTACGGTTTATAATATTTTATAAATTTTTTAAAAATGGACATCAAATACTCCCTGTAATATTACTGCTTCTCCGGTTCACCGTATTCCTCTCCGAAGGTTTCAACAGTAACGTTTTTCATAATTTCGTCTTCGTTTGGCTTGTCGTTGCGGTTACGGCGAACCGACACAATACGGTCGGCTTCTTCCATTCCTTCAATCACTTTGCCGAAAGCGGCATATTCGCCGTCAAGGTGCGGTGCATCGGCTACCATAAGAAAGAATTGTGAACCGGCGCTGTTCGGGCTCATTGACCTTGCCATGGAAAGGACGCCTTTGGTGTGCTTCAGATCATTTTGAAAATGATTTGAATTGAATTCGCCCTTGATGCTGTAGCCGGGTCCGCCCATGCCGGTGCCTTCCGGGTCGCCGCCCTGAATCATAAATCCCGGGATAACGCGGTGAAAAATCGTTCCATTGTAAAATCCTTTCTTTACAAGGGAAACAAAGTTTTTCACGGTATTCGGAGCAATCTCCGGGTAAAGCTCAATTTTTATTGTACCTTTATTGGTTTCGACAGTGACAATCGGGTTTTTCATAATCTTCCTCCATAAATTCTGTAAAATGATATTCCTATTATAACGGTAATCCAAGCTTGATTCAAGGTAAAATTTTTGATGCAAAAAAATTGATTATTCACACAAACATCACAAATTAAGTATAAAATTAAATAAACAAAGTTATGCAGGAATTTTACCTGAAAAAAGGCAAAAGGAGGTGAGAAAATGATACAGGGAATAAACACGGACTATGATACTTCTCTCAGCGCGGTATCGGCATCCGTTAAAAGCACTTCAAAGACTTCGGAAACCGAAACTGAAAAGAAAGCGGAAGCTAGCCAAAGCGTAAAAACAGATACCATTGAAATCAGTGCGCAGGCAAGGGCGGCCATGCAGGCAAATTCAGTTGTGTCTGTGGGGAGTAAAGCGTCTGCAGCGGGCGATACCCAGCAGGCAGCGGCGCAGACGGCTTCATCTTCACAGACAAATTCGAATGCTTTGCAGGCTTTTACAGTCGACAAGGATTCCAACCAAAACCCGGCTCTTTCATCTTTAACTGAGGCCGACATGGACAAGCTGGTGTCAAACGGCGTCATTACCAACGGACAGGAGCAGGCTGAGCTCGCAAGGCGCGCTGCGGAAAAGCAGCAGGAACAAGGTGTGCAGCAGAATGACAAAGATCAATCACTAAATCAGACCTATCAGCAAGGGATTGAAATGTATAAAGCACAAGCTGTGGGCTCTCCTGTGACAAGCGAAAGTTTTTTTAACCGCGTGGCATAATCATTTGCATCAAAAAGGGGGACGCTATGTAGCGGCCTCCTTTTTTGACGTTGTAAACGCCTGCAGCCGAAATTAATTTTACCATTTATAGTATGATTATGATATAATAGCCGCAAAGCGGTTATTATACTCGTGCGGCGACAGCCGGAGATGGATGTATGGTGCCGCAAGAGCTTTGTTTTTATAGCATAGATAATGGAGAAACAGGGGGATGAAATAGTGAAGCTGATATCATGGAATGTAAACGGACTGCGCGCCTGCCTGAATAAAGGATTTATGGATTTTTTCAACGCGGCGGATGCCGACGCCGTGTGTATTCAGGAAACGAAAATGCAGCAGGATCAGGCTGAGGTTATTTTGCCGGGCTACCGGCAGTATTGGAATTCCGCAGTAAAGAAAGGCTATTCCGGTACGGCCATTTTTACCAGAATGGAACCACTTTCCGTCAGCTACGATATCAATGAGCCGGAGCATGTCGGCGAAGGGCGCTCCATTACGCTTGAGTTTGCAAATTTTTACCTTGTGACGGTTTATACGCCCAACTCACAGCACGAATTGTTGCGCATTGATTACCGCATGCGATGGGAAATTGCATTCCGGTCATATCTGAAACAGCTTGACGAAAAGAAACCTGTTATTGTGTGCGGGGACATGAATGTGGCACACAAGGAAATCGACTTGAAAAATCCGAAAAGCAATGTCGGAAATGCCGGCTTTTCCAATGAAGAACGTGAAAAGATGACGGAATTGCTTGCCGCAGGATTTACGGACAGTTTTCGCTACCTGCATCCCGGGGAAACGAGCGCTTATACGTGGTGGTCGTACATGTTCAAGGCGCGGGAAAAAAATGCCGGATGGCGTATCGACTATTTTTTGGTATCTGATGCTATCAGGGATAAGATAGAAGCAAGCAGCATACACCCTGAAGTAATGGGCAGCGATCACTGCCCGGTTGAACTCGTATTATCTTTAGAAAATACACAGATGGGAGAAAAAGAATGCAACTGATTTTTTACGGGGCGGACAAAGAAGTTACCGGGAGCTGCCACTGCCTGATGGTAAACGGCAAAAAAATCCTGATTGACTGCGGTTTGCAACAGGGCGCTGATGAGGATGACAATCATAAACTGCCGTTTTATGCAACGCAGATTGATTATGTGATTGTGACACACGCCCATATTGACCACAGCGGCAGGCTTCCCCTTTTGGTAAAGAACGGTTATGACGGAAAAATGTATGCCACCGGGGCGACCTGCAAACTGCTTTCGGTTATGCTTCGCGACAGCGCGCATATTCAGGAAATGGATGCGATTAATGAAAACCGCAAGGGGAAACGTGCCGGACGCGAACCGGAAGAACCGATTTACACCATCGAGGACGCGCAGGAAACGCTGAACCGGCTGGTTCCTTTTCAATACGGCGAAATGATCGAACTTTGCGAGGGCGTCCGTTTCAAATTTACAGATGCCGGTCATCTGCTTGGTTCCGCATTGGTTGAAATGTGGCTGACAGAAAACGGTCAAACCGAAAAAATTGTATTCTCCGGTGATATCGGCAATAAGAATCAGCCGATTATCCGCGATCCGCAGTATATCAACGAGGCGGATTATGTGGTGATGGAATCAACCTACGGCGACCGGGAGCATGAAAAAATGGATGAATATATTCCGGCACTCGCTGATATTTTTGATAAAACGCTCGCCGGAGGCGGCAATGTGGTCATCCCGAGCTTTGCGGTAGGCCGTACGCAGGAGCTTCTTTATTATATTCGTGAAATGAAAGAGCGCGGACTGGTCAAAAGCAATCCGAACTTTCCGGTTTATGTTGACAGTCCGCTTGCGGCGGAGGCAACAAAAATCTACAGCGGCAATCTGACGGGTTATGCAGACGAGGCGACCATTAAGGTGTTAAAAGCCGGATTTGAGCCGATTCATTTTTCCAATCTGAACATTTGTGCCAGCGTGGAGGAATCCAAAGCGCTGAACTTGGACGGAATCCCAAAGGTGATTATCTCGTCCAGCGGTATGTGCGAAGCAGGAAGAATCCGCCATCACCTCAAGCACAATTTATGGCGGCCGGAATGCGCCATTGTTTTTGTCGGATATCAGGCCAACGGCACACTTGGCAGAATCCTGGTCGACGGAATTGATAAAGTGAAGCTGTTCGGTGAAGAAATCAAGGTGCAGGCGCACATTTATAATTTCAGGGCGCTTTCCGCCCACGCGGACCGCTCGGGTTTACTCCAGTGGCTTCAGGCGTTTGAAAAAAAACCGAAGCGTGTTTTTGTGGTTCACGGCGAATTGCAGGTCAGCGAGGCATTTGGCGACACATTAAAGCAGATGGGGTATCATGCGCTGGTTCCCAACTTTGAAACCTCTTTTGATCTGGCGGAGAACCGTGTTCTTGAAGATGGCATTGCGCCTGAATCGCGCAATCCTCAAAGGGCGGACAAAAGCAAAAAGTTTTCCGCTCCGTTCGCCCGCCTTGTGGAAGCCGGTAAGAGACTTTTGCAGGTTATTCAAAAGAACGAGGGCGTTGCGAACAAGGATCTTGCAAAATTTGCCGACCAAATCAACGCGCTCAGCGACAAGTGGAACAGATAATAGAGAAAGCTCAAACAGATAAACATCAGTTTGAGCTTTCGTCATTTCATAGGAAAGACAGTATTATTTTGTTTTCAGTAAGTCGCGGATTTCCGTCAGCAGAATTTCCTCATGGCTTAATTCAGTCACGGGGGACGGGGCAGCTTCCTTTTTCCTTTTCAGGCGGTTCATTGTCTTAACCACAAGGAAAATCGAAAAAGCGATTGCGGCAAAATCAAGGACAGCCTGCAAAAAATTTCCGTAGGTAATTGTGATTGGTTTTGCTCCCTCAAGCGCGGCCGGAATTGTCACCGCAAGCGCCGTCAGATTAATTCTTCCGGTAATCAGGGAAAGCACGGGCATGATGATATCAGTCACAAGTGAGGATACGATTTTGCCGAACGCGCCGCCGATCACGACCCCGACTGCCATATCCGTCACATTGCCGCGCATGGCAAATTCCTTGAATTCATTCATCAGTTTCTTCATTTATACCACTCCGGTTCTTATTTTCCGTCCGCAGTAAGTTTTTCTTTCGCGACGGCAAGCATCAGTTTGATTCTGTTTTCCTGATTGACGCGTGTCGCGCTTGGGTCGTAGTCGATTGGAACGATGTTTGAACGTTTATCCACAGCTTTAATCCGGTGGATCATTCCCTTTCCGCAGATATGATTCGGAAGACAGCCGAACGGCTGTGTGCAAACGATGTTTTCATAGCCCTGTTCGACCAACTCCAGCATTTCTGCTGTCAGCAGCCAGCCTTCACCCATCTTGTTACCGTAGCCGATTACATTTTTTACAAGGCTTTTTGTGTGAGCATAGGGCTCGGGTGCCAAAAACCGGGGTTCTGTTTTCACTGCGCGGATCAGGATGTTCTGCATCTTTAAAAGATAATCCATCAGTGCGTGAACCACCATGAACTTTGCAGAATTTCCCCCGTAAAGTTTGATATCCTCCAGACGGTTATCAACCTTAAAAAGAGCAAAATTCAGAATGCCCGGCACGTTGACCTCACAGTCCTGCTCCGACAGAAAGTCCTCCAGATGGTTGTTGCCCAGCGCAGAATATTTCACATATATTTCTCCGACAACACCGACCTTGATTTTTGTTCTGAGGTTAATTTTGATTTGGGAGAAATCCTGCACAATTTTATCCAGATTTTCCTTTAGCTGTTTTAAAGTCAATCCCTGACCGTGATTGAACTGCTCAGTTAACTTGTCCGTCCACTTCTGAACCATCAAGCTGCTTTCACCGGGCGATACTTCATAAGCCTTTGTCTGGTTGTCCAACTGCATCAGCGCGTCGCCGTACACAATTGCCGCGATAAACTTTCGCAGCATCGGCAGTGTCACTGAGAAGCCGGGGTTGCTTTCCAGACCGGACATGTTGATTGAAACGACCGGAACTCTTTCAAGCCCGGCTTTTTTCAACGCTTTCCTCAGCAGATGGATATAGTTTGATGCACGGCAGCCGCCGCCTGTCTGGGTAATAATCAGCGCGGTACGGTCAAGGTCGTATTTCCCCGAATGCAGAGCGTCGATAAACTGGCCGATAACCAGAAGAGCCGGGTAGCATGTGTCATTATGGACATATTTCAGCCCCTCCTGCACCACATTCGGCCCGTCGTTTGTCAAAAGCTCAACATGGTATCCGCAGTTATTAAATACGTTTACAATCAGCTGAAAATGAATGGGTGCCATCATGGGACAAAGGATGGTGTATTCCTTTTTCATTTCCTTTGTGAAAAGCAGGCGCCCGTCCTTGCTGAATTTTAATTCCGCCAAATAATCACCTCATTTTTCCAGTGCGGCAAACAGGCTGCGAAGCCTGATTTTGACCGCGCCGAGATTCGTAATTTCATCTATCTTTATTTGTGTATAGATCTTACCATGCGCTTCAAGAATGCTGCGAACCTCATCCGTCGTGATGGCGTCGACGCCGCAGCCGAATGAAACCAGCTGTACCAGATTCATGTCGGGCTTGTCGCCGATATACTCGGCCGCCGCGTACAGCCGTGCATGGTAGGTCCATTGATTCAGTACCTTAGTGGGAAAATGCTTGACTTTGCAGCTCAGTACATCTTCCGAGATAACCGCCGCACCAAGGCTGACAACCAGCTTGTCGATGCCATGGTTGATTTCCGAGTCAAGATGGTACGGTCTGCCGCTCAGAACAATAATCTGCCGATGCTGCTTTTGCGCCTCGGCAATAATCTGATTGCCCTTCTCCCGCATTTTCGTAATGTAGCTGTCATATTCCCTGTATGCCTCTCTGGCTGCTTTTTTCACCTCAATAAAGGATATACCCTCAAAATGTTTGGAAAGGATTCCGTGCATTTTAATCGGGAAATCATGTTTGCGGTGAATCCCGACATAGTCGTGAATAAAGTTGAAACCTTCCAGTGCGCTCATATTGGCGGCGATTACTTCCGGGTAATAGGCGACCACGGGGCAGTTGTAATGGTTGTCGCCAAGCCCCTCGTCAAAATTATACGACATGCAGGGGTAAAAAATATTTTTCACGCCTTCGTCAATCAGCGCCTGCACATGACCGTGCATCAGTTTCGCGGGGAAGCATACCGTGTCGGAAGGAATGGTGGCCTGCCCATTGATATACAGCTCGCGGTTTGACATCGGCGACAAGATCACTTCAAAGCCCAGCCGGGTGAAAAATGTGTGCCAGAACGGCAGAAGTTCATACATGTTCAGTCCCATCGGTATCCCGATTTTGCCCCTGTTGCCCGTTACAGGCCGATAGGCCCACAGAACATCAAGTTTATAGGCATATATATTGAGTTCATCACTTGTCGAACGTTTTGTAACAGGCTTCTCACAGCGGTTTCCACCGATAAAACGGCGGTTTCCGCCAAAAACATTAATTGTTAAGCGGCAGTTGTTATTGCATAGTCCGCAGGAAGTGACTTTTACCTCATGTTTAAAGTTTTCAAGTTCCTCTTTGGAAATAATCGTGCTTTTACCCGCTGATTTGCTCTTTGCATAAATTCCTGCGCCGTAAGCGCCCATTAGGCCCGAAATGTCCGGCCTGGAAACGTTGACGCCCAGTTCATTTTCAAACACGCGCAAAACCGCTTCGTTCAGAAAAGTGCCGCCCTGTACAACAATGTTTCGGCCAAGCTCTTCCGCAGAGGCTGCGCGGATTACCTTGTAGATTGCGTTTTTGACTACGCTGACGGAAAGGCCGGCTGAAATATCTTCCGTGGTGGCACCGTCCTTTTGTGCCTGTTTAACCTGTGAGTTCATAAACACGGTGCAGCGCGAACCCAAATCGACGGGATGCTTTGCAAACAGGCCCAGTTTTGCGAAGTCTTCTATTTCATAACCGAGCGTGTTGGCGAAGGTCTGTAAAAAAGAACCGCAGCCGGAGGAGCAGGCTTCATTCAGAAAAATGTTGTCGATTGCCCCGTTGCGAATTTTAAAGCATTTCATATCCTGCCCGCCGATGTCGATGACAAAATCAACGTTTGGCAGAAAACATTTGGCAGCCGTGAAGTGCGCGACAGTTTCAACGATGCCGAAGTCAATGTTGAACGCGTTTTTCAAAAGCTCCTCGCCGTAACCCGTGACGGCTCCCGCTGCGATTTGAATTTTCGGGAAACGGGTATAAAGGTCGAGCAAGTATTCCCGGATAATGGGTACGGGGTTTCCGGAATTCCTGCGGTAGACGGAATCCAGAACTTCGCCGTCTTTTCCGAGCAGTACGGCTTTCACCGTAGTGGAACCCGCGTCTATTCCAAGGTAAGCGTCGCCGGCATAGTTTTCCGCGTTGCCCCGCGGCGCTTTGCACTCTGCGTGCCGGCGCGTAAATTCATCATAGTCCTCACGGCTTTTAAACAGGGGAGGAATAGAGAGAAAATTCGCGGTTTTGCCATAGGCATCTATGCTTTTCAGCGCCGTTTCAAGATCTGTTTCGGTATCGCTGCTCAGTGCCGCACCCATCGCTACAAAATAGAGTGAATTTTCAGGGCATACGCCCTCCGTTTTCAGCGCGTGGTCAAAGCTTGCGCGCAGCTGGGGAAGAAAGGTAAGCGGCCCGCCGAGGTAGATCACCTTTCCCGCTATTTTTCTGCCCTGCGCCAGTCCGGCAATCGTCTGGTTTGCGACGGCAGCAAAGATGCTTGCCGAAATATCGCTTTTGCGCGCACCCTGATTGAGCAGGGGCTGAACATCCGATTTCGCGAATACGCCGCAACGTGAAGCAATGGTATAAATTTTCTCGTATTGCTCTGCCTGTTTGTCCATTTCATCCAGCGAAATGTTCAGCAATGTTGCCATTTGGTCGATAAAAGCGCCGGTTCCCCCTGCGCAGGAACCGTTCATCCGCACCTCGGTGCCGCCGGATAAAAACAGCATTTTTGCGTCTTCTCCGCCGAGTTCAATAATGACATCCGCATCGGGAATCAGTTTGCCGACTGCTATGCGGGTTGCATAGACTTCCTGAATAAACGGAAGCTTGCAGGTCTGTGAAATACCCATCCCCGCTGAACCGGAAACAGTGAGAAGGGCATTTTCTCCTTTGAGAATTTCCTTATTTATTCTTGTGAGAAGCTCGGACATTTTTTGCGTAATTTGAGAAAAATGCCTCTCATAAGATTTGTATAATATTTGATTGTCGTCGTTCAGCACCACGCATTTTATCGTGGTGGAGCCGACATCTAAACCTATTTTCATAAAGCGCCACCAATTCTGATTATATTATTCCATGAACGATAATAATACATTTTAGCCCAAAATAGTCCACATTGTCAAGCGATTGCCATATAAAAAATTTGCCTGTATTTTGTTTCCCGATTTTTTAAAAATGGGATGACGCGGGTTTCGACATGTTTGCTCTTTCCACTTTCTGAACAATATGTTAAAATAATTATAACGCAATGCTTAATATTGTTATTCCCTTATTTAGATGATAAAATATATTTAATAATATTTTAACAGTGAATTAACGTTTGGCAGAGCCGCCGTGAGACATACGAGTGGGTTTTCATTTCATGCGAAGGCAGGTGATCAATTTGCATACAGATGACGTGACACTGACATGTTCGGCGGAACAAAAAAACATTCTTGTCTTTTTCGGTTCACCGAATAAAAACGGAACCACCGCGGAGCTTCTGGGCGAATTTCTGAAACCGTTTGAGGGGAGTGCGCACATTCAAATCATTAACGCTTACGCACGAAGCATTGCTCCGTGCGTCGCCTGTAATGTCTGCGCCGGTGAGGAGAGGTGTTCGCAGGCGGATTTTAATGATATTGATGTGCTGATTCGCTGTGCGGATGTGATTGCCGTTGCCACTCCGGTTTACAATCTTAGCCTGCCCGCACCGCTTAAAGCAATTGTCGACCGTACGCAGCGGTATTTTGCGGCACGTTTTTCCCTAGGCATTGAAAATCCGGTTGAAAAACATAAGATAGCCGCTTTGCTGATTACCTGCGGCTCAAGGGACTGCGAAGGCGCGGAAATTATTTCACGCCAGCTTAAACTGGCATTTTCCGTCATAAATACATCAATGGAGGGAATGGTTGTCTGGGCAGGAACGGATTTTGACGGCGGCGGCCAGACGCTTGAAAAAGCGCGCAAATCCGCCCAGGACCTTGCGCTTGCCATACAATGTGAATTGTGATATTATAAAATGTAGCCTTATTATTTGGGAGGATTAAAATATGTCAGGCCATTCAAAATGGAATAATATTAAACGTAAAAAAGAAAAAACAGACGGCGCAAAAGCCAAAGTATTTACAAAAATCGGCCGTGAGCTTGCCGTAGCGGTAAAAGAGGGCGGAGGCCCCGATCCCAACACCAACGCAAAATTAAAGGATTGCATTGCCAAGGCGAAAGCAAATAATGTGCCAAATGACAATATTGAACGCATTATCAAAAAAGCGGCCGGAGACGGGGACGATACCAAGTATGAAACAATTACATACGAGGGATACGGTCCGAACGGCATAGCGGTCATTGTGGAAACGCTGACAGACAACCGCAACCGCACCGCCGGCGACATCCGTCATTATTTTGATAAATTCGGCGGCAACCTCGGCACCAGCGGCTGTGTTTCGTTTATGTTTGCTTCGAAAGGCGTCATCGTCATTGAAAAAGAAGGACTGGAAGAAGATAAGGTCATGGAAGACTGTCTTGAAGCGGGCGCATCTGATTTTCAGGCCGACGAGGACGTATTTGAAGTATATACGGAGCCGGACGATTTCAGCGGCGTGTGCGACGACCTTGAAAAGAAGGGTTATGAATTTGTTTCCGCAGAGGTCGAAATGGTGCCCAATACCTATGCGACGCTGGCCGATGAGGAATCCATCAACAAGATGCAGCGGCTGCTTGACGCCCTTGATGATAACGACGACGTACAAAATGTTTGGAACAATTGGGATAATCCGGATATGGATGACTAACAATAATAGAAAGTTTTTCCATATTTTTTGGAACATGGAGGAAGCAAGATGACTGGCTTTGACAATCTATGTATGAACTGTATGTCCGATACAAACGGTAAAACCGAATGTTTAAATTGCGGTTTCAGTTCTGCCGAGCCTCAAATGCGCCATGCGCTTCCGTACAGGACCAGACTGCAGAAACGGTATATCGTTGGGCGTGCCAAGAGAAGCAACGGCGAAGGTATTACCTACATCGGATACGATACGGTTTTAAACATACCGATTGAACTGCGTGAGTTTTTCCCGCAAACCCTGTGCGAAAGACCCGACAACGGGGTGGATATCCGTGTGATTGGCGGCAGTGAAATTATATTTGATGAGTGTCTTGCCGCATTTTTGAATTATTCAAGGGAGATCGCGCATATGCGCGAGCTTTCTGCCATTGTTCAGATTTATGATATATTTGAAGAAAATCATACGGCGTATACCGTTTCCGAATGGAACGAAAGTATAACGCTTCGCTATTTTGTGGAGCGCAGCGGCGGCAACCTGAGCTGGAACGCCGCAAGGCAGCTTTTTATGCCGGTTCTGTCCGCACTGAGTTCCATGCACGCGGCAGGAATCAGGCATCTTGGCATTTCTCCTGACACATTAAATATTATGCAGGACGGCAAGATGAAGCTTGGCAGTTTCTGCATCGGCGTTGTGCGCCGAATGGATACGGATCTGCCCCCGGACTTGGTACCGGGCTGCGCTGCGATTGAGCAATATGTGATGGACTATGTGTCCAATGAATCGACGGATGTTTATGGCTTCGCCGCTTCTTTGTTCTTTGCTTTAACAGGAACCATCCCCCAGGACGCTTTAAAAAGACGCACCGACATGCGGCTTTTGATTCCGACAAGTATTATGCGCAATCTGCCGCCGCACGTTGTGACCGCAATGGCCAACGCGCTGCAGGTTTCCCCCGATAAACGAACCCCGACCTTTGAAAGGCTGCGCGCGGAGCTTTCCGCCGCGCCGACGGTAACTGCAGCCATTGAGGAAACACAGCGAATTCATAAAATTACTCCCGAACAGGATGAAGAAGAAGGCAAAAAGGGCGTTCCAAACTTTGTGTGGGTCATCCTTACCTGTGTGGCTGCGCTGATTGTATTCACTGTTGTGGGAATTATTTGGATTTCCAATACCGGCGGGGGTGGGGCCGAAACTCTTGCATCGGAAACCTCGCAGATTGAATCCGCAGTTTCGGATACTTCAGAAGTCGCAATGGACTCCGTGGAATCCACTGATCCAAACTTGATTGCGGCGCCCAATCTGGTCGGCCAGATTTTTCAGGAACAGGATGATTCAAACACTTCTTCCGGCGATCAGGACTATCAGGTATTGCTGTCCAGCAAGCAGTTCAGCGATACAATCCCCGAGGGAAGTATTATTTCCCAGTCGCCCGTAGCAGGTACCAAGATGGCAAAAGGAACAGCAATTGTGGTGATTGTCAGTGAAGGGACCGCCGTGCGTACCCTTCCACCGATTGAAGGCAAGTCGCTCGCGGAGGCTTCGCAGGCAGTCACGTCCGCCGGTTTTACACCTACGAAAACAGAGGAATACAGTTCCACTGTTGAGGAGGGAATGGTAGTCGGCTACAAGGATGTGAAGGAAGGCAGCCAAATGGCTTATGGTTCACAAGTTGTCATTATTGTCAGCAAGGGGCCTAGTCAGAGTAACGTTTCAAGTACAGGTTCATAAAAGATGTTTTAGATAAAAAGAGTTTGAAATAGCGTTGTATTCGCTGTTTTCATGCTCTTTTTTATTTGTTGAAATCCCGGCAAGGTTTTCCTCATGAGGTAATTCATTACAAAAATTTAACTGTCATATTCGTTCTGTTAAACATATAATAGAACCATAAACGGTCAATATCTGACAAGGAATGAGTGAATATGAAAAGTTCCGAAAACCCGCAACTGAAAAAATGGGTCCGCTATAGCCTGATCGCATGTGTAATTTTGATTCTTTCTATTTCCACAGGTACCTTTCATTTTCATATCGAGGATCAAACTGCTATGGCATACATGTCGAAGCCAACCATGGCCGCAGTGCTGCCTCATACAGGGAATACGGCGGAGACATCTTCTGCCGGCGTATCTTCCCGGTTGCTTCCGGAAAGTTCTCCGCAGCCGAATTCTTCCGGCACGAAAGATTCCGGCACTTCGGAAAAACCGATGGACCCTGCTGTTTATCAGGCCATGTATCCCAGCCTGTATGCGGGTCCAATAGCATCCGCGGCTGAAAAGAAAAACAAAACGGTTTACCTTACCTTTGACGACGGACCGTCCAACCTGACCATTCCATTGCTCGATGTGCTGGATCAATATCATGTGAAAGCGACGTTTTTTGTGGTCGGCCATACGGACCGGCAGAGCTTGAAAGCAATGGAAGAGATTGTCGGACGCGGTCATGCAATCGGCGTGCACTCTTACACCCATCAGTATCGGCAGATTTACGCCACGCCTGCCGCATTTCTGGTTGATTTTGCTGAAATGCATGATCTGATTTTGAAAGATACGGGTTTTGATACAAAAATCTACCGTTATGCCGGCGGGAGTATCAACGATTATAATCACGGTACTGCAAAAGCAATTATTGCTGAAATGAACCGGCGCGGCTTTGTTTATTATGACTGGAATGTAAGTTCAGGCGATGCGGAACGCGGTTCCACTGCGCGCTCGATTTACAGAAATACAATCAACGGAGTGCACCAGCACAATGATTCTGTGGTCCTATTTCATAATACAAAGTATAAGAGCAATACGCTTGCTGAACTACCAAAGATCATTGAACAACTTCAAAAGGAAGGCTATTCCTTTGAGAAACTTGACCCGGACATAGACAATACGCCGTACATATTCAAAGCTCCAGTGCAATAAAAAAAAGAAGCCTGCAATCAGCGGGCTTCTTTTTTTGTTCGGTATTCGGCGAGCAGCAGGTCGACCATCCGGCCATAGCTTTTCACGCCGTCTTCTTGTTTGTTGGCTTTTAGATAACTGTTATTCACATTGTCTGCGGCATCCGCAACCGGCCCTTCAAACTGTTTCCAGTATGCTGAGTTGTTTGCCAAATCCCGTTTTACGCCATCGCTGAGTTCGGCATAGATTTTGTCCGCCGCAGAACTGTCCGCCCCGTAAAGTGCGTTGGACGTATAAGTATAAGCGAGCATTACCCCGGAATACTGAAAGTCCGCTTTACCGCTTTTTTCACATGCCAGATATCCGATGAAGTTTGCCTCATCCTCACGCATATATCCGCGCAGATGCGAAAGCTCATGACACATTACCACCGGAATGGAGTAATCCGGAATGTCCATATTAACGTTTGCTTCGAAGGTAAACGGAAAAAAGATGCCTGTAGTGTCGCAGTAGGACATCAGCCGGGAGAAAAAAACCGGCTTTGGTGGGCCGTATCCCGCGCGAAGGAGCGGATATTCCCCGCTGATTGAGTCAAATGCCGCCTGTGCTTGCCTTGCCGTATCGTAAATACTTCTTTCATTCAGCCGCATAACGGAATTTTGATCAGTTTGAACCCCGTTTCGCAGGGTGTTTGCCTTTTCGGCAAGTTCTTTGCAAAGCCCTGTCAATTCGGCTTTGGACGAAGGCTTGACTTCCAGACCGCAGGTCTGTGCGAACGGATAGCGGTAATAATTGATTCCGCACGAAATTACAAATGCAAAATAGAATACACTGACGATACATATCGTATTGATAACGAATAAGAAAATATTTCTCCCCCGGCAGTTTTGATTCCGTATGATTTTGACAATATAGAAAATCATATAAATTACAGCACCGGTAATCGACAGGACAATAAAAGCCTCCATGATGGAAAATGGTGCAAATGAAGTGATGAAATTCAGGCTGTGCGACAAGACGGGGTAAACCGTGTTTGCGTACCACTCCGCAAAATCCGGATTGCTTTCCGCGACGAGAGTCAATACAAAAGCGGCCGGTGCCAATGCAGTCAGCCATATCCGCTTGAAATGTAAGATTTTTTTCATTGCGACACCTCCGATCCTGTTTATTGTAGTATATTAGTAGCCATACGTCAATTGAATCCTAAATTCTGCAAAAATCGAGGATTGTGACCCGGAAGTTGTTAGGTTTACCACTTTTATACTTAAATTCAGTTGCCTACACAGTTTAAAAATGGTATGATAAACAATAATAATTTATTTCCAACGGGGGAGGCTGGCACATGAAATTTTACATTAAGCAGAGTACCGGTACGGACGCTCTTTTTACAATAATAGATGCCCTCGGTCAGCCGATTTACTGCGTGACCGGCGATTCTCTGTCTATCGGCAGTAAGGTTTATCTGATGGACAACAATAAAAATGAAGCGGCCCGCATATTCAGCTTAGGTATATCAGCCATATCCAAATATGCCATTTTCATCGACGACAAAGAGCGTGCGCGTGTTACACATAATCTTACCGCAGCACATCACCCCGTTAAAATTAAGGGTATTAGCTGGCGTTTTCGCGGCGATCTGCTGACGCGTTCCTACGATTTGATTGATGTGGATTCTGCTGTCATTATGACGCATGGCCGCTGTTGGAACGAGAACGGTGACTGTTTCGCTGTCGAAATTGCCAATGAGTCCAATGTGCTTTTATGTTTATGCATCGCAATTATCCTTGACAGTACCGTCATCGGCGGCTCTGTAAAGGCGGTTCCGGCGAGCTGAAGAAATTGACAAAACATTCTCGGAATGCCATAATAAACGAATTGTTATCGTAATGGATTCTGTAATTAAGGGATAAAATTCAGGAGGAAAATGTATGAGCAAGGAACTTGCAAAAACCTATGAACCACAGGAAGTGGAAGACAGAATTTATGACTTCTGGCTGTCCGGCGGCTATTTCCATGCGGAGCCGGATCCAAAGAAGCAGCCATATACCATTGTTATTCCGCCCCCAAACATCACCGGTCAGCTCCATATGGGACATGCTCTTGATGAAACGCTGCAGGATATTCTGATTCGCTGGAGAAGAATGCAGGGATATTCGGCGCTTTGGCTCCCGGGAACCGATCATGCTTCCATAGCGACAGAAGCGAAAATTGTCGAGGCAATGCGCAAAGAGGGCCTCAGCAAGGACGATATCGGCCGCGATGCGTTTTTGGAGCGCGCGTGGAAATGGAAAGAAAAATACGGCGGACGCATTATTGAACAGCTGAAAAAATTAGGCTCCTCCTGTGACTGGGAACGCGAGCGTTTCACACTGGACGAAGGCTGTTCCAAAGCCGTAAAAGAAGTTTTTGTAAGGCTGTACGATAAAGGCCTGATCTACCGCGGCGAGCGCATTATCAACTGGTGCCCGCGCTGCCGCACCTCCATTTCCGACGCGGAGGTGGAATTCAGCGAGCACGACGGTTTCTTCTGGCATCTTCGCTATCCATTTAAGGATGGCAGCGGTTACATTCAGCTTGCGACAACCAGACCGGAAACCATGCTTGGTGACACCGCGGTTGCAGTACATCCGGATGATGAACGCTATTCGGAGCTGGTGGGCAAGACCTTGATTCTTCCGCTTGTGAATCGAGAAATTCCGCTGATAGCGGATACTTATGTTGAACGCGATTTCGGGAC
This sequence comes from uncultured Caproiciproducens sp., assembly GCF_963664915.1. Lineage (NCBI taxonomy): Bacteria > Bacillati > Bacillota > Clostridia > Eubacteriales > Acutalibacteraceae > Caproiciproducens > uncultured Caproiciproducens sp. The sequence goes on from NZ_OY761810.1 coordinate 2,309,548, forward strand.
CGGCGTGGTGAAAATTACGCCTGCGCACGACCCGAATGATTTTGAAGTTGGTCTGCGTCATGACCTGCCGATTATTAACGTGATGGACGACGGCGGAAATATGAATGAAAACAGCGGAAAATACGCCGGAATGCCCGCGCTGGAAGCCCGTAAGCAGATTGTAGCGGACTTGAAGGAGCAGGGATTCCTTGTTGCAGTTGAGCCGATTAAGCACAATGTAGGTTCCTGCTACCGCTGCGGTACCGTCGTGGAGCCGCGCATTTCGAAGCAGTGGTTTGTAAAAATGAAGCCGCTGGCTGAACCGGCGCTCAAAGAGGTTAAGGACGGAAAGGTAAAATTTGTTCCCGAGCGCTTTGAGAAAATTTATGACCACTGGATGGAGAATATCCGGGACTGGTGCATTTCGCGTCAGCTCTGGTGGGGTCACCGTATTCCGGCGTGGTATTGCCAGGACTGCGGCGAAATGATCGTTTCCCGCGAGGAGCCCCACACCTGCCCGAAATGCGGTTCCAAAAACCTGAAACAGGACGAGGACACCCTCGACACCTGGTTCAGCTCCGCACTCTGGCCGTTTTCTACGCTTGGCTGGCCGGACAAAACCGAGGATTTAAAGTATTTTTATCCCACCAATACACTTGTTACAGCCTATGATATCATTTTCTTTTGGGTTGCCCGTATGATTTTCTCGGGAATTGAGCACACGGGAGAAGTTCCGTTCAATACGGTGTTTTTCCACGGCCTTGTGCGTGACGCGCAGGGAAAAAAAATGAGCAAATCGCTCGGCAACGGAATTGACCCGCTGGAGATTATCGACAAATTCGGTGCGGACGCGCTCCGGTTTACGCTGGTAACGGGAATAAGCCCCGGAAATGACACGCGCTTTTCAGACGAAAAGGTGGAGTCCAGCCGTAATTTTGCCAATAAAATTTGGAATGCTTCGCGTTTTATTCTCATGAATACCGATGGGCATGATGTAAAAAATGAACTTCCGGCCAAACTTGCGGTTGAAGATCAGTGGATTATCGATTCCTTTAATCGTGTGGCAAAGGAAATTACAGACAATCTTGAACATTTCGAGCTTGGCGTTGCCGTGCAAAAGTTGTATGATTTTTTGTGGGACGAGTTTTGCGACTGGTATATCGAAATCGCCAAAATCCGCCTGAACTCCGACGATGAAGAGGCCGCGCAGAATGTGCGTCAGGTGCTTGTCTGGGTCATGAGCGGTACGCTGAAGCTGATGCACCCATTTATGCCGTTCATCACGGAAGAAATCTGGCAGACGCTTCCGCATGAGGGCGAATCCATTATGGTTTCCAAATGGCCGGAGTATGAAGAAGGCCACTGTTTCCCGCAGGCCGCGGCGAATATGCAGAGCATTATGGATGCGGTGCGCTCAGTTCGAAACCGCCGTTCGGAAATGAATGTGCCCCCTTCACGCAAAACCCATCTTTATATCGCATCCAACGACACTTCAATGTTTGAAGAAGGTAAAGGAATCCTGAAAAGGCTTGCCTATGCCAGCGAAGTAGAAATCGGGGCGGACTGTCAGATTGAAGGTGCGGCGACCATCGTGACGGCCAACGCTAAACTTTATATTCCTATGTCCGAACTCGTCGATAAAAAGGCGGAGCTTGACCGCCTTACCAAAGAACTGGAATCCGCGCAAAAACAATATGCCAACGCGCAGGAGAAGCTTAACAATGAAAGATTCATGTCAAAAGCGCCTGCGAACGTCGTGGACGGCGTGAAACAAAATGCCGCAAAGCTGAGCGACCATATTGCGCTGATTCAGTCCGGTATTGACGCTTTGAAATAATAGATGAAAGGCGGACAAATGTCCGCCTTTCATTATGGAATGAATGTAGGTGTAAAACGAATGATGACTTATGAGGAAGCGCTTACAAAAATATCAACACTCCTGCGTTTTGGCTCCAGACCGGGACTGAATCGGGTGCAGAAGCTTCTCTCCCGTCTTGGAAATCCGCAGGATAAGCTGAAATTTGTTCATGTGGCCGGCACAAACGGAAAGGGCTCCACCTGTGCGCTGATTGCTTCGGTGCTCAGAAAGTCCCAATATAAAACCGGGCTGTTCATTTCTCCTTTCGTCACGGATTTTTGCGAGAGGATGCAGATCAACGGTGAAATGATCAGCCATGAAGAATTGAGCTTGCTTGTGGAGCAAATATTTCCGGTTGTGGAACAAATGGCTGAAAACGGCGAAATTATCACGGAGTTCGAGTTGATTACTGCGATTGCATTGCAGTGGTTTGCGCAGAATGATTGTGATATTGTAGTGCTGGAAGTGGGACTCGGCGGCCGTCTTGACGCGACGAATGTCATTTCTACGCCGCTTGTGTCGGTTATTACGTCCATTTCACTTGACCATACTGCGATTTTAGGTGATACGCTGGAACAGATTACCTATGAGAAATGCGGTATTATTAAAGAAAATGGTATTACGGTCTGCTACCCTGACCAAAACGAAGAGGCGCTTGAAGTGATCCGCAGGATTGCCGCCGAAAGGCACAATCGGTTCATCCTAGCCGATATGGCAAGCGTGGAGACGCTGTCCATGAATATCACAGGAACCGGCCTTGCATACAGGGGATTGCTGGTCAGCCTTCCTTTTATAGGAGAGCATCAGATCAAAAATGCAGTCACCGCGCTTGCCGTGATCGAGGAGCTGAAAAAGCTGGGATACAACATTGCCGACCACAGCATTGAAGCGGGTTTTTCCTCTGCTGTTTTTCCGGCCCGTCTTGAACTTATGTCGTCTGATCCGCTGATTGTGCTCGACGGAGCGCATAATCCGGACGGAACCGCCGCATTGGCCGACGCGGTCAGAAAATACCTCGGGGACAAAAAAATTGTAGCGATTGTCGGCATGCTTGCCGATAAAGATGTTACGGCCGCAACGAGAAATTTTACAGGCTTATTCTCCCACGTCATTACGCTTGCACCGAACAGTCCGCGTGCAATGAATGCGGAAAGCCTTGCGGAGCACTTTCAGAAGATCGGGGCAGACACGGAACCGATGACCGACGCTGATGCGGCTCTAGCGAAAGGACTTTCCATGATGGATCACAACAGCGCCCTGCTGATTTGCGGTTCCCTTTATCTGGCGGGTGATCTTCGGCCGCGCGTCCTGAAATTGCTTTATGCAAAATAAAAACTGCCTGTCCGCAAATTTCGAGTAAAATTTTACACAAAATCCCTTATCTTTATAGATAAGGGATTTTTTTATTATTGTTGTGCCAAAATAATTGAATAATGGATGTTTATTATGCCAATACTATAAAATTACATAAATTTTGGAGGGATCCGTATGGGCGTCAGATTAATTTTGAAAGACGGCGAGATGACCGCGGTACTGAGCGGTGAAATCGACCATCATTCCGCGCGGGAAATCCGCGGCGCAATTGATGAGGCGGCGTCGAAAGTAAAACCGAAACTGTTAACGCTTGACTTTTCGGCGGTGCAGTTTATGGACAGTTCCGGCGTGGGACTGATCATGGGACGCTGTAAGCTGATGCAGATTTGGGGCGGCAGTGTCAGAATAGCGAATTTGCAGCCTAAAATAGAAAAGATCGTATCTCTTGCGGGTTTGAACCAGCTCTGCAGTATTGTAAAGGAAGTGAAGATCAATGAAGCCAATTAATGAAATGTCAGTCTCTTTTTTAAGTTGCTCGGCGAATGAATCGTTCGGCAGAGCGGCGGTCGCGGCGTTTGCGGCGCAGCTTGACCCGACCATCGATGAGCTGAGCGACATTAAGACAGCAGTCTCCGAGGCGGTCACCAACTGCATTGTCCACGCATACCGCAATACCATCGGCATTATCTACATAACCTGCAAGTTATATGACAACGGTAAAATCAGTATCCGGATTCGCGATAAAGGCTGCGGCATAGAGGATGTGGAAAAGGCGATGCAGCCTTTGTTCACCACTGCGCAGGATGAAGAACGCGCGGGGCTGGGCTTTGCCGTTATGGAGAGTTTTATGGATACTCTGAGGGTTACTTCGAAGGTGGGGCACGGCACATCGGTTACTATGTATAAAACCATTGAACGTCGTCAGACGGAAAAGAATCATTAAAGATGGACAGAAATCAAACCATCAACGACAATATTGGCCTTGTGCATGCCTGTGTCAAGCATTTTAAAGGACGCGGCATAGAATATGATGACCTATTTCAGGCCGGATGTCTGGGACTTGTCAAAGCGGTTGACAACTTTGACAATGAGCGCGGCGTGAAGTTCTCCACTTATGCCGTTCCGGTCATTCTCGGAGAAATCAGGCGCCTCTTCCGTGACGGCGGCGCTGTTAAGGTTGGCCGAAGCTTAAAAGAACTCGCTATGCGTGCAACCCGTGAAACTTCTGCGTTCAGCGAGCGCGAGGGACGTACGCCCACCATCAGCGAGCTGGCCGATCTTTTGCATGTCGAACCTGCCGAAGCCGCTCAGGCGCTGGGAGCTTCGCAGTTTCCGCTTTCACTCACCGCTTCGCCGGAAGAGGGCGGAGGCCAGATCGATGTCAGTGTGGACAGCGGTGACGATAAAATTGCGGAACTTCTTTCATTAAAGCAGGTTGTAACCGAACTTCCGCCCAAAGACAGGAGCATCATCGTTTTCCGCTACTTTAAAAGCCGCACGCAAACGCAGACTGCCCAGGCGCTCGGAATGACGCAAGTGCAGGTCTCACGCCGTGAAAAAGTAATTCTGAATCAGTTGCGCGCGAAACTTTCTTAGTCTTATGGTAAATATAAAAAAATCTCTCTGCCGGTCAGCAGAGAGATTTTTTAGTTGTCGGTAAGATCTTTCAAATCATATGGCGTTTGCTGATATACATAGTAATTCAGCCAATTGATAAACAAAAGGTTTGCATGACTGCGCCATACAAAAGGAGGTTCCTGTGTAATATCGTCATCCGGAAAATAATGTTTCGGAATATTTGGGTGCATTCCCTTATTCAAATCTCTGAAATATTCGTTGGCCAGCGTATTACAGTCGTATTCCAAATGTCCGGTAACAAAGAACTGTCTGCCGTTCTTTCTGGCAATAATATGAACCCCGGCCTCTTCCGAAGCGGTCAGCAGAATCAGATCTTTTATTTTTTCAATATCCTCAAGTCTCACTTCGGTGTTTCGGGAATGCGGCGAGAAAAAGTCGTCGTCAAAGCCGCGTACAAGAGGATGGCGGATGTCGAGCAAATGATGAAGGAAGACACCTGAGAGCTTTTCGGGCAATTGATACTTGGGTACTCCAAAGTTGTAATAGAGCCCTGCCTGGGCGCCCCAGCAGATGTGCAGGGTGGAATAAACGTTGCGTCTGCTCCACGCCATAATCTTACAAAGCTCCTGCCAGTAATCGACTTCTTCAAAAGGCATATTTTCGACCGGAGCACCGGTAATAATCATTCCGTCGAATTTATCATCCTTTATTTCATCAAAAGTCTTATAAAACGTGTTAAGATGAGAAGAAGACGTATTCTTTGAAACGTGCGTGGCCATCTGCATCAATTCCACATCTACCTGTAATGGGGAATTTCCCAAAAGCCGCAAAAGCTGTGTTTCAGTGTCAATTTTTGTGGGCATCAGGTTTAGTATTACGATTTTCAGCGGCCGGATATCCTGAGCCATGGCGCGCTGATGCGTCATAACGAATATATTCTCTGATTCCAGCACTTCGACTGCCGGAAGATTTTCCTGTATTTTAATTGGCATCTTTCGCCCTCCCTGTTTTAGAGACAATAAATTTATTATAGCAAACATCCATAAATACTGCAATATACTATAAAATATTGAAATATTCATAAAATAGTGAAAAAAGCGTTGACAATGTATAAGTGACGTGGTATTATAGTGAAGCCGTCGAAAAACGGGAACAAAACGCTTGACAGGTTCACCGAAATGTGGTAAGCTTTGAAACGTTCTCCTGTGTAGATTGACGGAGAAACAGGACCTTGAAAATTAAACAACGAAGAAGAATTAAAATAACCCGTAATTTATTTGAGAGTTTAAATGTACTTTCGGACAAAGAGAGTTGGCACTCTTTAAAAAAGCCAACAAAATACACGTTAGTGTATCGTATTTTAGAGCTATTCAAAGACTCTGAAAAATCGGTATAAACATCCGCAAGGGTGATTATATACAATATTTTAGAGAGTTTGATCCTGGCTCAGGACGAACGCTGGCGGCGTGCCTAACACATGCAAGTCGAACGGAGTTAAGTTTAACACCGAACACTTAGTTTGGTGGAAAGACAACACAGGATGAAATAAGTAGTCGGTGTTGAACTTAATTTAGTGGCGGACGGGTGAGTAACGCGTGAGTAACCTGCCTTTCAGAGGGGGATAACGTCTGGAAACGGACGCTAATACCGCATAACATATCGGTGTCACATGGCACTGATATCAAAGGAGCAATCCGCTGAAAGATGGACTCGCGTCCGATTAGCTAGTTGGTGAGATAAAAGCCCACCAAGGCGACGATCGGTAGCCGGACTGAGAGGTTGAACGGCCACATTGGGACTGAGACACGGCCCAGACTCCTACGGGAGGCAGCAGTGGGGGATATTGCACAATGGAGGAAACTCTGATGCAGCAACGCCGCGTGAGGGAAGACGGTTTTCGGATTGTAAACCTCTGTCCTTGGTGAAGATAATGACGGTAGCCAAGGAGGAAGCTCCGGCTAACTACGTGCCAGCAGCCGCGGTAATACGTAGGGAGCAAGCGTTGTCCGGATTTACTGGGTGTAAAGGGTGCGTAGGCGGCACTGCAAGTCAGGCGTGAAAGCCGGAGGCTTAACCTCCGAACTGCGTTTGAAACTGTGGTGCTTGAGTGAAGTAGAGGTAGGCGGAATTCCCGGTGTAGCGGTGAAATGCGTAGAGATCGGGAGGAACACCAGTGGCGAAGGCGGCTTACTGGGCTTTAACTGACGCTGAGGCACGAAAGCATGGGTAGCAAACAGGATTAGATACCCTGGTAGTCCATGCCGTAAACGATGATTACTAGGTGTGGGGGGTCTGACCCCTTCCGTGCCGGAGTTAACACAATAAGTAATCCACCTGGGGAGTACGGCCGCAAGGTTGAAACTCAAAGGAATTGACGGGGGCCCGCACAAGCAGTGGAGTATGTGGTTTAATTCGAAGCAACGCGAAGAACCTTACCAGGTCTTGACATCCAACTAACGAAGCAGAGATGCATCAGGTGCCCTTCGGGGAAAGTTGAGACAGGTGGTGCATGGTTGTCGTCAGCTCGTGTCGTGAGATGTTGGGTTAAGTCCCGCAACGAGCGCAACCCTTGTGATTAGTTGCTACGCAAGAGCACTCTAATCAGACTGCCGTTGACAAAACGGAGGAAGGTGGGGACGACGTCAAATCATCATGCCCTTTATGACCTGGGCTACACACGTACTACAATGGCTGTTAACAAAGGGAAGCAATACCGCGAGGTGGAGCAAAACCTAAAAAACAGTCTCAGTTCGGATCGTAGGCTGCAACCCGCCTACGTGAAGTTGGAATTGCTAGTAATCGCGGATCATCATGCCGCGGTGAATACGTTCCCGGGCCTTGTACACACCGCCCGTCACACCATGGGAGCCGGTAATACCCGAAGTCAGTAGCCTAACCGCAAGGGAGGCGCTGCCGAAGGTAGGATTGGCGACTGGGGTGAAGTCGTAACAAGGTAGCCGTATCGGAAGGTGCGGCTGGATCACCTCCTTTCTATGGAGAACTGACCAGCTGAAAATGCCGGTCTAACATCCAAGGTCGGAGTTACGGAAGAAATAATTCGAATCGTTGTTTAATTTTGAAGGCCCCGGACCGAGTCCGGTGTCATGCCGCGCACAGAGCGGATCTGAAAAGGTCGGCAAAGTGCACGCGTAACACCATAAACAGGTTAAGAGCTTTCTAAAAATAGTGGAATACGAGAGAAGAACAACTCAAATGAGTATCCGCAAGTAAATAGTTCATGATGCGTAAGCATTATGGATTCAAACATGGGGGTTTAGCTCAGCTGGGAGAGCGCCTGCTTTGCAAGCAGGAGGTCAACGGTTCGATCCCGTTAATCTCCACCAGCGGACAGAGTCCGCGGTCAATTCACGGGTAAGATTGGATGGAAACATCAAATTGAAGCACGCGAAAACGACCGTTGATTAAGTTTGCGACAATGTGGCTATATGGGCACAAGGATAACCGGATAGCCTCTAGCCAGTGAATATGGGCTTATAGCTCAGCCGGTTAGAGCGCACGCCTGATAAGCGTGAGGTCGGTGGTTCGAGTCCACTTAAGCCCACCACGGACACAGTCCGTTTATGCCGCGCGAAAAGATTGATGGAATATTCAGTTTGACGCCCGCGTAACGGAGGAATGTCATCAAAACAGGTGAGGCGGGACAGTCGAAAGACACTTCCGAAGAATCTGGAAATACATACGGTATGTTGGAATTGTTATGATAAAAGCATATTGTATGTCAAATGACGCACAAAGGAAAAGTTCGCGTGCATTTAAGTTGCAGTAACATGCAGGTTAATCCGTGACGAAGCCGACTGCGTCGGTGTACATTGAAAACTGAATAAAGAAGAAGCAGATAAAGCGAGAAAAATAACTTGTTATTTTAAATGATAAAATCTACAATTTTTAAAGAAGAACCAAGAAAGACACACATGGTCAAGCTACAAAGAGCACAAGGGGAATGCCTTGGCACTGGGAGCCGATGAAGGACGCGACTAACTGCGATAAGCTATGGGGAGCCGTAAGTAGGCATTGATCCATAGATTTCCGAATGGAGCAATCCGGCTGGAGTCATGTCCAGTCATCATACACTGAATTCATAGGTGTATGAGGGGAACCGCCTGAACTGAAACATCTAAGTAGGGCGAGGAAAAGACATCAAATGAGATTCCGCTAGTAGTGGCGAGCGAACGCGGAAGAGGCCAAACCGGGGGTAGCAATACTCCCGGGGTTCGGACAGCGATAAAATATGCAGGAATTTAGCAGAATGGCATGGGAAGGCCAACAAGATAGTGTGAGAGTCACGTATGCGAAAAAGGAATGCAATTAGCTGTATCCAGAGTACCGCCGGACACGTGAAACCCGGTGGGAATACGGGGGGACCACCCTCCAAGCCTAAATACTACCCAGTGACCGATAGTGAACAGTACTGTGAAGGAAAGGTGAAAAGGACCCCGGAAGGGGAGTGAAATAGAACCTGAAACCTTGTGCTTACAAGCACCGAGAGCCCGTCAACGGGTGATCGGGTACCTTTTGTAGAATGGTCCGGCGAGTGAATGTAACTGGCAAGGTTAAGGACTTCAGGTCCGGAGCCGTAGGGAAACCAAGTCTGAATAGGGCGTATGAAGTCAGTTGTATTCGACCCGAAACCGGGTGACCTACCCATGTCCAGGTTGAAGTGGGGGTAAAACCCCATGGAGGACCGAACCGACTCCTGTTGAAATAGTAGCGGATGAGGTGTGGGTAGCGGAGAAATTCCAATCGAACCCGGAGATAGCTGGTTCTCTCCGAAATAGCTTTAGGGCTAGCCTTGTATTAGATTACTGGAGGTAAAGCACTGAATGGTCTAGGGGCCGAAAGGCTACTGAAACCTATCAAACTCAGAATGCCAGATAATTGATGTACGGGAGTCAGACAGCGTGAGATAAGTTTCGTTGTCAAAAGGGAAACAGCCCAGACCCACAGCTAAGGTCCCCAAATATCGTTAAGTGGAAAAGGATGTGGAGTTGCACAGACAACCAGGATGTTGGCTTAGAAGCAGCCACTCATTAAAAGAGTGCGTAATAGCTCACTGGTCGAGTGACTCTGCGCCGAAAATTTATCGGGGCTAAACGATATACCGAAGCTTGGGATGGTACTTTTTAAGTACTATGGTAGGAGAGCGTTGAATAAGGGGTGAAGTCAGAGCGGAAGCGCTGGTGGACTTTATTCAAGTGAGAATGCCGGAATGAGTAGCGAGAAATGTGTGAGAATCATATTGGCCGAAAGTCTAAGGTTTTTGGAGGAAGGTTCGTCCGCTCCAAGTAAGTCGGGAGCTAAGGTGAGGCTGAGAAGCGTAGCCGATGCACATACGGTGGAAATTCCGTAACCGCCAAAAGATTTAAGTAAGAGGACACCTGCAAAGGGCATAACCCGGGCGATGGTTGACCCGGGCGTAAGGGACCGAAATTAGAGTAGGGAAGTATGCTTAGCGCAGGGCGAGAAAAGTCTTATGTATATCTTCGGCGCCCGTACCGCAAACCGACACAGGTAGATAGGAAGAGAATTCCAAGGCCAACGGGAGAAGGGTAGTTAAGGAACTCGGCAAATTGACCCCGTAACTTAGGGAAAAGGGGTGCCACAGCAATGTGGCCGCAGAGAATAGGCCCAGGCGACTGTTTAGCAAAAACACAGGTCTCTGCCAAATCGTAAGATGAAGTATAGGGGCTGACACCTGCCCGGTGCTGGAAGGTTAAGAGGAGATGTGCAAGCATTGAATTGAAGCCCCAGTAAACGGCGGCCGTAACTATAACGGTCCTAAGGTAGCGAAATTCCTTGTCGGGTAAGTTCCGACCCGCACGAATGGTGTAACGATCTGGGCACTGTCTCAATTACCCGCCCGGCGAAATTGTAGTACCGGTGAAGATGCCGGTTACCCGCGACAAGACGGAAAGACCCCATGGAGCTTTACTGCAGTTTAATATTGGGTTTCGGTAATTTATGTACAGGATAGGTGGGAGACTTGGAAGCAGGGGCGCTAGCCTCTGTGGAGTCAATGTTGGGATACCACTCTTAAGTTGCTGAAATTCTAACCTGCGGCCGTGAATCCGGCCGGGGGACATTGTTAGACGGGCAGTTTGACTGGGGCGGTCGCCTCCAAAAGAGTAACGGAGGCGCTCAAAGGTTAGCTCAGCACGGACGGAAACCGTGCTTTTGAGTGTAAACGCGTAAGCTAGCCTAACTGCGAGGGTGACGGCCCGAGCAGTAACGAAAGTTGGAGTTAGTGATCCGGCGGTATGAGAGTGGAATTGCCGTCGCTCAACGGATAAAAGCTACCCTGGGGATAACAGGCTGATCTCCCCCAAGAGTCCACATCGACGGGGAGGTTTGGCACCTCGATGTCGGCTCATCACATCCTGGGGCTGTATTCGGTCCCAAGGGTTCGGCTGTTCGCCGATTAAAGTGGTACGCGAGCTGGGTTCAGAACGTCGTGAGACAGTTCGGTCCCTATCTGTCGTGGGCGCAGGATATTTGAGGAGAGCTGTCCTTAGTACGAGAGGACCGGGATGGACGCACCGCTGGCGCACCAGTTGTCATGCCAATGGCACAGCTGGGCAACTACGTGCGGATCGGATAAACGCTGAAAGCATCTAAGCGTGAAGCCGACTCCAAGATTAGATATCCCATAGCATAAGCTAGTAAGGCCCCTTGAAGACTACAAGGTTGATAGGCTGCGTGTGTAAGTACAGTAATGTATTCAGCTTGGCAGTACTAATAGGCCGAGGGCTTGACCATAAGTTTTTCTTGGTACACCCTCTTTCCCGCTCTGTTTCTTTACTTTATTCAGTTTTCAGTGTACAAAAATGAAGAGCAAATGGACGTAAGTCCGAAGCGTGCAGGCTCAACCTGCCATATGCACCATTAGCTCAGTTGGTAGAGCACCTGACTCTTAATCAGGGTGTCCGGAGTTCGAGTCTCCGATGGTGCACCATGATAAGTCAGAATAGAGGCCAGCAGCCTCTGACCTCTTCGTCTGACGATGTGTAGTTATGGCCCGTTGGTCAAGCGGTTAAGACACCGGCCTCTCACGCCGATAACGGGAGTTCGATTCTCCCACGGGTCACCAATTTTAATTGCATATACTAAGTTTTTGTTTACACATAACCGGAGAATCGAACTCCGTACTGCCCAGGAGACCAATGGCAAAGATTTACTGTGATTGCCTAAGGGAATCGCCGAAGGCGAATGCCGACTGCAAAGTCCTCCCACGGGTCACCAAATATTGCGGTTATCTTTTTATGTTCACGTGCATATATTGACAAATAAATAACCTATTTACACAGTGATGTGATAAATACAGTTGGTACTGATTACGGTGAGGGTCCACCCGTTCCCATCCCGAACACGGAAGTTAAGCTCACTGGTGCCGAAGATACTTGGCTGGCGACGGCCCGGGACAATAGGAAGGCGCCAACATAAATATTCCTCAATAGCTCAGCCGGTAGAGCATGCGGCTGTTAACCGCAGGGTCGTTGGTTCGAGTCCAACTTGGGGAGCCAAAAGAACATCCATATGGGTGTTCTTTTTTCATGTGCTTTCTTTATCTCAAAGTATTGGGTCAAAATTGTAACCGGGGATTGCACTTTCTATCGATTTGTGGTATTATATTCAAGCGCTTTGTTAGACGGCGATTTTAATATCGTGTATTATTTATTTTATGCGGGCCATTAGCTCAGTTGGTTAGAGCAACCGGCTCATAACCGGTCGGTCCAAGGTTCGAGTCCTTGATGGCCCACCAATACAAAAAACACCCTTTAAAGGGTGTTTTTTGTATTGTGAATGATTTGGTAAAATCCTGAATTGTTTAAAAAACTGCAACAGAAAGCCATACACTGAAAGGAAAATTTTCAGACCAGGAAATGGTATAAGCGAATGGTAATGTTTGTAATCACATAAAATTCACAATTAAAACAAGAAAATCTCACTGGAAATCGCCATAATATAAGCATATTAAATTTTTGATGGGAGAATGAATAATGATTGAAAAAGAGATATTGGAGAAGATCAGAAAAATGCTTAGAGAATTAGGATGGTCCGATGAGGTGATAAACAATTCGGAGTATTTTAGAAACGATGCGAATAAAGTACGGGCGATAGCTCAGTCCACAGAACAAGGAGCAGAACATAAATAATGAAGATGCAACACGATAATAGTTTTCGCACCTCGTTATTAATGGAAACATTTAATAAAACCGTATTACATAAGAATGATCGATTCAGAATACACATTCCTAATGCGCTACCGAACAGCAGACAGATTCTTTTGGATCTGTCTGTTTCCTTTTTATAAAGAATCGAAATTTGCACTTGACAATAAGCGAACGATCGTTTATTATAGAATTAATCCTTTATTTCAATCAGAAAATTCAGGTGGTGCGTATGAGAAAAAAAGATGACGAAAAACAGAGATGCATTAAGACTGCGGTTGTTGAACTGATTTTAAAAGAAGGATTTCAAGGTGCATCTATCTCTAAAATAGCGCGGGCGGCCGGTGTATCTCCTGCGACAGTGTATATTTACTATGAAAACAAGGAATCAATGCTAAGAGACATCTATCAGGAATATGCGGAAGATACTTTTCAATATTTACTTCAGTGTTTAAGTCCTAATATGGAAGGTGAAGAGATTATTGAAGAATTAATTCGAAATTATTATGCTTATATTGTAGAAAACAAAGAAATTTTTCATTTCATAGAACAATTCAGCACGTGTCCTGCTCTTCAAAGCAATTGTAGCTTTATGAAAGGACCGGGAAACTTGAATCAGCTTCTGACGGATTTGAAAAGGAGACAAATTTTCAATGATTATAACAATGATAATTTGTATGCCATTCTGTTTTCCCCGGTGAAAACAATTGCCGTAAAGAGCTGTGATTCAGAAGATATTGCAATGGAACGTTTGGATGAACTAATTGCAATTATTCAGAAAGCACTGATTAGAGGTTATTAGAATTCAAGCGTAAATCCTCCCTTTTTTATTCGTTCACTGTGGGTAGAATTGAGGATTATTTCTACAAAAAATTATAAACGAATGTTCATTAATGAATGAGGAAAGGATTATTTTATGATATTACCAATTGAAGATCTCGTATTATTACCGGGCATGACCTATCCATTGGGATTCAGTCGGTTAAGCGAAGAAGAATTGTCTGCACTGCAGGATAAACAAGAGGAAATTACAGCACTGCCGTTGAAGTATCAACGGGACAGACAGGAGCTTCAAGCGGATGACTTCTATAAAATAGGAGTCGCGATTCAGGTCCTGGATGTAGTTTCAAGCGAAAAAGGCTATTTGATCAAGGTGAAAGCCTTAACCCGAGTGGAAGTATCCGATATGAAGATTGATGAAAAAATCATAACGGGAAAAACCACTGCAATGCCGGAAGTAATTGATTTAAATGAAAACAGTCAGAAAGAGATGGCGAAGTATATCCAGAATATATCCCACCAAATCGGATCGAATTTCAGAAACTCCGACGGTCTTATGAAGACCATTGATGAAATAAAAGATCTGAATGTTCTGATCGGATATATCTGCCAGTTTCTTCCTTTCTCAAAACAGGAAAAATATACCCTTATGGAGACCTCTTCTCTGAAGGATCGCGGTCTGGCTTTTATCGATTATTTTCTGCACTATAAAGAAGAAATACAGCTGCAAATCGAGATGACCGAGCGTTTCTCAGAAAAAGCAAATAAAAATTACCGTGAAGCCGTATTGCGTGAGCAGCTGCATGCAATTCAGCAGGAACTGAATGAAGGAAAACCGGATTCAGCCAAGAAAGGAAAGGATTACAAAACACGTATTGAAAATGCGCATATGCCGGACGAGGTGCAGTCAGCCGCACTGGAAGAATTAAGCAAGCTGGAAAGCCAAAATCCTGCGAGTGCGGATTATAATGTGATTCAAAATTATCTGGATCTGCTTGTGGAATTGCCATGGGAAATGAAAGAGGAGACACCCGTGGATATCAGAGAAGCACGCCGCGTTTTGGATGAGCAGCATTACGGCCTTGAAAAAGTAAAAGACCGCATTATACAGCAGCTTGCGGTAATGCAGCTGAAAAAGGATAAACAGGGATCCATCCTGCTGCTTGTGGGGCCTCCAGGAACAGGGAAAACCAGTTTGGGACGGAGCATCGCCGAAGCACTGGGCAGGAAATACATCCGGCTGAGCCTTGGCGGGATTCGCGACGAGGCTGAGATCCGAGGCCATCGCAGGACCTATATCGGCGCAATGCCGGGGCGTATCATTCAGAGCATCAAAAAGGCCGGTACAATGAATCCGGTTATGGTTTTAGATGAAGTCGATAAACTGATGACCGGCTATAACGGCGATCCGGCGAGCGCTTTGCTGGAGGTTCTTGATCCGGAGCAAAACAATACTTTTACGGATCATTATCTTGACCTTCCTTACAATTTATCCAATGTATTTTTTATAGCAACCGCAAACTCTCTAGAAACAATCCCGGGGCCTTTGTTGGACCGTATGGAAGTCATCCAGCTTTCAAGCTACACTTCCAGTGAGAAGTTCCATATTGGGAAAAATCACTTAATGAAGGAAGCGCTTGAGGAGCATGGCTTAACGGAGAAAGATGTCCGGATCAGCGATGAAGCACTCAAAAAAATGATTGCCGACTATACTATGGAGGCCGGTGTCAGGGGCCTGAAAAAGAAACTGGATTCTATTGCGAGAAAAGCGGCCGAAAAAATTGTTCTTGGGGATGTCGAAAGGCCATATGCCGTTGAGGCGGATGCTCTGGAGGAAATCCTTGGGAGCAAGCTATCAAGACATGATGTTGCTCAGGAGATGAATCCTCCCGGGGTTGTCACAGGGCTGGCATGGACGCAGGTAGGCGGTGAAATTCTGTTTATTGAAGCGACGGAAATGCCCGGTAACGATCAGATTATCCTGACGGGGCAGTTGGGCGACGTCATGAAAGAGTCCGCGAGGATCTCGCTCAGCCTGTTAAAATCCCGTCTGCCAATGAATGCAATTCAGTTCAAAGAAAAGGATATACATATCCATGTGCCCTCCGGGGCCGTTCCAAAGGATGGCCCGTCGGCGGGGATTACGCTCTTTACCGCTCTTGCCTCTTTGGTGACAGGGATTAAAGTCGATTCCAAACTTGCCATGACGGGAGAAATTACGTTAAGGGGAAGTGTTCTTCCGATCGGCGGTCTGAAAGAGAAGCTGTTTGCCGCAGAACGTGCGGGTATTACAAAAGCATTGATTCCTAAAGATAACGTTGAGGACCTGAAAGATATTCCCGACGAAGTGAAAAATAAGATTCAAATCGTTGCTGTGGAAACCATAGAGGATGTCTTGCGGGAAGCGCTTGGAATTGCTTTGCCCAAGATGGAACATGTTTTCGCGGAACCCCGATTTTTTACAAGGCTGAAAGAACAGCCGCAATAAACCAAAATTGATATAGCATACGACTGTCAAATGACATAGAGAGCCTGGTTAATCGACAGATGCACTTTTAACAAAGCAGGCAATACAAAACAAAGCTCATACCAGTGTTATCTGGTATGAGCTTTTCTTGCTTTGCTTTGAATGTTCTTAGTGAAGGTCACAGGCACAGGATTCACACTCCGGAATTTCACCGACGAGCGGTGCAGGGTCAATCCCCTTCTTTGTATAATAATCTGAAACAGCGGCTTTAATCGCCTGTTCGGCCAAAACGGAACAATGTACTTTCACCGCCGGCAATCCGTCCAGCGCTTCCATTACCGCTTTGTTCGTGAGCTTTAAAGCGTCCTCGATTTTTTTGCCCTTGATCAGTTCGGTCGCCATGGAGCTGGTTGCGATTGCGGCACCGCAGCCAAAGGTTTTAAACTTCACGTCCGTAATAATATCGCCGTCAACCTTAATATACATTCTCATAATATCTCCGCATTTCGGGTTGCCGACTTCGCCGACGCCGCTTGCGTCCGGAATTTCACCAACATTGCGCGGATTAGCAAAGTGATCCATTACTTTTTCACTGTATGCCATAATGATTACCTCTCTTATATCGTAAAATCAAAAAATATTTTGTGAATACTTTTTCTGTCCCGAAATAATTTCTTCCCAGAGCGGGGACATGGAACGAAGGCGCTCAACAATCTTTGGAAGGACTTCAAGAATATAGTCAACGTCTTCCTCAGTGTTCTGTTCGCTGAAAGTGATTCTTAGGGAACCGTGGGCAATTTCATGGGGAAGACCGATTGCAAGCAGCACGTGGCTCGGGTCGAGGGAACCGGAGGTGCAGGCGGAACCGGAAGAAGCGCAGATGCCCTTCAGGTCAAGGCTCAACAGAAGCGATTCGCCTTCAATGCCTTCAAAGCACATGTTAATGTTGCCCGGCAGACGTTTTACCCGGTCGCCGTTTATACGGGAACGGTCAATTTTCAGTGCTTCGTCGATCAGCCTGTCCCGCATCTTTGTCAGACGTTTCGCACGTTCATCAATGTTTGCACAGGCTTCCTTCAGCGCAACACTCAGTCCGACGATTGAGGCGACGTTTTCCGTGCCGGCTCTGCGTCCTCGTTCCTGCGCGCCGCCGTCGATGAGATTCGGCATTTTAATACCGTTGCGGATGTATAGGGCGCCGATACCCTTGGGTGCATGGAATTTATGGCCGGAAAGCGACAGCAAATCAATGTTCTGTTCTTTCACATTAATAGGGATGTTGCCCACTGCCTGCACTGCGTCGGTGTGAAAAATGACTCCGTGCTTTTTGCAGATCGCGCCGATTTCGGGAATTGGCTGAATGGTGCCGATTTCATTGTTCGCGTACATAATGGAAACAATCGCGGTATCCTCGCGGATGGCCGCTTCAAGTTCATCTGTTCTTACAAGCCCGTCACTGTGGACATCAAGATATGTTACCTCAAAGCCTTCTTTTTCAAGCGCTTCACATGAATGTAGAATGGCGTGATGCTCAAATTTTGAAGTGATGATATGTTTTTTACCTTTTTTGGCCTGCTCGTGGGCTACGCCCTTCAGTGCCCAGTTGTCACCTTCACTTCCGCCGGAAGTGAAAAACAGTTCATTCGGCAAGGCGCCGAGGCAGTCGGCAACGGTTTCGCGTGCTAATTCAAGCGGCCTTTTCGCGTCTCTGCCGACAGAATAAAGGCTGGAAGGATTGCCATAATATTGCGTGTAAAAGGGTTCCATCGCTTCTAAAACTGATTTTGAAACGGGAGTGGTAGCGGCATTATCCGCATAAATAAAACGTGCCATGTTATCACCTTTACTTTATATATTATCAAATACGTAGGAGAACTGCTTTGTATAATATACACCATTTTGGTATATGTTTCAATAGTCTAACGGCCATTATTTAAATTTTTCTATAGCGGCAACGGCAAGCCTGTCGCAGCGCTCATTTTCAGGGTGGCCCGCGTGTCCCTTTACCCATTGGACTGTTACACTGTGCTTATCTAAAAGTGCAAGCAGCGCTTCCCATAAATCCACATTTAAAGCAGGTTTTTTATCGGATTTGCGCCAATTGTTTTTCTGCCAGCCTTTTGCCCATCCTTTGGTTATCGCGTCGCAGACATATTTGGAATCACTGAATAGAAGCACTTCGCAGGGCTCTTTTAAAAGGCGAAGCGCCTCGATGACTCCGCTTAGTTCCATGCGGTTGTTGGTTGTGTCGGCTGCGCCTCCGCTGATTTCTTTCACAGTGCCGTTGTAACGCAGCACGGCACCCCAGCCGCCGGGACCCGGGTTTCCGCTGCACGCGCCGTCGGTGTATATTTCAATTCTCTTCATTTTAATCATCCTTAGTTTAACCAATATTTATTTATTTCATTATAACATATCGACTTTATACAAACAATGTTAGCAAAAGGTTTAGCGCCTTCTTTTTTGGCTATAATATAATTTACCGAGTGCTGGCGCAATAGCTTGACAGCAATTACGAATCAAGGTACAATTATATAGATATTTGTGTCCGGATTTATTTTTAATACTGCATTATATTTAGACATTAAATATATTTGAAACCGCATGTATTTGCGGCAGAACCACCATCTTTTACAGCTGCCCGCGCAGTGTGGAAGATGCACAAATCAACAAGGGATACGCCATGCCCGCCTAGGCACCGTTTGCCGGCGGACTCTATTGGTTGCACCCTAATTAACAATGGAGGTTATTTCGTGACTGAAAAAAATCAAACAAATTCAGCGGAGCTCAAGGAGCCCGCGGATCCGCGCATTGACGCTGTGAACGAGGGACGCTCTTCTCTTTATCAAAAGGTAGTGCCGCCGCAAAGACCAGCGCACAGATCGGAGCCGGCCGTGAAGAGCAGAACACAGAAACCTGCGGATCAAATCATTGGCGGAGACGCCGTGCCGATGAAAGAATCAATTCAACCTGCTCAGACAACCCAGCCGACCCAGTCAGCAGCCCAGCCGGCTCAGGAAACGGCTCAACCGGCGCAGCTTAACCGACCAAGGCGGCCGAGGCGTCAGCCGCAGAAACAGGTGCAGGCTCAGTCAAAGGCACCGCAGGTGCTTGCACAGCCCACTCAGCCGAAAGCGGCACAGTCACCATTAGCGCAGCAGCTAAAGCCGGCACAGCCAAAAAAACAGACAAGTCAGCGTCCGCAAAGCAGACGGGGCAAAGGCAGCCAGCAAAAGCCGTCCATTAAAGTGTATTTTCTCGGCGGATTAAACGAGATCGGGAAAAATTTTACGCTGTATGAATGTGAAGATGATATGATCATCGTTGACTGCGGCATGGCGTTTCCGACCGACGATATGCTCGGTGTGGATTTGGTGCTGCCTGATTTTACGTTTGTTGAGCGCAACGTGGATAAAATCCGCGGGGTGTTTTTAACACATGGTCACGAGGATCATATTGGAGCGATACCATATCTCTTAAAGAAAATGAATCCGCCTATTTACGGTACCCCCTTGACCCTTGGCCTTGTTGGCGGAAAGCTGAAGGAGCACGGTTTACTGAATAAAGCGAAATTAAATGTTGTACATCCCGGCGAGCGTGTGAAGAGTGGGTGTATGGAAGTGGAATTCATTCATGTTAACCATTCAATCCCGGATGCCGTTAGTTTTGCGATCCATTCGCCGGCGGGTACGGTGATTCAAACCGGTGACTTTAAAATTGACTGTACTCCTACTCAGGGGGAAATGATTGACCTTTGCCGTTTTGGTGAACTGGGAACACAGGGCGTTTTAGCCCTCCTTGCTGATTCCACTAATGTGGAGCGCCCGGGTTACACGATGACGGAGAGCAAGATAAACGACTCCTTTGAACGGCTCTTTATGCGAGCGGAAAAAAACAGGATTATCATTGCAACCTTTGCTTCCAATATCAGCCGTGTTCAGCAGATCATTAACTGCGCGGTCAAATACGGGCGCAAGGTTGCTCTTTCAGGGCGCAGCATGCTCAACGTGATGGGAATCGGCGTGGAGCTGGGGTATCTTGATGTGCCTGAAGGTGTATTAATCGACATTGATTTAATCAAACGATATCCAAAGGAGAAAATTGTTTTAGTGACTACGGGCAGTCAGGGCGAGCCGATGAGCGCTTTGACCCGCATGGCCTTTGCGGATCACCGCAAGGTGGAAGTAGGCCCCGGTGATTTTATTATTATTTCGGCGCGCCCGATTCCGGGAAATGAAAAGTCCGTCGGTACGGTCATTAATGAACTGATGAAGCGTGGCTGTGAGGTTGTGTACGAGTCCATGTACGAAGTGCATGTTTCCGGCCACGCATGCCAGGAAGAATTAAAGCTGATGCAGGGCATTACAAGACCAAAATATTTTATTCCTGTTCACGGCGAGCAAAAGATGCTGCGCAAACACGCGGGGCTGGCTTATGCCATGGGCAAAAATCCTGCCGATGTGTTTATTGGTGATATCGGGGATGTTCTGGAACTAAACCAGGATTACATGAAGAAGCTTGCTTCCGTACCAGCCGGCAGAGTGCTGGTGGACGGTCTTGGCGTCGGTGACGTGGGCAGCATCGTGCTCCGTGACCGTAAACATCTTGCCGAGGATGGCCTGATTGTAGTGGTCTGCACCATTTCTCAGGGAGACGGACATGTTGTTTCGGGCCCGGATGTTGTTTCGCGTGGTTTTGTTTATGTACGCGAATCCGAGCCGCTGATTGACGAAGCAAAGGAATTAGTCAATTCCGTTCTTGAAAATTGTGCTGAAAACAAAATCCATGACTGGGGAACGCTCAAGACAAAAATCAAAGATGAACTTTCCCGTATGCTCTACGACCGTACAAAACGCAGCCCAATGATTCTTCCGATTATTATGGAAGTCTAAAAGTGCTGAAGGGGTAATCATTTTGAAAAGAAAAGTATGGGTGTCTTCGCCGATATTCTTTGTAATCACAGCGGTTATGCTCATCATGGCCAGCATAAGTTATTTTTACAATCACATTTTGTTTGCCGTGGAGATAACGTTTTCGATCGGTTCCGTGATTGTTGTCATGCTTTCAACAGAACGGTTTAAAGCGCATGTGTCCACTGCTGTAAAAAGCGCTCAGAAAATATTGTCCGGCGATGAGTATCGCGCTCTTATGGACTTTACGATGCCGGTTGCGGTGATCGGTGAAGAGGGGGACATTATCTGGGTAAACAGTGCCTTCTCCGCAAAAGTCAGTGAAAAACACGAGTGCCGCGGGGAAAATATTTTAAAATTTATTTATCCTAAAACGATTCATCAGATCATTGATGAAAGCGGAACGGATATTACCGTGGCGAACAGGCATTACACTGTTTACGCTGCAAAAACCGGATACGGCAGTGTAGTCTATTTTGTGGACGACACTTATTATAAAGAAATTAACCGTGAATATATCGACAAGCGCCCGGTTGTCACGATCGCAAGCTTTGACAACCGGGAGGAGCTTGCCCGTGATTCAAGCGGCAGCGAGGACTCCCGTATTGCATCGGAAGTGGAAAGCGCGCTGATGAACTGGGCACAGAGCATGGGTGGTTTTCTGAAGCGGTTAAGCGGCGGGCGTTATCTGATCCTTACCGATGAAGCCCATACGCGGGAAGCAGTGGAAAAACGCTTTCAGATTCTTGATACCATCCGCGGGATTAAGGCCGGTGAACGCCGCAGCGCAACAGTTTCCATCGGCGTTGGACGCGGTGCCGAATCCCTGGCGGAAGGTGAAGAATGGGCGCGCAAAGCACTGGATATGGCTTTGGGCCGCGGCGGAGACCAAGTAGCCGTCAAGCAAAAGGACGATACATACGAGTTCTTCGGCGGCCTTTCCAAAGGGGTGGAAAAACGCGATAAGGTGCGCACCCGGGTTATTGCAGCAACACTTTCCGACCATATTAAATCCAGCGACAATGTGCTGATTATGGGGCACAAATTCTCCGATCTGGACAGTGTTGGCGCAGCTGTGGGTATGTGGAGTGCAGTGGCCAAAACGCTGAAAAAGCCCGCTTTTATTGTCATTAACCGTGCACAGAGCCTCGCTGCTCCGCTCATTTCTTCAATGGAGGCTTCCGGCAACGGAAAGATCTTCATTTCTCCCATGGAAGCAATGTCCATGACAACACAAAAGACCCTTTTGATCGTTGTGGATACCCATTCTCCGGAATTTGTAGAAAGCGCCGAGCTTTTAAACGCGGTTTCCCGTTTGGTCATCATCGACCATCACCGCATGATGGTAAAGCATATAGAAAATGCGCTTGTTTTCTACCATGAACCCTATGCGAGCTCCACCTCTGAAATGGTGGCCGAGCTTGTGCAGTATATTGGAGACAACACACTCAGCCAGGTTGAAGCCGAAGCTTTGCTGTCTGGTATCATGCTTGACACTAAAAATTTCGTGCTTAAAACCGGTGTCCGCACATTTGAAGCGGCGGCCTATCTGCGCCGGCGCGGCGCGGATACTGTGGAAGTAAAACGCATGTTTTCCGACACGATTGACACATACAAGGCAAAATATCTAATTGTTTCCAGCGCTGAAATTTTAGGCGACTGTGCAATTGCTTCCGCCGACCATGAATTTCCGGATATCCGGATCACGTCGGCACAGGCAGCGGATGAGCTATTGTCTATTCAGGGCGTTAATGCCTCGTTTGTGCTTTTTCCAACGGGAAATAATGTCGTGAATGTTTCCGCCCGTTCATTGGGTGAAATCAATGTGCAGCTGATTATGGAGGCTTTGGGCGGCGGCGGCCATCTGACAATGGCAGGCGCTCAGCTCAGCGGTGTTACGGCTCAGCAGGCGCGTGAAAAGCTCATTACCGTGTTACAGGATACTATGGCAAAGGCAGTTCAATAATCAATTCACATAATGGAGGGAATATCAATGAAAGTGGTACTGCTTGAAGATATTAAAGGCAGCGGCAAAAAAGGGGAGCTGATCAATGTCAGCGACGGGTATGCCCGCAACTACCTTTTTCCGCGCAAGCTTGCAAAAGAGGCAAACGCGCAGGCGATGAACGAGCTGAAAAATGCTGAGGACGCAAAAGCCTACAAAATTCAGTCGGAAATCGACGCCGCAAAACAGACTGCTGAGAAAATCAACGGGAAGAGCGTTAAGCTGTATGCAAAAGCAGGACAGGGCGACCGGATTTTTGGCTCTGTAACAGCAAAGGAAATTGCTGAGGAATTCAAGCGGGAGTATAAGGTCGATATTGACAAGCGCAAAATTGTTTTGGACAGCGACATCAAAGCGTTTGGCACTTATGAATGTGAAATAAAACTTCACAGCGGCATATCCGCAAAGGTTTACGCTGTGGTCGGCGAAAAGGAATAACAAGGAATAACATACATGGCAAGGAGGAGGGAATAGCATGGATGACATGGTAACAAGCGGGTATAGTGCGATGAACCTTCCTTTCAGCCCTGAGGCGGAGCAGTCCGTACTGGGCGCTATTCTTTTGGATTCCTCCTGTTTGGACCGAGTTGCGGAAATTCTGCCGAGGCCTGACTATTTTTATCAGACGAACAATAGCCTGATTTATTCCACCATGCTTGAAATGTTTACCATTGCCCAGCCGGTGGACTTTGTAACCGTTCTGGAAAAATTGAAGGGGGCAGCGGGTTTTGATGAAGCGAGCGGAAAAACTTATCTGCTTCAGATTGCACAGCTCGTTCCCTCTATATCCAATGTAGAATCTTACGCCCATATTGTACGGGACAAATATGATGTGCGCACCCTGATTACCACTTCAAGGGATATTATCGAGGAAGCTTCACAGGGCGCGGTTGATGCGGCTACCCTGCTGGATTCCGCGGAACAGCGTATTTTTGATATCCGACGCGGTAAAAACATGCAGGGCCTTCAGCGCATTGACGAAATTATCGTGCAGGCCTTTGACCGGCTCGATTTGCTGAATTCTCCGGATGCCGACCTATACAAGGGCGTTCCAACCGGCATTAAGGAACTGGATGACACCATCACAGGACTGAACCGTTCCGACTTTATTTTGCTCGGCGCGCGTCCCGGCATGGGTAAAACGAGCTTTGCGCTGAACATCGCGCGGCACGCGGCGGTAAAAGCAAACAAAAGGGTTGCTTTTTTCTCGCTTGAAATGAGCAAGGAGCAGCTGGCGTCCCGTCTTCTGTCTACTGAAGCAATGGTCGGCGGCACCAAGCTGCGTACCGGAAAATTGAGCGAAGACGAGTGGATTCACATTATTGAAGCGGGCGATATTCTCTCTAAAACCCAGATGTATTTTGATGACAATCCATCCATCACGGTCGGAGAGATGAAAGCAAAAATCAGGCGTTTAAGGGATGTTGATCTGGTTGTGGTTGACTATTTGCAGCTGATGACTGCTTCCGGTAAAAACGACAACCGTGTTCAGGAAATTTCGAAGATTACCCGCGGTATGAAAATTATGGCAAAAGAGCTTAACGTGCCGGTTCTCATGCTGTCCCAGCTGGCTCGTGACAGTGAAAAGCGAACGAACCACCGCCCGGTTTTATCGGATCTGCGTGATTCCGGTTCTATTGAGCAGGATGCCGACATCGTTCTGTTCCTGTACCGTGAGGAATATTATCAGGATGCGGAAACGCCGAATGAAAACGCCGACCGGAACAGCGGAGAATGCATTATCGCGAAAAATCGTCACGGCGAAACGAAGACAATTCCTCTGCATTGGCAGGGTGAGTTCATGCGTTTTACGGCGCAGGAGG
The DNA here is from genome assembly GCF_963664915.1 of uncultured Caproiciproducens sp. NCBI lineage: Bacteria > Bacillati > Bacillota > Clostridia > Eubacteriales > Acutalibacteraceae > Caproiciproducens > uncultured Caproiciproducens sp. The sequence continues at coordinate 2,334,448 of NZ_OY761810.1, forward strand.
TTGTCCGGAGTGAACAGTGATATTTTTGACATCGAAGAGAAGATTGAAGGAGTAATCGTCAGATGGAACATGCTGCCCCAAGGCTGTACAGTGGTTGTCGGCCTCTCCGGTGGCGCGGATTCACTGACGCTTGCTCATTTTATTTTAAAATATGCTCAAACCCGTCATATTCATATGATAGCGGCGCATATTAACCATGGGCTGCGCGGGAAGGAAGCCGACGGTGACGAACGCTTCGTTGCACAGTGGTGCGGAGAAAACCATGTTGAGCTGAAAATTCTGCACGCCGATGTGCGCGCCCTGGCCGCTGAAAAATCAGAAGGACTTGAGGAGTGCGGGCGCAATGTGCGCTATGACTTTTTCAGGAGTCTTTGTACGGAAAACGGAAAAATCGCTACTGCGCATACACTGTCCGACAGCACCGAAACTGTTTTAATGAATTTGACAAAAGGCGCGGGAATGCGCGGTCTGCGGGGCATTCCACCCGTGAGGGGAAATGTCGTGCGTCCGCTGATCGGCATTACGCGCGCCGAAGTGGAATCCTACTGCGCGTATTATCATCTGCATTTTGTAACTGACAGCACCAATTTTGAAGAGGACTATGAGAGAAACAAAATCAGGCTGGGTGTGGTACCTGTCTTGCGTGAAATCAATCCCGCATTTGAATCGGCGGTTTTCGCAATGACCGGCCGCCTGAGTGCGGATGACGAATGTCTGGATGCGCTTGCGCGGGAACAGCTCACAGACGCCGTTTGCCCCGGCGGATACAGTCTGGATAAACTGAAAGCGATGCCGCACGCAATACTCTCGCGCTCGATTTCAATCGGAGTGAACAACATCCGAAGGGTAAGGCTTGAGAGCGGACATATTGACGCTGTGGCGGATATTGTGCAAAAAGGTGCTGGTTCGGTTACTGTTGTAGGAGGAATACAATGCACCGTACAGGGCAATACTCTTTCTATTGCCGCCGCAGACAAGCCGGCCGCCGTCCAGTGGAGGATACCTTTCAATTTGCCGTCAACCGTTCTGCCGGACGGAAGAATACTCATGATTAAAAAACTTACAGGGAAAGAATTAGAAAATTGCGGCAAAATTAATAATTTGTTATTTAATAATCTAATTAACTATGATACAATAACTTGTATTACTTCTGTTAGAAACAGACGTAACGGTGATATTTTTCGCCCAGCAGGGCGCGGTGTCTCCAAAAGTCTGAAAAAGCTTTTCAATGAAGCAAAGATTGTGCCGTTTCTGCGTGGCAATATTGCAATGCTTGAAAGCGGTGGGGAAATCATCTGGATAGAGGGCTTTGGCGTTTCACAGCGGGCCTGTGTTACCAAAGACACTCAAAATATAGCGGAAATTATTATTAAGGAGTTCGAAACATGAAAAATGACATTCAGTCCGTATTATTCAGCGAGGAGAAGCTTGCTGAGATCGTACAGACAATTGGCAAACAGATCAGCGAGGACTACAGGGATAAAAATCTTTTAATGGTCAGCGTACTGAAAGGCTCTGTTGTTTTTATGGCCGATTTGATGCGTGCGATAACGATTCCCTGCAGTATTGATTTCATGTCCGTTTCAAGCTATGGCTCGGGAACGAAAACTTCCGGTGTTGTTAAAATTATTAAAGATCTGGACATTAATCTTGAAGGCTACGACCTTTTGGTTGTTGAAGATATTCTTGACAGCGGATTAACCTTAAGTTACATACTTGAGTTATTACAATCCCGCTCACCAAAAAGCATTAAGGTTTGCACTCTGTTCGACAAACCGGACAGGCGTACAGCCCACATAAAAGCAGATTACGCCGGAACTGTGGTTCCGGATGAATTCATTGTCGGTTACGGCCTTGATTATGATGAAAAATACAGGAACCTTCCGTTTGTGGGAATTCTGAAACCTGAGGTTTATGAAAAATAACCGAAAGGTTCAAAGCAACTCAAGTAAGGAGTGAACTTCATTTGGATAACAAAAAAACGCTTAAAAATATAGGCTTGTTTATCGGAGTGCCTATTTTGCTTTTCATCCTGATTGCCATGATTTACGGCAACAGGCCGCAAAAGACCTACAATTATTCCGACATCCTGCACTACTTTAAAGATCAGCAGGTGACGGAATACTCCATGGACATGGGCAGCGGCGAAATGATTATCAAACTCAAGGACAAAACGCAGTTATCGTATGTTGCGCCGAATGCGGAGCTTCTTTATCATGATATCCGCACTTATGTCGACCAGTATGATAAAGATCATCCCAGTGCCCTGATGACCTATAATCTGAAGCATCCGGCCGAAACCTCGTGGCTGGCCAGTATGCTTCCCATGCTGGTTACCCTCGGAATCATGGTCCTGTTCTGGTGGTTTATGATGAAGCGCCTGAACACCGGCATGGGTGACGCGGGCAAGCAGATGAATTTCGGCAAAGCCAAGATTAAACAAATGGCCGATGAAAAGCGCAAAACCACCTTTGCCGACGTGGCAGGAGCCGATGAGGAAAAGGAAGAGCTGCGTGAAATTGTTGAATTCTTAAAGAACCCGAAAAAGTACAATGAGCTTGGCGCCCGTATTCCGAAAGGCGTTCTGCTTGTCGGACCTCCGGGTACCGGTAAAACATTGCTGGCGCGTGCCGTAGCAGGCGAGGCCGGCGTTCCGTTCTTCTCCATATCGGGTTCCGACTTCGTCGAAATGTTCGTCGGTGTCGGTGCTTCCCGTGTGCGCGACCTGTTTGAACAGGCGAAAAAGAACTCTCCCTGCATCATCTTTATTGATGAAATTGATGCGGTCGGCCGCCAGCGCGGCGCAGGTTTGGGCGGCGGGCATGACGAACGCGAGCAGACTTTGAATCAGTTGCTGGTGGAAATGGACGGCTTCGGCGCGAATGAGGGCGTAATCATGATTGCTGCCACCAACCGCCCCGACATCCTTGACCCCGCTCTGATGCGTCCGGGTCGTTTTGACCGTCAGGTTATGGTAGGCTACCCGGATATTAAGGGACGCGAGGAAATTTTAAAGGTTCACTCACGCGGCAAGCCGATTGCACCGGATGTTGTACTAAGAACAATAGCGAAGTCCACGGCCGGATTTACCGGCGCGGATCTTGAAAATCTGCTGAATGAAGCAGCTCTTCTGGCCGCAAGAAAAAGTCTGAAAGCTATTACCATGGAAGAGATAGAAGAGGCTACTATTAAAGTGGTTGTTGGTACGGAAAAGAAAAGCCATGTAATGACGGAAAAAGAAAAAACCCTAACCTCTTATCACGAGGGCGGTCATGCGGTTTCTGCTTTCTATTGCGAAACGCAGGACCCGGTTCATCAAATTTCGATCATTCCGCGTGGCATGGCAGGCGGCTATACCATGCAAATTCCGACCGAAGACCGTTCCTATAAGTCCCGCAAAGAGATGCGGGAAGATCTGGTCGTTCTGCTTGGCGGCCGTGTTGCCGAAGAGCTTGCGCTCGATGATATTTCCACCGGCGCTTCAAACGATATTGAGCGCGCTACAAAGCTTGCCCGCAGTATGGTTACCAAGTACGGTATGACCGATGTGCTTGGGCCGATTACCTACGGTCAGGATGAAGGCGAGCCATTCCTTGGCCGCGATATGGGCCATATCCGAAATTATTCTGAAGCGACTGCTTCAGTAATCGATCAGGAAATCCACAACCTGATGACGACCGCTTACAGCAAAACCGAAGGCATTTTGAAGGAGCATATGGATAAGCTACATGAAGTTGCCAAGTATCTTTATCAAAATGAAAAGATGAGCGGTGAACAGTTCAGAACGGTGATGCAGGGCGGAACGTCCAATCCTCCGGAGGAACTGCCCGGCGGGACACAGCCTATTACAGCAGAATAGAAATTTAGGGGGAATGTTACCACATTTCCCCTTTTGCTGTCTAGAACATATGCGTATAATATTGGAGGGATTCCAATGTGCGGAAGAACATAAAACATTGTATTAGACGAAACGGAGATTCATTAACCAGTGAAAATGTAGGAGCGATATGTTAATATGACTAAGAAAACGGAATATGGCAATGAAAGCATTTCCTCTCTGAAAGGTGCGGACCGTGTGCGCCGGCGTCCGGGGGTCATTTTTGGGTCGGACGGTGTTGAGGGCTGCGAGCATTCCATCTTTGAAATATTGTCCAATTCCATCGACGAAGCGCGTGAAGGCTATGGCAAACAGATCATTATCACGCGTTTCAGTGACAATTCGGTTCAGGTGGAAGATTACGGCCGCGGCTGCCCGGTCGATTTTAACCAAAAGGAACAGCGTTACAACTGGGAGCTTGCATTTTGCGAGCTTTACGCCGGCGGCAAGTACAACAACGATTCCGACGAGAGCTATGAGTATTCTCTTGGCCTTAACGGCCTTGGGTTATGCTCCACACAATATGCCTCGGAGTATATGGACGTTGACGTGCGGCGCGACGGTATGCGGTATACGCTGCATTTTGAACACGGAGAAAATATCGGCGGGCTGAAAAAAGAACCCTACAATAAAAAAGATACCGGGTCGATTATCCGATGGAAACCGGATTTACAGGTATTTACCGATATTAATGTTCCGGTGGAATATTACCTTGACGTCATCAGACGGCAGGCAATTGTGAACGATGGCATCAGTTTCCTTTTCCGCAATCAGACCGGATCGGGATTCGAGGAAACCGAGCTGCTGTATCAGCAGGGAATCGTCGACCATGTCAAAGAAACGGCGGGGGAGGATACCCTTACTCCCGTTCAGTTCTGGCAGGGGGAACGCAAGGTGCGTGACCGTGCGGACAAGCCTCAGTATAAAACAAAAATTAATGTAGCGGTGGCGTTTTCCAACCGCAGCAAGCTGATTGAATACTACCATAATTCCAGCTGGTTAGAGCATGGCGGCGCGCCGGACAAGGCGGTTCGCAATGCGTTTGTCTATCAGATTGATTCTTATCTCAAGCAGACCGGCAAGTACAACAAAAATGAAAGCAAAATTACATTTACCGATGTTGAGGACTGTCTTGTGCTGATTATTTCTTCATTTTCCAACCGTACCTCCTATGAAAATCAGACTAAGAAGGCAATCACGAACAAAGGAATACAGGAAGCAATGACGGAAATGCTTCGCCATCAGCTTGAGGTCTATTTTATTGAAAATCCTGTGGATGCGGACAAAATAGCCGCGCAGGTGCTTATCAATAAGCGCAGCAGGGAAGACGCGGAAAAAACGCGGTTGAATATCAAGAAAAAACTGACCAGCAATATGGATATTACGAACCGTGTGGCCAAGTTTGTGGACTGCCGTACCCGGGATGTGAGTGAGCGTGAAATTTTCATTGTGGAAGGCGATTCCGCTCTCGGCGCGTGCAAACAGGCGCGTGATCCGAATTTTCAGGCAATTATGCCGATTCGCGGCAAAATCTTAAACTGCCTGAAAGCGGACTATGATAGAATATTCAAAAGTGATATTATTACAGATTTGATTAAAGTACTCGGCTGCGGTGTGGAAGTAAAATCAAAAGCCAACAAGGATTTATCTTCGTTCGACCTGTCTCTTTTGCGCTGGAATAAAATTATTCTCTGTACCGATGCCGACGTGGACGGCTTTCAGATCCGCACATTGCTTTTGACTATGCTGTATCGGCTTACGCCTACGCTGATTGAAGAAGGCAGAGTGTTCATAGCCGAGTCTCCTCTCTTTGAAGTGGCGACAAAGGATGACACCTATTTTGCCTACACCGAGCGGGAAAAGGATGATGTGGTGAAAAAACTCAGCGGTAAAAAGTTTACGATTCAGCGCTCAAAAGGGCTGGGCGAAAATGAACCCGATATGATGAATCTGACCACCATGAATCCCGCCACGCGCCGGCTGATTAAGGTGATGCCCTCCGACGCAGTCAGAACGGGAGAAGTGTTTGATCTTTTGCTGGGTGACAATCTGAACGGCCGCAAGGATTTCATTGCCGAAAATGGATACATCTATATTGATTCGGCGGATGTCAGCTAGGCCTTGCCTATAAAATGAATGCAGAAATAATTCAATGAATGTGGGTGTAAATCAGAATGCCTAAAAAAAGAACTGAGCAGGCGGGTGTGCCGCGCGCGCACGGCGTCATTCAGGGAGCGGGTGCGGTTGTAGAACAGCAGATTACCGACACGCTTGAAAAAAACTATATGCCTTACGCTATGAGCGTCATTATGTCCCGTGCTATTCCCGAGATTGACGGATTTAAACCGTCTCACCGGAAGCTTTTATATACCATGTATAAAATGGGGCTCCTGGGTTCGTCGCGCACAAAAAGCGCTAATATTGTCGGTCAGACAATGAAGCTGAACCCCCACGGCGACTCCGCTATTTATGATACAATGGTGCGGCTCAGCCGCGGTTACGAGGCCCTTTTGCACCCTTATGTGGACTCCAAGGGCAACTTCGGAAAATTTTATTCCCGTGACATGGCATGGGCCGCCTCGCGGTATACGGAAGCCCGTCTCGATGATATCTGTCAGGAGCTTTTTCGCGATATCGATAAGGATACCGTCGATTTTGTGGACAACTACGACAGCACAACCAAAGAGCCTACGCTGCTGCCGGCTACTTTTCCTTCCGTACTTGTCAATGCAAATACGGGCATTGCCGTCGGTATGGCAAGTTCCATCTGCCCCTTTAACCTGAGCGAGGTGTGCCAGACCGCAATCGCTCTGATGCGGGACCAGGAACATGAGATTACCTCCACGCTTTTGGCTCCCGATTTTCCGGGCGGCGGTCAGCTGATTTATGACCGGGGCGTGATTGAAGAAATATATCGCACCGGACGCGGCGGTGTCCGGATTCGTTCACGTTACACCTATGATAAAAGCGTAAACTGTATTGATATTACACAGATTCCTCCCACGACGACAGTGGAAGCCATCGTCGAAAAAGTTGTGGATCTTGTCAAACAGGGAAAAATGAAAGATATTTCAGACATCCGCGATGAAACCGGATTGGATGGTTTAAAGGTTACCATTGATTTAAAGCGCGGCGTGGAACCGGACAAGCTGATGCAGCGCCTGTTTAAGTTCACCCCGCTGGAGGAAAGTTTTTCCTGCAATTTCAATGTCCTTGTCGGGGGAGTTCCGCGTGTCATGGGCGTGCATGAGCTGCTTGATGAATGGACGGCGTTCCGAATCGAATGTGTCCGCCGCCGTACATTTTATGATTTGGCGAAAAAGAAGGATAAATTGCATTTGCTGAAAGGCCTTCAGGCAATTCTGCTGGATATTGACAAGGCAGTTTCTATTGTTCGTCGTACGGAAGAAGAAACCGAAGTCGTGCCGAACCTAATGATCGGTTTTGGAATTGATGAAACGCAGGCTGAATATGTTGCGGAAATCAAACTGCGCCACCTGAATAGGGAGTACATTTTAAAGCGCACGGAGGAAATCGACCAGCTTGAAAAAGAAATCGCGGAGCTGCAGTCCATCCTTGAAAGCAAGTCCAAGATAAAAAATCTCATTATAGCGGAACTGAACGCCGTCTCCAAAAAATATGGCCAGCCCCGAAAGACGATGATGATTTATCAGAACGAGATTGAAGAGTATTCCGGTGAAGAAGAAATATCGGATTATCCGGTGAATTTCTTTTTTACAAAGGAAGGCTATTTTAAAAAAATCACTCCGCTTTCGCTTCGAATGGGCGGTGACCAGAAGCTCAAAGAGGATGACGCGGTTGTCCAGCACATCGAGGATACCAATTCCGCTGATTTGCTGTTTTTTACCGACAAGTGTCAGGTGTATAAAGCAAAAGCAAATGATTTCAGCGACACCAAAGCGAGCGTCTTAGGGGATTATATCCCGGCGAAGCTCGGGATGGATGAAGGTGAAAATGCAATCTACATGGCGGTCACTCAAAAATATGAAGGCTATATGCTGTTCTTTTTTGAAAACGGGAAAGCGGCGAAAGTCGATATGTCCGCCTATGCGACAAAAACAAACCGCCGCAAGCTTTTGGGGGCCTATTGCGATAAATCGCCGGCTGTGGGAATTGCATATGTAGAACAGGACTGTGAATTTATTTTGACTTCTCTTCAGGGACGGATTCTTCTGGTGCATACCGGTGCGATACCAAGCAAGTCCACGCGCAGCACGCAGGGAGTTGCCGTTATGACATTCCGTAAAGGCAGTAGAATATTAAAAGCGGAACAGTACAATGAGGGAATGCTTGTCAACCCGAACCGCTATCGAAAAAACATCCCGGCTTCCGGTTCTATGCCCGCCGCGGAGGAAACAGAGGGCGAACAGTTAAAATTATAAAATAATAAAAAACGCCGCTGAAGAGCCAATAGCAGTCCAGCGGCGGGTCAAGTCAAAGCCGCAAACGCAAACGCTTTGATAAGTCCTTTCTTAGATTGCCCTTTTGATTTTTCTATATGCATAAAACTTGTTAATGCACATAAAATATGCTTGCAAAAGCGCACATTTTGTGTTAGTATAATTTAAGTTGTTTATGCAAGTATATTCGGAGGTGCGCTATGTCAGCTGTTGAAATCATATTTGGTATTGTATTATTAATATTTTCAGTTGCTATAACCGTTATCGTTCTTCTTCAGGAAGGGCATCAGCAGGAACTTGGGGCAATCACAGGCGGCGCCGACACTTTCCTTTCGAAAAACAAGGCTCGTTCCGTGGATTCGTTTCTCGCTCGGTGGACAAAGGTTATTGCAATCGGCTTTTTTGTACTTGTAATCGGTATTAACGCGTACATGTACTTTGTAAAGTAACTTGAATGACAAAAGCCCCGCTTGTCAAAGCGGGGCTTTTCTTTTCTTTAAGGTTCAGCCGGCCTCAGGCGTGGAGACTGATTTTTATTAAATATCGGAGGAAAAATGATAGAAGAATTGAAGAGCAAAATTTTAAGGTATATGCAGCGGTCCCCTCAAAGCATCTCATCCCGCGGGTTGATTAAAAAGCTGGATGTGAAGGATATCAAGAACTTTTATCGGGCTTTAAACCAGCTGAAAGAAGAGGGCGCTGTTACCGTCAATAAAACACACCGCGTCCGTTTGGGAGAGGAAAAGAAAGCCGTGAAAGCAAAGATTGTATCGCTTTCAAAGGGCTTTGCATTTGCCCGTCCGTCGGATGGCGGAGAGGATATGTTTATTCATGCCGACAACTTGAAAAGGGCGTTTATCGGTGATACGGTTTTGCTGAATAACGTGAGACAGAGCCCAAAAGGTCCGAGTGCCTATGTTGACGAAATCTCCGAAAAGAGCAGCCGCATCATTACCGGTACGCTCAGCCGCGGCAAGGGTTTATGCGAAATGATTCCCGATGACGCGATACGCTACCATATTCCGGTCGAAATGGACTCTGCAAAGAAAGTAAAGGACGGGGACAAGATTCAGGCGGAAATTTTTCGCACGCCCCGCACATCCATGCTTTCGGCACGGATTATTAAGGTTTATGGTAAGTCAAGCAGCGCTAAAATATGCTCGGATGCCATTATTGACCAAAACGGAATCAGAACCAAATTTCCTGATGAGGTTCTTGCCGAAGCGAAAAGAATGGCTGCCGAGGTGATTACAGAACAGGATTTGAAAGGGCGGCTTGACCTGCGTGACACAAGCATCTGCACCATTGACGGCGCGGACGCAAAGGACCTGGACGACGCCATTTCCGTCAGCAGAACCAAAACAGGGTACAGGCTTGGCGTTCATATCGCGGATGTGAGTCATTATGTAAAAGAAGGCGGCGCCATCGACGCGGAGGCAATTGAACGCGGGACTTCCGTTTATTTTGCAGACCGTGTAATACCCATGCTCCCCAAAGAGCTTTCCAATGGGGTTTGCTCGTTGAATGCGGGGGAGGACAAGCTTACTTTTTCAGCCATCATTGAGCTGGATAAAGAGGGCGCCATCCAGTCCTATCAGTTTAAGAAGAGTGTCATTCACTCTAAAGTGCGCGGCGTTTATTCGGAAGTGAACCAGCTTTTCGAAAAGACTGCCGATGCAGATTTAAAGAAAAAATACGCGCCGGTTGTTCGTTCCTTAAATGCGGCGAAAGAACTTGCCGACATATTAAAAGCCCGTTCCATACAGAACGGAACGGTGGATTTGGACAGCACCGAATCCAAATTCACGCTGAATGAAGAGGGCGTGTGCGTGAATGTTGAACCGCGCCAGACCGGCCTTTCCGAACAGATGATTGAACAGCTGATGATTACAGCCAACCAGGCCGCCGCCAAGCTTGCAAAATCAAGTGTCATTCCGTTTGTGTACCGTGTGCATGAACAGCCTAACCCGGAGCGTGTGGACAATCTGATACAGCTTGTGGGTGCGCTCGGGCTGAACCCGCGCAGTTTGAAACATGACGGGGATGTTACTACTGCCGATTTTGCTGATATTATGAATCAGGCGAACGGAACGCCGGCACAAAAAGTGATCTCCCATCAGCTTTTGAGAACAATGGCAAAAGCGCGTTATGACACAAAACCAATCGGGCATTTTGGTCTGGCACTTGCGGACTACTGCCACTTCACTTCTCCGATCAGGCGATATCCGGATACGGCGATTCACCGTATTCTGTCCGCTATGCTCGAAACCAAAGATAAAGAAGAACTAGACAAACGTTATCTGACGTATGCAAATGCTGCCGCATCCAGCTCCTCCGCTGCGGAGGTCCGTGCCATGCAAGCTGAGCGCAGTGCCGAGGACTGCTATATGGCCGAATATATGACGCAGCATATAGGAGACTGCTATACGGGAATTATCAGCGGCGTTACAATGCGCGGCGTATTTGTAGAACTGCCCAACTCCGTAGAAGGTTTTGTGCCGGTCGACAGCTTTGAAGACGCAAAATATCGTTTCGATGGCATCATCACTCAAATTGATGAAAATACCGGTCATAAACTTACCATCGGACAGACACTTTCAATAAAAGTGGTCGCTGCGGATGTGGCAAGCGGCAGAATCGACTTTATTCCGGATACTTCCGTGAATGCAGACCTTTAAGTGCGCTTATTTTTCGTGATAAACAGGTATTGCGGGCAGATTATTGAAATATTGGTATAAATTTTGGAATATTTGACCATCATACTAACATAATATTAAACCGAAAGGCGGAGCTGTTAGTATGGAATCTGTTTTAAAATTGGTACAGCGCACGGACTGCGCAGCCGTTCAGGAAAATGAAGATAAAAATAAAATTATTGCTGAAATTAAGGAAGTTTGCCGTCTGCTAGCTTGCAACGACTGCTGGTTCGAACTTGAATGTGATGAAAATTTGATAGATGCCTGTATTTATCAGCGTGAAGCGTTGCATTCCCGTTACAGATATTTGCTGAATCTTGCAAAGCAACGGGGAATCAGCTGTACTCCTTTCAAATGTAAGGGAATGGGGGTGTGATTTTGCCCAATATGATTCTCGCACTTTCTTTGTGCGGAGTATTTGCGCTTCTGGTTATTATTCAGGTGATCGTCAAAGCGTCCAAACCCGTGCAGCGTGCGGCGGGTGGTGTCATCATGGGACTTTGCGCGCTTGCTGCGGTTAACCTGACCGGCTTCTTTACCGGAGTCAGCTTGCCGCTCAGTCCGCTAACCATAGGAATTTCCGGTGCAGCCGGAATTCCGGGTGTGACCATGCTGCTGCTTCTGAATCTGATTATAAAATGACAACAAATAAAAGGCGGGCTTTGCCCGCCTTTTATTTGTTGTCATTTTAATGCTGCGGTGTGATCCTTCAGGATACCTGCGGCAATTTCGCTGTTGCCGGTGACAAGCGCAAGCAGCATTCGATAAACATTTTCCGGAGACTGATGAAAATTGTCCTTCACCATATTCGCCTGATACAGATCCGGCACATGTAAAGTAAAATTCATCAGGTCCATGTCACCTCCCGAAATATGACAGATTACATTATAACCGCGCTCGGTTTTATTAATTTCAACCATGTTTTCGCGCTCGCGTTTTGTTCTTGCCAGCAGGTTGATGGCAGCGGCGACCGCTTTATCCCGCACGACGGGAGGAAGTGCCGTATCCAGCTGCTTTGCAATCATGCGTGCGGTGCTGCTCGCCGAGCAAAGCTCGTTTTTTTCACCGCTGACGATCACATTGCCTTTTTCAGCCAATTCCGCAAGCGCGTCGGTGACTTCAAAGTAATTGGCCAGACCGTTGGCCTGAATGATATTTAAAATATCGCTTTTTGAGAGCGGCGCATCTACGCTTGATAACAGGTAGCAAATTAAAATACGTATTTCATTCTTGTTTCGAAGTCCGCCCGGTTCAATTCCCCCGGTAAAAGCGTCAAAATCCATAAACAGCACCTCCAGCAGATATTTTTATTCTACACAAAAAAGCCAAAGCAAACACGCTCCTCAATTGCCGGAGCAGGCTTGTCTTTGACTTAAACGTGTATTATTATTTTAACACACAACACAATTTCTTTCAATCATAATTTCTGACTAGAAATTATTTTTTTATAGTGTCTTTTAGATGGTTTATTATTTTTTCCTGCTCCTCAGGGTCGCAGGCGCGAAAGATACCGACGAGAACTCTTTCATTGCTGGAAAGTTCATAAATATGGCTCGTATTTTTTTTACTGTAAATAAAGTTGGATTTTCCGCCGCTGTCAGTTACCGCTTCGGGTGTCCCTTCATCGGCAAGTAAATCATTTATTGCAATATTAAAGACCTTGGCAAGGATCATCAACACAGTTATATCGGGGGTTGTTTTGCCAATTTCATAGTATGAATAGGTTGAACGGTCAATATTTAATATTTTTGCAATTTGAACCTGCGTATAGCCACTTTTTACACGAAGTTCACGAAGTCTTTCGTTTATATGAATCTTTTCAATAATAGGTCACACCACCTTTACGTAAAAGTGTCAATAAATCATATTAATCAAGATTATATAATTTTATAGTGACGTCACGACAATAACGTGATATTTATTCACTAAAAAATAATCCCGAAAGAAGAAAATTATTGCATTAGCACTTGACGTTCGCTTTTTGATTTTGTATAATATATTAGTTGGCTATAAATACATACCTACAGTAATAGTATGTACGTATAAAGCAATGCTATGTTAAAAAATGAAAGGTTTTATAAAATTCTTCCATCATGCTACTGTGGCTCAATGGTAGAGCAGCTCATTCGTAATGAGCAGGTTGTCAGTTCGATTCTGACCAGTAGCTCCAAGAAAAAAAGTCTGTAAACATGCGTGTTTACAGACTTTTTGCTGTATCTCTTAAATGTAATGATACAACAAGAGGGGTACTGTTTGATCCTACTTCTCGTCAGAGAAAACAAGCGCAAATATGCCCCACAAAAGGCATTAAGGAAGAATAAAAGGGAAGTGTACAAACTCAACGAGAAAAGCCGTTGTGGGGCATTTGTGCGCCTTACAGGTGATTAGAAAGGGTCAAGTCTTGCTGCGGGGTGACAAAAGCTCCCCGAAATGAATATCAGGGAGCTTTCCTGCGAAAACGGCGTCACTTATCTGTAGTAGTTTTTCATCTGCTGAAGTAGGCCTTTTAAAATTTTCCGTTTCCTGTGGCCGACTGCCGAAGCAGACATCTGTAGCTGCTGAGCCAACTGATTTTTTGTCTTTTCCTCGAAAAAGATACCATAGATGATTTTTTGTTCCTCTGCACTTAGCTTGTCCAAACAGCGGTGAAGATAGTTTAGCTGTTCTGCTTTCAGCACTTCGTGCTCAACAGGGGTTGAGCTGTCTACGCAGAGGAATTCTATGAATACGCCCGCTTCGATGAATTGCTCTAAAGAATGTTCGTATTTGGCAGCTTTATTTTTCAGATACCTCTCGTGTTCGTATTCTTGATAATATGCTTTGTAGACCTCATAGGTGACAGGTGTTCTTTTCCCTTTTACAATCAGTATTCTTTCATATACTTGTCCTCCAAATTTTCAATGAATTCAAGTGAATATTTGAAGGCTGGCGGAGAACGGCACCGTTGTTGAGGCATAAAAATAAAGGCATACAAGGGCAAAGTTAAGCTGCCCTGTATACCTTTTACGAAATCATAGTGGAGTTTAACGCGAACTGACAGCTCGCGCATATAGGCACACTTCTCTCATGAGAAGCACAGGTTTTTTTTGACAAGCTACCTGGAAAAGAAATATGTAGCAGATAGTTGTTTGCTTCATCACGCCCGACCGCTGCCAAGCAGCGGTCGCCTGAAGTTTAATGCATATCGAATGCACATATTAACACCCTCCAAACTCGTAAGTCTGGAGGGTGTTAATATCATTCGCGCATGGAAAGAGACCCACCAAACTTACGTTTTTTTTATTTGGCGGGCGTGCCTTTCTATGTTACCAAATATAAAAGAAACCTGCCGCAAAAGAGGGTAGGTTTCATACACGATACTACACGGCGGCCAGGCTATCATCATGCTTACGCATCTTAGACCCTCAGCTTTGCGTCCTTGACAATATGTGAATTTACTTGGATTGAAAAAGGCCTTATGAATTATATATTACACCGTCCCTTACACTTACAATCCGATTGCCGTATGCCGCCGCATCAGCGGAATGAGTTACCATAATGATGGTTTTATCACTTTCACGGTTTATTTCCTTGAGAAGCTTCATAATCTCGGTGCCGGTTTTGCTATCAAGGTTACCGGTTGGCTCATCGGCAAAAATGATATCGGGACTGTTAATCAGCGCCCTTGCTATGGCCACACGTTGCTGCTGCCCACCGGAAAGTTCTCTGGGTGTATGTTTTCTTCTATCGCTTAGCCCTACGATTTCGAGAATGTTATTAAGTTGCTTTCGATAGTCTTTCGCGTTTTTTCCATCGAGAAGAATGGGAAGTAAGATATTTTCCTCTACATTCAAATTGGGAATCAGGTTGTAAAACTGAAAGATGAAGCCGATGCTTCTGCGTCGCATGACGCTTTTTTTCTCATCATTATACCGGGAGATATCCTTGCCACCCATCAGCACACTTCCGTTTGTGGGGCTGTCAAGACCTCCCAAAATATAGAGCAGCGTACTTTTTCCCGAACCGGACGGCCCCATAATTGATACAAATTCGCCTTTGATGATTTGCAGTGAGATACCATTGAGCACTCTGGTAACGGTGTCACCTATTTTGAAATCTTTTATGATGTTTTCGCCTTCTATGGCGACAGGTATTTTAGTCATGATGCATTCTCCTTATTCTTATTCGAATTTAATCTCTTCCACGAGCTTCATTTTAGAGCCTTTCAAAATCGGGACAACGGAACCAATCAGGGTGATCATGATTCCCGCAAGGCCAGCCATAATAAATATTCCTGCGTCCAACTCCGGGGTAACCGATATTTTCGGGCCGGCAACAATAAAGATCGTTCCTATTTCCATGTATGAGACGAACATTCCGATAACCGCGCCAATAAGCCCTGATGTAAACCCTTCAATCAGCGTCATTTTTACATTCTGACGGTTGCTCATTCCCACCGATTTGTACATGGCGATGGAGCGTTTCCTTTGAATATAGTTGATGAGCAAATTGTTGATAATTCCGACAGCCGCAAGCAACAGGATAAAATAGGTAAGCTTTCGCATTGGATCCAAAAACGAGTTAACGGTACTCATCGCATCATGGTTAAATTCATCTATTGTACGGCTCCAATTTGTTTTGTTCCCGAACAAATTGCGAATCTGTACCATAACGGCATCCGGGTCGGCTGCGGTATAGGCAAGCATATCGTAATTCTGTACACCGAATTCACTCTTTGCATAGGCAGCCGGAATAACGGCGTCCGAATTGTCCGCTCGTGACTGAAAGCTTCCTATGATTTGGTATTCATACGTATTATCGTTATAAGTAAGACCGATGGTATCGCCAATCCTCAGATTGTGCTTTGTCAGACAATCTTTACTGAGTAAGATGTTTCGCCCACCTCCGAAGGCGGTTTCAATTTTATTCTTTGTCTGATCATTTTCATATTTTAAATTGAGCATAGAATTATGCAGGCCGATATCATCCACGGCTTCCATTTGATTAAAGGTAAAACCGTCTGTGCTGATTTCATTATTCAGTTCATAAATAGGCAAAACGCTCTTGATTCCTTTGATATTTTTAATCTCATTTACAAATTCACTGCTCATGGTTGCCTGCGTGAAACCGTTCAGTTTAGCGCCATGGAAAACGTCGCCCACATAGGAGGAAACAAAGCTTCCGATCACACTAATTGCGATAACTGCCGACAGGCTGATGAACAACAGCGTGATATTCTGGCTCACACTTTTATTCTGTTTCATGTTCCGGGCGGCAAGCCTGCCTTCGTTGCCGAATATCAACCCGTAAACCCGCTCCAGAACATAGGAGAAAAGGTTTGTAAGCATCGGAATAATGATAATTGTTGCCGCAATCAGTCCAAGCAATGAAAAACCTCCCGCCAGCGTGAGCTGGTTTCCGGAGTTTTTATTCACAATACGCGGAAGAATGATGGAGAGGATAAAAAGGACGGTTCCAAATACGAGTTTTGTCTTGTTAGAGATATTCTTTTCTTCTACCGTACCCAAAACGACATCCTTTACTGGGAGACGGCTTGCCCTGCAGATCGGGAGATAAGCACTTAGCATAGATACGGCAACTGCTACCGTGCAGGAAAGCAGAATGTTAAGCGGTGAAACCACCATCGGTATTTCGATGCCCATCGACAGTGATTCCCCCAGCCCGCCCAAGAGCAGTTTCAAAATACCGTAGCCCAACGGGATGCTGAGCAGGCCTCCGGTAATTCCGTATATCAGACTTTCGAGCAACAGAATTCTAGTCGTCGTCTTCTCTGAAGCGCCAATGCTGCGAAAGGTTCCGATGACCGGAAGCCGCTCTAGCGTGATGACCTTGTAACTGCTGAAAATAATAAAAACACTCATTGTAAGGGCGAAAAAGCTGATCAGGTAAAACGGCAGAGATTTCTGTTTTGCATCCGATGCGACTCCAGCTTCGTCATAAACCTTTGTCACATTATATTTTTCCGAAGACAGGGAAGCCGACAGTTCAGATTTCAGTTTTTCTGTACTTACTCCGTCGGATGGCACAATCAGTATTTTTCTGTTGCCGCCGGAAGTGTTTAGAATGGAGGATAGGGTATCCTTTGGAAGCAGAGCGTTAACGCCCCTCGTGTTCCTCAGAAACACCGTGTCATAGGCGGCTACGGCGGCAAGCCTGAATTTGTATTTCGTTTCACCTATGGTAAGCGTGACGGTATCTCCCGGCTTAATCTCATATTTGGCCGTGAATTTTTCTGGAAGAACAATATTGTTTCCGGTAAAATCAGTAAGTGTGGCGCCGTTCAGCAGCCGGGGCTTATTGATGGAGTTCAGTTCATTCAGATCGGCTGCAATCAGGTCAATGTTCTCATAATAGCTGTCTTTGTTGTAGAGTGCCGATGTCGTTACAAAACCAACCTTGTTTTTTATGGAGGCAATCTGTGGTATTTTTTTTTCCGAAATCCAGACTATATTACCGTTTGCGTCCTGTTTCGCTGAAACCGATATGGTCGCTGTTCCAGCCGAGCCTTTTGCCATCTTCTGCTGGGCGCTTTCATAGGAATCCCCGATTGCCATGGAAACAAACAGCAACGTTGATGACAGAACAATAGACAGCAGCATTACGATTGTTCTTAGTTTCCGCTCTCTGATATTGTTTACAATGTACTTTAGTATGATCTTCAAATATGCACCTGCTTTCTTCAATCAAAAAGATTGATAACTTATGTTAAAACTATAAGCCATCAACCTTTTTTTATCTTAAAGCCAGTCTTAATTTACCTTGCCGGACATGCAGATGTTTCATGTTCAGAATTTCATTCCATTCATAAGATACATAAATACAATATTGGGAATAAAGAGCGAAGTCAGTATTGATAATGCTATTTTTAATTTTAAGTCGGTTTCATTCTTGATCCAGACAAGTCCAACAAGAACTGTTGAAACAATTGCAATTCCCGCGCATGACCAGCAAACGATGGGGATCGTCGGCTGGATTGCATGAAAGACAAGGGATGTATCTCCGATCAAATACAGCAAGGCTGCAAGAGCATTGAGTGAAAAGTAGGAAATGATCAAAATTGCTTCCGACATGAGCGTTATTTTTACAGCCCGGTTTAGTCCTGTATCCCGCTTTCTATTTTTTATGAGTGAAATCAAAAGGATCAGAGCAAACACCGCAAATAGTGGCTGGGAGATCATCGACAGAATCAAGAGTGACCATAGGGCAGTAGGAATCTTAAAGAAATCAAAACCTAATATGCTTATGGCCTGTTTGCCGCCAATGTCAGAGAATCTGCAATAATTTCCGTTTTCTTTACAGTAAAACATCCCGTTGCCGATGTAATAGAAATCCCAATTAAAATCACTGCTTGAAAAGTTCAGGTTTCCGTCATGATCGCATTTGACTTTACATGTTATCATGACTGATTTGGTCTTCAAAAAATCGGTGTCCCCGTATTCCGAATAGGAATACCTGCCGCTGATTGCATTTGCGTCCATATCAAAAGGAACAGCGGCGATATTGGAAACTCCTTGGGGCCGGTTGCCTGAAAGAAGCTTATAAACCATATCAATGTATTCATTGCATACTTTTCCGCTGCCCGCTGAGTCCGTATTGATCGCAATGAATATACCGACATTCTTTTCCTTCAGAAGAGAGACCTTTGAAGAAAAGCAAGGCAGATGACCTCCAAATTCGATCGTTTTGTAACCGCCTCGGACTGATTCATAAAACCCAAGGGTAAAGCCTGCCAGTCTGCCGTCTTCCGGGTACTGATGCGTATGCATCCGGGCGGCTGTATCGGAGTTCAGAATTCGTTTCCCATTGAATTCTCCGTTGTTCAGATGAGCAAGCATGAAATTTGCCATGTCCGAAGCTGAAGCGCAGATTGAACCAGCCGGATGGTCGCTAAGCAGCGTGTACTTCCGCTCAAAGTACTGCCCGAATAGGCTCAGATACGGTTTCGCCATGGACGGGAGTAAGGACTTTGTAAGCCCATAAGAAGAATGGTTCATTTCGAGCGGCTCCAGTATGTTTTTGGTAATGTACCGGTCGAGCGGTTCCCCCGAAGCAATTTCAACCAGATAACCAGCCAGTGAGATACCGTAGCCGTTATATTGGCAAAAGGTCCCCGGTTTCCGGATAACGGGCGGCAAGTTTTCCTTCAAATCGCTTTCAAGTGTTTTCATTGAATCGGAAAGAACGTCTCCCGAACTTGGAACAAGCAGCGGAATTCGGAAATCAAGACCCGACGTATGGGTCAACAGAGTTCTTAAAGTAACAGGTGAAGAAAACGGATTGTTAACTTTAAAAGTCGTCAGATAGCTGTTTACATCCTTATCCAATGAAAGCTTACCCTTTTCTACCATCTGCATGACGGCTGTCGCGGTAAACACCTTCGAAACAGATGCGATCTGAAACGATGTACTCTCAACATCTACGGGAACCTTGCTTTCCAAATCTGCATAGCCATATCCTTTTTCAAGAAGGACTTTCCCATCTTTTACAACGGATACTGCCGCTCCGGCCACATGGTCATCGGGAAGAGTCTTTTTAAGATATTCGTCCGTCATTTTTTCGAGGCTTTGAGCGATGCTAACGCTTCTCACTGCTTGTGCCGGGGAGGTTATGCTGAAAAGCAAAACAGAGCATACCGCAGCACAAATAATTTTCTTGAATATTCTCAATATCAGTTCTCCTTCCGGCCATTGCATAAAAAAGGTTGCAGGCCCACTTCAATAGTAGACCTGCAACCTTAATTCACTGTCCTATGAATCTTAATTTATCCTTAATTCTGTTTTGCGAACTCAATGGTGATGCATGTACCGGAGCCGGGCTCGCTTTCCGCCAAAATGCTCCCTCCGTGCAGCGCGATAATCTGTTTGGCAATTGCCATTCCCAAACCAGAACCCTCCGGTTTTTCCGCTGAATTTTCTCCCCGGTAATACCGGACGAACAAATTGTCCAGTTCTTCCTTTTTCATTCCGCAGCCATCATCCTGTACGCTGATTTTAATGCGGTCACCAGACCTGATGAAAACGGAAATCTCCGTTTCCCTATCGTTATGCACCAGAGCGTTGGTAATCAAATTATTTAGTGCTCGCTTTAAGAGCACCGCGTCAAATGTAAGCTCAATCGTATCATCCGTGCTGAAAAAAGAGATATTTCTGTCTTCGTATTCCGGATTGTTGAGCAAATCAATCACCAGCTCTTTTGTAAAGCGTACAATATTCTGCCTGCTCTTAT
Source organism: uncultured Caproiciproducens sp. (assembly GCF_963664915.1). Lineage (NCBI taxonomy): Bacteria > Bacillati > Bacillota > Clostridia > Eubacteriales > Acutalibacteraceae > Caproiciproducens > uncultured Caproiciproducens sp. Next base: position 2,354,667 of record NZ_OY761810.1, read on the forward strand.
GCAGCGGAAGCATTTCATTTTTCAACTGATAGGTGAGCTTTAAATCGTTGATAAGCGCCTCAGCATAAGCGGTATTCTTCAATATGATGCCGCCGTATTCTTTGATAACGTCAACCTCTGGATGAGAATCAGTATCGGAAATGAGTTCGGCATAACCCCTGATGGGCGATAAAGGAGTTTTCAGATCATGAGTGATATTGGCGATCCACTCCTCGCGCAGCTTTTCATCCTTGGCTCTTGCCTCATCACTCGATCTTATCTCCGCGTTCATGGCATTCAGTTCCTCGTAAATATCGCCAAACGAGCCGTTGTTCGAAACGGGTATATAGGTGCGTGAAACAATTCCCCTGATCGATTTTCGGATATGTTTTGTTTGCTTCGCGACTAAGAAACTGTATATAAAGCCTGCTATGACTAAAAGAAGCAGCGTAACTCCAAGCATTACAAACACAACTGGCTTGAAGGTTGTAAATCTGTCCCCGCTTACATACATGGTAACTTTGGAAATCTGCACGGGAAAACCGATCATATACGTCCACTCTTTATCGCCCAAATGAAGATTCGCCGAAAACACGGAATCCTTTCCGATTCCGTTCTGATAGATATTCAGTATAGCCGAAGGAGAATAATGCGACGGAACACCTTGTGGCTTATCAAAGCATTGAATTTCATTTCCGTTAGCATCAATGATTTGAAGCCACAGGTCGTTTTCCTGCAACAGTTTCAGACCTGATTGCTTGATTTGGGGCACATCGCCGGTAAAAATGATATACTCGGAAAAATCCTTTGTGAAATCAATCGGCCATTTGCTGAATTCAACATGACCGTCCGGCTTTTGTATGGTTATATTATAAACGACCATGCCGACCCCCGCCGCTAGCGTTCCAATAAGCAAAATAAAGAAAATAACGTAAATATGGAATGCCGACTTATATCCTGACCGTTTCATTTAGTTATCCCTTTTCACAAGTCTGTATCCAAGTCCCTTTACTGTTTGAAGCAGTTTGGGATTTGTCGGATTATCCTCTATCTTTTCTCGGATATGATGAATATGAACCATAACGGTATTGTCGCAGCCGACGCTGTCCTCTCCCCAGACCTGCTCGTATAGGCGCTCTTTGCTGATGATCTTGTTTGGATTTTCGGCAAGGTAGCGAAGCACTCCGAATTCTCTTGCAGTAAACTCAAGCTCAATGTCGTTTTTATATACACGGCAGCCGTCAATGTCGATTCTCAAGTTGCTTAAAAGTATCTGCTGTTTTACGTTATTTTTATCTGAGCAATCATATTGCTGCCTGCGCAGCTGTGCCTTTATCCGAAACACTATCTCTCTCGGGCTGAAAGGCTTCGTTATATAATCATCGCCGCCGCTGCTTAAGCCCAATATTTTGTCTATATCATCGTTTTTGGAAGACAGAAACATGATCGGACAATATGAAAATTCCCGAATTTTCTTACATACCTCTATTCCGTCAATATCTGGAAGCATGATGTCCAAAACAATTGCATCCGGCCGATGCATTTTGCATAAATAGATAGCTTCCTGCCCACTCGAGGCTTTAAGAATATTTTTGAATCCATCCTTTTTAAGCACTTTCTCAAGCAAGTCGCCTATATCCTTTTCGTCATCTACAATCAGAATTTTTTTTTCAAGCAAACTTCCATAGATTGCATTTTGTCCAAGCATTCTATTCACCTCCATTAGATCTTCCTTATGTTTTCCTTCAGCCTTCCATCCGTAGGCTTTGGCGTGTCTTTGGGAATTGCCCATGCATGTGCAAAACGAATAGCCCCGTCAATTCTGTTTTCTTCACACAGCTTTTGTATTCTGCGTTCTGAAATGCCCCATTTTTTGGCCGCCTGTTTTACAGAAATGTAGTCCAACATATGCGCCCTCCACTAGATGCTTTTATTTGATTATATACGGAAAAACGAATAAAATCAATAGAATAAATCTTAACTTTATATGTTGTGTAGCCTTTCACTTTTTCCTAAAGAGAAGTGAGGGGCATTTTTTATGCCTTCTCTTTCTCGTTCGAAAGGAGTGTGTTCGTAAATATGAAACAAGGAAACTTTTTTGTCGTACAAAATCAGATTTTCGATTTAAAAATGTCACCGATTGTTTTTTATGTGTACTGCTATCTCTGCAAATGCAGAAACAAAAAGAGCGGATGTTACCCAAGCAAGCAGACCATCGCATCAGCCTGCGGGATTGCAGTCAGTTCTGTCAGCAAAGCAATCAAACAGCTTTCCGATACAAGACTTATTATTGTTACAAAAAACTTCAGAGGCGGAAAGCAAATCAATAATTCCTATGAGATTACCGGTTTATCTGCCTGCCAGTCGGATGCCCCCATAGGTCATGGTGGTCTATGCCCCGTCTTGCAAACGGATAGGAGTAAACAAGAAGAATAATAACTTCCCAATAACAACAATCTTTATCAACAGAGAAAGAAAATATATAGGGGTATATCTGTAAAAACAGCAGGGTTGAAAATGGTGCAGGTTAAAGGAGTTATGCTGCTTAGGCAGCATAACTCCCGGAAACGCCCACCGGCAAAGCCGTTGGGGGATTTGAAAGTGACATAACTTTTTGTCCGGTACCGCAAATTGTTATGTCAGATTTTTAAGAAATGGCGGTAATCAGCCACTTTTGTTCCTCTGTTTTTGTATACCGCTATGAAAGGAGCACATTATGCCATTTTTATGTAAGGGAGATTTCAGTGTGCATTCCAAAACAATTAATGGAGTTCAATATGTTACCTTCAGCTTTTTTGAGGGAGAAAATACGATTTTTGATAAGGTCGGAAACCTTATTACGCATTCCTGTGAAGCAACCGAAGAGGTCAAGATTACGTCCGAATCTTTAGTGGATAATGGTATAGCTATCAAAGAGGATTGATGGTATCCTGTCGTGCTAAAGGATGTGCGACTATGGCACAGACAAGCACAGGCTGATATGGACACTCACGAATTCACCTTGCCGGTAAATCCTGAGCAAGGCTACAGGGATAAAAAATAAAGCCGAACCTTCGCTAAAAGGCTCGGCTTTACATGTATTTTAACATGATACATTCGGCTATTCCACAGCGCGAAGGGAACAAAATACGAGAGTATCATCCCTTGAATTCGCCCAAAAGTTAAACAATATTTGAATTAAGTAGCCATAAGAGCTTATGAATCAGGCTGAATACCTACAGTCGCATTGAAGAATTTCTGCTGATTATCTCGAAGTATACTCATATAACCGAGCTGATTGAACGGATCGTGGTTTATGAAAAGATGTTGAACGAGGATGGTAGCAAAAGCCAGTGGGTGAATATTTACTGTAAATTTGTGGGGTGTGTAGGCTAATCAAAGATAGCAGTAGAAAAAAAGAATTTATAAAGTAAGGGGATAGGATATTAATATAGTGTTTGATCAGAAAGATGCTACTGTAATTACTTTGGCATTTTTTTATTATGATCTGGCATATTTTATATATTAGTGTTGCGTTAGAATAAAAAATTTGTTATTATGTAAAAAATGGATGCTAATCTTGCAATTCTATATGCAAGATTAGGTTCGGTTCTGTTATGATTACTTTTTTAGCATATAGAACAACTATCGCGATGTGGAGGTGCATAATGGATACGAATAACGAAATAATTCAATCGTTTGCTGATGCATTTAGTTTGCCTATTATTAACGATGAAACTCGTGTTTGGTTCTTCCGAACGCAATCGGGTTTATATTATTATGATTTTTATCTCAATAATTATATTGCTCTTGGCTGGGACTTAATTTCAAAAAGTCTGATTACTGATGATCAGATAGACAGCCAATCAAAGAAAGAGCGGATATCGAAATTATATCCTGATGAGCAACGTCCGGGGCTGATCTTCGGGCAAATGGATACTTTTTACACAAAAATGCAGACAGGCGATTTAGTTGTCATCCCCTCTGGTGGGGGACGAGAGATTTCTATAGGAACGTTGGGGGATATATGCTTATCGGTAATTCATGGTGTAAGTGACAATGAGTATGAAGAGTGTACATATAAACACAAAAGAAAGGTGTCTTGGTTAAAAAGGGTTGATTTGTCGACTGATGTATACCTTTCCAAAGTTTTGAGAGCACAGCAGACTATTTCAGACATCAGCGAGTACGCTGAAATGGTCTATAGAAATTTGCATCCTTGCTATATTTCGGAAGATAGTCTTCATCTTATGTTACAAAAAAGAACATCCGCTGATTTCAGTATTACAGATAATATTTCATTGCAGCATTCTATTGTTCAAATAAATTACATATTATCTGAGTACTTTGGTATTCAAAGTGAGTGTGAAAAAATAAAAATAAAGACGGCGGTTGGCTCTCCAGGGTTTTTAGAAATTTTGCTGCCTAGCATACCGGTTTCTACAATCGCAGTAGCATGTATATTTAAAACACTTGTTGGAAAGACAAAAAACAGCAACGGCGAGATGGCTACAGGAATTATGGCAATCATTTCTAAAGGTAATGACTTGTGGAATGACCATTGGAATCGCAAAAAAGTCAAAGCAGAGATTGAACAGATAGAGGCAATTACCAAAAGAACCCATGCTGAAACTGCACAAATTGAAGCAAATATTCGAAAGTCAGATGCTGAAACACTTGCAATTTGCTCAACCACTAAGCAAACAAAAGCTCAGATCGAAACGGCTCTTGTTACAGAAGATAAGGATCAACTGGTGGTAGCAGAAGTAATCCGGAACTGTGAGGTATTGAAAACCGCTGCTGAACATAGTGGCATCCGGATCGATAAAAAGCTTGAGAATGTTAGTTGATAGTTATCACATGTCAATAACCGCCTCCCGTGAAGTTGAAAATCAGGTTTTGGTTAACGGTTGAACTTTGTTCCTTGAAAACACGAAATAAGAGAATAATGAATGTTTAAGCGCTATTTTGAGGCTAGAGATACGAGTTTGAAAAGGCCAATGTAGTTGAGAAAAGACATTAAACATATTGGACTTTTCCTTGCCTGTTTAACTAGAATGCCATTGTGACTTATTGGTAATAGTTGTATAATAATTCATATAGATTGATTAGGAGAATGTATACCATGATTATGTCCTTAAGTGTGAAAAATCAAAGGATTGAAACGTCTGATATCACAAAAGACAGAGAATCTTCTCGTCTGCTAAACTTAACCCAGATGCCGAGGTTGAACGAAGGATGGACATTTTTTGTGTAATGCCCTGAAAAGTAGAGTTGCACTTTAGATCTATGATTCAGAGCCGCTTCATTGCTAAATTGTTCCCACTTACCAACAACAAGCGGTTGTCAGTTCGATTCTGACCAGTAGCTCCAGGCTCCTGCTGAATGTAGCAGGAGTTTTTTTATATAAAAATCCCCCTGTGTACAGATTCTGTGCATACAGGGGGATTGGTGATGTTTGGAATGATTTAACAGCTGTTTAATTACTGTTAATATTTGTTTCCGGCAGTATTCCGTTCCGGCGCTTTTTCTTCCGTTGGTGCATGGTACCCTACTGGGCTCTGATAATCTTGATCTTTCAGCCTGAATTTCTGTACCAGGGTTTTCAGGGTCTGTGCCTGTCCTGAAAGCTCCTCGCTCGCTGCGGCGCTTTGTTCCGCAGTCGCGGAATTGTTCTGTATTACATTTGAAATCTGATCGACTCCAAGTGTGATCTGTCCAATCGCATCCGATTGTGCGGTGGAAGCTTTCGAAATGTGTTCCACTGTTTCGGTAACAACATTCGCGCTCTTTACTACGCGAAGAAGTGATTTTGCAGTTTCGGCAGCAATTCTTGTACCATTTTCAACTTGTTTCACCGAATTTTCAATTAATGCGGTAGTGTTTTTAGCCGCTTCTGCGCTTTTGCTTGCTAGATTTCTGACTTCGTCTGCAACTACGGCAAAGCCCTTTCCTGCCGCTCCCGCTCGGGCTGCTTCAACGGCCGCATTCAGTGCTAGAATATTTGTCTGGAAAGCGATATCTTCAATTGTCTTAATGATTTTTCCAATCTGACTTGAAGAATCGTTGATTTGCGTCATTGCGCTAAGCATTTCTTCCATATATTTATTGCTGACGTCAATCTCGGAACTAACCAAGGTGACATTTTTGCTCGCGTTTACAGCATTGGTGGCGTTATCCTTCACCTGTGCAGATATTTCAGTGATTGAAGCGGAAAGTTCCTCAATGGAGCTTGCCTGCTCTGTTGCACCCTGTGCAAGCGACTGTGCACCGTCTGAAACCTGCTCAGAACCGGATGCAACTTGCTCCGAAGCCTGATTGATCTGAGTCATGGTGTCGTTTAAGAACACAATAATACCCGACAATGAATCTTTCAAATCAGCATAATCGCCAATATAATCTAATTCGGAATTCACGTTTAAGTTGCCGTGCTCCACCTCACCGAGATTCTTTGCGATATCCGCTATGTAAGCCCTTATGGATGCGGTTGATTTTGCGAAAGCTTCACCGAGTTCCCCAATCTCATTTTTGGAGTCAACATTGATTTCCACGTTCAGGTCACCCGCCGCCATTCTTTTTGCGGCTCGAGACATTTCCTTTACAGGTTTGCTGATAGACCTCGAAATCTTTAGGGCAATGCCAAGGGAGAAAAGAAAGGCGATGACAATGACGGCAATAATGGAGAACATTGAAATGGTTGTCTCAGTGGAAAGATTTTTAGACATTTCGTTGCCTGTTGCTGTTTTTAAATCCAGCAGTGAGTCAATGGAAGTGCTGATCTTTTCCAGTATGGCTGTTCCCTCTGTTATTAACAGTGTCTGAGCTTCGGAGTTTTTATTTTGCTCTGCTAGTGTGATGACACGGTCTTTCAGATTTTTGTAAGCGGACATGTTTTCGACAATCGTATTATAATAGCCCTTTTCCTTATCATTTGAGATTGTTTTCTGTACGACTGCCAGATCTTGATCTATGTTTGCAATGGATTTATCCAGCTTATCAGCAGCACTTTTCATCTTATCGCCATCGGTGTAAATAATAATGTCCCGAATAACTGCACGGCTGTTATTGAATTCTGCACTTAAACGACCCACATCACCTTGCGCAAAGCCATAATTCGACAAGGCTGCGTTATAATTTGTTCCGATACTCATCATTACGCACAGTCCGACAATTCCGCCTATACTGGAGATAAGCGTTACCGTCAAAAAAGCAATCATTAAGATTTTACCGATTTTCATGTTTTTAATCATTTTTACATTCTCCTTATGATTTCCATATTTCTTCGCAGCATTTGCTGAATCCAGAGGTTGTCAGAAAAATTTGCTCTTCCATCGCGGCATCTTGATCCGGTGAGCCCACCATAGGCTCGAGCGGATGCATTAGATCAGTGCACGCCAAGACAGTATTCCGGCTCTCTGATTTCAAACGAATTTAAAAATTCATAATTGCACCTCTTATCTTTACTTTAGCACTGCGAAGATATTGTAAGTCTTATATCGGAGAATACAAAAAAATAATTAGTTAAATTTAATGGTAAATAATGGATAGAACAATAGATATCCCTTTTCAAAAAATTCAGTATGTGTTATTATTTTTCCAGAAGGAAATACAAAGGACAGCCGACTGATTGAAAATAAATCTTGTGGACAGACTATCAGAACAGGAAGGGAAAAAAGATGACCACATTTAATGAATTATATGACAGGCTTGTAAAAGCCTCTGTAGGGAATAAGGAGCCGCAGGAACTCGAAAAAATTCGTGAAGAAGAATTTGATCCGCATCATCTGGACTGTTTGTTAAATCCGGAAAAATACGCGCCGGTGATTCGCATTGAGGAATGCGTCTGCTCCGACAGTCCGCAGGCGGCCTGTGAAGGGAAATGCCTTTTTGATGCGCTTTTCAGGGACGAGAAGGGCAATATTGAAATAAACAAAGATTTATGTGTTGGCTGCTCCGCCTGCATTGACAGCTGTCAGGCGAAAAGACTAACGGCCAGCCGTGATATTCTGCCTGCGCTTGCCGCCGTACATTCTGCGAAAGCTCCGGTTTACGCGATGATTGCGCCCGCTTTTATCAGTCAGTTCAGCAAGGACGTCACTCCGGGGAAGCTTCGTACCGCATTTAAGCAACTTGGATTCGCCGGCATGGTTGAGGTTGCTCTTTTTGCTGACATTCTTACGCTGAAGGAAGCACTTGAGTTTAATAAAAATATTGTAAAAGAAACTGATTTTCAGCTTACGAGCTGTTGCTGCCCCATGTGGATCGCCATGATCAGAAAGGTGTACCACGAACTGATGCCCCATGTTCCCGGAGCGGTCTCTCCCATGGTCGCCTGCGGACGTGCCATTAAGTTTCTTCATCCGGATGCCCTGACGGTTTTTGTCGGCCCCTGTATTGCCAAAAAGGCCGAAGCGCGTGAACCGGATGTTTCCGCTTCGACTGATTTTGTGCTGACCTTTCAGGAAATGCAGGATGTTTTTGAGTTCGCGAAATTAAACCTTGCAGAACTGCCGGAGGACGAGCGAGATCATTCTTCCCGCACGGGGAGAATTTACGCCAGAAGCGGCGGGGTCAGCGAAGCGGTTCAAAGTGCTTCAAAACGGCTTAGTCCCGACCGTAAAATAACTGTTCGTGCCCATCAGGCCGACGGAGTTCCTGCCTGTAAGGCAATGATCAACGATTTGCTGGCGGGTAAAATCGACGCAAACTTTCTTGAGGGAATGGGCTGTGTCGGCGGATGCGTCGGCGGGCCTAAAGCGTTGATTCCCCGTGACGAGGGCCGTGCAAATGTAAATCAGTACGGTGAGGACGCCCTGTATCCCACCCCGATTGACAATCCGTATGTCATTGAACTTCTGCATCGGCTCGGATTTGACACGGTGGAAAGTCTGATTGAGAACAGCGAAATCTTTACACGCAAATTCTAATAAGTTCGATTTGTGACTATGAATGTCCCTGTTTCTATGATATAATAAATCAATATCATAGATGGGGGCATTATTATGGGTTACAAAGAAGATTTTGAAGAAATATATAAATCCAAAATAACGCGGGCCGGCAGTGCGGAACTGCTGGAATGGCTAAAAACTACGGATTTCTTTACCGCACCCGCCAGCACCAAATTTCACTGTGCCTGCCTTGGGGGGCTTGTCCAGCATAGTGTCAGCGTTTATCATGTCATGGTGAATAAACACTTCAACGCTGATACGGACAGTGAAGAAAGCTTTGCGATCTGCGGCCTTTTGCATGATGTCTGCAAGGCACAGTTTTATAAAGAGAGCACCCGCAATGTAAAAAACGAAGAGACCGGTTCTTGGGAGAAACGTCCGTACTATTCAATAGAGGACAGCTATCCATATGGCCACGGCGAAAAATCGGTCTATTTGATTGAACGTTTTATGCGTCTGAAAACCAGCGAGGCGATTGCAATCCGGTGGCATATGGGCGGTTTTGATGAATCCGTCCGGGGCGGCAGCTTTTCCATCGGTTTAGCTTGGCAAAAGTATCCGATTGCCGTCAAACTGCACCTTGCCGATCTTGAAAGCACCTATCTTTGCGAAAAAGGGACGTCCATGATACACGGCAAATAGGATTTCCGTATCATGGCATGCTCAATTACATAGTCTTTTGCTTTGCGCCGGGAGATATCTCCCGGCGCTTTTTGGATTTTTTAATTATTTTTAAAAAATCACTTGACAAATAATTAATATGATGTATTATTGTATTAAGTTATTAGTACAATAATACAAAAACGGAGGTGGATTTATGGCTTGGACTTTAAAATCCGACAGACCAATTTACTCACAGCTGATAGAACAAATTGAGTTATTGATTGTTTCGGGAATATATCCTGCCGGTTCAAAGCTGCCGTCAGTTCGCGACATGGCCGGCGAGGCTTCGGTAAACCCGAACACGATGCAGCGCGCACTGGCGCAGCTTGAAAATGACGGTTTATTATATTCGCAGCGTACAAGCGGCAGATTTGTAACGGAGGATGTGGAGAGCATTATGAAGACAAAAAACAATCTTGCACAGGGGTTAATTAAAGAATTTATTGAGAATATGAGCAATCTTGGTTACGATCGGCAGCAGACCATCTCTCTTCTTGAGAGGACAGCAGAGGAGGAAAAATAATGGAGAACATTTTGGAATGCCAAAATCTGGTGAAATTTTTTCCCGGATGCCTGGCATTGAACGCAGTCAATCTGGCCGTGCCAAAGGGCAAAATCGTGGGGCTTCTCGGACCGAACGGCAGCGGAAAAAGCACCATGATTAAACTGGCTAACGGTCTCATCACGCCAACAAGCGGCAAAATTCTGATTAACGGTATGGAACCGGGCATTGAAACAAAAAAAATCATTTCTTATCTACCGGAGCGTACCTATTTGAATGACTGGATGAATGTCAATAATATGATTGAATTCTTCGGTGATTTTTATCAGGACTTCAACAAACAAAAAGCATATGACATGCTCCAGCGGCTTGGAGTAGACCCGTCGCTCAGACTGAAAACAATGAGCAAGGGCACAAAGGAAAAAGTTCAGTTGATTTTGGTAATGAGCCGTGAGGCGGAGCTTTATCTTCTGGATGAACCGATCGGCGGCGTGGATCCTGCGGCAAGGGACTACATCCTCGACACGATTATCAGCAATTACAGTGAAAATGCAACCATCATCATATCGACTCACCTTATTTCAGATGTCGAAAAAATTCTGGATGAAGTTATTTTCATTAATCAGGGGAATATTGTACTGGTTTCCACGGTCGATGACATTCGCGAAAAAGAGAATAAGAGCGTGGACGCACTGTTCAGGGAGGTATTTAGATGCTAAGAAAACTTCTAAAATATGAAATAAGGGCAACTAGCAGAATTTTTCTGCCAATGTATGCACTTTTAATTGTCTTCGCGCTGATCAATAAATTTTTCATGGCGGTGAACGCCGATTATCTGAAAATTCCGCAGGTTATCTCCGCAACGGTTTTTGTGGGAATTATTGTAGGCATCTGCGTCATGACGCTGGTTGTCACCATCCAGCGGTACAACAAAAACCTATTGTCCGACGAAGGGTATCTTTCGTTTACTCTGCCTGTCAAAATTCACAGCCACATCGACTGTAAAATGCTGGTTACACTGATGTGGGCAGTGCTGAGCGTTCTTGCGTCCGCAATTTCTATTTTCGTAATGGCAGTCAATGAAAAAACAATTGTGGGGATTCAAAGATTTTTCAGTGAAGTTATTCCCGCTTTTAATCAGCTTGGTCCTGCAGGCTATGTCATTGTGATTGAACTCCTGCTGTTAGCGGTGGTCGGTATCCTAAGCGAAACGCTTTCAATTTACGCGGCAATTACAGTTGGAAATATGAGCTCCAAACATAAGATCTTGCTTGGTGTCGGCGCTTATTTGGGCTTTGGAATTATAGAACAAATCGTTGCTTCCATCTTTTTGACATCATTCGGTGAAAAGCTAGTTCACTATTTCGAATGGCTCAATATTGCGATCAATTCCGATCAAATTCTGGCGTTTCAGTATGTGATGCTGGGAATACTGATTTTCATGCTCATTTTTGGGCTGGCATATTATTTCTTAACCAATTGGATGCTTAGAAAAAAATTAAACTTAGAATAAGTATAATGCAAATACAGCTTTTAGGCGCGTCGCATGACGCGCCTTTTTTATGAGAAGTATTGTAAATGCTTTAATCATATTGCAATGGTTTCTAAAAAAATCTATAATATAAATGCAGACTGCAAAATGGTTCTGCATACTGCCGGAATGAATTTTTAAAGGTCATTCGTTATGATGCGTTTTTACGAGAAAAATACTTGTGAAAAAGATCAAAGGATGATATAATAAATGTACGTTAAAAAATTAACAAATGATCAATGAGAGGGATGGCAACTTTGGAAATTACAATTTGCATAGGAAGCTCCTGTCATCTAAAAGGTTCACGCGACGTCATTAAAATTTTTGAAAGATTAATATCCTTTCATCACCTGGAAGATAAAATCACAATAAAAGGATCGTTCTGCATGGAGGAATGTTCAAAAAACGGCGTGTGCATCTGTATCGATAACGAAAGGTTTAATGTTACCCCTTTCGAAACGGAATCATTTTTTAACTATGAAATTTTGACAAGAATAAAGTAACAGATTAAAGCAGAAATGAGTGAAATCAAATGGGGATTATCGGTTTGAAGGCGGCAAACTGCAAAAACTGCTACAAATGTGTAAAGGTTTGTCCGGTTAAATCCATTAAAGTAGAAAATGCACAGGCCCAGATTATTGATCGGGACTGTATTCTGTGCGGAACCTGCCTGGAACAGTGTCCACAAAATGCAAAGACGCTGAACAGTGATGTCACAGTTGTAAAAGAAATGATTGGGAAGGGCGAAAAAGTCATCCTTTCAGTAGCTCCGTCCTATTTGGGCTCTTTTGATTTTGATGACGTGCAAAAGTTTGCGGGAGCGGTAAAAGCCCTGGGGTTTTACGGTGCTGCCGAAACCAGCATGGGAGCGGCTTATGTTACGGCCGAGTACCACCGTCTGATTCAGGAAAATCAGATGGAGAACATGATTACTACCTGTTGCCCGTCTGCAAACAGGCTGATCGAGCATTACTATCCGTCTTTGGTCGGTCAGATGACCCCCGTTGTGTCACCGATGATCGCTCACGCACGGCTTTTAAAGAAAACCTTTGGGCACGGTACCCGCGTGATCTTCGTCGGGCCATGCATCGCCAAGATTGGTGAGGCCGCTGATATACGTCACAACAATGATGTGGATGCCGTTCTTACCTTTGACGATCTGGAAAAATGGTTGGAATCTGAACAAATCATCATAAACGATGCGCAGCCTGCTTCTTTTCTTAACCCCAGCTCAAGAATCCTGCGGATGTACCCGGTTACGGACGGTATTATTGCTTCGCTGCGCTCCATGGGCGATACGGGCGACTGGAAAATGCTCAGTGTAAGCGGTTCCGGAGAATGCATCGATCTTTGCAAAGCGCTGGAGCGCGGAGATTTGCACCATTGTTTTATTGAAATCAATATGTGCAAGGACGGCTGTATTAATGGTCCGATTTCGAACAGGGATGCGGCTTCACGCTTTTCATCTTCTATGAAGGTCAGAAAGTACGCCAGTGAAGATTTCGGCGGATATCCCAACCTTCCGGAGGAGATTCCAATGAATATGCAGTTTGTTGATTGTTCCGTCAAGGAAGATATTCCGGATGAAGCCACGATTCGCATCATTTTGTCGAAGATCGGCAAAGAATCTCCGGAGGACGAACTCAACTGCGGTTCCTGCGGCTACCCGACCTGCCGTGACAAAGCGGTCGCGGTTTATCAGAACAAAGCAGAGCTTACCATGTGTATGCCGTATATGAAAGAGCGTGCCGAATCACTTTCTAACTGTGTTTTGACTGAAACACCGAATATTACCATCATTGTTGATAAGGAACTGAATATTATTGAATTCAACGCCGCGGCGGAAAAAGCATTTAAAATTTCCCGACATGAGGCGATGCAGAAATGTATCTATGAGATTATGGATTCTTCCGATTTTCAGTATGTATTCGACACGAAGCAATCCATTCCGGACAAAAAGGTGCATTTCAAGGAATATGGCATGACCACGATGCAGACCATTGTATATATTGCGAAAGAGAATATTGCCATGGGAATTTATAAGGATATTACCCGTGAAGAAGAGGAACTGGAGAATAAGTATAAGTTACGCAGCGAAACCATGGAGATGGCCCAAAAGGTTATTGACAAGCAGATGGTCGCCGCGCAGCAGATTGCAAGTCTGCTCGGTGAAACGACAGCGGAAACGAAGGTCACTCTTACAAAACTTAAAAATATGATTGTATTTGACGGTGATGAACAATGAAAATGCATGTCGACGCCGCATATCGAAGTCTAAACAAATATGGGGAAGAACTGTGCGGCGATAAGGTGCTGATTTCGCGCACAGAAGACGCTACCATCGCTGTTTTGGCGGACGGGCTGGGCAGTGGTGTGAAGGCCAATATTCTTTCGACTCTGACCAGCAGCATTATTTCCACAATGCTGGAAGAGGGTGCAACTTTGGTAGAGGCTGTGGAGACGATTGCCAAAACGCTGCCTGTCTGCAATGTGCGCAAGTTAGCATACTCCACTTTCAGCGTCATTAAAATATCTGACAGCGGTGATGTTTCTTTAGTTGAATTTGACAATCCGCCCTGTATCTTTTTGCGAAACGGCAGGGTGATTGACCTTGAGGATTGCTCTGAAGTAAAAGAGTGCGCCGGCAAGACCGTAACGGAAAGTCACTTTACCGTTCGTGCCGGAGATGTGGTTGCGCTCGTCAGTGACGGTATTGTTTATGCCGGTGTCGGGCAGGCGCTCAATTTTGGCTGGAACTGGGAAAACGTTTCCGCATGGCTTGCCAAAACGATGCTGAAGGAAACATCGGCGCCGCGGCTTGCGGTTTCGCTGTCACAGGCTGTTAATGAGCTTTATCTGGGAAAGCCCGGTGATGATTCTACTGATTTGATTTTAAAAATTACACCGCGCTGCATAGTCAGCCTCCTTTCCGGGCCGCCCATCCACAAAGAAGATGACGGCCGCATGGTTCACGATTTTGTGACGTCCCATGGAAAGCGGATTATCTGCGGAGGGACGAGCGCGAATATCGTATCGCGGGTTCTGAATCGAAAAATTGAGACCACCATTCATTATACTGACCCGGACATCCCTCCGACCGGAAAAATCGACGGAATTGATCTAGTGACCGAGGGCGTTTTAACGTTGAGCCGAACGGTGGAGATTCTAAAGGACTATCTGTCTCATGAGGCCGACTCCTATTACTTTCACGATCTGGATGAGCCAAACGGTGCGGCAATGCTTGCAAAAATACTTTTGGAGGATTGTACGGATCTTAAAGTCTTTATCGGAAGAGCAATTAATCCGGCGCATCAGAACCCCGGACTGCCGGCCGATTTGAGCATTAAAATAAAATTAATTGAAGAGCTTTGCGGCTTGGTGCAGCAGCTTGGAAAGAAAGTTGAAAAATATTACTATTAATGAGGATATAATTCATGCAATATAATAACGACGCAAAACAGCTGAAATACGAAGTACTCACCCAGGTCGCCAAATACACCTACGAGGGTACGCTTGAAGAAAATCTTGACAAAATTCCTTATGAAATCATTCCCGGTCCGCTGCCGGAATTCCGGTGCTGCATCTACCGTGAGCGCGAGATCATCAGAGAACGGCTTATCTCGGCGCGCGGTAAAAATCTGCCCGGGCAGGATGACGGGGATATCGTCGCGGTACTTCCGGCGGCATGTGAGGGCTGTCCCATCAACCGATTTAACGTCACGGATAACTGTCAGCACTGCCTTGCTAAAAAATGCCACGCAGCCTGTCCGTTTGGCGCAATTTCGATTACGCCGAAGGGCGCTTACATCGATCCCTCAAAGTGCAAGGAATGCGGTCGCTGTGCGGCGGCCTGCCCGTACAATGCAATTTCCGACACCATGCGTCCCTGCATTAGAGCCTGCCCCGTTAAGGCTATTACCAAAGACGAATACCAGCGGGCTGTTATCGATTATTCGCGGTGCATTAACTGCGGTGCCTGTACGAAAAACTGTCCGTTCGGTGCCATTACCGACCGTTCAAGCATCGTTCATGTAATTGAAGATATAAAAGCCGGGAAACCGGTTTATGCGATTTTTGCGCCGGCGATTGAGGGACATTTTGGCGCTGCCAACGTCGGCATGCTGAAGTCCGCCATCAAAAAGTTGGGTTTCACGGGCGTGCTCGAAGTTTCGCTGGGTGCGGATGCGACTACTTATCATGAGGCGCAGGAGCTTCGGGAAGCGCTTGAGAATAAACAGAAGATGACCACTTCCTGCTGCCCCGCATTTGTAGAAATGATTGAAAAGCATTTCCCAAAGCTGGTTCCGCTGATTTCCCATACCGCTTCTCCCATGGTACTGACCGCGCGCTACATGAAAGCGGAGCATCCCGACAGCAAGGTTGTATTCATCGGTCCCTGTATCGCTAAAAAAATAGAAATCCAGAAAATACAGGATACTGCTGATTATGTTATGACTTTTGAAGAGCTTCAAGCTCTGTTCAATGCAAGGGGAATCAATGTTCTGGAAGAAGTGGAAAACGAACAGGACGGTAGCCGCTCAGGCAAGGGCTTTGCGCAGAGCGGCGGTGTTTCCGGCGCTGTGGTTCAGGTGCTGGAGGAACAGGAGTTAGACCTGCCGTTTACCTGTGTGAAATGCAACGGAGCGGCCGAGTGTAAAAAGACACTTATGATTCTGAATGCCGGACGTCTGGAAGAGGATTTTGTCGAGGGCATGGCGTGTGAGGGCGGCTGTGTTGCCGGTCCCGGTGGTGTGGAGGAAATGCAGAAGCTTTTGAAAAATCGCAGCAGGCTGATGGCGGCCGCAGATGACCGCGGTATTGCCGAGAACATCCAAATAATTCATGATTTTTCTAAGATTAAAATGGATACAAATTTCCCAGAATAAAGATAAAGGAGGAACTGCTTGTGTATGCAATCAGCGCGAAAAGCCTTACGAAATCCTATGATGGCAATACCAATGCTCTAAACGACTTGAATCTGGATATTCCGCAGGGCAGTGTATTTGGATTTTTAGGTCCGAATGGAGCGGGAAAAACGACGTCCGTCAAGCTTTTTACAGGACTGTTGAAGCCGACTCAGGGGGAGTGTACGGTGCTTGACCTGCATCCGGTGAAAAATTCCTGTGATGTGCACCGCTTGTGCGGCGTGATGACGGAAACTGCCAGAATGTACGGTCAGCTGACCGGCACACAAAATCTTCTCTTCTTTGCCCAAACGGCAGGAATGAATCATGATGCTTCAAGCGAACGGGCTGACGGGCTTTTAAAGGAGCTTGATCTGTGGGATGCGCGCGACAAAAAGCTAAGCGAGTATTCCACCGGCATGGCACAGCGGCTTTCTCTGGCCCGCGCACTGATCAACAGACCGCAGGTGCTTTTCTTGGACGAGCCTACCAGCGGGCTTGACCCGGAATCTGCACAAACGGTAAATTCCATGATTGCGGCACTGGCAGACAATACCGGTACCACGGTGTTTCTATGCACCCATCAGCTTCGTTATGCGCAGGATATCTGCGACAGTTATGGAATTATCGATAAGGGAAGATTAATTGCGTCGGGGGATCTTTCTTCCCTCTGCAATAACATCGGCTGCCGCATCAAAGCTGGATTTCGCCTTCCCGAAGGGGACATCCTTGATGGATTTGACGCCGACAACGGCTGGTGGCACACGGAACTTCAGTGCGAAGAGGATATGCCGAAGCTTCTTAAAAAGGTGATTGAATCCGGACATGATGTTTATGAGGCGCGGCTTATAAAACCGACGCTTGAGGACGTCTATTTCGAATATGTGGAACGCCAGGGGGTGCCGAAATGAAATTAATATCATCTGCCGAACATGCTGTTGTCAATAAAGACTTCGGCGAAATTTGGAACACAAAAATGGCACGCAATACAATCATTGTTGTGCCGTTGATTATGGTTCTTTTCCTGCCGATTATGTACCTTGTCATGATTTTTTTTATACCGAGTGAACAGATGAACGGCGTGGATCAAATGATGAAGCTTTTGCCGCAGGAAGCGGCACATTTCACGATAAAACAGGGCATGTTTTACATCATGACCAATGTCGTTTGTCCCATGTTCTTTTTAATGATACCGCTGATGGTTTCCAGTGTTTCGGCGGCTTGCAGCTTTGTCGGTGAAAAAGAACGCGGCACGATTCAGACGCTGCTTTTAACACCGTTGAGCATCAAATCGATTTTCAAAGCGAAGGTACTCAGCTGCATTATTTTGTCGGGAATCTCAACAGCCATTTCATTTATTGTTTTTTCGGTCGTTATTTCGGCAGGCGATATTCTCCTGAACATGCCGTTTTTCCTGAATTGGAACTGGCTTGTGCTCGTACTGCTCCTTGCGCCGGGAGTTACTGTTTTCGGGGTTGTTTTTATGGTCCTTGTTTCAGGAAGAAGCAAAAGTTATATGGAGTCCATTCAGACGTCAGGTTATATTGTTTTACCGCTTGTCCTCCTTTTTGTGGGGCAGTTTACAGGATTATTTCAGCTTAACGCATTGATCCTGCTGATCATCGCAGCGTGTCTGCTGGTGGCCGACTTCTTGCTCTGGTTTGTGGCGGCACGCTCGTTTACACCGGAGAAGCTGTTGCGATAAAGTGTACATTTGCCTTAATCATAATAATGTATTATAATAGTATAGTAATGATATAAAAGATTAAGACTGGAAGGTGATTAAGTGGCCGCAGATTTGCATTGTCATACCAAAATGTCCGACGGATCGGTTGGTATAGATGAGGTTGTTCTACTTGCCAAGACGCATGGTATCCCCACGATTGCCGTCACTGATCATGACACTTTTGCGGGATCGACCAGAGCGAAAATTTTTGGGGACAGACATGAGGTTGAAGTTATTTCAGGAGTTGAGTTTTCAACGATTGATCCTTCTACCGGACGCAAAGCGCATATTTTATGCTACCTTTGCGACAATACCGATCGATTGGAGGGACTGTGCAAACGTACGGGCGATTTACGCCGCCGTGCATCCTGCATCATGATTCAGAAAGTGATGCGTCTCTACCCAATTACCGCCGAAATGGTTTTACGCCGGGCACAGGGCAGCACCAATATTTTTAAGCAGCATATTATGCACGCCCTGATAGATGCTGGCTATGCGAACGATTTTTTTGGTGAAACATATCATAAGCTTTTTAATACTAAAACGGGACTTGCCTATTATCCTATTCAATATCCCGATGTTCATGACGTGATTAAACAAATACATGATGCGGGTGGTGTGGCTGTTTTGGCACATCCCGGCGAATATGACAGTTATGATTTGCTTGAGCAGCTTGCGAAAGATCATGAAATTGAAGGCGTAGAGGTTTGGCATCCGCGTAACAGGCCGGACGATGAAGAACGCTTTATTGCCACAGCGCAGAAATATGGCCTGGTAATGACGGGCGGCACTGATTTTCACGGAATGTATACCACGGTTACAATGCCTGTCGGAACCTGTCTTACACCTGACAATCAGCTTGACGCTTTAAGAAAAATAAAAGCGCGTTTTAAAAAATAAACTTGGAGTGAAATGATTTGGTGTATCAGTACAGAACAAAGGGGACATGCTCTTCTGAAATCGATGTCGTTCTTGAAGGTGATATCGTCAAATCGGCAAAGATTATCGGCGGCTGCAACGGAAACACCAAGGGACTTTGCACACTTGTTGAGGGGATGAAGGTTGACGAAGTCATTCGCCGCCTAAAAGGAATCAGGTGCGGGTTTAAGCCTACCTCCTGTCCGGATCAGCTGGCGATTGCATTGTTACAGGCAAAGGAGCAGCAGGCGCGTAAATAAAGAATGAAGGGCTGCGATTTGACTCGCAGCCCTTTCTTGTGCGATTAGCAGCCGCCACACCCATTGTTGTTGCCACAGCCACATCCACAGTCATTGTTGTCACCGCAGCAGCATAAAAGGATAATGATAAGGATGATAATCCAAGTGCAGCCGCCGCCACCAAATCCACCTAAGAAATTGTTGTTACACATAATTGTTTGCCTCCTTTCGGTTTACAGTATATAATATTGCATAGGAACAAAACGTGTTACAAATTTTTCTTCCTTAAGCTGACCTAAAAAATTAGGCGTTCTATATCTTCTATTCATAATCAATTTATAGTAATATTATATTATGATTATCAATCTTATGGGGTGATTCTATGCTGTGCGATTCCTGTGGAAAAAATCCGGTTACCACACATGTAAAAACAATCATAAACGGTGAATTGACAGAGTATTCCCTATGTGCCGAGTGTGCGCAGAAGTTAGGGTACGGAAACCTTCTGACAGGGCTGGGCTGTAATTACGGCAGTTTACTGGGCGGATTTTTCGGCGGAACTGAATTGGACGATCCGGTTCGCTGCAAATGCTGCGGTTCAACCTTTGACGATATCATGCGCAGCGGGCAGATTGGCTGCGCAGAATGTTATCATACATTTTATGACAGGCTTATTCCTTTGATTCAGCGCATTCACGGCGATACAAAACACCGCGGAAAGGTTCCGGGCAAAGATGTCTTGAAGAACAGGCCGCAAAGACAGCTTGGTTTAATGCGCCGTGAGCTGAGGGAGGCGATTGATGCTGAAAACTTTGAGCACGCCGCCAGTTTGCGTGACCGGATAAAGGAGCTGGAAGGGGAGAAGATCCATGAATAATTTGAATGGCGGATGCGAAGACGACGTTGTGATCAATACGCGGATTCATCTCGTTCGAAATTTACGGGACGTTCCCTTCCCGGCTAAAATGAGCCGTTCCGACCGGCAGAAGTTTGAACAAAGAGTAGTTGAGGCGGTCGGCGGCAATGAAGGTTTGGCCCATCTTTTACATTTCGTTGACATGGAACGCCTGTCAAAGGTCGAGGCGGTTTCGCTTGTGGAACGTCAATTAATCAGTGCGGATTTTATATCCGACTGCCGCGGACGCGGTTTATTTGTAGACGATGATGAATGCGTCAGTGTTATGATTAATGAAGAGGACCATATCCATCTTCAGTCTGTCTGTGCAGGATTTAATCTGGAAAAAGCTTTTCAGAAAGCGGATGAATTGGATGATATTCTGGATAAAATTCTTCACTTTGCCTTTGATGAAAATCTGGGCTATCTGACCCAGAGCCCGGTCAACCTTGGCACAGGGATGCGCGCATCTTTAATGCTGCATCTTCCGGCGCTGAGGGAGGAGGGGGGAATGTCAAGAATTTCCACTAATCTTTCAAAGCTTGGTCTTGCGCTTCGTGGCTCTTTTGGACCCGGTTCAGAACCAAAGGGCGCCATTTATCAGATGTCCAATCATGTAACATTTGGCCTGTCGGAGCAGGAAGCTATCGCAAATCTTCAAAGCATCGCAATGCAGCTGATCGAACAGGAGCGCGCGTCGAGAAAGGAACTTGCCGGAAATTTGGAAATTCAGGATACTGTCAGCCGTTCTCTTGCAATTCTACAAAGTGCGCGTATGATGGCGAATGATGAGTTTATGCAGTTGATTTCTAACGTCCGGTTCGGTGTTTCCACCGGCTTAATCCGTCATATAGATTATGATAAAATCAACCGCCTTATCGTTCAGGTACAACCTGCTACGCTGATGTTCAACAGCGGAAAAAAACTGACATCCAATGAACGGCGCAGTTTACGCGCCCAAATAATCAGAGATTTTTGCAGAAATTGTAGCTCTGGTTATATATTCCGACATTTGAAAATTTGAATGTTTTTATTGTTGAAATGATTCGCTTTTATTAAGGGAAAAGGTGGGAATATTAATGGCGGAATTAAAAAAGGACAACACAGATTTGGCGGCGGCGCTCTTCTTCATGCTTGGTGAGGCAGTGCCGCACCGCCGCTCACTTGAAGAAGAAGCCATCGGCCTGAGAGATGAAATAGAAGACCGGGAAAAAATTCTTTTAAAAGTGATTGAGCTCTGCGGCGACCCTCAGACACCGAGGCAGCTCTATTTGGTTGAAAAGGCCTACAGCTGGCTTGGAAAGAAATATTATCAGGAGACCATACGCTATGCAGGTGAGTATTTGCACACCTCCAGCTGGAATGAACTGCCCAACCGCATCAAAATTGAGGATGGGATCACGATCAACTACGCGTCGGCGCAGCGCGCGTCTGTTCTGATAGACCTTGCGAGGGCACAGGAGGGGTTGGGCCGTCTTGAAGCCGCGCTGTTTAACTTTATGGAGGCGTATCGCCTTGAGCCTTACAGCGCCATGAATGCGATTAAAGTCGCTGATGTAATTGTAAAGCAGCATGGAAAAGAAGAAGCGCTTCAGTTTTTGAAACAGCAAAGGCAGAGCCAGTATTATGAATCCGTTAAATATACGGATATGCTTGGTCATTCCCGCAAAAACGATTTGTTTAAGCAGCTTTTGGATGCGCATATTTTAAAGCTTCAAGAAAATAAACAGTCTGTGCAATAAAGAGCGGCTGTAAATGAAAGCGGAGTTTGCTGCATGCGGCTCCGCTTTCATTTACAATAAAAAAGCCAAAGAATACAGTGCATTCTTTGGCTAAAATAAATAGGATTTTTATTGGAAACAAATCAATATTTGCTTGCCGGAATAAGTATTTCGGATTAGGCATATTTCTGCGGGCTCAACACTTCGAATTCTGTTTTCTTTGAAGTCTTTGACTGAACATGAACGGGCGTAAAAGACTGATGGTTCAATCTGAATTTTTCGACCAGTTCTTTCAGCACCTGAGCCTGCCCTGAAAGTTCCTCACTCGCAGCAGCGCTTTCTTCAGCAGTTGCCGAGTTCGTCTGAATGACATTGGATATCTGCTCAACACCAAGCGTGACCTGAGCGATTGCGTCCGACTGCCGATTGGTTGCCAGAGCAATCTTTTTTACAGTTTCGGTAACTTCTTCTGCGCTTGCAACGACGCGATGGAGCGATTGTGCGGTGGCATCCGCGATTTTTGTCCCATTCTCAACCTGAGTTACGGAATTTTCAATCAGGATGGTTGTGTTTTTTGCAGCTTCGGCGCTCTTGCTCGCAAGATTTCTTACTTCATCTGCAACGACCGCGAACCCTTTTCCCGCCGCGCCCGCTCTCGCGGCTTCAACAGCTGCATTCAGAGCGAGGATGTTCGTTTGGAACGCGATATCTTCTATGGTTTTAATTATTTTTCCGATCTGCCCGGAGGACTCGTTGATGAGGGACATGGCATTGGTCATATCATCCATGTGCCGATTGCTTGTCTCTATTTCATGGCTGACCTCGGCGACAGACCTGCTCGCATTTGCGGTATGTTCTGCATTGTCTTTTACATGGGCAGATATCTCATTAATGTTTGCCGAAAGCTCTTCTACCGAACTTGCCTGTTCTGAGGCCCCCTGGGCTAACTCCTGCGCACCGCTTGAAACCTGCTCGGACCCGCTTGAAACCTGTTCCGCTGCTTGATTAATCTGACCAAGAGTGTTATTTAGAGATGAGAGAATGCCGAGAATTGAGTTTTTTAAACCTGCATAATCGCCGACATAGTTCAGATCAGTATTCACAGTCAAATTACCGCGTTCCATTTCACCAACCATATTGCTTATATCAGATATGTATGTTCGTATTGAGGCCGTGGATTGGGCGAATGCTTCGCCCAGCTGACCAATTTCGTTTTTGGAGTCCACCTTGATTTGGGCGCTCAGATCACCTGCCGCAATTTTTTGAGCGGCATCCGCCATTTCTTTTACGGGTTTGCTGATGCTGCGTGAAATCCACATAGAAATAGAAATGGCAGCAATAAAGGATAAAATAATGATGGCGATTATGATTATTATTGCGGTCTGCGCCTGTGTAGTGAGTTTTGCGGCCAATTCACTGTTGACTGCTGTCTTGGTGCCGGCCAGCGCATAATTATACTCCGCATTTATATTGGTGAAGAGGGTGAGCGCGGTTATACTTCCAATACTTGAAATTATTGCCACTAGAACAAAGGTAAGAATTAACTTTTTTCCTATTTTCATATTTTTTAACATTCTTTCATCCCTTTTTATATTTTCAAGGAGTTTTTAATAGTGATGGGCATTTCAATGCCCGGAAATTGGACGATAGCAATCATATATGTAGAATCCATGCTCTTATACTCTGTTCAGCTGCCGTACCTCCCCATTCATTTGCCTCCTTATTTTCTGTATTCTCTATCTGTCAATATTTCATAAAAATAAATATGTTTTTAAACTGTTTCTACCAGTATATATGAAAAAAAACAATTTTTCAATACTTATAGTCACTTTTATATAAATGTCGATAGAGATTTTATATATCTGTGAAAAAATGTGACTAAAAGAGTTAGGAGACAGTGATTAACATGATGGAAAAGGCAAAAATGGAGATTATGCAGAAAACCGCAGAGCAAATCAAACATCTAAGAAAGGTTGAAGGATTCAGCCAAAAATCATTGGCGGTTTCAGCCGGCTTGGATCCGGCGTTTTTAGGCCACATAGAGCGATGTCTAAAGTGCCCTACGATCGATACGCTAAATAAAATAGCATTGGCATTGAACATTTCTTTGTCAGAGCTGCTTGATTTTGGCTGTTCCAAAAAGTATGAAAAAAATGATGGAGCCATTAAAAAAATTACAATAATGGTAAATAAACTTTCAACGGAGGAAGCGGATCAGCTGGCAGAAATAGTCACCAGAATCGTACAATTCAAATTGCATGATGCCCTCTCATGAAAATCAGGCCACAGGCTTTTCTTCGCCTATGGCCTGATTTTCTTTTGCACGCAATACCGAAATATTAAAAAAATGAACTGATCAGCATTCCCATAACGGCTCCATAAATAGTTGAACCGTAAGGATTTGATGTAATAGGGCAGCTTCCCGTGGGGCAACCGACTTTTTTATGATACAGTAAGCCTAATGCTCCGCCAATGATAGCCGCAATTATGAATTTTAATTCCAACGAAACCATCCCCTTATTTTTTTATTGAGTTAATTCTTGAAATCAGCGTTTCTTTATCAATTGCACCCAGATAGGCGTTTACAATGTTACCGTCTGAATCAAGAAACGGTATAATGTTTCCATTTGAATCAATGAAGAGTGTGGTAGGAATGGATGAGATTCCGTAGACCTCTGCAGCTTGCTGCTTGTTATCGAAATTATCGAAATATACCGGGAAATCATACCCTTGCTCTTCGACATGCTTTTTCCCGTTTTCCTGAGTTTCGCGTTGACCATCGACCAAGTCTACCATCATAAATACAACGTCATTTTTTTCGTCTGTATATACTTCGTTAAAATGCGGCAATTCCGCTTTGCACGGCGGACACCATGATGCCCAGAAGTTTAGTACAACAGGCTTTCCCTTAAAATCGGATAATTTGACCTTGTTTCCCTTTGCATCAAAAACCGTAAAATCCGGCGCCGGAGTTTTTTTGCTCTCTTGTAAAGAAGTATTGCTTACACTCTGTGCTGCTTGATTCGGCTTATAATTGTTTGATAAAGCATCATATGCAAAATAAGCAATGCCCAGAAATACTGCAAATAGAATAATGCCTAAAATTGTTTTTCTCTTTGTATTCATAAGTTATCCTCCTAAAAAGTGAGCAGGGATAGAAAATATCCCATCAGCCCTGTTGCCATCAAAAGACCTACTACAACAAGCAGTCCACCCGAAATCAAATTGATTACGCGATAGTTTCTCTTGATAAAATCAAACGTGGATTTTAACCGATCAATTAAAACAGCGCTTGCAATAAAAGGAATGCCAAGTCCAAGTGAAAAGAAAAAAAGCATTACAATTCCCTTCATGCTTTCGCCGCTTGAGGCGGCAAGCATTAAAGCAGAGCCTAAAAACGCGCCCACACAAGGAGTCCAACCAATTGAAAATATCACACCGAATAATACAGAGGATAAAAAGCCTGCATTCATCGTTTTCATTTTTAACTGCCGATTCGTGTTGAGAAACGGAACCCGTATAATCTCCATGAAATTCAGTCCGAAAAGGATAACAATAATGCCAGACACAATATTTACAGCTGCACTGTATTCCCTTAAAAAGCTGCCAACCCCTCCCGCAAACGCTCCCAGCGTGACGAACACAAGGGTGAAACCCACGACAAAGCCTATGGAATTTGTGACAGCTGTTGTTTTCTTTTTGCCCACATTGTTTTGCCCTGCAAAATATGAAATATAGATGGGCAGCATCGGCAGCAGACAGGGAGAAATGAAGGTGATGATTCCTTCCAAAAATGAAATGAGATAATCCATGCCGTCACCCTTTCTCTGATCGTATTATTTCATCACGCTACAAGATTCAATCACTAGCGTCCGGCTGCTTGCCATTCGTTAGTAATATTACGGATTTACATAGTATGAGTTTATTATAGCAATTCAATATATCTTAATCTGTGATTAAATCACATAGACGCTTCGGCGTGAAAAATAATAGTTATAAAAATAATTGTTTTTAAATTTAGTTATTGTCTTATGCCCATAACTGAGTTATTATAGTTATGGGCATTTATACTCCATAGGCTTGTATATGCCAATAATTCCGGATTAAGTGGCTCTCAGTTAGATATCCGAAAAAATAAACAGATTACATCCACCGGTGTAATCTGTATAAAAGAGGGGATTCCATGGAAATATTTCTTGATTGCTTACCCTGCATGCTTCGCCAGACGCTTGAAGCATCTCGAATGGCGACGGACCAGCTTCATTTACAGGAAAAGATAATGGAAGATTCCATTAAGATTCTTTCACATCATAAGGAGTATAAATGCTCGCCCGATTTGTGTAAAGCGATGCATCAAGCGGTAAAAAAGCACGCTTGCGTTGAAGATCCTTATGCACAGATCAAAAACAGGGATATCGGTACGGCAAAAAGGGCTTATCCCATGCTTGAACGCTTTTTGAAAAAGAAGCAAAACAGTCTATACTGGGCGCTGAAAATAGCGGCCACAGGAAATATTATTGATTCTGCAATCAATAATAACGTAAATATGGAAGACTGTATCGAAAAAGAACTGGAAGCAGAGTTTTCTATATGCGACCTTGAATCCTTTGAAGACAAGCTGAAAACAGCTAAAAAGCTTCTGATCATTGGCGATAATGCCGGTGAAACCGTGTTTGACCGGGTGTTAATGGGGCGCCTTTCCCAGTTTGATATTACATACGCAGTTAGAAGCGGACCGATCATCAATGATGCAACGATCGAAGACGCGTATGCTTCAGGATTGGCTGATTTCGCAAAAATTGTATCTACAGGATGCAATGCGCCGGGGACCATTCTTGACGAGTGCAGCACGGAATTTTTAATTATATTCAACAGCGCAGATATTATAATCAGCAAGGGACAGGGTAATTTTGAAGCTCTTTCGGATAATGGGAGACAAATATTTTTTCTTCTGAAAGCGAAATGCCCTGTGATATCCCAAAAGCTGGGTGTTGATTTAAACCAATATGTTTTTAAGTATAATGGAAGTATGATAGATCAAACAAGAGAAATGGAGTTGATATAATTTGGCAAGACCGACTAAATGGAGAAAAATTGAGAATATTCCTACGATTCCCTACTTTATCCCATCGGAAACGGATGTTGCAGAGGTGCCTGAAAACGTGTTGAAGCTGGAAGAACTGGAAGCGATACGTCTTAAGGATTTAGTGGGTCTGGAGCAGGGAGAATGCGCCGAAAAAATGGAGGTGTCCCGTCCGACTTTTCAGCGTATCCTTTTAAGCGCAAGAGAAAAAATTGCAGATAGTCTCATAAACGGAAAAACAATTCACATAGAAGGTGGTAATTTTACACGCAATATTTGTCCGGTAAAATGTCTTGACTGCGGTAAGGAATGGATGGAAAGTTATGAGAATCTTGAGTCCATAAAAAACGGAGAGTATTCGTGTCCCTCTTGTGGTTCCATGAAAGTTACCTGCGGGCAGAACTGCAAAGGCAAGTTTTGCCGAAGAAATTGCTGGCGGTATGGCGGGAATGAAGAATAGACAACCTGTTTTTATTTATTTTAAACAGTAATATTGACATATGCTCATAACTGTACTAAAATATAAATTATGAGCATAAGACCATAATTGCCTTGACACAGAAACAATAAAAGGAGTGTTATGAAATGGAAAAAAGCACAGCGAATATGAAATCCTGTCTACAGCCTATGCCTAAGGTGCTAGTCTCCTGCCGGGGATTAAATGGTGAAAATAATGTACTTGCAGTAGGTTATTGCGGTAATTGCAGTTATGATCCGCCAATGGTCATGGTTGGTATTGTCCCGACAAGATATTCCTATCAAATGATTAAAGAATCAGGATGCTTTGTAGTGAACCTTGTGGATAAAAATTATCAAAAAACTTTTGATTATCTGGGAAGCCACAGCAAACGGGATGAAGATAAGCTTGCAGTGATGAATGTCGCGCTGAAGAAAGGCGAAAAAGTAAACGCTCCCATCCTGCCGGACTGCCCTGTGAATATTGAATGTAAAGTGGTCGATTCCATTGTTATGGGTTCACATGAGATGTTTATCGGAAAGATTGAATATGTTCATGCCGATGCAAAATTAGTTGACCATGAGGGGAACATCGATTTTTCTCAAATTAACTTTCTTTGATAGTCAATGGCTTACGAAATGTTCTTTTGCGGAGTAGTATAAATTGATTATATACAATAAAATTTGGAGTTGAAAAATATGCCTGATAATCAGAAAGCCTGTTCAGACAGCGGATGCAGCGAAGAATGCTGTGACGGCTGTGAAAAAAATCCGGAAAGCTTTTTGGAGAAAACGCATGAGTTTAATTCAATCTAAAAAGTGATCGGGGTCGTTAGCGGTAAGGGCGGTGTTGGAAAATCCTTGGTTACCGCTATGCTTTCTATTCTGATGAACAGAAAAGGATATAACGTAGGAATTTTGGATGCTGACATCACGGGCCCTTCCATCCCAAAAATGTTTGGTATCACCAGAAAAGCGCAGTCGAATGAAATGGGCATTTTTCCGGAGCGCACACATAATGACATTCGGGTCATGTCCATTAATTTGCTGTTAGAAAATGCGGAAGAGCCGGTTATCTGGAGGGGACCATTGCTTGCAGGCGTTGTCAAACAGTTTTGGACTGATGTATTATGGGGCGACTTGGATTTTATGTTTATCGATATGCCGCCGGGAACAGGTGACGTACCGCTTACGGTATTTCAATCCATTCCGCTGGATGGGATTGTGATCGTGACATCACCCCAAGAGCTTGTTTCCATGATTGTAAAAAAGGCGTATAACATGGCAAAACAGATGAACATTCCTGTTTTGGGAATTGTGGAAAATATGAGCTATGTTAAATGCCCGGACTGTGGAAAAGAGATTAAAATATTTGGAGAAAGCAAATTGTCTGAAACGGCGCAAAATTTAGGCTTAGACGTCTTAGGCCGCCTGCCGATTGACCCGGTTATGGCACAGCTTGTTGACAAAGGTGAATTTGAACGGTTCAGCAACGACTATTTAGTTGATGCCGCGCAAAAGCTTGAAACGATGTGTGCGAAAACGGAGGGGTCATTTGAGTAACCATTCACAGCGGGCAATGGAACTGTTTAAGCAGGGGTATAACTGCTCATAGTCAGTCGTCGCCGCTTTTTGCGAAGAATTGGATATCAATTTTGAAACCGCCTTAAAAATATCATCTTCTTTCGGCGGCGGTATGGGAAGACTCCGCGAAGTTTGCGGGGCAGTCAGCGGCATGTTTATGGTAGCGGGATTGAAATATGGATACAGCGACCCGAAGGACAACAAAGCAAAGACGGAACATTATAAACTAATACAGGAACTCGCGGCCCAATTCAAAGCAGAAAACAGATCGATTGTATCCAGAGAATTGTTGGGTTTAAGTGCCGGTCCAGACAGTCCTATTCCGGAACTAAGGACAACAGAATACTATAAAAAACGTCCTTGTGCCGAATTGGTAGGATGTGCGGCTGAGATCATGGAAAAAATAATAGAAAATAAAAGTAATATGGAGGAATGTAAAATGAAGCTGATGATTCCCGTGGAAACCCAGTCATTAAGCGCGCCTGTCTGCCCATCCTTTGGGCGCACCCCCCTGTTTGTATTGTTCGATACGGAAAGCGGCGAACATGAATTTTCTACCAATCCCGCCGCCGAAAGCGAGGGTGGTGCGGGCATTAAGGCGGCACAGTTCATTGTGGACAGCGGAACTGAAACTTTGATTACTTACCGCTGCGGGGAAAATGCTGCACAGGTACTGAATGCTGCCGGAATTAAAATGTATAAAGCACAGGACGGTTCTGCGGAAGACAATATTGCAAAGTTCAAAAGCGGGGCATTGTCGCCGCTGACCGAAATTCATGCGGGATTTCATAACCACGGAGGGGTACAAAAATGAGGGTAGCCGTACTCAGCGGGAAAGGCGGGACTGGAAAAACCTTTGTTTCCGTAAATCTTGCCTGCGCCGCTGAAAGGGCCGTTTATGTAGATTGCGATGTGGAGGAGCCAAACGGATATTTGTTTTTGAAGCCTGTGATTAGCAATCGAACTCCCGTCACGGTTACGATACCTGGATTAATAGCAAATCAGTGCTTGGGCTGCAAGCGATGCGTAAATTTCTGTAAATACAACGCACTTGCTTATGTTCTTAATCAACTGATAGTTTTTCCAGAGGTGTGCCATTCCTGCGGCGGCTGTATCCTTTTGTGCCCTGCAAAGGCGTTGGTTAAAAGCGAAAGAAAAATCGGCGAAATTGAAGAAGGACAGTCCGGCAGTGTATCAACTTTAACCGGCTGCCTTAACACAGGAGAAGAATCCGGCGTGCCGATTATAAAAGGTTTGATACAGAGGCTGCCCGACGCGGATACCACGATTATTGATTGTCCGCCCGGCAGCGCCTGTATTGTAATGGAGAGTATCCGTAAAGCTGACTTTTGCCTGTTGGTTGCTGAACCGACATTATTTGGTGTTCATAATCTGGCGATGGCTTATGATCTTGTGAAACTGTTCAAAAAGCCGTTTGGCGTGGTACTCAACAAATGTCTGCCCGAAGAAAATCCGGCCGAACAGTTCTGTACAGATAATCAAATTCATGTCCTTGCAAAAATTTCTTTTGATGAGGAACTGGGCAGCCTCAATTCAAAAGGACTGATCGCAGTACGGGAAGACAGGCGGTATCAGGTGCTTTTTAAAAAACTGCTGGAAGGTATCACAAAGGAGGCCGCATCGTGAAACAGCTTCTGATTCTCAGCGGCAAAGGTGGAACAGGGAAAACCACAATTGCCGGCGCGCTTGTCAAGCTGAGTGAATGCCATGCTTTTGCAGACTGTGATGTAGACGCTCCCAATCTTCATTTGGTGCTTACACAAAACTCTGCCCCGATGAAAAAAGAGTATTATGGATTGGGAAAAGCGGTAATCGACCAATCAAAATGCTTGAATTGTGGATTCTGCGAACAAAACTGTCACTTTGGAGCAATAAAAAACGCCAGCGTGGATGTCTTTGAATGTGAAGGCTGCGGAGTTTGCGTTGAACTGTGTCCGGTTCACGCCATTCAACTTTCCAACTATGTGTCCGGAAACTTAACGCTCTACAAATCGGAAGAAACCGTTTTCTCAACCGCCCAACTGAAAATGGGAAGCGGTGCTTCAGGCAAATTGGTTACGGCAGTGAAACGGCAGCTTTTGCAGGAAGCTCCGCATGAGGATTTGGCCATCATTGACGGTTCCCCCGGAATCGGATGCCCGGTCATCGCTTCAATCAGTGGTGTGGATATGGTTCTCATTGTGGCAGAACCAACCATATCGGGCATGCATGATATGAAAAGGATCCTTGAAACAACACAACATTTTGGTGTAAACTGTGCTGTTTGCATCAACAAGTTCGATGTGAACATAGGCAATACCAAAGACATTGAAAACTATTGCAGTGGACTTGATATTCCTGTGATTGGGAAAATACCGTTTGATGATACGGTCGTGAAAGCGGTAAATCAGAGCCAAAGTATTGCCTGCTATCCCGATAGTCCTGCTGGGAAAGCAGTGGTTTCCATTTGGAACGATTTAAAATCATATATCAGATAATTCAAGTATTGTTCCAGATGTTCATTCTATATTAAGTCAATTTTAAAATTATTAAATTTAAAAGGAGAAAATGAATTATGAAAATCGCAGTTGCAAGTGAAGGTAAAATGGTAACGGAACATTTCGGTCATTGTGAGGGATTTGCTATATTTGAGACAGAAAACAAGCGGATTACAAGCAGTGAATTCATTCCTAATCCCGGACATAAGCCGGGCTTTTTACCGAATTTTCTGAATGACAAGGGCGTAAAGGTCATTATTTCCGGTGGCATGGGTGGCGGTGCTGTTGATATTTTCAATGAAAAAGGGATTGAAGTGGTCACCGGAGCCTCCGGCGATGCCGAGACGGCTGTTAACAGCTATTTACAGGGAACACTGAAATCAACAGGCTCTGTTTGCCATGAGCACCAGCATGCTGATGAGTGCGGAGAATAAAACCATATATCTTAATATAGGGATACAGAGGCAACAGCTTCTTCCGTTTGTGGAGGTCGTACCGGTAGGAGTGCTTGAACTCATTACAAAGCAAAACTACTGAAAAGCGTAGGAAATACAGTGTAGCCGGTAAGGTGTTATTGACCTTACCGGCTACACTATTCATGCACTGCTGCTTTATTGCTTTTCATTGCCGTTTTTTTTATTATCGGGACTGCATGACGCATTTACGGCGGCCAATAAGGATAGTTGATCACCAATCGTTGTGAACAGAGCGCCTAATACAACCAAGTCTTCATCGTTTGTGTATTGAGAGATCTGTATTGCGATGGCAGCGGAAAGTGCCGTGAGTTTTTCACCGAAACAGTTGTTCATATTATTTCAGCCTTTTTGAAAATTGTTTTCTACTTTGGCCCAATCAATTACATTAAACCAGTTTTCAGCATAGTCGGCTCTAAGGTTTTTATACTTTAAATAATATGAATGTTCCCAAACATCGATTAATAGGATCGGCGCCAGACAGGTTTTCAAAAGGGTGTCCTGATTTGCGGTAGAAAGGATTTTTAACTCCCCGCATTGATTTGCGGCCAACCAAGCATATCCCGAGCCAAAACGATTGACTGCGGCCTGCTTTAACTGTGCTTTAAAATTACCGAAGGTTCCAAAAGTTTTTTCAATTGCATTCTGCATTTGCGTGTACGGCTCGTTGTTCGTGTTCCCCATAATATCAAAATAGAAATTATGATTGTAAACACCGCCGGCGTTATTGATTACTTCGGTTTGAATGCATTCGGGAAGCCGGCTTGCGTGTATAATGAGCTGCTCAAGAGTCATTTGCTGGAATTGAGGATATGGCTTCAGGGCTGCATTCAAATGATCAACATAAGCTTTCAGATGTTTGTCATGGTGGAGTTCGACTGTTTGTGCGTCAATATACGGTTCAAGCGCATTGTATTCATAAGGAAGAGGCAGCAGTTTAAACGGATAATGGTTGTTCATAAGGCATCATCTCTTTAATTCAAATATTATATTATACGCACACTCAATTGTAATTGACAAAAAAGGATGATGCATTTTTGGTTGGATTTGTATTATAATAAATATGATTAAATTGACAGGTGGTGATAGGATGTATCAAGGAAAAAATAAAGTCAAAAAATTAATTTCGGCATTTGCTGTCATATTAATTGAACTTGCTCTTATGGCTGCAACCACTGCGGTTTTTGTAATGGCGTTTGAACACGCAGATACAAAAAAGACTGAAGTCGCGGCAGTAAGCAGCAATAGTACACAGACAGCCGCTGTGCAGTCAAGTTCTGATAAAACGAAGCAATCTGAAGATCAGCCAATCAAGCAGTCGGATGACTGGCAGCTTGTTTTAGTAAACTATAATCATGAGCTTCCGAGTACTTTTGAACATCACATCATACATCAGTTTAATGTAGATATAGATTCAAGACTTGTGGAGCCGTATCAAGAAATGCATGACGCCGCGTTAAAGGATCACATACAGCTTTGGATTTCTTCGGGTTATCGAAGCGACGATAAACAACAGAAGCTTTATACGGAAGAAATTGAGACTTTCTACAAAACCGGAATCAGTTATGACGAAGCGGTTAGCAAAGCTGCAAAATCTGTTGCACCGCCGGGTACCAGCGAACACATTACGGGACTTGCTATTGATTTGAACGGAGTGCTTGAAAATTTTGGCGGTACCAAAGAATCCAGCTGGCTTTTGGAGCATGCGCAGGACTATGGCTTTGTGCTCCGCTTTCCGGAGGACAAGCAGGATATTACGCACATCAAATATGAAACATGGCATTTCCGCTATGTTGGGGTTGAGCATGCGAAGAAAATGAAAGAACTGAATATGTGCCTTGAGGAATATGTTGACTATTTAAATAAGAATCAAACTGCTTCTCATTGAATATTACCCTCGAATTTGGTATAATTATCTAATTGAGATCTGTTTTTAATTTTATAACAACGAGAGGGGTCTATCAATGCAGCAAAAAACAGTTAGAACAAGGTTCGCACCCAGTCCGACAGGCTTTATGCACGTCGGAAATCTTCGGACGGCTTTGTATGAATATTTAATAGCGAAATCGCTTGGCGGTACTTTTGTACTGCGTATCGAAGATACTGATCAGGAAAGACTTGTAGAGGGCGCTGTTGGCGTAATCTACAATACTCTTGGTAAAGTTGGCCTGAAACACGATGAAGGTCCGGATGTCGGCGGCGAATACGGCCCTTATGTGCAAAGTGAACGCAAGAGCATTTATAAACCGTATGCGGAGCAGCTTGTAAAAGAGGGCAAGGCATATTATTGCTTCTGTACAAAAGAGCGTTTGGATGCCCTGCATGAGAATAAAGAGGACGGAACCTTTTCGGGAGGATACGACCGCCACTGCCGTGATTTGCCCAAAGAGGAAGTCAATACACTGCTTAATGCAGGCATACCCTATGTTATTCGCCAGAGGATGCCGATTGAGGGCTCCACGACTTTTGACGATGTTGTGTATGGTTCCATTACAATTGAAAACAGGGAGCTGGAGGATCAGATTTTAATAAAGTCTGACGGATACCCGACTTATAATTTTGCGAATGTCATTGACGATCATTTGATGAATATTACGCATGTCGTCAGGGGCTGCGAGTATTTGACTTCTACGCCAAAGTATAATTTACTTTATCAGGCTTTTGGCTGGGAAGTACCGACTTATGTCCATTTGCCCTTAATTATGGGAAAAAACGAAGATGGCAGCGTCAGCAAGCTTTCGAAACGCCACGGTTCGACCGGATTCGAGGATTTAATCAAGGAAGGATATCTGCCGCAGACAATCGTAAATTACATAGCACTTTTAGGGTGGTGCCCCAAAGACAACCGCGAACTGTTCACACTGCAGGAGCTGGTTGAGAATTTCTCCATTGACGGCATCAGCAAATCGCCCGCTGTATTTGACTATGATAAACTAACATGGTTTAACGGCGAATTTATCCGTGCCATGTCAGATGAGAATTTTATCGAGTGTTCAATGCCGTACTTCCGGGAGGTTTTTCCGGATACAGTGCTGAACTGGCAGGTTCTGGCATCCATTTTACAGCCGCGTGTGACCAAATTCACACAAATTCCCGAAATGATTTCGTTTTTCAAAGAGCTGCCGGAGTATTCTGCCGATTTCTTTATCAATAAGAAGAGTAAGACAAACCTCGAAAATTCGGCCCAAATGCTGAAAGAGTCAATTGCTGAGCTTGAAAAAATAGATGAATGGTCGGTGGACAAACTTCATGACGCGTTGATTGCACTTGCCCAAAAGCTTGAAGTGAAAAATGGGACTCTGCTTTGGCCTGTGCGCATCGCCGCTGCCGGAATGACAGTAACCCCGGGCGGAGCAATGGAAATTCTCGCGATTCTTGGCAAACAGGAATCCATTCGGCGGCTTCATATCGGTCTTGAAAAATTACAGGCATAAGGAGCGAATATAAAATGAGTGACGAAATGATCAATACCGGTGAAGCCGAAGCTTCTGGAAATTTTATCCATACTTTTATAGAAGAGGATATCGCTCCGCAGGGAAAATTTGAGGGAAAAAAGGTACACACCCGCTTCCCGCCAGAACCAAATGGATACCTGCATATCGGCCACGCGAAGGCGATTTGCATTGACTTTGGCACCGCTGAGAAGTTTGGCGGCATGTGCAACCTGCGCATGGATGATACCAACCCGACAAAGGAAGACACAGAGTACGTTGATGCGATTCAAAATGATATCCGGTGGCTCGGCTTTACCTGGGACGACCGCTTTTACTATGCGTCAGATTATTTCCCGAAAATGTACGAATTTGCGGTAAAGCTGATTCAGGAGAACCTTGCCTATGTTTGTGAACTGACTCCGGATGAAATGAGGGAGAACAGGGGAGATTTAACAAAACCAGCGGTCAGTCCTTACCGGGACAGGCTGGTTGAAGAAAGCCTGAACTTGTTTGAACGTATGAAAAACGGGGAATTTGAAGACGGAAAGATGACCCTGCGGGTTAAAATTGATTTGGCATCCGGTAATTTCAATATGCGTGATCCGGTCATTTACCGTATTAATCACATGGTACATCACCGTACGGGGGACACATGGTGTATCTATCCTATGTACGATTTTGCGCATCCGATTGAAGACGCGCTCGAAGGAATCACACACTCGCTCTGTTCATTGGAATTTGAAGATCACAGGCCGCTTTACGACTGGGTCATCAACCACATTGGCCTGCCGGCCAAGCCGAGGCAGATTGAATTTGCCCGTCTGGGAATCAACAATACCGTGATGAGCAAGCGCAAGCTTCGCCTACTCGTTGAAAACAATTATGTCAGCGGGTGGGATGACCCCCGCATGCCGACGCTCTGCGGGCTGCGCCGCAGGGGTTATACTCCGGCGTCCATTCGTAATTTTTGTGAGAGAATCGGCGTTGCGAAAGTCAACAGCACCGTTGAATACAGCTTTCTGGAGCATTGCCTGCGTGAGGATTTGAACCAGAATGCACAGCGTACGATGGCAGTATTGAATCCGGTAAAATTGATATTGACAAATTATCCGGAAAGTCAAACAGAAGATTTTGAAGTCGAGAACAATCCGGAGCGCCCCGAAGATGGGACAAGAACCGTTTCTTTCTCACGTGAACTCTGGATAGAGAGAGAAGACTTTACGGAAGAGCCGGTGAAGGGCTACTTCCGACTTTTCCCGGGCAATGAAGTACGTTTGAAAACGACGTATATCATTCGCTGTACCGGCTGTAAAAAGGATGCCGACGGCAATGTGACCGAGGTCTACGCGGCGTACGACCCGCAGACACGCGGAGGCAATACACCGGACGGCAGAAAAATCAAGGGAACCATTCACTGGGTTGACGCAAAAACTGCCGCAGACGCGGAGGTTCGCCTTTATGACAGTCTGTTTACCGTGCCGGATCCGGAAGCGGGAGACTTCCTTACTCAGCTTAACCCGGATTCCCTCAAAGTTTTGACAACCTGCAAGGTGGAACCATCCATTGCTCAGGTAAAAGACGAAAAATCTTATCAGTTCATGCGCCAGGGCTATTTCTGCTTGGACAATCGCGACAGCACACCGGAGCATTTGGTGTTTAATCGCTGCGTATCGTTGAAGGATGGCTTTAAAAAGAAATAATACACGAAAAAGCTCGCTGCCATGAAAAGCAGCGAGCCTGTTTTATTTTTGCCCGTATATTCCCTGAACGGTGACTTCACCGGCATTGATCGGTATCAGCTCGCCATTTTCACATTGCACGATCAGTTCTCCGCCGGGGGAGATATCCACTGCGGTTGCGGTGACCTGTTCATTGTTTCGTGAAAATCCAACTTTTCGGGTTAAGGTAACACAGAGCGCTTTGTATTCGGCAAGGCTTGCCTCCGGATCGAAAGGATAATCGTTCAGGATCTTTTCAAATTCACGCAGAATCTCCTGAAGCAGCGGCACACGAAGAATCGGGTGATCACATTCAATACGCAAGGAGGTTGCCTTTACAGACAGATCGCTCGGGAAACTTTCCGTATTCACATTCACGCCAATGCCGACGATCACATATTCAATCCGATCTATCTCCGCAGCCATTTCGGTGAGAATGCCGCAGACCTTCTTTCCATCGATTACAACATCGTTTGGCCATTTTATCAAGGCCGGAACATTTGTCAGGCTTCGAATCGCGCGGCACACGGCAAGTCCGGCCAGCAGCGTGATATTTGTTACCTGTAAAGGCAGCTGGCTTGACCGCAACAGAACGGAAAACCAAAGCCCCATTCCGGAAGGCGAACTGAAAACCCGGCCAAGGCGACCCTTGCCGCCGACCTGCTGCTCCGCAATAAACAGACTGCCGTCAGGCGCATCGGCAAGCGCCTGTCGCTTTGCTTCTTCGTTTGTGGAATCAATGCTGCCGTAGCAAAAGACTTTTTTTGCTAAAGATTTTGTTTGTAAACCGGAGGCGATTAATTCCGGCGTTATTATGTCGGGAGAGGACACAAGTATATAGCCGCGGTTTGTCATAGAATCAATTTCATAGCCGCAGCTCCTCAGCGTGTTGATGTTTTTCCAGATCGCGGTACGGGAAACAAGCAATTGCTTACTGAGTTCCTCACCGGACACGTAATGATTGTTCTTTTGCAGATATTTTAGTATTTCATCTTTCGTGGACATACTATCACGTCCTTTATTCAATATCATAAGTAAATTATAACCTTTTTCAAAGCGTGCAGGCAAGCAAATATGAAAAATATATTGTAGGTTATGCTATTTTAGTGATATACTATAACATATATGTTCTAAAGAAACTGATTTAGGAAAGCGAGGTGCTTAACATGGATGTCAGGCCAGGTGATATTTTACAAATGAAAAAAGCACATCCATGCGGAAGTAAAACCTTTCTTGTTCTGCGTTCCGGCATGGATTTTAAAATTCGCTGCACCTCCTGTGGACACGAAATCATGGTACCAAGATTAAAGTGCGAAAAGAATATTAAGAAAATCATCAGGGAAGAACCGCAGCACGAGTTGTAGCTCCTTTATTTTTTAGAAATATAATAAAGGAGAATTATCATGTTTGAAAATTTAGAAGTTTTTGAAAAACGGTATGAGGAGCTCAACCAGAAGCTTTATGACCCGTCGGTTCTGTCCAATCAGGCAATGTATACGGTACTGATGAAAGAATATAGAAATATTACCCCGATTGTTGAGAAATACCGGGAATATGCAAACGCGGTCCGCACCATGTCGGATGCAAGGGAGCTTTTGGACGAAAGCGGCATTGATAAAGATTTAAAAGAAATGGCCGATGAGGAGTTTCAGACCGCAAAGGCCGATATCGAACGAACCTCCGAGGAATTGAAAATCCTGCTTTTGCCGCGGGACCCCAATGATGACCGAAATGTTATTGTTGAAATTCGCGGCGGCGCCGGCGGCGATGAAGCCGCCTTGTTTTCGTCCGTGCTTTTCCGCATGTACAGCATGTATGCGGTAATAAGGGGATGGCAGTCGGAAATACTGAATGCCAGTGAAACAGAGCTCGGCGGCTTCAAAGAAATCAGCTTTATGATAACCGGCGACGGTGCGTATTCCCGCTTGAAATATGAAAGCGGCGTTCACCGTGTTCAGCGTGTGCCTGAAACCGAAACCCAGGGGAGGGTGCACACGTCCACCGCAACCGTTGCGGTTTTGCCGGAGGCGGACGAGGTGGAACTCGAAATCAATCCAAAGGATTTGCAGATTGATACGTTTCGTTCCAGCGGGGCGGGCGGACAGCATATCAATAAAACATCATCCGCCATCCGAATTACCCATCTGCCCACCGGTACGGTGGTTGAGTGTCAGGATGAGCGGAGCCAGTACAAAAATAAAGACAAGGCAATGAAAGTTCTTCGTTCCAGATTATATGAGGCGAAGCTTCAGGAACACGACGAGAAGATCGCGTCCGATCGCCGGTCACAGGTGGGAACCGGCGACCGTTCCGAGCGGATACGCACTTACAACTATCCGCAGGGGCGCATGACCGATCACCGTATCGGTCTTACCATTTATCGCCTCGATGATATTTTAAATGGAAATCTTGATGAAATCATCGATGCTTTAATTACGGCAGACAGAGCCGCAAAGCTTCAAAATACCATTGACAACCAGTCAGAAGAGAGAGATTGATCAATGCAAACCTTAAGACTAAACGCAAACAATCAGGAAGATATTCAGACTGCCGCACAAATTATCAGGGACGGCGGTTTGGTTGGCATACCCACGGAAACGGTTTACGGACTTGCCGCCAACGCGCTGAACGGGAAAGCCGTCGCGGCAATCTTTGCTGCAAAAGGCAGGCCCATGGACAATCCTTTAATCGTACATATTTCAGAATTTGACCAGATTTATCAGCTGGTTCAAGAGGTGCCGCCCGAGGCCAAAAAGCTGGCCGAGGCGTTCTGGCCCGGCCCTATGACGATGATTCTGCCGAAATCGGACAGAATACCAAATGAGGTGAGTGCCGGCCTCAGTACGGTTGCGGTCCGATTTCCGTCGCATCCGGCCGCAAGAGCGCTGATCGACGCGGCCGGTGTCCCGCTTGCTGCGCCGTCCGCCAATCTTTCAGGCCATCCAAGTCCCACGACTGCGGAACACGTTCTGAATGATTTGGACGGTAAAATAGAAGCTGTAATAGATGGCGGCGCTTGTGGAGTCGGTGTTGAATCAACGGTCGTTACCCTTGCGTCCGCCCCTGCGCGCCTATTAAGACCGGGCGGCATTACACTGGAGCAGCTGCGCGCTGTCCTTGGCGAGGTTGAGATGGACAGTGCGGTGTTGAACCCGTTAAAAGAAGGGGTACGCGCTTCCTCACCCGGCATGAAATATAAACATTATTCGCCGAAAGCGAACGTAATTATCATCGACGGCAGTTTTGATGCATATAAAAATTATGTAAACAGCCACAGCGGGGATGCCGCAGCTGCCCTCTGCTACAGAGGGGAAGATTCGGAGCTGACGGTTCCGGCCGTCTGTTACGGAGGGGAAGATAATTATAGCGAGCAGGCCCGCGAACTTTTCGACGCTTTGCGCCGGCTTGATGAAATTCATGCCAAAACAGTTTATGCACGCTGCCCGGAACCGAAAGGCGTTGGTCTTGCGGTTTATAACCGTCTGATCCGTGCGGCCGGATTTGAGGTGCTTTATCTTGACTAAATTGGTAATCGGTCTTACAGGTCCGACGGGGGCCGGAAAATCAACCGTGGCCGCTGCTTTCAAAAATGCAGGCTGCCTTATTATTGATGCAGATCAGATTGCCCGTCAAACGATAGCGGACGAAAAATGTCTTGCGGCTTTAAAAATCGAATTTGGGAATGATATTGTCGGGAAAGATAACAGTCTGAACCGCGGTCTGTTGGCACAGCGCGCGTTTGCCAATAAAAAAAATGCGGAACGGCTGAATGCGATTACCCATCCGATTATTAAGCAGGAAGTTGTCCGGCAAATAGAGGTTTATCGAAAAAGTGGGGCAAAGGCTATTGTTCTGGACGCGCCGCTCCTTTTTGAAAGCGGAGCCGATTCACTTTGTACCGCCTCCGTCGCCGTTACCGCTCCGGCAGAAGTCCGCCTGTACCGGATCGTCAACCGTGATGCCATTTCTCCGGAACTTGCCAGGGCGCGTATGGGTACACAGCGGGAAAATGCATATTATAACGAACGTGCGCAGTATTTGCTTGACGGTACCATGAGCCTCAGCGATATCCAAGTGAAAGTGAATCAGCTTTTAGAGCAGATCATTGGAGATTATGCATGAAAGTATTTAAGAAAGTTTTTTTTGCCTGTGTGGCAGCCGCGATTCTGCTGCTTTTTGGCTATTTTGCTCTGAGCCGCGGGTATGATTATTTTATGAAAAAAGCGTACCCTCTTCAATATACGGATCTTGTGGCACAAGAGGCAACGGCAAACGGGCTTGACCCCGCGCTTGTTTATTCTGTTATCAAGGCGGAGAGCAATTTTGATCCGGACGCCCAGTCACACGCGGGGGCAATCGGTTTAATGCAGATGACGCCGGATACCTTTGCATGGGTGCAGACCAAATTGAAGAGCGATACAGAATTTACGGAAAAAGACCTTTATACGCCAGAAATTAACATCCGTTACGGCTGCAAGCTCTTATCCATTCTGCTTGAAAAGTATAGTCAGAAAGCCACTGCACTGAGTGCTTACAATGCAGGAGTCGGCACGGTGAACGCGTGGCTGAAAAATCCAAATATTTCTAAAGACGGCGCCGTGCTTGACAATATACCTTACGAGGAAACAAGAAACTATGTTGTCGCCGTTTTGAAGAATTATGATAACTACAGCAAACTATATCAATTTAACAGCAAAGGAGAAAATATTGATGGTTAAAAAAATTGGCAAGGACGAGTTGAAAAAACTTTCGGAAGAACTTCTGGTCAACCGAAAAAACGGTTATTTTCAGATGGAGGATGAAACCATAAAAATAGCCGACGACTTTTGTGAAAATTATAAAAAGTTTTTGGATGTGTCAAAAACAGAGCGTGAAGTGGTTGTTTTCGCATTGAAAGCGGCTGAAGAAGCAGGATTTGTACCCTTTGACCCTGCGAAAAAATATTCAGCAGGCGATAAAGTTTATTATAACAATCGCGGGAAAGCTATTGTCCTTGCGGTAATCGGTAAAAACGGCTGTAAAAACGGCGTTCGCATCGCCGCTGCCCATATCGATTCACCAAGGCTTGATTTAAAACCCCATCCGCTGTATGAGGATAATGACATAGCATTCTTTAAAACTCATTATTATGGCGGAATCAAGAAATATCAATGGACCGCTACTCCTCTTGCAATGCACGGCCTTGTAGTTAGGAAAGACGGTGTTTCCGTTGAAATCCGTATCGGTGAGGAAGCGGGAGAGCCCCAATTTTGTGTGACTGATCTGCTTCCGCACCTGAGTTCTGAGCAAATGGATAAAAAACTCTCAAAAGCCATTGAAGGAGAAAACCTGAACATTATATCCGGCAGCCGCCCGGTAAGAGCCGATGAGGGCGAAAATTTAGTGAAATTAAATACTATGAAGTTTATAAATGAAAAATATGGCATGACTGAAGAGGATTTTGTATCCGCAGACATCGAATTTGTGCCTGCGTTCAAAGCTTCCGATATTGGT
The DNA here is from genome assembly GCF_963664915.1 of uncultured Caproiciproducens sp. NCBI lineage: Bacteria > Bacillati > Bacillota > Clostridia > Eubacteriales > Acutalibacteraceae > Caproiciproducens > uncultured Caproiciproducens sp. The sequence continues at coordinate 2,397,411 of NZ_OY761810.1, forward strand.
TTTGACCGCAGCATGATTGGCGCATACGGTCATGACGACAGGGTTTGTGCCTACCCGGCGCTGATGGCCATTTTGAATGTGGGAACCCCAGAAAGCACCATAGTTACGGTTTTGGCCGATAAGGAAGAGATCGGCAGCGACGGTAACACCGGTTTAAACTCCCAGTTCTTGCGCTATTTTATCACAGATATGGCGCAGGCCGAGGGTCTGGAATCGCGTCATGTATTAAGCAAATCAAAGTGCCTTTCTACCGATGTGACGGCTGCGTTTGACCCAAACTACGCCAGCGCTTATGAGCCTACCAATTCCTGTTATATCAACAACGGGATCGGTATGTCGAAGTACACCGGTTCCAGAGGAAAGAGCGGCTCCAGTGAAGCAACTGCGGAGCTTGTTGCTGAAATTCGGAATATTTTTGAACAAAACGATGTGCTTTGGCAAATCGGTGAGCTGGGTAAGGTAGACGGCGGCGGCGGCGGAACCGTGGCTATGTATATAGCGAATCTGAATGTTGATGTTTTGGATGTCGGGGTTCCCGTTCTTTCCATGCATTCTCCATTCGAGATTGTATCCAAACTGGACGTTTATATGACCTACAAGGGAATTAAGGCGTTCTACGAAACAAAGTAATCATAAAACAATACAACAAGAGCATGACAACGGTGTTTCAACACGGTGCCATGCTCTTGTTGTGTGTTCAATGTATTTATTTCAAAAAGCAATTGAATTGCATTATTTATTTATATCCGGCGAAGATGATGGCAGCTTTTGCAATTTGTATAGAATCAGCCGGCGTGTTTTTCAATTCCGCTGAAAACAATACCGCGGGCCGCGTCAAGCGTGACCGTTGTACCGCTCTTTAAAATCTGAACCGCATTTTCCGCCGCAACAATTACCGGCTTGTCAAGGGTGAGCCCTACAATGGCGGCATGTGAATTCATTCCGCCGAATTCTGTAATAATGCCCGCCGCATTCTTAATGATCCGAAGAATTTTATTGCTGGTCTGCGGAATCACAAGAATGTCGCCGTCTTTAAAGTTTTTTAACGCTTCCTCTTCATTTGTGCAGACACACAGGTTTCCGCATACAGCGCCTTTGGTAACACCCATGCCGGACACCAGCACGTCGCCGACAAGCTGAACCTTCAAAAGGTTGGTGGTGCCGGAAACGCCAAGCGGCACACCGGCGGTAATGACCACCAAATCACCGTTTTTAACAAGGCCATCTTTTCGTGCAACGTCCACTACATGGTTGAACAGTTCGTCGGTGTTGACTTTTTCGTCTACCATGATTGGGACAACCCCCCAGGAAAGATTCATCTGACGCTGGACGGTAGAATCGGTGGTACCGCTGATAATGGGGCATACCGGGCGGTATTTGGAAATCATCCGGGCCGTTCTGCCGGATTTCGTTACTGTGATGATCGCAACCGCGCCGAGATCCTGCGCGGTTGTGCAGGTTGCGTGGGAGATAGCGGAGGTGACATTGGGCTGTTCAGCAAAATCGCGTTTTTCAAAACGGCCTTTATAGTCAATGTCCCGTTCCGTGCGCTCTGCAATGGTTGCCATGGTTTTGAGCGCGGCAATCGGGTAGTCGCCGGCGGCTGTTTCACCGGAAAGCATGATGGCACTTGTCCCATCGTAAATGGCGTTTGCCACGTCCGTTGCCTCCGCACGGGTCGGGCGTGGATTTTTTATCATGGAGTCAAGCATCTGTGTCGCCGTAATCACTTGCAGACCGGCATTGTACGCTTTTTTAATCAGTTGTTTCTGAATAACGGGAATTTCCTGAAGCGGTATTTCAACACCAAGGTCGCCTCTTGCGACCATAATGCCATCCGATACGCGAATAATATCGTCTATATTTTCAACGCCGTCTGAATTTTCAATTTTTGCAATGATGCGGATTTTGTGGCAGTTGTGTTTTTCAAGCTCGGTTCTCAGGTCAATAATGTCTTTTGCACTTCGCGTAAAGGAAGCGGCAATAAAGTCGAAATCTTCCTTTACGGCAAAGGCAATATCTTCCTTGTCTTTGTCGCTGATAAAAGGAAGAGAGAGCTTGATGCCCGGCACATTAATTCCTTTGTGGGCTGAAATAGTACCGCCGTTGATGATTGTGCAGTTGATGTCGGTTTCGGTGCAGGATTCCACTTTAAGCTCAATCAAGCCATCATCAATTAAGATTCTTGCTCCGGTAGAGACCTCAAGCGGGAGGTGTTCAAAGGTAATGGATGCGACCGTTTCATCACCGATGATGTCTCTGCTTGTCAGCGTGAAACCGGCACCTGCCTTTAATATAATTTTAGGCTGATTAAAGTCTCTGACGCGAATTTCAGGCCCTTTTGTGTCAAGCAGAAGCGCAACGGGAAGTTTCAGCTCGCTGCGCAGTTTTTTAACGGTATCGGCACGCACCTTTTGTTCCACAGAGGTCTGATGTGAGAAATTCAGGCGGGCAACATCCATGCCGGCAAGCATCAGCTGCCGAAGTACGTCGCCATTATCTGTCGCAGGGCCAAGAGTACATATGATTTTCGTTTTTCTCATTTTTAAGACTCCAATCCTAACGTAAAAATATCAAATTTAAAACCTTA